>NZ_JBCNLP010000001.1:1414717-2829434 GCF_039595395.1 Novosphingobium sp. | reverse complement strand
ATGCTGCCGGTGTGCACCGGCTCGGCGGTGATCATGCTGGAGAGCTGGGGGAAGTCGTCGGCGGTCAGGGCATCGCCATCGCAGAAGACGGCGGCGCGGAACAACACCGCCTGCAACTGGCGCACGTTGCCGGGCCAGTCATAGGCGGAGAGCAGCGACAGCGCGCCTTCGGTGATGCCGAGGCTACGCAGGCCGGGCTGCTCGCCGATGCGGGCGAGGAAGTGGCGGGCAAGGGCGGGGATATCGCCGGTGCGCTCGCGCAGGGATGGCAGAGAGAGCGTGGTGTTGCCGATCAGGGCCTGCAGATCGGGCAGGAAATCGCCCTGCGCCACCAGTTCCTTGAGCGGGAAATTGCTGGCGGCGATCAGGCGCACATCGACCCGGAAGGAGTGGCGCGCGCCGATGGGGCGGCAGTCGCTGCGGGTGAGGGCATCGGCGAGGCGCTCTTGCACGGCCAGGGGCAGGCGGTCGATCTCGTCGATGACCAGCGTGGCGCCGTCGCATTGCTGCAGGGCGCCCACTTGCCGGTCGAAGGCGCCGGGGAAGGCGCCTTTTTCGTGGCCGAAGAGGAGCGATTCGATCGAATTGCCCGGCGTGGACCCGGCATTGACGATGCGCAGCGGCAGCTTGGAGCGCATGGAGGCCGCGTGGATCGCGTGGACCAGCATTTCCTTGCCGGTGCCGCTTTCGCCCTCGATCAGCACGGGGCCGTGGTTGCGGGCCGCCTTGGCCGCTATGGCCAGAGCCGTGCGGAAAGCGGGGGCCGCGCCGATCATCGCCTCGAAGGTGGCGGGACCGTGCATCTTTTCGGTGAGCGGTTGAAGCTCGTCGCGCGGGGCCTCGCGCGTCGTGGCGGCGCGCAGGGCGTGCATCATGCGGTCGGGCGCGACCGGCTTGATCAGGTAATCGGTGGCCCCGGCGCGCATCGCTTCCACCGCCAGCAGCGGCGAGGCACTGGTGGTCAGCATCAGGATCGGCAAGGCGGGGCGGCGGTTGCGCAATTCGGCGATCAGGCCGCAGGCATCGTCGCCCGGCACCCACTGGTCGAGGATGATCGCGCCAAGCTGCATGCCCTGGCGCGTGCCGAGCATGGCAATGGCGGTTTCGGAATCACCCACGACGACCGTGCGCCAGCCTTCGCGCGCGGCCAGAGCGGTGATGAGACGGCTCTGCGCGGGCTCATCGTCGATCAGCATCAGCAGGCGCGGTTCGGTATCTGACATGCTCGCGTGCAACCCTTGGCGCCGCCGACAACAGACGGCCAATGGGCAAGCACTACATTCAAAGGTGTAAAGTTACCTTTAAGCCACGGATGCGGCGGGTAAGTTGCTGCACGGTAACGGCGGCTGTCCGGTCCAAAGTTCAAGGTTGTGATGCGCGCGGGTGATGATAGGATCGCGTGACAAAACAACGAACGGGACAGGACTTCATGACACAGGCCCATGATCCTTCAACGCATAACCATGGCGGTCAGGACGTGACCGCGGCGCGCCAGACCTATGATGGCTTCATCAAGCTGGTGCAGATTTCCACGCCGATCATTCTTCTTCTGGCGGCTTTCGTCGTCTTTCTGCTGACGCGCTGATCGTGGCAGGGGGGCTGATCATCGCCGTTCCGCGTGAGAGCGCGGAGGGAGAAACGCGCGTGGCCGTCACGCCCGAAACGGTGAAGAAATTCATCGCTCTGGGCGCGCAGGTCGCGGTGGAGACGGGCGCGGGGCTGAGCGCCTCGATAGCGGACGCCGATTATGCCGCCGTGGGCGCAAGGGTGGGCGATGCCGCCAGTGTGCTGGCGGGCGCGCAGATCGTGCTGGGGGTGCAGGGGCCTGACCCGGCGGCGCTCGCTGGCGTGGCGCCGGGGGCATGGGTTGTGGCGGGGCTCGATCCTTTCGGGCAGCGGGGGCGCATCGATGCCTATGCCGCTGCCGGGCTTGAGGCGCTGGCGATGGAATTTATGCCGCGCATCACGCGGGCGCAGTCGATGGATATCCTTTCCAGCCAGTCGAACCTTGCCGGCTATAAGGCGGTGATCGATGCGGCGGGTGTCTATGGTCGGGCCTTCCCGATGATGATGACGGCGGCGGGCACGATCAGCGCGGCCAAGGCCTTTGTGATGGGCGTGGGCGTGGCGGGCTTGCAGGCCATCGCCACGGCGCGGCGTCTGGGGGCTCAGGTGTCGGCGACCGATGTGCGCTCCGCCACCAAGGAGCAGATCCAGTCGCTGGGCGCGAAACCCATCTTCGTGGAAAGCGTCGCGGGGATCGAGGGCGAGGGCAGTGGCGGCTATGCCACCGAAATGAGCGAGGACTACCAGAAGGCGCAGGCCGAACTGGTCTCCGGCCATATCGCCAAGCAGGATATCGTGATCACCACCGCGCTGATTCCCGGACGGGCGGCGCCTCGATTGATCAGCGACGCGCAGATTGCCAGCATGAAGCCGGGCAGCGTGATCTTCGATCTGGCGGTTTCGCAGGGCGGCAATGTGGAAGGCTCCGTGGCCGACCAGATCGTCGAGCGGCATGGCGTGAAGATCATGGGCTGGACCAACACGGCCTCGCGGCTGCCGGCGGACGCCTCGGCGCTGTTTTCGCGCAATCTCTACAACTTCCTCTCGGCCTTCTGGGACAAGGAGAAGGGCGCTCCGGTGCTGGATGAGGAAATCGGCGGGGCAATCCGCCTCACGCAAGGCGGAGCGGTGGTGCATCCGCGCCTGCTGGGCTGACAGTTTTAGCCTGAGGGGGGCTGTTATGGATTTTATCTCGATCCTGTCGATTTTCGTGATGGCCTGTTTTGTGGGCTATTACGTGGTGTGGTCGGTGACGCCCGCGCTGCACACGCCGCTGATGGCGGTGACCAATGCGATCTCCTCGGTGATCGTGGTGGGGGCGCTGATCGCGGCGGCGGCTTCCGGTATCGGAGCCGGGGCGGGCGTGTCGAAATGGCTGGGGCTGGGGGCGGTGGTGCTGGCCAGCATCAACATCTTTGGCGGCTTTGCCGTGACCGCGCGCATGCTGGCGATGTATAAGAAGAAGGAGCGCAAGTGATGGAACACAGCGCTACTCCTTCGTGGGCCATGCTGGCCTATCTGATTTCGGGCGTGCTGTTCATTCTGGCATTGCGTGGGTTATCCAGTCCCAGCACCAGCCGGGCGGGCAACCGCTATGGCATGATCGGCATGACGATCGCCGTGGTGACCACGCTGGTGACGCATTTCCCTATAATGGGAATTTCTTATGAAGGCCCTTCGACTGCAATAGAACGTGGTTTTCAAGCGGTTCCTGATTTTGGAACATTCGGACTGATCCTCGCCGCCATCGCGATTGGTGGAGGCATCGGCTGGGTCACGGCGCGCAAGATTGCCATGACGGATATGCCGCAACTGGTGGCTGCCTTCCACTCGCTGGTCGGTCTGGCGGCAGTGCTGGTGGGTTGGGCGGCCTACCTCAATCCGCAGGCCTTCGGTATTGTCGAGGTGGTGCATGACGTGGCCACTGCTCTGGCGCAGACGGGACCGGAGGGCACGGCGCTGCCCATGCAGATCCACCCGCAAAGCCTGATCGAGATGTCCCTCGGCATCGCCATCGGCGCGATCACCTTCAGCGGCTCGGTCATCGCTTTCCTGAAGCTGGCGGGCAAGATGAGCGGCGCGCCCATCATGCTGCCCGCGCGCCATGCCATCAACATCGTGCTGCTGCTGGCCATCGCCTTCTTCATCTTCGGCTTCTTTATGTCGCAGTCGATGGTGGATATCGCGCTGATCACCGCGCTCAGCTTTGTGATCGGCTTCCTGCTGATCATCCCCATCGGCGGGGCGGATATGCCGGTGGTGGTCTCGATGCTGAACAGCTATTCCGGCTGGGCCGCCGCGGCGATGGGCTTCACCCTGCACAACACCGCGATGATCATCACCGGGGCGCTGGTCGGCTCCTCGGGTGCGATCCTCTCCTACATCATGTGCAAGGCGATGAACCGTAGCTTTGTCTCCGTGATCGCGGGCGGCTTCGGCGCGGCGGCGGAATCAGGCGGCGGTGCGGCCAAGGAACAGCGCCCGTGGAAGCGCGGCAGCGCCGAGGATGCGGCTTTCCTGCTCAAGGAAGCCGAGAATGTCATCATCATCCCCGGCTATGGTATGGCGGTGGCGCAGGCCCAGCATGTGCTGCGCGAAATGGCCGACACGCTCAAGAAAGAGGGCGTGAACGTCAAATATGCCATCCATCCCGTCGCGGGCCGCATGCCCGGCCATATGAATGTGCTGCTGGCTGAGGCGAACGTGCCCTATGATGAGGTCTTCGAGCTGGAGGACATCAATGGTGAGTTCGCTCAGGCCGATGTCGCCTTCATCATCGGCGCCAACGATGTGGTGAACCCCGCCGCCAAGACCGACAAGAGCAGCCCCATCTATGGCATGCCCGTCTTCGACGTGGACAAGGCCAAGACCGTGATGTTCATCAAGCGCTCGATGAGCGGGGTGGGCTATTCAGGTGTTGATAATGACGTCTTTTATATGGACCAGACCATGATGCTGCTGGCAGACGCCAAGAAGATGGTGGAGGAGATCGTCAAATCCCTCGAGCACTGAGTGTTTTGAAGGGATTGAACGGATCATGCGTGGGTTTGCAATCGCGGTGCTGGGTGCATCGCTGGTTCTGGGTGGATGCGTGCAGGGCATCGCCCGTGGCCGGGTGCAGGCGGCGCTCACCCACGCCGGTCTGTCCCAGCCGATGGCCGAATGCATGGCGCAGCGCATGGTTGATCATCTGACGATCTCGCAATTGCGCAAGCTGGAGGCGCTGCAGGGCCCCAAGCGTTCCGCGATGGATTATGTCGCCGCTGTTCAGCGCATCAACGATCCGCAGGTGATTCAGGTGACGGCCTCGGCGGCGGGCGCCTGTGTCGCTCAGGTCGGGCCCTCGGGCTTGGGGAGCTTGCTGCAATAGGGGCGGTGAGCTAGGCCCGCGCCATGGATAGTGCCGAAGCCCAGATCACCCGCTCCCCGCTGGCTTGCGATCCCCTGCGCTCACGCGGGCGCGAGTTTCCCATGGAGGGCGGGATCGCGCGCGGTCCGCGCAGCGAATACCAGCGCGACCGCGACCGGATCATCCATTCGATCAGCTTCCGCCGCCTGCGACATAAGACTCAGGTGTTTATCGCGCCCGATGGCGATCATTACCGCGTCCGCCTGACGCACAGCCTTGAGGTGGCGCAGATCGGCCGTGTCATCGCCCGCCAACTGGGGCTGGACGAGGATCTGACCGAAGCCCTGTGCCTCGCGCATGACATCGGCCACCCGCCCTTCGGCCACAGCGGCGAGGATGCGCTGCAGGAGGCGCTGAAGGAACAGGGCGGCTGGGATCACAATGCTCAGGCGCTGCGCACGCTGATGCGTCTGGAAAGCCCCTATTGCGGGCATGATGGTCTGAACCTGACATGGGAACTGCTGGAGGGTCTGGCCAAACACAACGGCCCGGTGCGCAACCCCGGCTGGGCCTTGCAGGAGCTGGATGCGGCCTTTCCGCTCGATCTGGGCAACTATTCCAGCCTTGAGGCGCAGGTCGCGGCGATTGCCGACGACATCGCCTATGACAATCACGATATCGACGATGGGTTGCGCGCGGGTTTCCTCACGCTCGATCAACTGACCGAGCAGCCCTTCGTGGCCGAGCAATGGTATGCCGTGGAGCAGCGCTATCAGGGCGCTCCGCGTGATCGCCAATTGCGCGAATTGGTGCGCAGCCAGATCGGCATCATGGTCAATGATGTGATCGCCGAGACGCGCTGCCGTATCGCAGGGCTCGAAACCGTCGATCAGGTCCGCCATGCCGGCCGCGCCTGCGTCGCCTTCTCGCCCGCGATGGAGGAGGAGGAGCGTCGCCTGAAGCGCTTCATGTATCAGCGGCTCTATTACCACCCCGATCAGCTCGACACCGCAGGCAAGGCCAAGCAGGTGACGGCGGGACTGTTCACCGCCCTGCGCGCTGATCCGTCGCTGATGGGCGAGGACTGGCTGTCCCGCATGCCCGAGGCCGAGCCGGGCCGCAGCCGCCACATCGCGGATTATATCGCCGGCATGACCGACCGCTTCGCCATCGCCCGCTATGCGCAGATCCATGGCAGCGCGCCCGAGGGGCTCAGCAACGTCTGATTTCTCCTTATGTCTTGAACAGATGCGACCTGTTTGGTGGACAAGGCGTCAAATGCCCTTTGACTTGGGCGTCACAACAGTGGATGGCGCGCTCATATCGCTGATCCATGCGGGAGAGTTTCTCGCGATTCGCCCGAAAGGGTGCGTTTGCGAGACGCCGAAGGAGCAACCGCCCCGGAATCTCTCAGGCACAAGGGACCGTGTGGATTGATAGCGATGCTCTGGAAAGTGCACTTCCGCTTTGCGGGAGGGCCGCCGAAGGGGTAAATCCTGCTCACGCTGGTCGCGGTGAGTGGGGCTAAGCTCTCAGGTTTCCGTGACAGAGGGGGCACCAGATCTGGTGCAATCTGTAGGGAAGCCCGAGTTGTGAGCGATTCATACGAACAGAACGAATCCGTGGATGTGGATGGCGATGAGCTTCCCGCGATCCTGACCCTGCCGCTCGATGCGTGGCACCGTGAACACGGCGCGCGCATGGTGGAATTTGCCGGTTACATGATGCCGGTGCAGTATGAAGGCATCATGGCCGAGCATCTCTGGACGCGCGAGAGCGCGGGCCTGTTCGATGTCAGCCATATGGGCCAGCTGGTGGTCAGCGTCGAGGGCGACGATCAGTCGGCTGTCGAGGCTGCTCTGGAAGCCCTGCTGCCCGCCGATTTGTCGATCCTGAAGATCGGCCGCATCCGCTATTCGCTGCTGCTGGACGAAAACGGCGGCATTCTCGATGACCTGATGGTCACCCGCTGGCGCAATGGCTTCTTCGTGGTGGTGAACGGCGCCACCAAGTGGGACGATATCGCCCATCTGCGCGAAAACCTGCCCGACGACATCACCCTGACCCACCGCGACGAGCATGGCCTGCTGGCGCTGCAGGGCCCCAAGGCCGCTGCGGCTCTGGCCTCGCTGGGCCTCAAGCCCGCGCTGGCCGATATCGTGCCGGTGGAGGAGCTCTCCTTCATGCAGGCCGGGCCCTATGAATGGAACGGCATCGAGCTGGGCGTCAGCCGCTCGGGCTATTCGGGCGAGGATGGCTATGAAATCAGCGTGCCTTATGAAGGCATCGTCGAGTTCGCCACCGCTCTGGCTGCCCACGCGGATGTGAAGCCCATCGGCCTTGGCGCGCGTGACAGTCTGCGTCTGGAAGCCGGTCTGCCGCTTTACGGCCATGACCTGTCGCCGGAAACCGATCCCGTCAGCGCCAACCTCACCTTCGCGCTCTCCAAGCGCCGCCGCGAACAGGGCGGCTTTATGGGCAGCGACCATGTGCTCAAGGTGCTGGCCGAAGGCACCGCCACGCTGCGCATCGGCCTGAAGCTGGAAGGCCGCCAGGCCGCCCGCGAAGGCGCCGAAGTCTTCGCTGGTGACGTCAAGGTCGGCACGGTCTGCTCGGGCGGTTTCGCGCCGAGCCTCGGCCATCCCATCGCCATGGCCTATGTCGATGCCGCGCACACTGCCGAGGGCACCGCTCTTTCCATCGACGTGCGCGGCAAGAAGCTGTCCGCCACCGTCGTGCCCATGCCTTTCCAACCCACCCGTTACTACCGCAAGGGAGCCGCCAAATGACTCGCTATTTCACCAAGGAACACGAGTGGATCCAGGTCGACGGCGATACCGCCACCGTCGGCATCACCGATTTCGCGCAGGAATCGCTGGGTGACATCACCTTCGTTGAGCTGCCCGAAGCGGGCCGCGCCGTCACGGCGGGCGAAGCTGTCGCCGTGGTGGAATCGGTGAAGGCCGCCAGCGACGTCTACGCGCCTGTCGCGGGCACCATTGCTGAGGGCAATGCCGCTCTCGATGCCGAGCCCGAGCTGGTCAACACCGCCGCCGAAACCGACGGCTGGCTTTTCAAGCTGACCCTGACCGATGCGGCTGCTCTGGGCGACCTGCTCGATGAAGCCGCCTACAAGGCCTATATCGCGGAGCTTTGATCTCACGATGCGTTATCTTCCCCTGACCCCGGCGGATCGTACCGCCATGCTCGCGGCCGTCGGCGCCGGCACCATCGACGATCTTTTCGCCGATGTGCCCGCCGATGCGCTGCTCTCCGGCCCCGTTGAAGGCCTTGCCCCGCACGCCAGCGAAATGGCGGTGGAGCGCCATATGGCGCGTCTGGCGGGCAAGAACCTGTCGGCGGGCGCGGCGCCTTTCTTCCTGGGGGCAGGGGCTTACAAGCACCATATCCCGGCCAGCGTCGACCATCTGATCCAGCGCGGCGAGTTCCTGACCGCCTACACGCCCTATCAGCCGGAAATCGCGCAGGGCACGCTGCAGGTGCTCTTCGAGTTCCAGACGCAGGTCGCGCGCCTGTTCGGCACCGATGTGGCCAATGCCTCGATGTATGACGGCTCGACCGCATGCTGGGAGGCCATCGCCATGGCGGGCCGCGTCACGCGCCGCAAGAAGGCGGTGCTCTCGGGCGGCCTGCATCCACATTACGTGGGCACGGCCGAAACCATGGCCAAGTTCACTGGCGATGTGATCGAGGCGCGCTCTCCGGTTCTGTCGGCCCAGCCCGACGACGCCGAGGTGATCGCCGCCATCGACGACCAGACCGGCGCTGTCGTGGTGCAGTATCCCGATATTCTGGGCCGCATTCCCGATCTGGCCGCGATTGCCGCCGCCGCCCATGCCAAGGGCGCGCTGCTGGTGGCCGTGGTCACCGAGCCGGTCGCTCTGGGCCTGATCGAGGCGCCGGGCCATCTGGGCGCGGATATCGTCGTGGGTGAGGGGCAGTCGCTGGGCGTCGGCCTCAACTTCGGCGGGCCTTATCTGGGCCTGTTCGGCGCTTCGGAGAAGTTCCTGCGCCAGATGCCGGGCCGTCTGTGTGGTGAGACCGTAGACGCCGAGGGCAAGCGCGGTTTCGTGCTGACGCTCTCCACGCGCGAGCAGCATATCCGCCGCGAGAAGGCCACCAGCAACATCTGCACCAATGCGGGTCTCTGCGCGCTGGCCTTCAGCATCCATATGAGCCTGCTGGGCGGCGAAGGCCTCAGCCAACTGGCAGCGGTCAACCATGACCGTGCGCGTCAGACGGCGGAGCGTCTCGCCCAGATTCCGGGCGTGACCGTTCTCAACGATGTGTTCGTGAACGAGTTCACCGTGGTTCTGCCTGCCGACGCCCGTGAAGCCGTGCGCTCGCTGGCGGACAAGGGCGTGCTGGGCGGTGTCGCCCTGGGTCGCCTCTATCCGCAGGACAAGGCGCTGCATGCCGGCCTGTTGGTGACGGCGACCGAATGCACCACCGATGACGACATTGAAGCGCTGGCCGCCACGCTGGCCGACGTTCTGAAGAAGGGGGCCTGATATGAACGCTCCGAATGCCTCGGGCTGGAAGCCTGAAATGGTGGCCGGTGACGGTTCCGTGCAGCCCATGACCGTCTCCGGCGACAAGGGTCTTCAGCTTGAAGAGCCCTTGATCTTCGAACTCAACCGCGCTGGCCAGACCGGTGTGGACATCGATGCGCCCAAGCGCGGGCCGGTCGCCGGGCTGTCGAAGTTCCTGCGCAAGGCGCCCGCCGCCCTGCCGGGCCTGACCGAGCCGGAGGTGGTGCGCCACTACACCCGCCTGTCGCGCCAGAACTATGCCATCGATCTGGGGCCCTTCCCGCTGGGAAGCTGCACCATGAAGCACAATCCGCGCCTCAATGAGAAGGTCGCGCGGATGCCCGGCTTTGCGGATATCCACCCGCTGCAGCCCAAGCAGACGGTCGCTGGCGCCTTTGAAGCCATCGCCGAACTGTCGGACTGGCTGATCGGCCTGACCGGCATGGCCGCCGTTGCCCTGTCGCCCAAGGCCGGTGCTCATGGCGAGCTGTGCGGGCTGCTCTGCATCCGCGCCGCGATCGAGGTCAAGGGCGAAAAGCGCCACATCGTGCTGGTCCCCGAAAGTGCGCATGGCACCAACCCCGCCACCGCCGCCTTCGCCGGTTTCCGCGTGGAGAGCATCCCCGCGACGCCGGATGGCCGCGTGGATATGGAAGCGCTGATCAGCCGCCTCGGCCCCGATGTGGCCGGCGTGATGATCACCAACCCCAACACCTGCGGGTTGTTCGAGCGGGATCTGAAAAAGATCTCCGACGCGGTGCATGCCTCGGGCGGTTACGTCTATTGCGATGGCGCGAATTTCAACGCCATCGTCGGCAAGGTGCGTCCGGGCGATCTGGGCGTGGACGCCATGCACATCAACCTGCACAAGACCTTCTCCACCCCGCATGGCGGTGGCGGTCCCGGTTCGGGTCCGGTGGTGCTGTCCGAAGCGCTGGCGCCCTTCGCGCCGCTGCCCTTCGTACAGCGTGAGGCCGATGGCCGTGTGCATCTGGTGGAAGAGGAAGAAATCGCCTCGACCGGCCATGCGCAGAGCTTTGGTCGTATGGCCGCCTTCCATGGCCAGATGGGCATGTTCACCCGCGCGCTGACCTATATCCTCTCGCATGGCAATGATGGCCTGCGTCAGGTGTCGGAAGATGCCGTGCTGAACGCCAATTACATCCTGCGCGAGCTGGAAGATGTGCTGGAGGCGCCCTTCGCCAAGGCGGGCCCCTGCATGCATGAGGCGCTGTTCAGCGATGCAGGTCTGGCCTCGGGCTTCTCGACGCTGGACATCGCCAAGGGCCTGATCGACGAGGGCTTCCACCCGATGACGGTCTATTTCCCGCTGGTGGTGCATGGCGCGATGCTGATCGAGCCGACCGAAACGGAAAGCCGCGCTGGCCTCGACCGCTTCATTGCCTCGATGCGCTCGCTGGCCGAGCGTGCCCGCGCGGGTGACGAACGCCTGAAGACGGCGCCGCACTTCACCCCGCGCCGCAGGCTGGATGAAACCCTGGCCGCGCGCAAGCCGGTGCTGGTGTGGAAGGGCGACGCTGCCTGATAGGCGCGACGTAGACATTAATGGGAGCGCGAGGGTGTAACACCCTCGCATTCTCTTTTTAATTCCTGAAACTTGTATCTTGGCATCCCCTGTGGCCGTGTTATCATTCTAACACAGTCACAGGGTTTTCTTGTTTATGCAAAGCGCCAATCCTTACAGCCAATGGATTCCCATCGCGGTGATCGTGGTGGTTCTGGCGCTGCGCAGCCGCCAGATCGGGCGGGAGCGCCCCTTTCGCCCGGCCTTGTCACTGATCCTGCCGGTGATCGCTCTGGCGGGGATCACTGCCATGCTGATCACCCGCCCGCCCGCGCCTCTGGGCTGGGCTGCTCTGGGGGCAGGGCTGGTGCTAGGCGTGCCGCTGGGCTGGCAGCGGGCGAAATTCACCCATATCGGCCGCGATCCTGTCACCGGCGCGCTGTTTATCCGCCAATCGGCGGCGGCGATGATGCTGCTGATCGGCGTGATCGTCCTGCGCCAGTTCGCCCGCTATGAAATGATCGAGGCGGGCGCGGCCCATGCGGAATGGCTCGCGCTGGCCAGCGATGCGCTGATCGGCTTTGCGGTGGGCAGCATCTGCACCTTCCGCGGTGAGCTTTACGTGAGGGCGCGCTCTATCCTTGCGGCGTGAGCGCGGCGCGGGTTCGCACCCGCTCGCGCCACAGGATCACCAGACCGGCGCAGGCCACCAGAGGCGCGCCGAGCCAGGTGCTGGAGGGCGGCATCTGGTCGAAAATCAGCCAGCCATAGAGCGTCGTCCAGATCAGCGAGGAATAATCCATCACCACCACCGTCGACACCGGGCCATAGCGCACCGAGGCCGTCACCAGCATCTGCGCCAGCGTGCCCACCGCGCCCATGCCCAGAATGGCCGTCCATTGCAGGCCGGTGTGATGCGTCATGGTGAAAGGCAGGGTGGGCAGCATCAGCACCGTGCCGATCAGCGAGAAATAGAACACCACCGAGAGCGGCGCCTCCGTGCGGCCCATATCGCGCAACTGGATTGCCACCAGCGCCACCATAAAGCCCGAGGCCAGCCCGACAAAGGCCCCCAGCGGTGAGATGGCCATCGAGCCAGGCCGAGCGATCACCAGCACGCCGACAAAGCCCAGCGCCACCGCCAGCCAGCGCCACGGCCCGATCTTTTCCTTCAGCATCAAAGCCGAAAGCACCACCGCGAACATTGGCGTGGTAAAGCCCAGCACCGTTGCCACCGCCAGCGGCAGCAGGATCGTCGCGCCAAAATTGGCCAGCATGCCGAACATGCCCATCAGCGAGCGGGTGGCGTGGCTCTTGAGGCGGGTGGTCCGCAACTGCCACCACTGCCCGCGCAACGCGACCCAAAGCGTGAGCAGGGGCAAGGCTCCCGCCTGCCGCCAGAACATGATCTCGGGCAGGGAAACGCCCATCTGATGCACCAGCTTGACCAGCATATACAGGCTGGACAAAGCGAGCGCCGCACCAAGCCGCAGGCCCAGCGCCAGAAAAGGACGTTGATGAACAGGCATGAGTTTGCGTTTACCCGCGCAGCCGGTTGAGGCAAGAGCAGGCGATGGAATTGGACTTTACCATATGCGCATCGGTTGCGGTTTTTGCGGCGATGGTGGCCGTGCTGGGCTGGCTGGCCGATCGCCGCCGGATGCGCCGCGCTGATCCTGACGCTGTGGGTTGGGTGCCGTGGCGGGGCCTGTCGTTCTGGGCGACGATGGTGGGGGTGTTGGCCGCCGCCGGGGCGGTGAAGTTCTGGATGGTGGGGTGATTCAAGGGGGTAAAGGGAAGATGCGAGGGCCATCGCCCTCGCGCTCCCTTAACTGTCAGCGTTGCGCATAGGGTTCGGCCAATCGCCCAGTTTGCCGCGCCGCAGGCATGAAATGGCCGGATATAGCTGCCTGCGGCGCTTTGCGCTGGACAGGTGGAGAGGTCTTGCATGACGACCGGGTGCCGCTGCCTTGTCGCCGGAAGACGTAACGGGGGTGCAGGGGGCGTAACGCCCCCTGCGTCATTCTTTCTTACAGACAGGCTTCCAGATAAGCCTGATCGAACCCGAACTGCCGCGCCTTTTCCAGAGTATAAGGTCGCAGGCCGGAAGGACGGAACTCGCCGATAATCTTCCCGTCGTCGGTTTCGTCGAGATATTCGAACTTGAACAGCTCCTGCGTTACGATCACATCGCCTTCCATCCCGATCACCTCGGTGATGTTGGTGGTGCGGCGCGAGCCATCGCGCAGGCGCTTGACCTGCACGATGATGTCCACGCTTTCCGCGATCTGGCGGCTGATGGCTTCCTTGGGGATCTTGATGTCGCCCATCAGGATCATGTTTTCCATACGGCCCAGGCATTCGCGCGGGCTGTTGGCGTGGAGCGTACACATCGAGCCATCGTGACCGGTGTTCATCGCGGCGAGGAGGTCGAAGCACTCCGCGCCACGAATTTCGCCCAGGATGATGCGGTCGGGGCGCATACGCAGGGCGTTCTTCACAAGGTCGCCGATGGTGATGGCGCCCTGGCCTTCAAGGTTGGGCGGCCGCGTTTCCAGCGGCAGCCAGTGCGGCTGCTGCAGGCGGAGTTCGGCGGCGTCCTCGATGGTCAGCACGCGCTCGCCCGGATCGATCATCTTCGACAGGGCGTTGAGCATCGTCGTTTTACCCGAACCCGTACCGCCCGAGATCACGATGTTCATACGGCAGGCGCCCGCGATCTTGAGCGCGGTGCACATCGGGTCCGACATCGATCCGAAATCGCGCAGCATATCGAGCGTGATCGGCTTTTCGGAAAACTTACGAATCGAGATCGCCGTGCCGCGCAGCGAGAGCGGGGGCACGATGACGTTGACGCGGCTGCCGTCCTTCAGGCGGGCGTCGGCCAGCGGCGTGGTCTGATCGACGCGGCGGCCGACCTGGTTCACGATGCGTTGGGCGATCTGGAAGAGATGCTGCTCGTCGCGGAAGCGGATCGTCGAAAGGGTCAGCTTGCCCTTCTTTTCGATGTAGGTCTGATCTGGCCCGTTGACCATGATATCGGACACGTCGGGATCGCCCAGCAACTCCTCCAGCGGGCCGAAGCCGAGCAGCTCGTCGATCAGCACCTTTTCCAGCGCGAACTGCTCGCGCCGGTTGAGGGTGATCTTCAGCTCGGCCAGCACCTCCATGATGATGGGGCGGAATTCCTCGGCCAGCTCGTCCTTGGTCAGGGTGGCGGCGGCTTCGGGGTCCACGCGCTCCAGCAGGCGCGGCAGGACCTCTTCCTTGATCTTGTGGACGCTGGCCTCGAACCCTTCGGCCTTATGCGTGTTCTCGACCGTGGTGTTCATGCGCTCGTCGAGGCGCGCCATGGCCTCGCTGCGCAGGGGCTGGGGAGCAGACGGCGCGGGGGCCGGGGCAGGCGCGGGCGCAGCGGATTCGGCAGGCAGCGGCGGGAACTGCTGTCCGCCGGCGGGCGGCTGCTGCGGCTGAGCTGCCGGAGCTGGTCCGCCGCCCTGCATGGGCCGCGCGACGCCGAATTGCGGTCGCGCACCTTGCCCGAAGCTGGTGGGGCCGTTGCGTCGCCCGAATGCGCTCATAAGTTTCAATCCTCGAAATCACGACCCACCATGTCCCGCGTGGGTATGGCGTATGGTGGTGGTGAATAAGGCGGAAACTTTGAGGATTTGCTAATGAGTAAGCACGGGTGAGGGGGATTACGGGTTGGCAGGGAAGAAAAGAGAAAAGCGAGGGCCATCGCCCTCGCGCTCCCTTTACGTCTTCCGACGATAGGGCAATGGCACCCGATCGTGGTGCGGGACCTATCCACCTGCCCAACATAAAGCGCCGCAGGCAGATCATTTAATGCCTGCGGCGCGGCAAACAGGGCGCAAGGCTGAACCCGATGCGCAATGTAGACATTCATGGGAGCGCGAGGGGGTAACCCCCTCGCATCTTCACTTCGAAACCTTCAAAACAAAGAAAAACCGGGCAACGGAACCCCGCCACCCGGTCTTTCTAAATGCACGAAGGCTAGAAAAATCAGCCCTCGACATGCTCCGCCAGCACGGTGAGGCCGCTGGCGCTCACCTCTGCGAAGCCGCCCGAGACGACGATGTCTTCCGGCGTGCCGTTCTCCGAACGATACACCTTCAGCACGCCGTCGCGCACGGTGGACATGAAGGGCGCGTGGCCTTCAAGCACGCCGAACTCGCCTTCCGTGCCGGGAACGACCACCATGTGGACGCTCTCGGACCGGACCAGACGCGCAGGCGTGACGAGCTCGAAATGCAGTGCCATGGATCAGGCCTCCGCAGCCAGCTTCTTGGCCTTTTCGACGGCTTCGTCGATGCCGCCGACCATGTAGAACGCCTGCTCCGGCAGGTGGTCGTACTCGCCGTCGACGATCGCCTTGAAGCCAGCGGATGGTGTCCTTCAGCGGCGACGTACTTGCCCGGCGAAGCCGGTGAAGACTTCGGCCACGTGGAACGGCTGCGACAGGAAGCGCTGGATCTTGCGGGCGCGGGCCACGGCCAGCTTGTCTTCTTCCGACAGTTCGTCCATGCCCAGGATCGCGATGATGTCCTGCAGCTCCTTGTAGCGCTGCAGCGTCTGCTGAACGCGGCGGGCGGTGTCGTAGTGCTCCTGGCCGATGACCAGCGGGTCGACAGCTGGCGCGAGGTCGAGTCCAGCGGGTCGACGGCCGGGTAGATACCCAGCGAGGCGATGGCACGGGACAGTGCGACGGTCGCGTCCAGGTGGGCGAAGGTGGTCGCCGGGGACGGGTCGGTCAGGTCGTCCGCGGGAACGTAGACGGCCTGGATCGAGGTGATCGAGCCTTTCTTGGTGGAGGTGATGCGCTCCTGCAGGACGCCCATTTCCTCGGCCAGGGTCGGCTGGTAGCCCACCGCCGACGGCATACGGCCCAGCAGTGCCGACACTTCGGTACCGGCCAGGGTGTAGCGGTAGATGTTGTCGACGAAGAACAGCACGTCCTGGCCTTCGTCGCGGAAGTACTCGGCCATGGTCAGGCCGGTCAGCGCGACGCGCAGACGGTTGCCCGGCGGCTCGTTCATCTGGCCGTACACCAGCGCCACCTTCGAACCATCGGGGGTCGGATTGCCGTCGGCGTCCTTGGCGATAACGCCGGCGTCGAGCATCTCGTGGTAGAAGTCGTTGCCTTCACGGGTACGCTCACCCACGCCGGCGAACACCGAGAAACCGCCGTGCGCCTTGGCGATGTTGTTGATCAGTTCCATCATGTTGACGGTCTTGCCCACGCCGGCGCCGCCGAACAGGCCGACCTTGCCGCCCTTGGCGAACGGGCAGACCAGGTCGATGACCTTGATGCCGGTGACCAGAATGGCCGCTTCGGTCGACTGCTCGATGAAGGGCGGGGCTTCGGCGTGGATCGGGGCGTACTGGGTCGCGTTGACCGGACCGCGCTCGTCGATCGGCTCGCCGATGACGTTGAGAATGCGGCCCAGGGTCTGCGGGCCCACGGGGACCGAGATCTGCGCGCCGGTGCTGGAGACCGGCTGACCACGGGTCAGACCGTCGGTCGAGTCCATGGCGATGGTGCGGACGGTGTTCTCACCCAGATGCTGGGCCACTTCGAGAACCAGACGGTTGCCGTTGTTGGTGGTTTCCAGCGCGGTGAGAATGGCGGGCAGTTCGCCGTCGAACGAAACGTCGACGACGGCGCCGATGACCTGGCTGATCTTGCCAGTGGAGGTGAGCACGGTGGCCATAGGGTTATTCCTTTTGGTCGTCGATCAGAGCGCTTCGGCGCCCGCGATGATTTCGATAAGCTCAGTGGTGATCGCGGCCTGACGGCTGCGGTTGTACTGAACGGTCAGCTTGTTGATGAGATCGCCGGCATTGCGTGTGGCATTGTCCATGGCGGTCATCGAGGCACCCTGTTCGCTGGCAGCGTTCTCCAGCAGGGCGCCGAAAAGCTGGGTGCGCAGGTAGCGCGGCAGCAGCGCGGCGAGGATTTCTTCCTCATCGGGCTCATATTCCACCACGGCGCCGCTGGTCTCCGCGGCCACCTTGGGGGCGGGCACGGGGATGATCTGCTGCGTCGTCGGCTCCTGCAGCAGGGCGCTGCGGAACTTGGAATAGAACAGATGCGCCACGTCGAACTTGCCTGCCTCATACAGAGCGACGAGTTCGTTGGCGATCGCCTCGGCTTCGGCAAAGCCGGGTTCGCGCACCGAGGTGGTGTCGAATTCGGCCTCAACCGCCTTGGGGAATTCCCGGCGCACCACCGCACGGCCCTTGCGGCCGATGAGGTAGAACAGCACGGTCTTGCCCTCGGCCTGAAGGGCCTGCGCCTTGGCGCGGGCGGCCTTCAGGATGTTCGAGTTGAAGGCGCCGCACAGGCCGCGATCCGAATTGGCCACGACCAGCAGATGCACCTGCGACTTGCCGGTGCCCGCGAGCAGCCTGGGGCTGTTCTCGCTGACGGTGATGCGGCTCGCGAGCGAGCCCATCACCTGCGCCAGACGCTGGGCATAGGGGCGCGCGGCCTCGGCAGCGGCCTGCGCCTTGCGCAGTTTTGCCGCCGCGACCATTTGCTTCGCCTTGGTGATCTTCTGGGTCGACTTGACCGAGTTGATACGAAGCTTGAGTTCTTTAAGACTGGCCATCGCCAATTACCCTCCCGGTAAGGTTCAGGCGAACTGCTTGGCGAAGGTGTCGAGCGCGGCCTTCAGCTTGCTCTTGGCCTCATCGCCCAGATCCTTGGTGTCGCGGATCAGCTTGAGGACATCGGCATGGTTCTGATGCAGGAAGCTGAGCATCTCGGCCTCATACTCGGTCACCTGCTTGACAGGGATGTTGTCGAGGTAGCCGTTGGTGCCGGCGAAGATCACCGCGGTCTGCTCCTCGAAGCCGAGGGGCGAGAACTGGGCCTGCTTGAGCAGTTCCGTCACGCGGGCGCCGCGGTCCAGCTGCTTGCGGGTCGCGGCGTCCAGGTCCGAGGCGAACTGCGCGAAGGCAGCCAGTTCACGGTACTGGGCCAGGTCGAGCCGGATCCCGCCCGACAGCTTCTTGATGATCTTGGTCTGGGCCGCGCCACCGACGCGCGACACCGAGATACCGGCGTTGATGGCCGGACGGATGCCCGAGTTGAACAGGTCGGTTTCCAGGAAGATCTGGCCGTCGGTGATCGAGATCACGTTGGTCGGAACGAAGGCGGAAACGTCGCCGGCCTGGGTTTCGATGATCGGCAGCGCGGTCAGCGAACCGGTCTTGCCCTGGTCAAACCTCGTCGTTCCGAGCCTTCGCGACGCGGAAGCGCGCTCCAGCAGACGGCTGTGGAGATAGAACACGTCGCCCGGGTAGGCTTCGCGGCCCGGCGGACGGCGCAGCAGCAGCGAGATCTGGCGATAGGCCACGGCCTGCTTGGACAGGTCGTCGTAGACGATCAGGGCGTCTTCGCCGCGGTCGCGGAAGTATTCGCCCATGGTGCAGCCGGCGTAGGGCGCCAGGTACTGCAGCGCGGCGGACTCCGAAGCGGTGGCGGCCACCACGATGGTGTTGGCCAGCGCGCCGTTCTCTTCCAGCTTGCGCACGATGTTGGCGATGGTCGAGCGCTTCTGGCCGATGGCGACGTAGACGCAGTACAGCTTCTTGCCTTCATCGTCGCCCTGGTTGGCGGCCTTCTGGTTGATGATGGCGTCGATCGCCACGGCGGTCTTGCCGGTCTGGCGGTCGCCGATGATCAGCTCGCGCTGGCCACGGCCGACCGGGATCATGGCGTCGATCGACTTCAGGCCGGTCTGCACCGGCTGGTCTACCGACTTGCGCCAGATCACGCCCGGAGCGACCTTCTCGACCGCGTCGGTGGCCTTGGCGTTCGATCGGGCCCTTGCCGTCGATCGGGTTGCCCAGCGCGTCGACCACGCGGCCCAGCAGGCCCTTGCCGACCGGCACGTCCACGATGGTGCCGGTGCGGCGCACGGTGTCGCCTTCGCGGATCTCGCTGTCCGAACCGAAGATCACGACGCCGACATTGTCGGCCTCGAGGTTGAGGGCCATGCCCTGCACGCCATTGGCGAACTGGACCATCTCACCGGCCTGGACCTTGTCCAGACCGTGGATGCGGGCGATGCCGTCACCCACCGACAGCACGCTGCCCACTTCCGAGACCTGGGCCTCGGTGCCGAAATTGGCGATCTGGTCCTTGATGACCTTCGAGATTTCTGCGGCGCGGATATCCATGTTCAGCCTTTCATCGAAGTCTTTTTGTAGAAGGGCTGCTGCCCTTCGTCGCTTAGCCGAAAGAAGGAGATTAGCCCTTCATCGCCTGAGCGAGGGAATTGAGACGGGTGCGGATCGAGCTGTCGATCTGCTGGCTGCCGATGCGCACGACCAGGCCGCCAAGCAGCTCCGGATCGACATCGGCCTTGATCTTGACGGTCTTGCCTTCGCGGGCGGCCAGCTTGGCCGACAGCGCGGCGATCTGATCGTCGGTCAGCGGGTGAGCGCTGGTGACCTGAGCGGTGACCTCGCCGCGCGCGGCGGCGGCGATCGAACCGTATGCGGCGATCACCTGAGGCAGCGCCGAGAGGCGGCCATTGGCGGCCAGCACGCCCAGGAACTTGGTGGTAACCTCACCCAGTTCCAGCACGCCCGCCACGCTGTTCAGCGCCTTGCCGGCGGCGTCGCGGCTGACCAGCGGGTTGCGAATCAGGTTGGACAGATCGTCGGACGCGGCAAGGGCCGCACCCAGTTTCTCAAGATCGGCCTCGACAGGCGACACAACGCCCGTTTCATTGGCCAGATCGAACAATGCCGAGGCGTAGCGGCCTTGCAGGCTGGCGGTGATGCCGGCGGAATTCTCCACGCGCGTCGGTCCCCTTTAATCCGGACTCTGAACGCATAGAGACCGGACCCCGATGCCCGACCCCCGTTCAGATGGTCGGGCGCATAGCGGGCATTATCGCGCTATGCAAGCCGCCGGGAGGTCGCCACGGGGCATCGCGTGTCAAAAATGTGAAATCACGTTGGTCATGCAGGCAATACGCCATTTGACGCGGCTGCATTGGTATGCGGCCGCTGCCGGGCAGAACCGAATCATTTGTAACGCAGATAAGCTCGACAGGCCGGGGCCGGTGAGGGAGAAGAAGGGCCCTTCCTGAAAGACCCCCATGACCAGTTTCGATGTTGTCTCCCTTCCGCAGCCGCGCTGGCGGCGGATCCTGCTTCACCCCGGCAGCCTGCTGGTGATCGGCTTCATCTGGCTGGCGCTGGCCGAGGTGGTCTCGATGGTCCTGTCCGAAAAGCTGCTGGGGCGCGACGCGGACCACCATATCCATGCCCCGGTGCAGATCCTGGTCGCCTTGTGGCTGATCCTGGCGTGGAAGCTCTACAAGCGCTGGGTAGAGCGCTCGGCGGATACCGAGTTGCCATGGGCCGGGGCAGGGCGGGAATGGGCGGCGGGGCTGGCCTTCGGCATGCTGCTGTTCAGCGCGATGACCGGCATGGTGGCGCTGCTGGGCGGCCTCACCGTAACAGGCGTGGGCGGCGTCGGCGATCTGGCCGCGATGGTGGCTATGGCCGCGATCTCGGGCGTGGGCGAGGAATTGCTCTTTCGCGGCGTGATCCTGCGCCAGCTTGAGAAGATGGTGGGCACATGGGGTGGTCTGGCGCTGACCTCGGCCTTTTTTGGCCTCGCGCATCTGGGCAATGAGGGGGCGACGTGGTTTGCGGCCCTCGCCATCGCGCTGGAGGCCGGATTGCTGCTGGGCGCGGCCTATCTGCTGACGCGGCGGCTGTGGCTGGCGATGGGCATCCACAGCGGCTGGAATTTCACGCAAGGGTGGATTTTCAGCGTGCCGGTCTCGGGCGGCAAGGCGCCGGAGGGCCTGCTGCTCACCGCCCGCCATGGACCCGAATGGCTGACGGGCGGTGCCTTCGGGCTGGAGGCCAGCGCCGTGGCGATGGTGGTGGCAACCCTGGCGGGCGTGATGCTGATGCGCCGCGTGATCCGTGCCGGGGGCATTGTGCCCGCGCCATGGACCCTGAAGCGTCGTCAGACGAAGGAATAGGGGTCGATATCCACGCCCACCCGCACGCCGGGCGGAAATTTCAGCCCGCCCAGCCATTGCCGGATCACCGTCTGCACCTGCGCCGAGCGTTTGGCATTGATCAGCAGCCGATAGCGATAGCGCCCGCGCAACTGCGCCATGGGGGCAGGGGCCGGGCCCAGCACCGCGACATTGGGCAGGTTGGGCCGCGTGCCGCCGATGGCGCGGGCGGCATCGCGCGCCTCGGCCTCGTCTTCGGAGGAGACGATGATCGCGGCCCAGCGTCCGAAGGGCGGGGCATAGGCGGAGCGGCGGCCTTCGGCTTCGGCGGCGTAGAAGGCGTCGCGGTCGCCCGAGGCGATGGCGGCGATCACCGGCGCGCTGGGCGAGCGGGTCTGGATCAGCACCTCGCCGGGTTTTTGCGCGCGGCCCGCGCGGCCCGCGACCTGCGCGATCTGCTGATAGGTGCGCTCGCCCGCGCGCAGGTCGCCGCCTTCGAGGCCCAGATCGGCGTCGATCACGCCGACCAGCGTCAGATCGGGGAAGTGATAGCCCTTGGTCACCAATTGCGTGCCGACGATCACATCGATCATCTTGTTTTCCGCCGCCGCCACGAACTCGCCGATCTTTTCCGGGCTGTTGAGCGTGTCGGAGGTGACCACCGCCACCCGCGCCTCGGGCAGGATCTGTGCGACTTCATCGGCGATGCGCTCCACGCCGGGGCCGCAGGCGACCAGGCAGTCGCCCTCGCCGCATTCGGGGCAGGCGGTGGGCATGGGCGCCTCATGCCCGCAATGATGGCAGGCGAGGCGGCGTGAGAGGCGATGCTCGACCAGCCATGCGCTGCAATCGGAGCACTGGAAGCGATAGCCGCAATGGCGGCACAAGGTCAGCGGCGCATAGCCGCGCCGGTTGAGGAACAGCAGCGACTGTTCGCCCTTGTCCAGCCGGTCCTGCAGCTTTTCGACCAGCGGCGGGGCGATCCAGTGGTTGCGCTCGGGCGGATGCTGGGTGAGGTCGACGATCTGGATGTCGGGCAGGCTGGCGCCCCCGAAGCGCGAGGGCAGATCGACCTTCTGGTACACCCCCGCCTCGGCCAGTTGCATCGATTCGAGCGCGGGGGTGGCGCTGGCCAGCACCACCGGGATCTGCTCGAAACGGGCGCGGATCACCGCCACATCGCGGGCGTTGTAGCGCACGCCATCGTCCTGTTTGAAGCTGATCTCATGGGCTTCGTCGACAATGATCAGCCCCAGCGCGGCATAGGGCAGAAACAGCGCCGAGCGCGCGCCCACCACCACCTGAGCGCTGCCATTGGCCACCGCGCGCCAGGCCCGCCGCCGCTCGCCCGATTTCAGGCTGGAGTGCCAGAGGATCGGCGCCACCCCGAAACGTGCCTCGAACCGGCGCAGGAAGTTTTCGGTCAGCGCGATTTCGGGCAGCAGCACCAAGGTCTGGCGGCCAAGGCGGAGTGCTTCGGCGACGGCCTCGAAATAGGTCTCGGTCTTGCCCGAGCCGGTCACGCCATCGAGCAGGAACGGGGTGAAGCCCTCCTTCTGGCGGCCCTTGCGCGTCGCATCGATAAAGCGGTCGGCGGCCTCCTGCTGGCCGTCCGACAGGGTGGGCACATCATGCTCGGGATCGGCGGGAGGATAGGGCCGGTCAAGATCGACCTGCACCGCCTCCATCAGCCCGTTGTTGGTGAGGCCGCGTAGCACCGCTTCCGAAACGCCCGCGATCTCGGCCAACTCGCGGAGAGTGCCCTGAGCGCCCGGCAGCCGTTCCAGCGCCTGCTTGCGCTGGGTGGTCAGACGGCCCGGCTCGGCGCCCTCGACCAGCCGGTATTCGGTCATGGTGCGCCCGCCCTGCAAGGCCGCCGAGGAGGACAAAGCCATCCGCGCCACCGAGGCCAAGGAGGCGCAATAGTAATCCGCCGTCCATTCGATCAGCCGCCTTAAAGGCGCGGGCAGGGGCGGCACCGGCAGCACATTGAGGATCGGGCGCAGGCGGTTGTCGCCCACCTCTTCGGCGGGCAGGCGTTCGGGCTCCCACACCACGCCCAGGATTTGGCGCGGGCCCAGCGGGGCGACCACCACGCTGCCCGGCTCCACCGTCATGCCGTGGGGCGCGCGGTAATCCAGCACTGGCAAGGCGGCGTTCATCACAAGCAGGCGGATGCGGGTCATGGGGCCCATCTATGGTCTTGGCGCTGGCGGGGGAAGGGGCAGAGGTATAAAAAGGAAGGGTTGGGTTCCGCGCCAAGCCTGCCTATAGGCCACCATGATCACGGGGCGGAATCGCCCGAACACGCCAGCGCAGGAGTGCCAGCCATGAAATTCTTCGTCGACACCGCCGAAACCAAGGACATCGCCGAACTGGCCGCCACCGGCCTGCTCGATGGCGTGACCACCAACCCCTCGTTGATCGCCAAGTCGGGCCGTGACTTCATCGAAGTCACCAAGGAAATCTGCGGCCTGGTCGATGGCCCTGTTTCCGCCGAGGTGGTCAGCCTCGACCACGAGAGCATGATGCGTGAGGCCGAAGTGCTGCGCAAGATCGCCGACAACGTCTGCATCAAGGTGCCGCTGACCTTCGACGGCCTCAAGACCTGCAAGAAGCTGACCGGCGACGGCACGATGGTCAATGTGACGTTGTGCTTCTCGGCCAATCAGGCTCTGCTGGCCGCCAAGGCCGGCGCGACCTTCGTCTCGCCCTTCATCGGTCGCCATGACGACAATGGCTTCGACGGTCTCGATCTGATCCGCGACATGCGCCTGATCTATGACAACTATGACTATCAGACCGAGATCCTGGCCGCCTCGATCCGCCATGGCGTCCATGTTCTGGAATGCGCCCGCATCGGCGCCGATGTGATGACCGCGCCGCCCGCCGTCATCAAGGGTCTGGTCAAGCATGTGTTGACAGACAAGGGTCTGGAAGGCTTTTTGGCCGACTGGGCCAAGACCGGCCAGAAGATCTGATTTTCTTGAAGTAAGGTGAGCACATTGGCGGAGGAAACACCCCTCGATCGGTTCAAGCAGGCACTCACCGGCACCGCGCGCGCGATGTCGGACGTGGCCGAGGTCGAGGTGAACTGGTCCGCCGATGTGCCCGCCATCTCGGGCACGACGATGCGCGTGCCCATGCCTGGTCGCGGCCTCCCGCTGGAGGCCGCGATGCAGGCGCGCGGCGTGGCCGATGGCTATGCGCTGCGCATCAAACATCACAATGCCGCGCTGCATAACCGCGCCCAGCCGGCCGAGGCGACCGCGCGCGCCTGTTTCGACGCCATCGAGCAGGTGCGTTACGAAGCGCTGGGCGCCAATGAATATGATGGCGTGCGGCACAATCTGGGCGTGGCCCTGCAGCAGCGTATCGCGGGCGATCCGATCACCCGCGTCGAGCGGCCCGATCAGGTGCCGTTGCCGACCGCTCTGTCGCTGATCCTGCGTGAGCATCTGACCGGCGAACCTGTGCCCGAAGCTGCCGAGCGCGGCGTTTCCATGGTGCGCAACTGGATCGAGAAGAAGGCGGGCAAGGATTTCGAGGCGCTGGCCGAGAAGCTGGAGGACCAGAAGGCCTTCCAGCATCTGGCGCTCGACATGCTGGGCCATCTGGAGCTGACCCGCGCCGAGCTGGAACCCAATGGCGAGGACGAGGAAAACCCCGAGTCCGGCGACGAGCCCGATGAGGACGATCAGCCCGGCGAGGATTCGCAGGAGATGCCTCAGCCGATGGAGGCTGCCTCCGAACCCACGCGCGGCGACGATGAGGGGCAGGACGACGCCGATGGCGAAATGTCCGACGATGCCGACGATTCCGATGGCAGCGAGGATGCCGAGGATGGCATGCTGCCCACGCGGCCTAACCGTCCGTGGACGGAAACGCCCGAAAACTTCGACTACAAGAGCTTCATCACCCAGTTCGACGAGGTCGTGGCCGCGCAGGATCTGTGCGACGATGAGGAGCTGACCCGCCTGCGCGCCTATCTCGACGCGCAGTTGAAGGGGTTGCAGGGCGTGGTGACCAAGCTGGCCAACCGCTTGCAGCGCCGCCTGATGGCGCAGCAGAACCGCAGTTGGGACTTCGATCAGGATGAGGGCATGCTGGATGCCGCGCGTCTGGCCCGTGTGGTGGTCGCGCCGGGGCAGTCGCTCAGCTACAAGATCGAGCGGGACGTCGAGTTCAAGGATACGGTTGTCACGCTGCTGATCGACAATTCCGGATCGATGCGCGGGCGGCCGATTTCCATCGCGGCGATTTCGGCGGATGTGCTGGCGCGTACTTTGGAGCGTTGCGGCGTCAAGACCGAGGTGCTGGGCTTCACCACCAGCGCCTGGAAGGGCGGCAAGAGCCGGGAGCAGTGGCTGGCCGGTGGCAAGCCCGCTCATCCCGGTCGTCTCAATGACTTGCGGCACATTGTTTACAAAAAGGCTGATGAGCCCTGGCGCCGGGCGCGCAAGAATCTCGGCCTGATGATGCGCGAAGGCCTGCTCAAGGAAAACATCGACGGTGAGGCGCTGATCTGGGCGCATAACCGCATGCTGGCCCGGCAGGAGGACCGCCGCATCCTGATGGTGATCAGCGACGGCGCGCCGGTGGATGACAGCACGCTCAGCGTCAATGCGGCGGGCTATCTGGAAACCCATCTGCGCAAGGTGATCGAGTGGATCGAGAAGCAGTCGCCGGTGCAACTGGTGGCGATCGGCATCGGCCATGATGTGACGCGCTATTACCGCCGCGCTGTCACCATCATGGATGTCGAGCAGTTGGGCGGCACGATGATCGAGCAGTTGGCGGGGCTCTTCGAAGACGGTTGACGTTTTCGCCGCGCCTTGCCAACCGGCAGGGCTATGACTGACGCCACGCCCCTGAAGCTGTTCAACAGCCTGACCCGCCAGCTCGAAACCTTCGAGCCCGTCCACCCCGGCGAGGCGCGCGTCTATACCTGCGGGCCGACGGTCTACAACTATCCGCATATCGGCAATATGCGCGCCTATGTGTTTGCCGATGTGCTTGGAAGAGTGCTCAGCTTCAAGGGGTACAAGCTCTCGCATGTGATCAACATCACCGATGTGGGGCACCTTACCGACGATGCCGATGCGGGCGAGGACAAGATGGAAAAGATGGCCGCGAAAGAGGCCAAAAGCATCTGGGCCATCGCCGAGCATTACACGCAGGCCTATTGGGCCGACATCAAGGCGCTCAACATCCGCCAGCCGATGGAATGGTCGGTGGCGACGAAATATGTGCCCGCGATGATCGAGTTCGCGGAAAAGATCGCCCACAAGCACTGCTATGAACTGGAAAGCGGCCTCTATTTCGATGTCGCCAGCGTGGCGGACTATGGCCGCCTCGCTCGCGCCCATACCGAAGAGGGCGAGGGCCGCATCGAGGCCGTCGAGGGCAAGCGCAACGCCGCCGATTTCGCCATCTGGCGCAAGACCCCCGCCGGCGAGACGCGCCAGATGGAGTGGGATTCGCCCTGGGGTCGCGGCGCGCCGGGCTGGCATCTGGAATGCTCGGTGATGAGCGGGCAGTTGCTGGGCTTCCCCTTCGACATCCATACCGGCGGCATCGACCACCGCGAAATCCACCACCCCAACGAGATCGCGCAGAATCAGGCTTTCTGCTGCAGCGGCGGGCTCGACGTACCCGGCAATTCAGGCGCCAAGCTGTGGATGCACAACAATTTCCTCGTCGAGCGCAGCGGCAAGATGAGCAAGTCCTCGGGCGAGTTCCTCCGCCTGCAACTGCTGATCGACAAGGGCTATCACCCGCTGGCCTATCGCCTGATGTGCCTGCAGGCGCAGTATCGCAGCGAGCTGGAGTTCAGCTGGGAAGGCCTTGGTGCCGCTCTCACGCGCCTGAAGCGTCTGGTGATGGCTGTTGAGCAATTGCGCGCCCGCCTGAACGATGAGGGCGGCTCCGTGATCGAGGGCGCCGAGCCGGGGCCGAAGTTCGCCCCCTTGCGCGAAGCTTTCGCGGCGGCGGTCAGCGATGATCTGAACACGCCGATCGCGCTGACTCAGCTTGAGCAGGTCGTGGCGCTGAAAAAGGTCGATCTGGGCCAGAAGCTGGCGGTGATCGCGCAGATGGACGCGGTGCTGGGCCTGAATCTGATGGCTCTGACCCGCGCCGAATTGCGCCTGAAACCCAAGGCCGCGACCATCACCGAAGCCGAGATCGACGACGTGCTGGCCGCCCGCCGTCAGGCCCGCGCCGACAAGGATTTCGCCCAGTCCGACGCCCTGCGCGAGACCCTTGCCGCGCGTGGTGTGGAGGCCATGGATGGCGACCCGCTCGGCTGGGACTGGAAGCTGGAGGCGTAAAGCACGCTGTTGTCGCATCGTTTTTCGCGAAAAACCGGTTCCCACTTTTTCGCACGATGCTTTAAGAACACTCCCGGTTCCTGCCGGGAGTGTTCCTATGTCCACCGCCGTCTTCGCCAGTCTGCTGCTTGCCGCCGGGTCGCCCGGTTTCGCCGAGGGAGGCGCGCTCGATGCCGTGGTGAGCCAGATCTATGCGCCCTATCGCAACGGCACGCAGCGCCCTTACTGGAGCGCGCCGATCTACACATCCCAGACCCAGCAGCTTATCCGCGACTGGGAGCAGGTGCGCGGGCGCGGCAGCGATGATGTCTCCGAAACGGATATGCTCTGCGATTGTCAGGACTGGGATGCCGATGCATTCCATGTCGACACGATCAGCCGCCTGTTCACCGGGCCGGGGCGGGCGGTGATGCTGCTGCGCGTCTGGCAGACCAAGGGCGATCACAGCAATGTGCGGCTCTCTCTGGTGAAGGAGGGCAGCCGCTGGGCGGTCGAGGATATCGGCGATGCCGCTGCGGGCAGCAGCCTGCGTTCGGCCCTTGGCCGCGCCATGAGCAGGAAGGCGCGGCGCTAGGGGGGCAAGCCTCAGACCTCGCTGAGCAGCAGCAGGTCCGCCTCCACCACCATCAGCGGCTGAGGCTGGGTGACATGCGTCACCTCGCTGATCCCGGCGTCGGCCACCAGCTGGCCGGGCAGGGTGAAGTCGTGATCGGGCAGCAGGGCGATAAAGCCTTCACCCGCCGCAACCCCTTCCTGACCGGCAAAGGTCAGCGTGATGGTGTGGCGCGTGCCCGAAAAGGTCGCGCTGGCCCAGGGGCGCTCGGCATGGGACAGCAGTTCGGCCTCGGGGCCCGCCAGACGCGTCACCGCATCGAGCAGCCGCAGCGCCGGATCGCGGCGCCTTTTGCCCGAGGCGCCGCCGCCCGAATCGCCCGCCAGCACCGGTTTGCGCGCCGGGCCGGAAAACAGGCGGATCAGATCGCGCCCATGGCGGAAATCAAAGCGCATGATCGGCCTCCTTCTTCACGGCCTGGCTGTCGAGAAAGGCCTCGATGCGGCGGGCCATGGGCTCGCGCGGCACCCGGCCATTGCGCATGTCGGCGACCAGGCGCGGGTCATGCGCCACCAGCCTGCCGAATTTGGTCCACGGCATGCCGCTGTGGCGCAGGAACGTTTCGATCCGTCTGAGCAACATCAAAGCCCCCTTTCGTATGGGCGCCTGTGGTGGAGCCCGAATCAATAATGTTCGCTAAATGTTCCATTCGAAGTCCTACTTGTCTAGGATATTTCCTATGGTAGATTGGCGCCATGCATGATGCCGATCCTCGCAGCCGTCTGGTCACACTGGCCGCAGAGCGCGGCACCAGCCTTGCCGCCCTGTCCGCGCTGATTGGCCGAAATCCGACCTATCTCCAGCAGTTTGTCCGCAAGGGCAGCCCGCGCAAGCTGGAGGAAGGCGACCGCAGGACACTGGCCCGCTTCTTCGGCATTTCCGAGAAGGAGCTGGGCGGCATGGAGGATAAATCCTCTGCTTCCGGCGGCAAGCGTGAAGCCTCGGTCTGGATCGATGTGCCGCGCCTTGCGCTCGATGCTTCCGCCGGGCCGGGGGCTCTGGCCGGGCGGGAGCAGGCCTTTGGGCATATGCGTTACAGGCGCCAGTGGTTGCGCGGGCAGGGGCTCGATCCGGCCTGGCTCTCGACCATCGCCGTCTCGGGTGATTCGATGGAGCCGCTGCTGCATGATGGCGATGAAATTCTTGTCGATCAGCGCCCGAACGGCTGGCGCGACGGGGTGCATGTGCTGCGGCTGGGCGACACGCTGCTGGTCAAGAAGCTGAGTTTCGAGCGGCCGGGGCATCTGCGTATCATCAGCGAGAACCGGCTCTATGCCCCCTATGAGCTGCCGCTCGACGAGGTGGCGATCGTGGGGCGCGTGGTGTGGAAAAGCGGGCGGGTTTAAGCCCGCCCGCCCCGGCGTTTACTTCGTCCAGCTTGCCAGCCAGTCGGCCAGCGCCTGCGGGCTCATATGGCGCGCGTCGGACAGGGCCGTTTCATGGCCGGGGTTCAGCACCTTGCGGGTCTTGGGATCGATGATCAGTGCGGCGGGCACGCCCTTGGGGCGTGGCGGTTGGCCATAACTGGCCCAGATGTCGAGATTCTTGGTGTAGCGGCCCACATCGATGGTCACCTCGACATAGTGCTTCTCCACGAAGGCCTTCACCTCGGGCAGCTCGATGGTGCCGGCCAGCACGCGGCAGTCCGGGCACCAGTTGCCGCCGAAATCGAGCAGCAGCAGCTTGTGCTCCTTTTTCGCCTTGGCCGTGGCCTTGGCGACATCGGCCTTGGCATCGGCGTTCTCGTCATAGGGCAGGGGCAGCGGCTGTTTAAGCTGGTCGAAGCTGCCGATGGCGACATGCGGCGCCGGGGCGGCCAGAGCGGGGGCGGCGGTGCAGGCAAGGGCAATGGCAGCAAGAGCAAGGCGCATTCGGTAAAATCCCAACCAAAAGAGTTGAGTTTTTATAGGCCGTGTCCGGGGATGTGCAATGCCCTTTGCGCCTATCACTTTCGCGGCTATTCCCCGATCTTATGGCCACCAATCCTACCAAGCCCGAACCGCCCCTTCGCGCGGCGATCATTCCTGTCACCGCCTTCCAGCAGAATTGCTCGCTGATCTGGTGCACCAAAACGATGCGCGGCGCGCTGGTCGATCCGGGCGGCGATCTCGACAAGTTGAAGGCGGGCGTCGTCAGGGCGGGTGTCACGCTGGAAAAGCTGCTCGTCACCCATGGGCATATGGACCATTGCGGTCTGGCCGGCGTGCTGGCCGAGGAGCTGGGCCTGCCGCTGGAAGGGCCGCATGAGGGCGACCGCTTCTGGATCGAGGGTCTCGACGATCCCAACACCCGCATGGGGCTGGAAGGCAAGAGCTTCGAGCCGACCCGCTGGCTGCAGGATGGCGACACCGTCACCGTGGGCGAGCTGACCCTGGATGTGATTCACTGCCCCGGCCATACGCCCGGCCATGTGGTGTTCTTTCACGAACCGTCACGGCTGGCGATCGTGGGGGATGTGATCTTTCAGGGCTCGATCGGGCGGACCGATTTTCCCAAGGGCAACCATCAGCAGTTGCTCGATTCGATCACCGAAAAATTGTGGCCGCTGGGCAAGGATGTGAATTTTATCCCCGGCCATGGCCCGATGAGCAGCTTCGGCCATGAGATGCTGACCAACCCCTTCGTGGGCAGCCGCTACGGTTAACAGGCAAGGGGGGCGGCGCGAACCGCCCCCTGAAGTCCCGTCAGGCCGGGTGCATCATCTGATGCATCGCCACGAACAGCGCAAAACCGCCCAGCCCGAGCTGGATCAGGATGGCCGAGACCGCGCCGAAGACGCGCCCGGCCTTGAAGCGCCCGTCCATGCCCCAGGCATGCGTCACGCGGCCCAGCATGAAGACGGCGCCCACCACCGGCAGCCACCAGCTTCCCTTGCCGCTCAGCTCGATGCCGGCGACCAGAATCAGCAGCAGCGGCGTGTTCTCGGAAAAATTGGCGTGAGCGCGCATGCGGCGGAAAATCGAATCATGTCCGCCATCGCCCACATCCACTTTCAGCTTGCCGCGCAACTGGCCGATGCGCAGGCTCAGCCAGAAGTTGATCAGCGCCGCTGCCGCTGCCAAAGCCAGCGTGGTGGGCAGGATCATCGGGATTGTCAGGCTTACGGGCATGTTTGTCGCTTCCCCCTCGGGCGGTTGATGACAGATATCTTTCAGGTCGTTGCGCCGATTAGACCAGAGATGCTTGCAACACACGCTAAATTCGCTATAGGCGCGCCTTCGCTCCGCCGGTGCTGAGATGCATTGAGGCGGCTTTTACTGTCGGTAACGAATTTTCAGGAACAGGTGCCTCCATGGCTGTCCCCAAAAGAAAAACCTCCCCTTCTCGCCGGGGCATGCGTCGCAGCCATGACGCGCTGTCGGTCGAGGCGTTCCACGAGTGCTCGAACTGCGGCGAGCTGAAGCGCCCGCACAACCTGTGCAACGCTTGCGGCCATTACAATGGTCGCGAGATCGTCGCGGTTGGCCTGTAAGCGCAATCGCGCGCTGACAGCAGGAGGTATGCACCCATGACTTTGCCGCGTATCGCCGTTGACGCGATGGGCGGTGATGAGGGTGTGCGCACGATGGTCGCTGGCGTGGCTTTGGCTCGCCAGCGCCACGATCGTGCGCGTTTCCTTTTGGTGGGTGACGAGGCCCAGATCAGCAGCGCTCTCGATCATCATCCCGATCTGCGTTCCGCCGTCGAGATCCTGCATGCGCAGGACGTGATCAGCGGAGAGGAAAAGCCCAGTCAGGCTCTGCGCCGTGCGCGCACCACCTCGATGGGGCTGGCCATTCACGCCGTGCGTGACGGCCTTGCCGGCGCCGCCCTTTCGGCGGGCAACACCGGCGCGCTGATGGCGATTTCCAAGCTGGCCCTGCGCACCATGCCCGGCATCGACCGGCCCGCGCTGGCTGCTTTGCTGCCCACGCTGGACAGCAGCGATCTGGTCATGCTCGACCTTGGCGCCAACACCGAATGCGATGCCCGCAATCTGGTGCAGTTCGCCCTGATGGGCGCGGCCTATTCGCGCATCGTGACCGGTCGGGCCGAGCCGCGCGTCCGCATCCTGAACATCGGGACCGAGGACAACAAGGGCACCGAGGAACTGCGCGATGCCGCAGCCCAGCTCAAGGCCGCCGCCGCCGATCTGTCCATCGCCTTCGACGGCTTTACCGAGGCGGACAAGCTCTGCCGCGGCGAGGTCGATGTGGTGGTGACCGATGGCTTCTCGGGCAACATCGCCCTGAAGGCTGTCGAGGGCACCGCGCGCTTCGTGGGCGATCTGCTGCGTCGTTCCTTTGCCTCCTCGCTGCGCTCCAAGATCGGCTTCCTGATCTCGCGCCCCGCGACCGAGCTGCTCAAGCATCATCTTGACCCCAACAATCACAATGGCGCCGTCTTCCTGGGCTTGAACGGCATCGTGGTGAAAAGTCACGGCAGTGCGAATGCGCTGGGCGTGGCCAATGCCGTGGGCGTGACCCAGCGGCTGTTGGAGGAAAAGCTGACCGAGCATATTTCCGCCGACCTTGATCGGCTTGGGGCCGACAAGATTCGCAACACCCCAAAGTCCGTGGCAGGTGCTTCTCAGTGACCCTTCGATCCGTGCTCACCGGCACCGGCAGCTCGCTGCCGGTGCGTATCGTCACCAATGCCGAACTGGCGGAGAAGGTTGACACCAGCGACGAGTGGATCGTCGAGCGCACGGGCATCCGCACCCGCCATATCGCGGACGAGGGCGAAACCACTGCCACGCTGGCCACCGATGCCGCGCGCAATGCGCTGGAGGCCGTCGGCCTGACCGGGGCCGACATCGATCTGATCGTGCTGGCCACCGCCACGCCGGACCAGACCTTTCCGGCCACCGCCACCATCGTCCAGGAAGCCATTGGCGCGCGTGGAGGCATCGCCTTCGACGTGGCGGCGGTCTGCTCGGGCTTTGTTTATGCGGTGGGCGTGGCTGATTCGATGCTGCGCACCGGCATGGCCAAGCGCGCGCTGGTGATCGGTTCGGAAACCTTCAGCCGCATCCTCGACTGGGAAGATCGCGCGACCTGCGTGCTCTTCGGCGACGGCGCCGGTGCCATCGTGCTCGAAGCGCGCGAGAGCGACGCTGCCGATGCTCCGGGCATTCTGGCCACCCGCCTGCATGCCGATGGCGCGCATAACCAGCTCCTCTATGTCGATGGCGGCGCCAGCACCACCGGCGAGATTGGCAAGCTGCGCATGAAAGGCCGCGAGGTCTTCCGTCATGCCGTCAACAACCTTGCCAGCGTGCTGGGCGAGGTGCTGGGCGATGCCGGCTTCACCGCCGATGACATCGACTGGCTGGTGCCGCATCAGGCCAATGCCCGCATTCTTGACGCCACCGCCCGCAAGCTGAACATGCCGGCGGAGAAGGTGGTGGTCACTGTCGATCGCCATGCCAACACGTCCGCCGCGTCTGTTCCCCTGGCGCTGGACGTGGCGATGCGCGACGGGCGGATCAAGCCGGGCGACCTGGTGATGATCGAGGCCATGGGCGGCGGCTTTACCTGGGGCGCCAGCCTGATTCGCATCTGATCTTCCTGCATTTCCTCCCTTCAGCATGGGTGCTCGACGGCAATTTCCGGTTTTGAGCGCCATTCTGGAACAAATCGGCGCGTGGGAACCTCCTGTTAAGCAGGATGGCATTGTAATCCCGTGTGGATTTGATATCCATTTGAGTCGGGAGGGTCGCCATTCTTAGGGCTATGGGGGGGAGCAGATGCGCTCCATGAACACACTGACACGTGCAGATCTGGCCGAAGCCATCAATCGCAAGCTGGGTTATTCCCGTGCTGAGTCGCTTGGCATGGTGGAAGCCATTCTCGATCACATGAGCGACGCTCTGGCCGAAGGCGAGAACGTCAAGATCTCTGGCTTCGGGACGTTCCTCTTGAGGGACAAGACCGAACGGATCGGGCGCAACCCGAAAACCGGTGTCGAGGTGCCGATCACCCCGCGCCGGGTGCTGACGTTCCGCGCCAGCCAGATGCTGAAAGATCGCGTCTCCGGTGAATAAGGGCCGGTGATAAGCGATGACCGATGTTCGGCTCGGCAGAGCCTGACGGCATGACCACGAGGGACACCTTGGGGGACAGCGCCGCTCAGGATCATCAGCCGACGAAGATAGCCGGAGTGCCGGGGGGCGCTCCGGCTATCGCTCGATCCGCGCGCCGGGGCGCTGCGGGTCAGCCTCAAGATCTTCAAACGCTGTTCGACGATGGCAAGGCGCCCGATGCGCTGCGCACCATCGGCGAGGTCACCCGCGCCCTGTCGATCGCGGCCCATGTGCTGCGCTACTGGGAAGACCAGTTCCCCATGCTCCGCCCGGTCAAGCGCAGCGGCGGGCGGCGCTATTATCGGCCCGAGGATGTGGCGCTGCTGGTCGATATCAACCGGCTGGTGCATGCTCAGGGCTACACTTTACGCGGTGCGCGGCAGTATCTGGAAGAGCGCTCCGTGCAGGTCCGGCGTGAGCCGAGTGTTCCGGCGCCGGTGGCGATGCCGGTTATCGCTCCCCCGCTTCAGGGGCAATTGGCGCTGGCCATGCCTCAGGATGATCTGCTCGATGCGCTGATCGGTTTGCGGGGGGATCTGGCCCGGTTGCTCGGGGAAGAGTGAGCAGGGAAGAAAGGGACAATGCGAGGGTGTTACACCCTCGCGCTCCCATTAATGTCTGCGTTGCGCATCGGGTTCGGCCAAAGAGCATGGTCGCGGCGCCGCAGGCAATAATCCCTTAGACAGCGCTATCGTTCTCATGGCTTGATTGCCTGCGGCGCTTTGGCCGGCGCAGGTGGAGAGCTCAAGCGCACCATTTCGGCACCATTGCCCGCGCGTCGGAAGACGTCATGGGAGCGCGAGGGGGTAACCCCCTCGCATCTTCTCTTCCCTTAAAACCCCTTACAACGCTTCACCCGCAGCAAGATCTCGCGGTCGCATCAGATGCGTAAACCGCGCACAACCGTCCTCGACTTGCGCCCAGCGCTCCACATCCAGTTCCAGCACGGCAAAGCTGGCGGTGGGGAATTTCATCTCGACCTCGTCGCGCAGCGAGCTTGTGCCATTGTCCGGCACGAGGTCGAAGATCAGATCCTCCAGCCCCGGATTGTGGCCGACCATCAGCACCGTGTTGAGGCTCTCGTCCAGCTCGCGCAGCACGTCGATCAGCGTGACCGAGCTGGCGAGATAGAGCCGCCGGTCCCAGTTGATCGCCAGAGCCGCGCCTTGCGGCATGCCCGCGCCCTCGGCGGCCAGTTCAATGGTCTGCGCCGCGCGGACGGCGGGAGAGGACATCACCCGGTCCCAATTGAAACCCTGTTCCTGGCACCAGCCGCTGATATGCTGGCCCATGCGGGGCGCCCAGCGCAGCCCGCGCGCATTCAGGGGGCGGTCGAAATCGCGGGCGCGCGGATCGTCCCAGTCGGATTTGGCGTGGCGGAAGATGCCCAGAGTTTTCATGCGTGCTTTTCAGTCATCCGTTGAGGCGGGTGCGGCCTCGGCCCAAGCAGAAACACCCGCCGCCACCCGTTGTAAAGCCTCATCGAGCGATAGGCGATGAACGGGCGTGCCGGGCGGAAAGGCGCTGAGCAGGCGGCTCGGGAAGGCCGAGGACAGCACCACGAAATGCCCCTTGTCGCCTTGGGTGCGGATCAGGCGCCCGAAGGCCTGAGCGAGGCGGGCGCGGATGATGCGGTCGTCATGGGCCTGTCCGCCGGCGGGGTGAGCGGCCCGGCGGGCGCGGTGCAGGATGGTGGGCTTGGGCCATGGCACCTGCTCCATCACCACGAGGCGCAGCGAATGGCCGGGCACGTCGACCCCGTCGCGCAGGGCATCGGTGCCCAGCAGGCTGGCCTTGGGATCGTCACGGAAGATGTCGACCAGCGTGCCGGTGTCGATGGGATCGACATGCTGGGCGTAGAGTGGCAGGCCGCCGCGCGCCAGCCGGTCGGCGATGCGGCCATGGACGGCGCGCAGGCGGCGGATCGCGGTGAACAGGCCCAACACGCCGCCGCCGCTGGCCTCGATCAGGCGGCCATAGGCGGCGGCGAGGGCCGGAATATCGCCGCGCGGCACATCGTTGACGATCAGCACCTCGGCCTGATTGGCATAGTCGAAGGGGCTGTCGAAGGCGGCGGTCTTGGTCGGGCTGTCGAGATGCGCCGCGCCGGAGCGGGCCAGAGCGGTGTCCCAATCGTCGCCCGCGTCGGAGCGGTCGCGCAATGTGGCGCTGGTCAGCATCACGCCGTGGGCGCCGTTCAGCACGGTGGAGGCGAAGGGGCGCGTGGGGTCGAGCCAGTGGCGGTGCAGCCCCATATCGAACTCGCGCCCGTCGGAGCGTTCCAGCGCCAGCCAGTCGACGAAATCGGGGCCATCCATGGCTTGCCCGCCGACGCGGGCCAGCAGGGCCTCCCACGCGCCGATCAGATCGACGCGCCAGCCCAAGGATTGGCGCGCGCCCTCGATCCGGGCGCGGCCTTGGCCATCGAGCCAGTCGGGCGGATCGGCGAGGATGGCTTCCAGCCGCAGGCCCAGCTTGACCAGTGGGCGGCGCAATTCGCCCAAAGCCTGCCCGGCGTTTTGCGCGGCCTCGATAAAGGGGCCGTCGAGCCTTGCGGCCTCGGTTTCCAGACCATAGCCGCCTTCCTGCCCGCCGCTTTCGTCGCGGGCATAGACGGTGGCGCGCACGGCGGCGAAGAGTTCCTCAAGCGGGCCGGAGGGCTCGCCTTCCACCACGCGGGCCAGCCAGCCATCGCCGTTGAGCGCTTCTGCGGCGGCGCGGGCTTGCGTGATCGCCAGGGCGCCTGCCTCGTCATAGGAGGCGACATCGGCAAGCCGCGCGGACAGGCCCCTGCGGCGGCCTTTCGAGCCCTTTTCCGGGCCGATGACCCAGCGGCGCAGTTCGATGGCCTCGCTGCCGGTGAGTTCGGCGGCGAAGGTGCTGTCGGCGGCCTCGAAGATATGGTGGCCTTCGTCGAAGACGATGCGGGTGGGGCGCTGGGCGACATCGCGGCCGCGCGCGGCGTTGACCATCACCAGCGCGTGGTTGGCGATGACCAGTTCGGCCTCGGCGCTGGCGCGGGCGGCGCGCTCGATGAAGCATTTGCGGTAGTGGGGGCAGCCGGCATAGACGCATTCGCCGCGCCGGTCGGTCAGCGCCGCCACGCCGCGGTTGCGGAACAATGTGGGCAGCCAGCCGGGCAGGTCGCCGCCGATCATGTCGCCATCGGCAGAGTATGCGGCCCAGCGGGCGACCAGTTGCGCCATGATTCCCGCGCGGGCCTGAAAGCCGCCTTGCAGCGCGTCCTCAAGGTTGAGCAGGCAGAGGTAGTTCTCGCGTCCCTTGCGCACCACCACGCGGGCCGGGCCGGGGTTGGGGCCCCAGATACGGGCGGCCTCGCGCCGCAACTGCCGTTGCAGCGCCTTGGTGTAGGTGCTGACCCAGACCGTGCCGCCCGAGGCCTGTGCCCACAGCGAGGCCGGGGTGAGATAACCCAGCGTCTTGCCGGTGCCGGTGCCCGCCTCGGCCAGCAGCATATGCGGCGCGTCACGCGAAGGGCGGGGGGCGAAGATATGGCCCACGGACTGAGCGTAATCGCGCTGGGCGATGCGCGGTTCGGCGCCGGTTTCGCTCAGCGCACCGGTGATTTCGGCGAGGCGCAGGGCGATGGCCTCTGGTGGCAAGTTGATCTGCGCGGGCTGGGGGCGGGGGGCGGCCTCCTCCCATTCGGGCAGGCGGGAGAAGAGCCAGCGCTCGGCCCGGCCCGGATTGGCGATGCGCGCCGACAGCAGCGTGGCCCATGGCCAGCGCAGGCGGATCATGGCTTGCAGGCCGGTCCAGGCGCCTTCGCGCTCGGCCCAGTCGGGGCTTTCGCAGCGTTCGAGCAGGATCGCCGCCGCCTGTTGCAGCAGGGCGGGGACGGCCTCGTCGCTCTCGGGTTCGGTCAGGCCCAGCGCATGGGCAAGGCCCTTGGCCGTGGGCACCATAAAGCGCGCCGGGTGAACGAAAGCGAACAGCTCCAGCAGGTCCAGCCCCGACAGATCGGGATAGCCCAGCCGCGTCGCCACCAGCGGCGCGTTGAGCATCAGCAGTGGCGTGTCGGCGGCCGTGACAATGGCCTCGCCCTTGCCGACCAGTCTTGTCGCTTCACGCTCACGCAACCAGCAGCCGGAGTGGCTGGCATGCAGGGCGGGAAGGGCGCGTGTTTCCATAGTGTTCCAGCGCATAGGCGCGGGGATATGGGCGCTGCAAGGGGTTTGCGTGGTCGGTGCGGTGGGAAAACCTGCGTTTCAGCCGAAAAGGATGCGTTCCAGCAAGGAGATCGGGCGCGGCATCGAGCGGATGGGGCCATGCAGGCGCAGGCGGTCGCACGGGTTCATGGGGAGGCGGAAGGACACGGGGGTTTTGGCAGCGGCGGGAACGGACTCGGGGGTCATGGCGCTCTCCGAAAAAGGCGGTGAGGGCAGGATGAAGCGCGGCGCTTGTCGAGAAGTTAATGAAACCTTCCGCAAGGGCCGCAAGCCACGGGCACAAGCGCTGCAAATGCGCCAATCACCCCAGTTGGGGCTTGCGAAATCCGCGCGCGCGGGCAAAAGCGCCAGCTATGACTGACACCGATCTCCAGACCGCCGCCCAGACGTCCAAGGCATGGCCTTTCGAAGAGGCCCGCAAGCTGCTCAAGCGCTATCCGCAGGGCAAGGCGAAAGACGGTCAGGATATGCCGGTGCTGTTCGAGACCGGCTATGGCCCCAGCGGTCTGCCGCATATCGGCACCTTTCAGGAGGTGCTGCGCACGACTCTGGTGCGCCGCGCCTATGAGGTGCTGACCGGCAAGCCCACCCGTCTGGTGGCCTTCTCCGACGATATGGACGGGCTGCGCAAGGTGCCCGACAATGTGCCCAACAAGGAGATGCTGGCCGAGCATCTGGGCAAGCCCCTCTCGCGCATTCCCGATCCCTTCGGCACGCATGAGAGCTTTGCGCATCACAACAATGCGATGCTGCGCGCTTTCCTCGACCAGTTCGGCTTCGATTACGAGTTCGTCTCGGCCAGCGATCGCTACAATTCGGGCGAATTCGATGAAGCGCTGCGCGGCGTGCTGCGCAATTACGACAAGATCATGGGCATCATGCTGCCCACCCTGCGCGAGGAGCGTCGCAAGACCTATTCGCCGATCCTGCCCGTGTCGCCCACCAGCGGTATCGTGCTTCAGGTGCCCATCGAGGTGGTCGATGCCGAGGCCGGCCTGATCCGTTTCGAGGATGAGGGCGAGAGCGTCGAACTCTGCATCTTCAAGGGCAATGCCAAGTTGCAGTGGAAGGTCGACTGGGCCATGCGCTGGGTGGCGCTGGGCGTCGATTACGAGATGTGCGGCAAGGATCTGACCGACAGCGTGACGCAGAGCGGCAAGATCGCCAGCGTGCTGGGTGGCCGCAAGCCGGAAGGGCTGATCTACGAACTGTTCCTCGACGAGAATGGCGAGAAGATCTCCAAGTCCAAGGGCAACGGCCTCACCATCGAGCAGTGGCTGACCTATGGCAGCGAGGAATCGCTGGGCTTCTACCTGTTCCGCGAGCCCAAGAGCGCCAAGAGCCTGCACCCCGGCATCATCGGCCGCGCGGTGGATGAGTACTGGCAGTTCCGCGAGAAGATCCCCACCCAGCCCATCGAACAGCAGATGGGCAACCCCGTGTGGCACCTGCTGCGCACCAACGGCGCCAGCGCTGGCGGCGAGGGCGACAAGCTGCCCGTAACCTACGGTCTGCTGCTCAATCTGGTGGGCGTGCTGGGCGCCAATGCCACGCGCGATCAGGTCTGGTCCTACCTCGCCAATTATGTCGAGGATGCCACGCCCGAGGCGCATCCCGCGCTCGATACGCTGGTGACCTGCGCGCTGGCCTACAATCGCGATTTTATCGCCCCGACGCTCAACCGCCGCGCGCCCGAGAATGGCGAAGTCGCCGCGCTGACCGCGCTGGACGAGGAACTGGCCGCCACCAGCGACGATGCCACGGCGGAAGAGCTGCAGAACATCGTCTACGAAATCGGCAAGGACCCGCATTACGGCTTCGAGAGCCTGCGCGACTGGTTCAAGGCGCTGTATGAGACGCTGCTGGGCTCGTCGACCGGGCCACGTATGGGGTCGTTTATCGCGCTCTACGGCATCGAGAACACGCGCAAGCTGATCGCCCAAGCGCTGGAGGGTGCCAAGGCCTGATCTGAACCGGGGAGGCGGCCCATGAAGCTCAACAACACGCCCGAGGCGCTTGCCGAAAAGCTGCTGGGCCGCCCTTTCGATCAGCTCGATGAGGACGAGCAGCATGTGCTGCGCCATGTCCTCTCGCGCGATATCAGCCTTGAGGATGACGAAACCCAGGCCGCCAAGGCCGGCTTCGGCGACCGGCTGGCCGACCGCGTGGCCAAGGTTGGCGGCAGTTGGGGCTTCATCATCTGGTTTATGGTCACGCTGCTGGGCTGGATGCTGCTCAACAGCCCGCTGGTCTCAGGCTGGATGCGGCAGTGGGACCCATACCCCTACATCTTCCTCAACCTGATGCTCTCCATGCTGGCGGCGGTGCAGGCCCCCGTCATCATGATGAGCCAGAACCGCCAAAGCGCGCGTGACCGCATCTACAACCGCCACGATTATGAGATCAATCTGCGCACCACGATCGAGATCGTGCGTCTGCATCGCAAGATCGATCGGCTGACGGGGAAGGTTGAGCGTCTGATGCATCCGGGGGAGCATAAGAAGGGTGTTAAGGAGTAAAGGGGAAATGCGAGGGTGTTACACCCTCGCGCTCCCGGGTTTTGTCAGCGTGGGCGCCATGGGTTCGGCGAAAGAGTAAGGTCGCTGCGCCGCAGGCAATAATCCGAAAGCCGTGCTATTGTTCATGGATCCACTGCCTGCGGCGCTCTAGGTTGGGCAGGTGGAGAGCCCAGGCACACCATTTCGGCACCACTGCCCTTTCGTCGGAAGACGTTATGGGAGCGCGAGGGGGTAACCCCCTCGCATCTTCTCCTTCCTACCTTCCTCAACCCGCGTTACCTTCCCAAAAACAGGAGGGCATCCATGGCGGTGGCAGGCATAGGTGGCGTGTTTTTCCGGGCCAAGGATCCGGCGGCGCTTCAGGCGTGGTATCGCCGGCATCTGGGCATCGGCGGCGAAGACCCTTTCCATTGGACTCAGACAGCGGGCCCGGCGCTGTTCATGCCCTTCAAGCAGGACACGGATTACTTCCCCGCGGGCAAGCAGTGGATGATCAACTTCCGCGTTACCGCTTTGGCCGAGATGATCGCCACCCTGCGCAGTGAGGGGATCGAGGTGACCACCCATGCCGACTGGGACACACCCCAGACCGGCAAATTCGCCCATATCACCGACCCGGAGGGCAATATGGTCGAACTCTGGGAGCCGCCCCAGCACTAAACCCCTTCAGCCCGGCAGCCCGGCCCAGTTGCGGGTGCGATACCACTTGGTGATCACATATTTGCACCCACGCACCACCGGCAAAGCGGCGTGCAGCGTGTAGTGATTGGGCGTGCCGTCGATGTTGGCATTGTTCCAGGCCAGCAGCATGCCCTGGCGCGGCGTGGCGGTGACCCCGGCGCGCTCGAACACTGTCTCGCCGCCTTCCTCCACATCGTTGAGGTAGATCATCGCCGTCCAGCTGCGCTGACCGCCCCGGCTGCGCTCGCCGGGCCAATAGGCGGCCTTGGTCGAGAAGAAATCGTAATGCGCCTTGAACTGCTGGCCGGGCATATAGCGCTGCCCCTGCATCGTCTCGCCATAGGCGGAGGGCATGCCGAGCAGATCGTCGATCCGCCGCTCGATCATCATCACAAAGGGATCGAAGCGGTCGACATTGCCCGAATAGCTGCTGCGGATCGAGGCATCGTGATCGGCGTGATAGGTGGAGGAGGGCTCGGCGATGCGGTCGATCAGCTCGATGATCTGGGCGCATTCGTCGGGCATCAGGAATTCGGTGACGGTGACGATTTCGGCCTGCACCACCGGCGCGTGCCACACGGCAGGGTCCAGCGCGAGGCGCGCCCGCACCGCGCCGCCCAGTTTCTCCAGCGCGGATTTGTCGACCACCGGCCCCATATCGGGAAAGACGTTGCCAGTGCTGTGATTGGCTTGGGGGGCAACGGGTGCTGTGCTCATGGGGCTTCCGGCTTCGCTGATGGTTGCGGTTGTCCCGTTTTGAGTGTCGCAATTTGGCGCGGGGGTCAACGCCCTCTGCCGCCGGACCGGGGTTTGATCGGGGCGGACTCAAGGCGGGCCGTGATCAGAACGGCAGAACCCCGCCTGCGCGCATGGCGGCGCTCAGACGGGGTTCATTGTTGCTGTCGGGCTTCGGTTTAGAGGAAGAAGCCGTAAAGCACATCGACGACCTGGCCGGTGTAGGTGTCCACCAGCACGGCGTCATTGTAGTAGCGCACCCACTCATAGGGCTCATAGGCCGGGGGCAGGCGATAGGCGTAAGGATCGGCCAGCACATAGGTCGAGCCGAAGAACATCCGGTCCAGCGTGAAGCCGATGCCGAGGCGGCGATAGGCATAGCCGCTGTAGGGCGGGCGATAGCGGCCCATGCGGAACACATCGCGGTGCATGTCGCGCCAGGCCGACCAGTTGTAGCGGTTGTCATTGCGCCAGCCGTTGTTCCAGCCGCCGCCGGGGCGACCCGGGCCGTTGAAGCCGGGGCCACCGGGGCGACCGGGCTGGTTGAAGCCCGGACCACCGGGCCGGCCATTGTAGCCGGGCGCGCCGGGGCGGCCGTTGTAGCTGGGGCCGTCGGGACGACCGGGCCTGTTGAAGTCGGGACCACCGGGGCGACCACCGTCGAAACCGGGACGGCCCTGCTGGTTGAAGCCCCCACGGTTGTCAGGCCCGCGATTGTCGGGGCCACGGTTCTCCGGGCCACGCTGGAAATTGCCGCCGCCATTGCCGTTGAAGCCGGGGCGTTGGCCGCTCCACTGGCCTCCACCGGGATTGCCGCCGGGGCCGCGCTGGAAATTGCCACCGCCGGGATTGCCGGGCTGCGGGGCCGGGCGCTGAGCGCCGGGCGCGCCACCCTGTCCGCCGCCGTTGAAGCCGCCGCGCGGGCCACCACCACCGGGGCCACCGGGATTGCCACCGCCATGCGGCGCGCCGCCACCGGGGGCGCCATGCTGCGCCGGGGGAGGTGCGCGACCGCTGTCGGGGTTGTCGTCGCGCTTCTGGGCCATGGCCGGAGTCGCGATCAGCGCGATGCTCGCCATCGCCGCGATTGTTGCAAGATGCGCCGAGCGCCGGTTGTTGCCCATGGTAACCTCATGCTCCCCAGGCGATCCGTGATGGATGCTGCCTTGATGGTTACTTTGTATCAGAAACTGGCTGACATGGCGCTGAACCGTTCACATAGCCTTTCGTTCAGCTTTCTGCTTCTCGTGTAAAAACAGCATAGTAAAAACAAAGCCCCCGTTGCGCGTGGCAACGGGGGCTTCGCTGTACCGAAAAGCTGAAAAGATCAGCGAGTCAGCTTCTTATAGGCCAGCGCGGTCGGGCGGTCAGCCGCATCGCCCAGACGGCGGCGCTTGTCTTCCTCATAAGCCTCGAAGTTGCCCTCGAACCATTCGACATGGCTGTTGCCCTCGAACGCCAGAATGTGGGTGGCGAGTCGGTCAAGGAAGAAGCGGTCGTGGCTGATGACCACGGCGCAGCCCGCGAAGTTCTCGATGGCCTCTTCCAGAGCGCGCAGGGTTTCCACGTCCAGATCGTTGGTCGGTTCGTCGAGCAGCAGCACGTTGCCGCCCTGCTTGAGCATCTTGGCCATGTGCACGCGGTTGCGCTCACCGCCCGACAGCTTGCCGACGTTCTTCTGCTGATCCTGGCCCTTGAAGTTGAAGGCGCCGACATAGGCACGCGTGCTCATGTCCTGCTTGTTGACCTTCATATAGTCCAGACCGTCGGAGATTTCCTCCCAGACGTTCTTGCTGGGGTCCAGATGATCGCGGCTCTGGTCGACATAGCCCAGACGCACGGTCTGGCCGATCTCGATGGTGCCCTCATCAGGCTGTTCCTGACCCGTCAGCAGCTTGAACAGCGTGGACTTGCCCGCGCCGTTCGGCCCGATCACGCCGACAATGCCGCCGGGGGGCAGCAGGAAGGAGAGGTTCTCGAACAGCAGCTTGTCGCCATAGGCCTTGGTGATGTTCTTGGCCTCGATCACCTTGCCGCCCAGGCGCTCGGGCACCTGAATGACGATCTGGGCCTTGTTGACGATGCGGGTTTCCTGCGATTCCACCAGCTGATCGAAGGCCTTGATACGGGCTTTCGACTTGGTCTGGCGGCCCTTGGTGCCGGCGCGGATCCACTCCAGCTCGTCCTTGATCGCCTTGGAGCGGCCTTCGTCCTCGCGGCTTTCCTGCTCAAGGCGCTTGGCCTTCTTGTCGAGATAGGTCGAGTAGTTGCCCTCGTAGGGGAAGTACTTTCCGCGATCCAGCTCGAGAATCCATTCCACCACATTGTCGAGGAAGTAACGGTCGTGGGTGATCATCAGCACCGCGCCGTGGTATTCCTTCAGGTGGTTTTCCAGCCAGTTGACGGATTCCGCGTCAAGGTGGTTGGTCGGTTCGTCGAGCAGCAGGATGTCCGGCTTCTGGATCAGCAGGCGGGTCAGCGCGATGCGGCGCTTTTCACCGCCCGACAGATTTTCCACCGACCAGTCGGACGGCGGGCAGCGCAGCGCTTCCATCGCGATCTCGAGCTGGTTGTCCAGCGTCCAGCCGTCCACGGCGTCGATCTTGCCCTGCAGATCGCCCATCTCTTCCATCAGCGCGTCGAAATCGACGTCCTCCGGCGGATCGGCCATGATGTTGCTGATCTCGTTGAAGCGGTCGACCAGATCGGCGGTGGCGCGGGCGCCATCCTTCACATTCTCCAGCACCGACTTGCTGGGGTCGAGCTGGGGCTCCTGCGCCAGATAGCCGACGGTGATGTTCTCGCCGGGCCAGGCCTCGCCGGTGAAATCCTTGTCGATGCCGCCCATGATCTTGATCAGGGTCGACTTACCCGCGCCGTTCGGGCCCACGATGCCGATCTTGGCGCCCTGATAGAACTGCAGGTTGATGTTGCTCAGCACCGGCTTGGCGGCGCCGGGGAAGGTTTTGGTCATGTCCTTCATGACGAAGGCGTATTGGGCGGCCACAGGCGGTCTCCAAAGTCGAATGATGCGCGGAATGATGCGTTTTGAACCGGATTTGCCGCGCTCACTACAGGCTGGCCCGGCCCTTGCCAAGCGGGGCGTGGCGCATCGGCGCTGAAAGTGATCCACGGCGGGATAAAGCGGGGGAGGCATTCGGCCATTGGCAGATTTCAGCGGCCACGCTAATCCTTGCGTCCATGCGAAACATTCTTTCCTCACTGGCGCTTGCTGCCAGCCTCGCCGCCGCTTCGGCCCCCGTCACAGCGTTGGCTCAGGAGGGGCCGGCGCAGAGCGGGAAGGACACCGTTGCCTATACCATCGTCGCCGACCTCACCAGCGAGGTCGGCCAGCGCCTCGGCGGCACGCCGCGTGAGGCCTATGCCCGCGACTGGGCGGTCAAGCGCCTGACCGCGCTGGGCCTGACCAACCCGCATATCGAGCCCTACACCATGCCCGGCTGGGAGCGCGGCGCTGAAAGCGCGACGCTGCTGGGCGCCGCCGAACAGAAGCTGGCCATCGCCGCTCTGGGTAATTCGGGCGCGACGCCCGCCAGTGGCATCAAGGCCCCGATGGTCTATTTCGCCAGCTATGAGGCGCTGAAGGCGGCCCCCGACGCCGCCGTGAAGGGCAAGATCGTCTTTATCGACAATGCCATGCGCGCGGCGCAGGATGGCGCGGGCTATGGACCCTATGGCGCGGCGCGGCGCTCTGGCCCCTCGCTGGCGGCGAGCAAGGGTGCGGCGGCGGTGCTGATCCGCTCGATCGGCACCGATCACAACCGCGATCCGCACACAGGTTTCACCGGCTGGGACAAGGGCGTGACCCCGATTGCCGCCGCCGCCGTTTCGGCCCCCGACGCCGATCTGATCGCTCTGCGCGCGAAGAAGGGCATGGCCGAGCAGGTCGCCCTGACGCTGACCCCGCGCTTCACCGGCAATGTGCAGTCGGGCAATGTGGTCGCCGAGCTGCCGGGTCGCGATCCCTCGCTGCCGCCCATTCTGGTGGGCTGCCACCTCGACAGTTGGGATCTGGCCACTGGCGCCATCGATGACGGTGCTGGCTGCGCCATCGTCACGGCTGCCGCGCTTCAGGCGGCGAAGGGTGGCCAGTTGCTGCGCACCATTCGCGTGCTCTGGGCCGGTGCCGAGGAGCGCGGTGGCTTCGGCGGCGAGGCCTATGCCAAGGCTCACGCGAAAGAGCCCCACGCTCTGGCCATGGAATCGGATTCCGGCGCGGGCCGCGTCTGGCGCGTGAACATCGCCATGGGCGCCGCCGACAAGGCGCTGGGCGATGCCATTGCGGCGCGTCTCTCCGACATGGGCCTCGTGCGCGGCGAGAACAAGGCTGAGGGCGGCGAGGATGTCGGCTTTATCGCCGCTGCCCAGAAGACGGCGGTGATCGATATGGGGCAGGATATGACCCACTATTTCGATCTGCACCACACGCCCGACGATACGCTGGACAAGATCGATCCTGCCGATTTGCAGCAGAATGTCGATACATGGGCGGCGGTGCTGAAGATCGCCGGGAATGCGGCGACGATTGCTCCGCAGGGGTAATCAAGGAAAGGGAAAGTGCGAGGGGGTTACCCCCTCGCGCTCCCATGACTTGTCGGCGTAGGCGCTATGGGTTCGGCCAAAGAGCAAGGTCGCCGCGCCGCAGGCAGGATATTGGAATGCCTGCGGCGCTTCAGGCTGCGCAGGTGGATAGCTCTGGCACCACGATCGGGTGCCACTGCCTTATCGTCGGAAGACGTCATGGGGGTGCAGGGGGCGTAACGCCCCCTGCTTTCATCCTTCTACCTGCACAACCTCTTCGTCGGGCGTATTCCAGTAAGCCCACAACCGCAGCGCCGCGCGGGGCAGCAGCACATAGCCGATAAAGTACCACGGCAGCATGATCGCCCCCCAATAGAAGGTGTCCGCGCGCGAGAAGAGGCCGATCATCAGCGCATAGCCGAGCACCAGCAGGATGCAGAACCGCCCTTCGCGTCCGCGTAGCGACAGCCAGCCCAGCAGGGGCAGGGTGGCGGTCAGCAGCGCGACCCCCAGTGGCAGAGGTTGAAGCGTGCTGGTGAAGATCACCGCCTTGAGGAAGCCTGAAAGGCCTTGCAGCCCGTGCCAGCCCTTGGAGGCAATATCGCCCGGTAAAGCCTGGGCGTTCACCTGGCTGGCGTGCCATGCCATGAAGGCGCCCCAGACCGCCAGCACGCCGACCCAGCCCGCCACGGCGCGCCATTGCTTCTCGACGACCGCGAAGGCCAGGGCCAGCAGCGCAAAGGGCAGCACCAGCTCGCGGATGAAGAGGCCCAGCGCGATGGGGATCATCGGCAGCCACCACTGGCGGGGCCAGCCGATCCACAGCGCCAGCGCCACGCAAATGCATTGCCCCGCCGGATATTCCTGAAGGGCGAGGATGTTGGGCTGCATCACCTGCCCGCCGCCCGCGCCCAGCGCGCCCAGCAGGGCGATGCGCTCGACGATATGCAGCTTGCCCTCGGTGGCCAGCACCCACAGGAAGGTGCCGATGAACAGCATCCCCATGCAGAAATACTGCACCGCCTTCCAGCCGAAGGTGGCGGCGAAGACGACCTCGGTCGGCTGGCGCATCGTCATGAAGGGCTTGAGCGGATAGTGATGGGCGCGGTGCAGGGTGGCCGCCGCCGGATAGTAATTCTCGCCCTTGGCCACTTGCGCGGCCATGTCGTGATAGAGCTTCACATCGGTGTAGCCGCCCTTTTTCGCCACCTTGATCGGCGGCGGCGAGGCGGTGAGGCACCAGGCCGCCAGCGCGGCGACCAGCACGGCCAGCACCACCGCCAGCACGCGCGCCTTGCGGCGTGGCAGGCGGCCGTTCAGGCTGGGGAGTTTGAGCATGCTTGCCGGAAAACCGGCGGGCAGAGACAGCATTCCAGATCCTTCTCAACTCCCGCGCGGGGCCGCCGTGCCGGGAACATCCCTCTGTTTGCGCTTTGCCGCCTCCAGCGCAAGAGCGATGGCGGGCGGAAAGGGCGATGCGCATCGGGGAAGTGACGGCGCTTGGCAAGAGCGCAAGGGGCCGCGACTCGGGGGATGAGCGGGAAAAAGCGCAAGAAACGGCCTGTGTGCCATCCCGCGCCGGTCTGTGACATGTAGCGGATATAGTATCACATTGGCCTGATTTTAAAGCGATAAATCGGCCAATTCATGCCATCATTGCTGCGGTTTTGATGGATTGCTGCGTCAGATGGCGCCAGCGCTTGCGAAAATTGCCCTTGGGGCACGCGTTCCGTTCACAAAGCGCAAGCCGAGGCGAAATTCAAGTGGGTAAATCACTTCTGTCGTCAGAAAGCTGTCAGGCGCAAACAGACCTCAACAGTGACGAATGGCACGGCTTTCACCGGCGCAACTGCGGATCGCCTGCAAGGTGAAGCAAGATGTGGCGCACGACCGGACGCACTAAAACAAGGGGTCAGAATTTTGACGCAAGAGATGAGTATGTGGCTGGTGCCTGCATTGGCAATGCTGGCAGCCGGTCTTGTCGCAGGTTTCGCCGCCGGTATTTTCGGTATTGGCGGCGGTTTCGTTGTGGTGCCCGCTCTGATGCTGGTGCTGCCCTTGCTGGGTGGTGACAAGCATCAGTTGGCGCATGTCGCCATCGGTACGTCGGCGGCCACCATTATTCTGACCTCGATCCGCTCGTTGCGATCGCATGCCAAACGCGGGGCGGTCGAGTTCGAGATCTTGAAGTCATGGGCACCATGGCTGGTCATCGGCGACACCGTGGGCGTGATGCTGGCCGGCAAGGTCGACGGGCACATCCTGCTGATCATCTTCGCCGTGGGCGTGGCGCTGATGTCGCTGAATTTCCTGCTGCCCTTCATGGCTGACCGCAAGATCAGCGACAACATGCCCGGCCTGATGCCGCGCGTCGCCATCGCCGGTGGCCTGGGCACCTTCTCCTCTCTGCTGGGCATCGGTGGCGGCACCATCGCCATCATGGTGATGACGCTGTGCGGCCGTTCGATCCACAAGGCGATCGCCACCGCTTCGGGCATCGGCACGCTGATCGCCATTCCCAGCGCCATCGGCTTTGCCATCATCGGCTTTGGTGAGGCTGGCCTGCCCTGGGGTTCGCTGGGCTTCGTCAACGTGCCTGCCACGGTGGCGATCGCCTCGATGTCGATCATCTCGGCGCCCTGGGGTGTGGCCGCCGCGCACAGCCTGCCCTCGGGCCCGCTGCGCAAGATCTTCGGCGTCTACCTCGTCGTGATCGCGGCGGTGATGTTCAAGAACGCCATGCACATGGCGCACTGATTGAGTTAAGGGGGAGGCGGCTTGGCCTCCCCTTTTCATTTTGCGATACCAAAAAACATGAGGGCAACATGACGGTCGAACTGGACAACCAGACCATCGATACTCTTTCCGCCGAGGCACAGGACGACCTGCTCTCGCGCGGGTTCAACCGCCGCGATCTGGCGCGCATCGCCGCCGTTTTCGGCACCGGCGCCGCCATGGTCGCCGCCAGCGGCACGCCCGCCTGGGCCTCGGGCGGCGTGCCCGACCCGGCTCCCACCGCCAAGACGCGCATCGGCGCCAATGAATGCTGGACCGGCCCGCTGATGCCCGGCCAGGCCGCCGCCGCCAAGATGATCGCCCAGTCGAACCGCTATGCTCCGCATGACGAGCGCGGTGATTTCATCAAGGCGGTGATGCAGGTCGAAGGCGTGCCCTACGATCACGTCGCCCCCTGGCCTGGTTCGTCGGACCCGCTGTGCCGCTCGGTCATCACCTTCTGCTCGCCCACCAAGGGTCTGGTCACCGCCGATCCCACCTTCGAACTGGCCGGGCGCACCGCCCAGTGGCTGGGCGCGCCGGTGAAGGCCGTGCCGCTGCTGCCCGACATGCGCCATGACGTGAAGGGCATGCTGGCCGCCAATCCCAACGCCGGCCTCTATTATGTCTGCACGCCCAACAACCCGACCGGCACGATCACGCCGATCGAGGACATCGTGTGGCTGCTGGAGAACAAGCCCGCCGGTTCGATGGTGCTGGTCGATGAGGCCTACACCCATTTCGCGGGTGTGCCGGTCGCCTCGAAGCTGACGATGAAGTATCCCGACCTGATCGTGATGCGCACCTTCTCGAAGATCTTCGGCATGGCCGGGATGCGCATGGGCTTCATCATGACCCAGCCCGCCAACATCGAGAAGATGATGCGTTACGATGGCGGCATGCAGTCGGGCGCCCTGCCGCTGCCTTCGCTGGTCTGCGCCACGGCCAGCCTGCTCGACGCGCAGGGCATCGCCAAGCGCAAGGCCGAGATGGAACTGGCCCGCGCCTATGCGCTGGACGTGCTGAAGAAGAAGGGCATCAAGACGATGCCGACCCACGCCAACATGTTCATGATCGACTGGGGCAACAAGTCGGCCAAGGAGATGCAGACCAAGTTCCGCGCCCAAAGCGTGGAAATCGGCCGTAGCTGGCCGATCTGGCCCAATGTGTCGCGTCTGACCGTGGGCTCGATGGACGACATGAAGAACTTCGCCCTGGCGCTGGACAAGGTCTGGACCGCCTGAGCTGACGTCAACACACGGCATGGGTGAGGGGCAGATGATCGCCTGACCCTCGCCCCCGCCGACCATGAGGCCGCTCCCGCAAGGGGGCGGCCTTTTGTGTTACGGGGCGGCGTTGGCGTAAGGCGGCGAGGCGCTGGTGGGTTGCCCCAGATACAGCACGCCCGAATAGGGCTGACCCGGCTGGGACAGCAGCTCGACATGCCGCTGCGGCGGATTGCTGGTCACCCCGCTTGCCATGGGCTGGGTGTCGCAGGTCACGGGGCGGCCCATGCAGGCCCAGATGCTGCCGCCATTGCCCTGCGTGTCGAGCGTGATGGTCCGCTCGGGCGGCAGATAGCTGGCCATGGTGCGATAGGGGCGGGTCGGAGCGGCCTGTATGGCGTGCACATTGCCGACCAGCACCACCATCGTCGTGTCGGGCCTGGCCTGAGCCATCAGCCGCTGCGCCATGGCCTCCTCGCGCGCGGCGGCGGTGGAGAGCGCGGGGGACGCCGCCGGTTGAAAACCGATGACGCGATCGATCCGGTGAGCGGCCTTCATCGCGCGCAAGGTTTCAAACAATTGGAAATAGGCGATGCTCGACCGGCCATCGGGCGGCGTGTGCCAGATCAAGGCCTTGCCGAAAGCGGCCCGCGCCTTCTCGCCGCCATCCGAGGCCATGAAGGCGTCGATGGCGTCCTGACCCGCCTCATTCTGCTCGACCGCAGCGGTGACGGGGCGGGTGGCCGCGGTCAGGCAGACGGCATCGGCAAAGATCCGGGGGATCTCGCTCGACCCATGCATTTCCCCGATCACCAGAAAATCGAGGTCGGGGCGCTGGTCGATGGCGTTCCAGCCGGGGATGGGGTTGCAAGGCGGGCTGGCCGGGGCGGCACCGCCCGGTGAAGACAGGGCGGCCAGAAAAAGCAGGGCATGCATACGGCAACATCCGATCGGCTTGGGAGCGTTGACCGGATGATGCCGCAAAACATCGCGCGCCAAAAGGGAAAGGCGCTGCCGGTTTTCCGACAGCGCCCCTCCCTCAACCGAAAAGGTGTTTCAGATTACCACTTGAAGCTGATGCGGCCGTAGTAATAGCCGCCGTTGATGCCGTAGGGCGAGAAGGTCGGATAGACGTTGCTGCCGTAGGAGCTGTTGCCCGAGGCCAACTGACCCGCGCGGATGGCTTCGTAGTTGGTCTTGGTGGGATAGTGGTTGGTCAGATTGTTGGCGCCCACCGTCAGCTTCACGTTCTTGACGACGTCATAGGCCAGTTCCAGATCCGTGATGAACGCCGGGGCGATGTGGATGCGGAAGTCGTTACCGGCATAGTCGGTCGAGAGCAGGCCCGAGGCGGCATAGAAGCTCTCACGCAGGTTGGCGCTGAATTTGCCCTTCTTCCAGAAGGCACCGGCCGTCGCGCGGAACTTGGGCGTGGTGTCTTCAAGGTTGGAGACGTCATACTTCGAGATCAGCGCCGAGGCGGTCGGGTTGGTCGTGCTCTGATACAGGGCCGAAGGCAGGGCCGCGATGCTGAGCACCTTGTTGTCGTTGTAGTTCATCGACAGCGACCAGTCGACATGGCCCAGATCGCCCAGATCGCTGGCATAGGTGGCCATGAAATCGACGCCGCGGGTGCGCATCTTCACGCCATTGGCAAAGGTCTGGATCGCCACCGAGCCCGAGGTGTTGCGCACGTTGGGCGTCACGGCGGTGTTGGTCAGGATGTAGGCGGGAATACCGTTCACCGCCGAGCTGACCGCGTTGTAAACGGCCGACTGGTTGTAGAGGTTGTAGAGATCCTGACTGAAGGTGGCGACGCAGCCCGCAACCGTGGGCGAGGTGCCCGCGGCATTGTACAGGTTCGCCGGGCAGTACTGGCCGCGATAGCCATAGAAGCTGGAGGAGACGATGATGCGGTCGCGGATCGTGGTCTGATAGGCGTCGATGGTGATCGTCAGCTTGGGCGCCGGGTTGAAGACCAGACCGGCCGAGAAGCTGGTCGACTTTTCAGGCTTCAGGCCGCCAAAGCCCAGCGCCGCGGCGCCCGGCGAGTTGGCGGGCAGCACGCCGCTGATGCTGCTGGGGCCGACGTTCAGGCCCGAGTAGAAGGCTTCGGCCAGCGTCGGGGCGCGGAAGCCGGTCGACACGGTGCCACGGATGGCGATGGCGGGGCTGAAGTCGTAACGGCTGGTCAGCTTGAAGACGGTGGTGTCGCCAAAGTCGCTGAAGTGTTCGTGACGGACCGCGCCATCGACCAGCCAGGACTTGATCGGCTTGATGCTGAGGTCGAGGTATTGCGCGAAGTTGTTGCGCTTGTGGTTGCCGGCGTCATTGGGCGTGTAGCCGAAGAAGGACTGCGCGCCGCTGCCGTAATAGGAGGTCGGGTCGCCCGCCGCGATGGCATAGGTTTCACGGCGATATTCCAGACCGCCCGCGACGTTCAGGGGCCCTGCGAGACCCAGGTCGAACGCATGGGTCAAGTCCAGCGTGGTGTCGAGCATCGTGGTCGAGAAGGTGCCGTCATGATAGCGGCTGGGCGACACGCCGGTGGGCGAGAGGGCCGCGATCGAGATGTTGGCCGAGTCCACGGTGTAGACGCCGATCTCGTCCTTCGAATACTGGACGGCCAGATCGAAGGTGGTGTCGTGGACGGCGCCCTTGAAGCCGCCGGTGACCTGATAGTCGGTTTCCTGAACCTCCTCCTTGGGCGAGAAGCCCGAGGGGAAGACCACCGTGCCGGTCGAGCCGACGACGCGGTCGGGGGTGCGATAGTTTTCGTAGGCACGGGCGGTTTTCTTGCCGATGCTGCCGAAGCTGTAGGCTTCGAAACCGTCGAACTCGTAACCCGCATTATATTCGATCGAGGTCTGCTTGACCTGCGGATCGCCCGAAATACGGTTCACATAGGGATAATTTCCGGCGCCGGTGAGCTGGTACTTGGGATTGGACAGATAGCCTGCCGCCGTGGTGCTGGGGCCGAACACGCGCGGATCGACGTCGCCACGGAAGCTGTAGTCCTTCGACTTGGTTTCGGCGGTGATGTTCAGATAAGCGCCCTCGAAGGGCTCGATGCCGATGTTCCCCGCATAGGTGAAGCTGCGGCCGCCCTGGTCGAAGTAATGGCCGCCGGTGGCGTTGATGGTGCCGCCGTGGTTGCTCTTCTTCTGGATGAAGTTGATGACGCCCGCGATAGCGTCGGTGCCGTATTGCGCGGCGGCGCCGTCGGTCAGCACTTCGACGTGATCGACCGAGTCAGGCAGGATGAAGCTGATGTCAGGCGCGGCGCCACCGCCGTAGGGGCCGCCCGAAACGTTGACGTTGGCGCTGCCGTGACGGCGGTGGCCGTTCACCAGGATCAGCGTGTGGTTGGGCGACAGGCCGCGCAGCTTCATGGCGGGGCTCAGCGCGGCAAGGTCGCTGCCGAAAGCTTGGGCCTGAATCTGCGGCAGGTTCTGCGCCAGGCTCTGGATCAGGTCGGGCGAACCGGTGCGCTTAAGCATCTCGCTGCCCATGATCTGGATCGGCGCCGGGCTGTCAGCGGCCTTCATGCCGGTGGTGCGGGTGCCGGTCACGATGATCGCGCCGCCATCGTCGTCGCCAGCGGCGGGCGCGGCAACCGGAGCGGGCGCAGGTGCGGCGGCAGCGATGGCGGGCAAGGCGTATGCCCCGGCAATCACCAATGCCAGCATGGAAGTCGTTGTCTTGTTCATAAAGCCCCCTTTTCTTTGCGAAACAGAGCGCTTTCAGTCATCCCCGAGTATTCATGATCTTTGGGTGCTTCAGGGCTTGCGGATGGCCTTTATGAGGTTCGCCCGCTGTGCCCTGAGAACCATTATTCTTGTGTCTTCAGTGCCTTCGCCCCGAAAGCGGCTGTCATGCCATCGAGAGGCAGCAGCCGATCGTCCCCGAAAACGGGAGCGATGGCGGCTTTATTTCTGGCGGGGGAGTTAAAGTCGCTGCCTGCAACCTTGATCGAAACGGTGATGGCGTCGGTCCGAAGATCCGCGCCCTTCATCCGGTTCGGGTGAAGGAATACTGGCAAGCCGGGCCCTTCGGCGCCGACCATATCATATGGCGACCCTTGCTTTTGCAAAGCTGTACACTCGTCCCTGAATAATTTTGCGTCATTCCTTTGGGGATTGGCGCAATTGACTGTCCTTCGATGCTGCAAAGAAGCCATGAAATGCCGGATCACGGCATGGGGCATTTTACCACTATGGGTAGTAAGCTGTTGTTGACCGGCAACACTATGCTTTTTCTATGCTTCTGAAGGGGTTTTCAGAAGCGCGACGCAGGCGCTGCGATCATGACTATTGTGCTGATATGGTGACGAAGTTTTCAGCATGGATGGCGATGCGGTTATGATATGGCCGCAGCCTGTCAGGCCGGGCGAAGGGGGCGGGTGTTTGCCCCATGCGCTCTGCATGGAGAGCCCAAAGCGCAAAACCTCCCGGAAACCGTCCTGTTTCCGCACAGGACAAGAGCGCCTCGCCGTGTTGCCGAAGGCGTAAAACGCTTTGCCAAGTGCGCATGCGGCTCCTATTCGCGCCGCTTCCGGTTTCAATCAGGACGCACGATGACCAGCCCGCATATGCCCGCCCGCTATCGCCCGGATATCGACGGGCTGCGCGCGGTGGCGGTCGGATCGGTGATCGCCTTCCATGCTTTCTTCCGTCAGCATTTCGGCGGCTTTGTCGGCGTCGACATCTTCTTCGTCATTTCCGGCTATCTGATCACCGGCATCCTGCTGCGCGAACTGGATGAGGACCGCTTCATCTTCGCCCGCTTCTATGCGCGGCGGGTGAGGCGCATCTATCCCGCCTTGGTGGTGGTGATGGCGGCCGTGCTGGGCTTCGGCTGGCTGGAACTGTTCGATCAGGATTTCCATCGGCTGGCGCTGCATGTCGCGGCCAGCGCGGGCTTTGTCGTCAACCTCGTGCTCTATCGCGAGGCAGGCTATTTCGACACCGCCTCCGACGCCAAGCCGCTGCTCCATCTATGGAGCCTCGGCGTGGAGGAGCAGTTCTACATCCTCTGGCCGGTGCTGCTGCTGATCGCGCATCGCATCGGGCGTCGGCTGGGCAGGGGCGTGTTGTGGTGGGTGCTGGGCGCGCTGATGCTGGCCAGCTTCACCCATGCGGTGCTGCTGATGCGGCACGATATCTCCGCCGCCTTCTATTGGCCCAGCGCGCGTGGCTGGGAACTGCTGGCAGGCGCTGCTCTGGCGCTGCTCCATCGGCGCGAAAGCACCCGCCAACCCGGCGCGGCGCTGGCCACGGCGCTGGGGCTGGGCGGTCTGGGGCTGATCGCCGCCAGCCTGATCTTCGTCACGGCCGAAAAGCCGTTCCCCGGCTGGAATGCCGTGCCTGCCGTGGCGGGCGCCGTGCTGCTGATCGCCGCCGGCCCGCTGGGGTGGGTCAACCGCTTTGTGCTGGGATTGCCGCCGATGCGCTGGCTGGGGCAGATCAGCTATCCGCTCTATCTTTGGCACTGGCCGCTGCTGGCCTATGCCGCCATTGCCGGTTTCGACAGCGTGACGGCGCGTGCCATCGCCATGGCGGCTGCTGTGCTGTTGGCCTGGCTGACCATGGCTCTGGTGGAGGAAAAGCTGCGCTTTGGCGGGCGTTCCGGGCTCAAGCTGTGGGGGCTGGTGACGGCGATGGCGGCGTTGGGCCTGTTTGGGCTCTGGGCATGGCACAAGCCGCTGCCTTCCTACACCTCCGGACGCGCGGCGGCCTTTGCACGCCAGCTCAACTGGCAGACGGCGGTAGGCAGCAGCGCGCAGAAAGCCGCCTGCTACCGCCTGATGCCCGAGCGTGTCGGGCTGGCGCATCCGGTGCAGAACGACTTCTGCTATCTGATGCATGATGGCCCGCCCGATGTGGCGATGATCGGCGACTCGCTCAACCTCAGCCTGTTCCCCGGCATGGCGCATGTCACCCGCCACAATCTGCTGCTGGCCTCCGCCAGCGAGGCGGCGCCTTTCTACGATGCGCGCACCACCGACGTGCCCGACCACAGCCGGCTGGGCAATTACCGCCTGACCAATCAGGCGCTGGATTACGCCATCGGCGCGCGTTCGGTGAAGGTGGTGCTGCTCTCCTATCTCAATGCCGACCGGCTGTTCTCGCCGGGCTCGGGCCATTACATTCAGGATATGCGCGGCACCGAGGACACCGACGTCAACGGCGGCGAGAATGTCGAGGTGCCCGCCGACCCCGCCATCGACGGCCCGGCCACCATGGAGGCGGCGATGCGCCGCACGCTGAATCGGTTGGCTCTGGCGCATAAGAAGGTGATCATCCTGCTCTCCAACCGGCGGCTCAGCTTCAATCCCGCGACTTGCCTCGACAGTCTGCGCCCCGTTCATGCCGCCATGGGCAACCGCCCTTGCGCCGTGCCCGACAATGACGAGAACGCCCGCCATCGTCAGGCCTTTGTGCAGCGGGTGAGCGCGGTGGTGAAGGCCTATCCCAATGTCACGCTGTTCGATGTCTCGGCGCCGCTGTGTCAGGGCGGGCTGTGCTATGCGATGCGCGATGGGCATATGCTCTATCGCGACGATCTCCATGTGTCCGAGGATGGCGCCACGCTGATCGCGCCTTCGCTGGAGGCGGCCATCGATGCGGCGATGAAGCGCTAGGCCGCCTTGGGCAGCCTGCAGACGGGCGCCTTGCGTCAAATACCCCAGAGCAGGATATAAGGTTACACCGTAAGCCTTGCCTCTCTGGGGAGATTTCATGCTGCATATCGCCAATCGACTGGCCCAATTGGGGATCACGCTGCCCGATCTCACCGCGCCGGTGGCCAATTATGTGCCTTTCGTGCGTTCGGGGCGGATTGTGCAGATCTCCGGGCAACTGGCGCGTTCGGGCGAGACGATCGTCAAGGGCAGGGTGGGCGTCGATCTGACGTTGGAGCAGGGGCAGGCCGCCGCCCGCATCTGCGCGATCAATCTGCTGGCGCAATTCCGCGCGGCCTGCGGCGGCGATCTCGACCGGGTGGTGCGGGTGATGCGGCTGGGCGGCTATGTGCAGGTGGGGCCCGAGTTCGATGCCATCCCACAGGTGGTTAACGGCGCCTCGGATCTGATGGTCGATGTCTTCGGTGACAAGGGGCGCCATGCCCGCAGCGCCATCGGCGTCTACCGCCTGCCGCTGGGCGTCGCCGTCGAGGTCGATGCCATGATCGAAGTCGCCTGAAAGGACACGCCATGACCAACCGCCGCGATTTTCTGCTGCAGGCCGGGGCGATGGGCGCGGCGGCTCTGGCCGGACCGATGCCCGCTTATGCGGCTCCCGACGACTGGGCCGCGATGGAGCGCCAGATGGCGGCGCTCTACACGGTGGATCGCAGGCTGATCAATTTCGACGCCGCCTATTATGGTGCGATGACCCATCCCGTCGATGCCGCCTACCGCGAGAAGATCGACTGGGTGAACCGCTACAACTCCACCTTCCTGCGCGATGGCGTGCCCGGCGCCCCGCGCGATGTGGAACTCGCCAAATCGAGCGATGCGGTGGCCAAACTCATCGGCGCCCAGAGCGACGAGGTGGCGCTGGCAGGCGGCGGGACCGAGGCGCTCTATGCGCTGATCGCCAATTACCGGGGCGTGAAGTCGGGCGATGCGGTGATCTACGCCGATGTCGATTACGACGAGATGCAATATGCCATGGACTATCTGGGGCAGAGCAGGGGCGCTCAGGTCGTGCGCTTCTCGATCCCCGAGCCGCAAACGCGCGCCAACATTCTGGCCGCCTATGAGAAAGTGCTGAAGGACACGCCGCGTGCGAAACTGCTGCTGGTCACCCATGTCTCCAACCGCAACGGCCTGATCCCGCCGGTGGCAGAGATCGTCGCCATGGCCAAGGCGCGGGGTGTGGATGTGATCCTCGATTCCGCGCAGGCGGTGGGCCAGATGCCCTTTGATGTGAAGGCGACCGGCGCGGATTTCATCGGCTTCTCGCTTCACAAATGGCTCGGCGCGCCTTTGGGTGTGGGCGGCATCTACATCGCGAAGGCGCGGCAGGGCGATATTGCGCCCTGGCTGGGCAACCGCATCCACGCCGCAGACGATATCCGCGCCCGCCTGCCCACCGGCACGGTGGATTTCGCGGCGCGCTTGACCATTCCCACCGCCATCGATGTGCTGGGCCAGATCGGCATCGAGCGCAAATATGGCTTTCTCAGGCATCTGCGCAACCGCTGGGTCGATGGCGTGCGCGACATTCCCGGCCTGACGCTGATGCTGCCCGATGAAGCCGGCAATTACGGTGCGATCAGTTCCTTCCGCCTGCCGGGCATGGCAACCATCGATCAGGCCAAACGCGCCCAGCAGGTTTTCGTGCAAAAGCATGGGCTTCTGGTGGTGGCCAAGGCGGGGCTCGCGGCGGGGCCGGGGCTGCGCGTGACGCCCGCCCTGTTCAACACCGTCGCGGAGATCGACCGGCTGGTTGCGGCGATTCACGCGGAAAAGGGGATGTTTGCCTGATAAGAACCGGGATGCGGCCTTGGTCTCATGCGTCGAACCGCTCTGGACGATTCGCATAGGATGCACTATATACCGCTCGGTATGGAAACCATCGAAGACAGCGTCGTGACGGTTGAGCCGGTTGCCCCCACTCGCGGGCGCCCGCGTCAGTTTTGCCCTGATCAGGCGCTGACGGCGGCGCTGCAGGTGTTCTGGGCGCGTGGCTACGAAGGCGCCTCGATGGCTGAACTGACCGAGGCGATGGGCATCACCAAGCCCAGCCTCTATGCCTGCTTCGGCAATAAGGAAGCCCTGTTTTGCAAGGCGCTCGACCTCTATGAGCGCGACAAGATGGCCTATGTGCAAAAGGCGCTTGAGGCGCCCAGCGCCAAGGGCGTGGCCGAACAGTTCCTGCGCGGCGCGCTGGCGCTGCAGACCGGCACGACCGATCCGCGCTGCTGCCTTGGCGTGATCAGCGCCGTAGCCTGCACGACTCAGGCCGACTCGATCAAGCATGAGGTCATGGCGCGTCAGGCATCGTCCAATCAGGCGATCATCGATCGGTTCCGCCGCGCCAAGGCCGAAGGCGACCTGCCCGAAGGCGTCGAGCCCGAGGCGCTGCAGTCCTATCTGTCCGCCGTGCTTCAGGGCATGGGCGTGCAGGCCAGCTCGGGCGCCAGCCCGGAAAAGCTGGCGCAACTGGTGGAAACCACGCTGGCGCTGTGGCCGGGCCGCTGACGTCCCGCGCTTTGGCGACATTCTGAAAAACCGGCCGGGCGGTTTCTCCGTCCTGTCACCATCCTCACGTATGATCCCGATGGGCGGGTAGGTGCGCTATGCGTTCTGGCCATGGTCGACCTTCCATCTGAACCCCGCCTGAAAAAATTACCAATCGGTATAGAAATGCGGTTGACGGTTGCGCTGCAGCATTCTATACCGCTCGGTATTGAAGGCGCCGGGGCCACTCAGACCCCCCGCTGAAGCGCAGGACCATCCCCCGTCCCGTCCTGCTGCCCCGACGTCTTCATGTCCGCGATGCCATGCAGGATGGCATCGTTCGCGGCCCACCCTGCTTTGCCCTCCTACCCATAGGGGCAAGGCAGAGAGCGTGGCCGACACCGGTTCCCGTCCGGCGGTGCGCCAGCCACCCGATTGCGCCCGCCGGATGGGGGCCGGTTCAAACAGGGTTGAGAGTTCTGTCATTGCGGTTGGCTGCATGCCGGCGCTGTGCCCGTTCGCGTCTTTGGCGCGATCCGCGGGTGCTGGCGCTTTTGTGCGCCTGCGGCAGGGGCAGGGCTCCCGATGCTGTCCCCGTTTCAAATGTCTCGAGTCCGACAGACAGCCGGAGTTTCCTCATGGATATGCAAACCACCCTCAAGACTCGCGCCGAAGCCGAGGCGGCGGCGGAAACCCGCGCGCCCCGCTCGTTCTCGACCCGCAATCTGGCGATTGGCGCCATGGCGCTGGCTTTCGTTGCCGGCATCGGCTGGCAGGCGCTGCACCGCCCGGCGCAGGCCACCATCGCCCCCGAAGTGGTGCTTGGCGTCGCCACGCCGCTCGCCAGCCAGGTGGTGCAGTGGGACGATTATGTCGGCCGCTTCGCCCCCAGCCAGAGCGTCGAGGTGCGCCCCCGCGTCGCCGGGCAGATCACCGCGCTTCACTTCCATGACGGCGATCTGGTGCAGAAGGGCCAGTTGCTCTTCACCATCGACCAGCGCCCCTATCGCGCCGCTCTGGCCGAGGCGCAGGCCAATGTCGCCAGCGCCGCCAGCGCGCTTGCCCTTGCCAAATCCGATTATGCCCGCGTCGGCCGCCTGACGGGCGACGAGGCCGTTTCGGCAGGCGAGGTCGACAGTCTGCGTTCGCGCATGCAGTCCGCCGCTGCCGCTCTGGCCGCCGCTCAGGCCCGCGCTCAGCAGCGCGCGCTGGAGATGGAATGGACCCAGGTGCGCGCCCCCATCGCGGGCCGCATTTCGGATCGCCGCGTCGATGTCGGCAATCTGGTCGCGGCGGGTGAGGGGGCCAATGCCTCGCTGCTCACCACGATCAATGCGCTCAACCCGATCTATTACACCTTCGACTCGTCCGAAGCCCTGTACCTCAAGGCCCAGCGTGACCGCGCCCAGAACGGCAAGGCCCCCGAGGTCGAGATCAAGCTGCAGGACGAATCCGGCTACAACTGGAAGGGCCGTCTGGACTTCACCGACAACGGACTCGACCCGCATTCGGGCACGATCCGTGGCCGCGCCATCATCGACAATCCCAAGCTGTTCCTGTCGCCCGGCATGTTCGGCAACATGCGCCTGTCGAACGGCGGCACGGTGCAGGCGCTGATGGTGCCTGACGAGGCGATCCAGTCCGATCAGGCCCGCAAGACAGTGCTGGTCGTCGGCAAGGATGGCACCGTCGCCGCCAAGCCGGTGGAACTGGGCCCTGTGGTGCGCGGTCTGCGGATCATTCGCGGCGGGCTGCTGCCCACTGATCAGGTGGTCGTGACCAACTTCCAGGCAGCGATGCCCGGCGCCAAGGTCTCGACCCACAATGAGCCGATCAAGCCCGCGCCCGTGCCCACCGACGCCGGCATTTCGGCGCCCGTGGCCGCCCAGGCCACGCTGGCCCGCTAACCTTTTTGTTGGCCGCGTTTTCGCAAGCCGCCGGGTGTACCACCCGGCTTGAAAACGCTCTGACCTTCTCACGGGACACCCCCTCCCATGCGACTTTCCCGCTTCTTCATTGACAGGCCGATCTTTGCGGCCGTCATCGCCGTGGTGATCATGGTGGTTGGCGCGCTGGCTTTCGTCAGCCTGCCAATCAGCCAATATCCCAACATCGTGCCCCCCACGGTGACGGTCGCCGCCCAATATCCGGGCGCCTCCGCTGAAACCGTCGCCAACACCGTTGCCTCGCCCATCGAGCAGGAGATCAACGGTGTCGACAACATGCTCTATATGAGCAGCCAGTCGACGGGTGACGGCAAGGTGACCATCACCGTCACCTTCAAGGTCGGCACCGATCTCGATACCGCTCAGGTGCTGGTGCAGAACCGTGTCGCCGTGGCCGTGCCGCGCCTGCCCGAAGAGGTGCAGCGCCTTGGCGTCGTGACGCGCAAGACCACGCCGGACTTCCTGATGGTGGTCAATCTGCAGTCGCCTGATGGCAGTTTGAACCGCGACTATCTGTCGAACTATGCCCTCACGCAGGTCAAGGACCGCCTCGCGCGTCTCGATGGCGTGGGTGACATCAATCTGTTCGGCTCGCGCGATTATGGCATGCGCATCTGGATCGATCCGGGCCGCGCCGCCGCGCTGAACCTCACCGCCGGTGAGATCGTCGCCGCGCTGCGTGCCCAGAACGTGCAGGTGTCCTCCGGTGCGCTGGGTCAGCCGCCGGCCAACCACGGCGATGCCTTCCAGCTCGGCGTGGAAATGCAGGGCCGTCTGACCGAACCCCAGCAGTTCGCCGATATCGTCATCCGTACCGATGCCGATGGCCATCAGGTGCGCGTGCGCGATGTGGCGCGCGTGGAGCTGGGCGCCCAAGACTACAACATCAACACCTATCTCTCGAACAAGCCCACCGTGGTGATCGCGGTGATGCAGCGCCCAGGCTCGAACGCTCTGGAGGCTGCGGCCAAGGTCAAGCATGAGATGGACACCATCTCCAAGTCCTTCCCCAAGGGCATGGAATATTCGGTGATCTACAACCCCACCGAATTCATCAGCCAGTCGATCGACGCCGTGTATCACACGCTGTTCGAGGCCGTGGTGCTGGTGGTGCTGGTGATCCTGATCTTCCTGCAGAACTGGCGCGCGGCGATCATCCCGATCATCGCCATTCCGGTCTCGCTGGTGGGGTCCTCCGTGGTGCTGCTGGCGCTGGGCTATTCGCTCAACAACCTTTCGCTTTTCGGTCTGGTTCTAGCCATCGGCATTGTGGTCGATGACGCCATCGTGGTGGTCGAAAACGTCGAGCGTAACATCGAGAACGGGCTTTCCCCGCTGGAAGCCGCCCGCGTCTCGATGGATGAGGTCTCGACGGCGCTGGTCGCCATCGTGCTGGTGCTCTGCGCGGTCTTCGTGCCGACGCTGTTCATCACCGGCCTGTCGGGTGCGTTCTACAAGCAGTTCGCCGTGACCATCTCGACCGCGACGATCATCTCGCTGATCCTCTCGCTCACCCTCTCGCCCGCCGCCGCCGCCCTGCTGCTGCGCCACAAGCATGGCAGCATTGCCGACGATCACAGTAAGCCTGCCTGGCAGCGCCTGCTGGCCCGCGCCGCCGACCGTTTCAACGCGGGCTTCGAGCGTATGTCGGACGGCTATGCCCGCCTGACGCGCCGCATGCTGGGCGCACCCAAGAAGGTGATGGCCACCTATGCCGCGCTGATCGCGGCGACGGTGGGCATGTTCGTCATCACTCCCTCGGGCTTTATCCCGGCGCAGGATCAGGGCTATTTTCTGGCCGTGATCCAGCTTCCCTCGGGCGCTTCGCTGGAGCGTACCGATGCCGTCACCCGTGAGGTGGCCGCCAAGATCCTGCCCATTCAGGGTCTGCGCGGTGCGGTGATGTTTGCCGGTTTCCATGGTCCATCGCAGACCTCGGCGCCGAACTCTGCCGCCATCTACTTCCCCTTCAAGACCTTTGACGAGCGCAAGAAGCTGGGTGCCACCTACAAGGGCATCATGGATCAGGCGCAGAAGGCCGTGGCCGGTTACGACAAGGCTCGCATCATTCTGGTGCCGCCGCCGGTGATTCAGGGCATCGGTGCTGCCGGTGGTTACCGCTTCATGCTTCAGGACCGCGAGGGCCGTGGCTATGACGAACTGAACAAGCAGGCCTGGGCGCTGATTGCCAAGGCGAATGCCGAAAAGGGTCTGCATCAGGTCTACACGCTGTTCGACGTCGGCACGCCGCGCGTCTGGGCCGATGTCGACCGCCGCAAGGCCGATCTGCTGGGCGTTCCCCCTGAGCGTATCTTCGAGGCGTTGCAGGTCTATCTCGGCTCGTCCTTCGTCAATGACTTCAACCTGCTGGGCCGCACCTATCACGTGACCGCCCAGGCCGATCAGGCCAGCCGCGAAACGGTTGCCGACATTGCCAATCTGAAGACGCGTTCGAACACCGGGCAGATGGTGCCCATCGGTTCGGTCGCCACTTTCAGCGACAAGACCGGCCCCTACCGCGTGGTGCGCTACAACCTGCAACCCGCTGTCGAAATCGACGGTGACACGGCTCCGGGCTATTCGACCGGCCAGTCGCTCGCCACGATGGAGAAGCTCGCCGACACGCTGCCTGCCGGTTACGGCGGCGACTGGACGGACATCGCCTATCAGCAGAAGTATGCCGGCAACACCGCCGGTCTGGTCTTCGGCATGGCTGTGTTCTTCGTCTTCCTGGTGCTGGCTGCCCAGTATGAAAGCCTGGCTCTGCCTCTGTCGATCATCCTGATCGTGCCGATGTGCTTGCTGGCCGCGATGCTGGGGATCAATCTGCGCGGCATGGACAACAATGTCCTGACGCAGATCGGTCTGGTGGTGCTGATCGCCCTTGCGGCCAAGAACGCCATCCTTGTGGTGGAGTTCGCCAAGCAGGCTGAGGACGAGCAGGGCATGGACCCGTTGGAAGCCGCCGTCTTTGCCGCCCGCACCCGTCTCCGTCCGATCCTGATGACCTCGCTGGCCTTCATCCTCGGCGCCGTGCCGCTGGTGATGGCAACGGGCGCCGGTGCCGAATTGCGCCAGGCGCTGGGTACGGCGGTGTTCTTCGGCATGGCGGGCGTGACCGGTTTCGGCCTGCTCTACACCCCCAGCTTCTATGTGCTGCTGCGCAAGCTCTCCCTGCGGATGGCCCGCCGGAAGAACCGCAAGGCCACGCATGACTCCGCCTGGCAACCGGCGGAATAAGGAAAGACCCATGAAGATCAGGATGATCCTTCTGCTGGCGACAACCAGCCTGCTGGCCGCCTGCGCCGTGGGGCCCGATTACAAGGCCCCGAAAACCGCCCCTGTGGCCGCCGCTCCCTTCACGGGGGCGGCGAGCCCGGCCTTCACCCAGGAGGCCGCCGTCGATCACTGGTGGACGCTTTACAGCGATCCGCTGCTCGACCGGATGGTGGATGATGCGCTGAAAGCCAACACCGACATCCGCGTGGCGGCAGCCCGTGTGGAACGCGCCCGCGCCCTGCTGCGCAACGCCAAATCCGCGCGCCTGCCGAGCACCACGCTCGATGCCTCGGCCACGCGTGAGCGCTTTTCCGCCGCCCAGTTGAACTCTGCCAATCAGCAGCGCGAAGCCTGGTACTATGATGGCGGGCTCTCGCTCTCCTATGAGGTCGATCTGTTCGGCCGCGTGCGTCGCGGTGTCGAGGCGGCCCATGGCGACTGGCAAGCCGTGGAGGCCGATGCCGATGCGGTGCGCCTCGCGGTGATCTCGGACACGGTGCGCGCCTATCTGGACGTGACCACCAGCGCCGAGAGGCTGAAGGTGGCGCAGGATACGGTGGCGCTGCTCGACCAGTCGATCCGCATCACCGGGGCGCGTGTCGATGTGGGCCGGTCGGACCGGCTCGATCTGATCCGCTTCCAGACGCTGCGCGATCAGCAGGCCGCCATCATTCCGCAGCTCGAGGCCGATCGCAAATCGGCCCTGCTGCGGCTGGCCACGCTGACGGGCCGTGCGCCTCAGGATCTGCCTGCCGACGTGATCGCGCAGGTGGTCACGCCGCATCCCGCCAAGCCCATTCCGGTGGGCGACGGCGCGGCACTGCTGGCCCGCCGTCCCGATGTGCGCGCCGCCGAGCGCCGTCTGGCCGCCGACACCGCGCGCATCGGCGTGGCGACGGCGGACCTCTATCCGCGCATCACATTGGGCGGATCGGTGGGTTCCTCGGCCTTCACCGGCATGGATGTGCTGGGGTCGGAATCAACGCGCTGGTCTATCGGCCCGCTGATCAGTTGGAACTTCCCCAACATCGCGGCCACCCGCGCCAAGATTGCTGCCGCCAAGGCCGACAGCAAGGCCTCGCTGGCGACGTTTGACGGCACGGTGCTGACCGCGCTTGAGGAAACCGAGCGGGCGCTCTCCACCTATGCCCATGCTCAGGAGCGGACCGATACGCTGGCCCGCGCTCAGGATGAGGCGGCGCGGGCCGCGCGCATCAGCATGGCCCGTCAGCGCGAAGGGCGGATCGACTTCCTGACCGTGCTGGACGCACAGCGCACGCTGGCGCAGGCGCAGTCCGATCTGGTGGCGGCGCGGCGTGATGCGGCCTTTGCTCAGGTCGATGTGTTCCGCGCGCTTGCGGGCGGCTGGAGCTAACGTTTCCCGACCCAAGCGGGAAACGAAGAAGGGGCGGAAGGCCATGAACCTTCCGCCCCTTTTTTGTGGCCGATTGTGGCTGGCTTACAGCGTCTCGTCGGCGCCGATCGCGGTGTAGAGCGACAGGCGGTTCGACAGATCGGCCAGCGTGGCCGCCACCTGGCTCTGGCGCGAAGAATAGAGCGTGCGCTGGGCCGTCAACACATTGATATAGGCCAGTGTCCCGGCCTGATATTGCGCATCGGACAGCGTCAGGCTCTTCTGCGCGGCGCCGACCAGACGGCTCTGGGCGGCGCGCTGGTCGTCGATGGTGCCGCGCCGGGCGAGGGCATCGGACACGTCGCGGAAGGCGGTCTGCACCGCCTTTTCATACTGGGCGACATTGGCATCCCGCGTCGCCCTGGCCTTGGCCAGATCGGCAAAGCGCGTGCCACCGATCAGCGGCAGCGAGGCGGTGGGCTGCACCGTCCAGCCCTTCGAGCCCGATTGGAACAGATGGGCCAACGCCGTGCTGGCAAAGCCGCCCGTCGCCGTCAGGCTGATCGTCGGGAAGAAGGCCGCGCGGGCAGCGCCAATGCTGAAATTGGCACCCTTCAGAGTATGCTCGGCCTCGACCACATCGGGGCGCTGGAGCAGCACCTGCGAGGAAAGCCCCGCCGGAACCAGCGCGATGCTGCCATCGACATCGGACAGCGATGTGGGCAGAAGCGCCTCATCGACATGGCCGCCCACCAGCAGATCGAGCGCATTGCGGTCCTGCGCCACCTGCGTGGTGGCGCTGGCCATATCCGATTGCGCGGTGGCCAGCACGGTGCGCGCGGTTTCCACATCGACCGCATTGCCAAGCCCGGCATCGAGCAGCGATTGCGTCAGGTCCAGACTGCGTTTGGCGCTGGTGGCGGTGTCCTTGGCGATGGCCAGCAGATCCTCATCCGAGGCCAGCGTGACATAGGCCAGAGCGGTTTCCTGCACCAGGCTCAGCTTGGTCGAGCGCATGCCCGACTGGGTCGAGAGATAAGTCTCGAAACCCGCGCTGGCCTGATTGCGCAGCCGTCCCCACAGGTCGATCTCGAAGGAGGAGATGCCGATGTTGACGGCATTGTAGCCGCTGATGGCATTGGCCGCGCTGCTGCCGCCGGTGCGGCTGCCCGAGGCGGTGGCGCCGATGGTGGGGAAGATGCCCGCACGGTCGGCGCGATATTGCGCACGCGCCGCCACGACATTGGCCACTGCCGCGCGCAAGTCGCGGTTGTTGGCCAGCATCTGGGTGATGACCTGCTGCAGCTTGGGGTTGTTGATCAACTGCTGCCAGGTCAGGCCTGCTTTGGCGTCCTGATCCGGCGCGGGATAGGCCGCGCCCGTCGGCCATTGCTCGGCCACCGGGGCGGTGGGGCGGACATATTTGGGCGCCATGTTGCAGCCCGAAAGCAGCAAGGCGGCCAGCGACAGGGAGAAGGCGGGGCCTCTCATGTTAAACGCGCGCATCATGCGGTCTCGCTCGGAGTTTCGCTGTCGGAAGCATGGAACAGCTTGCCGATCACCATGAAGAACAGGGGGACGTAGAAGATCGCCAGCACCGTGGCGGTGATCATGCCGCCCGCAACGGCGGTGCCGATCTCGATCCGGCTTTCCGCGCCCACGCCGCTGGCGATCACCAGCGGGAAGACGCCCGCGATGAACGCGATCGAGGTCATCAGGATCGGGCGCAGGCGCAGTCTGGCCGCTTCGAGCACGGCATGCAGCATGTCCTGCCCTTCGCGGCGCGAGGCTTCGGCAAATTCCACGATCAGGATCGCGTTCTTGGCCGCCAGACCGATGGTGGTGAGCAGACCGACCTGGAAATAGATGTCGTTCTGCAAGCCCCGGACCGTCACCGACAGCACGGCGCCGATGATGCCCAGAGGCAGCACCATCAGCACGGCCAGCGGCACCGACCAGCTTTCATAGAGCGCGGCAAGGCACAGGAACACCACCAGCACCGAGAGCGCATAGAGGTAAGGCGCCTGACCCGAGGACTCGTTCTGCTGATAGGACAGCGAGGACCAGGCATAGGTCAGCTCCGGCGCGATCTTCTGCTGAAGCGCGACGATTTCCTTCATCGCCTCGCCCGAGCTGACGCCAGCGCCCGCGCTGCCGTCGATCTCATAGGCCGACTGGCCGTTGAAGCGCGACACGATGTTCGGGCCGTTCTCCCACTTGGTGGTGGCAAAGGCCGAGAAGGGCACCATATTGCCGTTGGTGCTGGAACGGACATACCATTTCTCGATGTCCTCGGGCAGCATGCGCGCGGCGGAATCGCCCTGCACATAGACGCGCTTCACACGGCCGCGATCCACGAAGTCATTGACGTAGTTGCTGCCCCAGGCGGTGGTCAGCACATTGTTCACGTCGCTTTCGCTCAGGCCCAGCACGGCCAGCTTGGCCTCGTCGATGTTGATGCGCAGCTGCGGGGCATCGACCAGCGTGGCGGCGCGCACCTGCGCCAGCTTGGGATCGGCATTGGCCGCGGCGATCAGCTTGTCGCGCAGCTCCTCGAAGGTGGCACGATCGAGGTTGGCACTGTTGAGCAGCTCGAAGGTGAAGCCGCTCGACTGGCCCAGGCCGCGAATGGCCGGGGGTGCCAGCGGGAAGACCGTGGCATCGCGGATCTTGCTGAACTCCATCATCGCCCGCTTGTTAATCGAGCCGACCGAGTCCTTGCTGCTGGTACGATCATCGAAGGGCGCCAGGGCGACAAAGCCCATGCCCGCATTCTGGCCCTGACCGTTGAAGCTGAAGCCGTTGACGACCATGGCCTGAGCGACGTTCTTCTTCTCGTCACCCATGTAGAAGGCCTGGATCTGGTCGCCGACCTTCTGCGCCCGCTCGTCCGTGGCGCCGGGGGGGAGCTGGAACATGACCATGGCCATGCCCTGATCCTCATCGGGCAGGAAGCCGGTGGGCAGGCGGGTGAAGAGCAGCGCCATCGCCACCACAATGGCGGCAAACACGCCCAGATGCAGGGCCCGGCGGGCGATCACGCTTTCGACCTTGCCCAGATAGGAGGTGGTCTTGGCGTCCAGCCAGCGGTTGAAGGTGCCGAACATGCCGGTACGGTGAAGCGGATCGTGGTCACCGCCCTTGAGCATGGTGGCGCACAGCGCGGGCGAGAGCACCAGCGCGACGATCACCGAGAGCATCATCGCCGAAACGATGGTCACCGAGAACTGGCGATAGATCACGCCGGTCGATCCGCCAAAGAAGGCCATCGGCAGCAGCACCGCCGAGAGCACCAGCGCGATGCCCACCAGCGCCGAGCCGATCTCGTCCATCGACTCGATGGTGGCCTCGCGCGGATTGAGGCCCTTTTCGGTCATCAGGCGCTCGACATTCTCGACCACCACGATGGCGTCGTCGACCAGCAGGCCGATGGCCAGCACCATGCCGAACATCGTCAGCGTGTTGACCGAATAGCCGAAGGCGGCAAGGATGCCGAAGGTGCCCAGCAGCACCACCGGCACCGCGATGGCGGGCACCAGCGTGGCGCGCCAGCTCTGCAGGAAGAGATACATCACCGCGACCACCAGCAGGATGGCGATCACCAGCGTCTCGATCACCTCATGGATCGAGGTTTTCACGAAGGTGGTGCTGTCGACCGGATAGGCCACCGTATAGCCCGAGGGCATGCCCTTGGAGAGCTGCTCCACCTTGGCGCGGACAGCGGCGGCGGTCTTGATGGCGTCGGCCCCGGCGGCAAGCTGCACGGCAAGACCGGCGGCGGGATGGCCGTTGAGGCGGGCCGAGAAGCCGTAATCCTCTGGCCCCAGCTCGGCGCGGGCGACATCCGACAGGCGCACGATCGAGCCGTCGGTCAGAGTCTTGACGACGATGTTGTTGAACTGCTCGGGGGTCTGCAGGCGCGACTTGGCCTTGACCACGGCGTTGATCGCCTGGCCCCTGACGGCGGGGAGCTGGCCGATCTGGCCTGCCGAAACCTCGACGTTCTGGGCGGCGATGGCGGCGGTGACGTCCGAGGGCATCAGCTTGCGCGCGGCCAGCTTGGTCGGGTCCAGCCAGACGCGCATGGCATATTGCGCGCCGAAGACCTGGGTCTGGCCCACGCCGTTCACGCGGCCGATCTCGTCGTTGATGTGGCTGACCAGATAGTCGCCGATGTCCGAGGAATCGGCGCGGTTGCTCTCGTCATAGAGGGCGACCACCATCAGGAAGTCGGCGGCGGCCTTGGTGACGGTCACGCCGCGCTGCTGCACTTCGGTGGGCAGGCGCGATGTGGCCTGCTGCACCTTGTTCTGCACCTGCACCTGCGCCGTATCCGGGTTGGTGCCCTTGGCGAAGGTGACGGTGATCGTCGCCTGACCCGAGGCCGAGGAGGTGGAAGAGAAGTACAGCAGATTGTCGACGCCGGTGAGCTGCTGCTCGATGATCTGGGTGACGCTGGATTCCAGCGTCTCGGCCGAGGCGCCCGGATAGGTCGCGGTGATGGCGATCTCGGGCGGAGAGACGTCGGGATACTGCTCGATGGGCAGCGACAGGATCGCACCGATGCCCGCCAGCATGATGGCGATCGCCACCACCCATGCAAAGATCGGCCTGTCGATGAAGAAACGACTGATACTCATGGGATCAACCCCCGATCTTCACGAGCGTGGGCTTCACCGTGGCGCCCGGAAGCGCCTTGTCGGTGCCCTGCACGATCAGATGGTCGCCGGGCTTGAGCCCTTCGGAGACGACCCACATGTTGCCGACGGCCTTCACGGGCTTGATCTTGCGCTGCACGACCTTGTTCTGCGCATCGACCACCAGAGCATAGGGATCGCCCTTGGTGTCGCGGATGATGCCCTGCTGCGGCGCCATCACGGCGTTGGGGACGATGCCCTGCGGCGTCTCGATCCGCACGAACATGCCGGGCAGCAGAATGCGCTGCGGGTTGGGGATGCGGGCACGCAGCACGACGGTGCCGGCGTTTTCATCCACGCTCACTTCGCTGAACTCGATGGTGCCGGCATAGGGATAGTCGCTGCCATCCTCCAGCTTGAGATGCACGGTGGCGCTGGCGGGCAGCACGCTGCCATTGGCGAGCTGCTTGCGCAGGGCCAGCAGTTGGGCGCTCGACTGGGTGATGTCGACATAGATCGGGTCGAGCTGGGTGATGGTGGCCAGCGCCGTGGTCTGCGAGGCCTGCACCAGCGCGCCCACCGTCACCGAGGAACGCCCGATGCGGCCCGAGATCGGCGCCAGCACCTTGGTGTATTCCAGATTGAGGTTGGCGGCGCGCAGATTGGCCTCATACTGGTGAAGCGAGGCGCGGGCCGTGCCCGCCGCGGCGATGGCATCGTCGATGTCCTGCTTGGACACGGCCTGGTTGTCACTCAGCTTGCGATAGCGGTCGGCCTTGTTCTGGGCGGTGACCAGATTGGCCTTGGCGCTTTCGATCTGCGCGGCGATCTGATCGCGCGAGGCGCGGTAGGAGCGCGCATCGATCACATACAGCGCCTGACCGGCCTTCACATCGCTGCCTTCCTTGAACAGGCGCTCGCGGATGATGCCGTCGACCTGGGGGCGCACGTCAGAGGTGGTGGTGGCGGTGATGCGCCCGGTCAGCTCGGTGCTGAGCGCGGCCTGCGTGCCCTGCAGCTCGACATAGCCGACATCCGTCGGGGGGCGGGTGGGGGGGAGCCTGATGGCCGGAACAGGCGGCCAGAACGGTCAGAATGGCCAGGGGGGAGACCATGCGGGCGGGCGAACGGGGGGCGAAAAGAGGCATGGAGAGCAAATGCTCTTTTGCGCTGCAACAAGCCAGAAGTTTTTGGGTATGAATTTGTGCTTTCAACGTGTCTTTCGGTACCTCATCGTAGGTCTTTGTATCGGAATGTACGGGCCCCTTGTCACGGGTTGGACAAGCACACGGGGGAGGGATAAGGCCAAGCGAATGAACCAGCCTTCCGCCTCGTCCTGCCTTAATAACGGCCATGTTCTGGTGGTCGATGACGACACCGACATCCGCGAGCTGATGATCGGCCAGCTTGAGCGCGAGGGCTTTGCGGTGCGCGCCGCAGGCAGCGTGACCGAGACGCTTGCCGCGCTGGGCAAGGAGCCGGCCGATGTGGTGGTGCTGGACCTCAACCTGCCCGACGGCGACGGGCTGAGCCTGTGCCGCGACCTGCGTTCGCGCGGCTATACCGATGCCATCATCATGGTCACCGCGCGCGATGGCGCAATCGACCGCGTGCTGGGGCTGGAGCTGGGCGCCGACGACTATCTGACCAAGCCTTTCGAGCCGCGCGAGCTGTTGGCCCGCGTGCGCAACCTTATCCGCCGGGTGGGCGGCCACGGCGGCGGGGGCGACAATGGCGCGCAGGGGGAGCTTCGCCCGCGCAATGCCCGTTTCGCCCAGTTGGGGCCGTGGAAGCTGGACCTGCTGCTGCGCCGTCTGGTGACGCGCGACGGGCGGCTGGTGATGCTCTCCTCGGCGGAATATCGCCTGCTCTCGCGGATGATCGAGGCGCCCAATCAGGTGCTGGGGCGCGAGGCGCTCTCGCCCGAACGCAAGGCGACCGTGGCCTTCGACCGTTCGATCGACCTGCAGATCAGCCGGTTGCGTCAGAAGCTGTCCGCCGAGCCGGGCGGGGCGGATCTGATCATCACCGTGCGCAGCGAGGGCTATGTGCTGGCGGCCAATGTCACCTATGAGTGAAAGCCTGTGAGGGCATTGGCGCGCCTGTGGCGTGATTTTGCGGCCTCGCTGGCCGGGCGTATTGCGCTGTTGCTGATGCTGGGCATCGCCAGCGCCTCGATCGCCTCGCTGTTCGTGGCCGAGCATCTGCGTATTCTCGCGCTCCAGCATCTCCAGCTTGAGCGCGTGGTGGCCAGCACCGCCGACATCGCCAACCGCTTTGCCCATAACCCCCAGGTTACCCAGCGACAGCTCGACGCGCGCGAGCTGTTCGGCGTGCGCAACGCCATGCCTGCCGTCGTGCTGGGCGATGCCGACCCCCGGCTGATCGACATGCTGAAGCAGGGCATGGGCGAGCAGGCGGGCGTGACCGTCAAGCACATCACCAACTCATGCTTTGCCGAGTCCTATGTGGACCAGAACAGCATCGCCGGCGTGAAGGGCAAGATCGACATCGACTGCTGGCAGGTCGGCTTCACCGACGCGCGCGGGGTGCGGCGGCTGGTCACCATCGACCTCTTCGCGCTGCAGATCCCGCACAATGGCTCGCTCGATCCGATCTATCTGTTCCTGATCGTGATGGCCAGCGCGCTGATTTCCCTATGGGCAGCGCGGCTGACCACCGTGCCGCTGCGCCGCCTGACCCACTCTGCGCAGCGTTTCTCGCTCTCCAGCGATCCCGAGGCGATCCCGGTGACCGGTCCGGGCGAAGTGCGCGTGGCGCTGGAAACCTTCAACCTGATGCAGCAGCGCGTGCGCGACGGCTTTCGTGAGCGCACCCATATTCTGGCCGCCATCGCGCATGATCTGCAGACGCCGATCACCCGCCTGCGCCTGCGCCTTGAACAGGTGGAGGAGGGGGCGCTGCGCGAAAGGCTGGTCGCGGATCTGGCGGCGATGCAGTCGCTGGTGCGCGACGGGCTCGATCTGGCCCGCAGCACCGAAAACCGCGAGCAATGGTCGATGGTGGACATCGACTCGCTGGTCACCAGCCTGGTCGAGGATCATGCCGAAATGGGCGCGCCGGTGTTTCTGGCCGGGCATTGCGATGTGTCGGCCTGGATCAAGCCCGATGCGCTGACCCGCTGTCTGGAAAATCTGGTGAGCAATGCCATCAAATATGGCGGCGAGGCGCAGGTCAGTTGCAGCCTCAACGACCGCCATGTCGAGATTTCGGTCGCCGACAGCGGCCCCGGCATCCCGCCCGAGCGCATCGCGGAAATGTTCGAACCTTTCGTGCGTGGCGAAACCAGCCGCTCGCGCTCCACCGGCGGCACCGGCATCGGCCTCACCATCGCGCGGACCCAGGCGCGCGGCTTTGGTGCCACGCTGACCCTGGCCAACCGGCCCGGCGGAGGGCTGGTCGCGCTGCTGGCTTTCCCCATCGACGGCACCTCGGACGGGATCTGAAATCCTAGTCAATCAGGGGGTTTTGCTCGCCCTGGAGGGGGGTGATCTGACGTATGCCCAAAGCCGCGTTCAGCCTGTAGCCATCTTTCTGGAAGGGGGACCCCGGCCTCCGCCTGTTTCAAGGCAGGCATCGGGCGGGAGCGTTCAGCACATTCAGCACGCTGGCATGGGCCGGCAGAAGGGGACAAACATGGTCGTGTCACTCCAGGAAAACGCGCAGCAGGATCTGATCGATCGCGGTTTCTCGCGTCGCAACTTCGGCAAGATCGCCGCCCTGCTCGGCGCCGCCGCCGCTTCGCCCACCGCTTTCATCGGCACCGCCGAGGCCCAGCAGCAGGCCGCCCGCTCGCTCAAGGGCGGCACGATCATCGGCGCCAACGAATGCTGGACCGGCCCCTTCGCCTCGGGCGTGCAGGCCATTGCCAAATACGCCGCTTCGGGCAACCGCTATGACCCGGATGACCTCAAGGACAAGCTGATCACCACCGTCGCCTCGACCGAGGGCGTGCCTGAGTCCGTCGTCCGCATCTGGCCCGGTTCGGGTGGCCCGCTGGTCAGCATCGTGGCGGCTTTCTGCTCGCCCACCAAGGGTCTGGTCACCGTTGATCCCACCTTCGAGTCGGCCTGGCGCACGGCGGCCTATCTGGGCGCCCCGCTTGCCAAGGCTCCGCAGACGATCGGCAAGGGCGCCGATGTGAAGGCCATGCTGGCTTCGAACCCCAACGCCGGCCTCTACTACATCTGCACCCCCAACAACCCCACCGGCACGGTCACCTCGCTGGCCGACATCCAGTGGCTGCTCGACAACAAGCCCGCAGGGTCCATGGTGCTGGTTGACGAAGCCTACATCCACTTCTCGGAAGCGCCTTCCGCTCTGAAGCTCCTTGGCAACCGCAAGGACCTCATCGTGATGCGCACCTTCTCGAAGCTGTTCGGCATGGCGGGCATCCGCCTGGGCCTGACCTTCGCGGCGCCCGAAGTGCAGCAGAAGATCGCCCTCTACAACGCCGTTTCGGGCGGCATCTCGATCACCGCCATGGCCTGCGGCGCGGCGGTCTACACCGAGGCCGGCCTGATCAAGGCCCGCCGTAACGAGATGATCGCCAACCGCGAGGAAACTCTCGCCTGGCTCGGCAAGAAGGGCATCGAATATCACCCCGGCGCCGAAGCCAACATGTTCATGGTGAACTGGAAGAAGCCCGCCAAGGAAATGCAGACGGCCCTGCTGACGCAGCAGGTGCAGATCGGCCGCAACTGGCCGATCTGGCCGACGACCTCGCGTATCACGGTGGGTTCGGCTCAGGACATGGCCAACTTCCGCGCTGCCGTGGAAAAGACCTACAAGGCTTGAGAGGGCCCGGCTTGAGGGGCGTGATCTCCGACAGCCGGATGAGAGCGGGAAAGGCGTTCGGTTCTTCGGGACCGGGCGCCTTTCCTTTGTTTTAAGGGAGGTAAGAAGGAAGATGCGAGGGGATTATCCCCTCGCGCTCCCATGACGTCTTCCGGCGATGGGGCAGTGGCGCCCGATCCTTGTGCCTGACCTCTCCACCTGAGCGCCGCAGGCAGGAAGCATGGGGAATAATTGCCTGCGGCGCGGCGACCTTCCTTAAGGCCGAACCCGAAGCGCCAAGGCTGACAAAACCCGGGAGCGCGAGGGTGTAACACCCTCGCATTCACCTTTTTCTGTTACTTCGCCTGATCGAACATCCGCTTGCGCAACACCTTCAAGGCGCCGTCCATCTCGCGGATATCCTCCACCGACATGCCCAGCCCTTTAAACACCTCACCCGGAATGCACGCCGCTTGCTGAGCCAGATCGCGGCCCTGATCGGTGAGCGACACACGCACCACGCGCTCATCCTTGCTGTCGCGGCGGCGGCTGAGGTGCCCGGCGGCTTCCATCCGCTTGATCAGCGGTGTCAGCGTCGAGGATTCCAGAAACAGTTGCTCGCCGATCTCGCTGACGGTCTGCCCGTCCTTGTCGCGCAGCAGCACCAGCAGCAGATATTGCAGATAGGTCAGCCCCAGCCTGTCGAGCAGGGGTTTGTAAAAGCGGTTCATCGCCAGCCCGGTCGAGTAGATCGAGAAGCAGATGAAATCATCCAGCGCTCCGGCGGCGACAGGGGTACTCTTGTTGTCCATCCTCGCAATATAATCGAGTGCGATTGAATTGCAAGGCGGAGGTTGCCGGGCGCCATGGTCGTTTCGGCGCGATATCGCCATGATTACGCGCATGGAGATGGTGGCATTTCCATGCCGGGCCTATTAGAGCCGCTGCGTCAGCCCTTGCGATGGAGTGTACCCGATGAGTGCGATTGCCGATCTCTCCGCAGCCATGGCCCATTGCCCGCTGGTGGCGATCCTGCGCGGTGTGCGCCCCGAAGAGGTGGAAGCCGTGGGCGAGCAACTGGTCGAGGCAGGTTTCAGCATGATCGAGGTGCCGCTCAACTCGCCCGATCCCTATGAGTCGATTGGCCGTCTGGCGCGGCGTTTCGGTCCTCAGGTGCTGATCGGCGCGGGCACGGTGCTGACGCGGCGCCAGGTGGCGCATGTGCATGAGGCCGGTGGGCGCCTGATCGTCTCGCCCAATGTCGATACCGATGTGATCGCGGCCAGTGTCGAGGCGGGCATGGTCAGCCTGCCGGGCTTCTTCACCGCCAGCGAGGCTTTTGCCGCGCTCGATGCCGGGGCGACCGGCTTGAAGCTGTTTCCGGCGGAGGGCGTGGGCCCGTCCTATATCAAGGCCTTGCGCGCGGTTCTTCCCATCGATACTCCTCTTCTCGCGGTTGGCGGCGTGGCGGTGGACAACATCTCCGACTGGTTCGCGGCGGGCGCTGATGGCGCGGGGCTTGGCTCGGCGCTCTATCGTCCGGGGCGCAGCGCAGGCGATGTCGGCGCGATTGCCCGTGCTTTTGTCGCCGCGTCGCGTGAGGCGCGGGGGCTGGTTGTTGAAACCACGCCCCAGGCCTGACACCGGACTGCCGGTTGGCGGCTTTTCCGCGATGGCGCGTCCTGCGTCCTCGTTCCTGATCTGATGTCTCAAGGAGTTTCCCATGCCCAGCACCTCGTCCAACACTTGGGCCGAAGGCCGCATCGCGCTGGTGACCGGCGCCACCTCGGGCTTCGGCCAGGCCATGGCGCGGCGCGTGCTGGGCGCGGGCGGGCGGGTGATCGCCACCGGGCGCCGGGTGGAGCGGCTGGAGGCCCTGAAAGCCGAGGGTGGCGATCGCCTGCTGGCCGTGCCGCTCGACCTGCGTGAGGCCGATGCGGGCCACAAGCTGATCGCCGCTCTTCCGCAAGCGTTTCAGGCCATCGACATCCTGTTCAACAATGCCGGTCTCGCGCTGGGGCTGGAGCCCGCGCAGCGCGCCGATCTGGCCGAATGGGAGACGATGATCGAGACCAACATCACTGGTCTGGTGCGCATCGCCCATGCGGTGCTGCCCGGCATGGTGGAGCGCGGGCGCGGCGACGTCATCAACCTCAGCTCGGTGGCGGCCAATTATCCCTATCCGGGTGGCAATGTTTACGGCGCCACCAAGGCCTTTGTGCGCCAGTTCTCGCTCAATCTGCGCGCCGATCTGCTGGGGACGCCGATCCGCGTCACCTCGCTGGAGCCGGGGGCCTGCGAGACCGAGTTTTCGCAGGTGCGCTTCCGTGGCGACGATGGCGCGGCGGCCAAGGTCTATGAGAACATGAAGCCGCTCTCTGCCGAGGATGTGGTCGATACAGCCGAGGCGGTGCTGCGCCTGCCCGCGCATCTCAACGTCAACACCATCGAGATCATGCCGGTGCAGCAGGCGTTTGGCCCCTTCGCCATCTCGCGCAGCGGCGCCTGATCGCGCAAGGCCAGCGGGCGGTATTCGCCCCATGGCGGCCGGTGTGATGCTATGGCAGGGGTGATCCGGGGCGCGCCTGGGGATGGCGCGCCTGCGGATGCGACAGGATAGAGTGGTGGCAACGGTTCTGCGTGGAGGTCGGCTGGTTCAGCATCCGGGTGACGGCATGGTCGCTCTGGCCTCGCCGACGCTGGTCGAGCAGGCCTATGACCATCTGCTGGCGATGATCCTGACCACCACCATCGCACCGGGCGAACGTGTCGCCATCGACCGCGTCGCCCGGCAACTGGCCATGTCGCAGACCCCCATCCGCGAGGCGTTGAGCCAGCTGGAGGCCGAAAGGCTGGTCTTCAAGCGGCCCAATGTCGGCTATCGCGCCTGCCCGGAGATGGGTGGCGTCGAACTGCGCGATGCCTTCGCGCTGCGCCTGCTGGTCGAGCCCCATGCCGCCGCCGAGGCCGCGCGCAACATGGGCGAGGGCGCGCGGGCCGGGCTGGGCGCGACGCTGCGCGAGATGGAAAGCGCGGCGCTCGACCCGCAGGGCAAGGCGCGCTTTGCCGAGGCGCTGGCCGCGATGCAGCGGCTGATCGCCATTGGCAGTGGCAATGCGCTGCTGGTCGGGACGATGCTTTCGCTCCATCGCCGCCTACGTATTTTGCATGTCCGGCGAGGGCCCGACGACCAGCGCGAGACGGCGGGTGAAATGGGCGCCGTGATCCATGCGCTGGTGGCGCGCGACCAGGCGCGGGCGAGCACGCTGCTGCGCGACCATTTGACTGCCGCCCACGCCCGGCTGGAGCACGCCGTGCGGCTTGGTTAATCCTCATCCGGCGGCAGAGGTTCGTCGGGTAACGTTATGAAACACATGGTGAAACAGGTGCCATGCGGCCCGCTGTCGCAGGCGATGGCGGCGCTGTGGCGGTCCATCACGGTTTTCACAAAGGCCAGACCCAGTCCGGCGCTGCGTTTCTCTTTGCCGCCGCCCGCGACGAAGCGGCCGAACAGGTTTCGCCGCACATGTTCGGCCATACCTTCACCCTGATCGCGGATCGAGACTTCGGCCTCTTCCGGTCCGGGGCCGGGCGCAATGGCACAGGTGATCGTGGTGCCCGCGGGGCTGTATTTGATGGCATTGTCGATCAGATTGGTGAAGGCGCGCAGCAGCATCTGGGGCTCGGCCACCAGGAAGACCGGCTCCTCAGTGCCTTCCAGCGCGATGGTCAGGCCCTTTTCGCGGGCCAGCGGCAGCAGATCGTCGGCGGCCTCGATCAGCATGTCGGCCAGCATGATCTCGACCGGCTCGAAAGGCGCGGCCTGAGCGCGCGCCAGTTGCACGAAACCATCGGCCAGGCTCATGGTGCGCCGCGCATGTCGGGCGATGCGGCTGGCCATATCGCGCGGCAGGTCGGCGCCCTGCGGCCCCTCGACCATGGTGATGATCGAGGCCTGGGGCGAGCGCATGTCGTGGCTCAGCAGTTGCAGCACCTCCTCGCGGGTGCGCTCGGCCTCGCGGATGGTGGTGATGTCGACGAGGCGCAGAATCCAGCCGCTGTGCTGGCCATTGGCGTGTTCCAGCGGCGCGCGGGCGATGACGACACGGCGCCCGTCGCCGGTGGTGATCTCATCCTCATGGCGCTCGGCGGTGATGGTGGCGAGGATGTCCTCGACGCGGTAGCCCACCATCTTGCCGCCCATCATGGCGATGGCGGCGGCATTGGCCAGCGTCACCCGCTCGTCGATGCCGGTGACCAGCACGGCATCGGGCAGATGCTCGATCGTGTCGCTGGCGAAGCGGCGGATGTCGCGGATGCGGTCGATGGCGCTGGCGAGTTGCGCGGTCTGCGCCTCGATCACATCGCTGGGCAGGGGGCGGGCGCGGCGCGGCACGGCCAGATCCTTTTCCGCCGCGAAACGGGCGATTTCGACATCGACATAATCGCTGATCGCCTGCAGTCGCCGCCAGCCCCACAGGGGATAGGCCAGCAGCAGCCCGGCCAGCATGGCGCCCGGCGGCATCCACCAGCCCGCCAGCAGCAGCGCCGCCACCGATCCGCCCAGCACCAGCAGGATCGCCCCGAGCGAGCAGCGCAGCGCCATGGCGGGCGTCCAGCGCCAGAAGCCCAGCATCAGCGCCAGCACCGGCAGCACGCTGAGCAGCGCCATCCAGACGGGCGGCACTTCGTGGATCATGCGGCCTGCCAGCAAGGCGCTGAGCAGATGGGCCTGAAGCTCGACGCCGGGCATGGCGGCGCCGCCGGGCAGGGGGGTGGGGTAGCGGTCGCCGATGCCCGTGGCGGTGGCGCCCACCAGCACGATCTTGCCGCGCAGGAAGGCGTCCGGCACTTCGCCGGCCAGCACCGAGGCGAAGGGTACGGTGGGAAAGGCGCCGGTCTGGCTGGCATAGGGCAGCAGCGTCGGCGCGCCACCATCGGCGAAGGCGGGCGAGGCATGGCCGGTGGTCTGGCGATAGGCCAGCTCCATCAGATGCGGCACCGGAGCGCTGACGCCCGCGCTTTCGCTCAGGGCGATATGGCGGATCAGCCCGTCGGCATCGGCGGCCAGATTGACATGGCCGATCCGCGCATGCGCCGCGACCTGAGGGATCGGCGCCACGGCATCGACTGAAGCGCCATTGCTGCCGGGCGCCTGAAACAGCATCGGCGCGATGGTCGCAGGGGCATGGGCGATCGCTTCGCCCAGCGCGGCGTCATCGGGCGTGGGCTCGATAAACAGCACGTCATAGGCGATCAGCGCGGCGCCGGCATGGCTCAGACGCTCGATCAGCTTGGCATGCAGGTCGCGCCGCCATGGCCAGGCGCCCAGCCGTTTCAGGCTGTCATCGTCCATCGCCACGATCTCGATGCGCGGATCGGGGGCAGGCGCGCGCCAGCGGATCAGCCGGTCATAGATCTGATTGTCGAGCCGCTGCGTGCCATGAGTCCATGCCAGCGCCGCCGCGATTCCGGCGGCAAAGCACAGGATGATGCTCCATTCCAGCAGCAGGCGGCGATAGGGGCGTTTCAGCTTAGCGGCCCATTTCGATCTTCACGTCGCGCCATGGCGTCCACAGATCGTCCTTGTGGTCAGGCGCGATGGCGCCGACCCGCCAGCGGTAGGGGCCGGGCGGCAGATCGTCCAGCCGCAGGGCGCGGCCATGCAGATCGTCCTCGTCCAGCGTGATCCGGCCATGCTTGCCGATGGGCGTGACCTGTACGCGGAAATGCGCGGCGGGATCGCCCGAGTAGTTCCATGTCACCCGCCATGAACGGGCGTTGAGCCGAGCCAGATCGGCATCGAAGGCATGGGCCTGTCGCTGAAAATCCTGCGTGGCGGGCAGGCCTTCAAAGCCGGTGGCGGAAATGGCGGTTGCCCGCGCGAACCACGCGCCCTCGGGCAAGGCGGCGAAGCGGGCCTCGGGCGTGGCGGAGGTGGTTTCCGCGACGATATCGTGGAAAGCGGCATCGCGCGCGATCTGCAAATGATAGGAGGCCGCGCCCGGCACCGGAGCGAGGGAGAAACGCAGGTCATGCCCGGCCTGCAGGCGGTTGCTTTCGGCCAGAGCAGGCGCTGGCAGCAGCGTTTCGGTGTGGATGCCTCCGCCCGGCGCCACGGCGGCGCCCTCGCCGATCGGGATGGCCTGCGGATGGGTGGAGCCCGGCGCGCCCACGGCCACCGTGCCGCCCAGCACCTCGGTCAGGGAAGGGCCGTCTCCGTAATTGACGCGGAACACCGTGCCGCGCACCGCCGAAACGGCGATGGGGGTGCGTACCTCGTAATGGCTGGCCGGGCCCACCTGCTTGGCGACGGTGGTTTCCAGCCGTCCGCGCTCGACGCTGAACTGCTGGTCCAGCGTGCCGGTCAGCAGGATGCGGCGCATGCGCGAGAGGCGCATCACGCTTTGCGAGGGCATGGTCACCGTCGAACCATCGGCGGCGCGCAGGCTGAGGAAGGAGCCCGCGCCGGTCTCGATCCGCGTGCCCTCGTTCAGCACGGCGCCCTGCGTGGCGGCATGGCGGTCCTCGCCAAGGCGCACATCGCCGCGAAAGCTGATGATGCTGGCGGTGGCCGGGGCGCCGCGCAGCAGGGCCACCGGGATGCGCAGGTCGATATCGGGCTGGAGATGCTCCGGGATCGGCACATGGTTGAGCTGCTGGACCACGCGATAATCCTCGACCCGGTTGAAATAACGGCGGGCCAGATCGATCAGCGTGTCGTGGAGCTTGGTGTGATAGGTGGCTTCGGTGGGCGGAGCAGGGGCGTCGGCCCACGCCTTTGGCGCCAGAAAACCCTGTGGAGCCAGAAAACCCAGGCAGCTCAGGCCGATGGCGATCCCCGGCCTCATGCGGGGCATGCGCCGGGCCTGATGGTGCTTGGTCATTCGTCCTCCGCGCAGGCCTCCAGCCGGTAGCCATAGCTCACGATGGTCTGCAAGCGGAAGTTGCCGCCGGTCGCAAGTTTGAGCTTTGCCCGAATATGGGACACATGGACATCAAGCGTGCGCGTGGGCAGGCCCGCCACGCTGTTCCACACCGTATCGAGCAGATAGCCGCGCGACAGGGGGCGGTTGAGGTTCTGGAAGAACAGCAGCGCCAGCGAGAATTCCTTGGCCGTCAGCCGCTCGGACGCGCCGTCGTAATGGACGGTGCTTTCCAGCCGGTCGAAGCGGTAATTGCCGAAATCGATGTGGCGCTGGGGCGCGGCGCGCTGCCCGCTGCGGCGCAGAACCGCGTCGATGCGGGCGGAAATGACAGCGGCGGTCTCGGGCTTGACGATGAAGTCATCCGCGCCCTGGCTGAGGGTGCGGGCGATGTCGGTCTTGTTGTACTGGCTGGTCAGCATGATGACCGGCGGTGGCACCTCAAGGTTCTGCTGCATCCATGCCAAAACCTCGGGCCCGGTCATGCGCGGCATGTGCCAGTCGAGGATCACGAGGTCGAAGGTTTCACGCTGCAACTGGGTTACGATCGATTGCCCGTCACCGAAGACGACACAGCTATGCCCGTCATTTCCCGTAATGGCCTTAATGAAATCGACGAAAGTGACATCGTCGTCGGCAATTGCGATACGCATGAGACCCCTTCATGTGAGGCACGTGATGCCCCTGCCCGTATCCCTCGCCAGATATACCTTGTTGTGACTTGGCAGAAGCGCAAAGGTGAGAGAATTTACAATCCTTTACAAGAGCGGCCATGGCCACCTTGTTAAGCTGCGCGATGGTGATAACCCTGGTTGAGGCTTAAGCATCTGGAAAGAGGGTTATTAAGCCATATTGACAAGATTTTTGTTAGCGGTTTCAAGGCAGGGTAAGCCGGAATTTCCCGGAAAAGATGTGACGTATATGGTTAACATGGCCTGAGGTGGCTGATGCATGGAACCCATGGCTTTTCATGGCTTTCCTTGCCCTGTTCGAAAGCAATTGGTGACGAAATCATGCGCGCAACATTGCGAGCAAGCGTCAGCGGGCGCGGCTGACCCATGTGCCAAAAAGAGACAGGGCCGTCGCCAGGCCGGTTCGCATGGAACGGCTTTGGCAACGACCCTGTCTTCGATGTGGGGCTGTCTGGCGGCGCTCAGTTCAGATACAGGTGGCGCAGGCGAGCCAGATCGGTTGGCGCCAGCCCCAGTTCGTCACGCAGATAGCCTGACGCACCGTCCTTGTGACTGTCCACCACCGCCAGCGCGGCCTCGATATAGCGGCGGTCGGCGATCATGAAGGGATGGGCGATCGCGGGCGGCAATTGCGCCAGAAAACTGCCCGAGGCCTGGCTGGCGGCCATGGCGCCGTCGATATGCAGCGTCTGGTTGGTCAGCAGATAGTCCTCGATCACCGTGGCGCGCGGCGCGTCCAGCGCCGTCAGCAGCAGGGCGGCGGCAATTCCGGTGCGATCCTTGCCCGCCGAGCAGTTGAAGGCCAGCGGCGCATGGCCCGCCAGCAACTCGGCGAACATGCGGCGATATTGCCCGTTGAACTGGGTCAGCATGCGCGGATAGCTGGCGGTCATCGCGGCGCTGGTCTGCTCCGCCGTCCAGCCTGAGGGTTTGCCCGGAGGCATCAGCCCGGCCATGTCGAGCGCATAATCGTCCGCCAGCACGCGCGGCGCGGCGGCGGCTGGCCATGCGACCGGCTCGGCGGCGCGTTCCTTGCTGTCACGGAAATCGCAGACGACGCGGATGCCGCGTGCTTCCAGCGCGGTATAGTCCGCGGGCGTCAGCCCATGCATCGATCCCGACCGGAAGAGCTTGCCCCATACCACATGGCGCCCACCCGCTGCCGGATATCCGCCCAGATCGCGGAAATTGCGCCCGCCCTGCAAGGGAATGACGCGGCTGTGCTGCAACCTTGCCACATGGCGCGTCGCCGCAGCGGCGGGGGAGGGCATGGCCCCCCACCCGCCAGCCATGGCAACGGCCAGCATGGCGACCTTGATGGTCCTTTTCATCATGACTGTCCTTTCAGGCATCCTGTCCTTCGGGATCAGAACTTGATGTTGGCTTCCAGACCATAGGTGCGCGCTTCGTTGAAGAAGCCGTTGGTGCCCACCGTGCTGCTGAAGGCCTTGTAGAACATATGCTGCTCGTTCAGCAGGTTGCGGGCCCAGCCCGCCACGGTCAGCTTGGCGCCGCCCGCGCCCAGATCGATATCGGCAAAGGCGATGCGGCCATTGACGATAAAGGCGCTGTCGCCCTTGGGCTGATAGACGTTTCCGGCAGCGCCGGGGCCGGTGTAAACCGGGTCGGTGTAGCCCTGATAGAAGCCATTGTCGTAATTGGCGTCGAAATGGCCGCGCAGCGTGAAGCCATTGGCCGGAACCTCATAGGTGATCGAGGCGCTGGCCGAATTGGTCGGCGTGTAGACCGCATAGATCGGGATCGGCAGCGTGTTGATCGTGCCGTTCGACTGGCGGAAGGGGTTGGCGGTGTTGGGGATCTTCACGCTGGTATGGGCATAGCTGCCGGTCAGCGTCAGGCCGGTGATGGGGATCAGCGTGAGTTCCGCTTCCACGCCCTTCAGGCGGCCAGTGCCGGGCGCGTTGTAGGTTTCGGTGGTGGTGCGGGTGCCGGTGGTGATCAGATTGCCGTTGGCGTCGAACTGCTGATAGGTCGCCTGGAAATCGAGCTGAATGTCCTTGTAGCTGCCGGTATAGGCGGCCACGTTCAGCCGCGCATGGCGGTTGAGGAACTCGGTTTTGGCGCCGATTTCAAACATCGAGACGGTCTCGGGGTTGAAGGGCGCATAGGTCAGCGAGCGCGAGTTGGCGCCGCCCGACTTGTAGCCGGTGCTCCACTTGCCATAGACATGCATATCGCGGGTGATGTCCCAGGCCAGATTGACCATCGGATCGACGCGCGACCAGGCGGCGTTGAGCTGCTGGGGGGCGGTGATGCCGTTCACCGTGGGCGTGGCGCCGTTGATGATGAAGAGCTGGCCGACCTTCTTGTCGCGCGTGAAGCGCAGGCCGCCGGTCAGATGCAGGCTGTCATTGAGGAGGGGCGGCGTATAGGTCGCCTGACCGAAGGCGCCGACGCTGGATGAGGTAACATGGCTGGCGCGGTCGATTGAGACCGTGTTCATGTCATAGGTCTTGATGATATAGGCGCTGCCCGCCGCATCGGTGAACTGGTTGGTGTAGAAGGCCTGGGCGTTGTCCTGCACCTTTTCCTGATAGAACAGGGCACCGGCCACGAATTTCAGATGCGGCACCTCGCCGATCAGCTGCAGCTCCTGGCTGACCTGGTTCTGGCGGAACTGCGCCAGCGAATAGCGCGAGAAATTGGCGTTGGTGAAGTTGCTGGCGGTGCCGATCACCATCGTCGTCGCGGCCGAGCCATTGTCATACTGCGACTGGTTAAGATCGCGGTAGGAGGAGATCGACTTCACCGTGATCTTGGGGGCAATCTCCCAGTCCAGCGTCAGGCGATGGCCCCAGGTCTTGCCGATGCTGAGCTGCTGGGGTACGCCGACATTGGCGGTATCGGCGCGGACGGGTTGGATGGTGCCCAGCGTGGCCAGCTTCACCGAGGTGGCGGTCGGCGGCGTGGTCAACTGCAGATAGAGCGGGGTGGAGGCATCGTAGGAGATGTCGAAGGCATAGTCGGCGGTAAAATTGGGGGCCGCGCGCCACAGCGTCTCGGCATGCAGGCCGCGCTTGTTGTAATAGTTGAAGCCATACTGGCCCTGCAGCGGGTTCTTCACCATGGCGTCGCGATGGGCGACCACGCCGTCGATCTTGACGGCGATGTCGTGCCAGGCGGGCAGGTCGAGGTGGACTTCGCCCTTGTAGGAGCCGTAATTGCCGAAACCGGCGGTCATGTTGGCCTTGAACTGGCCGCTGGGCTTCTTGGTGGTGATGTTGACCGCGCCGCCCTCGGTGTTGCGGCCGAACAGCGTTCCCTGCGGGCCTTTCAGAACCTCGATGTTCTCGACGTCATAGATCGCGGTGCCCAGACCCTGGGCGCGGCCCATGTAGACGCCGTCGATGTAGATGCCCACGCCCTGGTCGCGGGCGGGCTGGTTGGAGTCCGACAGCACGCCGATGCCGCGGATGTTCATCACCAGCGCCGAGTTGCGCGAATAGAAGGGCGCGACCTTGAGCGAGGGGATCGAGCCGTCGCCCAGATCGAGGAGCGAGGTGACATGGCGGTTGGTGATATCCTGCGACCCCAGCACGGAAATGGCGATCGGCGTGGTCTGCAGGCTCTGCGGGCGTTTTTCGGCGGTGACGACGATGTCGGTCAGTTGCTCGGTGTCGGCGGTCGGATCAACGGCAGGCGCTTCGGCGGGAACGGGGGCTGCGGCAAAGGCCGGCGCCGACAGCGCGCAAAGCGAGGCGCCGGCCAGCCACAGGCTGGCACGAAGCATGGAAGTCTTGATCATGGAATGTCCCCTGTATGAATCTCAGGGGCGGCCTTGGCTGGGCTTAATGACGCGTTTACGACATTTATTTGGATACTATTACAAAGAGATAGTTCTGGCAGGATTCATATATAATTTTTACGGTAAGGACTTGCCACGGGGCTTTCCTGCCGCGCTGAACAAGCCCTGTCCTGTCCGGCGCAGGAGAGTAGCTGCCGACGCCTTTGTGGGCAATGCTGCAAGTTGCACTGGTCCCAGGCCCCATGCCCGTGCCATGCAGGGGGCAATGATGGAGCATGGAATGGCCGTAATCGACACGCCTTTGCCTGATGAGGCCAGGACCGGCCACGCGGCTCGCCCCCGTTGGCGCCGCTGGTTGGGATTGCTTTATGTGCAGGTGCTGCTGGGCATGGTGACAGGGGCGGTGATCGGCTTTGTCGCGCCCGATCTTGGCGTGCAGTTGAAACCGCTGGGCGACACCTTCGTGCGGCTGATCAAGATGATGATCGGCCTGATCGTCTTTTGCACCATCGTCTCGGGCGTGGGCGGATCGCAGGATCTGAAAGCCGCGGGGCGCACCGGCGCGCTGGCACTGCTCTATTTCGAGGTGGTGTCGCTGGTCGCGCTGCTGGCGGGGCTGGCGATGGTCCATCTGCTCAAGCCCGGCGTGGGCTTCGGGGCCGATCCGGCGCATCTCGATACGCATGCGGTGGCGGCCTACACCAGCGGCGCGGCCAAGGCCAATGACGGGCTGGTCAGCTTCCTGACCGGCATGGTGCCCGACAGCGTGGTGGGCGCCTTCGCCAATGGCGAGATCCTGCAGGTGGTGCTGATCTCGGTGCTGTTCGGCGCGGTGCTGGCCCAGATCGGCGAGCGCGGCGCGCCGCTGCGCAGCCTGATCGACAGTTGCAACGGCGTGGTCTTCGGGGTCATCAACCTGATCATGCGGCTGGCCCCCTTCGGCGCTGGCGGCGCGATGGCCTATACGGTCGGCAAATTCGGCCTGAGCGCGCTGGGCAAGCTGGCTGGTCTGGTGGGCACGTTCTATGCGGCCGGCGGCATTTTCGTGCTGGGCTTTCTGGGGCTGGTGATGGCCGCCTCGGGCCTGTCGATCCTGAAATTGCTCAATTACATCAAGGCCGAACTGCTGATTACGCTGGGCGCCAGCTCCTCCGACGCGGCGCTGCCGGGGCTGATGGAAAAGATGGAGCATCTGGGCCTGTCGCGCCAGCATGTCGGACTGGTGGTGCCCTCGGGCTATGTGTTCAACACCGATGGCACGGCGATCTATATGGCCACCACGGCGATCTTCATCGCTCAGGCTTTGGGCATCAACCTCACCTGGCAGCAGGAGGCGCAGATGCTGGCCGTGGCCATGGTCACCTCGAAGGGCGCGGGCGGTGTGTCGGGTGCGGGCTTTATCGGCCTGCTGGCCACGCTGGCGGTGGTGCCGGCCATTCCTCCGGCCGGCATGGCGCTGGTGCTGGGTGTCGACCGCTTCATGAGCGAGGCGCGCGCGCTGGTGAACATGATCGGCAATGCGGTGGCCTGCGTCGTGCTGGGCCGCTGGCTAGGCGATCTCGACCGTGATCGTGCGATGCGTGTGCTCTCGGGCGATAAGGAGCTGAGCTTCGAGGCTGCCGGAAACCGGGAATAAGCCTGGGATTTGGGCCGAAGCGTGCGGCTGCCTCTTGGCCGTGGGCAGAGTGGCTCCTAGGCTTGATCCCTTGCCCCTTGCGGGCGAATCGGATCAGGCGAAGGATCAGGACACGATGAAGCGGATTGCTCTTGCCGTGCTGGCGACGCTGGCGCTGGCAGCGCCGGTGGAAGCGCGGCACAGCCATCATGGGAAAGCGGCGGCCAGCCAGACGGCAAAGCATGGCGGCAAATATGGTGCCAGGGCGAAAAAGGCCCGCGCCGCCAAGGTCGGCCGGACCAGCATGCGCCGCAGCCATCACGCGCGTGTGGCGGTGAAGCAGCGTGCAGCCCGTGGCTCGCATTATGGAGCCTCGCGCTATGGCAGTCAGGCGGGCACATCGCATCGTCAAGCCTATGACCGCCAGCAGGCGAAGCTGCACGGGGGCAAGCATGCCAGCCGCCATCGTCACAGCTATGGTTCGGCGAAATATGGCACGGCGAAGTATGGTAAGTCGAAGTATGGCAAGGCTAAGTATGGCAAGGCGAAGTATGGCTCGGTGAAGGCGACGTCGCGCCATGCCTCGCGCCGTTATGGGCATGCCGCCTACACCACGCGCCATCATCGCACGCGTTACCATGCCGCCAGCCGTCATCACGCCTATCGTTACAAGGCGCGCCATCACAGCACGCGCTATCGTGGCGCTAGCCATCGCGCTTACGGGCAGGGCGCCTCGCATGCCATGCCGACCTATCGCACCCCGCATTACGATGCACCGGCCGACAGCGGCGGTCAGAGTGGTGGTTCGTTCAACAGTGCCTTCAAGGACATCCGCCCCAACGGCGCCAGCCAGTAAGGCTGACCCAACCGGCTCCCTTCACGACCGTGAGGCGGTGAAGGGAGCAGGCGGATGCATCTGGCTGGCCGGTACCGGCCGCCCATAAAGATAGCCCTGGAACCGCGTGCAGCCTGCCATCACCAGCAGGCTGTGCTGCCTTTCGGTCTCGACCCCCTCGGCGATCACCTCCAGATCCATGGCGCGGCCCAGGCGGATGATCGCATTGATCAGCTTGCGGTTGTCGATGTCGCCGGCATCCAGATTGCGCACGAAGCTGCGGTCGATCTTGATCTTGTCGATGGCAAAGCGCTGCAGCGAGGACAGGCTGGAATAGCCCGTGCCGAAATCGTCGAGCGCGATGCAAAAGCCCTCCTGAGCCAGCACATCGATGCTGTCGCGCGTGGCGCCGTCCTTGCCCAGCATGGCGGTTTCGGTGATCTCGATCTGATATTGCGCCGGGTCGATGCCATATTCGGCCACCAGCCGCGTCACCATCGCCATGAAGGCAGGGGTACGCAGTTGCACCGCCGAGACATTGATCCCCACCGGAGCCCCCCGCCACAAGGCGGTTTCGCGAAACACGGTGCGGAAGGTGAACTCGCCCAGCTCGGGCATCATGCCCGCGTCCTCGGCCAGCGGGACGAAGACGGTGGGAGCAATGGGGCCGCGCTCGGGATGATCCCAGCGCATCAGTGCTTCCATCCCCACCATACGGCGCTTTTCATCGACCTGCGGCTGATACACCATGCGCAACTGCCCCAGCCTGATGGCATCGCGCAGATCCTGCTCCATCCGGCGGCGCATGCGCAGGGCGGCATCCATCTCCGGCTCGAAGAAGGTGGCGCGGTTGCGGCCCCGCTCCTTGGACTGATAAAGTGCCAGATCGGCCTGACGCAGCATTTCCGCCGCGTTGGCGTCCGTGTCATGGATCAGCGCGATGCCGATCGAGCAGGCGATGGTGGTGGTGCCCGCCTCCAGCAGGAAGGGTTCGCTCAGCACGTCGAGGATGCGCTCGGCCAGCAGCATGGCGGTGGTGGCATCGGCTTGCGGCTGCAGAATGGTGAATTCATCGCCGCCCATGCGCGCCACCGTATCGGTCTCGCGGCACAGGGCGACAATGCGGGTGGCGACGGCGCGGATCAGCTCGTCCCCCGCCGGATGGCCCAGCGTGTCATTGACCTCCTTGAAGCGGTCGAGATCGAGGCAATGCAGCGCGATGCCCACCGGCATGTCGCGGGCGATGGTCTGCCAATTGCCCAGCCTTTCGAGCAGCAGCGTGCGGTTGGGCAAGCCGGTCAGCGCGTCATGTAGCGCCAGATGGCGGGCGCGCGCCTCGCTGGCGATCAGATGGCGCGCGATGTTGGCGGATTGGCGCAGCAGGCACATCACCACCACCACGATGAGGGCCCCGGCCAGTGTCAGCGGCCAGCGCAACCGGTCGAACACCAGAGCGGCGGGGCTTTGCGGCTTCCAGCTCAGCGCGCCCAGCACATGGCCGTTTGCATCGGCCAGCGGCATCAGCAGGTAATGGAGGCGTGGCGTCAGTTGCCGGGTGATCGTCAGATCCTCGGCCATGCGATGCAGGGCGAAGCGGCTGAGCATCTCCTCATCGATGGGAATGCCGGTGACGATTGCGGGGCCGGTGCCCGTCAAGGTGACGGTGACCAGATAGAGCTGGCCTTCGCTCATCGCGATGGTGTTGCGCAGGACGGTGTCGGCCGCCTTTGGCCGGTCGGCCCGTGCCGCGCGCAGGCCGGGCAGCACGTCGGCGACGGCATGGGTGAAGGAGGCATAGGTCGACAGGCCCGCGCGCTGTCCGGAGACGGCAGCATAGAGGGGGCGATCCTCTCCATCCAGCACGAAGAGTCGCTCCACCTCATGATCCTGGGCCAGCGGCTGGGTCAGATTGCGGTCGATCCAGCCGGGATCGGGGGTGCCTGCCAGATGGCGCGCGGTGTCGGCCGAACCGGTGATCGGCGCGAGGGCGCGGGCGGTGTTGACGATGCGGGCATGGTAATTGTGCCGCGCGACATTGAACTGGGTTTCGAAGGCCACCGTGTTGAACTGGCTGACGACATAGGCCACCGTCACCAGCAGCACCGCCAGCCCGGCCAGAGCGATAGCGGCCAGGGCGCGAAACCGCTCGGCCTGCCGGGAATCCTCTTCGAAACCGCCGGGGCTGGTCATCCTCGCAGTCTTGCGCAAGGCAGCCCTGGCGTCGGGTGGTAACATGCGGCGTTCGTCCAGTTCATCAGATCCAAGGACATAGCCCCGCGCCTCTTTATCAAAGGCCTGTCCGGCGACACGCATTGGCAACAGGGGATGCCGAGCGGAACGGAAAGGAAGACTGACACAGGGTTGTCGAAGGCTTTGGGGTTTGTGCTTAGCTGTTGAGGGTTCAGGGTCAGGAATCGGGCGGCGGGAAGGGCTGGAAGCAGCTTCGCGCCCGTTCCAGCAAGATGTTGCGCATTGGGCTCCAGGCGGGCAACGCCAGCACGCCGGGCAACAGGACCATCGCCGCGCGCAGGATGGCGGATGGGTGGATCATCAGCGTGGAACAGTCCGCCACCGTCCCGGCGGGGCTTTCGCAAGCGCTGGAAAGGGCAAAGGACAGGTCCACAGCGATCTCCTGCAAAGCGGGATCATGGTGATGGAGCATGCCGTTTCAAGTCAAACAAAGCCCTCCGTCCGCGCTCTGTAAAAGCGCGGAGTTGTGGGCGGTGTGGGCCATTTGGGGCGATGATGTGAAAGGGTTTTGCGGCCAATATCCCTCGCCCCTCAAGCGAGTGCCAGTCGCCCCCGCTGCCGCAGGCGTCGCCAGAGCGTCGCGGCGATGCCGATCAGCTTGGCCTCTCCCCCTTCCGGGCAGCCGGAACCATGCCACAGGCCGGTCAGCGTCAGAGCGTAAAGCCCCATGCCTGCCCCGCTGCAAAAGGCGATCCCCAAGGCCAGAGCCCAGGGCGCCAGATCGCTGAGCCAGGGCCGGATAAGGATCAGCGCCAAAGCCATGGCGGCAGCCGCAGCGGCGGGACGGATGACGGCGCTCAACACCTGCATGGGTGGCAGACCGATCAGCGCGCGCAGCACCATCAAGGCGTTGCTCAGCGCCACGACCGCCACCACACCGCGCACCGCCACCGCGCCGTTCAATCCACCAAGCCAGACGGCCAGCAAGGTCAGTGGAATGCGGACCAGAAATTCGACAAGACTGAGGCGCAGGCTGGCCTCCGGCTTGCCCACGGCCATGGCCAGCGCGCTGAGCGGATTGTAGACGGTGAAGAGCAGCAGCACCGGCGCCAGCATTTGCAGGCAGGGCGCTACCCCCAGCCAGCGTACCCCCAGCACCAGCCGCACGATCGGTTCAGCCAGAATGGAGATGATCGTGACCACCGGAGCGACCATGGCAAAGACACAGCAGGTGAGCGACAGATAGCTGGCGACCAGCGCCTCGCGGTCGTCCTTTTTCTGCGACAGGGCGGGCAGGAAGGTGCGCATCGTCGGTTTGAGCAGTGCCTGATCGGGCAGGGCGGCCAGATCGCTCGCCATGCTGAACAGGCCCAGAGCGCCGCGTGGAATGAAGGGGCCAAGGATCAGCCGGTCGGCCTGCCAGTTGAGCGCGCTGAACAGTTGCGCCGCCGAGGTCCAACTGAGGAAATGCGCGAAGGTGCGCCAATCCGCCAGCCGCAAGCCGGGGCGCATCGGCGCCCAGAGATAAGAAACCACCGCCAGAAACAGCGGCGATGCCACCGAAGCCGTCGCAATGGCCCAATAGGAATGGGTGATCAGCGCCATCCCCGCCGCCAGCAGCAGGGCCAGCACCTTGCCGATGATCTCGCCCGAGACATCGGGGCGGAAATCCATGTTGCGGGTGAAATGCACCATGGCCGGGCTGGTCAGGCCGCGCAGAATGGGCGCCAGCGCCAGAAAACAGATCAATGGAGCGATCCGCGCGTCACCATAGAGCGTGGCAAAAGGCCAGGCCGAGAAGGCCAGCAAGGCCCCCAGCACCAGTCCGCGCAAGGCCCCCAGCGTCAGCGCCGTATGCAGCAAAGGCTGGGTCACTTCATCGGCGCGGACCAGCACCTGCGCCACCGGAAGTTCGAAGATTGCCTCGCAGATCTGCACCAACGTCATGGCGATGGCAACCAGCCCGAAATCCTCGGGCGTGAGCAGATGGGTCAGCGCGATCAGCGTGACGAGATCGATCAGCTTGGCCCCCAGCCGCGACAGGATCAGCAGCCCGGCCCCCAGCGCGGTCCGCTGGCCCAAGCCGTTTTTTTGACCCATGCCGCTCATGCGGATCGCGATGGCAGCAGCGCCATCCGGCTGGACGCGGGGCGTGTCGCAAGTTCTGCCGCAATCTGCCTTAGAGAGATCATCAGCCTGTCGCAGGCCGCGTTCCAGCTCATGCGGCGGGCCTGTTTCAGCCCGGCGGCGGCCCATTTCTCGCGCTCTTCCGGGTTGTCGGCAAGGCGGCGGATGGCGGCGCGCCATTCCTCTGGGCGGTCCACCCCGGCACGCAGAGCGCCATCGGCGCAGACCTCGGGCAGGGCGCCGCAGGGGGCGATGATGGCGGGCGTACCGCGCAGCATTGCCTCCAGCGGAGGCAGGCCAAAGCCTTCGGTGCGCGAGGGCATGGCAAAGCACAGCGATTGCTGCATCAGTCCGGCCAGGGTCGCATCGTCGATCCGCCCGCAGAACATGGCATTGTCGGGAATGGGGTAGCCCTGCTCGGCAAAGGCGGCCGCGTGGCCGTGGCCGAACAGCACCAGCCGCAGATCGCGCATGGCCGGATCGGCAAAGGCGCGCAGCAGCACGCCGATGTTCTTGTGAACCTGAGGCGAGGCCAGCGCCAGCACATAGCGTCGCGGCGTCAAACCCAGCCGCGCCGAGGCATCGGCGGCGGCTTCGGCCATATCCGAATGGTCGGCGCCATTGTGGATGACCTCGATCTTGTCGCGCGGGGCGATACCGAAATGCTCAAGCTGGCCTGCCGAATAGTCCGAAACGGTCAGGATCCGCAGCGAGCGCCGCCCGATGATGGGCAGCATGAGCTGATAGAAATTGCGAAAGGCGAAGTCATAGGATTGCGGGCTGGAGAAGGTCTGTGCGTCATGCACCATGGTCACGGTGCGGCCGTGGACGATGGGCGACAGATTGCACAGGCTGAGCAGAAAACCGCGCCGCGCGCGGATCGGCAACTCAAGCTGTTCCCAGAACTGCCATGTGAGCAGGCTGCGGTTGTAAAGCGGGAAGGGCAGTTCGCGTGCCATGCCTTTTGCGCCGCGCGGCGCCAGAATGATGGGCGGGGCGCCGAACAGCCGCGTCAACTCCTCCTTGTGCTTGCCCAGTTGGGTCAGCAGTTCGAAGGCCACGCGTGAGACGCCGGTGCCCTTGGTGGACAGAAATTTGCCGTTGATGATCAGCATCCGATTATCCTCGATAAGGCGATGATCATGGCCGCTTGGCGTGCCTAGAGTTCCAGCACGCGCTGGGGGGTGATGCGCCCGCAGAAGAAGTCGCCCAGTGCCAGCCAGTTACCCTTGGCGCGGCCGATCCGGTCGATCCAGGGTTCGGCGAAAAAGGCGCGGGCATGGTTGGCCATCATGTTGAAAACCATGCGCTTGAGCCCATAGCGCGCGGGCATGCTGCCCTTGCGGATCAGATAGAGCATGTTCGACACTTGCGAATAGCCGAGCCGGCATTCATTGACCCGCCCGCGCCGGCTGCCCAGATGCACGCCGACAAAGGCATTGGTGCCGCGCAGCGGGCCGTGCCGCTCGATCCGGCGGGCGAAATCGACATCCTCCTGCCAGCCATAGAGCGGCAGGTTTTCGTCGAACCACTCACCCTCGATGGCGGAGCGGCGAAAGACCATGTTGCAACCATAAAGGCCGACGATGGCGCGGGTGGAGAGGTCGATGTCGGGCGGCGCGTCGCGGTCATGCGCGGCGATCATCGCCAGACCATTTTCCACGCTGATGCCGCAGGAGTTGATGCCGTCGGCCAACAGACGTCCGCTTGCCCCCACCACGCCGGGTGAGGCTTCGAAGAAGGCCTGCACTCCCGCAAGGCATTGCGAGGATGGCACATAATCATCGTCGAAAAAGGCGACGAGATCGATGTCGGCTGGCAGGGCCCGCAGCGCCGCATTGCGTTGGGCGCACAGGCCGGGGGTGGAGATGCAGACCATTGGTCCGTCTCCCTCCGCAAGGTGTTTGGGCAGGTCGGCTTCCCCGGTCACGGCCCAGAGCAGCAGGTCCGGCTGGCGGCTTTGGCGTTGCATATGGGCGACCCACAGGCCCAGTTCCTCGGGGCGGCCCTTGCTGGCGATGACAACTGCAAGCTTGGTCATAGCAATCCCATGTCGAGAGGGTGAAGGGAGTGGGGGGATGGACAGGATTATGTCGGGATGGTCGCGCCGGGGGAAACGGGGACATGTCCGTTCTGGCGCCATTGGCGCGCGGCTACAGCAGGGCGAGTTCGCTCCGGTGCGCATCATGGGCGGGGGGCATCACTGCCTTGATCGGGACGGGACCCTCAGCCGCACGGAGGCCATGCCCGGCCAGAGCAGAAGCGATATGCCGCGCCATGGCCTCGCGGAAACGGGCGGGCGTGAAGTCTTCGGCGCGGCTTATCGCGTCTTGGGGGGCGAAGCCGGGCAGCCATGCCTCGAACCGCTCCAGCGCGGTGAGCAGACCATCGCGGCTGCTGTCATGATAAAATTGCCCGGTCAGGCCATCGACCACCGATTCCAGCGCTCCGCCCCGCCCATAGGCGATGACCGGGCGGCCGCTGGCCATCACCTCGACCGGGATCATCCCGAAGTCCTCTTCCGAGGTGAAGACCAGCGCCTTGCAGGTGGCATAGGCATGTCGCAAGGCGTTGAAATCCAGCCTTTCGGTGAAGCGGATGCCGGGCCCGGCCATGGCCTTCAACCGGGGGAGCATCGGCCCGGTGCCCACGACGTGCAGCCTGCGGCCCGAGGTGGTGAAGGCCTCCACCGCGACATCGGGCAGCTTGTAGGGGATAAGCTGCCCGGCCCAGAGATACTCCCCGCTCACATCGTCAACCGGCGCGAACAGCGAGGTATCGACGGGCGGATGCACCACCTGCGCCTCACGCCCCCAGAATTTGCGAACCCGCGCGGCGACATAGGCCGAATTGGCGATAATCCGGTCCGACCGCGCGGCGCTGGCCATATCCCATTGGCGCAGGCGCGGCGCGAAAAGCGGCATCATCAGCCGCGCGCCCATGCCGCTTTCGCGCCGATACTGGTGATACTGGTCCCAGATATAGCGCATCGGTGAGTGGCAATAGGTGACATGCACCGCATCGGGCCGGGTGATGATGCCCTTGGCCGGGCCCGCCTCGCAACTGATCACCAGATCATAGGCCGAGAGGTCCAGCGCTTCCAACGCAGCGGGCATCAGCGGCAGGTATTTCTGGTAATGGCGGGTGGCGAAGGGAAGTCTGCTGATCCAACTGGTATGGATGCGCCGCGCCGCCAGCTTGGGGCTGAGTTTCGCGCGGTTGACGACATGGGTGAAGATGTCGGCCTGCGGATACATGTCGCACAGATGTTCAAGCACGCGTTCGCCGCCGCGCATCTGCACCAGCCAGTAATGGACAATCGCCACGCGCATCTTTCGATCCTGTCGCCTGTTGCTCCTTGATCGGCAGCCTAGTTCAAAGGATGCGTCAGGGCCGGTCTGGACAGGTCGGAAATGGAGCCAAACTATGGGCAGGAAAGGTTTTCAGGCCGGATAGAACCAGCGGTCGGGCGTGCCGGGCTGTTGAAGGCTGAGCCAGGCGTAGCCGGTCCTGGCGACGGGCCTGACGAAAGTATCATGGCTGTCGAGCACCCGATCGCCATCCTCCAGCCGTGCGATCAGCACCGCATGCAGGCCGACATCCTGCCGAAAGGCGATGGCCATGAACAGCCGGGCGGCCGGAAAGCCGGAGGTGATCAGTTCGCGCCGTTTTTCAAGCGCCAGATCCTCGCAATCGCCGGTCGCGCCCGGTTGGGTGCCGGCGGGGCGCCATACGTCCGGGCGGCCATAGGAGCGCATGTCGTCGACCTGCTTCACATGGCGGTTCACATGGGTGTTGACCTGCGCGATCAGGCGCGGCCAGGCGCTTTCCTCGGCGCGGGGCATGGTAACCGGCGCCATGCGGAACAGCGGGAGCAGGTGCAACACGGTGGCCTGTTGGCGTTGCGGCTGGGCAAAGGCGATGAGTGTGGGTGTTGTACCGACCGCAGACTCCCACAGATCTGACTGGCGCGGCTGAGGCATCAGGCAGGCGAAGAGGGGGCACATGGTGCCACCGGCCGGCTCGGCTTCGGCTTGCGGCTCATTGGCAAAGCTGCGGCACAGATCGGGCTGCGTCTGGCACATATCGCTGTAGCCGCGCGGGGCTTCGGTCTCGGCGCCGAAATGGAGGAAACGGGCGTCGGCATCCCCGGCATGAGCGCGCGGTGCCTGAAGGCTCTGGGCGATCAGGGCGCAGCTCAGCGCGATCAGTGTTGTCAGCCCTGTCTTGCGCATGTCGTCCTGCGATGCCCGATCGAGACGACGCTCTAGCAAGCCAAGCTTGGCATCCGGTGTGCTTGTATGGTGAAGAAAAGCGTTGATCGGCCCTGCGGCAAATGCGGAAGCGCGATCAGGCGAAGGCGGCGCGCAAGGCGTATCCCGCGCCCAGCACGAGGCCCCAACTCGCCAGGGACAGCGCGCCGAGCAGGCTCAGGCGGACGCTGAGCGGCCAGATGTCATTGCCCCGATCGAGATGCCACGGCTCTGCGGGATTGTCCGCGAGCGAGGTTGGCACCGAAATGGCTTGGTGCGCCACCATGGCCGCGGCGCGGGTCGCATCGGCCCGATCATCGGCCGCATGGAGCAAAGCGCCAGGGAAAAAGCCAAAAGCCATGAGAAACGACCGTCCTTGCTCGCCCGGATTGCGTCCAGACTGGTTGCACAAACATTTGAGGGCCGCCCGAAAGCGGGTTTAGCCATGCACCATCACGCCCCCGCATGCCGAAAGGCACAGCGAAGGATATCAGCTCAGACCGGATCGCTCCGGCCGGAACGGGATTGTGCGGCCATGTCCCTTGCCAGAACGCTCTACATCAAGAAGGTTGACGACTGCTTGACCCGCCATGGATTTTCGCGGTTTTCCGCGATGGGCGGATGGGGGCTGCTGGCCAGCCTGCTGGCGGCGGTTCCGGTCGCGGCCGGGGCCCAATCACCTGCCCCGGCGCAGGCCTTGATCACCGCCCCGGATGTACCGCCCGCCGCTGTCGAGGGTGACTATCAATTGGGCGCGGCTGACAAGGTGCGGATCATCGTCTTCAACGAGCCCAGCCTGTCGGGCGAGTTCTTCGTGAACACGGCGGGCGCGCTGTCGCTGCCGCTGATCGGTGAGGTGACGGCGCGCGGCAAGACGCTCAACGAGGTCGCGCAGGCGATCACCACGCGGCTCAAGGGCGGCTATGTGCTGCAGCCGCGCGTCAGCATCGATGTGCTGACCTTCCGCCCCTTCTATATTCTGGGGGAGGTCAACAAGGCGGGCGAATATCCCTATTCGACCGGGCTGACGGTGGATGCCGCCGTGGCGCTGGCCGGGGGCTTCACCTATCGCGCCAACCGCAAGAAGGTCTTTATCCGCCATCCCAATGCCGAGCAGCCCGAAAGGGTGGAGTTGAGCCCCGATCTCAAGGTCTCGCCCGGCGACACGATCCGTATTGGCGAGCGCTATTGGTGATGGCGCGCGATCTCGGTGCACAAAAGGCTTCAATGCCGATCTTTCTGCATTTGCGAAGAGATGGCCCGCATGGAACGCTTTGCCCAAGCCACATGAGAGAGTTGATGATGACGCGACACGGCACAGGAAAGCGGCACGGCTTGGCGCGAGACGCCGGTGGCGTGGGCATGCTTGCCCTGGCGCTGCTGCTGGCCGGCGTGCCGGGCGAGGCGCTGGCGGGTGTCGATCAGCGTGTCGCTCATACCGGGCCCATGCAACCGGTCAGCGCAACGGATCAGCAGCAGGCCGATGCCTTGCTCTCGCGGCTGATGGCGGCAATCACCGCCAATCCGGGCGCATCGATGGCACAGGTGCAGGGCCAGATCATGCTGGCGATCAGCCAGGCGCAGGTCAATTGCACCGTCAGCCAGATCGCACTGAGCCGCTTGCAGGAGGCTGTGGTGCGCCGCGCGCCCGCAGTACGCGCGGCGGTGGCGCACGCTTCCACACTGGCGCGAAGCTGCGTCGGTGGAACGATTGCGGGCATCGCGCCCGGCAATGGAGATCTGAGGCTGTTGCAGCAGGGGACCACGCTGGGGCTTGCCTCGGGCGGGTCGAACTATCTGACGGCGCCATAACGATCATGGGGCGGGGGGACATGATCTTGAAACACTGGACGCGCCAGATGCTGGGCCTGTTGCTGGTCACCGCGCCCGACGGCCTGCATGCACAGGGCAGCGACGACAATATGGTCACCCCCAGCCTGCCGCTGGAGTTTGATCGCGGGCGCAACATCGGCGTGCTGGACCGGCCCCGGCCCGAATATACCTCGCAAGGGGTTCCGGTCGGTGGATTTACCCTGCAGCCCAAGGCTGAACTGGGCGTGGGCTACACCAGCAACGCCTATCAGAACACTAGCAATCAGGGTGATGGCTATGTGGTCTTCGCGCCTTCCGCAGTGGTGTCCTCCAACTGGTCGCGGCATGATCTGACGCTGAGCGGTGGGGGCAATTTCTACCGCTATTTCACCGAGGGACGGCGCAACCGCGATGGCTGGAATGGCGCGCTGGAGGGGCGTTTCGATGCCACCGCCGACGTGGCGATCGCCGCTTCGGCACGGGTGCGCAAGGATGCCGAGCCGCCGACCTCTGCCGCCTATCCCACGGCGGCGGCGCAAAGCTCGCAATACACCACCGCCGTGGCGCAGATTTCGCCCACGGCCACGCTGGGGCGGACGAAGCTGCAGGGCTCCTACAGCTTCTCGACCACCGCTTTCGATCCAGTGCGTGCCTTTTCGGGCGCGCTGATCGACCAGACCAACCGCAATTCGCAGACGCATAGCGGCATTGCGCGGGGCGAATATGCCGTCTCGCCCGATACGTCGCTATTCCTTCAGGGCAGCTATGATCGCTCGACCTATCTGCACCGGCTGGCGCCGGGCGTTCCCAATCGCGATTCCAAGACCTATCGTGTGCTGGCGGGTGCGACCTTCGACCTGGCGACGCTGGTGCGCGGGGCGGTGGGGGTCGGCTATATGTCGCACCGTTATGATACGCCGCTCTATCGCAATTTTGCCGATTTCGCCGCCGAGGCGCGGGTCGATTACTTTGCCTCGCCGCTCACCACCGTGACGTTGACCGCGCGGCGGATCGCTCAGGATGCCACGCTGCTGGATCTGGGCGGTTATATCAACAGTTCCGTCGCGCTGCGGGTGGACCATGAGTTGCGGCGCAACATCCTGCTCGATGCCCAGGCGGGCTATGAGCATGATGCCTTCAAGGGCACGCCCGCCTCGCTCGACATCCTCAAGACCAGCGCCGGGGTGCGTTATATGGCGACGCGCGTGCTGGGGTTTGGCGTTTCGGTCGAGCATGACCAGCGCCGGGCGCATAGCACCGGGCTGATCTCACCCTATTCGGAAACGCGCGTGATGCTGCGCATCGTGATCCAAAAATAGTGATCCAGACATGACAGGAGGTCGCCCATGAATGCCGTCACTCTGGCCACGCCTCTCACGCCGATGCCAGTCAGCCGCTTCGATCAGTCGCGCCATGTGGGGCGGCGGTCGGTGTCCTTCGGGGCGCTGGGGCAGGTGCTGCGCTGGCGCTGGAAGCTGGTTGTGGGCGTGTTGGCGCTGACCATGCTGCTGGTGGTGGGGGCGAGCTATGCCATTTCACCGCGCTATCAGGCGGTGGCACGGCTGCGCATCACGCCCAACCGGCCGCTGGTGGTGGCGCCCGATGGCGAGGGTGGGCACGGGCCGCTCGACCAGTCGCTGCTCAGCACCGAAATTGCTACGATCCGCTCGCGCGATATTGCGCGGCGCGTCGTGCAGGCCAATGGGTTGCAGCACGACCCAGAGTTCGTCTCCGCCCGTCTGCGCAGCGGCAAGGATGAGGTCGCCCAGGCCCGCGCGGTGGAGGCGGCGATCAGCACGCTGCTCGAACGACTGTCGGTCGATCAGCAGGAAAAGAGCTACATTCTGGCGGTTGGCTTTCAGTCGCGGGACGCGGTGAAGGCTGCGCGCATCGCCAATGGTTTTGCCGAAAGCTATATCAACAGCACCGCCGATGTGATGATGAGCACGGCGGCGCGTCAGGCCGATGAGGGGCAGGCCGCGCTGCAACGGCTGAGCAAACAGGCCGAGGTTGCTGCGGCCGATGTTGCGCATTATCGCGCCTCGACCGGCATCGTGCAGGGCGCCAATGGCGCGACGGTGAACGATCAGCAGATCGCGCCGCTCAGCTCTCAGGTGGCCACGGCGGAGGCGGCGGCGGCGGCGGCGCGCTCCAATCTGGAGACGGCGGAGAAGCAGGTCGCCTCGGCGGGGCCCGATGCCGTGTCGGCGGTGTTGTCCTCCAATGTGATCGCCGATCTGCGGCGGCAACGCACGGCAGCGGAGGCGGATCGCTCGCAATTGGCATCGCGTTATGGGCCGATATTCCCCGCGTTGATCGAGGCCAATGAGCGGATTTCGGCACTGGACCGCCAGATCCACGAGGAGCAGGCGCGCATCATCGAAGGCCTGCGCAGCGAGGCACGCGCGGCCACCGCTCAGGCGGCCAGTCTGCGTGGACAGTTGGGGAGTTTGAAAGGCGAGATCGCGGCGAACAACAGCGCGGCGGTGAAGGCGGAGAGTCTGCAGCGTAGCGCCGATGCTGCAACCGGAGCCTACAACCATCTGGCCAGCTCGGTGCAGCAGACGGCGCAGGTCGAGCAATCCAGCCAGCCTCAGGCGCGGCTTATCGAGCAGGCGGTGGTCAGCTCCACACCTGCTTTCCCCAACCGTCCCGCCATGGCCGCGACCAGCGTGCTGGCTGGCCTGGTGCTCGGGGTGATCGCGGCGATGGTGACCGAGACGATGCAGGGCACGGTGCGCAATGCCGATGATGTCGAAGTGCTGTTGGGGCTGCGCTTTCTGGCCTCGGTGCCCCGGCTGGGGCGCAAGCAGTTGAAGGGCGAAGACGGAGGGCGTTGTTCGCCGGCCGATACGCTGCTGCTGCGCCCGATGTCAGCCTATGCCGAGGCCTATCGTGCCATTCGCAGCTCGATCCGCCGGGCTGATGGGGGGAGCGCGCGTGTTGTGGCGCTGTGCTCCACCGTGCCGGGGGAGGGTAAGACGTCCAGTTCGCTGACGCTGGCGCGGGTGATGGCGATGGCGGGCGAGCGCGTGCTGCTGATCGATGGCGATGTGCGGCGGCCCAGCGTGCGGCGGCTGGCGCATCTCCATTCGGATTGCGGGCTGATCGAGGTGTTGAAGGGTGAGGCGGAACTGTCCGATGCGATCCTGGCCGATCATGTCGAGGGTTGTTCGATCCTGCCGGTGACCAAATCCACCTTCAGCCCGACCGATCTGTTCAATCCGGGCCGGATGCGCGCCTTGCTTGAGCAATTGCGCCCGCATTACGACCATATTCTGATCGATACGCCCCCGGTGCTGGGCGTGACCGATGCGCGCAGCATCGCCAAGCTGAGCGATGGCGTGGTGTTGATGATCAAATGGGGCGGGACGCCGATTGCTGCGGTCGATGCCGCGCTGGCCGGGCTGGAGCATGACAATGTGCCGATCATCGGCGCGGTGCTCACCATGGTCAATCCGCGCGCGGAGGCGGTGGGGGCGCTGTATTACTCGCGCCGTTACGTCTCCTATTACGATCGGTGATGAAGGCGGCAGCGGTCGTTATGCCAGCCCTCTGTGTGGGGCTGGCGATCTGCGCGGCCTCCACCGCCATGCGGGAATGGACCACACAGGGCATTCTTCTCGCCATGCACGGCCCTATGGATGATCGGCTGCAGGTTCTGGCCGATCACGCCGACGATCCGCCCGAGGCTCTGGGGGATCGGGCGACGGCCGGTCTTGCGGAGCTGGCCTTGATGGCTGCCGCACAAGGGGCCTCGCCTGGCGAGCGGAGCTTGGCCAAAGCCCGTGCCGCGCAGCAAATAGGACGTCTGACGCGCCTGCGCCCGGATTGGGCGGCGACGCAAATCCTGATCGCTCAGCTCGATCTGCTGGAGCATCCTTCGGCTTCATCGGATGGCTTGAAAGCTTTTGCCGCAAGCTATCGTTTGGGACCCTTCAGAATGCAGGAGGCGCGATGGCGCATTGCTTATGGCGCTGCTCTGTGGCCGCGCATGTCCAATGACACGCGGCAACAGATGCTGAATGAGGCCGAGTGGCTGAGCCGTTTCGATGATGATCAGCGCGGCAGCATTGAAAAGCTGCTGGGTGATAGTCCGGCAGGCATGGCCTATCAGTATCGGATGACCGGCGGCGCCATGCTGCGTCCATAGAGCATGGCTGCAAGGCTAGTGACCATCGCGCTGACGGCTGGAACATTCATCGCAATATCGACCAGCGATGCGCCGAGCGGCAGCAAAATCGCCAGCAGCATCGACAGCGCCACAGGATCACGCAGCCGGTCCCTGTGTCTGATCAGGCGCCAGGCAACCACCACAAACAATGACATCGTCAGCGCGAGCCCCGGCCATCCCAATTCGATCACCAGTTGCAAGGGGGCAGCATGGGCGGCGCCGAAATCCCACATGGCTAGCGCGCTGTCTGTGGTCAGTTGGCGCTGATTGATCTCGATGAAAGAGCCCAGCCCATAACCTGCCCATGGGGCGTCCCAGGCGATGAGCCAGAACCTTTCCCATAGCGCCAGGCGACTGGCGCCATCTTCCGCCAGCCCTTGCAGGCGATCGAAAGCCGGAATCGCGGGCAGGGCCATAAGGGCCAACAGCCCTGCTCCGGCCAGACGGTAGCGGCGATATGTTCGTGGTGGCCATGCCGAACAGGCACAAAGAATAGCGAGGCAAGGAAACAACAACAGCGCCGCCGTGCGTGATTGCGTCGCGACCACCAGAGTGAGGCAGAAACCGCATGTCGCCCCGGTGAAGGCCAGCGTCAGCAATGACCGGTCTGTGGGGCGTGCCAACCAGTTGCGGAAGCGGGTGATTGTCGCCCCCATGGTCAGCAGCGCAATCATGGCAAAGATGACTCCAGCGACATTGGGATTGCCGATTGAGCCGGAAAAACGCTGTTGTCTTGCGCTTCCCAGCCCGAGCAAGGCCGGATCGATCCATTCCAGCCGGACGGCTGCAAGGCACAGCGCAATGATCGGAATGGCTAGCAGCCCGATGGCTTTCACATGCCGCTGACAGGCCTGACTTTGCCTTGCGATCTGTGTCATCGCCATAAACAGCATGATCTGCCCGCACAGAGTCAGCAGGCTCAACTGATAGAGATCGGGCGATAGTGGAGGCTGCAGACCCCGCAGACCAAGCCACGGCGCTGCCAGCGGAAGCGCGGCCCAGAGCGCCAGCATCAGCCATGCGAGCTTCGCCGGCCAGATCGACTGCAGCCACGCCCGTTCCGGCGGCAGCACCACAAAGACCACGCCTGCGAAAAGCGCCTGAACCAGCACCATGATCGCCGAAAGATAGCCATTGTTGGCTGCCCCCAGCATCGCAAAGCCCAGCATGTGTATCGCTGCAAGGCCCGGCAGAGCCTTGATGATAAAGGCCCGATGCCGGGTGAGCAGATTTTGCCCTCCGGCTCTTGCCTTGGCACCATGCTTGCTCATCGGAGGATGGGGCGGCGGCCGGGTGGTCTTCGCTCGCCTCACGCGATCACTTGCCGCCAAAGCTCAGCAGGAGCCGCGCTGGAGCAGAACCGCCGGCAGCGTGCGCGCCATAATCACACTGTTGAGCACAACATTGCGCCGCCGGATATAGACCACATCCATCGCCACACGGCGGCGATAGCTGACATTGCTGCGCCCGCTGACCTGCCACAGGCCGGTGATTCCCGGCCTGACCCGGCAGTAATGGCTGAAATGATGGCCATAGCGATGCACTTCATTCTGCACGATGGGGCGCGGGCCAACCCAGCTCATCGTGCCGTTCAGGATGTTGTAGAGCTGGGGCAGCTCATCGATGCTGCTGCGTCGCAGGAAATGACCCACAGCGGTGATACGCGGATCCTTGAGCAGTTTCTGGCTGCTCTGCCATTCGGCGCGAGCTTGTGGATCACGCTCCAGCAGGTCGGCGAGGCGGCGGTCGGCATCCACGGCCATGGTGCGGAACTTGCAGCATCCAAAGGTCTGTCCGTTGCGGCCGATACGCTTATGGATGAAAAACACCGGCCCTTTGCTGGTCAGGCGTATCGCCAGCGCCACCATCAGCATCAGCGGCAACAGGATGGCCAGGGCCGCCAGAGCCAGCACCATATCGGAGCAGCGTATCCAGTCCCACTCCTGAGCGGGACGAAAAGAGATCGGGCGAGGAGACACTGACAAAGAGGTCATGACGCACCTTGTTGCAATTCATGCTGAGGCGCAGCCTATCCAAAATGATGGCATGTAGAATCGATGATCCATCCAAATCCGCCGAAACAGGTGCGAGAAATATCTGAATTTGATCAAAGTATGTGAGGCGGTGATTTGGCATCAATTTTTGATTAAAATCTGGTCAGGGGCATGTTGGTCCTGCGTTGCATGTTTCTGCCGAACTGAAAGATTTTTCTATCAGATGGAGGTTTGTGATCTGACGCAGGTAAAGGTCTCGCTTCGACCTCCGGGACGATGAAGGTTGCCGTCGTCACCTCCATCAACTTTTTGGGCTCGCTCGTCATCGGGGGCGGGGCGCTGTCTGGCCTGTCATTCACAGCGATCGCCGGATGCGTCTGCCGGGGCATGGCCAGATCGGGCGTTTCGGCATGAGCCTCAAGTGCAGGCAAGGGGGTGGGCAGCGTATAGCCGGCGTAAAACGCGGAAGGCCGATAAAACACATGATGCTCGATGATGGCCACCTTCCGCAATTGCCCGGCCCAGCGCGGGACGATCCAGATCGTGTGATAATGCGTGGCCTGCCCGGCCTGAGCCGAAGTCGCGCCATGCAGTGCCGCCTGAGCGACTCGCCGGGCTCTTTGCAGACCAGCCGGATTGGGCGCTCGCGTCAAAGCGCCATCGCAGGTGAAGGTGAACTGGCACCCCAGCGCTCTTTCGCTGCCCTGATTGACCACCGCGCAGACCGTCTTGGGAAAATGAGGGTGGCGTACCCGATTGAGGATCACCTGAGCCACCGCCAACTGCCCGGCCAGACTTTCGCTGGCCGCCTCATAATAGATGGCGGTGGCCATGCAGTCAGTGGCGCGCTCCAGCTCCTGCGCGGAGAGCCATTCGGGATGGAAGGGCGGCGCTGCGGGGTTGGTCGGCTCCAGCGGGGAAGCGATGTTGTAGGCTCGCGCGGCATCGCTGCTGAGGTTGCGGATCTGCTGCGGCAGAAGGGATTCCAGCTCAGGGTCCGAGCCGGTTCCTGCGGCGACCACAGGTGCCGCCGCGACCCGGCCCGGCACCAGACCGGTAAAGCTGTCAGCCATCCCCCAATTGACATAGGATACCAGCGCGCAGGCCAGAGCCAGCACGGCGACCAGCCCCGCATCCCACAGGCGGGCGATATGCACAGGCGCGATCATGACATCAGCCTATCGCCGCGCGGGCATGGCACGAAGGCGCGACTGATCGGCTTTGGAGCCTTTCGGGCGAGCGCTCGTTCGATCAGTCAGTGTATTGCAACAATGTTCTGGAATTTGTCCATCTTACGGGGTGGCCCGTATACCGCAGACAGGATAGACAAGAGGGGCAAAGTCCGGCTTCATCATGGGGCTCGTCTCTGACCGTTTCGTTCTCAAAAGGCAGGAAATTTTCGATGACCCAGCAGGACGCCCAGACCAAACCCCTGACGGTCGATGCGGTGATGGCACGCTCGGGCGTGCAATTCGGCACCAGCGGCGCACGGGGCGAGGTGGTGGCGATGACCGATCAGGTCTGCCACGCCTATACCACCGGTTTTCTCCAGCATCTGGCGGGCCTTGGCGAGTTTTCGCCCGGCATGCGCGTGGCGGTGGCGGGCGATCTGCGCCCCAGCACGCCGCGCATCATGGCCGCTTGCGCTCAGGCCGTGCGGGATCTGGGCGGCGAGCCGGTGTTCTGCGGCTTTGTGCCGACGCCGGCGCTGGCGCTTTATGCCTTTGGGCAGGGCATTCCCTCGCTGATGGTGACGGGCAGCCATATTCCCGCCGACCGCAACGGCATCAAATTCTACCGCCCCAAGGGGGAGGTGCTGAAGGAGGATGAGGCCGGGATGCGCGGTCAGGTGATCGCCACCGATCCGGCGCTTTTCGACGATGCGGGCATGCTGAAGGCCGAAGCCCCGCTGCCCGAGGTGACCGAGGTCGCACGCAGCTATATCCAGCGTTATGTCGATCATTTCGGGCCTCAGGCGCTGCGCGGGCTGACGATCGGCGTCTATCAGCATTCGGCCGTGGGCCGCGATGTGCTGGTCGAGGTGGTCGAGGCGCTGGGCGGCAAGGCCGTGGCGCTGGGCCGTGCGACCCAGTTCATTCCGGTCGATACCGAAGCCATTCGCCCCGAGGATGTCGAACTGGCCAAGGGCTGGGCGGCAGAGTTCGGTTTCGATGCGATCATCTCGACCGATGGCGATTCGGATCGTCCGCTGCTGGCCGACCATACGGGCGAATGGTTGCGCGGCGATATTCTGGGCGTGCTGTGCGCGCGGGCGCTGCGCGCGCATGCGGTGGTGACGCCGGTGTCGAGCAACACGGTGCTGGAGCGCAGCGGGGCGTTTGCCGAAACGGATCGCACGCGGATCGGATCGCCTTTCGTGATCGCGGCAATGAACGCGCATCTGGCCAAGGGCGAACAGCCGGTGGTGGGCTATGAGGCCAATGGCGGCTTCCTGCTGGGCACGAAGCTGGGCTCGCTGGAGCCGTTGCCGACGCGCGATGCGGTGTTGCCGGTGCTGACGGTGATTGTGGCCTCGCGTCCGGGCAAGATCCGTGATCTGATCGAGGAACTGCCGCCGCGTGTGACCTATTCGGATCGCATCCAGAACTTCGCCACGGAGAAGAGCGAGGCGATCTTCGCCAAGCTGCTGGAGGGCGACAAGGATGCGCAGATCGTGCGGTTGAACGAGCACTTCGGCGCGATTGCCGGGGCGGTGACCCAACTGGATCTGACCGATGGCATCCGCATGACGACCGAGCAGGGGGTGATCATTCACCTGCGCCGCTCGGGCAATGCGCCGGAACTGCGGTGCTATTCGGAAAGCGATACAGTGGAGCAAGCCAAGGCGATCAACGAACAGGCGCTGGCCATCGTGCGCGACAAGCTGGCGTAAAGGATATGTGGCGTTTGGCTTAGCCGAACGCCACCGCGCCGCAGGCTGAAATGGTTTTCACGCAGGTGGAGAGGTAAGACGCCCGGTAGCGGAGCCACTGCCCTATCGCCGGAAGACGGAATGGGAGCGCGAGGGGGTAACCCCCTCGCATCTTCCTTTTCAACCTTACTTCAACTGCCGCTTTTCCAGCTTCCGCGCTAAAGTCCGACGATGCATCCCCAACCGCCGCGCGGCTTCGGAGATGTTGAAATCGCAATCGGCCAGGGTGGAGTGGATATATTCCCACTCCATCGTCTTGATCGAGGTCTTGCGGCCTTCGAGCGGCACCTCGGGGTTGCCCTCGCGCTGGGCAAAGGCTTCCTCGATATCGTCGGTGTTGGCGGGCTTGGCGAGGTAGTGCGCGGCGCCCAGCTTGATCGCCTCGACCGCCGTGGCGATGCTGGCAAAGCCGGTGAGCACCACGATGCAGGTCGCCGGATCATGCTGGCTGAGCATCTGCACGCAGGTCAGGCCTGAGGCGGTGCCCAGTTTCAGATCCACCACGGCGTAATCGAAGCTGTCGTCGTCGAGCAGGGCTTCCAGCTCTTCGGGGCTTGTGGCGTGTTGCACCTCATAGCCGCGCCGTTCGAAGGAGCGTTTGAGGGTGCGTCCAAAAGCGGGGTCGTCCTCGACGATCACCAGCGAGGGTGAGATCGAAGACTCCGGGGATGGGGGTGCCGGATCGTTCATTTCGTCCTTTTGCCCTGAAAGGCCAGCGCCGACAACGGGATCGTCAGGGTGACGCGGGCGCCGCCTTCCTCGCGGTTCTCCACCTTCAGCCGTCCGCCCAGCTTGCGCGCCACATTGACCACGAGGAACAGGCCGAGCCCGCCGCCGTCGCGCCCCTTGGTGGAGACATAGGGCTTGCCGATCTGGTCGATCACCTGGGCTGCGAAGCCGGGGCCGTCGTCGGTGGTGACGATGCTCAGCCAGTCGCGCTCGCTGCGTGCTTCGATGGTGATGCCGGTTGGGGAGGCGTCGATGGCATTGTCGACGATGTTGCTGAGCACCTGCCGCAGCGCGGGGTCGGCGACGATGTCGATGTCCTCGCCGATGTCTTGCGTGAAGGCGATGGGGCAGGGGGAGCGTTCGCGCCAGTCCTCGATGAAATCATGGAGGAAGGTGTGAAGCGAGGTGACCTGCGGGTTCTCGCCGCGGATTTCCCCTGCCGAGATCAGCACGCCGGACAGGATCGCCTTGCAGCGCTTCAACTCGCCCTGCATCAGCGCGATATCCTCGGCCAGATCGCTGTCTTGTTTGACGCTGGGGTGATGTGCCCAGTCGCCCAGGATCACCGACAGGGAGGCCAGCGGCGTGCCCAGCTCATGGGCGGCGCCGGTGGCCAGCAGGCCCATGCGGACGATGTGGTCCTCCTCGGCCGCGCGTTGGCGCAGGGCGGCCAGGCGGGCGTCGCTGGCGCGGCGGTTGCGGTCGATGCGGCCCACGAAGAACACCAGCAGCGAACCGATCAGCAAAAAGCACAGCAGGCTGCCTATCAGGTAGAGCTGGAAATGCACGCCCTCATAGACATCGGGCAGGGTCAGCGGCTGGAAGAAGAAGGTGAGGAAGGTGGCATCGCAACCCGCCAGCGCGGCGATGATCCAGCTCCAGCGCGGGGGCAGCAGGATGGCGCCGATCACGATCTGCAGCAGAAACAGGAAGGCGAATGGGTTGGTGCCCCCGCCGGTCTGGTAAAGCTGCCAGGCCAGCGCCGACACATCCAGCATCAGCGAGCCCAGCAGTTCGATGTAGGAAAAGCCCCGCCGCCCGATGCTGAGCACCAGCGTGGCCAGATTGACCAGCGCCAGAAGCACCAGCACCGTCATCATCTCGAAGATCGGCAGATGGACATGCAGCACGGCGGCGACGAACCAGATGGTCAGCAACTGGCCGACCACCGCGATCCAGCGCAACTGGATCAGCAGCATCATGTTGCGTTTGGACGCCGGGGCGATGTCCCAGGGCGGGGTGAGCGGGGGCGTGTCGCTCATGCGGACACAGCCCCCGCAAACTTAACGCTGGCGTCGCACCAGCAGAATGGCGCCCAGAGAAAGCAGCGCAAGCGTAAACCAGGTGATTGCATAACCCAGGTGATTGTTGGGAAAGCTTACCACCGTCAAGCCCGCCATAGGTTGATGGGCGGTGATGGCCGCGTCGACGGGCTGGTCGGGGCGCATGCTCTGCGCATCGATAAACCAGTCGGGCAGGGCGGCGATGTGGCGATGCGCGGCGATGGCGAAGATATCGCGTGAGGCCCAGCGATCAGCTTGCGGGTCGTTGCCGCGTAGGAAACCGCCATGCGGCTCGGTCAGGCGCAGCAGGCCGGTGACCTCGACCGGCACGGCGGGCGTTGCCGCGATCACGGCATCGCGCGTGGTGCCCATCGGCACGTAGCCGCGGTTGACGTAGAGCGTCCGTCCGGCGTCTGTGGTCAGCGGGGTCAGCGCCCAATAGCCGGTGCCATAGGCCGAGGCCCCCGTCACCAGCGTCGTGCCCTCGGGAATCCAGCGGCCATGCAGGGTGAAGCGGCGATATTCGGCGGCTTTGAGCAGCTCGCCGGGCAGGCCGGTCGGCACGGCGTCGATCGTCTGGGGTGTGGCGCTGAGCCCGGCGTTGACCCGCGCGATCAGCGCTTCCTTCCAGGCGAGGCGCTTCACCTGCCACACGCCAAGGCCGACGAAGAGGGCCGCAAAAGCCAGAAGGGCGGCCACCAGCATGAACTGGCGCCGCCCCCCTGTCTTGCCCTCGGTTGCCAGAGGCAAGTCCAAGGTCATGTCGCGATCAGCCCATGCCGTCCATGGTGGCGGGCATCGGCATCATGTTCTGGTTCAGGTGGAACATCACCCAGATCGAGCCGGCCAGCATGATCACCACGACGACCAGCGTGAAGATCAGCGCCAGCATCGTTCAGCCCGCCCTCGACCTTGGGGTTCATGTGCAGGAAGTAGACCATGTGGACCACGATCTGCACCGCCGCGAAGCCCAGGATGACAAGGCCCGTGGCGGCGGGGCTGTGGAGCGCCCTGGTCATCACCAGCCAGAACGGGATCGCGGTCAGGATCACCGACAGGATGAAGCCGATCACGTAGCCCTTCATCGTGGCGTGGTAGCCCGTCGCCCCATGATCGTGGCCATGGCCGGGTCGTCATGTGTGGTGCATGGTCAGCCATCAGCGCAGCACCCCCATCAGGTAGACGAAGGTGAAGACGCCGATCCAGATCACGTCCAGGAAGTGCCAGAACATCGACAGGCACATCAGGCGGCGCTTGTTGGCGGCGGTCAGGCCGAAGCTGCCCACCTGGACCATCAGCGTCACCAGCCAGATCGAGCCGAAGGTGACGTGCAGGCCGTGCGTGCCCACCAGCGTGAAGAAGGAGGACAGGAACGCGCTGCGCTGCGGGCCCGCGCCTTCATGGATCAGGTGCGCGAACTCATAGAGTTCCACGCCCAGGAAGCACAGGCCCAGCACACCCGTGATCGCCCAGCCAGATCAGCGTGGCGTTCTTCTTGCCCGACTGCATCGCGATCATGGCGAAGCCATAGGTGATCGAGGAGAACAGCAGCAGCGCGGTGTTGAGCGCCACCAGCGGCAGGTCGAACAGGGTCTTGGGGCCCGCGGGGCCGCCCGCATAGTTGCGGCCCAGCACGCCGTAGGTGGCGAACAGCACGGCGAAGATCAGGCAGTCGCTCATCAGGTAGATCCAGAAGCCCAGATTGGTGCTGTAGCCGTCCGGATGAGCATGCTCATGCAGGTCGTAGTAGCTGGCGACGAGTTCGTCGCCAGTCTTGTTCAGATGGGTTTTAGGAGTGCTCACGCGGCGGCTCCTTCCTTGGAGAGCGCAGCCAGCTGCGCGGTGCGCTTCTCTTCCACTTCGGCGATATGCGCGGCGGGGATGTAGTAGCCGCGCTTGTAGTTGAAGGTGTGGACGATCGCGGTGGCAACCAGCACGGCAAAGCCGCCGATCGCTGCCCACCAGACCTGCCAGATCAGCGCGAAGCCGAAGCCCGTGGCCAGGCCCGCCAGGATCACACCGGCCCAGGTCGAGCGGGGCATGTGGATGTCGGCAAAGCCCGAGGTCGGACGGGGCACGCCCGCCTTCTTCATGTCGGCCCAGGCGTCCAGATCGTGGATGATCGGGGTGAAGGCGAAGTTGTAGTACGGCGGCGGCGAGGAGGTCGACCATTCCAGCGTGCGGCCGTCCCACGGATCGCCCGTGACGTCCTTGTACTCTTCACGCTTCCAGATCGAGATGGCGAACTGCAGCAGCATCGCGCCGATGCCGGCGGCGATCAGCAGAGCGCCCAGCATGGCGACGATGTAGTAGATGCGCAGATCGTCGAAGCTGTGGTCGAAGAGGCGCATGCGGCGGGTCACGCCCATCAAGCCCAGCATGTAGAGCGGCATGAAGGCCAGGTAGAAGCCGACCAGCCAGCACCAGAACGGCACGCTTGCCCCAGAACTCGTTCAGCTTGAAGCCGAAGGCCTTCGGGAACCAGTAGGTGATGCCGGCCAGCAAGCCGAACACCACGCCGCCGATGATCACGTTGTGGAAGTGGGCGATCAGGAACAGGCTGTTGTGCAGCACGAAGTCGGCGGCCGGGACGGCCAGCAGCACGCCGGTCATGCCGCCGATGGTGAAGGTGACCATGAAGCCCAGGGTCCACAGCATCGGCACGTTCGAAGCGGAGGCGGCCGCGGTACATGGTGAACAGCCAGTTGAAGATCTTCACGCCGGTCGGGATCGAGATGATCATGGTGGTGATGCCGAAGAAGGCGTTGACGCTGGCGCCCGAACCCATGGTGAAGAAGTGGTGCAGCCACACGAGGAAGGACAGGATGGCGATGACGCAGCGCTGGCGTAGACCATCGACGTGTAGCCGAACAGGCGCTTGCCGGAGAAGGTCGCGGTGACTTCGGAGAAGATGCCGAAGGCCGGCAGGATCAGGATGTACACCTCGGGGTGGCCCCAGATCCAGATCAGGTTGACGTACATCATGGCGTTGCCGCCGAGGTCGTTGGTGAAGAAGTGCGTGTCGAAGGTAGCGGTCCAGGGACAGCAGGGCCAGGGCGGCGGTCAGGACCGGGAACGCGGCCACGATCAGGATGTTGGTGACCAGGGCGGTCCAGGTGAAGACCGGCATCTGCATCAGGGTCATGCCCGGCGCGCGCATCTTGAAGATGGTGACGATGAGGTTGATGCCCGTGAGCATCGTGCCCACCCCGGATATCTGCAGCGCCCAGATGTAGTAGTCCACCCCCACGCCCGGGCTGTAGGCCAGCCCCGACAGCGGCGGATAGGCCAGCCAGCCGGTGCGGGCGAACTCGCCCACGAACAGCGAGACCATCACCAGCACCGCGCCGCCCACGGTCATCCAGAAGCGCAGAGAGTTGTTCAGGAAGGGGAAGGCCACGTCGCGCGCGCCGATCTGCAGCGGCACCACCAAGTTCATCAGGCCGGTCATGAAGGGCATGGCCACGAAGAAGATCATGATCACGCCGTGCGCGGTGAAGATCTGGTCGTAGTGGTGCGGCGGCAGGTAGCCGTCAGACGGCGCCGAAGGCGAGGGCCTGCTGCGCGCGCATCATGATCGCGTCGGCGAAGCCGCGCAGCAGCATGACCAGGGCCAGGACGATGTACATGACGCCGATCTTCTTGTGGTCGACGCTGGTGAACCACTCGGTCCAGAGGTAGCCCCACAGCTTGAGGTAGTAGGTGATCGCACCGACCACGCCGAGGCCGCCCAGGGCGACGACGGCCAGTGTGACCATGACGATGGGCTCGGTGGGCAGCGCATCGAAACCGAGACGGCCCAGCAGGGGCGTCCAGTGCGAATGCGTCGAAGGTGCTTCTATTAGCATGGGCTTCACAATCACGAATGAGTGGAGCGGGCCGGGGCGAGCAGGCTCAGCTCCGACTGGCGGGGCGCCTTGGCGGGCGCCGTGGAGGCGTTTGCGGGCTTCTGACCTTCAGGCAGCAGCGGACCGGCCATCTTGGCGTTCGGATCGCACATGGCGCGCACGAAAGCCTTGTCGACCTCGGCCTGCTGGCCGGGGATGACGGGCGTGACGGCTTCGCGGCCGTTCTTGTCATAGGTCAGCTGGGCCACGTTGAAGGTGCCGGCCTTGCCGGTGCCGCCCTTGGCGTCGAGCGCCATCATCTGGTTGACGCACATCTTGCCCGAACGCACGCAGAGGTTGACCACGCGGTCGAACAGGTCGCCCTGCACGGCGGCGAAGTGGCGCACCGGATCGGCTTCCGAAGGCTGTTCCAGCTTCAGATAGGTGGCTGCATCCAGGTTGCCGCCTTCACCCTTGGCCTTGGCGACCCACTTGTCGAAATCGCCCTGGTTCACGCCCAGCGCGGAACTTGAAGCGCATGTGCGAGAAGCCCGCGCCGCTGTAGTTGGCCGAGAGGCCCTCGTAGCCGCCTGGCTTGTTGATCACCGCGTTGAGCTGAGTGGTCATGCCCGGCATGGCGTAGATCATGCCCGGCAACGGCCGGGCACGTAGAACGAGTTCATCACCGTGGAGGCGGTGATCTTGAAATGGATCGGGCGATCCACCGGCGCGGCCACTTCGTTGACGGTGGCCACGCCCTGCTCGGGGTAGATGAACAGCCACTTCCAGTCCAGCGCCACCACCTCGACCGCCAGCGGCTTGGTCGCCGGCGGCGATCGGACGCTGGCCTTCCTTCAGGCGGTCCAGCGGGCGGAAGGGATCGAGCTGGTGCGTGCTGATCCAGGTCATCGCGCCCAGCGCGATGATGATCAGCAGCGGCGCCGCCCAGATCAGCAGCTCGAGCTGGGTCGAGTGGTGCCACTCCGGCGCGTAGGGCGCCTGCGCGCTGGACGCGCGATAGCGCCAGGCGAAGAGCACGATCAGCAGCATGACCGGCACGACAATGATCAGCATCAAGAGCGTGGCGACGATCACCAGATGCGCTTGCTGCTTTGCAATATCGCCCGCCGGATTCATCACGTCGGACTGACATGCGGACAAAATCAGCGGCAAGACCAATGCGCTGGCCTTACGCCAATGGCGAAGGGGGGGTGGGAGATGCAGGCTCATGGAACGCGCGCGTAGGCCTCCGATGCTGCAGCTGCGATTGGACATTTTGTCCCATCACCGGGATTGTCACCGCCCGCATTATGGTGCAGCCTGCAAAACAACGCAATTCAGCGATTTTGCCGGGAACTCCGGTAACCTCTTTGAATTACGTATAACAGTACGGACATAATCCGTACGACATGGGATGCCTGAACATGACCACCGCCACTTACGACAAGGGGGGTGCCATTACCCCTCCCGGCGCCGGCACTGCTCCGGAGCGCGACGACCATGTTTCCCCCGGTGAGATCGCCATTGGCGTCATCATCGGTCGAACGTCCGAGTTTTTCGACTTCTTTGTTTACGGCATCGCCTCGGTGCTGGTGTTTCCGAAGTTGCTCTTTCCGTTCACCGATGCCTTCACCGGCACGATCTATTCCTTCGCGATCTTCCCGCTGGCCTTCATCGCGCGGCCTGTCGGGTCTTTCGTCTTCATGATGATCGATCTGGCCTATGGGCGCACCGCCAAGCTGGTGGTGGCGCTCTTTATGCTGGGCGGATCGACCGCCTCGATCGCTTTCCTGCCCGGCTATGCCGATATGGGCAGCGGTGCGGCCATCGCCCTGCTGGCGGCCTGTTCCGCCTGGGCCAGGGCTTTGCCCTGGGCGGCACTTGGGACGGCCTTGCCTCGCTGCTGGCGCTGAACGCGCCCCAGGAGCAGCGCGGCTGGTACGCCATGATCCCGCAGCTTGGCGCGCCGCTGGGGCTGATCGTGGCCAGCAGCATGTTCGCCTTCTTCCTCTCGACCCTGCCTCAGGTTGAATTCGTGAGCTGGGGCTGGCGTTTCCCCTTCTTCGTGGCCTTTGCCATCAACGTGGTCGCGCTGTTCGCCCGGCTGCGTCTGGTCGGCACCGCCGAGTTCGAACGCCTGTTCGAAAGCCGCGATCTGGCTCCCGAGCCGCCGATCGAGACGCTGCGCAGCGAGTGGAAGACGATCCTGCTGGGCGCCTTTGCCCCGCTGGCCAGCTTTGCGCTGTTCCATATGGTGACGGTGTTCCCCCTGTCCTGGGTCTATCTCAACACCACCGAAACTCCGGTCAAGTTCCTGCTGATCGAGATCGTGGCCGCTTTCATCGGCGTGCTGGCGATCATCGCCTCGGGCCGTCTGGCCGATCAGGTCGGGCGCCGCGTGGTGCTGGGTTGCTCGGCGGTGGTGACCGCGGTGTTCTCGGGCTTTGGTCCGCAGATGCTGAGCGCGGGCATGGCCGGCGAGATCATCTTCATGGTCACCGGCTTCGCGCTGCTGGGCGTGTCCTTCGGGCAGAGCTCGGGCGCGGTGGCTTCCAGCTTCACGCCTTCGCACCGTTACACCGGTTCGTGCTTCACCAGCGACATCGCTTGGCTGGTGGGTGCCGCTTTCGCCCCGCTGATCGCGCTTAAGCTGGCGCATGAGTATGGCGTGGTGGCCTCGGGCCTGTACCTGCTCTCGGGTTCGATCCTGACGCTGGGCGCGCTGTGGCTCAACCGTGAGCTGGCTGGCGGCCGCAACGGCATGTCGACCATGGCGCTGGCGATCTGACGCCATCGTTGCTGCAATCAGGCGCCCCGGTCGGGTTTCCGACCGGGGCGTTTGTTTATGGGGAAGGGGGGCGCATGGCCTTGCCGACAAGCGTCGCTTCTGAAACAAGCCGCGGCATGGTCGAGCCTGCTCCGTCGCCTTTCACGCCCTCCCCGGCATGGTATCATATCGCCCCGCGCCAACTGGCCTGGGGTTTCAGCCTGCTGATCGTCGCCTCGGCCTTTGGTGTCGAACTCGATGGCGTGCTGGAAGAGGGCTATATCAGCCTGATCTTCGTGATGGTCATCACCGTGATCGGCGCGCTGTATGGGCTGGGGGTGGCGCTGATCTGCGCTGCCGTCGGTGCGCTGGGTTTCGACTTCTTTATTGGCGAACCCAAATGGGAGCTGAGCTTCACCCGCGCCAATGACATCACCACACCCCTGATTTTCACCTTCAGTGCGATGATTTCGGGCCTGCTCTCGGGGCGGCTCAAGGATGAGACGCGGCAGGTCCGTCAGCGCAACATCCAGCTTGAGGCCCTGCTGGAGGCCAGCAGAGGCCTGCAGCGCGCGGGCAGCGTTCGCGATGTGACCCTGGCGCTCCATGACGGGGTTGAGGCCCAGACCGGCATTGCCGTGGCGCTGCAAGGCATTTCGCTGGCCGCCGGGCAGCCCGAGGGCGGCGAAAGCGCCCTGATGCATCAGGCGCTGGCCTCGGGGCAGGACTGGCTTGAGGATGGGGCCATGTCCGCCTTTCCGCTGGCGGCAGGCCCCCAGACGCTGGGCGTGCTGCTGGCGCGTCGGCCCGAAGGGGTGCTGCTCGATCACGACTTTATGCTGGCGCTGGCGCGCATGACGGCGCTGGCGCTTGAACGCATCTATCTCGCCGACCGTCTGGCCGAAGCCCATGCCGCCGCCCGCGCCGAGGAATTGAAAAGCGCGCTGCTCTCCTCGGTCAGCCATGATCTGCGCTCGCCACTGACCGCGATCAACACGGCGGCAGCCAGCCTGCTGACCTATGGCGAGCATTTCGACCCCGAAACATCGCATGGCCTGCTGAGCGGCATTGTCGAGGAATCGGACCGGCTCAACCATCTCACCACCAATCTGCTGCAGATGACAAGGCTTGAGGGCGGCCCCGGTGGCCTGTCGCGCAGCGTGCTTCCGGCGGTAGAAATGATTCGTAATGTTGTGGCGCGGCAGGCCAGAATCGACACCGAGCATCGCTTCGCTCTCAACGCTCCCGATGGGGAGGTTTCGATCGTGGCGGATGCGACGCTCTATGATCTGGTGCTCACCAATGTGATCCAGAATGCCTGTCGTTACAGCCCCTTCGGCACCACTGTGGAGATCACCTGCCGCGAGCAGGGAACCATGTGCGCCATCGCCATCAGCGACGAGGGGATCGGCGTGCCTCCGGCCGAGCAGGGCCACGTCTTCGAGCGCTTCTATCGTGTGCGCCGCGACGATGGCGCACCACGCGGCACAGGGCTGGGGCTTGCCATTGCGCGCGGTTTCGTGAAAGCCTCTGACGGAACGATCGAACTTTCATCCCCCTTGCGCGACGGCAAAGGCACTTGCATCACCATTTGCCTGCCCATCGCCCATAGTGAGCCAGACCAGACAAACGCATGACTTCCGGCCATATCCTGCTTGTCGATGATGAGCCCGCCATTGTGAACGCGCTTCGCCCCGTGCTGAAGGCCGTGGGCCATGCCGTCACCGTTGCCAGCGACGGCACCGCCGCCCTGGCCAGCTTCGCATTGGAAGACCCCGATGTGGTGCTGCTCGATCTGGGCCTGCCCGACATGGACGGCAAGGATGTGATCCGCGCGATCCGCGCCACATCGACCACGCCGATCATCGTGATCTCGGCCCGCCATCAGGAGGGCGAGAAGATCGCCGCGCTGGATGAGGGCGCCGACGATTACGTCGACAAGCCTTTCGTGCTGGGCGAGCTGCTGGCCCGCGTGCGCTCATCGCTGCGGCGGCGCGAGGCGCTGGTCAAGCCGCTGGAAACCTTCGACGCCGATCCGCTGCATATCGATTTCGCGACCCGCGTGGTGACGCTGCGCGGCGAGACGCTGCGCCTGTCGCCCAAGGAGTACAATCTGCTGCGCACGCTGGCGCAGAGCGCGGGGCAGGTGGTGACGCAAAGGCGCCTGCTGGCGGCGGGCTGGGGCCGCAGCGAGGCCGATCCGCAGTATCTGCGCGTCTATATGGGCATGCTGCGCCAGAAGCTGGAAGCCAACCCTTCCGAGCCCAGGCTGATCGTCACCGAACCGGGCGTTGGTTATCGCCTGATGGCGGTGCCGGATTCGGGCGAGGCATCGCCCGAGGCTTAAGGCGTGTGAGGCTTCGCCCGAGGCCTGAAGCGCAAGTTTACGGGTGGTTCAGGTAAAGATGGCCGCCCGTGAATCGCTTAGGGATAGGATGAAACAGAGGGCGGCCATGCAGGTGCATCGACATCGGGTAAGACCCGGTGGATGGATGTTGTGTTCTTTTGCTCCGTTGGCCGAAATATGGGTTTCCCCGGCAGGGCACACCTAAAAAGACCATAGGCATTTTCGGCCTGTCGCGAGCTGCCCTCCCTTGCGGGTGGAGCTGTGGCTCAGACCCGGCGAAGCGCGTTGGGCATGGCGCCGATCTGGCGCAGTCGCACACCCAGCGGGCGGCGGGTCATCGGTGCGGGGGCGGCCTGCGCTTCGACGGGGGCATGGCGGACCCGGCTCGGGTCGATCTGCGCGGCGAAAAGAATGCCGAAGCGATTGTCCTGCACCCAGGCAACGCGCCCCTCCACCCAGCCAAGATTGCGCAGTTCGATCGAGATCCGGGCGTCTTTCGCTGGCACGCGCGGCGCTTCGGCCATCACTCCCTGCGCCGAGATGTTGCGCAGCTTGACCGTGATTTCCACCCCGCCTTCGCCACCCTGATCATGGATGAGGCAGCGTGCGCCGAGCAGCAGGCTGTCGCGAAAGCTGTGGCGTCTTTCCGTCCTGGGCTTTTCCGGGTCGCTCATGGTGGCTGGCCTATCGCGTCGATCCGGATGCGCCAGAGTCGCGCCCGGAGGTTGATGCAATCGTGTAGATCCTCGCGGCTAAGCAAGGATTGTCGGGTGAACCCTGCAAATTTACATAAGCCCTTCGCGCCGGGACAACGATTCGGCGCATTTCCGGGGGGCGGAGCGTTTTAGATTGCGGAAAAACTGCGAAACCGCTTGAATCGGCGAATCAACTGTGATTCTAGTGATTCTTATGACGACAGTCCGCAACAGGCACCGGATGGCCAAGGAAACCATGATCCAGTGGTTGGCGCTTGGCTGTCTGTTGTGCATGCTGGCCTGGTCGGTCGCGGGGCCCAGCGGTTTGCTCGCCTGGAGCGAAAATCACCACGCTTTGGCCGAAAGGCAGCAGCGCATCAAACTGCTTACGCTGCAGCGCAATGAGCTTCAGAACCGCGTCACCCTGCTCGATCCGCGTCACACCGACCCCGATCTGGCCGGTGAATTGCTGCGCCGCAACCTGAATGTGGCGCATCCCGACGACGTCATCATGATGGTGCACTAAAGTCTACTATGCATCCGTATGGGCCTATGCGCGGTAGGCCTTGCCCTTCGCCCCAAATTTCGTATTCGAGTGTTTCCGGGCGCAGACTCTGCGCCTATAGACGGTCGTGAAAACCGGCCTTCCATTGGGGAACTTCGTCTTGGCCAGAACCGGCAAAACCCAAAACGCTTCGCCCGCCGCTGATGCCACCGGCACCGACGGGCTCGATCATCTTCAGCAGGCTTACGAAGCCAACCGGCTCTATGCCGCTTCGGACGAGGAGCTGCTGCACTTCTACGAACAGATGGTGCTGATCCGCCGCTTTGAAGAGCGTGCCGGCCAGCTCTACGGTCTGGGCCTGATCGGCGGCTTCTGCCACCTCTACATCGGCCAGGAAGCGGTTGCCGTGGGCATCCAGTCGGCCCTGCAAGAGGGTCATGACAGCGTCATCACCGGCTATCGCGATCACGGCCACATGCTGGCCTATGGCATCGATCCCAAGGTCATCATGGCCGAGCTGACCGGCCGCGAGGCTGGCATCAGCCGCGGCAAGGGCGGCTCGATGCACATGTTCAGCACCAGCCACAAGTTCTACGGCGGCCACGGCATCGTGGGCGCGCAGGTTTCGCTGGGCGCGGGTCTGGCTTTCGGTCACCAGTACAATGAAGATGGCGGCCTGTGCGTCTCCTACTTCGGCGACGGCGCGGCCAACCAGGGCCAGGTCTATGAGAGCTTCAATATGGCCGCTCTCTGGAAGCTGCCGATCATCTTCGTGGTGGAAAACAACCAGTACGCCATGGGCACCGCTGTGAAGCGTTCCTCGGCCGAAACCCATTTCCACAAGCGCGGCGCGGCCTTCACCATCCCCGGCATGAATGTGAACGGCAATGACGTTCTGGAAGTGCGCGCGGCGGCCAATCTGGCAGTGGAATATGTCCGCGCCGGCAATGGCCCGGTGCTGATGGAGCTCAACACCTATCGCTATCGCGGCCACTCCATGTCGGACCCGGCCAAGTATCGCAGCCGTGAGGAAGTGCAGGACATGCGCGACCATCACGACCCGATCGAGGGTGCCAAGGCCGAACTGATCAAGCGCGGCGTGTCGGAAGACAAGCTGAAGGAGATCGACAAGAAGATCCGTCAGATCGTGTCGGAATCCGCCGATTTCGCCGAAAGCTCGCCCGAGCCGGAGCTGTCTGAACTGTATACCGACGTTCTGGTGGAGACCTATTGAGATGGCAATCGAACTGAAGATGCCCGCGCTGTCGCCCACCATGGAAGAGGGCAAGCTGGCGCGCTGGCTGGTCAAGGAAGGCGATGAGGTCAAGTCCGGCGATATCCTCGCCGAGATCGAAACCGACAAGGCCACCATGGAATTCGAGGCCGTCGACGAAGGCACGATCGGCAAGATCGTGGTCGCCGAAGGCACCGAAGGCGTGAAGGTCGGCACCGTGATCGCCGTGATCGGCGAGGGCGATGTGGCGGCTCCCGCTGCTTCCGCGCCCGCCGCTGCTGCCCCGGCGCCCGCCGCCGTGGCGGCTGCTCCGGTTGCCCCCAAGGCGCCCGCCAAGCCCGAAATCCCCCATGGCACCAACATGAAGACCTCGACCGTGCGCGAGGCTCTGCGTGACGCCATGGCCGAGGAAATGCGCCGTGATCCGCGCGTCTTCGTGATGGGCGAGGAAGTCGCCCAGTATCAGGGCGCCTACAAGGTCACGCAGGGTCTGCTGGAGGAATTCGGCCCCAAGCGCGTGATCGACACGCCGATCACCGAATACGGCTTTGCCGGCATCGGCACCGGTGCCGCCATGGGCGGGTTGCGCCCCATCGTCGAGTTCATGACGTTCAACTTCGCCATGCAGGCGATTGACCACATCATCAACTCGGCGGCCAAGACCAACTACATGTCGGGCGGCCAGATGCGTTGCCCGGTCGTGTTCCGTGGTCCCAACGGCGCTGCCAGCCGCGTGGGTGCGCAGCACTCGCAGAACTATGGCCCGTGGTACGCCAACGTCCCCGGCCTGATCGTGATCGCGCCTTACGACGCTTCGGATGCCAAGGGCCTGCTCAAGGCCGCCATCCGTAGCGAGGATCCGGTCGTGTTCCTTGAGAACGAGCTGATCTATGGCCGTTCGTTCGAGCTGCCCGAGCTGGACGACCACGTTCTGCCCATCGGCAAGGCCCGCGTGATGCGCGAAGGCAAGGACGTGACGATCGTCAGCTACTCGATCGGCGTGGGCCTGGCCCTCGAAGCCGCCGAGACGCTGGCCGCCGAAGGCATCGATGCCGAGGTGATCGATCTGCGCACGCTGCGCCCGCTCGACAAGGAGACGGTGCTGGCTTCGCTCAAGAAGACCAACCGCATCGTGGTGGCCGAAGAAGGCTGGCCGACCTGCTCGATCGCTTCGGAAATCGCGGCCATCGCGATGGAAGACGGCTTCGACGATCTGGACGCTCCGGTGGTCCGCGTCTGCAACGAGGACGTGCCGCTGCCTTATGCCAACAACCTCGAAAAGGCCGCGCTGATCGATGCCTCGCGCATCGTGGCTGGCGTCAAGAAGGTCACCTATCGCTGATCTTCGCCTTCGGGTGTGAACAAGAGGGGCGCTCCGGTCTGACCGGGGCGCCCTTTTTGATGGGGCTGTCCTTGCCCCCGATCTGCTGTATGGGCGCGGGCATGAGCGATATATCCCAGCTTGATACGCAGCTTGAGACACTGCCGCCGCCATGGCGTCTGGCGCTGGCCTATGCCCCGCGCGAGGCGCGTGAGGCGTGGCTCTCCTTTCTGGCGCTGGATGTGCGTCTGGCGGGCGTGGTGCGTGCCGCGCGCGAGCCCATGCTGGGCCAGATGAAGCTGGCCTGGTGGCGCGACCGCCTGAACGCCGACCCCGCGACATGGCCCAAGGGCGAGCCTCTGCTGGCGATGCTGAAGGGCTGGGGCGAGCATGCCAAGGGCCTCGTGCCGCTGGTTGATGGCTGGGAAGTGCTGCTGGACGAATGGGACGGCGGCGCGGCGCTGGAGGCTTTGACACAGGGCCGGGTGGCGGGCGTGGAAGCCCTGGTGCGGGTTCTGGGCGTGGCCCATGACCGCATCGCCCCCATGACCCACTGCTGGGCGGCGATGGATCTGGCCAGCCATCTGGGCGATCCCGCCGAGCGCGAGGCCGCCATGGCCAAGGTGGCGGCGCTGGACTGGAAGGCCTGGCGTCTGCCCAAGGCGATGCGCCCGCTCACCGTGCTGCACGGGCTGGCGCGGCGTGAGAGCAAGGGGGGGGATGCGGCCTCTCCCATGGCGCTGCTGTCTGCCATGCGGTTTGGCATTTTCGGTATGTAGGGCGTTTTTGCTGTCGCATCGTTGATGCGAAAAACCGGTTCCCACTTTTTCGCATGATGCTCTAGTCTGCCCTCTCTGGTTGAAGAGGGGCTGGGATGAACCGGATCGCTTTGGGGGCGGTGTCTGCGCTGTTGCTGGCGGGCGCGGGCTTTTTCTGGTGGCAGGGCCGCGCGGAGGTCGAGCGCGGCGCTCCGCCGCCCGATCTATCCGGAAGCCATGCCGAGGCGCCTCTGGAATTGCCCAGTGCCGATTCGCATGGCCGCGGGCCGGGGCTGCCTGATCTCAAAACCAAGAAGCGTCCCAAGCAATCGCTCGAGGAACGGCGCTTCAACCGCTTCGACCGCAACCGCGATGGCAAGATCACCCGCGTCGAGATGCTCTCCACCCGCGTGAAGGCCTTCCAGAAGCTGGACACCAACCACGACAATCTGCTGACTTTCGAGGAATGGGCGGTGAAGACCTCCGAGCGGTTCAAGGCAGTGGATCGCGATGGTGATGGGATCATTTCGCGCGATGAGCTGAACGCTTTTTACGCGGCGCAGGAGGCGGCGAAGGCGCAGCGGGCGGCGGCCAAGGCGATGCAGTGTTCGTGCAGCACTGCGCCTTCGGCGGAGGAAGAAGATTAGGAGAGAAACTTGAGGGCCTTAGGCCCTCAAACTCCCGTTACGTCTCCCGACGCAAGGGCAGGGGGCGCCCGATCCTGGCGCATAACCTCTCTGCCCCGTAGGGAATGAAAGCCTGCGGCGCTGCGACGTTGTTCTATGGCTGAACCCGAAGCGCAACGCAGACAGTCATGGGAGCGCGAGGGGGTAACCCCCTCGCATTTCCCTTTTTACCCTTCTGCCCCTGATCCGGGCAACCACGCCGCCAGATCCTCCTTGGCCCGCTCCGTATACGCCACCTTCCGCTCGGGCTTCTTGCGCTTGCGGCCTTCGGGCGTCTTGGGATCGACGGGTGGGAACAGGCCGAAGTTGATGTTCATCGGCTGATAGGTCTCGGCCTCGGCGTCGCCGGTGATATGGGCCAGCAGCGCGCCCAGAGCAGTCGTTGCGGGGGGGCTCACAAAGTCGCGACCGGCCAGTTCGCAGGCGGTCATGATGCCGACCAGCATGCCGACGCTGGCGCTCTCCACATAGCCCTCGCAGCCGGTGATCTGCCCGGCGAAGCGGATATGCGGCGCCGATTTCAGGCGCATCTGGCGGTCCAGCAGCGTGGGCGAGTTGAGGAAGGTGTTGCGGTGCAGACCGCCGAAGCGCGCGAATTCGGCGTTCTCAAGGCCGGGGATCATGCGGAAGATGCGCTGCTGCTCGGCGTATTTCAGCTTGGTCTGGAAGCCGACGATGTTCCACAGCGTGCCCAGCACATTGTCCTGGCGCAGCTGGACCACGGCATAGGGCCAGCGGCCGGTGCGGGGATTGTCGAGGCCAACGGGTTTCATCGGGCCGAAGCGGAGCGTGTCCTCGCCGCGTTCGGCCATCACCTCGATGGGCATGCAGCCGTCGAAATAGGGGGTGTTGGACTCCCATTCCTTGAAGACGGTCTTGTCGCCGGCCAGAAGCTCCTCGCGGAAGGCGAGGTACTGGTCCTTGTCCATCGGGCAGTTCACGTAATCCTTGCCACCCTTGTCCCAGCGGGCGGCCATCCAGGCCACGTCCATATCGATGGACTCGTGGTAGACGATGGGGGCGATGGCGTCGAAGAAGGCGAGGCTGTCCGCGCCCGTCGCGCCGCCGATGCTGGTGGCCAGCGAGGCCGCTGTCAGCGGGCCGGTGGCGACGATGGTCAGGCCTGCTTGCGGCAGGGTGTCGATGCGTTCGCGCACCAGTGTCAGCGTGGGCTGGCTGGTCAGCGCTTCCTCGATGGCGTGGGAAAAGACCTCGCGGTCCACGGCCAGCGCGCTGCCGGCGGGTACACGGGCCTTGTCGGCGGCGGCCATGATCAGCGAGTCGCAGGCGCGCATCTCGTGATGCAGCAGGCCCACGGCGTTCGACGTGTCATCGTCCGAGCGCAGCGAGTTGGAGCAGACCAGCTCGGCCAGATTGTCGGTCTGATGGGCGGGGCTGCGTTCTCCGGTGCCGCGCATTTCGGAGAGGCGCACGCGAAAGCCGCGCTTCGCCAGTTGCCATGCCGCCTCGCTGCCCGCGAGGCCGCCGCCGATGATGTGAACGTCGTAAGAAGTGTCAGAGGTCATGGGGCGCCTTTGCCCCAAGCCGAGGCTCAGGGCAAGTTTGGCAGGATTGGTTCGCCTTCAGCGGTCCGTTGCAGGGCCCCATGCGCCACCACGGCGGAGAGCGGTAGCGGGCCGTAGATATGCGGGAAAAGGGCGCCGCCGCGCGCCTCTTCCCACTTCACCGTGTCGCCCAGCGCCGTCAGATCGACGGCGGCGAGGTAGAGATCATCCTGCCCGGCGAACCATTTGGCCAGCGTGCCCGCCACCTGATCCTGCGCCGAAAGATGGATATAGCCATCGGCCAGATCGACCGGCGCCCCGGCGAAACTGCCCTTTTCGGACAGCTCCGCCCATTGGGGACCGGTCAGGATCTTCCAGGCGATGCCGGGCAGGGTGCTCACGCCTCCGCGCCGCCTTCGGAAGCTTCGGGCGCGGGCGAAGCGGTGGCTTCAACCTCATCGCCCTCTTCTTCCTCTTCGGCCAGACGCACCGCCGAAACGACATGCTCCTGATCGGCGACATTGAACAGGCGCACGCCCGCGCTGCCGCGACCGATGACGCGCAGGGTCGTCAGCGGCAGGCGGATCAGCTTGGCCTGATCGGTCACCAGCATCAGTTGCTCGGCCTGAACCGTCGGGAAGCTGGCGACGACAAGCCCGTTTCGGGCGATGTTGTCGATGTTGGTGATGCCCTGACCGCCGCGACCGGTGCGGCGATACTCATAGGCCGAGGACAGCTTGCCATAGCCATTGGCGCAGACGGTCAGGATGAACTGCTCGTTCTCGGCCAGATAGGCGTAGCGCTCGGCGGTCAGCGTGGGTTCGCCTTCCTTCTCGCCCTTCCACGGGGCGAAGCGCAGGTAATCCTCGCGCTCTTCCGGCGTGGCGCCGACGCGCTTGAGGATCGAGAGCGAGACGACCTCATCCTCGCCCTTCAGTGCCATGCCGCGCACGCCGGTCGAGGTGCGCGAGGTGAACTCGCGAACCTCATCGGCGGCAAAGCGGATTGCCTTGCCCTGACGCGAGGCCAGCAGCACATCGTCACCCGAGTCGAGCAGGGCGACGCCGATCAGGCGATCCTCATCCTCATCGTCGAAGCGCATGGCGAATTTGCCATTGGACGGAATGTTGGCGAAGGCGTCCATGCTGTTGCGGCGCACATTGCCCTTGGCGGTAGCGAAGACGACCGAGAGGTCGCCCCATGCCGCTTCATCCTCGGGCAGCGGCAGCACGGTCTGGATTGTCTCGCCCTGATCGAGCGCGGGCAGCAGATTGACGATCGGGCGACCGCGCGTGGCCGGCCCACCCTCGGGCAGGCGATAGACCTTGAGACGATAGACCTTGCCGGCGGTCGAGAAGAACAGCACCGGATTGTGGGTGGTGGTGACGAACATCGTCGCCACGGCATCCTCATCCTTGGTGGCCATGCCCGCGCGGCCCTTGCCGCCACGCGCCTGAGCGCGGAAGGTGCTGAGCGGCGTGCGCTTGATGTAGCCGTCCATGGTGACGGTCACGACCATCTCGTCGCGCTCGATCAGGTCTTCGTCGTCGATGCTGTCGCCTGCGGGCACGATCTCGGACTTGCGGGGCGTGGCGAACTGCGCTTTCACCGCCACCAGCTCCTCACGCATGATGCCATAGAGCTTCACGCGGTCGGCCAGAATCGAGAGATATTCGGCGATGGCATCGGCCAGCTGCTGCAGCTCGTCGCCGATTTCGTCGCGGCCCAGCGCGGTCAGGCGATGCAGGCGCAGGTCCAGAATGGCCTTCACCTGAATTTCCGACAGGCGATAGGTGGGCGCCGAAAGCTCGTCCGAACCCTCCTCGATGGCCTCGACCAGGCGGATGTAGGAGGCGATCTCGCCCATGGGCCATTCGCGCGTCAGCAGCGCGGTGCGGGCGGCGGCGGGGTTGGGGGCGCCGCGGATGATGCGGACGACCTCGTCCAGATTGGTGACGGCGATCACCAGACCCAGCAAGATATGCGCCCGGTCGCGCGCCTTGTTCAGCTCGAACTTGGTGCGGCGGGTGATGACCTCTTCACGGAAGCTGATGAAGCTGGTGATGATGTCCTTGAGGCCCAGCACCTCCGGACGGCCGCCACGGATCGCCAGCATGTTCGCCGGGAAGGAGGACTGGGCGGGGGTGTTGCGCCAGATCTGGTTGAGCACCACCTCGGGCGTGGCATCGCGCTTCAGATCCACGACGACGCGCACGCCCTCGCGGTTCGACTCGTCGCGGATGTCGCTGATGCCTTCGATCCGCTTGTCCTTGGCGGCTTCGGCGATCTTCTCGACCAGACCGTTCTTGCCGACCTGATAGGGGATCGAGGTCAGCACGATCGAGCGGCGGTCGCCACGGCCCGTCTCGATCTCGTGACGCGCGCGCATCAGGATCGAGCCGCGCCCGGTGTTGTAGGCATTGCGCGCCCCGCCCTGACCCAGGATCAGCGGCGCGGTGGGGAAATCGGGGCCGGGGATGATCTGCATCAGCTCATCGGTGGTGATGGCCGGGTTTTCCATCGTGGCGAGGCAACCGTCGATCACCTCGCCCAGATTGTGCGGCGGGATGTTGGTGGCCATGCCGACGGCGATGCCGCCCGCGCCATTGACCAGCAGATTGGGGAAGCGCGCGGGCAGGGCCTGCGGCTCGCTCTCCGACCCGTCGTAGTTGTCGGCGAAATCGACGGTGTTCTTGTCGATATCGGCCAGCAGGCTGTCGGCCACCTTGGCCAGACGCGCCTCGGTGTAACGCATCGAGGCCGGCGGATCGGGGTCCATGCTGCCGAAGTTGCCCTGGCCGTCGATCAGCGGCAGGCGCATCGACCAGTCCTGCGTCATGCGCGCCAGCGCGTCATAGATCGCCGAGTCACCATGGGGGTGATACTTACCCATGGCGTCACCGACGATACGCGCCGACTTGCGATAGGCCTTGCCCGAGGTGAAGCCGTTTTCGTGGCAGGTCCAAAGGATGCGGCGATGCACAGGCTTCAACCCGTCGCGCACATCGGGGAGGGCGCGCCCCACGATCACGCTCATCGCGTAATCGAGATAGCTCGTCTTCATCTCGTCGACGATGTCGACGCGGGTGAATTCGCCCATGGGGTTCGCAGGGTCGGTCAGGGTTGTTTCGCTCACGCGGTTTGTTTTCGCTCTGTTGATCAGGACGGTCGATAGACCGCTCTAGGGCAGGTTGGGCGCCAAGGCCAGCACTGTGGTCATGATGCCCTGAATTGGCGGGCGTTTTTCCACAAGCCCATGATCTGCATGGGCTCATATGCTCCAAGCATGCGGCGGGGCGATGGGCATGTGCGGCGGGGCGGGTTCAAATGCGGTTCAGTCGCGTCGCCCCATATATTCCACGGTTGCCAATCTGGCGAATCCCTTGCACTAAAACGGAACACGCAAGGTCTTTGCGGATTTTGCACCAAGGATTTTTCCCTGCCGCGCAAGGTGCGGGGCCGGGGGCATAACAGGAGTTGAATGCATGAACCGGACCAGCTCGCGCCAGCGTGGACCGCTCCTCGCGCGTGTCGCCATGGCCGCCGCTCTGTCGCTGGGCGTGGTGTCCTCGCTCGGCCTGGCCGCGCCTGCCTTCGCGAAGGAGAAGGCCGCCAGCGGCGCCGCGCAGTACACCCCCGGCTTCCTGGCCGTGGCCAGCCCGCTGCAGACCGCCGTCACCAAGGCCAAGGACAATCCCGCCTCGGTGCCCGATCTGGTCAAGCAGGTCGATCCGCTGATCGCCGCCGCCAAGTCGCCTGACGACAAGTTCGGCGCCGGCGGTCTGGTCGTGGCCATCGGTCTGGCCGCCAAGGACACCGCCCTGCAGCGCAAGGGCATCCTGCTCGAGCTGGACAGCGGCAAGGCCCCGGCTGACATGGTCGGCAAGCTGAACGTCTATGCCGCGCAGTTCGCCTATGACGCCAAGGACTTCGCCGATGTGCGCGCCCGCGTCGCCGCCGCTCAGGCCGCCGGTTACAAGGACGTGCAGCTCGAGATTCTGGCCGCCGACACCTATTTCCAGGAAAAGAAGATCCCCGAGGGTCTGGCTGCCCTGAAGACCGTGATCGAGCATGCCCGCGCCAGCGGCGTGAAGGTGGACGAAGCCTGGTATCGCCGCGGTCTGGGCGGTTCCGAGGATTCGATGAACGCCGATTACGGCACGTTCTTCGCCACCGGTCTGGCGCAGGACTATGGCACCCCCGCCAACTGGCAGCTTGCCGCGGCCGTGATCCGCGACACGCACAAGTATGGCCTGCCCGAGACGCTGGATGTGCTGCGCCTGCAGTCGCGCCTCGACGCGCTGCTGAACGAGCGTGACTACCTCGATTACATCGAGGCGGCCGACCCGATCCGCAACCCCGCCGAGGTCAAGGCCGCTGCCGACAAGGGCATTGCCGCCGGCAAGCTGAAGGCGGCGACGCCTTTCGTGGCTGACGCGGTGCGTATCGCTTCGGGCCGTATGGCTTCGGACCGCGCTGCTCTGCCCGATCTCGAAAAGAGCGCGCGCGGCGCCAATGCCAAGACCACGCTGATCGCCGGTACGGGCGACGCCTATCTGGGCTTCGGTCAGGCCGCCAAGGCTGCCGAGATCTACAAGCTGGCTCTGGCGCGCCCGGATGCCGACAAGGCGCTGCTCAACACCCGTCTGGGCATCGCCCTGTATGACGCTGGCGACTATGCCGGTGCCAAGGCTGCCTTCTCGGCTGTCGAAGGGCCGCGTCAGGGTATCGCTCAGCTGTGGCTGGTGCAGGTGGCCAACAAGGCTGGCGGGAAGTAAGATTGAAGGGGAAAGTGCGAGGGGGTTACCCCCTCGCGCTCCCATAACGTCTCCCGGCGAGAGTACAGTGGCGCCGCTTCGGTGCGCGTGAACTCTCCACCAGCGCACGAAAAAGGCGCCGCAGGCAGTTCATGCCTCGGCGCCTTTTCTCGTTTGAAAGCCTGCGGCGCGGCAAGCTGGGCACAACGCCGAACCCTATGCGCAACGTAGACATTAACGGGAGCGCGAGGGCGATGGCCCTCGCATTCCCTTTTTGTCCTTAACTCGCCGGAGAAAACTCGCCCGTCTCTTCATCCAGCACATGCAAAACGCCATCCGAAATGGCGAAGAACGCACCACGCAGCGTCAGTTCGCCGCTGGCTTCCTTGGCCTGCACGCAGGGGAAGCTGCGCAGGTTGCTGAGGCTGACCTTCACCCCGGCCAGTTCCATTGCGCGCTCGGCCTCGCGGCCCTTGGTGCCGTATTGGGCGACCACCGGCTCGCGCGCTTCATCCAGCATGGCGATCCAGTTGGCGATAAAGCCGCCCTTGCCGGGCTCGGCGCCATGCAGTTCCTGGGTCAGCGCCGCCTTGCAGCCGCCGCACAGGCCGTGGCCCAGCACCAGCACCTCTTTCACCTTCAGCACCTGCACCGCGAATTCGAGGGCGGCGGAGACGCCGTGATGGCCGGGCGTGGTTTCGAAGGGGGGCACCATGGCGGCGACATTGCGCACCACGAAAATCTCGCCGGGATCGACGTCGAAGATCTGCGAGGGGTCCACGCGGCTGTCGGAACAGGCGATGACCATGACTTCGGGCTGCTGGCCCTCGCCAAGTTGCTGCCAACGGTCGCGGTGGGGCGTCCAGCCCGATTCGCGAAAGCGGCGGTATCCTGCCAGAAGGCGGTCGAGGGGGGGCTTGGCATCCGTGCTCATGCGCGCTTTTTATGCCTCGAAGGCGTCGCCGCGCAAGAGGCGGCGTCATTCATGCCCCTTGGTGCAAGCAGACATGCATTGCGCGCAAGTCTTACGACGCTTTTCCACTGGCAAGGCGGCGGTCATGCGCCTATCTGGCACACATGAACGACCTTTCCACCGCGCCTCAGCCCGCCGACCAGACATCTGACCGCCCCGCCATCCAGCGCAAGCCCGACTGGATCCGCGTGAAGGCTCCGGTCAGCAAGGAATATGGCAAGACCCGCGACCTGATGCGCGAGCTGAGCCTGAACACGGTGTGCGAAGAGGCAGCCTGCCCGAACATCGGCGAATGCTGGACCAAGAAGCACGCCACGGTGATGATCCTGGGCGATGTCTGCACCCGCGCCTGCGCCTTCTGCAATGTGAAGACCGGCATGCCGCGCAAGGTCGATCCGCTCGAGCCCGCGCATGTCGCCGAGGCCGCCGCCAAGCTGGGGCTGGAGCATATCGTCATCACCTCGGTCGATCGTGACGATCTGCCCGACGGCGGCGCCAGCCAGTTCGTGAAGGTCATCAACGAGCTGCGCAAGAACACGCCCAACACCACCATCGAGATCCTGACGCCGGACTTCCGCAACAAGATGCATCGCGCGGTGGAAGCCATCGTCGAGGCCGGTCCGGACGTCTACAACCACAATCTGGAGACGGTGCCCCGCCTCTATCCCACCATCCGCCCCGGCGCGCGCTACTACGCCTCGCTGCGCCTGCTGGAAGAGGTGAAGCGCCACAATCCGCTGATCTTCACCAAGAGCGGCGTGATGCTGGGTCTGGGTGAGGAGCGTCTGGAGGTCCATCAGGTGATGGACGACATGCGCAGCGCTGGCATCGATTTCCTGACCATGGGCCAGTATCTGCGCCCCACGCCCAAGCATGCCGAGGTGAAGGAATTCGTCACCCCGAAGGCTTTCGCCGCCTATGGCGCGATTGCCCGTGCGAAGGGCTTCCTGCAGGTGGCGGCCAGCCCGCTGACCCGCTCGTCGTATCATGCGGGTGAGGATTTCGCCCAGATGCGCGCCGCGCGTGAGGCTCAACTGGCCAAGAAGGCGGCTCAGGCCGTGCTGGCGGGCACCAAGTAACATGCCGGGCATTCATGAAGTGCGGCGCATGCCTTACAGCGCCCAGCAGATGTTCGATCTGGTCGCCGATGTCGCGCGCTATGGCGAATTCCTGCCCTGGGTGGTCGCCACCCGCGTGCGCAGCGACGACGGGAATGAGATGATCGCGGACATGCTGGTCGGCTTCAAGATGCTGCGCGAGAAGTTCACCAGCAAGGTGGTGAAGGAGCGTCCCAACATCATCACCGTCCACTATGTGGATGGGCCGATGCGCGATCTCGACAACCGCTGGGAGTTTCGTGACGTCGACGGCGGGTGCGAGCTGGATTTCAACGTGACCTTCAGCTTCCGCAACGCCTTGTTCGAAAGCATCGCGGGCCAGTATTTCGACCGCGCTTTCCGCAAGATGGTCGAGGCCTTCGAGGCCCGCGCCGCCGATCTTTACGGCGCTCCGGCTGTCTGACGCCGGCCTGCGCCGTCCACAGGGTTAAAGCAAAGCTGGCTGGGTCCAGAGCCCGGCCGGCTTTGTTGTGAAAGTTGTCGGAAAAGAACAATTTTCAACGATCTGAACGACTAAGCAGCGGCTGCATCAAAGCGATAGCGCCCAGCAGAACGGAGAGATATCCCCTCATGAGTCCGCAAGAAAAGAAGCAGCGCATCCTGCGTCAGATCGCGATCTTCGGCACCGTTCTGGTCGTGTTTCTGATCTACACCGCCTATCGCCTCAAGGCTGGCAATTTCGGCTGATCCTCAGCGCGTCGGAACGATTGGTCCGGAATGGCCGCAACCGGCCATTCCGGACATTATATCAGATGGCGTAATCCCCAGCGGGCTCGGCCGGGTCCTCGGTGCGGGGCGGCAGCAGCAGTTCCAGCGCTACGCGAGCGGCATCGGCGCGCACGCTGGCGCGGCTGGTGGGGGTGAAGTGGCGCTCTTCGGCCACGACATCGGTGCCGCCGCGCTCGGCCTTGGCGAAGACCACCAGCCCGACCGGCTTTTGCGGCGAGCCGCCATCGGGCCCGGCAATACCACTGATCGCCACCGCCACATCGGCGTCCGAATGCTTGAGCGCGCCCTGAGCCATCGCCCAGGCGCAGGCCACCGAGACAGCGCCGAAGGTGTCGATGATGTCATGCGGCACGCCGAGCTGGCGGTGCTTGGCAGCGTTGGAATAGGTGATGAAGCCGCTGTCGACCACCGCCGATGATCCGGCGATCTCGGTCAGGGCGGCGCAGACCAGGCCGCCGGTGCAGCTTTCGGCCAGCGCGACCTTGCGGCCTGCGGCCCGGTTTTCGTCGATGACCTGCTGGGCCAGCGCCACGATGTCGGCGGGAAGGAGGGTGTCTGTCATGGTTTGTTGCAGATCTGGATCTTTCCGATCCTTGCCTGTCCGGTCTGCGAACCCAGACCGATGGCAAGGCCGATGATGTCTGCCGTGCTTTGCGCGGGCAGCGGGGAGAGCAGGCGCAGCATGTTGTCGAGGCTGCTGCAACGCTCGGCGGGAATTTTCTCGACGACCAGCCCCTGAATGAAGGCATCGGCCATCTGCTGAAGCTGGGGATCGGGCATGGCGCGAAGCATGTCGCCAACCGGGCCCTGCTGGCCCGAGGACAGTTTCAGAAAGACGTTGCGGGCACCGGGCCATGCCTCGGGCTTGCCGGCGGCATAGCGCGCGATCATCGCGGGCCCGCCGGTCTTGAGGAAAGCGTCGGGCGGCAGGCTGGCCGAGCAGCGCTGCGCCGTCGCGCTCAGCGCATTGGGCAGGGCGTAGGTGGAGAGCGCATTGAACTCATGCGGGGTGATGCAGGGCGGCTCAGCGGCGCGGGCCAGACCCGGCACCAGCACCAGCAGCGCGGCGGACAGGGCGCAGAAGGGGCGCTTGCTGACCCGCCTCCCTGTCGCCAGCGCCTTCATGCGCGCACCACCACGGCGGCGGCCTGACAGGCGATGCCTTCGCCGCGCCCGGTGAAGCCCAGCTTCTCGGTGGTGGTGGCCTTTACGCTGACCAGCGCCTCGGGCACTTCCATGATCTGCGCCAGACGCGTCTGCATGGCATCGCGATGCGGGCCGATCTTGGGCGCCTCGCAGATGATCGTCACATCGACATTGCCGAGCTGGTAACCAGCCTCGCGCACCAGCTTCATCGCATGGGCGAGGAACTGGTCGCTGGAGGCGCCCTTCCACTGCATGTCGCTGGGCGGGAAATGCTTGCCGATATCGCCCAGCGCCACCGCGCCCAGCAGGGCATCGACCAGCGCATGGATCGCCACATCGGCATCGCTATGGCCCGAGAGCCCCTGATGATGCTCGATCTTCACGCCGCAGAGCCACAGTTCCTCGCCATCCTCCAGCCGGTGGACGTCATAGCCGGTGCCCATGCGGACGGGCGGACGTGTCTCGCCGTCCCCGAAATCGCTGGCATAGGTCAGTTTGTGCAAGATCTCATCTCCATCGACCAGCGCCACGTCGAGCCCATGGGCCTGCGCCACCTGGGCATCGTCGCCGGCGATGGGCGTGTCCGCCCAAGCCTGATGCGCCGCAAGAATGTCATTATAGTTAAAGGCCTGCGGTGTCTGCACCCGGCGCAAGGCTTCACGCCGTGCCGGAGCGCCCATTTTTACGCCGCGCGGATCGCTTTCCGCATGGCACAGGCTGTCCACCACGGGCAGCACGGGGATGGCGCCGGGGAAGCGATCCAGCGCCTCGACCAGCCTGTCGATCACCGCGCGGGGCAGGATCGGGCGGGCGGCATCATGGATCAGCACCAGACGGGGCCAATCGCCCTGCATCGCTTCCAGCCCGAAACGGACCGATTGCTGGCGGGTCTCGCCCCCGGTGATAAAGCGCACGCCGTCGATCCCGGCCACGCAGGCGCGGGCGATCTCTTCGGCGCCTTCGGGGATGGCCACGATGATCGGGGTGATGCCCGCTGCCGCCAGCGCCTCGACCGAATGCCGCAGAACCGGCTTGCCGCGCCATGGCGCGAATTGCTTGGGCACAGGCTGTCCGGCGCGCAAGCCTTGCCCGGCTGCGACCACCAGAGCCGCTACTCCTGAGAGATTCGCTTCGCTCGTCATCCGGCGGGCGGGTAAACGCTTGCTGCTTGGCGCGCAATCCACTATGCGCTGCCTGTTTTTTAGGCAAAGCCCGGATTATGAGCAGCGCACCCGTCCCGCCCGTTCTCAAGCCGATCCATATCGGCCCCGTTCAGATCGACTCTCCGGTCGTTCTGGCGCCGATGACGGCGGTGACCGACCTGCCGATGCGCCGTCTGGTGCGCCGCTATGGCAGCGGGCTGAACGTGACCGAGATGATCGCCAGCCCCGCCGCGATCCGCGAAACGCGCCAGTCGATCCAGAAGGCGGCCTGGGACCCGGCGGAAGAGCCAGTCTCGATGCAGCTCGTCGGCTGCGAGCCGGAACAGATGGGCGAGGCGGCCAAGCTCTCCGCCGACAAGGGCGCCGCGATCATCGACATCAACATGGGCTGCCCGGTGAAAAAGGTGGTGAATGGCGATGCTGGTTCCGCGCTGATGCGCGACCTGCCGCTGGCCACCCGCCTGATCGAGGCCACGGTGAAGGCCGTCGATGTGCCCGTCACGGTCAAGATGCGGATGGGCTGGTGCCATGACAGCCTGAACGCGCCCGAACTGGCGCGCATCGCTCAGGATCTTGGCGCCAAGATGATCACCGTGCATGGCCGCACCCGCAACCAGATGTATCGCGGCGAGGCAGACTGGGCCTTCGTGCGCACTGTTGTCGAGGCGGTGGACATTCCCGTTATCGTCAATGGCGATATCTGCACCATCGAGGATGTCGCCAAGGCGGTTGAGCAGTCGGGCGCCGATGGCGTGATGATCGGGCGCGGCGCCTATGGCCGCCCGTGGCTGCTGGGTCAGGTGATGCACTGGCTCGCGACCGGCGAGCGCAAGGATGCCCCCGATCTGGCCGAACAATATGCCGTACTTTGCGAGCATTACGAGCTGATGCTGGAGCATTACGGCACCGTCACCGGCGTCAATCTGGCCCGCAAGCATCTTGGCTGGTACACCAAGGGCCTGCATGGCTCGGCGGAGTTCCGCAACCGGGTCAACTTCTTCGATGATCCCGATATGGTGAAGGCGGCGCTGGAAGAATTCTACATGCCGCTGATCGAGCAGGGCCACCAGCCGGCGCAGGCCGCATAAACGTGGTCGCAGCCGGGGAGGGGCCCGATCATCGCAAGCTGATGCTCAGCCTGCCCATGGCGGTGGTGGTGCTGGCGCCGGGGCAGATGATCGCTCAGGTCAACCCGGCGGCGGAACAGTTTTTCGGGCAATCGAACCGCCGCCTCGTCGGCAAGGCTTTGGGCAGCCTGCTCGATGTGGGTGAGCCGCGTCTCGCCCGCCGTCTGGCCGAGGGCGATGCGCCGGTGTCGGCGCGGCAGATCGATGTGCAGCTTGTCGGCCATGGCGTGAGGCGGCTCGACATTACGGCGGCCCCGGTGGCGGATTTCCCCGGCTGGCTGGTGATGACGCTTCACGATTCCTTTGCCGCCGATGCCATGCGCGAGAATGGCTCGGGCAATGAGGAAGGCGTGCTGCGCGCGCCCGAAATCCTTGCCCATGAGATCAAGAATCCGCTGGCGGGCATCAAGGGCGCCGCGCAATTGCTGGGCCGCAAGGTGGAGGGCGCGGACCGCGCCATGACCCTGCTGATCGCCGATGAGGTCGACCGCATCGCCAAGCTGATCGACCAGATGCAGACGCTCAGCCGTCGCACCACCGAGCCGGTCGCGCCCTGCAATCTGCATGAGGCGATCCGCCGCGCCGCCGCCATCCTCACTGCCGCCTCGGAAACCGCGCCCTCCCAAAACCTTTTACGCATCGAGGAGGAGTTCGATCCCTCGCTGCCCTCGGTGCTGGGCAGCGCGCATGGGCTGGTGCAGGTGCTGATCAACCTGCTCTCCAACGCCCGCGATGCCTGTCGCAAGACTGAAGGCGCGCGGATCATCGTGCGCACGCGCTTTGCCAGCGGGTTGCAGTTGCATTCGGCGGGGCAGGGTTCCCCGGTGCGTCTGCCGATCGAGGTGCGCGTCTCCGACAATGGGCCGGGCATCGACCCGACCATGCGCGACCATATTTTCGAGCCCTTTGTCAGCAGCAAGAAAAGCGGGCAGGGGCTGGGTCTGGCGCTGGTGCGCAAGCTGGTGCGCGATATGAACGGCCGCATCACGCATGATCGCGACGAGGCCGGGGGCTGGACTCATTTCCGCCTCCATCTGCCCGTCGCCATCGATGACACGCCAAGCTCCAGCAAATGGCGCTTTTTCAAGAGGCAGGGCATAGGGTGATGGGCGCTTGATGAACGTTCTGCTGGTTGAAGATGACGAATCCATCGCCATCGTGATCACCGCCGCGCTGGAGGCGGAAGGCTTTAATGTCGCCCGCTGCGACAGCATCGCCGAGCGCGATCGCCTGCTGGCCGAGCGCCGCTTTGCCGCGCTGGTCACCGATGTGATGCTGACCGATGGCGATGGCATCGAGTCGCTGGACCGGGTGCGCGCCCTGCGGCCCGACATGCCGGTGATCATCCTTTCGGCGCAGAACACGCTGGATACGGCGGTCCGCGCCAGCGACACCGACGCCTTCGAATATTTCCCCAAGCCTTTTGACATCGACGAACTGGTGCGTACCGTCCGTCAGGCCGGGGCTGCTGCTTCTTCCGCCGGGCTGCTGGAGGAGGAGAATGCCGGGCAGGGCTTGCCGCTGGTGGGGCGCAGCGCCTCGATGCAGGCGGTCTATCGCATGATCACCCGCGTTTTGCGCAATGATCTGACCGTGCTGATCCTTGGCGAGTCGGGCACCGGCAAGGAACTGGTGGCCGAGGCGATCCATCAGTTGGGCCATCGCCGTGCCGGGCCTTTCGTGGCCGTCAACACCGCCGCGATCCCCGCCGAGCTGATCGAAAGCGAGCTGTTCGGCCATGAGAAGGGCGCCTTCACCGGGGCCGTCGCCCGCAACATCGGCAAGTTCGAGCAGGCCGAGGGCGGCACCCTGTTCCTCGATGAGATCGGTGACATGCCGATGCAGGCCCAGACCCGCCTGCTGCGCGCGCTGCAATCGGGCATGATCCGCCGCGTGGGCGGTCGTGACGAGGTGCGGATCGACACGCGCATCATCGCGGCGACCAACCGCGACCTGATGCCGATGATCGCGGCGGGGCAGTTTCGCGAGGATCTGTTCTATCGCCTCAATGTCGTGCCCATCAACCTGCCGCCGCTGCGCGAGCGCGCATGATGTCGAGGCGCTGGCCCGCCATTTCCTGACCCTGGCCGCCGCCGAGGGCCTGCCGCGTCGCCAGCTTGCACCCGATGCCGTCGATCTGCTGACCCGCCAGCCCTGGCGTGGCAATGTGCGCGAGTTGCGCAATTTCATCTATCGCCTCGCCCTGCTGGCGCGCGAGGACATTATCGATGCCGCCGCCCTGACCCCGCTGCTGACCGCGCCCACGCGCGAAGAGGTGGAGGTGGTGCCCGCTTTGCCGCGGGCCTCCGATCTGGAAAGTTGCGTGACACAATGGCTGGCTCAGGAAAATCCCGAGCCGGGGACGGTTTACGACCGCGCTCTGGCCGCTTTCGAGCGCCCGCTGTTTATCGAGATCCTGCGTGCCACGGGCGGCAATCAGCTTCGGGCGGCGCAGTTGCTGGGCATCAACCGCAACACCTTGCGCAAGCGTCTGGGCGAGTTGAACGTGGACGCTGAAACGCTCGGGCGGCGTGCCTGAACGGGATGGTGTCACAAATCCTCTTGCAAGCACGCTACAGTGGTGTTGTAAGCGCGCAACGATGCCGCAGAATTTGACCCCTTCCATGCGCCGATGGCTGCCCCGCTGGTGGCGCCGGGCGCAGGTCTATCTGCGGCGCGCGAACATCTTCCCGTGGCTGGAAGGTGTGGCGCTGGCCTCTTTCCTGGCCGCGACGCTCTCTGCCTATCTTGTGCTCTCGGACCAGTCCGACAAAGGCCAGTTGCTGCCCTCGGCGCTGACGGCCACCTTGCTGGTGGGCATGCTGGTGCCCGCCATGGCGATCCTGATGCTGATCGGGCGGCGCATGGCGCTGCGCCGCGCGGCCGAAAGCATCGGTTCGAAGGGAAGGCTGCATGTGCAGCTCGTGTTCCTCTTCTCGATGATCGCGGCGGTGCCGACGCTGCTGGTGGTGGTCTGCGCTTCGTGGCTGTTCCAGTCGGGCGTGGAGTTCTGGTTCTCCGACAATTCGCGCGGCATGCTGGAAAACGCCAACAAGCTGGCGCAGGGCTATTATGAGCAGAGCCAGCGCGACGTGTCCGACAATGCCATCGCCATGGCTTACGATGTGCATGATGCGCTCAGCCGTGTCTCGATGGTCAGCCGTGAGTTTCAGGAGGGCATTTCCTATCAGGTCGTGCAGCGCAAGCTGGATGAGGTGGCGATCCTGCAGAAGGGCCCCAACGGTGCCCTGAACACCGCCGCCTTTATCGATCCCAGCGGCAAGCCGCATGACTGGGTCAAGCCCGAGGCCTTGCGCCGCCTCGATGCTGGCGAGAACATCGTCGTCAACACCAACGCCGACCGGATCGAGGTGGTGACGCCGATCGACCGCCGCAGCGGCATCTATCTCTTTGCCGCGCGCCGTTCGGACCTTCTGGCGATCACCCAGGGCCGTCGCGCCGATAACATCGTGCGCGCCTATCAGGTGCTCACGCAGAAAGCGCGGCTGCTGCAATTGCGCTTCAACGTGGCGCTGTTCATCGCCTCGCTGGCGCTGGTGGGTCTGTCCGTGTGGTTCGCCTTGCGCTTTGCCGACCGTCAGGTGCAGCCGCTGGCCGAACTGGTGGCCGCCGCCCGGCGCGTGGGTGCCGGTGAGTTCGATCAGCGTGTGCAGGGGCGGGCCGGGTCCGACGAGATCGGCCTGCTCAACCGCGCCTTCAACCGCATGACCGGCCAGATCGAGCGGCAGACTTTGGCCCTTGTCGGCGCCAACCAGCAAATCGGCGAACGCCGCGCCTTTATCGAGGCTGTGCTGGAATCGGTGACGGCAGGCGTGATCTCGCTTGATGCCGAGGGGCGCGTGCTGCTGATGAACTCCTCGGCGCAGAAGCTGCTGCGCCCTGCCGATGCCGGCCCGCCCGAGGGCCATGCGCTGGGCGATATCGCGCCTCAGCTTGCCGGGCTGGTCGGGCCTGCCGCCAATGAGGGCATCGTGCAATATGCCAAGGGCAGCGAATTGCTGACGCTGGCGGTAAAGGTCACCGGCAATCCGGCAGGCGCGGTGCTGACCTTCGAGGACATCACCCGGCAATTGCTCGACCAGCGTCAGGCGGCCTGGTCCGACGTGGCGCGGCGCATCGCGCATGAGATCAAGAACCCGCTCACCCCGATCCAGCTTGCCACGGAACGCCTCAAGCGCCGCTATCGCAAGCAGATCGTCGATGATGGCGAATTGTTCGAGGAGCTGACCCAGACGATCATCCGGCAGGTGGGCGATCTGCGCAAGATGGTCGATGAGTTCTCCTCCTTCGCGCGCCTGCCCAAGCCGGTCTTCCGCACCGAGGACCCGGCCGATCTGGCGCGTCAGGCGATGTTCCTTCAGGAGGTCGCGCGACCGGACATCAGCTTTGCCTTCTCGGCGGGTGAGGGGATCAACCAGATCGCCTGCGACCGTCATCAGTTCGGTCAGGCCATGACCAATGTGCTGAAAAACGCCACGGAGGCGGTCGAGGCGCGCGCCAAGAACGCCGAGGGCGATTATCGCGGGCGCATCACGCTGGATCTCTCCGGCGATGAGGACAGCGTGATGGTGACCATCACCGACAATGGCATCGGCCTGCCTCAGGACCGCGAGCGCATCGTCGAGCCCTATGTCACCACGCGTGAGAAGGGCACAGGCCTTGGTCTGGCCATCGTGAAGAAGATCATCGAGGAACACGGGGGCGAGATGGCCTTCGCCTCGGTCGAAACGGGGGGCACCAATGGGGGGGGAACCCGAGTCACCATGCGCTTCGCGCGCGATCCGCTCGACGACAAGCCTGCCGCAGACATGGGTGCTGCCAGGCGTGTCGGCGAGGCGGCCGAGTAGTAAGGAACGGAACTTTCCATGGCACTCGATATCCTGATCGTCGACGATGAGAAGGACATTCGCGATCTGGTCGCGGGTGTGCTCTCCGACGAGGGCTATGACTGCAGGACGGCGGGCGACAGCCGCGCCGCGCTGGAGGCGGTGGACAAGCGCCGCCCTTCGCTGGTGCTGCTCGACGTGTGGCTGCACGGCAGCCCGATGGACGGGCTGGAGGTGCTCGACGCGATCAAGGCGCGCGAGCCCGACCTGCCGGTGATCATCTTCTCGGGCCATGGCAACATCGATACGGCGGTGGCCGCGATCGGTCGCGGGGCGATGGATTTCATCGAAAAACCCTTCGAGACCGAGCGGCTGCTCCATCTGGTCGAGCGTGCCACGGAAACCGAACGCCTGCGCCGCGAGAATGCCCGGCTGAAGCTGGACGTCACGCAGGGCGAGGAGTTCACCGGCAACTCCAGCTCGATCAACCATGTGCGCGCGACGCTGAAGCGCGTGGCCAACACCGGCAGCCGTCTGCTGATCTCGGGCCCTTCGGGCGCGGGCAAGGAGGTGGCGGCGCGCCTGCTCCATAGCTGGAGCCCGCGTGCGGCCAATCCCTTCGTCAGCGTCAATTCCGCCCGCATCACCCCCGAGCGCTTCGAGGAGGAGCTGTTCGGCGAGGAGCAGAACGGCAAGCTGGTACGTGCCGGCCTGCTGGAGATGGCCGATGGCGGCACGCTCTACCTCGACGAGGTGGGCGATATGCCGCTTTCGACGCAGGCGCGGATCCTGCGGGTGCTCACCGATCAGGCCTTTGCCCGTGTTGGCGGGGCGCGGCAGTTGCGCGTCGATGTGCGCGTGGTCTCCTCCACCAGCCGCAATCTGGAGAAGGAAATCGCCGAAAAGCGTTTCCGCGAGGATCTGTTCTACCGACTGAACGTCGTGCCGGTGCATGTGCCGCCGCTCTCGGAGCGTCGCGATGACGTGCCCGCGCTGGTCAGCCATTTCTTCGCGCGTTACGCCAACGATCAGGGCCTGCCGCCGCCCGACATCAGCCTTGAGGCGATGGCCGCGCTGCAGGCCTATGAATGGCCGGGCAATGTCCGCCAGCTCCGCAATGTGGTCGAGCGTACCGTGATCCTCGCCCCGCGCGAACGTCTGGGCTGCATCGAGCCGGATATGCTGCCGGGCGAAATCGTCAGCGGGCGTCTGGCCGGCGATGGCGGCATGTCGGCGCTGATGGGCGTGCCCCTGCGCGAGGCGCGCGAGAATTTCGAGCGCGAATATCTGCGCGTCCAGATTCGCCGTTTTTCGGGCAACATTTCCAAGACCGCCAGCTTCATCGGCATGGAGCGCTCGGCCCTGCACCGCAAGCTCAAGCTGCTGGGCATGGGTGAGCGGCGGGAGGATGAGGAGGAGGAGTAGGCCCCTCTTTTTACACTGTAGGACAATTTTGGCCATTTACGCTGCAAGCGCGAAACATTATTCACTCAGGACAGAAGTCGGCCATCCGGGAATCGGAGGCCAGATCGCGGGTGGCACCACCATCCGCCAAAAACAGGAGCCAAAATGACCGAAACGACCGAAACCTCGGAAACGCCTGAGGCCAAGCCCGCGCGCAAGCTGACCGCCCGGCCCAAGCTGAAGGCCGCAACGCCGCCTCCCGCTCCGGAGGCCGAGGCTGCACCGGTTCCCGCTCCCACCCCGGCGGCTGCCCCTTCGGGCGCTGTGTCGGGCAAGGGTGGCCAGAACCTTCAGGACCAGTTCCTCAACCACCTGCGCAAGAACAAGACCCCGGTGACGATGTTCCTCGTCAAGGGTGTGAAATTGCAGGGCATTGTTACCTGGTTCGACAATTTCTCGATCCTGCTGCGCCGCGATGGCCAGTCGCAGCTCGTCTACAAGCATGCCGTCTCGACGATCATGCCCAGCACGCCGATCGACACCCGCCTGTTCGGCACCAGCGAGGGCAACAAGAAGGCCCGCCTGCTGCAGGACGTGTTCCTCTCCAGCATCCGCGCTGCCGCCGCTCAGGTCACGATGTTCCTGGTGAATGGCGTGATGCTTCAGGGCCGCGTCGCCGCTTACGATCTGTTCTGCATGCTGCTGGAGCGTGAAGGTTACGTCCAGTTGGCCTATAAACATGCCGTTTCGACCATTCAGCCGTTGACCCCGGTCGACCTGACGGGTGAATGGGACGGCGAAGAGGATTCCGACGCCTGACTTTCCATATTGATGACTCGAAGGGCGAGGTGACGCGCGGCGCGCGTGCCCTCGTCGTATGTCCGGACATCCGCGGGCGGGCTGCCACCACGAGTGACCCCGCCGCGCGGATCGAGGAGGCCAAGGGCCTGGCGCTGGCCATCGGGCTGGAAATCGCCGAGGCCTTTGCCGTGCCCATCCGCGAAGCACGCCCCGGCACGCTGTTCGGCGAGGGCCAGATCGACAACATTCTGGTGCAGTGCAACCTGCATGAGGCCGAGTTGGTGATCGTCGATGGCTCGCTTTCGGCGGTGCAGCAGCGCAATCTTGAGGAAAAGCTCAAGCGCAAGGTGATCGACCGCACCGGGCTGATCCTCGAAATCTTCGGCGAGCGCGCGGCGACCGCCGAAGGTCGCCTGCAGGTCGAACTGGCGCATCTGGACTATCAGGCGGGCCGTCTGGTCCGGTCCTGGACTCACCTTGAGCGTCAGCGCGGCGGCTTTGGCTTCCTTGGCGGCCCCGGCGAAACCCAGATCGAGGCCGACCGCCGCATGATCCGCGACCGCATGGCGCGCATCCGCCGCGAGCTGGAACAGGTCCGACGCACGCGCGGTCTGCATCGCGAGAGGCGCGGCAAGGCGCCTTGGCCGGTGCTGGCGCTGGTGGGCTACACCAACGCGGGCAAATCGACCTTGTTCAACCGGCTGACCGGTGCGGGCGTGATGGCGCAGGATCTGCTCTTCGCCACGCTGGACCCGACAATGCGCGCGATCCGTCTGGCGGGCGTGGACAAGGCGATCCTCTCGGACACGGTGGGTTTCATTTCGGACCTGCCGACGCAGCTTGTCGCCGCTTTCCGCGCCACGCTGGAAGAGGTCACCGCCGCCGATGTGGTGATCCATGTGCGCGATATCGCCAATCCCGAAACGGCCTCGCAAAAGGCGCATGTGCTTGATGTGTTGGCCGATCTGGGGCTGATGGAGGAGGGCGGTTTCGCCCCCAAGGTTCCCATCATCGAGGTGTGGAACAAGTGGGACTTGCTGCCCGCTGACCAGATCGCCGATCTGCTGCGCGCCGCGCGCCAGCAGGGCGAGGATGAGGACCAACTGATCGTGCCATTGTCGGCGCTGACCGGCGAGGGCTGCGATGAGCTGCTCGAAGCCGCAGGCCGCTTGCTGACGGGCGATGCCCGCGAACATGTGATTACGCTGGAGGCCGGCGATGGCCAGCGTCTGGCGTGGCTGCATGCCCATGGCGATGTGCTGGAAGACAGCGATGCGGGCGAGGGCGAGGATCATCGCCGCCGCCTGCGGGTGCGTCTGACGCCGCGCGAATGGGGCCGCTATTGCCGGTTGAGCGAGGATCTGGAGGGCTAGAGCATCGTGCGAAAAAGTGGGAACCGGTTTTTCGCGAAAAACGATGCGACAACAAATGCCTAGAGTATCCTGCGTGATTCCTGAATCACGCAGGATACTCCAGAGGCGCGGCGGCGCTTAGACCGTTAAGCCCTTCTCGCGTCGCTTGACGGCCTGCCACAGTTCCTCCTGCTCATCGAGCGACAGGGCCGCGAAATCCCGGCCCTGTTCGCTTGAGAGCGTTTCCATCCCGCGATAGCGGCGCTCGAATTTGGCATTGGCGGCGCGCAGGGCTTCCTCGGGCGCCACGCCATAAGCCCGCGTCACATTGACGGCGGCGAAGAGCAGATCGCCCGCTTCCTCGATACGCTCGGCCTCATTGGTTGCTTCGGCCAGTTCCTGCACTTCCTCGGAGAGTTTGGCGACGGGGCCTTCGGTATCGGGCCAGTCAAAACCCTGCCGTACCGCACGCTTTTGCAGCTTTTCCGCCCGCATCAGCGCGGGGAGCGCCTGAGCCACCCCATCCATCGCGCTGGTTGCGCCCTTGGCTTCACGCTCGCTGGCCTTCTGGGCTTCCCAGCGGGTTTCACGCGACCAGTCCTGCCCGGCCTCATCGCCGAAGATGTGCGGATGGCGCTTTTCCATCTTGGCCGCGATTCCCGCGGCGACATCGTCGAAGCTGAAATGCCCGGCTTCCTCGGCCATGCGTGCGTGGAACACCACCTGCAGCAGCAGATCGCCCAGTTCCTCGCGCAGATCGGCCATATCGTCACGCTCGATGGCGTCGGCGACCTCATAGGCCTCCTCGATGGTGTAGGGCGCGATGGTGGCGAAGGTCTGCGCCACGTCCCATTCGCAACCCTTTGCCGGATCGCGCAGCCGGGCCATGATGGCGAGCAGACGGTCGAGAGAAGGGCTGGCGGACATGAAAAACCTCACGGGCAGAGGGAAGGGCACCTTCCCCTCTGCCATGGAGCCTCCGCCTTTGCCAACAGGCCTTTACGCCTGATCGACAACCTTGCGGCCAAGCGCGGGATCGTCGGTGAAGAAACCGTCGAGTTGCAGCGTCTTCAGATAGTGGCTGATCTCGGCCAGACTGCCCTCGACATTGCGGGCGCCGTCGCCAGCGCCATTCTGGAAGTCGCCGGCGAGGAAATGGTTTTCCGGGCGGAAGGTCCAGGTGCCCACCAGCATGCCCGCCTTGCGCGCGGCCAGATGCAGACCGGTGGGGGCGGCCAGCTTGCCGTCCTTGCCCAGCGGGATGTACATGCGCGTTGGCGGCGCGAACCAGTCGGCATAAGTCGCCATATCGGCCATGGCGGCGGGGGTGAACAGATCCTTCCAGACGCGCTTGTCGCCCTTGGCCACCAAATCTGCGGGGCTCTCATTGGGCGCGCCGATCAACTGCATCAGCTGCACATTGGGCTTGTCAGCCAGTGCCGGACGCAGCTTGCGTAGATTGTCGGTCTCGAAGCTCTGCACGATCACCGGGGCGGTCTTCAGGTAACGGCTGGCGTTCAGCCTTTCGAGAAAACGCCCCTCCTGCGGCAGGCCGATCCCGGCGAAATAGGTGGAATGCTTGATCTCGGGAATGATGCCGATGATCCGCCCCCGCGCCGCGCTTTCCGCCGCCACGAAGTCGATCATCTCCTCCAGCGTCACGATCTGGAACTGGCCGTCGTAGGAATGGCTTTCCGTGCGCATCCCCTCAAGGCGTTCCTTGGCCCGCAGCGTCTTCAGCTCGGCAAGGGTGAAGTCCTCGGTGAACCAGCCGGTCAGCTTCTCGCCATCGACGGTCTTGCTCGTCTTGCGTGAGGCGAACTCAGGATGTGCTGCAACATCAGTTGTTTCCGCGATGTTGTTCTCATGGCGTATCACCAGAACGCCATCCTTGGTGCTCACCAGATCGGGCTCGACGAAATCGGCCCCGTCCTGGATCGCCTTGGCATAGGAGCCCAGCGTATGCTCGGGCCGCAGCGCCGAACAGCCGCGATGACCCATGACAACCGGCTTGGCTGGACGTTGACGCATCGGAACAGCTCCCTGGGCAAAAGAAGTGATGGGGCCGACCCCCATGGCGATGCCTGCGGCGGTATAGCCCATCAGGCGGCGGCGGGAAATCGGCCCCATCATCATCTTAGAACCCCAGAGACAGCGTGCCGAACACCATGCGCGGCGCGATCGGATAGGCCGAGAAGCTGGACGCCGTATTGACAGACACGGTGGACCAGCCGGTCGTGTTGAACAGGTTGGTCACATTCATGCTGATCTCCGCCTTGCGGGCATGGATCCACCGTTCGGGGATCTTGGCCGCGATCCGGGCCGAAACCAGGAAGTAGCTGCCCACCGCGCCGTCGTTGACATAGGTGGCGTAACGCTTGCCCACATAGTCACCGAAGAGCTGAACCTGGAAGGGCCCGTTGTCCAGCGTGATGACGGTCTTGTTCATCCACTTGGGGCTGCCGGGCACCTGCTTGCCGCCGGTGGGAACCACATTGTTGACGGTGGTGAAGCCGCCGATGCTGCTGCCGGTGGCCGCGCCCGTCGCGGTGGAATAGTCGCTCTGATAGACCGAGTTGTTGTAGCTGATCGCGTTGTAGATCGAGGCGATCGAGCCGAAGCGCAGCGTGGCGCCGGCGTCCACACCGTCGGTCTTCACATTGCCCACGTTGAACAGCGAGGTGGTGCCGCCGGTGATCGAGCCACCCGCGATGCCGCCCGGCGCCGCGCTGACCGAAAGCAGGCGGTTGCTGAAATCGACGTGGTAATAGTTGATCTGGCCCTCGATGCTGGTCACCGCGCTGTTGGTGAAGCTGTGCTTCGAGCGCAGACCCACTTCATAGGTCCACGAGCTTTCGGGATGACCATTGGCCTTGATGTAGTCGAAGGCCTGCTGGTTGCCCACCGACCACGGATCGGCGCTGCCGCCGCCGCCGTAGGCCTGATACTGGCGCATATTCTTCTGGATGTTGGCGTAGAGTTCCTCGTGGCCGGTCACGTTCCACTTGGCGCCGACGGTGGGCAGGAACCAGTTTTCGGTGTTGATGCGGCCCGAGGGCAGGCTGTCACCCGCGACCAGACCGGCATAGGAACCGACCTTGGGCTGGGCGATGAAGAAGCCGTTGGCATATTGCGCGCTGGTCTTGATGCCGGCCTCGACGGTGAGGCGGTTGGTCATCTTCCAGGTGTCCTGCAGATGCAACTGCAGCGTGTTCACGCGCATTTCGGCGGCATATTGCGTGAAGAGCGGGTTGGTGGGCGTGGTGTAGGGCGTCGAGCTGTCCGGATTGCTGGCATCCAGAGCATACCAGCGGCGCCAGGCATGCGAGCTGTTGTATTGATACCAGACACCCGCCTCGATCGAATGATTGCCGATGTCGGCGTTCAGCGTCGAGATGATGCCCTTGCGCATGATGCGATATTCGGTGGTGCGGGTCACATAGCCCGAGCCGCCCGTCGCCGCGACCAGATAGGACGAGGTGTTGGCATTGCTCTTCTGAGCGGTGGCGGTGGTGTAGCCCGGCGTCAGATAGGCATCGACCACGGTGATCGACTGGCCCAGCGGCCCGGCCACCACGCCTTCACCATTGTTGTGGTGATAATAGACCTGGTTCGACCATTTCACATGCTCGCCAAGGTTCAGATCATACTTGAGGTATCCAAGATAATCTGCGCGGTGAGCGTCAGAATAATAGTTGCGATAGTTCGAACCGTCAGCGGCGGGCGTGTTGCCAAAGGCATCGACATAGCTGCGCGCGGTGGCGAAATTGGGATAGGTATAGGGGCGGGTGTAAGGCACATTGGCCTGAATGGCATTGGCCGGCTTGGTGTAGATGACCGAGGCGTCTTCGTTGGGCTCGGTCTTGTCCGACCAGTCGAAATAGGCGGTCAGCTTGCCGATGTGGTCTTCATGGACGAATTTGGCGTTGGCCTGCCAGCCGCCCTGAATGCCGCCAAAGTCCCACGAACGCCCGCGCTGGCGCGCTGCCGAAATGTAGAACTTGTTGCCGCCGGCGAACTCGCCGCTGTCGACGCGGGCATAGGTGCGCGAGGTGCCGTACATGCCGCCGGTCTGGTTGACCTGCACGCCCATGCGGCTTTCCGGATCGCTGCTGTAGACCTGAACCGCGCCGCCCAGATTGCTGGTCGAGGCGATGCCCAGCTCGCCCGCGCCGGTGGCGACGACGGTGCGGCCGACGTTTTCGGAGATCAGCGCGCGCTGAGGCGACAGGCCGTTGAAATTGCCGTAATTCTGGTCGCCCAGCGGCACGCCGTCCATCACATAGCCAAGCTGGCTGATCGAGAAGCCGTGGATGAAGAGCTGAGCGTTCTGCTCATTGTTGCCCCACGGATCGGCGGTGATGTAGAGCACGCCGGGCAGGGTCTGCATCGCCTTGAAGGGCGAGGCGCCGGGCAGGATCTTCTGGATCTCCGCGCCCGCGACCGAGGTGCTGGAGCGGGTCGCCTTGGCGGTCACCGTGATGGTGTCGGTGCTCACCTCTTCGGGGGCGGAGGTCTCGGCCGGGGCGGTGGCATCGGCGGCCTTGGTGGTGTCATCGGCATGGGCCAGGGCCGGCGCGAGGGCCAGAACGGCGACCCCCGGCAGCATCAGCGTGTTTACAATTCGGCGAAAGCTCATGGCGTGTCCCTCTTAACATCGCGCTGCGGTTGCGAAGCCGCTAGAGGGTCCACGTGACAGGAGATTGACTGTTTTATGTCGTTATCGAGACGGCATAGCTATGAATGTCTTTGAAATGTCTTATTTTTCACGATGCACTCACTCAATATCGTGGTGCACGAGGAACAGGATCGAGAGATCATGCTCCGGGCGCCAGTTGGTGCGGGTCATCTCGAAGGTGGTGGGGCCGGTCTTGCGCAGGCCTTCGGCGCAGAGGCTCACCAGATCCTTGGGCTTTTCCTTGTCGATCGTCAGGCGGAACTGGCCGATGGGTTTTTTCCAGTTGCCCCCGGTGACCAGAATGTAATCGAGCCAGTCTTCCGAAAAGACGACCTTGCCGCCATCATGGATGCGGCGCAGGCTGGCCAGCAACGAGGGCTCCACGCAATAGCGTTTGGTGGTTTCGGGGTCTTTGTCCTCGCCCAGCATGGTCTGCACCGTGCTGCCGACCGAGGGGGTGTAGCGATGCTCCACCACCACCGGCACACCGGCGGGGAAGCGCTGGACCCAGTGATAGGTGGTTTGGAGCGTCCAGCCGGGGCCGCCATCGCTGCCGAACAGGCCCATCTTTTCGGCCTCGGCATGTTTGGGGGCGGATAGTTTTCCCAGCGCGGCCTGCGCGGCATCGGTCTGCGGGGCGAGGGGTATGCCATTGGCGCGCAGCCAGGCGGTGCGGTCGATGCCCTCGGTCGTGGCCTTCTGCTCGATCTCCATGGGCACCGGCCTGCCATCGATGATTGTGGTAAAGCCCAGGAAATTGTTGGCCTTGTTGACCGGGATGGAGACATCGCTCTGGAAGAAATCGGGGCCGCCCATGGGGGGCAGGGGGAAGGCAACGCGGCTGGTCACATCCTTCGCGCTGGTGTTGATGAAGGTGTAGCGCACCACCACCGCAGAGCGCGAAATCCGCAGATCCTCGCTGCGCATCTCGATGGCGTCGCTGTGGGTCAGCACAAGGCCTCCGGCAGCCAGTTGGGCCGAGGAGTCATTGCTGGAAGCACTCTGGGGCAGCAGGGCCAGCGCGGTGGCGATGGGGAGCAGGCAGGCTTTCATGGGGGCTCTTTCGGGTTGTGCGCTTCAGGCGCCCGCGCGTGTCTGGGGGGAGGGATGCTTCAGCAGAAAGACGACATAGCCGCGAAAGCGCGGATGCTGCTCCAGCGCGGGCGGGGCGCGCCATGCGCCGCCTTCGACCAGCGCCACGCGGAAGGGGATGGGGAAATGCGCCATGCGGACGAAATAGCTGTCATAGCCCGCAATGGTGGTCTGGCCCTGATAGGTCTGGATCACCACCTCATCGAGGATGCCCGCCATGGTCGCGAGTTGCTGCGGGTCGCCATGCGCGCTCCAGTCCATCAGCCCGGTGACGGACAGTTGCCAGCGGCGGGGCAGGCGGGCGCGCAGATCCTTGAGGAAGCGGGCATAGTTGCCGATGCCGCGCGTCGCCGCGTCGAAATCAAGCTGCAGGCCGGTAATGCTGTTGCCCGCCTTCTGCCATTGATCGAGGTCGGCCAGAATGGCGGCATAGGTGGCAGCGTCCCAGTCGAGCCGGTCGGCACGCACCACCAGCCAGACCGCCTTGCCGGGCAGATGCGGTGTGCCCATGCGCAGGCGTGTCAGCCTTGGCGCTCCGCCATGCCGGACCTCGCCATCGAGCAGATAGAGTGTTTTGGGCCGCAGGTCGGGCGAGGGCGTGACGCCGGGCCACAGATAGAAGGCATCATGGGCGGAGGCCTGCACCTGCGGCTTCTGCGCGGCCTCGCGCTGCTTCTGGCAACCGGGCAGCAGGCACAGGCCCAGCAGCAGCGTGGCCAGAGCGGCGCGGGGCCTCATCACCAGTAATAGTGCAGGGATTTGGCCCATGGACTGCCCGGATAGCGCTGCTTGAGTTCATCGTACCATGCCTTGCGCATGGACTTGGGCACGTCGTTGGTTTCGGTCTCGCTGTAGGTGAGGCGCGAGGTCGCGCAGCCATTGTAGCCCGAGGGCGCATAGCACATCACCGCGCGATAGAGCGCATAGGCGCGCTCATCGGGCGTGGCCCGCTGGTCGGCAATGACGGCGGCATAGATGGTGTCGCGCGACAGGGGCTTGCCGGGGAAGCCGCTGGCCCCCGCGCCGAGCAGATTGCGTTTGCCGTCGGAGCGGAACAGCGAGAAGCCGTCGAAGCCATTGAGGCGATAGAACTCGGCAAGGCAAAGCTGCGCCTTGCGGTCGACTGGCGATCGCGCCAGCGCGGCGGTGGTTTGCGTCAGCGATCCGCAGGGGAACTTGCCATCGGACCATTGGCCGGTGCGGAACAGGCTGACCGGAATGTCATCCTGCATCGAGAAATCATAGAGATGGGCGTCTTTCGAGGCCGTCGCCGGGGCCAGCGCGACATCGCTGCCGAAATCGGCATAGGCCCCGTTGGTCAGATCCTTGTAGAGCAGGGTGAAGCGGGCAATGTCGCGCTCATGCGCGGGGCGTGAGGCATCCTTCGCGCTGCCCCGCAGGATGGCGGGCGTGGCCAGCGTCTGCAGCAGGATCTCGCGGGTCATGCTGTCGGTAATCGGGGAGCCGGGCGCGAAGACCTGCGCCAGCCTGCCGTCGCGTTGCCAGCGCAGCACCAGCCCCATCTCGACCAGCGGGCGCTGATAGGCGGCAGTGGCGCCGCCCAGCATGCCTTGCCAGAAACCGGCCTCATTGGGGTCCTTTGCCCTGGCCAAAGCCATGCCGCGCAGCATCTGGCGGCTGAAGGCGAGCGGCGTGTAGCTTTGGGCATGGGCGGCATCGGGCAGCATGGCCAGAATGGCGCGCGGGTTCTCGCCGGTCTGGAAAGCGTGGGTCGCCTGAAGAAAGCCATAGAGATCGCCATGCGCCGCGAACTGCCCCTGCTGCGCCGCAAGCTGCGCGGCGGAGAGTTTGCCCGGATCCTTGGCGTCCCCCTCATCGCGCCGCATGCGCTTGAGGTCGGCAATGGCCGTCAGCAACGGCATATCGTGAAGCCGGTCGAACAGGGCATCGGCATCCTGACTCTCGAAGAGCTTGATGTCGATTTCCTCGGCCAGATCGGCGGCGTCCTCACGGTTGCCCGGCGTGGTGGCGAGCAAATTCTCATAGCTGCGGGCCAGCGTCTCATTATCGCCGCCCAGCCAGGCGACGCGGCGCGTCAGCCCCTTGGCGGAGTCGGCATAGCGCCCCTTGGGATAGGCCTTCAAATAGGCCGCGATGGCCGCGCGCGCCTGCCCGACCGTCGCGGTGTCGACCTTCTCCACCCCCGCGAAATCGCCATACTGATTGACGGCCCCCGCCACGGCCGCACGCAGCGCAATGCGGATCGGCATATAGGATGCGGTTTCCGCGATCCATGTGTTGCGGGCGCGGGCCAGCGGGGCAAAGCCCTGCCGCGCCCCGGCCCAGTCATTGGCATAAAAGGCCTGCGAGGCTTTCAGATAGGCCAGCCAGTCACGCCCCGCCGCGCTGGTGATGGCGGCGCCGTCCCACGAAACATCGCCGCATCCAACCTTCTCGCGCAGTTGGTTGAGGGCCTTGCGCTCACCCTCTGGCACGCCCTTGTCGGCGGCCAGCGCCTCATGGAAAGCCGGAAGGGACTGGGCGATATTCTGGCAGGAGGGCGCGGATGTATCGGCGGGCGCTTCTGTCGCGGGCGAGGGCCAGAAGGCCGACCGCAACCCCGGCCATGACATGAAAGTCTGCCCGAGCTGGCGCTCGTCGGAGATTTTGGCGGTGGCGGCGGCGGGCGGGCTCGATCCGCTCAGGCTCTGCATCAGCCAGATCATGTTGATGCGCGTGTCATTGCCCGGATTCATCGCCGCCTGCCCGCTGCAGGCATAAGATGAAGCGCCAAGCTTCCAGTCCGGATAACAGGAGGAATCGGCACAAGCCCAGACCACGCCACCAGCAATCATCGCCGCCGGTACAAGCCCGGCTGCAACAACAGCAGCCCGATGCTTGCCGCGTGCCCTAAAAAGCGCCTTCATCATCCGATCTCGCCTTTGGCTGTTCGGACGGTGTCTTGGCAGAATGTTTAGGGATGGGGAAGGGAGGGGGAAAGGTTCTGTAAGAAGATAGAAGTGGAAGATGCGAGGGTGTTACACCCTCGCGCTCCCTTTAATGTCTACGTGGGAGCTACGGGTTCGGCCTTGCGCTCGGTTTGCCGCGCCGCAGGCAGGTTCTGATGGCGCAGCGTTGATGTTCCGGGATTCGATAGCCTGCGGCGCTTTGGCGCGGGTGGAGAGGCTGGGTGCTATGATCGGGCGCCACTACCGCTTCGTCGGAAGACGTCATGGGAGCGCGAGGGGGTAACCCCCTCGCACATCTTTTGCCTTCAAACCTTACTCGACAAACTTCGCTGACGTCTTCTCGCGCACCTCTTCCACGCTCACCCCCGGCGCCAGCTCCACCAGCTTGAAGGGCGAGGCATGATCCGCCCGCTGGAACACCGCCAGATCCGTCACAATCATGTCCACCACGCCCAGCCCCGTCAGCGGCAGGGTGCAGGCGGGGATGAACTTGGGGCTGCCGTCCTTGGCGTTGTGCTCCATCACCACGATGATCTTCTTCACGCCCGCGACGAGGTCCATCGCCCCGCCCATGCCCTTGATCATCTTGCCGGGGATCATCCAGTTGGCGATGTCGCCATTCTCGGAGACCTCCATGGCGCCCAGCACCGTCAAATCGATATGCCCGCCGCGGATCATGCCGAAGCTGGTGGCGCTGTCGAAATAGGCCGATTGCGGCAGTTCGCTGATGGTCTGCTTGCCCGCGTTGATGAGGTCGGCATCTTCCTCGCCTTCGTAGGGGAAGGGGCCGATGCCGAGCATGCCGTTTTCGCTCTGCAGCGTGACGGTCACGCCCTCGGGCACATGGTTGGCGACCAGCGTGGGGATGCCGATGCCAAGGTTCACATAGAAGCCATCCTGCAGTTCGCGGGCGGCGCGGGCGGCCATGTCATCTCTGGTCCAGGGCATTATGCGTCCTCCCGCTTGCGCGTGGTGCGGAATTCGATCTTCTTGTCGTAGGGCGCGCCCAGCACGAGGCGCTGCACGAAGACACCGGGCAGATGGATGGCGTCGGGATCGAGTTGGCCCGGTTCGACGATCTCCTCCACTTCCACCACAGTGACCTTGCCGCAGGTGGCGGCAGGCACGTTGAAGTTGCGGGCGGTCTTGCGGAAGATGACGTTGCCGGTGGTGTCGGCCTTCCAGCCCTTCACGATGGCCAGATCGGCAAAGATGCCTTCCTCGAGGATATAGTCCTGCCCGTTGAAGGTTTTGACTTCCTTGCCCTCGGCCACCAGCGTGCCGACGCCGGTCTTGGTGTAGAAGCCGGGGATGCCTGCTCCGCCCGCGCGCATGCGTTCGGCTAGCGTGCCCTGCGGGGTGAACTCGACCTCCAGTTCGCCCGCCAGATACTGGCGTTCGAACTCCTTGTTCTCGCCCACATAGGAGGAGATCATCTTCTTGACCTGCCTTGTGCGCAGCAGCTTGCCGATGCCTTCATTGTCGATGCCGGCATTGTTGCTGGCGAAGGTGAGATCCTTCGTGCCGGCGGCCTGAATGGCATCGATCAGGCGCTCGGGCAGGCCGCTGAGGCCAAAGCCTCCGCTTGCGATCAGCATGCCGTCGAACAGCACGCCTTCCAAAGCGGCAGCGGCATCGGGGTATATCTTGCCGGGCATCCGGGATGTCCTCTCCTTGATGTTCTTCAGGAGATGGGTAGCAGGATCAAATCATATGCTCTAATAATAGATTTTTACCGATATCGATAGGCATGATCTATGATTTTGCGGGTTGCGCGATGAACCGGGTCGCGCTCTATCATCTCGAAAGCCTGTTGTGGATCGCGCGGCTGGGTACCTTCCACGCTGCCGCCGACCGTCTGAACATCACCCAGCCCACGATCTCGGCCCGCATGCGCGAGCTGGAGGGGCAGTTGGGTTATCCCCTGTTCCAGCGCGAGGGGCGGCGCATGCTGCTCACCCCGCGCGCGCGCCAGTTGGTGCAGGACTGCGAACCGATCTGGGCTCAACTGGAGCGTGCCTTCGACAAGGGCCAGCGCACCGGTTCCGTCCGTATCGGCACAGGAGAGATCGCCGCCGCCACCTGTCTGCCGGGCTTTCTGGCCGGTCTTGAGCGTGACTGGCCCGGCGTCACGCTTGATGTCTCGATCGAGCTGACCGCCCATCTGATCGAGCATTTGCTCAGCGCCGCCAGCGATCTGGTGTTTCTGGCCGGGCCGGTTGCGGCGCCGGGGCTGAAGGTGGCCTCGATCGGCACGGTCAGGGTGGTCTGGCTGGGCCATCCCGAGACGGCGCGCCGCATCGCTCAGGGCGGCTGGGAGCCGCCGGTCTGGTCGCTGCCGCGCCACTCGCCGCTCTATGGCATGATGCTGGAGATGCTGGCCGAGCGGAACATCGACCCTGCGGTCATCCATCGCTGCAACAATGTGCGCGCCCTGATCGAGACCGTGGCGGCGGGGCAGGGGGTGGCCCTGCTGCCCGCGTTGATGGCAGCCGAGGCGATGGCGCGCGGCGATCTGGTGGAGGTCTGGCCAGCGCCGGGGAGCAGCATCCTGTTTCAGGCGGCGATCCGCGCGGGAGAGAGCGACCCGCTGATCCTCGATCTGTTCGAGCGGGCGCAAACCCTGCGGATAGGCGAAAGCTCTTAGGGAAATACGGCCAGCACACAGGGCAGTAGCACGCTGGTCATTACGCCATTGAGCGCTATGCCCAGCGCGCCAAAGGCGGTGGCGACCTCGCCAAGGCGTGTGACCTGCGCCACGGCGATGCCGCTGCCCGCCACGCCCGCGCTGAAACCATGGATGGCGCGATCCTCGATGCCCAGGGCGCTCAGCAATGTCTTGCCGATCAGCGCGGCCAGAATGCCGCTCGCGATCGCCAGCGCCGCCGTCAGCGCGGGTATGCCGCCTACCTGAGCGGCGACGCCCATGGCGATGGGGGTGGTGGCCGCCTTGGGCGCCATCGAGAGCATCACCGACCGGCTGCCGCCCAGCGCGCCGACCAGCACCATGGCCGAGACCATGCTGGTCAGGCTGCCCGCCAGCAGCGCCAGCCCCATCCCGCGCAGGCTTTTGCCGATGCGCGCGATATGGCGGACCATCGGAACGGCCAGGGCAATGGTCGCGGGGCCCAGCAGCAGATTGATCGCCTGCGTGCCCTGCCAATAGGTGGCATAGGGAATATGGCAGGCCAGCAGCAGCGCGCCGATGGCCACGATGGTCAGCAGTACCGGATTGGCCATCACCCTGTTGCCCGAGCGCTTCTGGATCTCGATCGCGGCCAGCCATACGCCCAGCGTCAACGCCAGCCAGAGGATCGGCATTGCAGTCAGGGGGGCGGTCAGAGCGCTCATGTCCGGGGCCTCAAGGTCCAGCGCATCACCAGCGCGGTAACCAGCAGGCCCAGCACCGTCGAACCGGCCAGCGCGACGGTGATCGGCAGCCATTGCGCGCGCAGCAGATCGGCCTGAGCGATGATCCCCACGCCGGCGGGCACGAAAAGCAGCCCCATATGGCGGATCAACTGGCCCGACAGACGGTCGAGATCGCTCTCGGCGTCAGGAGCCTTGCCGCGCCGCGTGACCAGCAGGGCGCCCGCCAGCAGCAGCATGCCGATCACCGGGCCGGGCAGCGGCGCGCCGGTGGCCATGCGAAGCGCTTCGCCCAGCAACTGGCAGGCCAGCAGGGTAAACCAGGCCCGGATCATCCGGCGATCTTGCAAAAGGATGGGAAAAGCATGGGGCAGGGATAGCGGCCTCCATCCGGCACGCCAAGTCTTGCAGGGGGCGGGCATGGCGGAATTGTCAGCGCGCGACCCAAAGTCTGATGGGGGCAGGAAACAGGATTTGTCTTGGGCGATTGTTCCTTTATCTTCATACCGATCTGGCACAGCAGGCAGGATCATAACGAACGGATGCGCATGCGATCGGCCAGACTGCACCGGCTGCGACACGGGCTGATCCTCGTCAGACGCCGCCTGCGCGCCAGCGAGGCGGCCTTTATCGTGCTGGCCGCGCTGGTGGGGGCCATGGCGGGCATCTCGACCCTGATCCAGAGCTGGCTGGCCCATGGGCTGCAGCATGTCTTTTACGGCGTCACCATCAACCGGCTGAGCGCGCTCGCCTCGATCCGTCATCCGTGGCGGCTGCTGGCCCTGCCTTTGGGGGCTTTGGCGCTGGTCGGGCTCAACCGCTGGCTGGCCTTGCGGGGGCGTACCCCCGTCGACGTGGTGGAAGCTAATGCGCTGCATGGCGGGCGCATTCCCATGTTCGACAATCTGATCATCGGCGCGCAGACGGTCATCTCCAACGGCTGCGGCGCCTCGGTGGGGCTGGAGGCGGCCTATGCACAGTTGGGCGGCGGGCTCGCCTCATGGCTGGGGCAGAAGGCGCATCTGCGCCGCGCCGATCTGCGCACGCTGGTGGGGGCGGGGGCCGGGGCGGGGGTGGGCGCGGCTTTTGGCGCGCCGCTGGCCGGGGCCTTCTATGCCTTCGAGATCGTGATCGGCACCTACAGCACGGCGGCGGTGGCGCCGGTGGTGGCCGCTTCGCTGCTGGCTGCCGCGCTGATGCGCTGGCTGGGGCCAGAGCCATGGCTGATGGCCGCCACCGACAACCGCATTATCACGCTGGGCGATTATGCCGCCTATGCGGTTCTGGGGCTGGTCTGCGCGCTGCTGGGTATCTTCGTGATGCGGCTGGTCACCGCCGCCGAGCGGGTGATGCAGGCCATAACCCGCTCAAGCCCGTGGCGCCCGGTGCTGGGCGCGCTGCTGCTGATGCCGGTGGCCTGGCTGTCGCCTCAGGCGCTGTCGGCGGGGCATGGGGCGCTGCATCTCGATCTGGCGATCAAGCCGCCGGTGGCCTTTCTGCTGGGGGTGCTGGCGCTGAAGATCACCGCCTCGGTGATTTCGCTGGCCAGCGGCTTTCGTGGGGGGCTGTTCTTCGCCTCGCTGTTTCTGGGCTCGCTGGCGGGGCAGGCCTTTGGCGAGGTGGCCAATCTGTGGGGCATCGCCATCGATCCCAACGATGCCGCGCTGGTCGGCATGGCGGCGCTGAGCGTGTCCATCGTCGGCGGGTCGATGACGCTGGCCATGCTGATGCTGGAGATCACCCATGATTTCGCACTGATGGGGGTGGTGCTGACCGCCGCTCTGGTATCGAGCGCGGTCACGCGTGAGGCTTTCGGCTATTCCTTCTCGACCTGGCGGCTGCATGTGCGCGGGTCGGACATTCGCTCGCCGCGCGACATTGGCTGGCTGACCACGCTGACCGCCGGGCGGATGATGCGCCGCGACTGGGTGGCGGTGCAGAGCGGCACCAGCGTGGCCGGTTTCCGCCAGCAGGTGCCGCAGGGATCGGTGTCGAAAGCGATCCTTGTCGATGAGCAGGGCCATTATGGCGGGGTCGTGCCGATGGTGGCGGCCTATGCCGCGACCCTGTCGCCCGATGCGGTGATCGATGAGGCGGCGCGGCTGGTGGACCGGGTGCTGACCCCGGCCATGGGCGTGCGGCAAATTCTGGAAACCTTCGACGAGGCCAGCGCCGACGAACTGGCGGTTGTCGACGACAAAGGCAAGGTGCTGGGCGTGCTGACCGAAAAACACGCCCGCCGCCGCTATCTCGAAGAGATCGAGGCCGACCAGCGCCGCATGTTCGGAGAGATGTGAGCCGCAAATTCGGCCTCGCCGAATTTTCAAACCGGCGCCAAGCGCCGGTTTGACGCGGGGCGGCAAGCCCTTTACCGGCCCCGATCATGATCGCTTTGCTTTCCCCCGCCAAGACCCTCGATTTCGACCGGGCGCTGCCGCCGCTCACGCTGTCCACGCCGCATTTTCGGGAGGAAGCGCATGGTCTGGCGCGGTCCGCCACCCATCTCACCGAGGAGAGACTGGGCAAGCTGATGCATATCTCGCCGCGTCTGGCCCAGCTCAATGTCGAGCGGTTCCGTGATTTTGACGATCTGCCCGAACGCGCGGCGCTCTATGCCTTTGCGGGCGATGTCTACACCGGTTTTGAGGTCGATACGCTGCATGAGGAGGGCATCGCCTTTGCCCAGAACCATCTGCGCATGCTCTCGGGATTGTATGGCCTGCTGCGTCCGCTCGACGCGATCCGGCCCTATCGGCTGGAGATGGGCACGCGCTGGGCGCCGCCCGAGGCGGGGCTGAAAAAGCTGACCGACTGGTGGGGCGAGCGCATCGCCCGGCTGCTGCGCGATCTGGTCGAAGAGGAAGGATCGGGCACGGTCCTCAATCTGGCCAGTCAGGAGTATTTCGCCGCAGTTGACGGGCAGTTGCCGGGGCTGCGCGTGATCGAGGTCGAGTTCCGCGAACCCGGCCCGGACGGTCCGCGTTTCATCAGCTTCCACGCCAAGAAGGCGCGCGGCATGATGGCGCGCTGGATGTGCGAGCATCATATCACCGATGTGGACGCCATGCGCGGCTTCGACACCGACGGCTATCGTTTCGATGCCGCCGAAAGCGAGCCAGACCGCTGGCGCTTCACCCGCGCATGAGCAAGGGATCGGCCATCGTCATCGGCGCCTCGGGCGGGATCGGCGCCGCCTTCGAGGCCGCGCTGATCGAGGAAGGCGCCTATGAGGTGGTGCATGGTTTCGCCCGGTCGCGCGGCGGGGCGCAGCATCTCGATCTGCTCGATGAGGCGAGCATAGCCGCCGCTGCCGCCCATGTTGCCAAGGGGCCGCCGCCCGCCATGGTGATCGTGGCGACGGGGCTGCTGCATGAGGGCGAGCACGGCCCGGAAAAGGCGTTGCGCGATCTCGATCCGGCATGGCTGGCGCAGCTTTATGCCGTCAATGCGGTGGGGCCGGCGCTGGTGGCCAAGCATTTTCTGCCGCTCATGCCCAAAAGCGGGCGGACGGTATTTGCGGCGCTGTCCGCACGGGTGGCGTCCATCACCGATAATCGGCTGGGCGGTTGGCATGGCTATCGCGCCTCCAAGGCGGCGCTCAACATGCTGATCCGCAATCTGGCCATCGAGGAGCGCCGCCGCAATGAGCGGGCCATCGTGGTGGCGCTGCATCCCGGCACGGTCGATACGGCCCTGTCGCGCCCGTTTCAGGCCAATGTCCCGGCGGGGCGCCTGTTCGATGCCGAGCGCGCCGCGCTGCAATTGCTCGATGTGATCGAGGAATTGAAGGGCCCGGACAGCGGCAAGCTGTTCGATTACGAGGGGCAGGAAATCCCTTTCTAAGGGGCCTGCTCTTTGCCTATAGGCGGCCTTCGGCACTGGCTTGAAGGATTTGGATCATGGCGTTCACGGCAACCATCTTGCTGCTCGGTTCGGGCGAATTGGGGCGGGAGTTCGTGATCGCGGCCAAGCGGCTGGGCGCCCGTGTCATCGCCTGCGACGCCTATGAAGGCGCTCCGGCGATGCAGTTGGCCGACGGTTTCGAGGTCTTCTCCATGCTCGATGGCGAGAAGCTGCGCGCCGCCATCGCCAAACACCAGCCCGATTTCGTCGTGCCCGAGATCGAGGCGATCCGCACCGAGGTTCTGGCGGAGGTCGAGGCGCAGGGCGTCAATGTCGTCCCCTCCGCCCGCGCCACGATCCTGACGATGAACCGCGACCGCATCCGCGATGTGGCGGCGCAGGATCTGGGCCTGCGCACCTCGCGCTATCGCTATGCCGAGAGCCTTGAGGAGGTGCGCGAGGGCGCTGCTTTCACCGGTTTTCCTTGTGTGATCAAGCCGGTCATGTCCTCCTCGGGCAAGGGGCAGAGCACGGTGCGTTCCGCGCAGGATCTGGAAGCGGCCTGGACCTATGCCGTCGCCAACATGCGCGGCGACCGCCAGCGGGTGATCGTGGAAGAGTTCATCGCCTTCGATTACGAGATCACTTTGCTGACGATCCGCGCCCGCGACGGCGTGCATTTCTGCCCGCCCATCGGCCACCGGCAGGAGCGCGGCGACTATCAGGAAAGCTGGCAGCCCGCCGCCATGAGCGCCTCGGCCATCGCCGATGCTCAGGAGATGGCGCGCAAGGTGGTGGACGATCTGGGCGGCTACGGCCTGTTCGGCGTCGAGTTCTTCGTGAAGGGCGAGGAGGTGATCTTTTCCGAACTCTCGCCGCGCCCGCATGACACCGGCATGGTAACGCTGATCTCGCAGGATCTGAACGAGTTCGACCTGCATGCCCGTGCGATCATGGGCCTGCCGATCCCGCAGATCGCGCTGCGCGGTCCCTCGGCCTCGGCGGTGCTGCTGGCGGACCGGGATTCGGCGAAGTTCCGCTATGAGGGGCAGGCGCAGGCGCTCTCCACGCCGGGCGAGGCGGTCGATCTGCGCATCTTCGCCAAGCCCACGGCACGGCCCTATCGCCGCATGGGCGTGGCGCTGGCCCGCGCGCAGGACACCGACAGCGCCCGCCGCATCGCTGCCGAGGCGGCCGGCAAGCTGTCGATCGTCTACGAGGATTAAGGCCCAAGCGGCGCTTTAGAGCGGTTGCGCCAGCACCGTCGGAAAGCGCCGCGCCACATCCATGATCATCTCGCCAAACAGGCTGTTGGCCCAGGCGAACCAGGCGCGGGTGTAGTGCCGGGGGTCATCCTGACGGAAGCTCTCATGCATAAAGCCGGTGCCGGCATGGCTGGACTTCAGCGTGCGCAGCAGGGCGCGGATTTCCGCCGGGCTGTCGCTGGTCATGGCCCGCACGATCAGCGACATCGGCCAGATCATGCCCAGTCCGACATGCGGTCCCCCGATGCCCGCCCCGGCCTCGCCCTTGAAGAAATAGGGGTTGCGCGATGACCAGCACAGCGCCGCCGTGCGCCGGAAGATCGGATCATTGCGCGGCACGGCGCCCAGATAGGCCAGCGATGACAGGCCGGGCACATTGGCGTCATCCATAAAGAAGCCATTGCCGAAACCATCGACCTCATAGGCCCAGACCGGATGGCCATCGGGTCCCGTCATCCGGCCATAGCGCAGCAGGGCGCGGTCCAGTTGCAGCGCCAGCGCATTGGCGTCCCGCGCCAGCGCCGCGTCACCGCGTGCCTCCATCGCGACCTTGGCGAGGCCCTTCAGCGCACTGGCTGCGAAGAGATTGGAGGGGATCAGGAAAGGAAAGGTGCAGGCATCGTCGGAGGGGCGGAACATCGAATGGATCAGCCCCACCTTGCGGCTGGCCGCGCCATAGCCGCCCAGCATCAGCGTCTCGGTGGCATTGCCGTCCGGGCGGCGGAAGGTGTAGGGGCCATTGTCATGCAGCCGCTGCTGCTCGCGCATGGTGCGCAGCGCGGCGCGCGCACCGCTGGCCCAGAGCGCGTCGAAAGGCCGCTTGTCCTTGGTCGCCTGCCAATAGCCATGGGCCAGACGCAGCGTCCAGCACAGCGAGTCCAGCTCCCATTTGCGCTCGGCCACGCCCGGTTTCATGTCCGTCAGGTCGCGCTGCGCCCATGACAGATCACTGCGCGCCTGCGGGTTCTGCATAAAGGCATTGGCATAGGGATCGATCAGCAGGCAGCGGGCCTGACGCGCGATCAAACCGTTGAACAGCGTCTGCAATTGCTGGTCGCCCTTGGCCAGCGGAAGATAGGGCCAGACCTGGGCGCTGCTGTCACGCAGCCACAAACACGGAATGTCTCCGGTGATGACGAAAGCATCGGGTTTGCCATCCACCGTGCCCATCCGCACCGTGGTGTCGAGCGTGTTCGGATAGCAATTGGCGAACATCCAGGCCAGTTCGGGATCCGCGATCTGTTTGGAAATCTCGGCGATACGCGCCTCGACCGAAGGACTGGTGAACTTGCGATCGCCGGGCGCGGGGCGGCGCGAATTGAGGTCGGTGGTGCGCCCCGGCGCGGGCGGCACGGGAATGGGCGTCGCCGGGCTGATCGGGGTGGGAGGAGGCGCTGCCATGGATCGCGAGGCCAGCGCTCCGGCCAGCAGGGCGGTGCCCGATGTCAGAAAGGTACGGCGATGCGTTGGCATGGGGTGGTCACGGCCTCGATTGAACTATGGGCACGGAGCACTGGCCCGTCCCCGACATAGGTATCACCGCGCAATTTGCGAGGAGCTGACTGCAAAGTGTGATCCGTCACCGGGGATGCACGCTCCGCCGCGTGCCTTATCGCGTGAAGTCGATAAAGGCCCTTAAAGGCGCGGGCACCTGGCGGCGGCCCGAGTAATAGAGCATCGGGCCCGCAAAAGCCTCGTCCCATTCGGGCAGGATGCGCTCCAGAGCGCCGCTTTGCAGGGCGGGGGCCAGCCAGTCCTCGAACAGGCGCATCACGCCCAGCCCCTCCACCGCCGCGTCGATCAGCAGGTCGCTGGCCGATCCGGGCTGGACCAGCAAGGGGCCTCTGGGGTCGATGCGGATCACCTCATCGCCCTTCTCGAACTCCCAGATGGCCATGGCGCCGCTGGAAAAGCGGAGGCGCAGGCATGGGTGGTCGAGCAGATCGCGCGGATGCTGCGGGCGGCCATGCTCGGCCAGATAGGCGGGCGCGGCCACGGTGATGATCCTTTGCCGGCGCGGCCCGATGGGCAGGGCGATCATGTCCTGCTCCAGCCGCTCCTCATAGCGGATGCCCGCATCGGCGCCCGAGGCGAGGATGTCGACATGGGTGTCCTCCACCGTCACCTCCACGCGGATCTGCGGATGCGCGTGGAGGAAGCGCGGGATGATGCCGGGCAACACGGTCTTGGCGACATTGGCTGGCACATTGAGGCGCAGCGTGCCCGCCGGTTGATCCGGCTGGGCATGCACGGCCTCCAGAGCCTCGCCGATCTCGCGCAGCGCGGGGGAGAGCCTTTCGAACAGGCTGCTGCCCGCCTCGGTGGTGGAGATGCTGCGCGTGGTGCGGTGAAGCAGCCGCGTGCCCAAGCGGCTTTCCAGCCGCCGCAGGGCCTCGCTCAGCCCGGAGGCCGACAGGCCCGAGACGCGCGCGGCCTCGCGAAAGCCTCCGGCGCGCACCACGGTGACGAAAGCGGACAGGTCATCGAGTTCCATGCTCACACCATGCCAGAGATTGTACGAAATTCCATACGGGCTGTGCCGGAGTGCACGGCTTATCGATCGCCGGCAACAGGGCCATACTGGGCGCACCCCTTGAAGGAGAGTTCCCATGACCGATCCAAAGACCTTCCAGCTCGGCGATCTCACCGTCAACCGCATGGGCTATGGCGCCATGCAACTGGCAGGCCCTCATGTCTTCGGCCCGCCCAAAGATCGCGCGGCGGCGCTGGCCGTGCTGCGCGCCGCGGTGGAGGCCGGGGTCAACCACATCGACACCAGCGATTTCTATGGTCCCCATGTCACCAATGAGATCATCCGCGAGGCGCTTCATCCCTATGCGCAAGATCTGGTGATCGTCACCAAGGTCGGTGCGATGCGCGGGGAGGACGCCTCGTGGAACCGGGCGCAGGCGCCTGCGCAGCTTGAGCAGGCGGTGCATGACAATCTGCGCAACCTCGGGCTGGAGCGGCTCGATGTCGTCAATCTGCGCATGATGATCGAGGTGGGCGGTCCGGCGGAAGGCCCGCTGGAAGAGCAGTTCTCGACGCTGGCCAAGTTGCGCGATCAGGGCCTGATCCGCCATCTGGGGCTGAGCAATGCCACGGCAAAACAGGTCGAGCAGGCTCAGGCCATTGCCCCGGTGGTCTGCGTGCAGAACCACTATAACCTCGTCCACCGGGAGGACGAGGCGCTGGTCGATAGCCTGAACGCGCAGGGCATCGCCTATGTACCCTTCTTCCCGCTGGGCGGTTTCAGCCCGATCCAGTCCGATGCGCTCTCCACCATCGCCGCCGATCTGGGCGCCAGCCCGCTGCAGGTGGCGCTGGCGTGGCTGCTGGCGCGCTCGCCCAACATGCTGCTGATCCCCGGCACGTCCAGCACCGCTCATCTGGCGGAAAATCTGGCGGCACAGGATCTGGTGCTGACCCCCGAGGTGCTGGCGGCGCTCGACCGGGCTGCCGCGCTGCCCGCCTGATCGGGAGAGGGGCAGGAACCTTCGCCGGGGCTCAGGCGATTGGATAATGTCTGAACGTTCATCTGGCAGCAGGCTGAAGGGCCCTATGCCGGATGAACGTTTATCCCATTGCCGTGGAGTCTCATGCGCCTCGCTCTTCCTTGTCTTGCCGCCGGTCTGGTCATGCTGTCGGCGGGGGTGGTTTCCGCCGATCCGGCTCCCTTCGATCTGGTCGGGCCCGATCTGCGCATCAGCGTGACGCGCCACGGCGTCACCCTGCCGATCGGCGCGGTGCCGCAACTGGCGGAGGGCGACAAGGTGAAGGTGGAGGCGGTGCTGCCCCATGACGAAAGCGCGCATTACCTGCTGATCGCCGCCTTCCTGCGCGAGCCGACCAACCCGCCCCCCGACAAATGGTTCGACAAGGTGGAGGCGTGGAAGCGTGTCGGTCATGGCGGCGGCCCGATCAATCTGACGGTGCCGGACCATGCGCAGCATCTGGTGGTGTTCCTCGCACCCGAGACCGGGGGCGACTTCAAGACCCTGCGCGATGCGGTCAAGGCACGCCCCGGCGCCTTTGTCCGCGCGGCGCAGGATCTGGAGCAGGCCTCGCTCGACCGCAGCCGTTACGAGACCTATCTCACCGCGATCCGCCAGATCTCGGCCAGCCAGCCCGAGGCGCTGGCCCATAGCGCGCCGGTGGTGGCCGAAAGCCTGCATATCAAGATCAACGATGCCTGCCTGCAACGCCCGGCCGAGTTTCAGGCCACCTGCCTGCTCGATTCCAAGCAGTCGGTGGTGCTGGGCGGGGACGACACCGCCAACAGCAGTAGGCTGACCGGCGCCGCGACCGATCTGGCCTTGAGCCTGAGTGCGACGCCTCAGGGCGGCTTCGGCTATTTCAGCCCCTATATCAGCGCGATCCACGAGATCGTCGGCATTTTCGGCGCGATGCGCACCGCACGCTACCAATATGTCCCGGCGTTGGGGGCGCTGCGTGGTGATACGATGGCGCTGGCGCTCAACACGCCGCCCTCCTTTGCCAATCCCAAATCGGTGCTGATGGCGGCTTTGCCCGCGGTCCGCCCGACCAGCGTGCCGGTGCTGCGGATCCCGCCCAAGGCCGCCCCGGCCTGTCTGGGGACATCCTCGGGCCTGCTCAGCCTGTCGGGTTCGCCTTTGCTCTATGCCACGGCCTATGGCCATGATCTGTCGCTGCGGGTCAGCCTGCCGGGGGGCAAGACGAGCGATCTGGCGCTGACGCCCAATGCCCTGCGCGGCGGTCTGGAGATTGCCGCGCCGCCGCCCGAACTGGGCGCGCTGACCGGTCCGATCCCCGCCAAACTGCATGGCATGTGGGGTTTCGAGCCTCTTGATGGCCCCGAGGTGACGCTCCAGACCGCCGGAGACTGGCACTGGCAGCAGGCGCCATCCGGCGCTGCCGATGGCCATCTGGTGCTGACGGGCGCGGCATCGGGCTGCGTCTCCGAGGTGAGCGTGACTGCTCCGGGCGCCGCCCCCAAGCCCGCCGAGTGGAAGGCTAGCGGCGAGCATGAGATCAGCGTCGCCCTGCCGCCGCAGGGCCAGCAACCCGTCACCCTGACCATCGCCGGGCCGGAGGGCACCCCGCCTGCCAGCATCACCGTTGCGCCGCCCGCCAGAGCGCCGCAGCCGGTTGCGACGATCATAGCGCGCGGATCGGATCGTCCGCATGCCGATCAAGCCAATGGGCTGGAGATCACGCTGGGCAGCCCGGACGCCATCCCCGCCGATACCCGCCTGAGCTTCACGCTGAAAGCGCAGGGCAAGGAGCGTTTCGACCGCCATGACAGTGTGGAGGTCGCCACCGCCAAGGACGATGCCTCGGTGAAACTGGCGCTGGGCAGCGGGCTGACGCTGGTCGATCCCGGCGTGATGATCGCCAGCCTGACCCCGGCGCAGGCATTGGGCGCCTCGGCTTTCGGGCCGCTGCATGCGCGGCTGGTGCGCGGCGGGGTGGCCGGAGAATGGCTGCCGGTCGGCACGCTGGTGCGCTTGCCCCGGCTCAGGCAGGTGAGCTGTGCGGCTGCGGCGCCCGCGCCTTGCACTTTGCAGGGCGAGGGGCTCTATCTGCTGGCCTCGGTTGCGGGGCGGCAGGATTTCGATGGCGCGGCCAATGTGCCCGAGGGCTTTCCCGGCGGCAGCCTGAGCGTGCCGCATCCCGGATCGGATGGCGTACTCTATCTGCGGCTGCATGACGCGCCGGAGATCGTCAACCGTGTGACGGTGCGGGCGCCCTAGCCGTTCAGCCGAAGCGCCTGGCGAGGATATGTTCGAAATCTTTCAGCGCTGCAGCGGCGGTCGCCATGGGTTCGGAACCGCAGCCCATGGCCAGCACCTCGCCCATCAGATCGGTGGTGATGCGGACGGCCTTGTTCTTGCCCGTCACCAAGGCAAACGGGTCGCTGGGGGGCAGGGCGCGAACCTCGACCCCGGCGTGAAAGGCGTCACCGTCCTTGCGCAGATGGCCGATCAGCTTGGGGACCAGACCTTGCTCGCGCCACTCGCTGATCTGGTCCTCGCTCAGCCGGTCGATGCCCGAGACATCCATCGTCTCGATCGTCAGGCCTGCGCCAAGGCCGAAATTGGCGAGGATCAGCAGCTTGCAGGCGGTATCCCAGCCTTCGACATCATTGCGCGGGTCGGCCTCGGCAAAGCCTGCGGCCTGTGCTTCTTTCAGGGCCGCATCAAAACCGATATCTCGGCTGATCATGGCATCGAGCAGGAAATTCGTGGTGGCGTTGAGAATGCCCTCGATCTCCAGCACCTCACAGCCGGCCAGATTGTACTGCAGAAGATCGATGGTCGGCAGCGCCGCCGCTGTGGCGCCGCTGATCTTCATCAGCGATCCGGAGGCCTGCGCCATGGCGTTCAGCCCCGCGCCATCGTGAACCAGCGCCCCCTTGGAGATGACGATGACGTCACGCCCCGCCGACAGCGCCTCACGCAGATAGGGCAGGCCGGGGCCGCCGGTGCGAAAATCGCTGGGGCCGGCTTCGATCAGCACATCGGCCCGGCTGGCGGCGATGAAGGCCGGGCCGGTCTGGCCCTCTTCCAGATGGTCGAGGGTTTGAAGCTCAAGGCCCTCGGCCCGCATCACGCCTGCCCGCGATCCGCAGGCGGCCACCAGCCGCACATCGACGCCAAACAGGGCCCGGTAACGCTCTCGCCGTGACAGCAGCAGCGCGGCGGTGGCGCGGCCCACGCCGCCCAGACCGGCAAGGGCGACACGGCATTCTTTGTTCATGGAGGGCCTGTTCATGCGGCCATCATGGTGCCGCCGGCGAGCGCGTCAAGACTTTCAACCTCTTGCTACACCGATCAGCGCGGTGGAGGGAATGGGCAGCACCGCGCCGCCACCCGCCATGGCGCGAGCCTCGGCCACCACCTCGGCCTTTTCCGCATCGCTCAGCCCGGTCCAGTCGGGCGACATGCCGAAGAGCGTGTCGGGTTCGGCAAGGGCCGCGACATCCAGCAGATAATCATGGGTGACGCGCTCGATCCGCGGATCGGTGAACCCGGCGACGACCAGTTCGCGGGCGAAGTCTTCCGGGGCGCTCAGGGCCTGCACTGCGGCGGGCATGGTCATGCCCTGACGCTCGGGAAAGAGTTTGCGGCGGATCTGGCCGAGCAGCAGGAAGGTTGCTGCGCCGGAGTCACGCCAGGTGGCGACGACGCCATAGCCGCCCGGACGGGTGACGCGCGCCATTTCCGCCAGCCCCTTGCGCCAGTCGGGAAACATGATGACGCCGAAGATCGAGAAGCTGGCATCGAAGCTGGCGTCCGGCAGATCGAGCGCCTGCCCATCCATCACTTTCGCCTCGACGTTGGGCAGGCCAGCCGCCGCGATCCGCGCGACCATGCCGGCGGAGAAATCCGTGGCGAGCACCCGCGCGCCGGTGCTCGCCGCCTGCAGTGCCAGAGCGCCCGTGCCGGCCGCGACATCGAGAACGCGGCTGGCCGGCGAAAGCGGCACGCGCGACAAGGCCGCCTTGGCATAAAGCGCGGTGAAGGGATGGGCGGTTTTTTCGTAATGCTGGGCGGCTGTGTCCCAATGGTCGGGGTTTTCGAATTGCTGCATGGGATGCTCCGTGAATCACGTAACATCATAAGTATCGTAACAACAATCTTTTGCCAATCGGTGTTGTTTTGGCACAGCTTGGGATCCTGCGAAAAACCGCGTGTTTCCGCAGCGGAATCATTTGACAAAACCCCCTGCGAGGCGTTTCATGCATACCTATTCGGGAGAGGTTGCCGGAGCCGTCAAAGATGGCCCGAGCCAGCCAGTAAAGGCAGGTCATCATGCTGTTGCACGCGCTTCTTGTCGGTGCCCACAATGTCCAGGCCATCAGCAGTCTTCTGGCTGCGGGGGTGGTGAGCTGGTCGTGGTGGAGTGCGTTCAGGCTCGTTCTGGGGGCTGAGCGGGAACCGGTCTTGCAGCCGGTCGTGTCGATCGCCGGTTTCGGTCGCTTCTGATCCTTTTTGCGCGCAGGTCGGGTCGCGGCTCGCAGCGGACGCCGGAAACAGGCCGGGCCGCAGCGGGCCGGCGCGCTGGATCAGCCAGGCCATCGGCGCTCCCGACCATGGGGGGGGGGCGCCGTTGCCGGGAAATTTCAAAACGAGCAGGGGTTCGTTCAGCGGGTTTTGGTGAAATGGAACTCGGCCAGCGTCTTCACGATCTGGCCATTGGCATCGACCACGCCGATGCCGATCCCTTCGACCTGACCGCTCGCCTGCGGCTGGTTCTTCTCCGCCTCGGCCATAAAGGCGGAGAGGGCGGGGCTCTTCTCATTGGCGAGCAGGGTCAGATGCGGCTCGAACTGCATGAACACATTGGGCGAGCCATAGCGCTCGAAGGCAGGCAGCTTGGCCGGATAGTCGCGCATCCAGCCCGGTGCGGTAACATGGTGATCGCGCAGGGGCTCGGCGGCCAGCGTGACCTGATCGGCCAGCCGCTGCAGATCGGCGCTGTGCTTCACCTTCAGGAACAGCCAGTTCGATGCGGTGCGCTCGGTGCCATCCAGCGCGAGCGGGAAGGTGGCACGGCCCTTGGCCAGCCGGGCGATGGCGGCCTTCAGTTCAGGCTCGGCGCTGGCGGGATATTGGGTGAGATAGAGCGTGGCATGCACCGCATGGCCCTGCGCGTAAAAGGTGGTCAGGCCATGTTTGGCCAGATCCTTGCTGGCCTGAGCCACTGCCTCGACCACGGGGCGCGAGGGGATGGCGTAGATATCGATGCTCACCGTGTCTTCCGCGCTGGCGGGCACGGCAAACGCAATGCTCGCAAGAAGGGCCGGGATGACAGTGCGCAGCATCATGAGGGTCTTTCCACCAAACGAGTCCATGGTGTCCAGCGATAGGCAGGGCGTGGCCCGGCTGGCAATCCCCATCTGATTAGAGCGCCCTCTGCATGCGCCTTGTGCGCGGCGCATGCAGAGGGCGCGGGCCCGCTCAAGGGCGAACGTCGACCGAGCGCGTGCCCTGATACTTGAGGATGCGGTAATAGGCCTCCCAGTCGGTTTCCATGATCGGCACGGGGGTGGTGCCGATCGGATCGATCACCCATGCCTTGAAGGTCGCCAGCCAGTCGGCGGTGGAGCCGATGTTGGTCAGCCACTCGCCGCGCCACCAGTTCTTCCATTTGCCATAGGTGGCATAGGTCTCGTAGCGCTTGATCTCGGCGATCTGGGCCAAAGCGGCATCGGCTTGACGCAGGGCTTCGGCCTGATCACCCGCCCGCGCCGCCTTCACCGCCTGGCTGACGGCGAGCAGCATCGCATTGCCGTTGCGGTTGACCGACAGCATGGTGAGCACGGCATATTGGTAATAGTCGCGACGCTCAGGCGCGACTTGCGGCAGGATCGCCAGCGCCTGTTTCAGCAGCGCATCGAAGCGGGGCTGGGCGGCGGTGCAGGTGGCGATTTCCCGCGCGGAAACCTGATCGACCCAGAGTTTGGCATCCGCCGCGCTCTTGCCATAGTCGACTATGCGCGGCGGCCACCATTGCGGCGACTGCGCGATGGTGCGGTAATAGGGCGGATCGATCATGGTGCGCAGCATCAGGCTGCGCGACAGCTCCTGATAGCGCTGATCGCCATATTCCATGCCGCCGCCGGTGCCTTCGCCCGTGGGCAGGCGCGGCAGGCTGGTGAAATAGGCCGGGTAGAAGGTGGCGAGGCTCTCGGCGGCCCCGGCGCCATACTGGCCCTTTGCCCAGCCTGCATAATAGGCGCGAGCGGAGGCCCTGGCGGGCACGCCGTTCCATGCGGTGTCGAGCGTGGCTTTCGCGGTCATGGCCACGGCGCGCAGATCGCTGACATTGACCAGCGCGAAGCGTGTCGCTCCGGCGCGGATAAAGCGGCCGAATTCCTCATGAATGCGCTCGACCGGCACCATTTCGGAAAGCTGGTTGGCTTTTCCGTTCAGCATGGCGACGTGGAAGTAGAAGCCCTGATCCTTGCTCACCTGCCCGTCGTCGCGGATCTTGCCCCAGCCTTCGTCGGGCCAGGCGATGATAACCTCCTCGGGGATCTTGAGGTGGCCCTCGCGCATCAGTTCGGCGCCTTCGGACCATAGGTTGGTGACGAAGCGGGCGTTGGGGAAGCGGGCGCGCACCAACGCCATCTGCTCGCGCATGGCCTGCCCGGCCAGTTGCCCCATGCGCGGCTTGTTGCCCACCACGCTGGGGTCCATCGAGGCATAGGACACATCCGACAGGCCGCGCATGCCCACCGTCCACAGCACCTCCTGATCCTTGTCGTAAAGCGCGATGGCGTTCTTCCAGGCGTTGCGCAGGATGTCGGGGTGCTCGGTGTAGTTATAGGGAACATGCTCGGGCCAGCGGGCAGCGTTCATGCCGACGGGCGTGGCGTGATGCTGGTTGACGATCAACCCGCGCGCGCTGGCCGCCTTGATCTGCGGATCGTCGGGGAAGGGCCAGGTGCTGGGCACCACCATATTGCCCTTGAGCCGCAGGATCGTCTCATAGACCTTGTCCATCACCGCCGGATCGATGTTGGTGTGGTCCTCGGGCTTTGCGGGGGCCCAGCCGGTGAGTTGATCCTCATCGTTCACAAAGAAGCCGCGATAGTCGATCACCGGGCCCGGAAAGGCGATGCGGGCGCCGTCCTTCATGGCGATTTCGGCCAGAGGTTTGGGGCTGTGGTCAGTCCAGAAGGCCATGGGGTCGACGCCGAGGTGGTCCTGAGCGAACTGATAGATCGCGTAGATCGTGCCGCGCATATCCGCCCCGACCAGATCGACGCGATGGCCATGACGGCTGAGCGAAAAGCTTTCACGCGCGCCCTGGTTGCTGGTGGCGATGGCGATGTGCAGCCCGTCATGCGCCTGATCCTGATCCTGCACGAGATCGACCGAGGCGCCCAGCACGGCCTTGAGATCCCCGGCCAGATCCTGAGCGGCCCGATGCACAGGCGGGAAGGGCGAGCGAATCGAGATGGTCACGCGCGGGGTGGCGGTGTCGCGAGTCGCACTCAGGGCAGGGGAGCCCAGCGCGGCGGCGCCTGCCGCGCCCAGTGACTGGATGACCCGTCGCTTCGAAAGTTTCACGCATGCTCTCCCGCGTTGGATGCTCATTTTGTCAGATCATTCCATATCTGTGATCTGATGAATGTTCAAGAATTGGTCGCGTGGTGATCTGTCCAATTTGCAAAATGGTGACTTTTGCGAGCTGCGATCGTGGTGGATCGGTGAGGGATGTCATCATCTCTCCGATGATGACGATGATATAGTAAATTGAAATTTAGTCATAAAAATTGATATCATGCTGATCTGTCGCGCACCTCCCTCCACAATCCCTCACGGACTTTCGCAGAAGGTCAGGCCTCTTCTCTCAAAAAATTGTCCGATAAATAGTTGCGGTATGACCAAATGCGGATATTGTGGTCAGATAATTATGGGAGGATTTGATGACCAGATCACTGTTGCTCGCGTCCTGCACATTGCTTTCCGGCCTGACTGCAACCACGGCATGGGCGCAGCAGGCTCCGGCCAGCGCCGGCAATGTCGTCGCCAATCCGCAGGCGGCGCCTGTCGCGGATGATCATGAGATTGTGGTCAGCGGCGTGCGCGCCAGCCTCTCCAGCGCGATCGGCATCAAGCGCAACTCCACCCAGATCGTCGACTCGATCGTGGCCGAGGACATCGGCAAGCTGCCCGACAACAATGTGGCCGAGGCGCTCCAGCGCGTGACCGGCGTGCAGATCACCCGCAGCCAGGGCGAAGGCTCGGGCATCGCGATCCGTGGTCTGTCGCAGGTGCAGCAGCTTGTGAACGGGCGCAATTTCTTCACCACCTCGGGCCGCACCGTAGCGCTGGGCGATATTCCCGCCGCGCTGCTGGCCGGGGTCGATGTCTACAAGACCTCTTCGGCCGACCAGATCGAGGGCGGCATCGGCGGTGTGGTCGATATCCGCCTGCGCCGTCCCTTCGATTTCAAGGGCAGCGAAAAGTCGATCACCGCCAAGGGCTTCTATGGCGACATCGCCAAGAAGGTCGATCCGCGCGTCTCGGCCCTGTGGAGCAACCGTTATGACACCAGCGTCGGCGAGGTCGGCCTGCTGATCAGCGCGGCCTATCAGGCGCGCCATTACGGTTCCTACCGCAATGCGACCGGCGCCTATCAGACCCGCACGGATCTGCTCGACCTCAACGGCAATGGTGTTCAGGACGCGGGCGATGCCATCACCGCCGTCACCGATGCGGGCACGCGCTACACCAATGGCAGCCGCAAGCGCTGGGGCGTGAATGCCTCGGCCCAGTGGCGCCCGGCCAGCAATCTGGAGTTCTATCTCGACGGCGCCTTCGAGCGTGTTGACAACCGCGAGGACGACCTGACGGCTTACGTCCGCACCGGCACCAGCGGCTTCCGGGCTTCTCCGGCGACAGCGGTGCCGCCCTTCACCTTTGCGCCGGGGACCAATTATTTCCAGTATGGTTCCTATGCCAACGCCAAATTCGCCCCCGCGACCTATGCGCAGGACAGCGCCTACACCACCTATCAGCTCGCGCTGGGCGGCAAATGGGAGCAAGGCCGTCTGAAGATCACCGGTGAGGGTACCTACACCCGCAGCACCGGCTGGGATGATTTCCGCCAGATTGGCATCTATGCCAATGCGCCCTCCTACACGTTGGATCTGCGCAGTTTCATCCCGAACCCGCAGGTCTCCGGCTTCAATCCCAATGATTTCAGCGCCTATCGCTTCGACAATTTCCAGGACGAATATCACCGCAACATCGGCGAGGAGGTCAGCGGGCGCCTCGATGCCACCTATGAGCTGGGCGGCTTCCTGAAAAGCCTTCAGGCCGGTGTCCGCTTTGCGCGGCGCACCTCGCATCATAGCGGCTTTACCAACGACTATTCGCTCAGCGACCGCACCGATCTGCCGCTGCCGGGCAATGTGAAGGGCCTGCTGACGATCACGCCCAATCAGGTGTTCCGGGGCGACTATGGCCTCAGCCTGCAGCAATTCGCGCTGCCCAACATCAATCTGGTGCGCGATATCGCCTTTGGGCGCCAGCTCTTCGGCTTTGGTCCGGGCACGCCGGCCGACGATCCCTCACAGCTCTATGATATTTCCGAAACGACCTATGCCGCCTATCTGATGGCCAATTACAGCTTCATGCTGGGGGGCATCCAGTTCGACGGCAATGCGGGCCTGCGCTATGTGAAGACGAAGGAAAGCGTCACCGGCTTCCAGAACCAGGCGGGCGGCGGCTATGCGCCGATCAACGCCAACAGCGATTACGGCAACTGGCTGCCCAGCGCCAACATCCGCGCCAAGCTGACCGACAAGCTCTATCTGCGCGGCGGCATTTCCAAGGTGGTGACGCGCCCCGGCTTCAGCCAGCTCACCCCGGCGCAGAGCCTGGCCTATGCTTTCCTGACGGGCACGGCGGGCAACCCCAACCTCAAGCCGCTGCGGGCCGACCAGTTCGACACCTCGCTGGAATGGTATATTTCGAAGACCAACATCCTCTATGCGGCGGCCTTCCTGAAGAAGGTCGACGGTTTTATCCAGAATGTCTCGACGCAGGAGACCATCAACGGCCAGTCCTTCCTGATGACCCGCCCGGTCAATGGCAACAATGGCACGGTGAAGGGGCTGGAAGTCGGCTATCAGACCTTCTTCGACTTTCTGCCGTCGCCCTTCAACGGTCTGGGTTTCCAGGCCAATTACACCTATGTCGACAGCAATGCGCCCAGCCCCATTCCCGGCCAGAGCGTGCCTTTGGAAGGTCTTTCCAAGAACAGCTACAATCTGATCGGCATCTATGAAAAGGGCCCGGTTTCGATGCGGCTCGCCTACAACTGGCGCAGCAAATATGTCGAGACGACCTCGGGCGATGCGGCGAACCGACCGCTGGTGTCCAAGCCGATCGGGCAGCTCGATGCCTCGTTCAGCTATGACCTCACCAGGAAGATCGCTCTTACGTTCGACGCCACCAATCTGACCCGCAACACGCAGAGCGACTATTACGGCACGCCCCTGCTGCCCAAATCGGTCAATGCTTTCGATCGCACCTTCGAATTTGGCGTTCGCGCGCGCTTCTGAAGGCGGGGTCTTTACCGTCTCCTCACTGGCCGGGGGTGTCACGCCGCCCCCGGCCTCTTTTTGCCTTCAGCGTTTGAGGCCCAGATGCGCGGCCTCGCGAAAGCGCAGCATGGCTTCGGGATCGTCGGTCTGGATCATGGTGACGCCCCGGCGATAGAGATCGCCCCAGACCGCATCGGGCTTGCGCAGCGCGTCCACATCACTGCCGCCGCCGATGACAAAGCCCTTGAACAGCGTGTTGACCCAAAGCCGCACCGTCAGCTTCTGCGCCTGCTCGCCAATCGCGGGCAGGGCGGAAAGTTGCAGCAGCGGCAGTTCAAAGGCGACGGGCTTGCGCGGGCCCGCCATCTGGCGACGCATCACCTCGGGAATGTCGAGCCCGCGCTCATCGGCGCTCATCGGGATCACCGCGAAGGGCACCTTGTCGAAGGGGGCGATGGCGGCCAGCGGCGCGCTGCCCAGCCCGCCGAAGGTCTTCACGATCACCCGATCCTGCGCCCCGGCGCGCATCACCGCATCGACGACCTCGGGATAGATCATCGCCTTCACATCGAGGTTGAGCACGATCCGCCCCTTGGCCATGGCCAGCATCTCGTCGAGCGTGAGCATGGTCTGGTCGGTCAGCGCCGCATCGGTCCCGCCTTCATTGTCGCGCAGATGGAGGGCCTTGATCTGCGCCAGCGTCAGCTTTTCGATCGCGCCCTTGCCCTCGGTCATGCGGTCGACGGTGTCGTCATGCATGATGACCAGAAAGCCGTCGCGGGTCTTGTGGACATCGGTTTCCATCACATCGACGCCCATCTCGGCGCAGCGCTGCAGCGCCAGTGCCGAGTTCTCCGGCGCGCTGCCCCAGCCGTGCCAGGGAGCCGGTTCATGGCAGCCGCGATGGGCGATCACGATCAGGCCCCCTTGGGGATCACGGATGCGGCGCATGGTGTCCTGCGTGTCGGTGGCATGCAAAGGGGCCGCTGCCGCGCAGGCCAGCGCGGCCATGGCGAGAAACGCCTTGGTCATAAGGATCAGCTTTCGTCAGAAGGAGGAAGCGGGGCAGCCCAAGCCGCCCCTGCCAATCAGATCACCACTTGCGCGACAGCACGAAGCGGAACGAACGCCCGAACAGCGGCCGCCCGAAGATCGCCGTGGCGGAGCCTTGCCCGGTCAGCACGTCGCCTGCGGTGTTGCCCTCGGTCAGGCCATGGGCGTTGGTGATGTTGTCGCCCACCACCTGGAAGGACCAGCGGTCGCGCTCGACCAGCGCGCCCACCCCGAAATAGCCATAGGCGGGCAGGGCCGTGGTGTTCGAATAATCGACATAGCGGCGGCTGACATAGTCATAGCGGCCATAGAGGCTGATCTTGTTGCCCCCCGCCATGAAATCCACCGTGGGGCGGATGTTGCCATAGACCTTGGGCTGGCGGACCATCTGCTTGCCATTGCCGCCGCTGGCGTCCGCCCCGACCGAACTGGTGAAGTTGAGATATTTCGGGTCCTGCACCGTCAGCGAACCGGCGATGGAGAGTGGCCCGGCGATATGGATCTGGCCATCGGCCTCCACGCCGATGTCGCGCGCCTTGCCCACGAAGTTGATCTGCTGGTCGCTGCGCCCGGTGGTGGGGTTGAAGGCGGTGAAGGCGGCGCTGAGCGGGTCGAACTTGGTGTAGAAGCCCGTCAGATAGAGATAGGAACGGCCGAAGGAGGCCTTCAGTCCGACCTCATAAAGCTTGGCCGAGGTGGTGGTGGTGACGATGGGGCTGTTGATCGTCACCGAGGCGCCGGGCGGCACCTGCAACTGCGACATACGGGTATAGGCGCCCAGATGGCCGTTGAGGTCGTAATTGGCGCCCACCGTCCAGTTGGTGGCATTGGGTTTCAGCTTCTGGTTGACGATCTGGCCGGTGAAGGCGCGGGTGGCATCGTCGGCCAGCGTGGCGGCATTGCCCAGATTGGCCGAGGTGGTGACGCGATACCAGCCATCATACTCATACCATTCGCGGCGCAGGCCCAGATCGATGCGCAGATGGTCGGTGATGTCCCATGTGTCGGTGCCGTAAGCTGCAAAAACCCGGCCATTGTAGGCGCCGCCCGTCATCGAGACGGCATCGTTGATCGCGCCATTGTCCGTCACCGAACCCAGCACCGTGCCATTGGCCGAATAGGCCAGCAGATCGAGCATCTGCGGGTTGGACTGCACCGGCATCAGATAGTTCTGATAGACCGCGAAAGCCGTGCTGCCATAGCGTGAGCCATACAGCCCGACGCGGATATCATGCTTGCCGATGGGCGTGTCGAACTTGCGCGTGACGCTCAGGTCGCCCTGGCCGGAATAGAAGTCCGCTTCAATGGAGCGATATTGCGCCGACAGCACCAGCCCCGAAGAGGCGGCGGGGTTGTAGACGCTCTGCCCGTTGGTGCCCGCGATGGCATAGCCCAGCGAGGCGACATTGCTGCCGAACGCCGTGCGCGCGGCGCTCAGATAGCCGGCGGCAAAGGTGTTCGCATCCACCGGGTTGGAGGTGGAATAGAGCGCGTCGAAATGGTTCTTGCCCTTGGTGTAGCCGCCCTTGGCCGAGACATGCCACGGCCCGAAATCGCCCTCGTAATCCAGCGCGACATTGCCGAACACCATATGGCGGCCATTGGACAGATCACCATGCTGGGTCTGGATGTTGCCCGAGCCGTCGCGGTAGCGGATGTTGACCGACTCCAGCGAGGAGGAGTTCAGCGTACCGGTGAAATAATTGATGTAGGGGTTCAGGCTGACACTGGTGTTGCGCGGATCGGCGGTCGGGATCGAGAGGTAGAAGGCGTTGCGATCGTTGACATATTCGCCCGAGAGCTTCAGCGAGCCATTGCTGAACCTGTGCAGGATGTTGGCGCGGATCTGCCCGCCCTTGTCCGAAGGATAGCCCGCATCGCGATAGCCTTCGTTCAACCGCAGAAAGCCGCCGACCGCATAATAGGTGTCATGGCCGAGCGGTCCGGACTGATAGGCGTCCAGACGATAGAGTCCGCTGGTGCCCAGAGTGAGTTGCGCCTGACCCTGCGTATGGTCGCTGCCGGTGCGGGTGATGACATTGGCGATGCCCGCCGCCGTGCTGGCGTAGATCGGCGCCGGGCCGCCGCGCACGGTTTCCACGCGGTCGGTCATCAGGTCGAGGCGGTTCATGCCGTCGCCCGCGTTGAAGAAATAGCCGTCGAGTTCGTGGAACAGCGGCAGCCCGTCCTGCTGGAAATAGAGATAGCCGCGGTCGGTGGGAATGCCGCGGATGCGGGTGATGTTCTGCACCTCGCCGCCGGTGGCCTCGACCTGGATGCCGGGCAGGGCGCCGATCAGCTCGGCCATGCTGCGCGGGGCGAGCTTGGCGATCTGCTCCTGCGACATGGCGTTGACCGCATAGGAGACGCCGAAGCGGCGCTGGGCCCGCGCCGAGCCGGTGACGACGATATCGCTGGGCTGGTTGGCCTCGGCCTGCGTTGCGGCGGGCGCGGCGTCTTCGGCAAGGGCCTGTGTGGCAGCGGCGCTCAGCGCGAGCGCGGCGGCTCCTGTCAGCAGGCGTGAAGCAATGGTCATAGGAAAACCCCCGTCTCGATGGATGAGGCGCCTATGCTGGGGCTGCGTGACAGTTTTAATTTCTTACATGAAATTAAATTGCCTTTCTGCAATCGATAGCACGCACTCATCACACGCGGATCGCGGTGATGGCATGGATGGGGGCCAGCGCCGCGCCGATCACCACAGCCGCGCTGCCGATGGTGGAGGCATGGATCTGTGGTGTGGCGGCCAGATAGCTGCTGTCGCGCGTGGCGTTGATCGCCTCGAGCCTTGCGGCCAGCCCCTGCAGGATCGGCTGGGGCAGGGCGCCCGAGATCACCACCGCCCCCGGATCGAGCCAGACAATGCCGCTCAGCACCGCCTGTTCGAGCTGCGCGGCGACGCGATCGGCCCAGGCCTCGATCACATCGGCATGGCTTTCCAGCAGATGATCGATGTCGGACAGGGAGGAGATGTCTACCCCCGCCTCGCGCAGGGTGCGCATCAGGTCGATGCCCGAGGGGCGGGGGCCATGGCCGGGGAACAGCCGCCCGACCTCGCCCGCATTGCGATGCTCACCGGGGAACAGGTCGCGCTCGGCGATCAGCCCGGCGCCCACGCCATGGCCCAGAAAGAACACCAGCACCGAGCGATAGGCGCCCAGAATGCGCGGCTGGTAATATTCGGCCAGCGCGGCTGCCGTGCCGTCATTCTCCACCCACACCGGCATGCCCAGCGCATCGCCCAGAATTTCGTCGAGCGGCACATCGTTCCACGGCGCCAGCCAGTCGACCATCTTGCGGCGATTGCGATCGTCATTGAGCGCATAGCCCGCCACCGCCACGCCGAGGCCGAGAAACTTGCCGCGCATAAAACCATGCTGCGCCACCAGAGCGCGCAGTCGCGTGTCGAGCATGCGCGCGAACAGCTTCGGGTCGGTTTCGGTGAAAGGGATGGAGTCGCGCAGCAACGGCGTCCCCGCGAAATCCACGATGACGATTTCCAGCCAACCGGGATGCAGCGTCGCCCCCGCCGACCAGCCGCCCTGGCCGCAAATGGCCAGCGGGATCATCGGTCGCCCGCGCCCCGCGTTCGCGTTGCCCGCCAGCTCTTCCACCAGGCCCAGCGTTGCCACTTGCTGGGTGACACGGGTCATCGTGGCGCCATTCATGCCCATGGCCTCGGCCAGTTGCACGCGGGAGGTCGGCCCGGCGGTGCGCAGATGCCAGAGGATGCGTTTTTGCGGTTCGCTCAGCAGCAATTGCGGGCGCAAGGCGGAACGATGGCCGGAGATCATGGCGTGGCTGGTCATGATCGGGGCGATATAATTTCATCATGTCAAAAAAATGAAGGTCGGGCGCCGCGTCAGCCCCTGCGATTACAACTCCGTCGTGCCCAGCGGGAAGAACAGGCCGTCGCTCCACAGGCCGATGCCGCCGTCCGGGCCCTTTTCCTCGTCGATCGCGAGATTGGCCAGTTCGTACCAGGCGGGCCGCCCGACCAGCGCATCAAGGCCGCCGCGCACGCGCAGATAGAGGCGGGCGCCATGGCCTCTGTCCTCAAGCACCAGCGGATGATCGGGCCCCGCCACGACCAGATCGCCGACATTGGTGCGGAAAGCCAGGCACCGTGTTTTGCCTTCACCCTCGCTTTTGACCTCGACCGCGATGAAGGGCGCATCCTCGACCGCGATGGACAGTTTTTCGACCGGGGTAACCAGCACATGGCTGCCGTCTTGCTCACGCCGCAGCACGGTGGAGAACAGGCGCACCATGCTGGGCCGCCCTATCGGTGAGCCCTCATGCAGCCATGTGCCATCGGCCAGAATGCGCATCGCGCTGTCGCCGCAATGGGCCGGGTTCCAGCTCTCGACGGGCGGCAGTTTGCCCTCGGCGGCCTGCTGGGCGATCTCGCTCAGGGTGAGCGTCGCGATCGAGTCCGGAGGGAGTTGTGTCATGATTGGCCCCATAGCTGTCGCTGCGAGTGAGGCTTATAAGGCATCGCGCCGCGACTGGCCAAGGGGATGGTGGCCGAATGGAAAAGAAAACCATCCGGCGGAGGTGATCCCGGCACCCTTTCAGGGCGCGAGACGCGCGTCCGAGATCCCGCGTGAACTGGCCCAGATCGCCGCCTGCGTCCGGTTGTTCACATTCAGCTTGCGCAGGATCGCCTTCACATGGACCTTGACCGTCGCTTCGCAGACCACCAGCCGCCGGGCAATGAGCTTGTTCGAATAGCCTGCCATCAGGCAGCGCAGCACGTCGCGCTCACGCGGGGAAAGGGGGGTCTGGTCCATGGCGGCGGGCATCTCTCCACCGCTCTTCACGGCCTCGGCGCCAGAAAAGGCGATGCGGGTCGGTTCGGCGGTTTGCAGTTCGCCAAGCGGCTGCCGGTTGAACAGATCGACCAGATCGGAAGGAAAGACCCTTTCACCCATCGCGGCGAGCCGCAGCGACGTGGTCATCGGCAGGGCTTTCATGGAACGGACGATGTAGCCTTTGGCGCCGTTCTGAAAACAGGAAATCATCGCGTTGACATCGAAGCGTTCGGAAAGAACCGTGACCAGCGACGTCTGGAAGCGCGCCAATATATCCTTGACCAACCCGGCCTGATCACTGACCGGAAAGCCATCAAGGACGATGAATATATCCTGAGGAAGGCTGGATTCCACGGCTTCGGTCACGGTCGCGAACAGGTCTACGATCTTGAAACCCTCTGATTTGAGGATGTTTTTCAACCCCTCGCGGGAGATTTCATACTCGCTGACAATGCAGACATCTGTACGCATTTCGTTTCCCCGATCTCGTATCTCCGCCAGGCCAATTATGTGATTTTGGCCATGCCCCCCATTTATCGGCATGCCTGTTCGGTGCGACTCCGAACATCGTTCTCGATTTTGAGGATGCTGCATGCGGAAATTGAAATCAACCAACTTGTGGTTACGCATTGTTAACTAGAGGAAGAGGTGAAATGCATCACTAAAACAGATGTTTGTGGTTCAAATCTACTCCTTTAGGATAGGCTATTTGGAGGGGGGTAACCATCCCAAAATAAGACACTCCTGTACGAAAACGGGCAGCATCGTGATGATGCCGCCCGCCGCGTGACATTCGGTGTGGTTGAAGCGACGGTAAAAGCCATTCCAGATCAAGGTTTTTGGGATATGAGTCGGGGCAGGGCGCTGGCTTCCAGCGCCATCCCGCCCATCGGCAGGCCCAATCCTGAATGTTTGACGCTTTACTTCGCGGATAGTGAATGTCGATTTTAAATCGGAATTTGAATTTTCTTAAATATCAGAAAAACGCTTCCTTGATGATGATCGTGTCGCCCGGCGCAATCCGCAGCGGAGCATCCAGCTTGACCTGGGCAGGCTGCTCCCCTGTCCCGCGCTGGATCCTGATGGAATGCGTGTCCGCCCGCGCGGTGTAACCGCCGGCCGTCGCGACGGCCTGAGCAAGCGTGAGATCGCCGGTATAGGGATACTCACCCGGCTTGGCGACTTCGCCCAGAATGTAGAAGGGCCGGTGCTTGAGGATCTCGACCGCGACCTTTGGGGTCAGCACATAGCCACCGGTCTTCAGCTTCTCGGCGATCTTGCCCGCGAGCTGCGAGGTCGTGAGCTGGTTTGCCGGTACTTCATCGATCAACGGCACGGCGACGGCGCCGCTCTCGTTCACGACATAATCATTCGTCAGGTTCGGTTCGTCGAAGACGGTGATGCGCAGCCGGTCGCCCGCGCCGATCTGATAGCCCGTCCGCAATTCCCCGTTGAGCTGCGCGACGGTCATGCGCGGCGCATTGGCCCCCAGCGGACTGGACAAGGCGGTCAGGCTGATCAGCCCCAGACAGGCTGCCGTGACAGCTTGCCGCGAGCGGGAATGCAAAAGTCTGGCGATGGTCTTCATGCGCCGTCTCCTCGCACCAGAGGTCTTCTGGCTACAGTTGTCCCGGCATCATAGCCGCGGTGGCGGTCACCCGAAATCGCTATTCTGAGTGATGGCCGCAGTGCGGATGCTCATGTTTTCTTAACCACTTTGAGTAGGCGCCCCTACATCGGATGCTCGGTTGTGCGCGGTGGGAAATTGGGAAATCGTTACGGGTGAGATGGTCCCGAGCGGACCCGCTTTTTCACTGAGATGGTGGTGTCACATCCTATGCTGACCACACGAACAGATCTGCAAGATGGCGGTCAGGCACTCATCGCGGTGCCCCCCATCCTGTTGCTCTGGTCGCCGTCATCGCCGGAAGAGAAAGCGCTCATCCTCGATGAGGACCGGCCGGGCGTGGACTGGCACGGGGATCGCCGCCCGATGATCACGAAAGTCCCGAGTGAGCCATGGGGCAGGGTGATCGGGGCGATCCCGCAACCGGCCATGCGCCGCCCCGTGCCGGGCCAGGCCGCATCGGCGCAGGAACGGCTGGCGCGGGCAAGGGACCTGGTCGGTGCCGTGAGTTTGCTGGTGCTGTGCCTGCCTCTGATCCTGGGTTTGGCGATCATCATCTGGCTGACGGATGGCGGGGCGCCCTTTTTCGCGCACAGCCGCATCGGCCGGAACGGCAAGGCGTTCAAATGCTACAAATTGCGTTCGATGCACCGCGACGCGGAGAGTCGGCTGGCGCAGTTGCTGAATGACAATCCCGCCCTGCGCAGCGAATGGGCCCATCACCGCAAGCTGTCCCGCGATCCGCGCGTGACATGGTTTGGCAGCTTTCTGCGCAGCAGCAGCCTCGATGAGCTGCCCCAGCTTTTCAATGTGATCGACGGCACGATGTCGCTGGTTGGTCCGCGCCCGATCGTGCAGGACGAACTGCAGTGCTATGGCCGTTATGCGGACTGCTATCTGCAGTGCAAGCCAGGCCTGACCGGCGTCTGGCAGGTCAGCGGGCGCAGCGACACATCCTATCACCGCAGGGTTGCCGCAGACCGGCTCTATCTGCGCCGTCGTTCCTTCCTCTTCGACGGCAAGCTGCTGCTGTCCACCTTGCCTGCTGTGTTCACGCGCAAGGGAGCATGCTGATGGCGGGCCGGAGATCCATGCGAAAGGACGGTGTCCCTCAAAGGGGCCAAGCGATCATCCGCCTGCCCGACCTCAGCGAAAAGAGCGCTCCGCCCCGGCGGCGCAGGCGCACTCACCCGGTCGCGCCGGGCTGGTTTGCCGAGCTATGGCAACTGGCGCGCTTGCTGGTGGTTCTGCTGACCGCTGGTGAGGAGCGGCGCGAGATTGTCGCCAACCGCGTGATCTATGTGATGTCCGGCAAGGCCAGGCGCCGGGCGCCGACCTTGATCACGCGCCTCACGCTGCTGCTGGCGCTGCTGGCCCTGCCGCGCGCTGCCGGTGCCCAGGCGACGCGGGTGCTCACGCCCACCGAGATGTTCGATCCGGAAAACAGTCCGGGCGTGCCGCTGGGCAAGGAACTGGTGCTGCGCGATGAAACCACGCTTCAGGGGCAGGGCAATTCCAACATCTACAACGTCGACACCGACAGACGGTCCGATACCATCGGCATTCTGCAATCCGATCTGCATCTGGGCACAAACACCGCGCGCCATATGGCCGAGCTGACGGCGGGGGGAACGCTGCAGCGCTATGCCAGGACCGGCGCCGAGGACACCTCGACCTATTACGGCGGCGCGCGCGTCAGGCTGGACCTTGCCCACCGGATCACCGTGAACGCCGATGGCGAGCTGGGGCGCGGCTATGAGATGCGCGGCACGGCGGGCGACCAGTTCAACCAGTTTTCCACCGATCATCCGGTGCTTTACAACAGGCGGCAGTTCCATGCCCGGATCGCCCGCAGCGGCGGCGTTCTGGAGGTCGCGTTCGATGGATCGCTGCGCACGCAGGATTATCTGAAGGCTGCGGTGCAGGGCGTCCCCATCGATCTGTCCTATCGCAATGTCACGGTCCGCCAGGGCATGCTGGAGACGCAATACCGGCTGTCGCCCGCGTTGCGGCTCTATTCCGAAGTGAGCGTCAATGAGGTCGCCTATGCGCAGAACCTTGGCTACGCCCGCAATTCCAGCGGTTATGCGGTGCTGGCCGGGGTGCATGTCGCGGTGACCTCGGTCGTGGATGTGGAGGCCGCCGCCGGCTATATGCGGCAGACCTTCCAGGCCTCCGCCGCGCCGCCGGTCAGCGGCATCAGTTACAAGCTGGCGGCCAACTGGACGCCGACCCCGACGTGGCGGCTGACGGCAGCCGGTCGGCGCGACATTGATGCCAGCCCGCTCTCGAATGTGCCGGCCATCGTGCGCAGCAACATCGACCTCAAGGCGCAGCGCGCGTTGGGGCATCGACTGCTGGTCGAGGCCCATGGTGCCTTTACGCAGGAAGATTATCGCGGCCTGCCGCGCTCCGACCGCCGTGTCGAGGCGAGCGCCGGGGCGCATTATCGGCTGACGCGCAATGTCGGCCTGTTGGCACAGGCAGGCTGGCGCCAGCAATGGGGGGGCGCTTCGGGGCGCTCCTACAGCGGCTTTTCCGGCTCTCTGGGTGTGAGGATCGTGCTGTGAGGCAAATCCGCAACCGCTTCAGCACCATGAGACCGAGCGATGGAGGTAAACCATGAGCGGTTCGCGCGAACTCGTAGCCAAACAAGGCGAAACGCCCGCGATCGCCAATCTGGGCGAGCATGCGCTGGTCACCTCGGACCGGCTCGATCTGGTGGGCACGGTCAGCTTTTTGCGCCGGCGGCTGGGCATCATTCTGGGATGCGCCGCGATCGGCCTGGTGGCGGGCGGAGCCTTCAGTGTCCTCTCGCACAAAATCTGGCGCGCCGAGGCGACGGTGATGGTGCTCGACACCGCCAAGCAGTCGCCCGGCAGCGGCCCCGATGACACGACGGCCACCGTGCCCGAAACGCAACTGGTCGATACGCAGACGGCCATCATCGAATCCCAGGACATGGCCGTCCGGGTGGTGCAGGCGCTGCCCGCCGGAATCCTGATGCCGTCGCCGGTCCTGTACGATACGCTGATGCACCGCATCGCGGCGCGCCGCAACAGCCAGACCTATGCGCTGACCATCAGCTATGACGCGCCGACCGCCAAGCAGGCGCAGATGGTGGTGAATGAGTATGCCCGGCAATATGCCAAATGGCAGGTGACCACCGAACAGGAGCGCAACCTGCGCCTGCGCAAGCAGGTGGAAGGGCGGCTCGACAAGCTGCGTCAGCAGGCGCAGGCCGACACCGAGGCTTTGCAGCACTATCGTATCGCGCATAATCTGCTCAGCACCTCGGGCGCCTCTTTGGCCGAGCAGGAGATTTCCGTCTACAATCAGGAGGTCAGCAAGGCACGCGCCGCTGCCGTCGAGGACCGGGCGCGGCTCGACACGGCGATCGAGCAATTGCGCAAGGGCTCCTCTGGCGATGATGTGGGTGAGGCGCTGGATTCTCCGGTGATCTCCTCCTTGCGCGCGCAGGAGGGGCAGCTTGCCGGGCAGGTCGCCAATCTGGAGGCGCGCTATGGCCCCAATCACCCCGTGCTGATCCAGAACCGCAACCAGCTTCAGGAAGTGCGCAGCCGGATTCAGGCGGAAATCGGCCGGGTAATGTCCAATCTGCAGGCCAAGCGCAATGTGTCGCAGGAACGGCTGGGCTCGCTCGACGCCAGCCTTGCGGGCGCGCGCGCCAAGCTGGCCGACAACAATGCCGCCATGGTGGGGCTCAGCGGGCTGGAGCGTGCGGCGGCGGCCTCGCAGGGGATCTATGACACCTATCTGGGCAGCTACAAGCAGTTGCTGGCAGCGGAAGGAAGCGAGCGCCCCATGGCGCGCATCCTCTCCTTCGCGTCGGAGCCGACCAAGCCGCTCTCGCCCAACATCCCGCTGGTGGTCGCGCTTGCGGTGGTCATCGGGCTGGGTGTCGGCGTGGTGGGGGCCTATGTCACCGATGCGCTGTTTCTGGGCATCACGACGGCCTATGATGTCGAGCACAATCTGGCCGAAAACTATCTGGCCTCGATCCCCTTGCTCTCCTCCGTCCATGCCGAGCGGCCGCCCGCGCTCTCGGCGGTGCAGGACAGCCCCCGTTCGGCCTTCACCGAGGCCTTCCGCGTGTTGGGCACTGCGATCGACCAGTCCACGACGGGCAGGGCGCAGGTGATCGCGCTGACCTCCGCGCTGCCGGGTGAAGGCAAGACGATGACCTCCTGCTGCCTGGCCCATGTGCTGGCCGAGGGCGGCGCGCGCACCCTGCTGATCGACTGCGACATGCGCCGTCGCGGGATCAGCCGCCAGTTCAATGTCGGCCCCGATCATCCGGGGCTGATCGAGATTCTGGACGGGACGGCAGCGCTGGAGATCGACCATCTGATCCAGGATCGCATGCTCTGTGTGATCCCGCTGGGCGCCAATTCGGCGGATTCCGAAAGGCTGCTGACCGGGCCGCTCTTCGCCCAGTTGCTCGACAGGATGCGTGGCAAGTTCGACCGGATCATCCTCGATCTGCCGCCGATCCTGCCGATCGCGGCGACACGCACGCTGGCCACGCGGGCCGATGCCGTGGTGATGGTGGCGAAATGGCGCGAGACATCCTCCTTTGCCATTCGCACCGCGCGCAGCCGGTTGCCCAAGAACCTGGTCAATGTCGTGGGGGTGGCGCTCAATCAGGTCGATTTGACCAAGCGCGCCTATTTCACGCGCGAGGACCCGGCTTTTTATTACAACAAATACAGCGAGTATTACACATGAACCTGCTCGCCCCCGGCTTCGTGGCCGACCCTGCCCCCGGTTCCTTTGCCCCTCCGGCGATCCTTTCGAGCGGACGGTCCAAGCCCAGGGTCGCGCTGGTCCATTACTGGCTGGTGGCGATGCGCGGCGGGGAGCGGGTGCTCGAACGCCTGCTGGGCCTTTACCCCGATGCCGATATTCTCACCCATGTCTATGACCCTGCAGCGGTCTCCGCGCGGATCAGGGCGGCCAATGTCCGCACCAGCTTCATCAATCAACTGCCCTATGCGCGCAAGCTCTATCAGTATTATCTGCCGCTGATGCCGATGGCGCTGGAAGAGCTGGACCTGTCCGATTACGACCTTGTCATCAGCAGCGAGGCTGGGCCCGCCAAAGGCGTGATCACCGCGCCCAATGCGCGGCATTTCTGCTATTGCCATTCGCCCATGCGCTACATCTGGGACCACTATCACCAGTATCGCAAGGAGGCGAACCTGCTGGCCCGGATGGCGATGCCCACGATGTATCACCGGTTGCGCGAATGGGATGTCAGCTCCAGCGCGCGGGTCGATCATTTCGCCGCCAACTCGAGCTTTATCCAGCAGCGTATCCGCAAATTCTGGCGGCGCGAGGCCGAGGTCATCCACCCCCCGGTCGAGACCAGCCTGTTCAGCCCTTCGAGCGAGATCGACGATTTCTACCTGTGGGTCGGCCAGATGGTGCCCTACAAGCGGCCCGATCTGGCGGTCGATGCCTTCAACGCCAATGGCCTGCCGCTGGTCATGGTCGGCAGTGGGGGCATGGAGAAGGCGCTGAAAGCACGGGCCAGGCCGAACATCCGCTTTGTCAGCCATCTCGATTTCGCGCAGCTGCGCCAGACCTATGCGCGCGCGCGGGCTCTGGTGATGACAGCTGAGGAGGATTTCGGCCTGACGCCGGTGGAGGCCATGGCCTCGGGCCGACCGGTTGTCGGGCTGGGGCGCGGAGGGCTGGTCGACAGCGTGGTGCCCGACCGCACGGGGGTTCTGTTTGCGCGGCAGGAGGTCGATGATCTGATCGAGGCCGTCAGCCGTATGGAGAACTTCCTGCGCGATTTCGATCCCCGGCATGCTGTCGAACAGGCGGAGCGGTTCTCCGTGGCGCGTTTTGACCGGAAGATGCGGCGGTTTACGCAGATGAATTAAGGGATGAAGGAAGACATGCGAGGGCCATCGCCCTCGCGCTCCCTTTAATGTCTGCGTTGCGCCTCCGGTTCGGCGGAGGAGCTAGATTTGCTGCGCCGCAGGCAGAAAGATATGTGGCGCCATATTGGCAAGCTTGCGCCAACTTATGCGATTGCCTGCGGCGCGGCGATCTTGTTCCCAGGCCGAACTCTTGGCGCCTGCGCTGACAATTAAAGGGAGCGCGAGGGCGATGGCCCTCGCATCTATTCTTCTTAATGTCCTTAAACCCTAACCTCGCGCAACGACAGCCTGCGCGTCAGACCGCTCCACAGGTTGCTTTGCGCTTTCCACCAGTTGCAGCAGGCGCCCGGCGGCGCTGTCCCATCGGAACCGCGCCGCGTGGGCCAGCCCGGCCCGGCGCATGGCTTCCAGCTTCGGTGGAGAGGCGACCAGTTCGCCGATGCGGGCGGTCCATCCCGGCCGGTCCAGTGGCGAGCAATAGGCTGCCGCCTCGCCGCAGGTTTCGCGCAGGGCTCCTCCGTCCGAGGTCAGCACCGGGCAGCCCGATGCCATGGCCTCCAGCGCGGGGAGGCCAAAACCCTCGGTCAGCGAAGGCAGGAGAAACAGTCTCGCGTTGTTGTAGAGCGCCTTGAGTTCACCATCGCTGACCCTTCCGGTCGGGATAAGGTCCTGACCGGGTTCCGCCTCGCCAGCGCCAACCAGAACCAGCGGTAGGCGGGGCGTGGGCAGGGCGCGGTGGGCTTCCAGCAGCATGGGCATGTTCTTGTGCCAGGCCTTGGCGCCGATCGCCAGCAGATAGCCGCCCGGCGTCAGGCGAAGGCGGTGCAGGATCGTGTCATCCGCTATGATCGGGTCGATATGATCGATGCCATTGGAGAGGACGTCGAAACTCCGCCCGCCGCCGACGCGGTGATGCCGCAGCCGCTCGGCAGAATGGTCGGATACCGTGGCAATATGCTGCGCCCGGCGCGCCAGCAGCGGCTGCAGCAGACGATAGGCATGGCGAAAGGCCGGGCTGTAGCTTTCGGGAACATCGTGGATCTGGGCATCATGCATCAGCACCAGTTGCCGCCGCCGCAGCACCGGCCCCATGTTGCAGAGGCTGAGCAGAACGGCGTCGGGCTGCAGCATGGCCAGGGCGATCTGTTCCCAGCCATAGCCGCGATGGCGCGAGCGCAGGATCGCGCAATCCGGATCGAGGTCGAGGCAGGCCCGGATTGCCCCGTCGCCGGGCGCATCGGCGGGAACGGCAATGGACAGATCCATGGCGGCGCCAGCTTTGCGGCGTTTCTGCAGCGCGCGGACCAGTTCGATGGCCACGCGGTCGACGCCGGTTGCGGGCCTGCTCAGAAAGCGGCCATTGACCAGAAAGGCGGTCATCCCGGCGCGGCGCGCATGTGATGCGCGGGCCCCGTCACAGTGCCAAAACCCTGCGCGGATCGATCCTGCCGCTGGTCAGGTCGCGCATCGCCAGCCAGTTGCCTTTGAGGCGCCCACGGCGGTCGACCGGGGGGGCTGGCTTGCAGGCTGCCCGCAACATTGGCCGCAACATTGCACAGCAAGATCCGCCAGCCATGCAGGAAGCGGATCGTCCCTTTGCGCCGCAGATAGATGACATTGGCGATCTGGGAATAGCCCAGCCGCAAGCCGGACGTGCGCCCCCCCGCGCACGCCCAGATGGATGCCGGTCAGCGCCGCCGTGCGATAGAGCGTGCCATGCCGCGCCAGCCTGCTGCTGAAATCGACGTCTTCCTGCCAGCCATAGAGCGGCAGGGCCTCGTCGAAGCGCAACTGCGGATTGGCACTCAGGCGGATGGCCATGTTGCAGCCATAGAGCCAGGCCATGCGCTCCTCTCCCGCAGCAGGGCGCTCATGCTGCACGTCGAGCTGGTCGACGGCCTCCTCGAACATCAACGATCCGGTCTGCGCGCCGTCACGCACAAGCCGGCCGGTCAGGCCCACGATGCCGGGGTCGGCGGACATCAGCGCCTCGACCTGCTCCAGAAAATCATGGGCGGGAACGAAGTCGTCATCGAAAAACACGACGACATCGGCATGATCGCCCAGCGCCGCCAGACCGGCGTTGCGTTGGCTGCACAGGCCTTTTTCGGAGATGATGATCTGGAGACCGGGGAAGGTGTTCTCCACCCCCGCGACATCGGCCGGGCACGTCCCTACGACAAGCACACCATCGGGAGCACGGGTCTGATCCGTCAGGCGGGTGAGAACCTTGCCCAGAACCTCGGCTCTGCCGGTCGTCGCAAAGATCACATGAATGCGCATGATGGGTGTCGCTTGCTCCATCGGCGATCGGGATATCGCGGTCGGATGGAGTTTACTGGCAGGCTCTGCTGCCCGGAAGCGAACTTAAGGATATAGCCGAAAGGGGGAGCGGCCGGATGGAAGGGGATTCGCCCGGTTTGTAACCTGGGCCGATCCCTTCAATTGATCTTTGCGTCCATTTCGATTTCATCAGCCAGATTGCGAAACAGGCTTGGCAGCTCATTACGCAGGCCGAACATCTCATAGATGTTCAGCGTGGCGCCCAGCATGGCCCAGGCGATTTCTGAGGCGGGCGAGCCGTTTCGGATGAGCCGCGCATAGCTGTCCGTAAAGACCTGCGCGACTTCGGCAAAATCCGAAAAATCGATCGGGCGCGGATCGATCGGACGCTGATCGGTTGGCGGCAAGTTTCTTTCCTTCCTCGTTTGGCCGACCTATCCTTGACCAGGGCATGAGCCTGGGATTCCGGACAGTGCTGTCGTGCAACGGTGATTCTGGTAAAGCACTGAACATCGATGCAATTCTGGCTACCGTGAGTTTTGCCCGGCGATCTTTCCTCTCCATTCTTGCGCCTGAGCCTTTTGGGCAAGCGCAGCATGTCCATGCGCCCGCCCCGTGTCTGCTCATGCACGTCCTGGCATTGTTCGCTGACGTGATGGCGAAGCTTTGCCACGTTTGTATCGAGTGCCAACCGCGATTTTACAGTGTGCCGGATGAGTTGCCGGTTCCATGGGATGAGGTGTTTGATCGCGGTCTAACGTGACTAATGTAATGCGCCGCGGCCCGCGAGGAAAGTCGAGTTAGCACTAATCTCGAATGATTAACCTGCTTGTCGGGGGGGCAAGCTCAGGTGGTAAGGCCTAAGGGGTAGGTTTGGGGGTTTGGACGGCTTGTATCATCCCTTTGCGCATATGCCGGGCCGGGCGGGTGGAGCTATAACCGCCTCGTAGCCGGAGAGCGGCGTGACGGGCATCGCGCGCCCGTCCGGCAGACCAGCGCGCAGTTGGAGAGCAGCGGAACGTGCGGATCGTCCATCTCCTCAAGCATTCCCGCCAGGCCGACGCCCATGTCGAGGCGGTGGTCGATCTGGCCTGCCAGCAGGCGCGGCTGGGGCATGAGGTGCTGTTCGTCGCGGGGGCGGGTCATTTCGGGCAGGTTCTGGCGCGCCATGGCGTGACCTTCATCGAAGTGCCCGATGCCGGCGCCTGGCAGACCATGCCTTTGCTGCGCGAACTGGCCTTTGTGCTGCGTCGCACCCGCCCCGACATCGTTCATGCCCATATGGTGGCCGGGGCGTGTCTGGCCTGGCTGCTGCGCCCTCTGGGCGGCTACCGGCTGGTCACGACGCTGCACAATGCACCCGGCAGCCGCAGCCGTCTGATGGGGCTGGGGGATCGGGTCATTGCGGTCAGCGATGCGCTGCAGCGCGAGATGCGGGAGAAAGGCTTTGCCAGCCATAAGCTGCGCGTGGTGCACAGCGGCACGGAGGTCGCCGCGCAGGAGGCTGCCCCGCAGGAACATCCCGCCATTGTCGCCTTGGCCGGGCTGGGTGCGGACAGGGGGATCGACACGCTGATCGAGGCTTTTGCCGCGCTGCGCAACACGGGAATGCCGGCCCATCTCTATATTCTGGGCGCGGAGACCGAGGTGCTCGAGAACAGCATATCGGCGAGCGGGCACAAGGCGTTCATCCATCCCATGGGCTCCATGGTGGAGGTCCATGCGCTGGCTGAAACCTTGCAGGCCACGATCGGCGAGCGCGGCCGATGGTCCACGGCCAGCTCCCGCCAGACCGATGGCAGCGCCGAACGGATGGCGCGCGAAACCATCGCCGTCTATCATGAGGCACGCGCTCTGAAGAAGCGGCGCGCGATGAGGATGCCGGTACAGCAAGGAGCTTTGCCACAGTGAGACGCGCAAAGCTGAAACAACGGGTCGCCCTGCTGGCGATGGCGCCTTTCCTGCTGTCGGGGAACCTGGTGCATCCTGCCCCGGCGACAGGCCCCATCGACCTCTCGCATTATCGCCTGACCTTCGCGGAGGATTTCAACGATCTGAGCGTCAGCCCATGGGGCGATGGCCACAGCCGCTGGATCGCGCATACGCCATGGGCGGGCGATTTTGGCGATGCCGCCTTTACCGATCCCGAGCCGGGCTTTCCCTTCACGGTCAGGAAAGGCGTGTTGCGGATCGAGGCGCGCAAGGATGGCGCGGGCCGATGGCGCGGTGGTCTGCTTTCGGCGGTGGATGACAAGGGGCGGGGCTTTTGCCAGCAATACGGCTATTTCGAGGCGCGGATGAAGCTGCCGCCCGGACCGGGCGTCTGGCCCGCCTTCTGGCTGATGGGGCGCGACACATCGCAGGGCAAGGCCGAGATCGATGTGATGGAGTATTACGGGCACAATGACAGCCAGATCATCTCGACATGGCATGTCTGGAAGGTGCATCCGGATCAGAGCGATCAGGGCGAGCAGACCATCGTCGCCGTGCCGCCGGGCAGCCTTTCGGCGCAGTTCCACACCTATGGCGTGGAGGTGACGCCGGGCGAGGTGCGCTTCTATCTCGATCGTCAGGAGAGCTGGCGGGTGCCCGCGCCGCCCAGCTACAGCAGTTGCTTCTATCCGCTGGTCGATCTCGCGCTGGGCTCGGGCTGGCCGATCACGGACACGCCCAACCCCTCCTACCTGTGGGTCGATTATATCCACGTCTATCAGCGCAAGCCCGACTAGGCTGAAGCGGCTAGGCTGAAGCGGCCGCCCGTCTTTGGCCGATGCGTCGCAGCAGGAAGCCAATGGCCTGCCCCTCGATGTCATCGTGCTGTCCCTTCAGCGACCAGACAATCAGATGCACCCCGGCATAGGTGGCGGCGCCCAGCGGCACCAGCGCCAGCATGGAGAGCAGCGCGGGCAGCACCCCAGCCGCATGGGGCATCAGCGGCCTGAGCAGGGTCAGCACCAAAGCCATCGCCACGCCGCCCAGAACGCTCCGCCAGATCCGGCCGATCAGCCAGGGCAGGGATAGGCCCAGCAGCCGCCTGACCGAGAGCAGGCAGATGCCGGCCAGCAGCACCTCCGAAGCCATCAGCGCAACAACCGCGCCCTGCAGGCCCATGAAAAAGATGCCGAGAATGGTGGCGGGAAAGCGGAAGAGAAAATCGAGGAAATTGCGCTGGAACACCAGATCGGGCCGCCCCATCGCATAGAACAGGTTGGTCGTGACGCTGGAAAACACCGCCGGGATCAGCGCCAGCGACACCAGCGCGAAGATCGGCGCCGCGGCGGCCCATTTCGGCCCCAGCAGCACCGCCACGATCTCGGGCGCCAGCAACGCCTGCCCCAGCCCGACCGGCAGGCCGATCGCGATCATCGCGGAGATCACCTTGCCATAGGCCAGAATCATGCGGCCATTATCGCCATTGGTCGCCGACAGCCCGGCCAGCACGGGGCGCATCAGCGTTTCCATGAAGATCTTGAAGGCGGTTCCGGCAAAGTCGCGCGCCGTGGTGAAGAGGCCCAGCGCTTCATGCGTGACCATCTTGCCCAGCACGAAACGGTCGGTCTGCCAGTTGAGCGCGCTGCAGACCTGCCCCGCCAGTCCCCAGCCCATATAGCGATAGAACAGATGGCGATGGTGCAGCGTCAACACGGGCCGGTAGGGGCAGATGACATAGGAGGAGAGGGTGGAGAACAAGGGCGCGGCAATCGTCCCCACGGCAATCGCCCAGTAACTGTGGGTCAGCATGCCGATGCTCACCGCCAGCAGCAGCGCGGCGATCTTGCCCACAAGGTCGGCACAGGCTTCGGGGCCGAACCGCAGGCTTTTGAAATAAAGGAACATCTTCGGGCAGCGCGCGCTGCGCAGCAAGGGCACCACCGACAGGGCGCAGATCAGCGCGACCAGATGATCGTCCTGATAGAAGCGGGCCAGCGGCACCGCGCCCACCACCATCAGTGCCATGATCGCCAGCCCCCGCAGCAGGGCGATGGTGAAGGCCGTATCGAGATGCGGGCGCGTGACGGGGTTGATCTCCAGCAGGGCGATGCCGGTGGGGATCTCCAGCACGGTCTCGACGATCTGGATGGTCGAGAGCGCAATGGCCACCCGTCCGAAATCGGCGGGCATCAGCAATCTCGTCAGCACCATCAGGATGACGACATCCATCGATTTGATGGCCAGCCGGTTGACCAGTAGGAACAGGCTGCCTTTGGTCACCTTTTCATACAGGCCGGGATTGCGGGGCTGATCTGTCATGGCATGGTTCAGGCGGCAGCCGCCCGCTTTTCCATCCCGGCCTCGCGATGGCCGAGATGCCAGCGCTCCACCGCGCCCCAGCCGGGCGGGAGGCCGGTCAGCCGGGGGGCACCGGTCTGCGTGAAGGCAAAGCTGCCAAATCCCTGATCGATCCCTTCGCCTCTGGCCTTCACCAGCGCTTCGCCCAAGGTCCAGTTGCGGTAGAACAGTGCCATCCTGTCTTGCGGGTCTTGCGTGGCCCTGAAGGCGCTCAGCGCTTCGGGGGCCATGAAGCGGGCGATCAGACGTTCCATGTCGGACAGCGGGCGGACCCTTTCGACATCGACCCCCACCGGGCTGCCGGAGAGCGCGACCGCGACGAGCCCACGGCTGTGGCTGATGCTGAACCGCAGTGCCGCGGCACGGCTTGCGGTGTAGCGCGATGGGCACAATGCGGGCTTTCCGCCGGGCATTGTATGGAAGCGGATGTCGCGCGGTGTTTCGTCCAGCAGGCGGCCCAGCAGCAGGCGCAGCCCGGCATGGGCCGCCATGTAGCTCCATCTGTCCTGCTCAAAGCGGAAGCGGGCCGCGCGGTCGAGTTCCGCGCCGGAAAGGCAATCTGCCAGCTCTTGCGTTGCCATCGATGCGCCGGCCTCCGCGCCCAGCCACAGCCAGAGGTCTTCCTTCAGCGGTTCCTGCGTGCCGGGGTTCGCGGGATCGGGCAGCAGGTTCAGCCTGACCGGCTTGGCCTCGCCTGAATCCTCGCGATCCAGCGCCCAGGATATCGCATGACCGGACCAGTCCTGCGCATGGAGATGGGGATACATATTGGTAAGCATCACCTTGTCCATTGCGATATCTTGCCTGACATCATCCATCCGAAGCCGTGTCCGACCAACTGCCAGCGTGGCTGCTGATTATGCATAAAGTCCGTGCCTTGCGCCTTTGCTGCAAGGGAGCATCCGACTTAGCTGCTGCCCCGATAGGGGTATTGCGATAACTCCCTGCCTCTCCCCCCTAATAGTACCTGTCGCCGCGCGGTCGCAGGCATAGAGTGTTGACGGCGGGAATGGCTCGCAGGCGGCGCGATGTGGACCTTTGTTCGCAGGGTTCGCGGGTCGCGGTGCCTTCACCAGTGCTTCGGGGGGAGGCTGCGGGCCGTGCTTGAAGGACATCGACAAGGCCATGGGATGTTGAGCGACACTCTCTTCGACAGGCTCCCCGCCGGGCCCGCATCCGGGCCGGAGAGCGGCGGGTGTCCTGCGGTTGAGCATCGCCATCTGGCCGATCTGTTCGAGAGCGCGGCCCGCCGCCATGCAGACCGCATTGCCGCGGTCGAGCCCGGCCTTCCTCCCCTGACCTATCACGAGCTGGAGCGTCGTTCCGGCGCTCTGGCGCGGCGGCTCGCCGGGGCCGGGATCGGACGTGGCGCATTCGTCGCGCTCTGTGCGGGGAGGTCCCTTGCGGCGCTGGTGGCGATTGTGGCCATTGTCCGGACGGGGGCGGCCTATGTGCCGCTGGACCCGGCCTATCCCGATGCGCAACTGGCCTTCATGCTGGCTGATGCCGCGCCCGCCATCCTGCTTCTCGAGCCCGCCATGCAGGCGCGGCTGGCCGGGATGGGGGCAGCGGCGCCCGTCTGGCTGCTCGATGAGGAGGGGGAGGCGGCAGGCCCTGCTCCGGACCGGACCGGCTGCGATCCCGAAGACCCGGCCTATGTGATGTATACCTCCGGCTCCACCGGCAGGCCCAAGGGCGTGGTGGTGCCGCATAGGGGCATCTCGCGGCTGGTGATCGGGCAGGACTATTGCCGTCTGGGCCCGCAGGAGGTGATCCTCCATCTCGCGCCGCTGGCCTTCGATGCCAGCACCTTCGAGATCTGGGGGGCTCTGCTGCATGGCGCCCGTCTGGCGATCGTGCCGCAGGCGCAGGCTGTGCTCGATACCATTGCCGATGTGCTGGCAGGCCAGCAGGTCACTACGGCATGGCTGACGGCGGGGCTGTTCCATCTGATGGTCGATCGCCGGATCGAGGCGTTGGCCGGGCTCGGGCAACTGCTTGCGGGTGGCGATGTGCTCTCGCCCGACCATGTGGGACGTTTTCTCGCTGCCGTGCCAGGCTGCCGTCTGATCAATGGCTATGGCCCGACCGAGAACACCACCTTCACCTGCTGCGCCACCATCGACCGCGCCGCCTGGGCGGGCGGGCGCGTGCCCGTCGGGCGGGCCATCGCGGGCACGCAGGTCTTTATCGTCGATGAGGCGCTGCGCCCTGTCGCATCCGGAGAGCAAGGCCAGTTGGCGGCGGCAGGGGCAGGGCTGGCGCTGGGCTATCTGGGGCAGGAGGCGCTGACGGCGGAGCGTTTCGTCGAGGCGCCCGCACCCATCGGGCAGCGGCTCTATCTGACCGGGGATCTGGTCCGCGCCTTGCCCGATGGCCAGATCGACTTCCTTGGCCGGATCGACCGTCAGGTCAAGATCGACGGCAAAAGGGTCGAACCCGGCGAGATCGAGGCAGCGCTGCGCCTTGGCGACGGGGTGGCGGATGCCTGTGTGATCGTGGATGCCAAGCGCATTCTGGCCTTTGTCGCGGTGGGCTGCGGGCAGGGGGAGGCGATCGCTCACGCCGCCATGGTCAGGCTGCGCGAGCAATTGCCCGCGCATATGTGCCCCGCGCGGATCGTGGCTGTGGCGGCTTTCCCGCTGACGCCCAATGGCAAGGTTGATCGCGCCGCGCTGCTTCAGCTTTGCGCCGCCAACACGCAGCCAGTCGCTCGCGGCGATGATCTGCAAGGGCGCATTCTGGCGATCTGGCAGCAGGTTCTGGGCACCGGGCAGCTCGGTCTGGATGAGGCCTTTTTCGATCTGGGCGGGACATCTCTGCAGTGGATGCGGGTTCATGCCGAACTCGAGCATCTGCTGGGCGCGAAAATCGCCATCACCGAGCTTTTCGCGCGGCCCACGGTCCGCGCGATCACCGAGCATCTGGGAGGGGCACCGGATGCAGCATCGCAAAGCCTGACGGATGCCGCGCGTGAGCGGGCCCGGCGCCAGCGCGCCGCGGCGATGCGTCGCACAAGAGCTTCCTAGGAGAAAAAACAAGGGGGGGGGGAGAGGCATGTATCACATGAACGAGGATCTGTCGGGGGCAACCGGGGGGGGGGCGCCAGCGATGCGATCGCCATCGTGGGCATGAGCGGGCGCTTTCCGGGCGCCCGCTCGATTGCCGCCTTCTGGGAGAACCAGCGGCAGGGCATCGTCTCGATCTCGCGCTTTTCGGAAGGGGAGCTGGAGGATTCCTTCGATCCTGCCACGCGCAACGATCCTGCCTTCGTGCGCGCGCGCGCCCTGCTCGAGGATGTCGGCCTGTTCGATGCGAGCTTCTTCGGCATGCACCCGCGTGAGGCGGCGCTGACCGATCCGCAGCACCGCATCTTCCTCGAAATCGTGCAGGAGGCGCTGGATCAGGCGGGCATCGATCCCAAGCGCTATCCCGGCCTGATCGGCGTCTTTGCCGGGGCCAGCATGCCGACCTATCTGATGCGCCATGTGCTGGGCAACCGCGCGGCGGTGGACCGCTTTGCCAGCACCTATCAATTGGGCGACATGCCCACGCTGGTGGGATCGCTGCCCGAGGTGCTGGCCAGCCGCGTGGCCTATAAGCTCGATCTGCGAGGCCCCGCGATGACGGTGCAGAGCGCCTGCTCGACCTCGCTGCTGGCCGTGGCGCAGGCTTGTCAGAGCCTGCTGACCTATCAGTGCGACGCGGCGCTGGCGGGGGGCGTGTCGATCACCTTTCCGCAGAAGCGCGGCTATCTTTGGCAGGACGGCGGCATGGGATCGCGCGATGGCACCTGCCGCCCCTTCGATGCACAGGCTTGCGGCACGGTCTTCGGCTCGGGCGCGGGGGTGGTGGTGCTCAAGCGGCTGGAGGATGCTCTGGCCGACCGCGATGAGATCCACGCGCTGATCCGGGGCACCGGCGTCAACAATGATGGCGCCAGCAAGATCGGCTTTACCGCTCCCAGCGCCGAGGGTCAGGCCAAGGCGATCGCCGCCGCTCTGGCGCAGGCCGATGTCGCGCCCGAAAGCATCGGTTATGTCGAATTGCATGGCACGGCCACCCCGCTGGGCGACCCCATCGAGTTCGACGGGCTGATGCGCGCCTTTGGCGAGACCGTAACGCCGGGAGGCTGCGCGCTGGGCTCGGCCAAGGCCAACAATGGTCATCTCGATGCCGCCGCCGGGGTGACGGGGCTGATCCGCGCAGCACTGGCCCTGCGCCATGCCGAGCTTCCGCCGCTGGCCGGTTTCACCGCGCCCAACCCGCATATCGCGCTGGAGGGCAGCCCTTTCCGCATCGAGCGCGAACTGACCCCCTGGGCGCCGGGGCCCGAACCGCGCCGCGCCGGTGTCAGCTCCTTTGGCGTGGGGGGCACCAATGTCCATGTCGTGCTGGAGGAAGCGCCGCCTGTGCCTCACCGCGAGGCGAAAGACGGGACACAGATTCTGCCCCTCTCGGCTGCCAATTGCGAGGCGCTGGAAGCCATGGCGGGCGAGCTGGCCGATCATCTGCGGGCCAATCCCGCCTTGCCGCTGGCCGATGTTGCCTTCACGCTCGATCAGGGGCGCAGCCTGCGCGCGGCGCGCGGTGCTGTCGTTGCCGCATCGACGCAGGAAGCCGCCGAGCGCCTGGCTGCCTTTGCCAGCAAGGGTCTGAAGGGGCAGGCGAAGGATGTCGCCCCGGTCATCTTCATGTTTCCGGGGCAGGGCTCGCAATATCCGCAGATGGCGCAAGGCCTCTATGACAGCGAGCCCGTCTTCCGCCTCTGGATCGACCGGGGCGCGGAGGCGCTGAAACCGTCACTGGGGCTCGATATCCGCGATCTGCTCTATGCCACGGCCAGCGGCGACGATGATGCGCCGCATCCCATCCGCTCGACGATCTATGCGCAGCCCGCGCTGTTTCTGGTGCAATATGCTCTGGCGCAGCTCTTTATGGCCAAGGGCATCAGGCCTGACGCGATGATCGGCCATAGCGTGGGCGAGCTGGTCGCCGCCTGTCTGGCCGGGGTGATGCGTTTCGAGGATGGCCTTGCCCTGATCGCTAGGCGCGCGGCGCTGATGCAGAATGCGCCGGAAGGCGCGATGCTGGCCGTCCGCACCACCGAGGCGCGGCTGCTGCCGCTGCTGGGCGGCGATCTTGACCTTGCCGCCGCCAACGCCCCGGAACTTTGCGTGGCGGCGGGGCCTTTCGAGGCCATCGCGGCGCTGGAAGCAAGACTGCAGGAGGCCGGGATCGACTCGCGCCGCCTGCATACCTCGCATGCCTTCCATTCGCGTATGATGGACCCGGTGGTCGAGGGGCTTAGACCTTCGCCGAAGGGATGAGCTTTGCCGGTCCGACCATCCCCTATGTCTCCAGCGTGACGGGCGAGTGGGTTACACAGGCGTCCGATGCAGCCTATTGGGCGCGGCATTGCCGCCAGCCGGTGCGTTTCGCCGAAGCCTTGCGGAAGGTGGCGGGCGATACGCCGCCGATCCTGCTCGAAGTGGGACCGGGGCGCGCCCTGACCACCTTCGCCACGCAGGGGCTGGCGCGCGATGACTATCGCGCCGCCATCACTTCGCTGCCCGATGCCGTCGCGGCGGACCGGGATGTGCAGAGCTTTCACGAGGCACTGGCGCGGCTCTGGACATTGGGCGCGCCGGTCGATCTGCCTGCTCTCTATGGCAATCAGGCGCGCCGGGTGGCGCTGCCCTCCTATCCCTTCCGGCGGCAGTTGCACTGGATCGAGGCGCCCGCCGCCCAGACCAGCACGCCCCAGCCTCAATCCCTTGAAAGTGAGCAAGCGATGACCAGCATTGCCCCTGCTGCGGCCGCTCCCGGCCGCCTTGCCCGCCTGACCGCCGCCCTGACCGCCCTGTTCGAAGAGCTTTCCGGCGAAGTGATCGGCGAAGAGGACCGTGGCACGCCCTTTCTGGAACTGGGTTTTGACTCGCTGTTCCTCGGGCAGGTGGCGGCAAAGGTGCAAAGGGAGTTCGGCGTCAGTCTGGTCTTCCGCCAGTTGCTGTCCGATATCACGACGCTCTGCGCGCTGGCGCAGTATCTGGATGAGAACTGCCCGCCCGATCCGGTGCAGGCCGAGCCCGTGGCCCCGGTCGCTGCCGAGGCGCCGCCTGCCATGGCCATGCCCGCCATGGCTCTGCCCGCAGCGACAGGCGATGGCGCGGCAGGCATGGCCGCGACGTTCCAGGCGCAACTGGCCGCGATGCAGGCCGTGATCGCCCAGCAACTGGCGCTGATGCAAGGGCAGGGCGCGCCTGTCGCTGCGGCGCTTGCACCGCCGCCCGTTGCGGCCCCGGCGCCCCGGACAGCGGCTTGCTCGCCGGAACCGGCCAGTGACACGCCCAGCCGCTTCCGTCCCTTCAACAGCAAGGCCCCCGCTGCGCCAGTGACCGACAGCCAACTGGCCCTGATCGCGCAGATGACCGCGCGGACCCATGCCCGAATGCCCGGTTCCATGGCGCAGGCGGCCAAGCACCGCCCCTATTTCGCCGATCCGCGCTCGGTCTCTGGCTTCCGCGCGGTGTGGAAGGATATGGTCTTCCCCGTGGTGGCCGAGCGGTCCAAGGGTTCGAAGATCTGGGATCTCGATGGCAATGCCTATGTCGATCTGGTGAACGGCTATGGGCAGACGGCCTTTGGCCATGCGCCCGATTTCGTTCAGGCCGCCGTCGCGCGCCAGTTGGAGGAAGGTTTCGCCATCGGTCCGCAGACCCCGCTGGCGGGCGTGGTGGCGGCGCAATTCGCGCGCATGGTCGCCATGGAGCGCGTGACCTTCTGCAACACCGGTTCCGAGGCGGTGATGGCGGCGATGCGTCTGGCCCGCTGCGTCACCGGGCGCGAGACGGTGGTGGTCTTCAACAATGACTATCACGGCCAGTTCGACGAGGTGCTGGTGAAGGCAGGCAGCAAGCCGGGGCGTGCCTTCCCCATCGCGCCGGGCATTCCGCAAGAGTCGCTCAGCAATATGGTGGTGCTGCCCTATGGCACGCCCGAGGCGCTGGACTGGATCCGCGCTCATGCCGATGATGTGGCGGCGGTGATCGTCGAGCCGGTGCAGAGCCGCCATCCCGAACTGCTGCCCTTCGACTTCCTGCGCGATCTGCGCGCGCTGACCGCCGACACCGGCTCGGCGCTGGTCTTCGACGAGGTGGTGACGGGCTTCCGCACCCATCCGGGCGGGATGCAGGCGGTGCTGGGCATCAGCGCCGATATGGCCACCTATGGCAAGGTGGTGGGCGGCGGCATGCCGGTGGGCATTCTGGCGGGCGCGTCGCGGTTTATGGATGCGCTCGACGGCGGCGGCTGGAATTTCGGCGATGACAGCGCGCCCGAAGTGGCGCCCACCTTCTTTGCCGGGACCTTCGTGCGCCACCCGCTGGTGATGGCCGCCTGCCGCGCGGTGCTCGACCATCTGGAGGCGGAGGGGCCGCAGTTGCAGGAGCGGCTGACGGCGCGAACTGCCGCTCTGGTCGCCCGTATGAACGCACTGTTCGCCAGCAAGGGCGTGCCCTCGCGTGTCGAGACCTATTCGAGCTGGTTCATGCTCAATCTGTCTGGCGCCGACAAGCTGGGGGCGCTGTTCCATTACAACATGCGGCTGCTGGGCGTGCATGTGCTGGACGGCTATCCCTGCTTCCTGACCACCGCGCATAGCGACGAGGATATCGAGCAGATTTTCGAGGCGACGCGGCAAACCATCGATCTGCTTCAGGCCGCGGGCATTCTGGTGCCGGAAGGGTATACGCCGCCGCCGCCCGTTTCGCGTGAACCGCGCGAGGTGCCGCTGACCGAACCGCAATTGGAAATCCTGCTCTCGGCGCAAATGGGGGAGCAGGCCTCCTGCGCTTACAATGAATCGATCACGCTGGCCTTTGATGGGGCGGTCGATCCGGATGTGCTGAAAGGCGCCATCGATGATTTCGTCGCGCGGCATGATGCCATGCGCGCCACGGTGCCGGCAGGGCGGACGACGCTGCTCATCGCGCCGACCCTGACCATCCCCCTGCCGGTGATCGAGGGCGCCGATGAGGAGATGATCGCCGCCTGCAAGGCCGAGGAAGCCGCAACCCCCTTCGATCTGGCAGCAGGACCGTTGATCCGGGCCTGCCTGTTCCTGAAGGCGGATGGCGGTTCGGCGCTGATCGTCACGGCGCATCATATCGTCTTTGATGGCTGGACGGCCAATCTCTTCGCGCAGGAGGTGGCGGCCTTCTACCGCGCCCGCGTGACGGGCATGGCTGCGGTGCTCGATCCGGTGCAGTCCTTTGGCGATTACGCTCTGGGCAAGACGCGGGCCACCGCTGCCAATGAGAGCTGGTGGAAGGAGGCCTATGCCACGCTTCCCCCGCCGCTCGACCTGCGCGGGGACCGGCCCCGCCCGGCGATCAAGAGCTTCAACGGCGCGACCATGACCGCCGCGATCGATGCTGGGCTGATGCGCGATGCGCGCAAGGCCGGGGCCAGGCTGGGCTGCACGCTTTTCGCCACGCTGCTGGGCGCGCTGCAGGTCACGCTGGGCCGTCTGGCGGAGCGCGAGGATGTGGTGATCGGCTGCCCGGTGGCCGGCCAGACGCTGGTCGAGGGCAAGGTGCTGGCGGGGCATTGCGTCAACTTTTTGCCGCTGCGCTCGCCCTTCTCCATGGCGGCCCCGCTGGGTGAGCATCTGGCCTCGGTCAGCGCCATCCTGATGGAGGCCTTCGATCATCAGGACTATACCTATGGCGCGCTGGTCCGCGCGCTGGGTCTGCCGCGCGACCCCAATCGCACGCCGCTCTGCGACGTGCAGTTCAATCTGGAGCGGCTGGGCGAGGATATCGATTTCGCGGGCACCAAGGCGTCCCTGCTGCCCAATCCCAAGGCCGCGGCCAATTTCGACCTGTTCTTCAACATGGTGGAATCGAGCCAGGGCCTGCGGATCGATGTCGATTACGCCACCGATCTTTTCGATGAGGCGACCGTTGCGCGCTGGGTGGAAAATCTGCGTCAGGTGCTGCGCGCGCTGGTCGCCGATCCGGACACATCGATCGGCGCGCTGGATCTGCTGGGCGAGGATGAACGCCGCTGGCTGCAGGCACAGGGCGAGACCATGCCGCGCCTGCCCGATGATGCCACCCTGCCAAAGTACTTTGCCGAGGCGGCGGCCAGGCATGGCGCGCGTCAGGCGATGGTCTGTGAGCGCGATGCCCTGAGCTATGCCGAACTCGATGCCCGCGCCAACCGGCTGGGGCAGGCGCTGGCGGCGCGTGGGATCGGCAGGGGAGATAACGTTGCCCTGCTGGCCGACCGTTCGCCCGACACCATCGTGGCGATCCTGGGCGTGCTGAAGGCGGGGGCGGCTTATGTTCCGCTCGATCCGGCCTTCCCGACGGCGCGCCTGGTTCACATTCTGAGCGATGCAAAGGCAAAGCTGGTGCTGATCGGCCCCGGAGGCGAGGAATCCGCACGAGAGCTTGGGAACGAGGTCGCTGCGCTGTCCTTCGAGGCCCTGTGGGCCCTGGCGGCCAATCAGCCCGCAACCGCGCCCGAGGTGTCGGTCGCGGCCGATGATCCCGCTTACGTCATGTACACCTCCGGATCGACCGGCCTGCCCAAGGGGGTGGTCGTTCCGCATCGCGCGGTGGTGCGGCTGGTCAGCGATCAGCAATTTATCGCTTTCGGTCCGGATCAGGTGTTCCTCCATCTCGCCCCGCTGGCCTTCGATGCCAGCACGCTGGAGATCTGGGGGGCGCTGCTCCACGGCGGCATGCTCGCGGTGGTGCCGGAGGCCAAGCCCTCGCTCGCGCGGATCGGGCAGGCGATTGCCCAGCATCGCGTCACCACGGCCTGGTTCACGGCGGCGCTGTTCCATGCGCTGGTGGATGAAGGCGTGCAGGTGCTGATGCCCTTGCGGCAGATCCTGGCGGGCGGCGATGTGCTGTCTCCCACCCATCTGCGCAAGGCTCAGGAGGCCTTGCCCCATGCGCGGATCGTCAATGGCTATGGCCCCACGGAAAACACCACATTTTCGGCCTGCTATCCTCTGCCGCCCGAGGGCTGGGGGGCAGGGGCCGTGCCGATCGGCACCGCCATCGCGCACAGCAGCGTCCATATCATGGATGCCGATCTGCGTCTGAGCCCGCGCGGGGCGGTGGGCGAATTGCTGGTGGGCGGCGAAGGTCTGGCGCTGGGCTATCTGGGGCAGAACGAGCTGACGGCGCAGCGTTTCGTGCCCCATCCCCTCGTGGCGGGCGAAAGGCTTTACCGCACCGGTGATCTGGCGCGTTGGCGCGGCGATGGCGTGCTGGAATTTCTCGGCCGCGCCGATGGGCAGGTCAAGATCAACGGCCACCGTATCGAGCCCGGCGAGATCGAAAGCGTGCTGCGCGATATCCCTGGTGTTGCCGACGCAGCCGTGACGGTGGTGGAGAACAACCTCGGTTCGCGCCAGCTCCACGCCTTTGTGGTGCCTGAGGCGGGCCTCGCTTCGCCCTCCGGGCTGATCGAGCAGGCGAGCGCGCAGGCTGCCCGCCTGTTGCCCAAGGCGATGCATCCGCGCACCATCCGCCAGATCGAGCAACTGCCGATGACCACCAATGGCAAGGTCGACCGCGCCTTGTTGGCGACGCTGGTGGAGAAGAACCCTGTCAGTGCCACGGAAGCCGCGCCCCGTCCCGTCCAGCATCGCGCGGTGGAACTGCTGGAGATCGAGGCGAAGATCGGGGCCATCTGGGCCGATGTGTTGGGCCTCGACTCGGTGGCGACCGGGGACGCCCTGTTCGATCTGGGTGCCGAGTCGCTGCAAATCTTCCGCATCGTGGCGCGCATGACGGATATCGGCCTGCCGCTGGAAAGCCGCAGCCTGCTGGCCAATCCGACCCTGGGCGAGGTGGCCGCGATGCTGGCCAGCGGCGAGGCGGCCCCGCGTCCCACCGCAGCCATCGTCCCGCTCTCGGCCTATCGCCGCAACACCGTCAGGGAGATCCGCTGATGAACGCCATCGATCTGGCTCTTAACGGCGCGGCGCCGGCCCCCGAGGTTCTCGCGCGGTTCCCCGCCACCGCCAACCAGCATCATATCTGGCAGGATATGGCCAGCCCGCTGACGCGCGACGCGCTCAACGCAAGCTTCCGCCGCCGCCTTGAAGGGAGCATCTCCGACGGCGCGGTGACGAAAGCCTTGCAGGAGCTGGTCGACCGCCACGAGATCTTGCGGACCCGTTTCCGCATGGGGGCTGATGGCCGTCTGGAGCAGGAGGTGCTGCGCGAGCAGCCCTTCAAGCCGGACATGGTGGACTTGCGGCATCTTGCTTCGCCGGGCCGTGAGGCCGAGCTGGAACGGCTGGGAGCGGGCGAGGCGCGCAAGCCCTTTGCCGTCGCGGATGGCGTGGCGCCCCTGTTTCGGGTCCTGTTGGTGAGGCTGGCGGCGGATCTCGCCTATGTCCATTTCACCTTCCATCAACTGGTGATCGACGGTTGGTCGGTCGATGTGCTGGATCAGGAATTCGGCAGACTGGCGGCGGCGGCAGACGGGGGCGCTCCGGCTGATCTGCCGCCCATCGAGATGCAGTTCGGCGACTATGCACTGTGGCAAGGCGATGTGCTGGCCAGTGGAGCGCTGGATGCCCAGCGCGATTACTGGCGCGGCCAATTGGCGGACCTGCCGCATTTCGGGATCACCCCCGACCGCGCCGGGCCGCGCGGTGATTGTGAGGGGCAGATCCGCTCGATCCTGCTGCCTCATGCGCTCACCGCCGCCTTTGAGCATCTGGCCCATGCCAACCGTCATACGCTCTTTTCGCTGACCACGGCGGCGGCGGCGGCGGCGCTGCATCTGGTCTCCGGGGCCGGGGAGGTGGTGCTGGGCACGCAGACCGCCAGTCGCGAGGACCCCGATGCCGAGCATATCGTCGGCCCGCTGCTCAACACGGTGGTGCTGCGCCTGCCGGTGGCGCCCAACGACAGCTTCCTCACCTTTGCCGACCGTGTGCGCGGTGTGGCGCTTGAGGCAACGCAGAACCAGTTGCTCCCCTTCGCCGAGGTGGTGCGAATGGCGCAAGAGGCGGGCATGAACAGGCCGCTCTACAACGTCAATCTGGTGGTGCAGCACACGCATATCTCGACAGGCCGGGACGCCGATCGCCAGTTCGGCGCTTTCCGCGTCGCCTCTGCGCCCAGCCACTCCGCGGGCGCGCTGTGGGATCTCAGCCTGTTCATGGTCGGGCGTGAGGAGGGCTGGCGGCTGTCCTGCGAGGGGGCCAGCGCGCTTTACGACAGCGGCACCATCGACGCGCTGCTTGCCGTCTGGCGCAAGGTGATGGAGGGGGCGGTGGCCCGCCCGCAAGCCGCGCTGACCGAGCTGGCCACACTGGAGGCCCATGAACGGCGCCCGGCCAGCCCCGCGCCCGAAAAGACAGTGCAGAAGGTGCCCGAGGCTCCCGTCAATCCCCGGCTGGAGGCCTTGCGCCAGCGCATCATTGCGCTCCGGCCGCAGGGCGACAGGCTGCCGATCATGGCGATCAACAATGCCTCGATGCTCTATCCGGTGGCCCGCGCCATCGAGGGGCATCCCTTCTACGATATCCAGTTCTGCCCTTCGCCGACGCGCATGGCTCTGCCGCGCCGCCACTTTGCCGACCATGCGCGCGATGCTGTCGAGATGATCAGGCTGGCGCGGCCCCATGGGCCCTATGTGCTCTTCGGCCTGTGCATCTGCGGGGCGATCGGGCTGGAGGCGGCGCGCATCCTGCGCTCGGAAGGCGAGGAGGTGCCGCTGGTGGTGCTGGTCGACACCTACCGCCCCGGCTTTCGCGAGAGACTGTCCTTTGTGGATCACCATATCCGGGCATGGCAGGTGCGGGGGCGCACCTTTATGGATCTGCGGGCCCGCGTGGCCTCGGGCGAGCTGACGATGGCGCAATGGATCGACAATTACCGGCTGGCGCGGCGCCTGCGCATCAGCGCCCTGTTGCGGCGGCTGGGCGTCACCTCGCTGGGGGCGGAGCATGATCCGATGCAGGACAACAACCGCTGGTTCCCCGAAGAGGTGCTGTTGCCCAGCCAGGCGGCCTTCGATCTGGAACCCTATCCGGGCGACGTGCTGTTCTTCCGCAACAGGGAGATGCAGCCGGGGCGGCTGTTCCCTCATGATTTCGGATGGGCCGGTCATGTCGAAGGGCGCTTCGATCTGGTCGAGGTGCCCGGAAACCATGACACGATCTTTCGTCCGGAAGGCGCTGCGGTGATGGGCCCGGCGATCCGCCACAGGCTGGCGGAGCTGGGTTTTTGAGATGCGCCTGAACAGTCTCTCTCCGGGGACAGGGGCGGCGCTGCTGATCGCCTGCGGGATGATGTTGGCCTCTGGCCTGCCCCGCGCCCCTGATCTGCCGCCGGGGCCCTGGCAGGTGCGGGCGACACGCTCTGTCATCGCCACGCGCGATGGCCCCTATCGCATTCTGGTCTGGCGGCCCGAGGGCAAGACGGGCCGCCGGCCGCTGATCCTCTATGCACCGGGCTGGGGGGATCGTGGCGAGGCCGGATCGCGTCAATTGGCCTATCTGGCCAGCCATGGCTATGTGGCGGTAGCTTTCGACGATCTGGCCCGTGACCCGCCCCGCGCCGGAGAGAGCCCCGCCGACGCTGCCCTGCGCCATGCAGCCTTCGATGAGGCGACACCGCGGGCCTATGCCGCCTCCTTCACCCTTGCCGGTCGCAGAGTGCAGAAGGCGGCGGACAAGGGCAGGGCGATCCTCGACGCTGTGTTGGCCTCCCCGGATCTTGCGGCGCAGATCGATCCGGCGCGGATCGGCTTTCTGGGCTTTTCCTTCGGCGGGGCCACAGCCGTCGAGCAGGCGATTGCCGACCCGCGCATCAAGGCGGTGATCAATCTCGATGGCTGGCTGTTCGGCGAGGCGTCGCGCAGGGTCCTCGCAAGGCCCTATCTGCTGTTCTACATCGACGACGATTTTCCGCCCGCTGGCTGGTCCACCCGATCCGATCCGGGGCAGCGGGCGCTGGCGCAGGCATGCGCCGTCGACCGGGCCATTCACCGGCCTTATCTTGGCCGGGCGGATTTCGTCTGGCTGCACGCTCGTCACGTCTCTCATGAGGATCTGTCGGGAGCCTGGCCCGGCTGGTCATGGAAGCATCCCTTTGCGCCCATGGATGATGACCGGCAGGCGCTGGCTGCTCGGCAGGCGGCGCATGCGCAGATCGTCCGGGCCTTCCTTGACCGCTATCTGCTGGACCAGAACCGGGCTTTTCCGCCTGCCGGGCAGACCTATCCCGGCGATATCAGCGCGATGAACTAATGAGCGGCCCGGAAGCGCCACCGCACCAGGCGGTCGGCCAGCGGGCGTGGCGCCGTCAGGGTCACGATGGACCAGAGGGCCACGGCAAGCCGTTTGGACAGCGGATCGAAACCACGCAGGGCCACCGAGTGAATGGCGTCGATCAGCGCGACCTTGCGGCTGTCCTCGGGCAGGGGGTGGCCCTGCGGGTCCATCCGCAGCGAGGCGACGCGCAGTTGCAGCAGATGTCGGCTTGAGCGCAGACGCGCCTTGTCCGGCGGTGGCGTGCCCAGTTCGTTGCAGATGCTTTCGGCGCTGCGCTGGCGTGACATGGCCCGCGCCACCTCGCGTCCGAACCGTCCGGGAGAGGCGAAGAGGTTGCTGTCGTTCCCGCCATGCTGCCGGTAGAGCACCAGCGGTTGCAGCACGGTCACCACGTCACCCAGCAGCGGGGCCAGCGCGAGGCAGGTGGAATCGGTGAAGCTGTCATGCTCCGGCCCGATGGGGAAGAAACGCGCCAGAAAATCCCGCGCATAGGCGTTGCCCGAGCCGGGAGGCGTGGGATATTCGGTCATCTCGACGCTCCAGCGTCGCACATCCTCGGGACGCGGGGCCTCGGCTATGGCGGGCAGCACCGAGCCCAGCGAGCGCTCCTCGACATCGACGCGCTGCATCTGCACCTGCACCTTGCTGACGCCGGGTCGCCACACAGACGCGACGGCGCGGGCGAAATGGGAATCGAGAATGTCGTCGGCATCGAGAAACACCACGATGTCGCCCCGCGAGGCGGCAAAGCCGGTGTTGTTGGCCGATCTCTGCCCGCCATTGGGCTGGAAGATCGCCTGCACGCGGTCGCCGAAGCTTTCGATCACCGCGCGCGAACCGTCGCTCGATCCGTCATCGACGACGATGACCTCGACATGCGGCCAGTCGAGGTCGAGCGCGCTTTCGATGGCGCGGGCGACGAAGCGGACATAGTTGAAATTGGCGATGATGATGCTGAAGCACGGAGCAGGGGCGATCGTGGTCATGGGCTACCCCTTCATCGCTTGGGCAGGCACAGGGGGCGAAAGGGCAGGCCCCGGATCATCGGCCTTGCGGGACGGGACCACGGGGCGCAGCGCCACGGCAACGCCGGCGAAGAGCGCGACATTGGCGCCCAGATCGGCGCTGGGCGAAATCAGGCAGGCCGGGATCAGCGCCAGCATCGCGGCGGTGGCAAAGGCCCCGCCGATGGTAAGCGCGAGATCGGGGCTGACGCCGAAGCTGGAATGGCGGGTGGGCTGAAACACCGAATAGGCATAGGCCAGAAAGGCGCCGCATCCGACAAGGCCGGTCGAGCCGATCATCGCGGTCACCAGGCTCGACGAGCGGAAGCTGCCCGGCCCGATGCCCAGCCCGTAGGAGGTCTTGAAGGCGTCGAGCCCCTGCATCGCCCAGAACAGGCGCTGCTGAGCGGAGTCGGAGCCCGACTTGTTCACCGTCATGTGCAGGATCATGTCGGAGGCGCTGGCGAGAAATTGCGGCACGGCCAGCAAGGCCACCGCCATCAGCAGCAGCCCCACCAGCGTGGCCACCACCAACTGCTTCACCCGCAGCGATTGCGCCAGATGCGGCATCACGATGACGCGCAGCGCAAAGAAGCCCATATAGGCCGCCAGCGCCAGATAGGCCGTCGAGGAGGTGCTGATGACCAGCAGCATCGCCAGCGCCAGAGCCGTGACGCCCGTGGCGCGCGGGCGGATCGAGCGGTACCACAGCTCGGCATTCAGCGTGAAATAGGCGAAGGCGAAATCGGCGTAGGACGAGCTTTCGGGAAAGAACCCCCTGATCCGCACGAAGCCCCCGACCGCCTGGTCGAGCTGGGCATAATTGCCGTTACGCATCAGTTCGAACACCGCGTTGAGCGGCGTGCCTGCCGCCAGCGCCGTCGCCAGCCCCAGCACGATGTGGAGCCAGCTCACCAGGATGGCGGTGCTGATCAGCGTGGCGACCCCGCCGCGCAGGCGCGCCATCAGATAGGCCGCCACGGCCACCGCCAGCGTGCCCAGCAGATAGACGCTCGTCGTGATGTTCTGGGTGGAGGGCACCAGCGGCACGGTGTCGAAGAGCGTGCGGGCCGCATCGAAGCGCAGCGGCGTCACATCGATCTGATTGGCGAACAGGCGCGGCGCGATGACAGCGCTGGCCACGCCATAAAAAGTATAGAGCACCAGCCAGCGGTTCGCGCGGACCGCATCGGGCAGCAGCGCGAGAAAGCCGCCGCGCGGCGCGAGGATGCGCAGATAGACGATCAGGCAGGCGAACTGGATCGGCGGGATCGATGAGCCGCCCAGCGCGGGCAGAACAATGGCGGCGCTGCCCGCGAACAGGCCGGAGATGATCATGAAGGTGACGGCATGGCGCAGCGATCCGCCAAAGAAGATGACGGCGCCGATCACCAGCTGAATAAGACCGATGAAGGTCAATTGCATCGCGGCACCTCGCGCGGAACGCCCGGTCAGGCCCCGAAAGCGGGGATCGACCGGAACGCAGGGTTCCGCAGTTTGCCTTCGGGCTCAACCGGTCATTGGAAGTAGCCGCGGCATTGGCCAAAAGGGGTAGGGCGCGGGCCGGGAGCATCGGGCGGGATGTTCGCGCTGCAAGGGGCGTTTCAGCAGGAGCCCGCAGATGGGCGCCAGGACCGTCATCGTGGTTCGGCCAAAGCCGAGAAAAAATGTGAGATGAGGCCGGAGATGCCTTAGGGCAATCTTCCGCTTTTCCATATCACCGATTTCAGGGGAGAGAGTTTTGGACTCTCAAGTCCTTGAAATAATGGTGACCCCTACGAGAATCGAACTCGTGTTTCAGCCGTGAGAGGGCCGCGTCCTGACCGCTAGACGAAGGGGCCTAAGCCATTATCAATGTCCCAATCTTCCGTTAGGAAGAGATGGTGACCCCTACGGGAATCGAACCCGTGTTTCAGCCGTGAAAGGGCCGCGTCCTGACCGCTAGACGAAGGGGCCACTCTGAAGCTCGGCGGTGAAGCGTTGCGTCGTCGGGAGCCGCGCATCTAGGGGTGAGGCGGGATTCGGTCAATCCCTTTTTTGCATGTTTTTGCGAGATAGTTTTCCACAGGGTAAATCAAGGCATTAGCAACGCTACGCCCGCCGCCGGCGTCAGGAGCGGCCCGATCAGTCGATCAGGGCGGCATCCTCGATATACAGTTCGGCGGCGGGGCGGCTGCCCCAGTCGTCGATCTTCGCGCGGCCCACCAGCCACAGGCTGCGCCCATGCGTGCCATGCAGCAGGGCCTGACCCATGTCGCTGTCGGCGGCGCGGAAGGCCATGGCCTTGAAGCTGGCGCCGTCATTGCCGCGCACGATCATCCGCACATGGTCGGCACCCACCACATCGGCCTTCACCACCTTGACCGGCCCCACCGCCACGCGCGGCCCCGGCCAGCCCATGCCATAGGGCCCGGCGCTCTCAAGCGTTTCGACCAGCGCCGGGTTGAGCCCGCGCGGCGCCACCGCCAGATCGACCAGCAGCGACTGATGCAGCCTTGCGCGCGCCACATCGCTGGCCAGCCGTTCGTCAAGCCATTCGCCCAGCGCATCCAGCTTGTCGGGCGCGATGGTCAGCCCTGCTGCCATGGCATGGCCTCCGCCCGCCACCAGCAGGCCCTGAGCACGCGCGGCAATGATCGCGGCCCCCAGATCGACGCCATGCACCGATCGGCCCGAGCCCTTGCCATGGCCCGCCTCATCGGCCTCCAGAGCAATCACCAGCGTGGGCTTGCCGCTCTTTTCCTTGATGCGCCCGGCCACGATGCCGATCACGCCCGGATGCCAGCCTGCGCCCGCCAGAACCAGCACGCTGCGGTTGTGCTGCTTGTCGACCTGGGCCTCGGCGGCTTCCTGCACGGCCATTTCGATGCCGCGCCGTTCTTCGTTGAGGCGCGAGAGTTGCGCCGCGATCTCGCGCGCTTCCTCCGGATCATGGGTGGTGAGCAGACGCACACCCAGCGTGGCCTCGCCCACGCGCCCGCCAGCGTTGACGCGCGGCCCCAACGCAAAGCCCAGATCCGAGGCGGTGGGCGCGCGCCCCAGCTTGCTGGCATCGATCAGGGCGGCCATGCCGATGTTCTCGCGCTTGGCCATTACCTTCAGGCCCTGCGCGACAAAGGCCCGGTTGAGCCCATGCAGCGCGGCGACATCGGCCACCGTGCCCAGCGCCACCAGATCGAGCAGCGAAAGCAGCGCGCCATTGCTGGGCGTGCCGGGGTACTTCGCCTTGTCCAGCTCGCGGCGCACCGCGATGGCCAGCAGGAAGGCCACGCCGACCGCCGCCAGATGGCCATGCGCCGCGCCGATCTCGCTTTCATCGAGGCGGTTGGGGTTCACCATCGCCACCGTGCGCGGCAGCTCATGCGAGCATTTGTGGTGATCGACGACGATCACCTCCACCCCGGAATCCGCCGCCATGGCCAGCGCATCATGCGCCATGGCGCCGCAATCGACGGTGACGACCAGTTGCGCGCCTTCCTGCCCCAGCCGCACCAGAGCCTCGCCGCTGGGGCCATAGCCCTCCAGCAGGCGGTCGGGGATGTAGTGGCGGGCATCATGGCCGCACAGGCGGATCAGGCGGATCAGCAGCGCGGCGCTGGTGGCGCCATCGACGTCGTAATCGCCATAGACCGCCACCGCCTCGTGCTTGACGATGGCCTGAGCGATGCGGCGGGCGGCCACATCCATATCCTGAAGATGCGAGGGGTCGGGCAGGAACTCACGCAAGGTGGGGCTGCGTTGGCGGCTGAGGTCCTCACGCGAGACGCCGCGCGCCAGCAGAAGCTGGGTGACCAGATCGTCGGCCAGCGGGCCGTCCCAGCTATGGTCGTGCTCCATCATGTCCATATTGCCGCCGCGCCAGTGCCAGGCCTTGCCGCCAAGCGAGCTGCGGCCGGGGATCAGGGCGGAGGAGGTGTTCTGGTCGGTCATGCCGGGCGGTTAGACCATCGCGGGGCATCGCGAAAGGGGTGTGGCTTCGCTTTGGCAAAGCCGCGGCAATATGCGAAGGATGGTGCAGGAGGCGGCGCATGACATCGCACGATCAGGCAGAGGGCGTTATCGTGGCAGAGGTGCCGGAGCCCGTGGGAAGCGGTGTGGCGCTGTTGTTCGCGCAAGGAAGCCGTCCGTCGGCCGAAGAGATCGACGGGCTGCTGGCGGGGCTTCCTGCGGGCAGGATGCTGTCGGTCAGTCACCGGGCCGAGGCCGATCTTGGCGATCTCGAACTGTTGTGCCGGGGGCTGAGTTTCGATCTGCAGGGGCTGGCTCCCGCGCGATCCGCTGCGGTGCCGGTTGTGATGCAGAGGCTGGAGCTGGACGATGATGAGCCGCAACTGGAAGCTGTGACGCTGATGGCCGGGCGGCATCTGGAGGGTGGCGCGCATCTTCTGCCGGTGCTGCGCACGCATCTGGATGTTGCGTTGGCGCTGACGGGCTTGTCGGGGCTGAAAGCGGTGATCTGGGCGCGTTCAGGCGTGATGATGAGCCCGGAGCATTTCGCCCGCATTGTTGGAGGCTGGCTGGAAGGCGGCCCATTTCCTGTGCCGGGGCTGGTGGCCTTGCTGCGTGACGCGGAAGGTGGCCTGCTCAGCAGCTATGGCCTCTCCTTCTTCACGCCTCGTCAGGTGAGGGTGGAGGGTTCTTGCGAGGCGCAGGCGGAGGTCGCGGCAGCGCTGATCGGCAGGCTGGTGGATGGCGATGGCCATGTGCCGGCCTGGATTACCGATAACGACGGCGGCGTCTGGAATGTATCATGGGTGGCGGAACAAGGGCTGGTCACAGCCCGGCGCAGCGCCTGACAGGGGCCGGAAGCGCAAGGCTCCGGCCCCTTTTGGTCACTTACTTGCCCGAGAGGACCAGCGTGTTGGCGGCGCTCAGCACGGCGCGCACACTGGCGGTGGCGACGTCCGTATCGACGCCCACGCCCCAGATGGTCTGCCCTTCCGGCCCGGTGCATTCGACATAGGCGGCAGCCCGCGCATCCGAACCGGCGGAGAGCGCATGCTCGGAATAGTCCTTCACCGAGAGGTTGACGCCGAAGCTGTCCGCCAGCGTCGCCACCACCGAAGAGATCAGACCATTGCCGCGACCCGACACCGACTGTTCCTGACCATCGACACCGATCTTGCCCGCGAAGATGCGCGCGCCATCGGGGCCCTTGGTCTCATCCCAATCCAGCAGCTGGAAATGCTGCGGATCGTTGACGCGGTAGGTCGCCTCGAACACGTTCCAGATGTCGGCGGCGACCAGCTCGCGGCCCAGTTCGTCGGCCAGATCCTGCACATGGCGGCTGAAATGGGCCTGCATGCGCTTGGGCAGCTTCAGGCCCTGATCCTGCTCGATCACCCAGGCGAAACCGCCCTTGCCGGACTGGGTGTTGACGCGGATCACCGCCTCGTAGCTGCGGCCCAGGTCGGCCGGGTCGATGGGCAGGTAGGGCACTTCCCAGAGCGCGTCGTTACGCTTCTCTTGCGCGGCGAAGCCCTTCTTGATGGCGTCCTGGTGCGAGCCCGAGAAGGCGGTGAAGACCAGGTCGCCGACATATGGATGGCGCGGGTGCACCGGCAACTGGTTGCAGTCTTCGACCACCTTGCGCACCGCGTCGATGTCGGAGAAGTCCAGCTGCGGATCGAGGCCCTGGGTGTACAGGTTCAAGGCCAGGGTCACCAGGTCGACGTTGCCGGTGCGCTCGCCGTTGCCGAACAGGCAGCCTTCGACGCGGTCGGCGCCGGCCATCAGGCCCAGCTCGGCGGCGGCCACGCCGGTGCCGCGGTCGTTGTGGGTGTGCAGGCTGATGATCACGCTGTCGCGCTTGTCGACGTGGCGGCCGAACCACTCGATCTGGTCGGCGTAGACGTTCGGCGTGGCGCACTCGACGGTGGCCGGCAGGTTGAGGATGATCTTGTTGTCCGGGGTCGGTTGCCAGACGTCGATCACCGCGTTGCAGACCTCCACCGAGAACTCCAGCTCGGTAGAGCTGAAGATTTCCGGCGAGTACTGGAACGACCACTGGGTATCCGGGTACGCGCGGCACCAGCTTGTCGCGCAGCAGCTTGGCGCCATTCTCGGCGATCTCACGGATCTGCGGGCGTTCCATGCCGAAGACCACCCGGCGGAACGACGGGGCGGTGGCGTTGTAGACGTGGACGATGGCCGCCCCGCGCAGGGATTCGAAGGTGCGGGTGATCAGGTCTTCGCGGGCCTGGGTCAGCACCTGGATGGTGACGTCGTCCGGGATGTGGTTGCCTTCGATCAACTCGCGGACGAAGTCGAAGTCGGTCTGCGGAAGCCGACGGGAAGGCCACTTCGATTTCCTTCAGGCCGACCTGCACCAGGGTCTTGAAGAAGCGCATCTTCTTCGCCGCGTCCATCGGTTCGATCAGCGACTGGTTGCCGTCGCGCAGGTCGGAACTGCACCAGATCGGCACCTCGGTGATGGTCTTCGACGGCCAGGTGCGGTCGGGCAGATTGATGGCCGGGAATGGGCGGTATTTCTCCGAAGGGTCTTTCAGCATGGGCATGATAAGTCTCTGATGCTCTTCACTGGGGCCGCGCGACATTCAACAAGCGGCTATCGGATAGGCTGATCGGTAATCCCTTGGGCGCTCCTTGCGCGCGGCCAGAGGGCACGCGCTCGCTCACGCCCAAGGGCGGATAAGTCGTAGCGCGAGGGTCAGCTTGAAGATCATGCACTCAGCCTATGATGAAGGCGGCGCGGCCTGTAAAGCAAAAACCGCCTTCGAATGCCTGCCCTAGACTACGCGGGCGTTTTGTCGTGCTCCAGCACTGTCTCGAACCAGTCGAGATAGGCTTGCGCGCAGACCTCCGGCTCCAGATGGGCGATCAGGCCCTGCAGATCCGCCAGCGGGGGAGGGCCGCGCCGGGTCACCTCGATCACGGCTTGCGCCAGATCCTGCGGGTTGCGGGTGGGGACCAGCGTGCCCGCTTCGGGGATGGTCATGATGTCATGCAGGAAATGCGAGCAATCGGTGGAGATCACCGGCACGCCATGCGCCAGAGCCTCAACCGCCACCGCCGGGCCGCCCTCGAAATGCGAGGTGCAGAGGAAAGCGTCGGCCTTGCGCAGCCATGGGTCGATCACGGGCACATAGCCGGGCGTGGCGACCACGTCGGACAGCCCCATCTGGCGGATCTTCCTGAGCATGGCCTGATGCAGGCTGCCATCGCCCAGCATGGTCAGCCGGGCAGGGGTGATGGCATTGAGCGAGGCAATGGTGCGCAGCGCGAGCGCGGCATCCTTCTGCTTCTCGAAGCGTCCGGCCCAGAGGAGATGGATGCGTCCGTCATCGGCATGCGGCCCATCGGCGGTCATGTCGTGATGGAGATAGATCGGATCGTAGAGCGTCGCGGTGGACACCGTGGGCGCGAGCTCGGCCAGTTCGCGGGCCAGACCGCTGTTCATCGCGGCAATGCCATCGACAGCGGGGGCAAAGCGGCGGATCAAGGCGCGGATGGGTTTGCCGATCAGCCCGCTGGGCACGGCGGGGTTGGAAACCTTGGCGACAATCTTCGCGCGACCCTTGGCCTTGCCGAAGGCGAGCACCAGCGGGAAATGAAAATTGCCGGGCAGGAAGATGATATCGGGATCGATCTTGCCGAGCATCGGTGCCATCGCCTTGCCCAGATGCAGGCGGGAGATCGGGCCGCGGCGCACGGGCGGATCAAGCTCCACCACCTGCACACGCGGATCGACGGTGGCGCGCAGGCCCCCCTCGGTGGTGCCGCAAAGAATGGTGACGCGATGCCCGGCCTCGACCCAGAAGCGGGCCATGCCGATGGCGATGCGTTCGGTGCCGCCACGCGAAAAATCGTGGAAGCAGATCAATATATGGCGCGAGGGTGCGCGTTCATCACGCGCAAACGACGCGCCGGCGCGCTGCCCCTTCAGGGCAACACGCCGACCACGTCCACTCGGGCCCAGTTTGGTTCCGGGCTCCAAGGCTTAGTTCTTGGACTGGTCGACCAGCTTGTTGGCGCCGATCCAGGGCATCATCGCGCGCAGCTTCGAACCGACCTGTTCGATCTGGTGCTCGGCCGTCAGGCGGCGGCGCGACTTCAGCGTCGGGGCGCCGGCCTTGTTCTCGAGGATGAAGCTCTTGGCGTATTCGCCCGTCTGGATGTCGGTCAGGACCTGCTTCATGGCCTTCTTGGTCTCTTCCGTGACGATGCGCGGGCCGGTCACGTATTCGCCGTACTCGGCGTTGTTCGAGATCGAGTAGTTCATGTTGGCGATGCCGCCTTCATAGATCAGGTCGACGATCAGCTTCAGCTCGTGCAGGCACTCGAAGTAGGCCATTTCCGGCGCGTAGCCGGCTTCGACCAGCGTCTCGAAACCGGCCTTGATCAGCTCGACGGTGCCGCCGCACAGCACGGCCTGCTCGCCGAACAGGTCGGTTTCGGTTTCTTCGCGGAAGTTGGTCTCGATGATGCCGGCACGGCCGCCGCCGACGCCCGAGGCGTAGGACAGGGCGATGTCATGCGCGTTGCCGGTGACGTTCTGGTGGACGGCGATCAGGCAGGGCACGCCGCCGCCCTTCACGTATTCGCCGCGCACGGTGTGGCCCGGGGCCTTCGGGGCGATCATGATCACGTCGAGGTCCTCGCGCGGGATCACCGGCCGTAGTGGACGTTGAAGCCGTGGGCGAAGGCCAGCGCGGCGCCCTGCTTGAGGTTGGCGTGCACGTCTTCGGCATAGACGGCGGCCTGATCTGCTCGTCGGGCACCAGGATCATGACGACGTCGGCCCAGGCGGCGGCTTCGGCGTTGGGCAGAACCTTGAAACCGGCGGCTTCGGCCTTGGCGGCGCTGGCCGAGCCGGGACGCAGGGCGATGGCGACTTCCTTGACGCCGCTGTCGCGCAGGTTCTGGGCGTGGGCATGGCCCTGCGAGCCATAACCAAGGATCGCGATCTTCTTGCCGGTGATCAGGTTCAGGTCGGCATCGGCGTCGTAATAGACTTTCACTGGACTTCCCTTTCATTGCCCGCGCTTGGCGTTGCGCTGGGCCAGGATTGAATGTGCCTGGATGCGAGAACCGGCACGTTTGGTGGTGCCCCAATCGAAACCGGGGCACCGATCAACTCTTGCTGGGGCTTAGGTGCTGGACTTGCCCCGGATCATGCCGACAACGCCGGTGCGCGCGGTCTCGACCAGCCCGAGGTCACCCATCAGGGCCACGAAGCTGTCGATCTTTTCCGGCGTTCCGGTCAGTTCGAACACGAAACTTTCGGTGGTGGTGTCGACGGGCCGCGCGCGGAACACCTCGGCCAGACGCAGCGCCTCGACGCGCGCCTCGCCCTTGCCGACCACCTTGATCAGGGCCAGCTCGCGCTCGACGTAGGGGCCCTGCTCGGTCAGGTCGACGACCTTGTGCACCGGGATCAGGCGCTCAAGCTGGGCGCGGATCTGGTCGATCACGGCAGGCGGGCCATGCGTCACGATGGTGATGCGGCTGATCTGATGGTCGCCGGTGATTTCCGACACCGTCAGGCTGTCGATGTTGTAGCCACGCGCGGTGAACAGACCGGCGATCTTGGCCAGAATGCCCGCCTCATTGTCCACCGTCAGCATCAGGACGTGGCGCTCGGTGGCTTCCTGCTCGATTTTCGTCATCTGGTTCATCTCTCTTACACCAGAGCCTTGGCGCTGTCGTCCATGGTGCCGGTGACCACATCGCCGGGCAGCAGCATATCGGTATGCGCCGCGCCGCTCGGGATCATCGGGAAGCAGTTGGCGTCCTTGGCGACGCGGCAATCGACGATCACCGGGCCGTCATAGTCGATCATCTCCTGAATGCCCGCGTCCAGCTGGCCTTCGTTCTCGATCGAGATGCCCTTCCAGCCATAGGCCTGCGCCAGCTTCACGAAATCGGGCAGGCTGTCCGAATAGGAGTTCGAATAGCGGCTCTCATAGGTCAGCTCCTGCCACTGGCGGACCATGCCCATCCACTCATTGTTGAGGATGAAGATCTTGACCGGCAGGCGATACTGCGTGGCGGTGCCCAGCTCCTGAATGTTCATCTGGATGCTGGCTTCACCGGCAATGTCGATGCACAGCTTGCCGGGGTTGCCGAGCTGAGCGCCGATGATGGCGGGCAGGCCGTAACCCATCGTGCCCAGACCGCCGCTCGTCAGCCACTTGTTGGGGCCGAAGAAGTGGAAGTGCTGCGCCGCCCACATCTGATGCTGGCCAACCTCGGTGCTGATGATCGGATCATGCGCGCGGGTCAGCTCGAACAGACGCTCGATGGCGCGCTGCGGCGGGATGGCAGCGGGGTTCTCGGCATAGGAGAGCGACTTCTTGGCGCGCCATTCGGTCACCCGCGCCTTCCACGCGGTGAGATCCTGAGCCTTGCGGCCCTTCCACCCGTCGAGGATCTGCTGCAGCACCGTGGCGCAATCGCCGATGATCGGCAGATCGACACGCACCGTCTTGTTGACGCTGGCGCGGTCGATATCGATGTGGATCTTGATCGAATTGGGCGCAAAAGCGTCCAGACGGCCCGTCACGCGGTCATCGAAACGCGCGCCGACGCAAATGATCAGATCGGCCTGGTTCATCGCCCAATTGGCTTCATAGGTGCCGTGCATGCCCAGCATGCCCAGCCAGTCCTCATGATCCGCCGGGAAGGCGCCCAGACCCATCAGCGTCGAGGTGACCGGCGCCTTGGTGATCGCCTGCAGCTCGCGCAGCAGCTCGCTGGCGCGGGGCCCCGAGTTGATCACGCCGCCGCCCGTGTAAAACACCGGAGCTTTGGCCTTGGCGATCAGATCGATGGCCTGGGCGATCTCGGCCTCGCCACCCGCGATTTGCGGCGAGTAGCGGTTGCGGCGCTGCACCGGACCTTCGGGGAACATCGCCGTGGCGATCTGCACATCCTTGGGGATGTCGATCACGACCGGGCCGGGGCGGCCGGTGGTGGCGATCTGGAAGGCCTCATCGATCACGGCGGCGAGGTTCGCCGGGTCCTTCACCAGATAGTTGTGCTTGCAGCAATGACGCGTGATGCCGACCGTATCGGCCTCCTGAAACGCGTCAGAGCCGATCAGCGGGGTGCCGACCTGGCCGGTGATGACCACCAGCGGAATCGAATCGAGGAAAGCATCGGCAATGCCGGTGACGGCATTGGTCGCGCCCGGACCGCTGGTGACCAGCACCACGCCCGGCTTGCCGGTGGAGCGCGCATAGCCTTCGGCGGCATGGGCCGCACCCGCTTCGTGGCGGACGAGAATATGGCGCAGGCGCTCTTCGCCGAATAGCGCGTCATAGATGGGAAGTACCGCACCGCCCGGATAGCCGAACACAAATTCCACGTCCTGACGAACCAGGCTTTCAACGAGGATCTGGGCGCCGCTGCGCTCTTCGGTCACGGTGACTTCCTTCTGTATCAATCATCATGCGCCACGGGGGCGCGGTTCACGCAAAGGCGCTTGCGTTGGGCCCGTGCTGCACAAGATGCAACCCCCCAAAGCGCCGATTATCGCGATTTTCCCAGGGGGCGGGGCCGGATGCGCAAGCATCCAAAGCACGCCTTGCGACATGCTGGGAGGCAGGTAGAAGACTAAAAATATCCTGTCAACAGCTATTGTTGTAACAATCGATCAAAATGTCTGGCGATGTCGGAATTTTCATGGCTTTCGGGCGCAAAGCGGGGCCAATCGGCGGGGGGCTGGTGGCGCAGCCAGGTGTATTGCCGCTTGGCATAATTGCGCGTGGCCTGCGCGCCGCGCATGATTGCTTCGTCGAGGGTCAGGGTGCCTGAAAGATAGTCAGCGACGTCCGCGACTCCGATGGCGCGCATCACGGGCAGATCGGGGGGCAGGTGGCGGGCGAGCAGAGCCTCGACTTCGGCGATGGCGCCGCCCTCGATCATCAGGCCGAAGCGGCGGTCGCAGCGCTCATAGAGCCAGTCGCGGTTCGGCAGCAGGATCAGCGGATGGAGCGTGACCGCATTCCCGATCCCGCCCTCCTTATGCGCCTGCCAATAGGCCAGCGAATGGCCGGTGGAGCGCACCACCTCCAGCGCGCGCGCGACGCGGGTGGTATCGGCGGGGTTGAGCAGGGCGGCGCGTTCGGGGTCTTCGTGCGTCAGGGCGGAATGGGCCTCGGCGACGGGGAGGGCGCGCACCGCATCGCGGATTGCCGGATCGATGGCAGGCACCGGGGCAATGCCATCCAGCAAGGTGCGTATATAGAGCCCCGTGCCACCCACCAGAATGGGCACTTGCCCTGCCTGATGCGCCTTGGCGATTTCCTGTCGCGCCCGCTCGGCCCAATCGGCAGCAGAGCAGCCCTGTGCGCCATCCCATGCGCCATAGAGCCGGTGCGGCACGCGCGCGGCATCCTCGGGCGAGGGGGCGGCGGACAGAATCGGCAGATCGGCATAAAGCTGGGCGCTGTCGGCATTGACGATCACCGCGCTCCGGCCCTGCGTCGCCAAGGCTTCGGCCAGCTTTATGGCATAATCGCTCTTGCCGCTGGCGGTCGGCCCTGCAATGAGCGCCAGCGGCGGGCGGCTCTCGTCCGGAATGGTTTGGAAAGGATCAACGGTGCTCATCGCGCGCGTCATAGCAGAACCCGCCGGGCTGTCGCCCCAAGTCGATGACCTGCTGGAGGCTCTGGGCGATGAAGGCTTCTCCGCCGACGCCCGCGAAATCCCCGGCGGCGTGGTCGAAATCGCAGCCGAAGGCGTCACGGTGGACATCCTGCGCAAGGCCATCGACAAGCATCTGGGCACCAGCGACGCCCTGATCACCGAGCAGCGCCCCGTGGTGCCGCGCCTGTTCATCTCGGACATGGATTCGACGATGATCTCGGCGGAATGCATCGACGAGCTGGCCGATTTCGCGGGCCTCAAGCCGCAGATCGCCGCCATCACCGAGCGCGCCATGCAGGGCGAACTCGATTTCCGCGAGGCCCTGACTGAACGCGTCGCGCTGCTGAAAGACCTGTCGGAAGAGGCCATCGCCCAGTGCCTCGCCGAGCGCATCAAGCCGATGAAGGGCGCGCGCACTCTGGTGCAGACGCTGAAGGCCAAGGGCTGTCGCACCGTGCTGGTGACCGGCGGTTTCCACCAATTCGCCGATCCCGTGGCCGAGCAGCTTGGGTTCGAGCGCGTCGTCGGCAACCGCCTCGCCGTGGCCGATGGCAAGCTGACCGGCGGCCTCGACGGCCCGATCAGCGACAGTGCCACCAAGCGCGCCACGCTGCTGGAAGAGCAGGAGAAGCTGGGCGGGAAGGTGCCGACCTTGGCCACCGGAGACGGCGCCAACGATATCCCCATGATCGAGGAAGCCACCTACGGCATCGCCTTCGAAGCCAAGCCCAAGGCGCGCGCTGCGGCCAATGGCTGGGTGGATCGTGGGGATCTGACCGCTGTGCTGCGGTTGCTGGGGATTCCCGAGAAGGATTGGGTGCTGGATTAAGAAGGTCTAAGAGGAAAGTGCGAGGGCCATCGCCCTCGCGCTCCCTTTAATGTCTGCGTAGTGCATCGGGTTCGGCCATAGAGCTAAGTTCGCCGCGCCGCAGGCTTTGAAACGAGAAAAGGCGCCGGGGCATTCCTGCCTGCGGCGCCTTTTCTGTGCCCGTGGAAAGGTTGCGCACCGATCGGATGCCGCCAACCTTCGTGTCGGAAGACGTTATGGGAGCGCGAGGGGGTAACCCCCTCGCATCTTCCCTTTTAACTTAACCTTCCATCCAATCCTTGAAGAACGCCTCATTGGCGGCCTTCAGCTTGGACACGGCGACACCGGCGACATCGAAACCGCCGACAACGCCCAGCTTCACCGCGCCTTCCAGCGCAATGTCGGGCTTGGTGGTGACGATATAGCGGCTCTGGTCCTCGCCGAAGGCCTGGGTGGTGTTCAGCGACACCTCCAGCTTCACGCCAAGGCCCGACGCCATGGCCATCTCGGCCAGAGCGACCAGCAGGCCGCCATCCGACACGTCATGCACGGCGGTAGCCTGACCGTCGCCGATCAACTGGCGCACGGTCTCGCCATTGCGCAGTTCGACATCCAGATCCACGGCGGGGGCGGGGCCTTCCTCGCGCCCGGCGATCTCGCGCAGCCAGAGCGACTGGCCGAGGTGCGAACCCTCGGGACCGATCAGCCATACTACGTCGCCGGGGGCCTTGAACTTGATGGTGGCCATCTTGGTGTGGTCCAGCATCAGGCCCACGCCGCCGATGGCGGGGGTGGGCAGGATGGCGCTGCCGCCGCCCGTCGCCTTCGATTCGTTGTAGAGCGAGACGTTGCCCGACACGATGGGGTAGTCCAGCGCGCGGCAGGCGTCGCCCATGCCTTCCAGCGCGCCCACGATCTGGCCCATGATTTCGGGGCGCTGCGGGTTGGCGAAGTTGAGGCAGTTGGTGATGGCCAGCGGCGTGGCGCCCACGGCACAGATGTTGCGCCAGGTTTCGGCCACGGCCTGCTTGCCGCCCTCATAGGGGTCGGCAAAGACGTAGCGCGGGGTGCAGTCGGTGCTGATGGCCAGCGCCTTGTCGGTGCCGTGGATGCGTACCACCGCCGCGTCGCCGCCCGACTTCTGAAGCGTGTCGCCGCCGACCTGCGAGTCGTACTGCTCAAAGATCCACTTGCGCGAGGCCAGATCCGGGCCGCCGATCAGCGTCAGCAGGTCGGCTGCAATGTCCTTGCTTTCCTCGATCGCGCCCAGCGGGGCGGGCTTTGGGGTGGGGACATGGGGGCGATCATACAGGGGCGCTTCATCGGCCAGCGGGGCGAGCGGAATGTCGCAGACCACCTCGCCGTCGAATTCCAGCACCATATGGCCGGTGTCGGTCACCTCGCCGATGACGGCAAAGTCCAGTTCCCACTTCTTGAAGATCGCCTCGGCCATCGGCTCCTTGCCGGGCTGGAGGACCATGAGCATGCGCTCCTGGCTTTCCGAGAGCATCATCTCATAGGGCGTCATGCCGGTCTCGCGGCACGGCACATTGTTCATGTTCAGGCGAATGCCCGCGCCGCCCTTGCTGGCCATTTCGACCGAAGACGACGTCAGACCGGCAGCGCCCATGTCCTGAATGGCGACGATGGCGTCGGTGCTCATCAGTTCGAGGCAGGCCTCGATCAGCAGCTTTTCGGTGAAGGGGTCGCCGACCTGCACGGTGGGGCGCTTCTCATCCGACTTCTCGTCGAAATCGGCCGAGGCCATGGTCGCGCCGTGTATGCCGTCGCGGCCCGTCTTCGAACCGACATAGACGATGGGGTTACCCAGGCCCGTGGCGGCGGAGTAGAAGATCTTGTCGGTATCGGCCACGCCCACGGTCATGGCGTTGACGAGGATGTTGCCATCATAGGCTTTGTGGAAATTGGTCTCGCCGCCAACGGTGGGCACGCCCACGCAATTGCCATAGCCGCCGATGCCTGCGACCACGCCCTGCACCAGATGCTTCATCTTGGGGTGATCGGGGCGACCGAAGCGCAGCGCGTTCATGTTTGCCACCGGGCGGGCGCCCATGGTGAAGACGTCGCGCAGAATGCCGCCAACGCCGGTCGCGGCGCCCTGATAGGGCTCGATGTAGCTAGGGTGGTTGTGCGACTCCATCTTGAAGATGGCGGCCTGGCCATCACCGATGTCGATCACGCCGGCGTTCTCGCCGGGGCCGCAGATCACCCAGGGGGCTTCGGTCGGCAGCTTTTTCAGATGCAGGCGGCTGGATTTATAGGAGCAATGCTCTGACCACATCACCGAAAAGATGCCAAGTTCGACAAGGTTGGGCTCGCGGCCCAAGGCGTGGAGAACCTTGTCGTATTCCTCGGGGGAAAGCCCGTGGGCGGCGACGACATCGGGGGTGATGGTGGAGGCTGTCTGGGTCATGCCGCGCCCTCTAGCGCCATGCGCGCGCGAAGGCCAGACCGGAATGGCCATAAAGCAGGCCGATTAGTGGTGGAGCCGCCCATCCCTACCTCTTGACCGCGCGCAGGCACACGGCCATTGCAGGCCCATGAGTGACAACAACGCCGACAGCGCAGGCATTGCGCAGCTCAACTTCGAGGAGGCGCTGCGCGCGCTGGAATCCGTGGTGCGCCAGCTCGAAAGCGGCGAAGTGCCGCTGGACGAGTCCATCTCGCTCTATGAAAAGGGTGAGAAGCTGCGGGCCGCCTGCCAGGCCCGTCTGGATGCCGCCACCGCGCGGATCGAGCGAATCGTGGCCAAGGATGATGGCGCTGTCGCCACCCGTCCGCTGGACGATGCCTGACAATTTTGACGCCCGCGCGGGGGCTGCCCCCGGCGCGGAACCGACTGACGATATCCTAAGGGGAGCCCAGTGGCTGAGGTAACCGAAACCGTGCTGGCCGATGGCCTCAAGCGCATCCAGGCCGATATTCTGGCGGCATTCGACGAACTGTTGCCGGTGCCCGCCGATCCGCGCGCGCAGCTTTTCGAGGCGATGCGCTATGCAGCGATGGGCGGCGGCAAGCGCGTGCGCCCGCTGCTGCTGGCCGCCGTCGCCGAGATGTATGGCGTCGACCGCGAGGCCGCCGTGCGTGCCGGCGTGGCGATCGAGTCGGTGCATGTCTATTCGTTGATCCACGACGATCTGCCCTGCATGGACAATGACGATCTGCGCCACGGCAAGCCCACCGTCCACAAGCAGTGGGATGAGGCGACCGCCGTGCTGGCGGGCGATTCGCTGCATTGCTTCGCCTTCGAGGTGCTGGCCGATCCGGTGATGAGCGGCGATCCCTTCGTGCGCGCCGAGCTGATCCAGGTGCTGGCCACCGCGGCGGGTTCGCATGGCATGGCGGGCGGGCAGATGATGGACATCGTCGCCGAAAGCTCGACCTTCGACCTGCAGACCGTGACGCGGCTGCAGCAGCTCAAGACCGGCGCGCTGCTGGCCGCTTCGGTGGAAATGGGCGCGGTGCTGGGCAAGGTGCCTCACGAGGGCCGCAAGCATCTGCGCGCCTATGCCCGCGACATCGGCCTGGCCTTCCAGATCGCCGACGATCTGCTCGATCATGAGGGTGACGAGGAAGCTGCCGGCAAGGCGCTGCGCAAGGATGCAGACAAGGGCAAGGAAACCTTCGTCTCGCTGCTGGGCGCCGACCGGGCGCGTGAGCAGGCGCGGATGCTGGTGGATCAGGCGATCGGCCATCTGGCCCAGCACGGCAAGGAAGCCGATCTGCTGCGCGAACTGGCCCGCTTTATCGTGGAGCGCTCGCACTGATGCGCATCGGGGTCTATCCGGGCACATTCGACCCCGTGACGCTGGGGCATGCCGATATCATCCGTCGCGGCGCCAAGCTGGTCGACCGGCTGATCATCGGCGTGACGACCAATCCGTCGAAGAACCCCATGTTCACGCCCGATGAGCGCATGGAGATGGTCAAGCGCGAGGTTGCGGATCTGGCGCTCGACAATGTCGATGTGGTGGGGTTCAACGCGCTGCTGATGACCTTCGCCGAAAAGCAGGGTGCCAGCGTGATCCTGCGCGGTTTGCGCGCCGTCGCTGATTTCGAGTATGAATATCAGATGGCGGGGATGAACCAGCAGCTCAATCCGCGCATCGAGACGGTGTTCCTGATGGCCGATGTCGGCCTGCAGCCCATCGCATCGAAGCTGGTGAAGGAAATCGCGCTGTTCGGCGGCGACATCGCCCGCTTCGTCAGCCCGGCGGTGCGCACCGATGTGGTGGAACGGGTCGAACGCATCGGCCGCATGGGCGACTGATTTTCTGCATTGGGGACGTTTGCGCTGATTGTGGATCATGCGCAGCCCTAGTGTCGGAAGACATTATGGGAGCGCGAGGGGGTAACCCCCTCGCATTTTCTTCTTTTTGTCTCCTTGATGACTCCCTCGTTGTATAACGTTCATGGACACGACAGACAGGCGCGGCTATCGCCCTGATGCGCATTCGCGACGTAACGCCCAAGAGAGCTGCATGAACCGTAATTCCTTTGCCAAGATTGCCATGTCGCTCGTGCTGGGCGCCGCCGTGCTGGGGACCAGCGCTTGCGCCCGCAAGCAGGACGCTCTGTCCAAGGCGATGTCGCAGAACGTCAACAAGACGAACCTCAGCTCTAAGGTCGATCCCGACCCTTCGGTCGATCCGGACAATGTGCTGGTGCTGGACCTGTCGAACGGCGGGCGCGTGCTGATCCGTCTGGAGCCCAAGTGGGCGCCCACCCATGTCGAGCGCATCAAGACGCTGACGCGGCAGGGCTTTTACGACGGCATCATCTTCCACCGCGTGATCGACGGCTTTATGGCGCAGACGGGTGACCCGACGGGCACCGGCGGCGGCGGTTCGAAGCTGCCCGACCTGAAGGCGGAGTTCAACTCGCTGCCTCACGTGCGTGGCACGGTGTCGATGGCGCGTACCGATGATCCGGATTCGGCCAACAGCCAGTTCTTCATCGTGTTCTATCCGCATTTCTCGCTGGATCGCCGCTACACCAACTTCGGTCGCGTGATCGAGGGCATGGATATCGTCGACCGCATCGTGCGCGGCGAGCCGCCCAGCAATCCGACCAAGATCGTGCAGGCCTCGATCGAGAGCGATCACAAGCCGCGCCCGGCGATTGCGCCGCCGCCCCCGCCGATCGTGCCTGCGGCTCCGGCAGCGCCTGCCGCCCCGGCCAAGACGCCGACGGCCAAGACGAAGAAGTAAGGATGGGGCCCCGCAAGGGGCCCTTCTGACAGATATGCGCGTTGACGATTTCGATTTCGACCTGCCGCAGGAGCGTATCGCCCTGCGCCCCGCCCGCCCGCGTGACAGCGCGAAGCTGCTGCATGTGCCGGGCCGGGAAGGGCCGTTTGGCGATCTGAAGGTCAGCGATCTGCCCTCGCTGCTGCGCAAGGGCGATCTGCTGGTCTTCAACGACACGCGGGTGATCCCGGCTCAGCTTGAAGGAATGCGCGGCGAGGCGAAGGTCGGCGCGACGCTTCACAAGCGGATCGATCTGCGCCGCTGGCAGGCCTTTGTGAAGAACGGCAAGCGGCTGCGGGTGGATGATGTCATCGCTTTTGGCGCGGGCGTTCAGGCCGTGGCCGAGGCACGCCATGAGGATGGAAGCTGGACGCTGTTCTTCCCTGGCGATGAACCCGTCGAAGTGCTGCTGGAGCGTGCTGGCACGATGCCGCTGCCGCCCTATATCGCGGCCAAGCGCGGCACGGATGAAGCTGACCGCAGCGATTACCAGACGATGTTCGCTCAGGCCGAGGGCGCGGTTGCAGCCCCGACGGCGGCGCTGCATTTCACGCCGGAGCTGATGGCGGCGCTGGATGCGGCGGGGATTGGCCACGCCTTTCTGACGCTGCATGTCGGTGCGGGCACCTTCCTGCCGGTGAAGGTGGATGATACCGCCGACCATGCGATGCATGCCGAATGGGGCACCATTCCCGCTGAGGTTGCGGATCGCCTGAACGCGGTGCGTGTTGCCGGTGGTCGGGTGATTGCGGTGGGCACCACCTCGCTGCGCCTGTTGGAGAGCGCGACGGGTGAGGATGGCGTGATCCGACCATTCAGCGGCGATACGTCGATCTTTATCACGCCGGGCTATCGTTTTCGTGCGATCGATGGGTTGATGACCAATTTCCATCTGCCGCGTTCGACGTTGTTCATGCTGGTCTCGGCGCTGATGGGGCTGGATCGGATGCAGGCTGTCTACAAGCATGCCATTCAGGAAGGCTATCGCTTCTACAGCTATGGCGACTCCAGCTTGTTGCTGCCCGAGGGTTAAGAGTTACGGCTGCTCCGGTTGGGAGTGCGCGAACTTGATAGCGCGCAATCTGCTCAACGATCCACATCGCTGATTGCCAAGGCAATTGCCCGGCGCCTCAAGGCGCCAGGCTATCACTCGGTACCAAGCGCAACATCAGGCGGGGCGGGAAGGTTTGCTCCGGATTGGGTCATGCCGTGCCTGCTTCAGGGGTTTGGCTGGCACGTGTCGAGCGTGCACGTGACCGGATCGCCAGCTTTCGCCCGAACTCCATTCCCGGCTTTTCGATCATGTCATATGTGAACTTGGAAATTCCAACAATAGCAGCGAGATAGCCTATGGTTATGGCATCCATCACACAGGGTGATCCTGCAATCGTCACGAGGTCTGTGCCGGGGACGGTGCTGGGAAGATGCAATATCTTTGCTGCAACCTTGATCGCATTCGTCAGCATGAAGGCCAGGAAGAAATGGACCATGTAAATGGAGAAGGACTGGCGCCCCAGTGCAAGCAGAAAGGGATGCTTCAGAACCGTTGAAACCGGGCCTTTCTCAAAAGTGATCGCCGCCACCACCAGCGAGAAGACGATCGGGCAAGCGATATAAAGATATTCTTTTTGAACAAAGGCCAGCAGGGCGACAGCCGTGCCGACTGACAGAATTTCAAACGCACGTGCGGGAAGGCGCCGTGCAATGTCGCGATATCGCCACACGCCCACACCCATGAAAAATGAAAACACGCATCGCGCGAGGCGGGCGCGGTCATCCATCTGGACGACCAGGGCGATGAGGCCCGCCAGCAGGATCAGGAATTGATATCGGCCTGCTTGTTTCCCGCCAAACAGCACGGTCAGGGCGAAGATGGTGTAGGCAAACAGCTCCAGGCTCAGGCTGATGCTTGGCCCGTTCCAGCCTGCTCCGGGTACTGGCACCAGTGCCTGGATCAGCAGCAAATTGACGGGGATGCCGATCAGCGTGCGATCATGGGTGAATGGCGGGCGAGGCAGCGGCAGGGCCATGCGGTGGCTCAGCAAGAAGAGCATGGTCTCCGCGAGCACAAAACAGATGAGCATGACGCAGTGAAGTGGCCACATTCTGGCAATTCTCTTGATGGCAAATTCAAGGAACTGCTGGCCGTTGGAAAGCTTGTTGTGATACGCATGCGCGATCACAAAGCCGCTCAAAACAAAGAAAAAATCCACAAACAGGAATGAGTTTCGAATGAAATTCAAGCCGTAGACATGGCTTGCGACCTGCAGATGGAAGATGGCGACGGCCAGTGCGGCTATGCCTCGCAGGCTGTCGACAGCCTCAAACCTGTGCTTCTCCACCGCAGCATTGGATGATGCAAATGTTCCCATGGAAATCAGCCCCCGCCACCGGCAACGCCAATATAGTTAAGATACGTACCATGAGTGTTAACCAACTTCTATTGTAATCTGCAAAATATATTTCACATGAATGGCCGGATTTCTGGCGATTGGCGTAATAATTTCGTCACATGATTTTCGCAAAAATTAGTACGCAGGCCGGGATTGCGGTCGATAGCTGGGTACGGCGCGGAGACCTTCAGGCTAACCAGTTGCGGCTTAACCTTTTAGCCATGCCAATCCACCGGGCAGGCTGTCGGCACTATAATCGATTTGCAGAACCCTGCGTCGCAGCGGCAGCTTGGCTGCTTCGGAGGCATGCAGGATCGGCGTGGCATAGGCCCATACATCACCAGCAGACGCCAGGCACGTCACCGTGCCGCAGCGGGCGGCTATGGCATCAGCTTTATTGGCTGGCACTTTACCCAGCTTGTGTGATCCCGGCGCGATCAACAATGGGGCATTGGTGGCTGGCACATCATCCAGATGCACTCTCAAGGTCACCATGCGCGAAAGCAGATCGAAGGGTGGTGCCACATGATGCTGCCCTGCCTTGATCGACCATGGGCCAAAACCTTCGACCTCGACACGCTCTTGCACACAGATGGTGCGATCCTGATGCCATGCCAGAGACCAGTTGGTTTCGGCCGTCTTGTCAAACAGGATCGTTCTGACAGCCATGGCGGACCGGCCCAGACATTGGCTCGCGATGACGCCGATCGGGCCATCTGGAGCCAGATAGGGCTGCAGGGCCGGCATTGCGTTGATCCGGATCCCGGCTTGATCTGAAGGCAGCGCCTCCAGCAGGGCCAGTAGATCCTTAAACTGTGCGCGGATGGCCGAGGGGAACAGTTGCGCCATGTTCAGCAAGGGTGAGGCCATTCAACAGCATGGCCCTAACCCGCAAACCAGCCCCAGATCAGCTTGCCCGTCATCGCCAGGCTGACTGTCACCAGCAAAGGTCGGATCACCTTCGCTCCCAAACGCGATGCCATATGGCTGCCGATCCAGGCGCCGCTCATCGCGCCCGCCGCCATGCAGCCGCCCAGCAGCCACAGGATCTTGCCGCCTGCCGCAAAGACGATGATGCTGGTGACATTGCTTGTCAGGTTGAACAGTTTGGTGAGGCCGGTGGCCCGTGTCAGCCCCATGCCGCGCAGCGTCACCAGCGACATGGTGTAGAACTGCCCCGCGCCGGGGCCGAAAAAGCCGTCGTAAAAGCCCACGGCCGCCCCGGCGGGCAGATAACCCCTGGGCGAGACCCGCGCGGCGGCATCGGCATCGCTCATGCGCGGGCTCAGCAGCGTGTAGAGGCAGATCGCCATCAGCAGGACCGGCACGATCAGGCTCAGCCACTCGGCCTTGAGGTGGCTGACCACCAGCGTGCCGATCATCGCGCCGACAAACACCGCACCCACGGCGGGCAGGGCCGGGCGCAGTTCGAACAGGCCCGCGCGGTGATAGCGCCACGTCGCCATCGCCGTGCCGCAGGCCGCCTGCGCCTTGTTGGTGCCCAGCACCATGGCGGGCGGCAGACCGGCATAGATCAGCGCGGGCACGGTGATCAGGCCTCCGCCACCGGCCACGGCGTCGACAAAACCCGCCACGACGCCGGTGAGGGTGAGGGCGGGGTAGGTCCAGTCTATGATCACGGGCAGGCTTGATCCTGAAAGAGGGCGTTGCGGCGCTGCCTAGCCGCAGGTGACCGCCGGCCCAAGGGCTATTTGGCGCCGTGAGGCTGATGGATTGCGCCGCTGGCGCTTTGGGCTTAACGGCTAGCCCCATGACCCGTTTTGCTTTCAACATCCATGCGCGCGACGGCAAGGCGCGCACCGGCACCATCCAGATGCAGCGCGGCGAGATCCGCACGCCTGCCTTCATGCCCGTGGGCACCGCCGCCACGGTCAAGGCGATGAAGCCGGAAACCGTGCGCTCGACCGGGGCCGATATCATCCTTGGCAACACCTATCACCTGATGCTGCGCCCCGGCGCCGAGCGGGTGGCGCGCCTTGGCGGATTGCACAAATTCATGAACTGGAACCGCCCGATCCTGACCGACAGCGGCGGCTATCAGGTGATGAGCCTGTCGGAACTGCGCAAGATCACCGAGGAAGGCGTGGCCTTTGCCAGCCATATCGACGGCTCGCGCCATATGCTGACGCCTGAACGCTCGATGGAAATCCAGCGCCTGCTCGGCAGCGATATCGTGATGTGCTTCGATGAGTGTCCGCGCGCCGATCAGGGTAAGGATGTGATCGCCAAATCGATGGAAATGTCGATGCGCTGGGCCAAGCGCAGCCGAGAGGGCTTCAACAGCGGCGAGGAGCATGCCGCGCGCTCGGCGCTGTTCGGCATCCAGCAGGGCGCTTTGCATCAGGAGCTGCGTCAGGCCTCGGCGGACGCGCTGCGCGATATCGGCTTCGACGGCTATGCCATCGGCGGACTGGCCGTGGGCGAGGGACAGGAGGCGATGTTCGCCACGCTGGATTTCGCGCCCGGCATGCTGCCCGATGACAAGCCGCGCTATCTGATGGGCGTGGGCAAGCCCGACGATCTGGTCGGCGCGGTGGAGCGCGGCGTCGACATGTTCGACTGCGTGCTGCCGAGCCGCAGCGGGCGCAACGGGCAGGCCTTTACGTGGAACGGGCCGCTCAACATCCGCAATGCCAAGCATGCCGAGGATACCGCGCCGCTCGACGATCGCTGTGCCTGCCCGGTGTGCAGCACCTATTCGCGGGCCTATCTGCACCATCTGCAGAAGTCGGGCGAAATTCTGGGCGCCATGCTGATGACGGAGCACAACATCTCCTTCTATCAGCAGTTGATGGCCGGGATGCGGAGCGCGATTGCCGAAGGTCGCTTTGCGGCATTTGCCAGCGATTTCAGGCGGGATTATTTCGCGGGCAAATAAGCCGCGAGGCATGTCGTGTGAAACGATGCGCATCTTTCGGTGTAAATCGTTTCTGCGCCAGAAGGATTTAGGATCATTTTAAGGGGTTCTGCATAACTCTCTCCCCGCTTTTGGGGAGAGAGACCTATGTCGTTCCATGCGGATGAACGCGGCAAGATCGGACAGTCGTCCTATTGGCTGCATTTTGGCGGCTATATTCTGGGCATCCTGCTGCTGATCGCGGTGTGCGTCTATCAGGTCTTCACGGCTCATTATGTGACGGCGATCATCGCCTTTCTGGCCATTGGGCCGCTGAGCATCTATTTCCGCGTGATCATGATGCGGCGTTGCCGCGATATCGGGTGGCCGGTGATCCTGCCGTGGCTGCCGATGATCGTCTCGGGCGTGAATGGCGCCGCGTGGAGCTTTTATGGCCTGAGGACGCATCATTTCTCATCGACCGGCTCCATCAGCATCAGCGCTTTGGTGGGTGGCTTCGATCTTGTCCTGCAGATCGTGCTGGGCTGTATCGAGAGCAAGGCGGCCGGCGGCTCTTTCGGAGATGATTTTGATCCGCGCGGTCTGCCGCAGGCGCCGCGGCCTTATGACGATGATGCGCCTTTCCGCACAGCGACCCAGCCTCTTTCCGCCGCTCAGCCAAGAACCCCAACGGGCCCCCGCCACCCCGGCGGTTTCGGACGCCGCGGCCTTTAAGCCCAAGCCGTCGCCGGGATGCGTTATGGGAGCGCGAGGGGCGCTTGAATTGGTCGCATTTCTCAAGAGAAATGCTCCGGGCCCCTCGCATCTTACTTTCAGACCGCCTTTGCGGCACCAGCCGCAGGCGCAGGTTCCTGCAGCAAAGGGATCAGCTCGCGGTTGAGGTCATCCAGCTCGAAAGCGCCAGCCTTGGCGTAGCGGATGCGCCCGGCGCGATCGATGATGTAATTGGTGGGCACGGCATTGTCGATCGGCGCATAGGGCCCGCTCAGGCGCCGCAGCGGATCGATCGACAGCACATCGAACAGCTTGTGCATATAGGTCAGCGGCACCGAATCCTCGGTCGTGACCGCAAACACGCGCAAGCCGAATTGCTTCTGTTTGGTGTAATAGAAATCGAGCAGCGGCAGCTCGCGCTTGCAGGGCCCGCACCAGGTCGCCCAGAAATTGATAACGACCACCTGCCCGCGCAGCTCGGACAGCTTGACCGCCTTGCCCTTCACCAGCACCAGCGTGGCTTCCGGCGCCATATCGCCAACCTTTGGCGTTCTGGCCTCAAGCGGTCCGCCAAGGCTGAGCATCAGCAAGCCCGCCACCATCATCCTTCGGATCATACAGTCCCCATATCCCGTTTCCGGGCCTCAATGTCGCCATCGCAAGGGCGGCGTCAAGCGCTGAAAGCACAACAAAAAAGGCGGTGACCGAAGCCACCGCCTTTCCTGTTTGTTCCCGAAGGAGCCGATCTTAGCGCGAGTAGAACTCGACGACCAGATTGGGTTCCATCTTCACGGGGTAGGGCACCTCGTCCAGCGTCGGGACGCGGACGAAGGTCGCCTTGTCGGCTTCGGCGGCCACATAGTCGGGGATCTCGCGCTCGGGCAGGGCCTGGGCTTCGGCGATCAGGGCCATGTCCTTGGCCTTCTTGCCGAGCGAGATCACGTCGCCGGGGCGCACGCGACGCGAAGCGATGTTGCACTTCACGCCGTTCACATAGATGTGACCGTGCGACACGACCTGACGGGCCGAGAAGATGGTCGGCGCGAACTTGCAGCGATAGACGACCATGTCCAGACGCTGTTCCAGCAGACCGATCAGGTTCTGGCCGGTGTCGCCCTTCAGGCGCGCGGCTTCCTGATAGGTGGCCTTGAACTGCTTCTCGGTCACGTCGCCGTAGTAGCCCTTCAGCTTCTGCTTGGCGCGCAGCTGCAGACCGAAGTCCGAAACCTTGCCCTTGCGGCGCTGACCGTGCTGGCCGGGGCCGTAGCTGCGGCGGTTCACCGAGCTCTTGGGACGGCCCCAGATGTTCTCGCCCATGCGGCGATCGATTTTGTACTTAGATGCGTGGCGCTTCGACAAAGGCCATTCCTTCCTATTTGCATGCCCGGCCGGTGCTCCTTGGGAACACCGGGCGCCGGTCTGTTTCATCCGGCGCGCACCCTGCGAGCGACTCCCGCAGGCGGCCACCGCTTCACCGGAGTGCGGGGCCAATGGAAAGGCCCGCCGGTGAGGGCGGGCTCCATGTAGGGGGTGGCCGTTAGCGACTTGGACGTGCTTCGTCAAGCGCCCATGCTGCCCTGGGCATCAGATCAGTTGCCGGCGCCTTTCAGCGAGGGGCCCGCACCATTCAGCGCGCCGTCGGTCGCGGATTGGGTAGCCTTGTCGATGGCGGCCCATTCCTCCTTGGAGTGGCAGACATAACGCGGCATCACCGAGCCCAGCGAGGCATCGGCGCGGCAAACTTTCTTGGGCTTGGCGGCCTTGGCGGATGACGTGGCCGCTGCAGGCGCATCCTCGGCCAGCGCGGGAACGGCAAGAGATGCTCCCGCCAGCACGGCGAGAGGAAGAAGAAAACGCATGGAATTTGCCCCTGTTGCAAACTGTTGCTGCAGCTTGCCAGCATAGTGCGCGGACGCAAGGGGCAATTTGCTGCGATGCGGTGAATTGCTTCGCAGTATGACGGGGTGAGGATCAGTCGCGCTGCTGCCGTCCGAGTGCGGAGAGCACGCCGCGCATCGTGCGTATTTCCAGATGGTTCCAGCGCGGCTTGGTCAGCATGCTGCGCAAGGTCCGGTGCGTGGCGGCGGCGCGGCTTTCGGGGAAGAAATAGCCCTTGGGCTCCAGCAGAGCCTCGAAATGGCCGATCATGCCTTCCAGCTCGTCCTGCGGGGCAGGGGGCAGCAGCTCTTCCTGCGTGGGCTGGGCCAGATCGCCATCCTTGCCGATCCCCTTCGACCATTCATAGGCGCACAGGATCACCGCCTGGGCCAGATTGAGCGAGGCGAAGTCCGGGTTGATCGGCACGGTGATGATCGCGCGGGCCAGCGCCACATCGTCGGTTTCCAGGCCCGAGCGCTCGGGGCCGAAGACGATGGCGCTGCGGCCCTGCGTGGCATCGGCCTGCGGGGCATGGGCGTGGATTTCGCGCGCGGCTTCCTCGGGGGTCAGCACCGGCTTGGTGACGCCGCGCTTGCGCACGGTGGTGGCATAGACATGGGCGCAATCGCCCACGGCCTGAGCCAAAGTCTCGAAGACCTGCGCCTTTTCCAGCACCACATCGGCGCCCGCAGCGGCAGGACCGGCGCTGGGGTTGGGCCAGCCGTCACGCGGGGAAACCAGCCGCAGCTCGGTCAGGCTGAAGTTGAGCATGGCGCGCGCCGCCTTGCCGATGTTCTCGCCCAGTTGCGGGCGGACCAGCACGATGACGGGCTTGTGAGGAGCATCAGTCATGAGCCCGGCTCCCGATATCGCGGACATTGCTGGCGAATTCCTCGAAATCGCGCGCTTCGGAGAAATCGCGATAGACCGAGGCAAAGCGGATATAGGCCACGCTGTCGAGCTGGCGCAGGCCCTCCATCACCATCTCGCCGATGGCGTGGCTGGCGATTTCGCTTTCGCCCATGGTCTCGATCTGGCGCTGGATGCCGCTGACCAACTGGTCGAGCCGCTCCTGAGCGATGCCGCGTTTGCGGCAGGCCAGCGACACGGACTTGTCGATCTTGGACCGGTCGAAGGGTTCGCGGCGAGTGGGGGCGTCCGAGGAGCCCCCACTCTTGATCACGAAAACCTCGCGAAGCTGTACGCGCTCAAAGGTGCTGAACCGGCCGCCGCAGTTTTCACACTGGCGGCGGCGGCGGATCGCGGTGTTGTCCTCGGCGGGACGCGAATCCTTCACCTGGGTGTTGTCATGGGCGCAAAAAGGGCAACGCAAGGTCTGTTGGTCCTTAGTAGGCCAGGTTGGGATAGATCGGGAAGTTGGCGCACAGTTCCTGCACCTGGGCTTCCACGCGGGCCTCGATCTGGGCATCGCCCTCGGCGCCGTTCTTGCCCAGCGCGGCAACCACCTCGGCGATCCACTTGCCGATCTGGGTGAACTCGGCCTCGCCGAAGCCGCGGGTGGTGCCCGCCGGCGTGCCCAGACGGATGCCGCTGGTCAGCAGGGGCTTCTCGCTGTCGAAGGGGATCGAGTTCTTGTTGCAGGTGATGGCGGCGCGGTCCAGCGCATGCTCGGCATGCTTGCCCTTGGCGCCGAAGGGGCGCAGGTCGACCAGCATCAGATGGTTGTCGGTGCCGCCCGAGACGATGCCCAGACCCTCTGCCTGAAGGCTGGTGGCCAGCGCATGGGCATTGGCCTTGACCTGACGGGCATAGGCCTTGAATTCGGGCGTCAGCGCCTCACCGAAGGCCACGGCCTTGGCGGCGATGATGTGGACCAGCGGGCCACCCTGCAGGCCGGGGAAGATCGCCGAGTTGAACTTCTTGGCCAGCGCCTCGTCATTCGTCAGGATGATGCCCGAGCGGGGACCGCGCAGCGACTTGTGCGTGGTGGTGGTGGTGACATGGGCGTGAGGCACCGGGCTCTCATGCACGCCGCCAGCAACCAGGCCCGAGATATGGCTCATGTCTGCCATCAGATAGGCGCCGACCTCGTCAGCGATCTCGCGGAAGCGCTTCCAGTCCCAGGGGCGCGAATAGGCGGTGCCGCCGCAGACGATCAGCTTGGGCTTGTGCGTGCGGGCGATGTCGGCCACCTGATCCATATCGATCAGCTGGTTGTCCTCGCGCACGCCGTAAGCGACCGGGTTGAACCACTTGCCGCTCATGTTGACCGGCGAACCATGCGTCAGGTGGCCGCCCGAGTTGAGGTCCAGGCCCATGAAGGTGTCGCCGGGCTGCAGCAGCGCCAGGAACACCGCCTGGTTCATCTGGCTGCCCGAGTTGGGCTGCACATTGGCGAACTGCGCGCCGAACAGCTGCTTGGCGCGCTCGATGGCGATGCTCTCGATGTGATCGACATACTCGCAACCGCCGTAATAGCGGCGGCCCGGATAGCCCTCTGCGTACTTGTTGGTCAGGATCGAACCGGCGGCTTCCAGCACGGCGGTCGAGCAGATGTTTTCGCTTGCGATCAGCTCGATCTTGTCGCGCTGGCGCTGGAGTTCCTTGTTGATCCAGCCGGTGATCTCGGGATCACGCTCGGCCAGCGTGCCGGTGAAGAAGCCCTGGGGGCGCACATCGGTAAGGGTGGCGGTCATCTGCGTGTCCTTCAGCAGGAGGGGGTCGAGAGCTTGTCGACGCGGGGGCCATGGCGGCCGCCGGCGAACTGCCCGGCAAGAAAAGCGGAAATGCAGGCCTTGGCCATGTCGATGCCGGTCAGCCGCGCGCCCAGCGCGATGACATTGGCATTGTTGTGCTCGCGCGCCAGCGTGGCCGAATAGGGCTCGCTCACCAGAGCGCAGCGGGCCGCCGGGTTGCGGTTGACGGCGATGGAAATGCCGATGCCGCTGCCGCACAGGGCCACGCCGAAATCGGCCTCGCCCTTGGCGATGGCGTCGCCCAGCCTGTAGCCGTAATCGGGATAATCGACGCGGTCGGCGGTTTCGGGGCCCAGATCGCTCACCTCATGGCCTTCCTCGCGCAGGAAGGTGACAAGCTCTGCCTTCAGATCGAAGGCGGCGTGGTCGGAAGCGATGGCGATGCGCATGGGGCTGCGGGTTCCTCTTGGCCGGGATTCGCAGGTGCCCATAGAGGGGAATGCAACAAAGGGCCAGTCTTGGCCGCGACAATCGCGTTTTTAATGCTTGACTGTGGCCGCAGGCGCGCCCGCGTTCCTCGCGCCGCCCTGGGTTGTCCATTCGATGCCATTCTGGCCATCGGGCAGGGGGTGGGCAGAGCAGAAAGGGCTGCGCTCGCACAAGGTTACCTTGTCGCTGGCGCCCCTGTCGAGGCAGGCCGTGAGCAGGATCAGGGGCAGCAGGGCGGTCCAGCGCATAAGACGACCTTTCGCAGCAGGCCGAGCGATGGAGCCTTTCCTGAACTGAACGCTGAATGAACCAGGCCCTTTGCCTGCGGATCAGGGCTTTTTAGCTTCTGCCTGCTCTTTCATTTTGGCGGCCACTTCGGGGTGGGCCTTGAAGTAATCGCGGATCTTGCCCTGCATCTCGCCCAGCGACTGCATGGTCGCCTGCTGGGCCGCGCGCATCATCGTCCCATTGGCCGCCGCCACATCCGGGTCCTGCAGCAGAGTGGTGGAGCGCGAGAAGAACTTCCCGCCCGCAGGCGTATGCGCGAAGGCCAGGATCTGCTCCAGCTCGCCCGGCGAGAAGGTGCGGGCATAGGCATGCGCCATCGCCTCGAACAGGCCGGGCATATGCTGGGCCATCACCGGAGCCATGGTTTCGGGCACACGGTCGATGTAATCCTGCAGGATCTTGTGGAGGCCCGGATCGTTCAGCTCGGGCGGAAGCTGAAGATTGGCCTTCATCGGCGCGAGGATGGCATCCTGCATGCGCCGCATCATCACCATGCGCTGATCTTCGGGCCAGGCCACCGCGATGATCTCGCGGGACAGCTTCAGGCTGGCCTCATTCGGAACCGCGGCTCCGGCAGCTACAGCCGCCGGAACCCCATTCCCTTGCGCCAGCGCCGGCATGGCCTGAGAGGCGCATGCCAGACCGGCGAAAGCAGCGATCAGCCTGATCTTGCGCATCTTACTGATCGAGGAAGCTGCGCATCTTGCGCGAGCGGCTCGGGTGCTTGAGCTTGCGCAGTGCCTTGGCCTCGATCTGACGGATACGTTCGCGCGTCACCGAGAACTGCTGGCCGACTTCTTCCAGCGTGTGATCGGTGTTCATGCCGATGCCGAAACGCATGCGCAGCACGCGCTCTTCACGCGGGGTGAGCGAGGCCAGCACGCGGGTGACGGTTTCCTTCAGGTTGGACTGGATCGCGGCATCCACGGGGATGATCGCGTTCTTGTCCTCGATGAAATCGCCCAGATGGCTGTCTTCCTCGTCGCCGATCGGTGTTTCGAGGGAGATCGGCTCCTTGGCGATCTTCATCACCTTGCGGACCTTTTCGAGCGGCATCGACAGACGCTCGGCCATTTCCTCGGGCGTGGGCTCGCGGCCCTGCTCGTGCAGGAACTGGCGGCTGGTGCGCACCAGCTTGTTGATCGTCTCGATCATGTGCACCGGAATACGGATGGTGCGCGCCTGATCGGCGATCGAGCGGGTGATGGCCTGACGGATCCACCACGTCGCATAGGTACTGAACTTGTAACCACGGCGGTATTCGAACTTGTCGACCGCCTTCATCAGGCCGATGTTGCCTTCCTGAATGAGGTCGAGGAACTGCAGACCGCGGTTGGTGTACTTCTTGGCGATGGAAATCACGAGACGCAGGTTCGCCTCGACCATTTCCTTCTTGGCGATGCGTGCCTCGCGCTCGCCCTTCTGCACCATGTTCACGATGCGACGGAACTCGGGCAGCGCCATGCCGGTGTTGGCGGCGATGTCCGACACTTCGGCGCGGATACGTTCGGCGGCATCGCCTTCATTGGCGACGAAAGCGGCCCACTTCTTGTCGCGCGTGGCGACCGAACCCAGCCAGGCATCGTCCAGCTCACGCCCGACATAGGCGTCGAGGAAGTCCTTGCGGCTCACCTTGTGACGCTCGGCCAGACGCAGCATCTGGCCGCCAAGGGCAGTCAGGCGGCGGTTGAAGGCATAGAGGTTGTCGACCAGATATTCGATCTTGCTGGCGTGGAACTGCACGCTTTCCACCTGCGCGGTCAGGTCTTCGCGCAGTTGCTGGTAGGCGGTTTCACGGTCCAGCGGGAAATCGTTGCCCACGCTCATGAAATCGAGGCGTTCGGACTGGATCTTCTCGAAGGCCAGGAACAGATCGGTGATCAGCGCGAACTTCTCAAGTGCTTCGGGCTTGAGCTGCGCTTCCATCTGGGCGAGCGAAAGAGTGTTGTCCTCTTCCTCTTCCTCGGCGGGGCGGCGGGCGCGGCGCTCGATGCCGTCCTCATCCTCCTCGTCGGCGGATTCTTCCTCCTGAACGTCTTCCTCTTCCTTGTAGGAAGGACCGGCGGTCGATTCGCTGATCTCGCCGTCGTTCTCGTCCTCGCCGTCCTCATTGAGGTTTTCCGGCTGCGGCTCCTTGGAGAGCATGGCGTCGAGATCGAGGATCTCGCGCAGCTGCATCTCGCCGTTGTTGAGCGCTTCGGACCACTGGATGATGGCGTGGAAGGTGATCGGGCTTTCGCACAGGCCCAGGATCATCGTGTCGCGACCGGACTCGATGCGCTTGGCGATGGCGATTTCGCCCTCGCGGCTCAGCAGTTCGACGGCGCCCATTTCGCGCAGATACATGCGCACGGGGTCATCGGTCCGCTCGACCGTTTCCTTCTTCTTGACCAGATCGGGGCGATCGTCGACCGCCTCCTCATCCTCGGCGTCCTCGGCCTTGCGGTCCTCGGGATCGGTCGCGTCATCGTCGTTTTCGACGATGTTCACGCCCATCTCGCTGATCGCGGCCATGATGTCCTCGATCTGCTCGGACGACATCTGGTCCTGCGGGAGGGCCTCGTTCAGCTCGTCATAGGTGATGACCCCGCGCCGCTTGGCACGGGCGATCAGCTTTTTGATCGAGGCTTCATTGAGGTCGATCAGGGGCGCATCGCCACCTTCACCCCGATCGTTGCCCGACATTTCGGCGCCAGAAATCTCTTCGTCCATCATTTCGCCATCTTGAAGGGGGCCTTGCGGCTCCCATTTACGAATTCAAGCCGCCTGATACGTCATCGGCTGCGGATTGCGCGAGAGCCATTTGCCCGAGTCGCGCCTTCAAATCCAGTTCCCTTTTTTGCACATCGTTCAGACGCATGCGCAAGCGTTGCTGTTCGGCAAAGGCCGCCTCGCTAAAAGCAGCCTGCGCCGAAGCCTCCGCCAGCGCGCGTTCGACCTGCGGCCTTTCGGTCAACACGGCGATCACGTCAACCAGTTGAGCCATCGCGGACCCACCTTCTTGCACCGCGGCGTCATCTTGCAGAAAGATAAAGCCCATGCCCTTGATCGGTTCCTGGCGAGGAGGGAGCCAACCTCGCTCAGCGAATATGGTAGCGATTCGTTCCGGTTCAAGACCCTCGCCACTCATGGCGGCATCGATCAGGGCATCGATGCGGGCATCCTCGGCGGCGAGGGCCGACAAGGCCTCCACCTGAGCGCCGATCACCGAGGGCAGGCGCATCAGCCCCACCACCACCGCATCGAGCGCCGCCGCGCGCCACGGCGCCACCCGCGCGACCATGGCCGAGGTACGGGGATGCGGCACATCCGGCACGAAATCGCGCCCGAAGCGGCCTCCTTTACGCGGCGGCTGCCATTCGCGCTGGGCACGCGGGGCAGGGCCGCCTCTGGTGAAGCCCTGATCGCGGCGGGGGAAGGCATAGGCGGAAAAGCGCTCCAGCAACTCGCTGCGGTAGAGCGATTTGATGTCCTTGTCGGCAATCGTGTCGACATGGGCCATCAGCCGCGCTTTCAGGCCGGCTTTGGCCTCGGGCGTGTCGGTGGGGATGGCGTCGCGTTCATGCAGCCACAGCGTGTCGAGCAGGCTTTGTGCCTCGCCCAGCATCGCTTCCATGGCCTGGGGGCCATGCGCCTTGATGAGATCGTCGGGGTCTTGCCCCACCGGCATCCGCACGATGCGCAAGGAATGGGCCGGGCGCAGCAGGGGCAGGGCGCGGGTGACAGCGCGCATCGCCGCGCGCTGTCCTGCCGCATCGCCGTCGAAGCAGAGGATCGGCGTTTCCACCATGCGCCACAGCATCTCGATCTGTGTCTCGGTCAGTGCGGTGCCCAGCGGCGCGACCGCATCGCTGAACCCCGCATTGGCCAGCGCGATCACGTCCATATAGCCCTCGACCACGATGATCCGCCCGCTCTGGCGCGAGGCGGGGGAGGCGCGATGCTGGTTATACAGCGTGCGCCCCTTGTCGAAGAGCGGCGTATCGGGCGAGTTCAAATACTTGGGCGCATCGGTCTTGGTCTTGTCGAGAATGCGCCCGCCAAAGGCGATCACCCGCCCGCGCGCATCCTGAATGGGCAGCATCAGGCGGCCCCGGAAGCGGTCGTAAGGTTCTTTGCCATCGACCGCGATGCGCAGGCCGCCCTCGATCAGCAGGGCATCGGGCAGATCGGTGAGGGCGGCTTTCATCGCCTGACGCCCCTCGGGCGCATAGCCGAAGCCGAACTCGCGCACGATGTCAGGGCGGAAGCCGCGCGTCGCCAGATAGGCCCGCGCCGTGCTGCCCTCGCCGCCCTCCAACTGGCGCATGAAAAAGCTCTGGGCCGCGCCCATCGCATCATGCAATCCGGCCTGCTTCTGCGCCCTTTCCGCCGAACGCGGATCGGGGGCGGGGACTTCCATTCCCGCTTCCTCGGCCAGATCCTTGATGGCATCCATGAAGGAGAGGCCGCGCTGCTCGGTCATCCAGCGGATCACATCGCCATGCGCGCCGCAGCCGAAGCAGTGGTAGAACCCCTTCTCGTCATTGATGGTGAAGCTGGGGGTCTTTTCCCCATGGAATGGGCAGCAGGCCTTGAACTCGCGCCCGGCCTTCAGGATGCGCACGGTCCGCCCGATCACGCTGGAGAGCGTGATACGGCTGCGCAGCTCGTCGATCCATTGGGGAGAGAGGCTCATGCGGTGGGCTCGGCAAAATCAGGGTGGCGGTAGAGGTGAAGCGGCGTCGGCTCGAACACCGGGGTCATGATCTGGATATACCATGTGGGCGCGAAGCCGAAATGCGCTTCCATCGCCTCGCGAAAGGCGACGAAACCGGCCATCTGCTCGTTCACTTCGATCACGCCGTCTGGCGTGGCCAGCAACAGGCAGATGCAGTCAAAAGCATAGAGATCGCGCTTGAAGGCAGTGATCTGGCGGATATCCTGCCACGCCACCACTTGGCTCGCCCGGCCATGCGCAAGGCGAAAGCCGTCACTCGTCAATTCCAGAGCGGCAACATGGCGGCGGCGCCAGTCGAGATAGCGCCGCCACAATCCCATCTTAAGCCAGCGCGGCCTTCACCAGACCGCTCGCCTTGCCCATATCAAGCACGGCGCCGTGGCGCGCCTTCAGCTCGGCGATCACCTTGCCCATGTCGCGGATGCCGGTGGCGCCAACCTCGGCCTTGATCGCCTCGATGGCGGCCTTGGTGTCGTCCTCGGACATCTGCTGGGGCAGGAAGCTTTCGATCACCGCCACTTCGGCGGCTTCGGCGGCGGCCAGTTCGGGGCGGCCACCGGTTTCATACATCGCAATCGATTCGCGGCGCTGCTTGACCATCTTCTGCAGCACATCGACCACCAGCGTGTCGTCATCCGGCGTGGTGGCGGCGGTGCGCAGCTCGATATCCTTGTCCTTGATCTTGGCAAGGATCAGGCGGACGGCGGCCAGGCGCTCCTTGTCGCCGGATTTCATGGCGGTAACCTGAGCGGCCTTGATCGAGTCGCGGATCATTTTCTCGTTCTTTCCTGAATTTCACTGTCTTTCCGCTGCATTGCAGCGCAAGCGATACAGACTAGCGGGAAAATTCCCGATTTGATAGGCCTGCTGCGGGGTTGACGGATGGGGGTGCGGGGTCTAGCGGGCGGGCCTTAGCAACCATGTCCGAAACCCCTAGAACGGAGCGCCCCCTATGGCAGACCCCGCCCCTACGCTTGCGCCTAAACCTGCCGATGCAACGGCTGTCCTGGTGCTTTCCGATGGCAGCGTGCTGTGGGGCCGAGGCTTCGGCGCCGTGGGCAGCGCGGTTGGCGAAGTGTGCTTCAACACCGCCATGACCGGCTATCAGGAAGTGATGACCGACCCCAGCTATGCCGGGCAGATCGTGACCTTCACCTTTCCGCACATCGGCAATGTCGGCGTGAATGACGAGGATCTGGAATCGCAGGTCGATGGCGCGGTGGGCTGCGTGGTGCGCGAAGACGTGACCGCCCCCTCCAACTTCCGCGCCCAGGGTGAATTCCCCGCATGGCTGGCGAGCAAGGGCAAGATCGGCATCTCGGGCATCGACACCCGCGCGCTGACCCGCCGTATCCGCCTGGCCGGTGCGCCCAACGCGGTGATCGCCCATGATCCCGAAGGCAACTTCGATCTGCAGGCGCTGATCGCCCAGGCTCAGGCCTGGAGCGGCCTTGAAGGCCTCGATCTGGCGAAAGTCGTCACCCGCACCGCCAATGAGGATTGGGAAGGTTCGGTCTGGACGCTGGGGCAGGGCTATGGCCGCCCCGACAGCGATCCGCGTCCCCATGTGGTGGCAATCGACTATGGCGCGAAGGACAACATCTTCCGCAATCTGGTGAAGGCTGGCGCCAGCGTGACTGTCGTGCCCGCCGAAACCTCGCTGGAGGACATTCTGGCGCTCAAGCCCGCCGGTGTGTTCCTCTCGAACGGCCCCGGCGATCCGGCGGCCACCGGCGAATATGCCGTGCCGGTGATCAAGGCGCTGCTCGATCGCGATGTGCCGCTCTTCGGCATCTGCCTTGGCCATCAGATGCTGGGTCTGGCCACCGGCGCCAAGACCATCAAGATGCATCAGGGCCACCGCGGCGCCAACCATCCGGTCAAGCGCACGGCCGAAGGCGTGGTCGAGATCACCTCGATGAACCACGGCTTCGCGGTGGACAGCGCAACCTTGCCCGAGGGCGTGGTGGAAACCCATGTTTCGCTGTTTGACGGCAGCAACTGCGGCCTGTCGATCACCGGCAAAAAGGCCTTCTCCGTGCAGTACCATCCCGAGGCCTCGCCCGGTCCGATGGACAGCTTCTACCTTTTCCAGAAATTCATTGAGGGCCTCGCCTGATGCCGAAGCGCACTGACATCAACTCGATCCTCGTCATCGGCGCGGGGCCCATCATCATCGGCCAGGCTTGCGAGTTCGACTATTCGGGCACGCAGGCGATCAAGGCGCTGAAGGAAGAGGGTTACCGGGTGATCCTGGTCAACTCGAACCCGGCCACGATCATGACCGACCACGAGATGGCCGACGCCACCTATATCGAGCCGATCACGCCTGAAATCGTGGCCCGCATCATCGAGCGTGAGCGCGCCGAGCGCCCGCAGGACACGCTGGCCTTGCTGCCCACCATGGGCGGCCAGACCGCGCTCAACACCGCGCTCGCGCTGTTCGGTGACGGTACGCTGGAGAAGTTCGGTGTGCAGATGATCGGCGCCGATGCCGACGCCATCGACAAGGCCGAGGACCGCCAGCGCTTCCGCGAGGCGATGGACAAGATCGGCCTGGAATCCGCCCGCAGCGGCGTGGCCCACACGCTGGACGAGGCCTTCGAGGTCTTGAAGCGCACGGGCCTGCCCTCGATCATCCGCCCGTCCTTTACCATGGGCGGCACCGGCGGCGGCGTGGCCTACAACAAGGCCGAGTTCGAGGCGATTGTCCGTTCGGGCCTGGACGCCAGCCCCACCACCGAGGTGCTGATCGAGGAATCGCTGCTCGGCTGGAAGGAGTATGAGATGGAGGTTGTGCGTGATCGCAACGACAATTCCATCATCATCTGCTCGATCGAGAATGTCGATCCGATGGGCGTCCACACCGGCGACTCCATCACTGTCGCGCCGGCGCTGACGCTGACCGACAAGGAATATCAGATCATGCGCAACGCCTCGCTGGCGGTGCTGCGTGAGATCGGCGTGGAAACGGGCGGCTCGAACGTGCAGTTCGCGGTCAATCCCAAGGATGGCCGCCTGATCGTGATCGAGATGAACCCGCGTGTGTCGCGGTCTTCCGCTCTGGCGTCGAAGGCCACCGGCTTCCCCATCGCGCGCGTCGCGGCCAAGCTGGCCGTGGGCTACACGCTGGATGAGCTGACCAACGAGATCACGGGCGCCACGCCTGCGTCCTTCGAGCCCTCGATCGACTATGTCGTGACCAAGATCCCGCGCTTCGCCTTTGAGAAGTTCAAGGGCGCCGAGCCGCTGCTCTCCACCGCGATGAAGTCGGTGGGCGAGGTGATGGCCATCGGGCGCAACATCAAGGAATCGATGCAGAAGGCGCTGCGCGGTCTGGAAACCGGTTTGGATGGTTTCAACCGCGTCGATGCTCTGGTCGGCGCCGCGCGTGACGATATCACCGCCGCCCTGTCGCGCGCCACGCCTGACCGTCTGCTGGTCGCGGCGCAAGCCTTCCGCGAGGGCTTCACGGTCGAGGACATCCACGCGATCACCCATTTCGACAAGTGGTTCCTGCGCCACATTGAAGAGATCATCGCGGAAGAGGCCAACATCGAATGCCACGGCCTGCCCACCGATGCGGCGGGTATGCGTCGCCTGAAAGCCATGGGCTTCTCGGACAAGCGTCTGGCCAAGCTGGCGGTCAAGTCGGTGAACCCGGTCGCGGGTGCCAATGCGGTTCGCTCGGGCCTGCTGCATGATGTGGTGGAAGCCATGGCTGGCGCCACCAGCGAAACCGAAGTGCGCAAGCTGCGTGAGCGTCTGGGCGTCCACCCGGTGTTCAAGCGCATCGACAGCTGCGCCGCCGAGTTCGAGGCGATCACGCCCTACATGTACTCGACCTATGAGGCCCCGCTGTTCGGCGAGCCCGAGAATGAGGCCGCGCCTTCGGATCGTAAGAAGGTCGTCATCCTTGGTGGTGGTCCAAACCGTATCGGTCAGGGCATCGAGTTCGACTATTGCTGCGTCCACGCCTGCTTCTCGCTGGCGGAGGTCGGCTATGAAACCATCATGGTCAACTGCAACCCGGAAACGGTCAGCACCGACTATGACACCTCGGACCGCCTCTATTTCGAGCCGCTGACCGGCGAGGATGTGCTGGAAATCCTGCGCGTTGAGCAGTCTAAGGGCGAGCTGCTGGGCGTCATCGTGCAGTTCGGCGGCCAGACCCCGCTCAAGCTGGCGCAGGCGCTTGAGGATGCCGGCATCCCGATCCTGGGCACCAGCCCGGACGCCATCGATCTGGCCGAGGACCGTGAGCGTTTCGCCGATCTGGTGGAAAAGCTGGGCCTCAAGCAGCCCGCCAACGGCATCGCCCGCAGCCGCGACGAAGCTGTCGCCGTGGCGAGCCGTATCGGTTACCCGGTGCTGATGCGCCCCAGCTATGTGCTGGGTGGCCGCGCGATGGAGATCGTCGACAGCCTGCAGCAGCTCGATGACTACATCACCACCGCCGTGCAGGTCTCGGGCGACAGCCCGGTGCTGATCGACCAGTATCTGCGCGATGCCGTGGAATGCGACGTCGATGCGCTGTGCGATGGTGAGGAAGTCCGCGTGGCGGGCGTGATGCAGCATATCGAGGAAGCCGGTATTCACTCGGGCGACTCGGCCTGTTCGCTGCCGCCTTACTCGCTGCCCGCCGACATCATCGCCGAGATGGAGCGTCAGGCCCATCTGCTGGCGCTGGCGCTGGGCGTGAAGGGGCTGATGAACATCCAGTTCGCGGTCAAGGATGGCGAGGTTTACCTCATCGAGGTCAATCCGCGCGCTAGCCGCACCGTGCCCTTCGTCGCCAAGGCGCTGGGGCAGCCGGTGGCCAAGATCGCCGCGCGGGTGATGGCGGGCGAGAAGCTCTCGACCTTCGAGCCGTTCAAGCGCGACCTGCCCTATGTGGCGGTCAAGGAAGCCGTGTTCCCCTTCAACCGCTTTGCGGGCGTGGATCCGGTGCTGAGCCCGGAAATGAAGTCCACCGGCGAGGTGATGGGGATCGACAAGGATTTCCCCACCGCTTTCGCCAAGGCCCAGTTGGGCGCGGGCACCAAGCTGCCTCAGAGCGGCACGGTCTTCGTCTCGGTGAAGGACAGCGACAAGCCGGTGATCCTGCCTGCCGCGCACAAGCTGGTGGCAATGGGCTTCAAGCTGGTCGCCACGGGCGGCACGGCGAAGTTCCTGGCCGATCAGGGCGTTGCCGTGGAGCATTGAACAAGGTGGCCGAAGGGCGTCCGCATATCGTCGACAAGATCGTCGATGGCGATATCGCGCTGATCTTCAACACCACCGAAGGCTGGCAGAGCCTGAAGGATTCGCAGTCGATCCGTCAGATCGCGCTCTCCACCAGGGTGCCTTCCTTCACCACGGCGGCGGCCAGTGTCGCGGCTGTGGATGCAATCGAGGCTCTTTCGCGCGCGAAACTTGAAGTTTGCCCGCTCCAGTCCTATTATAGTTGATCGATCACGCCCTCCCCACACCAGCGATCGGCCTTAATCCGTTGAGATTATCCAACGGGTTAGGGAAACTGTCGCTGAAACGGGAGGGCCTTGAAAAGGACGATGACGGAACATGGCGAGTGTCGAAAAGCTGCCGATGCTGGCGGAAGGCTATCAAAAGCTGAACGCCGAGCTGAAGGCGCTGCGTGAGGAGCGCCCGCAGATCGTGGATGCGATCGAGGAAGCGCGCGCTCATGGCGACCTTTCGGAAAACGCCGAATATCACGCGGCGAAAGAACGCCAGGGCCAGGTCGAGGCGACCATCGCCGACCTGGAGGACAAGATCAGCCGCGCCACCATCATCGATCCCACCACGCTTTCGGGCGACAAGGTGGTGTTCGGTGCCACGGTGACGCTGCTCGACGATGACGACAAGCCGGTGCGCTATCAGATCGTCGGCACCTATGAGGCCGACGCCAAGGGCGGCAAGATCAGCTACAACTCGCCTCTGGGCCGCGCGCTGATCGGCAAGCGGATCGAGGACGAGATCGAAGTCAGCGTGCCTGCCGGTGAGCGCTTCTATGTGGTGAACAAGATCGAGTTCATCTGAGTGTGCCCGCGCCGGGTAACCGGCGCATCATCTGAGAGGGTGCCGGGAAGCCGGCGCTTCACCTCAAACGTAAAAGGCCCCATCGCTGGGGCCTTTTTTGTGTCCTGCGCGGTCGCCTGACCTCAGCCTTCCGAAGCCGGGTCGAGCAGACGATGCAGATGGACGACGACATACTTCATCTCGGCATCGTCGACGCTGCGCTGGGCGGCACCGCGCCAGGCTTCCTCGGCCGAAGCATAGTCGGGGAACACGCCGACATAGTCCAAAGCCTTCAGGTCGACAAAATCGAGGCCCTGCGGGTCTTTCACGCGGCCGCCGATCACGAGGTGTAGTTTCTGCATTGCATATCCCATGAATGGGGGGAAGGAGCCGTCCGCATAGCATCGCATCCTGTCGAAAGCCATGCTTTCGCCCTGGGGAAAGGTCCGGACTCGCCAAAAGTCGGGGGGCAGGGGGCATGCGCCGCCCCGTCACATACCTATTTTTTGCCCCAGGGCAGCCAGCGGCTTACACGAGCCAGCTTGCTTTCGGGCTTTTTCAGCCGGTCGCCCAGATTTTCCAGCCAGCTTGGCGCACGATCCGCCAGGGCTTTGCCCGCCTCGATGGCACTGTCGCCCAGCTTGTGACCCAGTTGCAGCGCGATCTGCCGCGCCACTTGCTGTCGCATCAGCCACAGCGCCAGCGCCGAGGCTGTGGCAACCACGATGCCGCGATTGTCATTGGCGATATCGAGCGCCTGAAAGGTGGCTGAGCGGGTGCCATGTTCCAGATCGGCGCGGGCCCGGCTGATCAGGGCCGTGGGATTGGCGGCCAGATGGCGCACCTCACCGATGCGTTCGACCAGATTGGCGCGCGAAATATCGCGGCGGGCCTTGAGCACGGCCAGATCATCGTCCTGGATCATGGCTTGGCCTTTCCGGTCAGCACGCCCTTGAGGCGCCGCCATGCACGCAAAGCGGCCCACGCTGCCACCGCCATGCCCAAGAGCAGCGCCAGCACCACGATGCCCAGCGCCTGCCATGTGCCCAGCAGCGGCGCGAGTGCCAGCAGCAAGCCCACCACCAGCGCCAGCAGCAAAAAGAACACCAGCGCCGCCGCCAGTGCTGCCAGACCGGCGATCCGCCCGGCAATCTTGCTGGCCAGAATGGCGCGGGCGCGCTGATAGGCGACCTCGCTGGAAAAGGCCTCACGCGCGGCGGCAATCAGCCCCTCGATTTCCGAAGTCAGCGCCATGGGGCGTTTTCCTGCACCTTCATGCTGGTTCGCCTGATCGTCATGCTGTTCGGTTTCGTCAATCATGCCCCAACATTCATGCCTGACGCGACGCCCGGCAAGCCCCAAATTGCATGGCAACACGGGGGAGCGGCATCTGTGCCGCTCCCCCGCGCGGAAATCCGGTCAAGCGGATCGCAGGATCAGGCTTCTTCCTGCACCTCGGGCGTGCTGGTGAAAGCGCGGGCGACCAGGAACCCGGCAACCGCCGCGATCCCCAGCGCCACGAAGGGCCGGGCGCGGACAAAGCCCTTGGCGTCCTCGCCCAGCTCGCCCAGATCCTTGGCTTCGAGCTTGGCGGCCGTTTCCTGGATCGAGCGGGCGGCGGTACGGGCGTAATCGCCGTATTTTTCGCCCAGCTTGTCGTTCACCACACCGGCATTGTCAGCCACGACCTTGCCCAGGCTGGTCAGCAGATCGCTGGCCTTGGACTTGCCGTCACTGGCCAGAGCGGCGGCGCGTTCAGCGGCGTCAGCGGCCAGTTCCTTGCCCTGGTTGATCAGATCGGCGGAGGCCAGCTTTTCGCGGTAGGCCTCGGTCTGTTCATGGGCCTTCTTGCCCAGTGCCGAGACGCTGGCCTTGGCTTCATCCAGCGCCTGCGCGAAGCGGGCCTTGGCGTGATCCTTGGCGTCCGCAGCCGCCTCTCCGGCCACATCCTTGGCGGCGTGGATCGTTTCGGCCGCCGAATGGGCGGTGTCCTTGGCGGACTTTTCAAGGTGCTCGGTGGCTTCGGTCTTGGCCATGGCTTTATCCTCCTCTGGCGGGTCACCGCGGGGCATGGGTCTGGCGACAATCGCCCGCTCATTACAAAGCGAGAATCGCCTGCTCGTTACAGGAACGCCGCAAGTGGTCCCTGGGTCCATCATGCTGCAATGCAGCTTGCCTGCCAAGGCTCTGCTGCTAAGGAGCAGTCACGAAAGACCTTTGAGTTGGTCCAGAGGAGATGAACCCGCCATGACCGCGATTCTCGATATCCATGCCCGCGAAATTCTCGACAGCCGTGGCAACCCCACGATCGAGGTCGATGTTCTGCTGGAAGATGGCAGCTTCGGTCGGGCTGCGGTTCCCTCGGGGGCCAGCACCGGCGCGCATGAAGCCGTGGAACTGCGCGACGGCGACAAGAGCCGCTATCTGGGCAAGGGCGTGCTCAAGGCCGTCGATGCCGTCAATGACGAGATCAGCGAGCTGCTCGAAGGCCGCGACGCGGAAGACCAGCGCGACCTCGATCTGGCCATGATCGAGCTGGACGGCACCCCCAACAAGGCCCGTCTGGGCGCCAACGCCATCCTCGGCGTGTCGCTGGCCGCTGCCAAGGCTGCCGCCGATGCGCGCGGTCTGCCGCTGTACAGCTATGTCGGCGGCGTGTCGGCCCATGTGCTGCCCGTGCCGATGATGAACATCATCAACGGCGGCGAGCATGCCGACAACCCCATCGATTTCCAGGAATTCATGGTCATGCCGGTGGGCGCCGACTCGATCGCCGAGGCCGTGCGCTGGGGCAGCGAGATCTTCCACACGCTGAAGAAGGACCTGTCGGCCAAGGGTCTGGCCACCGCCGTGGGTGACGAGGGCGGCTTTGCCCCCAACATCGCCAGCACGCGCGCCGCGCTGGACTTCATCGGCGCCTCGGTCGAGAAGGCCGGTTTCAAGCTGGGCACCGATGTGCTGCTGGCGCTGGACTGCGCCGCCACCGAGTTCTTCAAGAACGGCAAGTATGAGATCAGCGGCGAAGGCCTGTCGCTCTCGCCGGTGGAATTCGCCGATTACCTCACCAAGCTCTCGCAGGACTACGCGATCATCTCGATCGAGGACGGCATGAGCGAGGACGATTTCGAAGGCTGGAAGGCCCTAACCGACAAGATCGGCGACAAGGTGCAGCTCGTGGGCGACGATCTCTTCGTCACCAACCCCAAGCGCCTGACCATGGGCATCGAGAAGGGCCTGGCCAACTCGCTGCTGGTGAAGGTCAACCAGATCGGCACGCTGACCGAGACGCTGGAAGCCGTGAGCATCGCCCAGCGCGCCGGTTACACCGCCGTGATGAGCCACCGTTCGGGCGAGACCGAGGATTCGACGATTGCCGACCTCGCCGTCGCTACCAACTGCGGTCAGATCAAGACCGGCTCGCTGGCCCGTTCGGACCGGTTGGCCAAGTACAACCAGCTCATCCGTATCGAGGAAGAGCTGGGTTCGGGCGCGATCTACGCCGGTAAGGGCGCGTTTGGTCGTCTGCTGAAGTAAAGATAAGGGGTAGGTGCGAGGGTGTTACACCCTCGCGCTCCCATGACGTCTTCCGGCGATGGGGCAGTGGTGCACCATCGTTGCGCACCGGCTCTCTGTCAGCTTGCCAGGAATTCTTCCATCAGGCTGCTGCCGCGTGGCGACAGGCGCACGAAGATGCGTCTCGCGTCGATTTCATCGACCTCGCGTTCAATCAGTCCGCGTTCTTCCAGGATCTTGATCCAGCGCAGCGCCGTTGTCGCGGGCACCGCCGAGCCGATGCAGGCACTGGTCACCGCGATCCGCTTGGCATGGCGAGAGGCCACGAACAGATCCAGCATGATGTCCCAGGCCGGTTCGCCAAACAGTGTGGCGTCGCCAAAAATCTGCTCCCGGCGGCGGCGGTTGCGATAGATCTGGATCGCGCGATCCAGCGTGTCATCATCACTTTTGGGAGGAGTGATGTGATGAGTGTCCGCAACCAGTTGCAATTCGCTGACTAAAAGATCGAGCGACCGCGCGATATCCCGCAATTTCGTATCTGCATCCTGCGGTGCGTCATGATCCTGACGATGAGTGGGGAGACGTTTGAATGTTGCATTCATAACTTCTCCAACTCCTTTGGCTTGTCATGCCGCAACGAATTGCTCGAATCGCAAACGCTCGATCCGGCATTAATATGATGTTAAGTTGCGTAACGTCCAACCGAAAATGGATGATAATTCCATCCATTTTGATACTTTTTGTGAAAGTGCCTGATTTCTCCCGTTCGTCGGGGAAAAATAAGTGGGGATGAATTAGTCCAGATCGAAGCGCCGGTTCAGCGAATCGATGCAGGCCGCCAGATGTGCCGCCGCCAGATTGGCACCCATGCCGTCGAGCTGCATCAGCGCTTCACGCAGCATCTTACGCAAGGCGATCGCACGGAGCCTGTCATCATCTTGTGGATTGTCGGGCTGATCGGCCGGGCGCATGCCGGGAAGGATAATGCGGACGGCGCGATGAATTCGCTGCATTGTTGCTAGGGGCATCACCATAAAGCAATTCATCTATACTTTTCGCGTATTTCGCGCCTTGCGCCTGCGTGGCGGTCAACCGCCATCGTCATCCACCCTGATTGCATTGTTCCTTGGCAGGCGTAGTGACAGAGGCATGAACGGTCAGCGGTCAGCCGCAGTTTTGGTGCGTTCCGTCGCTGACCGGGTCTCGGACATGCAATGGGAAAGGATGATCCCCTCATGAAGCATCAGGATGCCATCAGAATGGCACGGACCTTCCGCCATCTCGGCAGTTTTGCGGCGTGTTGCGCTCTGGCCATGGCCGCGCCTTACGCGCAGGCGGCCGGGCAGGGCGCGGGCGTGCAGACGGCGGACATGGACAAGTCGATCCGTCCCGGAGATGATTTCTACCTCTATGCCAATGGCACCTGGCTGGCGCGGACGGACATCCCCGCCGATCGCGCTTCCGTGGGCAGCTTCCTCACCGCGTCCAATGCCACCGAGGCCCAGCTCAACACCGTGATCGCCGATCTGCTGGCCAAGCCTGCCGCGCCTGGCAGCGATGCGCAGAAGATCCGCGACTATTACCGCGCCTATCTCGACACTGCGGCGATCGAGGCCAGAGGTCTTGCCCCGGTCAAGCCCGATCTCGACCGTTTCGCCGCCATCACCGACAAGACCAGCCTGAGCCGGGTGCTCGGCCAGCAGGTGCGCGCCGATCTCGACCCGCTCAACGCCACCAATTTCCACACCGAGAACCTCTTCGGCCTCTTCGTGACGCAGGCGCTGACCGGCGGCGAGGTGGTGCCCTATCTGATGCAGGGCGGCCTTGGCATGCCCGAGCGGGATTATTACCTCTCCACCGATCCCAAGATGGTGGCGATCCAGGGCAAGTACCGCGCCTATATCGCCAGGCTGATGACCGACGCCGGGCTGGCACAGGGCGATGCGCAGGCGCGCGCCGATGCCATCTATGCGCTGGAGATAAAGATCGCCCAAGCCCATGTCGGCCGCGAGGAGAGCGAGGACTTCCAGCACGCCACCACCCTGTGGACCCGCGCCGACCTGCCCGCCAAGGCCCCCGGTCTGGACTGGGATGCTTTCCTGTCCGGCGCCAACATCACCTGGACGGGTAAGTTCGCCGCCTATCAGGCCAAGGCGATCCCCGCTCTGGCCGCTCTGGTCGCCAGTGAGCCGCTCTCGGTCTGGAAGGACTGGCTGGCCTTCCATCAGGTGAGCCAATACGCCGCCGTGCTGCCCAAGCAGATCGACGACGACCGCTTCGCCTTCTACGGCACGGTGCTGAGCGGCGTTGCCCAACCCCGCCCGCGCGACAAGCGCGCCTTGGCGGCGGTGAACAACGCTCTGGGCGATGCGCTGGCGCGGATTTACGTGGGCCGCTATTTCCCGGCCTCGTCCAAGACGCGCATTCAGGGCATGGTGGTCAACATCAAGGCCGCCTTCACCAGCCGCATTCAGGCGCTCGACTGGATGGCCCCCTCGACCAAGGCCGAGGCCATCGCCAAGGTCAAGGGCATCATCGTCGGCATCGGCTATCCCGACACTTGGGAAGACTATGCCGGCCTTACAGTCACCCCCGACAACGCCTATGCCAATGCCGTGGCGGCGGGCAAGTTCGACACCGCCCACCAACTGGCCAAGCTGGGCAAGCCGCTCGACCGCAACGAATGGTGGCTGACCTCACAGACGGTCAATGCGCTCAACCTGCCGGTGCAGAACGCGCTGAACTTCCCCGCCGCCATCCTGCAGAAGCCCTTCTTCGACCCCGCCGCCGATGCCGCCTACAACTATGGCGCGGTGGGCGCGGTGATCGGCCACGAGATCAGCCACAGCTTCGACAATCAGGGCGCGGCCTTCGACGCCACCGGGCGCCTGCGCAACTGGTGGACCGAGCAGGACCTCAAGCGCTTCGACGCGGCGGGCAAGATGCTGGCGGAAGAGTTCAGCGCCTACGAGCCCTATCCGGGCCTGCACATCAAGGGCGATCTGACGCTGAGCGAGAACATCGCCGACGTGGCCGGGCTGGCGGCATCGCTGGACGCTTATCACGCCTCGCTGCACGGCGCGAAGGCTCCGGTGATCAGCGGCATGACCGGCGATCAGCGCTTCTTCCTCGCCTTCGCGCAGACCTGGGCGACCAAGTACCGCGAAGCAGCGCTGCGCAACATTGTGGCGACGAATGGCCACGCTCCGGGCCAGTATCGCGCGCTGACGGTGCGCAATCTGGATGCGTGGTATGATGCCTTCGGCGTGAAGCCGGGCGACAAGCTCTATCTGCCGCCGGAGAAGCGGGCGAAGATCTGGTAAGAAGGTAAAGGATGAAAGCAGGGGGTGTTACACCCCCTGCACCCCCATGACGTCTTCCGACGAAAGGGCAGTTAAGGCCGCGCCGTTGCGCAAAACCTCACCGCCGGAGGCAATCATCTTAAAGCCGCTTCGCGGCGGGGCGCAGCCTATAAATCAGCGCTGCCCTTTCGTCGGGAGACGTCATGGGAGCGCGAGGGGGTAACCCCCTCGCACTTTCCCCTTAACCTCTTAAGCCCCGAACTTCTCTTTCAGAGCCAGCAGCGCAATCGCCGCCTTAGCAGCCTCACCACCCTTGTCCTTCTGGGCCGGATCGGCGCGGACCAGAGCCTGCTCTTCGTTCTCGACCGTCAGGATGCCATTGCCGATCGGCAGGCCATCCATCGAAAGCGCCATGATCCCGCGCGCGCTTTCGCCCGCCACGATTTCGAAGTGATAGGTCTCGCCGCGGATCACCACGCCGATGGCGACATAGCCTTCGTAATCGCCCGTCGAATCCGCCAGCGCGATGGCGGCGGGGATTTCCAGCGCTCCGGGCACGGTGATAACCTCGGACTTATGGCCGGCGGCCTTGATCGCGGCCTTGGCGCCGGCGATCAGTTGGTCGTTGAGGTGGTCGTAGAAGCGGGCTTCGACGATCAGAAACTTGGCCATGGAATTATCCTTGAATGCAGCGTTCGCCCACGATGGAGAGGCCATAGCCCTCCAGCGCGACAAGCGTGTGATGGGTGTTGGTGAGGAGGGTGATCTCGTGAACCCCCAGTTCCGCAAGGATCTGGGCGCCCACGCCGTAATCGCGCAGTTCCTCGATGGGCTTCATATTGCCCGCCCGCGCCTGTTCGCGCAATTCGAAAGCGCGTGAAACTTCGCTGGTGGGCCGGTTGACGAAGACGATCACGCCCGCGCCTTCCTCGCCGATGATCTCCATCGAGCGGTGGAGCAGGTCGGCGCGCGGGCTGACCTCACCCAGCAGGTCGGCGAAGAGCGAGGTGGCGTGCATGCGCACCAGCGTGGGGGTGGTCGGGTCGATGCGGCCCTTGACCAGCACGAGGTTTTCCTCGCCGGTGGCCTTGTTGAAATAGGCGCGGGCGGCCCAGTCACCGCCGAAGCGGCTGGTGAAGGTGCTTTCCGACTTGAGCGAGACCATGCGGTCATGCTTGCGGCGATAGGCGATCAGGTCGCGGATGGTGGCCATCTTCACGCCGTGCTGGCGGGCGAAGGCGACGCAATCGTCGAAGCGGGCCATGGTGCCGTCCTCGCGCATGATCTCGCAGATCACGCCCGAGGGGTTGAGGCCGGCGAGGCGCGAGATGTCGACCGCCGCCTCGGTGTGCCCGGCGCGAACCAGCACGCCACCGGGGCGGGCGCGCAGCGGGAAGACATGGCCGGGGCTGACGATATCGTCGGAGCCCTTCGAGCCGTCGATCGCCACGGAGACGGTGCGGGCGCGGTCCTGCGCGGAAATGCCGGTGGAGATGCCTTCGCGGGCTTCGATGGATACGGTGAAGGCGGTGCCCAGCGGGGTGCGGTTGTGGCGGTGCATCGGTTCGAGGCCCAGCTCGTCGATACGCTCGGAGGAGAGGGCGAGGCAGACCAGGCCACGGCAATGGGTGACCATGAAATTGATGGCGGAGGGGGTGCACATTTGCGCGGGAATGATAAGGTCGCCCTCATTCTCGCGGTCTTCATCATCGACCAGGATATACATGCGCCCGTTGCGGGCTTCCTCGATGATCTCCTCGATGGAGACGAGGACGGGGGTTTCATCATTGTCCGACAGGAAGCGCTCCAGCTTGCTGAGCGTTTCGGCGGTGGGGTTCCACTCGGGCTCGCCCACGTCGCGCAATGTGTTGGCATGGAGCCCCGCCGCACGGGCAAGGCCGGACTTGGTCATGCCACCATCGGTGATGAGGCGGCGGACGCGTTCGATGAGAGTCTGTGACATGGGCTTGTGTTTATCACATAGGAATGTGATGGCAAGTTCAATGATCACATTTCCGCTTTGGCGGGCGATCCCTGAAAAGAGCCTGCATTGGCCCTCGATATCGGCTAGGGGCCACGCCATGCGATCCCCTTGCGTTGAAAATTGTGTTTTCGATGGCCGCACCGGCTGGTGCCGTGGCTGCGGACGCACCAAGCCCGAATGCCGCCAATGGAAGAAGGCTCAGCCGCATGAGCAGCGCAAGATCAGTGCCGATCTGCCGCGCCGGTTGAAGAAGCTGGCGGGCTGATCAGGAGGGGTCGCGCCGCGCCTTGCTGGCCTTGATCTCGACGGCATGAACGCCGGGTTCCTCTTTCATCCGGGCCACCCCATTGCGGATATCGCGCCGCGAGACACGCATCAGATGCACCGTCGTTTGCGCCACATCATCGCCATCGGGCATGGTGACCAGCCGCTTGATCTGGCCGCCGCGCACGCCAAGGATGCTTTTGACGTCATCGATCTTTCGGCGTGGATCACCACCACGGCGCTGTGCACACGGGCGCGATAAGCCTCCCCCAGCGGGAACATTGGCGGGCGAGTGGGTTTTCGCCCCATGGAAAATCGCCGTTCTTGCGCCAGAAGGGGCGCCGACGGCTTGCGGGGTACCTGTCGAATCCGATAGGACACCCCCATAAACCAAGAGAGATGCAGGGTTTGGCAATGCAATGTGCGGCAATACCTTACCGCAGGGCGCAAAGTGGCGATCTGGAGATCCTGCTGGTGACGTCACGCAGCAAGGGCAACTGGATCCTGCCCAAGGGCAAGGTCAAGCCGGGCAAGACGGCCGCCCTGTCGGCTCAGGAAGAGGTTTATGAGGAAGCAGGGGCGCTGGGCGTGGTCGATCAGGCGCTTGTCGCCCGCTTCGATCTGTCTGTGACCGGCAAGGATGCCGATGCCGTCCGGGAGGAGATGCAGGTCTTCTCGCTGGAGGTCGAGAGTCTGGCGCTGGTCTGGCCGGAGATGTTTCAGCGTCAGCGGCGCTGGGTCAGCGTGCCGGACGCGCTGGAGGCTATCAGGAATGCCCGTATCCGTAGGGCGCTGCGGGACTTTGCCATGATGATGGCGCCGATCATCTGATCGGCAAAAACGGGGGGAGGGGCATGGCCCGCTCCCCCGATCTGTCTTAGTGATTATGACGCGGCGTCTTGGCGGCAAGGCCGCGATATTTGACCGCCATATCCATCACCGCGCCTTCGCCCATCTGGCCGGTCTTCTCGCGGAAGAGTTCTTCCCAGGGCGTGTTGCTGGGTGGCACGGGGGGCAGGCCGTCGCCCTTGCGGCGCTCGATCTCGGCTGCATCGACCAGAGCGTTGCACTCACCCTTGTTGATGTCGATGCGGATGGTGTCGCCGGTGTGCAGCCATGACAGGCCCCCGCCCGCCGCGCTTTCAGGCGAGCAATTGAGGATCGAGGGACTGTCCGAGGTGCCCGACTGGCGGCCGTCGCCCAGCGTGGGCAGCCACTGGATGCCCTTCTGGATCAGGGCGGCGGGAGGCTGCATGTTGACCACCTCGGCGCTGCCCGGCCAGCCCTGGGGGCCCGCGCCGCGCATCACCAGAATGCAGTTCTCGTCGATGTTGAGGGCAGGATCGTCGATGCGGTGGTGGTAATCGTCACCGCCCTCGAAGACCACGGCGCGGGCCTCGAACACGCCTTCGCTGCCGGGGCGCGAGAGATAGCGGTTGCGGAACTCTTCGCTGATGACGCTGGTCTTCATGATGCCGAAGTCGAAGAGATTGCCCGCCAGCACAAGGAAACCGGCCTTTTCCTTCAAGGGCTGGTCGAAGGGACGGATCACCTCGCGGTCGCGCGCGGGGCGCTTGCCGACATTCTCGCCCACCGACTGGCCGGTGACCGACAGGCTCTCGCCATGCAGCTTGCCCGCCTCAAGCAGTTCCCACATCACCGCTGGCACGCCGCCCGCACGGTGGAAACGCTCGCCAAGAAAACGCCCGGCAGGCTGCATGTCGACGATCAGCGGCAGGTCGTAGCCATGCTCGGTCCAGTCGCTGGCCTTGATCTCCACCCCGGCGTGGCGGGCCATGGCGACGATATGGGGCTGGGCATTGCTCGACCCGCCGATGGCGGTGACGACGCGGATAGCGTTGAGGAAGCTCTCGCGCGTCAGGATTTTCGAGGGGCGCAGATCCTCATAGGCCATCTCGACGATGCGCTGGCCGGTGGCATAGGCGATTTGCCCGCGCTCGCGATAGGGGGCCGGAATGGCGGCGCAACCGGGCAGCGAGAGCCCCAACGCCTCGGCGACGGCGTTCATGGTCGAAGCCGTGCCCATCGTGTTGCAATGGCCCGCGGAAGGCGCGGAATCGCAGGCGCGCTGCAGGAATTCTTCCTCATCGATCTCGCCAGCGGCCAGCTTGCGGCGGCTGCGCCAGATCACCGTGCCCGAACCGACCAGATCGCCCTCATGCCAGCCATCGAGCATCGGCCCGCCCGAGAGTACGATGGCGGGAATATCCACCGTGCTGGCGGCCATCACCTGCGACGGCGTGGTCTTGTCGCAGCCGGTGGTCAGCACCACGGCGTCGATGGGGTAACCATAGAGGATTTCGACCAGACCCATATAGGCGAGGTTGCGATCCAGTGCCGCAGTAGGTCGGCGGCAGTTCTCGAAGATCGGGTGGACGGGGAATTCCATGGGAATGCCGCCCGCATCGCGGATGCCGTCGCGCACGCGCTTCGCCAGATCGAGATGGATGCGGTTGCAGGGCGACAGATCGCTGCCCGACTGCGCGATGCCGATGATCGGCTTGCCCGAGCGCAGTTCCTCGGGGGTCACGCCGTAATTCATGAAGCGCTCCAGATAGAGCGCCACCATGTCGGAGCGGGCGGGATCGGCGAACCAGTCGCGTGAGCGGAAATGGCGGGTGGGTCTGTCTGTCATGGCGGGATCCTCTGAGTGGGTGTTCAGGCGATGGGGGTGAGGCGGCGGCGCCCTTGCGAGAGGTGCCACCGCATGGTCAGGGCGGCGCGTTCGCCGTCGCCCAGGCGGATGGCCTCGACGATATCCTCATGCTCCTTGAGCATGGTCTGGATGATCTCGGGCGGGCGGGCGCGGGAAATTTCCACGCCGGCCCGCATGATCTGAAGGGTGGCGGGTTTCAGGGCGTCGAAGGTTTCGACAAAGCCGATGTTGCCCGAGGCGATCATGATGGCGCGATGCAGCGCCAGATCCTCGGCATCGGCGGGGTGGCCCGACAGCAGCGCCTGCTGAAGCGCGGTGAGGCAGGCCGCGATCGCCTGCATATCCTCCACCGAATGGCGGATGGCGGCAAAGCGCGCGGCTTCAGGTTCCAGCACGAAGCGCACCTCATAGGTGCCGAAGGCCGAGGCGATGGCGTCGAAGGGCAGGTGCTGCGCCAGCAGCCGGTCAGGCCGCCGCGTGACATAGGAGCCGGAACCGACGCGGGCCTGCGTCAGCCCATCGGACTGGAGCCGTGCGAGGGCTTCGCGGATGATGGCGCGCGAGACGCCCAGCCTTTCGGTCAACTGGACTTCGGAGGGCAGGCGCTGGCCCACCTGAATGCCTTCGGTGACGATCATTTGCACGATGCCCGCATAGGCATCGTCGGCGAGGCGGCGCGATTTCTGAGGGATGTCCATGATCTATCGCTTCACCATGGCGAGGGTGGTGCCGGTGATTGCGATCGGGTCGGCATTGGTTCCGCGCATCCGGTATCTCTCTGGGGTGAATATCATGGTCCGCTCTTTGACGGGCGGCGGAGTGATCTCATATCTGTCTGACAGAAGTTTGTCCATGCCGTCCTTTGACACGAGATTGGTTGGGTTTGGCGTCAAAAATCCCGATTTTTAATCAAATCTGTCTGATCGATTCTGCGATGGGATTGGCCGTAAGCACTGGCTTGATCAACCAGGAAACCGGTGTCATTCTTTTGCCAATGTGTTCGCGGGCAGCGCCGTGAACGATGGAGAGTTGATGCCTGCCGACCGGCGTTCCTTCCTGTCTGCCTCCGCAGCCGCGTTTATGGCGGCCTCAGGTGCTTCATCACTGCGGGCAGGCGGTCAGACATCGCCCATGCTGCCTGCCCCGCTGCCGATCCTGCGCAGGGGTGTCAGCCTCGATCCGCGCAGCTTTGGCGCCAAGGGGGATGGTCGCGCAAAAGATACATCCGCCGTGCAGCAGGCTCTCGACCGCTGCGCCGTATTGGGTGGTGGAGATGTTGTGCTGGCCGATGGCATCTTCCGTGTCGGCACCCTGCGCATCGGTTCGAACACCACGCTGCGGATCGAACAGGGCGCGGTGCTCAAAGGCTCTGACGATATCGCGGATTATCCGGTCATTCAGGTCCGCTGGGAGGGGCGGTGGGTTTCCGGCCATGCGGCTCTGCTGTGGTCTCAGGAGGCGCGCAATGTGCAACTGACAGGCGGAGGTCGCATCGTGGGCTCAACGGGTTTCGCGGGCCGCATTGCGCCATCCGGGCTGCGTCATCCCGCTTTGATGGAATTTGTCGAGGTCATCGGCCTTGCCGTCAGCGATCTGTCCACCGAGCAGGGGGACATGTGGTCGATCCACCCGGTTTATTGTCAGGACGTCCGCTTCTCGCGGCTCGCCGTCCGGGGCGGGGCCGATGGCATCGATGTGGATTCCTGCCGCCGCGTTCTGATCGAGGACTGCCGCTTCGACACCGCGGACGACTGCATCTCGCTGAAATCCGGCAGAGGCATGGAGGGCGCCACCATCGCCCGCCCCGCCGAGGATGTGACGATCCGCGATTGCAGCTTCAGCGACCGGCGCTGGGCCTGCATCGGCATTGGCAGCGAGACCAGCGGCGGCATCCGCAATGTGCTGATCGAACGCTGCCGTTTCCTCAACGCCTATACGTTCAGCATCTACATCAAGAGCCGACCGGGGCGCGGCGCCTTTATCGAGAACATCACCATGCGCGATCTGGAGGTCGCGGAGGCTGGGCAGGGTTTTCTACGTTTGAACTTTCTCGACAGCGGTAAGCAGGACCAATTCCCGGTGTCCGGCATCGAAGGCATACCGCGCGTCGGCGGTTTTACCTTCGAGCGGGTGGCGGTCCGCAATGTGCCTGTTCTGGTCGATGCGGTGAACATCCATCCCGACAAGCCCCTGACCGGCTTCACGCTGCGCGACATTCATGGGGCAAGCAGGCGCGGCATCGCCCTGGCCAATATGCAGGGCGTGGTGCTGGAGGGCATCCATGTCGATGTGAAATCCGGCCCGATGCTGACGGTGACCGATGTGACCGGAAGCGGCTTGGAAGGTGCGGCCAAAGGCATCCCAGTGCAGCGTCCGCCTCATGTCGAGGCATCAGCGCCATTTCGACTGGGGGAGGGATTGGCGCCGCCCAACTGAAGGGCTTGGCTCCCGCGATGGGGGCTTTTTCCGGCAATGTCATGGGAAAGGATGGTGGACGCACTAGGGCTCGAACCTAGGACCCGCTGATTAAGAGTCAGCTGCTCTACCAACTGAGCTATGCGTCCACACCTTGGCATATCCGATGGACATGCGCCTGAGCCGGATGGTATTCCCTCAGCCCGAAGGCAAAGAGAGAAGCGATGGTGGACGCACTAGGGCTCGAACCTAGGACCCGCTGATTAAGAGTCAGCTGCTCTACCAACTGAGCTATGCGTCCATTCCGTCGCTTGGAAGAAGGCGTTTCTGCCTGTCTCCCCGGCTGGGAGACGCCCCTTTAACGGCTGAAATTTTCCCTGCAAGTGATTCGTGCAGAAAAATGCACTCACGGCAGAAAAATGTTTCAGTTCAACGTGCCCCCCACGCGGCTCCACTTCTCGATGGCCATCAGCACGCCCACGCAGAGCATGTTGGTCATCATCGAGGAGCCGCCATGGCTCATGAAGGGCAGGGGGATGCCCACCACGGGGGCCAGGCCCATCACCATCATCATGTTGATCGCGACATAGAAGAACATGGTGGCGGTCATCCCGGCAGCGAGCAGCTGGGAAAAACGATCAGGCGCGCGGCGCGCCACACCCATGCCCCAGCGGAACAGGACGATGAAAAAGATAAACAGCACGAAGAGGCCGCCGGCCATGCCCCATTCCTCGCTCATCGTGGCGAAGATGAAGTCGGTGTGTTTTTCGGGGAGGTACTCCAGATGGCTCTGCGAGCCATTGCCGAAGCCCTTGCCGAAAAAGCCGCCCGAACCGATGGCGATCTTCGACTGGGTGATGTGATAGCCCGAGCCGAGCATGTCGCTCTCCGGGTCCATGAACACCAGCACGCGCTTGCGCTGATAATCATGCAGCGCGAAGAAGAAGGCCAGCGGGGCGACCACGGCCCCGGTGGCGCCTCCCGCCACGAACCACCAGATGGGCACGCCCGACATGAAGATCACCACCACGGCGCCGAAACAGATCGCCAGCGCGGTGCCCAGATCGGGCTGCAGGATCACCAGCGCGGCAGGCACCGCCAGCAGCATGCCCGGCGGCACCAGAGCGCGCCATGTACGGATCATCGAGGGGGGCAGATTGGCATAGAAATGCGCCATCACCAGCACGATGGCCGGTTTCATCAGTTCCGAGGGCTGCAGGTTCATAAAGCCGATGTTGAGCCAGCGCTGCGACCCGCCCCCGATCTTGCCCACGGCCTCCACCAGCACCAGCATCACCACCAGTGCCGTATAGGCCGGATAGGCAGCCTGCCTCAGCCGATCACGCGACAGGCGCGAGACCACGATGGCGAGGCCAGCAAAGACCACGAAATGGATGAAATGGATCAGCGCCCATGGGCCCAGCCTGCCACCGGCCGCCGAATAGAGCACTGCCGAGCCGAACAGCGTCAGCAGGCCCAGCGCGCCCAGCACCTGCCAGGGCAGGCGGCGCAGCGGTTCGGGGATGATCGAACGGCTGGGGCTGCTCATGGCTGGCCTGCGGGTTTGACGGGTGCGGGGGCCGGTGCGGGCGCGGCGACAGGCGGCGGCGGGGCTTCACCAGCCGGTTCGGGCGCCGGGCTGGCCGCATCGGACTGGATCGGCTGCGGAGGCTGGGCGTTTTCGGCAGTGCCTTCCACGGCGCTTTCCACCGCCTGATCGCTGTTGTCGACCTGAGGCGCCGAAACGCCATATTGCGCGGCATAGCTGCGATATTTGGCGGCCATGCGTTCCTGAGGCGTGCCACCCCAGCCCTTTTCCAGCGGCGCCAGCACATCCATGCCCTTCTGCTTGTCGAAGAGATAGGTCATGATGTCGCGCGCCACCGGGAAGGCTGCGTGCGAGCTGCCGCCATGCTCCATCAGCACCGCGCAGGCATATTTCGGATTGTCGAAAGGCGCGAAGCAGATGAAATGGCCGTGGTCGCGGTGCTTCCACGCGCCGATCTTGCCGTTGCCGCCGTTCATGTTGAGGCCAACGACCTGCGCCGTGCCGGTCTTGCCCGCCATCTGGATGTTGGGGAAGGGCAGACGCGCTTCCTTTGCCGAACCGCGCCCGTTCACCACCTCGAACATGCCCGAACGGATCACGTCGAGATGCTCCTTGGGCACGCCGAAGGGCTCGCTGGCGCGGATCGGATCATTGGCCATCAGGCGCGGGAACACGATGTTGCCGCTGGCGATGCGACTGGCCGCCACCGCCTGCTGCAAGGGGTTCACCAGCATATAGCCCTGGCCGATGGTGGCGTTCACCGTGTCATAGATGGCCCAGGGCTTCTTGTACTTCTTCTCCTTCCAGGCCGGATCGGGCACGGTGCCGAAGGACTGGTTGGGGAAGGGCAGATCGAACTTGCCGCCATAGCCCATGCGGTGCATCATCCGGGCGATGTTATCCATGCCGATCTTCTGCGCGAAATAATAGAAATAGACGTCGCAGGACTGATAGATGCCCTTCCACATGTTGGTGGGGCCATGGCCATGGTGCTGCCAGCAGTGGAACACGCGGTTGCCCACCTGAAGCCCGCCATTGCAGTTGACGGACTCATTGGGGTCCAGCCCCGCCTCCAGGAAGGAGAGGGCGACTGTGGGCTTCACCGTCGATCCAGGCGGGAACAGGCCGTGCAGGATCTTGTTGCGCAGCGGCACATGATCGTCATCGGCCAGCATCTTCCATTCCAGGCGCCCCACGCCATCGGTGAAGCTGTTGGGATCGAAGCTGGGCATCGAGACGAAGGCCAGAATGTCGCCGGTATGGACATCCATCACCACCACGGCGCCGCTGTCGGTGCCAAGGCGCCGGGCGGCATAGTCCTGAACGCCCGCGTCGATGGTGAGATGGATCGGCTTGCCCGGAATATCCTCGCGCGTGTCGAGGTCGCGCACGATCTTGCCGCCTGCGGTCACTTCCGAGCGGCGGGCGCCCGGTGTGCCGCGCAATTCGGCGTCGTAACGCTTTTCGAGGCCATCCTTGCCGATCTTGAAGCCCGGCGTGATCAGCAGCGGATTATGCTCCTTGGCGTAATCCTCGGCATTGGCGGCGCCGACATAGCCCACCAGATGGCCCACGCAGGGCCCGCCGGGATAGAAGCGCGAGAAGCTGCGCTGCGGGATGATGCCGGGCAGATCGGGCTGGCGCACCGACACCGCCGCATAGAGATCGGCGGAAAGGTGCTCGCCCGCCGCCACAGGCTGAAAGCCGCGCGCCTTCTCCAGCTTGTCCTTGATGTCCTGCAGGTCGATGGGCGTCAGTTGCAGGATATGCGCCAGTTCCTCGAGCGTCTTGTCCTTGTCGATCAGGCGATCGGGGATGATGTCGACGCGGAAATCGGCGCGGTTGCTGGCGATGGGCTGGCCGTTGCGGTCGAGAATCCAGCCCCGGCGCGGCGGGATCAGCGAGAGATTGACGCGGTTGCTCTCGCTCATCATCTGATAGCGGGCGTTTTCGAACAGCGCCAGATAGCCCAGACGCGTCGCCAGAGCGACACCGATGCCGCCCTGAAGCGTGCCCAGAATGATGCTGCGCCGGTCGAAGGAATTGCGCAGTGTGGCAGGGGTAATATGCTTGGGCATCAGGCGGTCACGCGATAACGCCGCAGGCGCCAGCGGTCGATGGCCGCCACAGTACGCCCGACGAGGGGATAGACAAGGATCGACAGGCCGATTTGCGGCGCGACCACGACTGGCAGCACCGCACCGCCGCCGGCATTGGCAATGCCGAGGCCAAGCAGGATGTAGATGGCGATCATCACGGCCGCCACCAGCCATTCGGTGAGGAAATTACGCCAGGGAAAGCGCGCCTCGATCACATCGAGCGCCAGCATGGTGGCCGACCACAAGGTGATCGCGCTGCCCATGGGCTGGCCGCTGACCATATCGTCGAACAGACCCAGCAAGGCGCCGCACCATACCGGCAGCAGGCCGGGGCGCAACTGGCGCCAGGCCAGCAGCATCAGATAGCCGAAGGGCGGCATCACCGGCGCCGAGGCGATCACCGGCCACAGTGGCAGGCAGGAGGCGAGCATGATCGCCACCCATGGCGTGGCATAGGCCAGCCACGGCATCGAAACGGCGACCAGCTTTGGTTTCTTCGCGCGAGCAGGCATCATGGATGATGCTTTTCACCCGCCGCGCCCGGCTTGCCGGTCTTGGTGCCATTCGACGCCTTGGGGTGTGCCTTGGGCTTCTTGGGCGGCGGAGGGGGCACATCGGGGGCGGGCGGCGGCAGGGTCGGGTCGGAGGTCGGCTCCCAGGCGGGTTGCACCGCGACCATCTCGCTGGCGGCCGGATCGCTCAAGGGACGGGCGATGGCGCCATCATGCGTCAGCGTGACGACCATGGCCATCGGCGTGCCTGGCCAATAGAGCCCGCCCGCGCCCGAGGTGACAAAAACATCGCCCTTCTTGAGCGGATTGAGCCCCAGCGACAGCAGGCGGACCTGAAGCGTGCCGTCGCCCTTGCCGTTGATGAAGGCGGGGGTGCCGTCGCTGGCGCGGCGCACGGGGACGGTGCTTTCGGTGTCGGTGACCAGCAGGATGCGCGCGGCGCCATGGCCGACTTCGAGCACGCGGCCCACCAGCCCCTGAGCGGTGCGCACCGGCATGCCGGGCTGGACGCCCTGGGCGCTGCCCGCCGAAATCGTCGCATAGCGGCGCGTGGAAGAGGCGCTCGAGGCGATCAGCCAGGCGTTGGCCAAAGGCTGGGGCGTGTCGCTCAGCAGGTGGAGCTGGTCTTTCAGGCGGCGGTTTTCATCCACCATGGCCTGGGCTTCGATGGCACGGGTGCGCGCCAGAGCGACTTCGCGGCGCAGACGGGCGTTTTCAGCGCCAGAGGTCAGAAAGCCACCCGCGACATCCAGCACGCTGCCCGCACCCGCGCGGGTCTGCGCGCCGATCCGCGCTGCCGGTGCTTCCACATCGGCAGCCAGCATATGCATCCAGCCGAAGGCCGAATGCCCGAACACCGAACTGGCCAGCACCGCCCCGCCGCCCAGCACACCCAACACGCCGGCGACATAGGCCGCGAATGTGCTGTATTGCGCCTTGCGCGAATAGCTGGTGCGCCGGTTGACTGGCGGCGCCATGGCGGATCCCATTCCTTGCTTATCGGCCCGGCGCGCAACATTACGCCGGGCGGGGGTCTTTCAAAACCTGTCTTGCCCGCCACCGCAAGAGCGGCGGGCGATCAACACGGCAGTCTGTGCCGATCAGGCGTTCATCAGCACGCCGCGATAGATCGGGTCTTCCATCGCGCGGCCGGTGCCAAGCGCGACGCAGGACAGCGGATCTTCGGCGATCGAGACGGGCAGGCCGGTCTCTTCGCGCAGATATTCGTCCAGACCCTTGATCAGCGCGCCGCCGCCCGTCAGCATGATGCCCTGATCGACGATGTCGGCCGCCAGCTCGGGCTGGGTGTTTTCCAGAGCGATGCGCACGCCCTCGACGATCTGGCCGATGGGTTCGGCCAGCGCCTCGGCGATGTTCGCCTGGCTGATGGTGATTTCCTTGGGCACGCCATTGACCAGATCGCGACCCTTGAGGTTGATCGTCTCACCCACGCCGTCGGCGGGCACGCGGGCAATGCCGTAATCCTTCTTGATGCGTTCCGCCGTGGCTTCGCCGATCAGCAGATTGTGATGGCGGCGCACATAGGAGACGATGGCCTCGTCCATCTTGTCGCCACCCACGCGCACGCTGGTGGTGTAGGCCAGCCCGCGCAGCGAGAGCACCGCGACCTCGGTCGTGCCGCCGCCGATGTCGACCACCATCGAGCCGACCGGCTCGGTGACGGGCATGTCGGCGCCGATGGCGGCGGCCATGGGCTCCAGGATCAGATAGACCGCGCTGGCGCCGGCATTGCTGGCGGCGTCGCGAATCGCGCGGCGTTCCACGCTGGTGCTGCCCGAGGGGACGCAGATCACGATCTCGGGATAGTTGAGCAGGCTGCGCTTGCCATGCACCTTGCGGATGAAATGCTTGATCATTTCTTCGGCGATTTCGATGTCGGCGATCACGCCGTCACGCATCGGGCGGATGGCCTCGATGTTGTCGGGGGTCTTGCCCATCATCATCTTGGCATCGTCACCCACGGCTTTCACCGATTTGACGCCGTTGATGGTTTCAATGGCCACCACGCTGGGTTCGTTAAGAACGATGCCCCGATCCTGGACATAGACCAGCGTATTCGCTGTGCCGAGGTCGATGGCCATGTTTTGCGAACCGAACTTGAAGAATCGCTGAAGGATGGACGGCATTGAAAAATCCGTGAAATTGTCGGTTCTTTCCCAAGAAGGGCGGGGCGGAACCGGCAGAGCGTTGCGGGTGATCGCGGCTCCTTAGCGCAAGCGGCGCAAAAGGGGAAAAAATTTGTTCATGCAGGTGCGAAATGATGCACCACTCTGGCGCATTCGAAAACCGCTTCATCGCCGTTGGAGCACGAGCCGGGCTAGGGCGTTATCGCACTGCGGCATCAGAGGTTTTCGACCATGTCTCGGGGGCGATGGTGGAAAGCTGATTTTGCAGCCGTGCCCTTCGCGACGCAATCGACTATAGAGGCGCGATGTCTGCCATGCCCGTCATTCGCCGCCTGCCCGATACGCTGGTCAACCGCATTGCCGCCGGCGAGGTGGTGGAGCGCCCCGCCTCGGCCCTGAAAGAGCTGGTGGAGAACGCCATCGACGCCGGATCGCGCCAGATCACCATCGCGCTAACGCAGGGCGGTCTGGATGGCATTCAGGTGACCGACGACGGCTGCGGCATGACCAGCGACGATATGGCGCTGGCGCTGGAGCGCCATGCCACCTCCAAGCTGCCGGATGAGGCGATCGAGCTGGTCGCCACCCTTGGTTTCCGGGGCGAGGCCTTGCCCTCCATCGCCTCGGTGGCGCGGCTGACGGTGGAAAGCCGGGTGCGCGGCAGCAGCGAGGGCTGGCGCCGGGTGGTCGATCATGGCGCGGTGACGGACGAAGGGCCTGCCGCTTTGCCGCCGGGCACGCGCATCCGGGTCGAGGATCTGTTCGGCAAGATCCCGGCGCGGCGCAAGTTTCTGCGCAGCCCCCGCAGCGAATATGCCGCCTGCCTCGATGTGGTGAAGCGTCTGGCCATGGCGCGCCCCGATGTGGGCTTCGTGCTGGAACATGACGGACGCCGCGTGCTGGCGGTGCAGCCGGGCGAAACCGCGCCTCAGCGCGTGGCGCGCATTGTGGCGCGCGAACTGGCCGACGATGGCGTGGTGATCGATCTGGAACGCGGCGATGTTCGGTTAACGGGCGTCGCTGGCCTACCCACCTTTAACCGGGGGGTGGCGGATCATCAGTATCTCTTTGTCAATGGCCGCCCGGTGCGCGACAAGCTGCTGGTGGGCGCGGTGCGCGGCGCCTATGCCGATATGCTGGCGCGCGATCGCCATGCGGTGCTGGCGCTGTTCCTCGATGTGCCGCCGCCCGATGTCGATGTGAACGTCCATCCCGCGAAGACCGAGGTGCGCTTCCGCGATCCGGCCTTTGTGCGCGGCTTTATCGTCTCGGGCCTTCGCCATGCGCTGGAGGGCGCCGGGCAAAAATCGGCCCAGACCCCCGCCGCGCCCGCGATGGCCAGTTGGCAAGTGGAGCCGATTGCTCCGGTGCAGCCCCGCTTGGAAAGCCTGTTTGCCCGGCAGTATGCGCCGACGCCCGGTTTCACCCCGCCCGCCAACCGGGTGAGCGAGGCCGGGGCGGCATGGCGCGGCTATGAGGCGCAGGTGATGGCGCCGCCCGCTCAGCCTGCGCTGATGGGCCGTGCCGAAGTCGCCGAGGCGCCGGTTCCCCAAGCTGTGGAGCATCCGCTGGGGGTGGCGCGTGGTCAGGTGGCCGAAACCTATATCATCGCCGAGGCCAGTGACGGCCTGGTGATCGTCGACCAGCATGCCGCGCATGAGCGTATCGTGCTGGAGCGTCTGCGCGCGGGCGGGGCGGGAGACAAGGTCTCGGCGGCGCAGGCCCTGCTGATCCCCGAGGTCGTCGAGTTGGAAGAGGTCGATTGCGACCGTCTTGAGGAAGCCGCCGATGTGCTGGCGGGTTTCGGTCTGGCGCTGGAGCGTTTCGGTCCGACCGCGATGCTGGTGCGTTCCGTGCCTGCGGCTCTGGGCAAGGGCAATGTGCAGGCGCTGGTGCGCGATGTGGCCGACGATCTGGCCGCCAATGGCGCGGCGCTGCTGTTGGAAGAGCGGCTCGATCTGGTGCTCGCGACGATGGCCTGCCATGGCAGCGTGCGCGCGGGCCGCGTGCTCAATGTGGCCGAGATGAACGCCCTGCTGCGCGAGATGGAGGTGACCCCAAGGTCAGGCCAGTGCAACCATGGCCGCCCCACATGGGTGAAGCTGGCCCATGGCGATATCGAGAAGCTGTTCGGGCGGAAATAGAAGCTTCATGGCGGGGTTTGTGGATGGCTGCTTCAAACAACCCTTATGCGCAGTTCGATGAGGCAATCGAGGCCTGCGTTCGTTCCCAAGGCTCTGTCTTGTTTCGGGAATGGGCAAACAAGCCTGCGCGCTTTTTCTACCTGCCCGGAGATCCGCCCTTCGAATGCTTTCAGATCAATATCACTCTGATCCGCGATGGCGGCATTGCCGTGCTGGCGCGGGCAATTGATACGAATGACGATACAGAAGATAAGATGGAGTGGTGTGGGCAGGGGGAATCCGAGGACTTGCCCAGAATGCTGACAGCTGCTGTTGATGTGATTGGACTTTGGAAAAGGCGATTGCGCAAGCAGCCTGATCCGCCATCGCCTTGGTGATGGTCAGGGTTCCCGCACCGCCACCATCCCCGTTGCGATATAGGTCATCACCACCTCGCCATGCTGGTTGCGCACGGCGAAATGCTGGTCGAGCAAGCCCATTTCGGGGCGCGACTTGCTGCGGCGCTTGGCCTTGACCTCGATTTCCATGGTCAGCGTGTCGCCGGGATAGACGGGCTTCACCCAGCGCAACTGGTCAAGCCCCGCGCCACCCATGCTGGCATAGCCGACATCGGCGAAAAACTTCGCCATCATCGCCATCGACATGGCGCCCGTATGCCAGCCACTGGCGGCGAGGCGGCCAAAATGGCTCTTGGCCGCCGCCTCGTCGTCCAGATGGAAAGGCTGGGGGTCGTATTTCGAGGCGAAGTCGATGACCTCCTCGCGGCGCACCTCATAGTGGCCGAAGCGGTCGATCCGGCCGACCTCGATGTCCTCGTAAAAGACCCCCTGTGTCATCAGACGTTGAACTTGAAGTGCAGGACGTCGCCGTCCTTCACCACATAGTCCTTGCCTTCCTGGCGCAGCTTGCCCGCTTCGCGCGCGGCGCTTTCGCCGCCCAGCGCGACGTAATCGTCATAGGCGATGGTTTCGGCACGGATATAGCCGCGCTCGAAATCGGTGTGGATGGCGCCGGCGGCTTGCGGGCCCTTGGCGCCCTTGTGGACAGTCCAGGCGCGGGCTTCCTTGGGGCCGACGGTGAAGAAGGTCAGCAGGCCCAGCAGGTCGTAACCGGCGCGGATGATGCGGGCGAGGCCCGTTTCCTTCAGGCCCAGTTCGCCCAGGAATTCGGTGCGCTCTTCAGCATCCATGCCGACCAGATCGGCCTCGATGGCGGCCGAGACGATGACGGCGGTGGCGCCTTCGGCCTTGGCCTTGGCGAAGACCTTCTCGGAGAAGGCGTTGCCGGTGGCGGCGCTTTCTTCCTCGACGTTGCAGACATAGAGCACCGGCTTGGCGGTGAGCAGCTGGGCCTGGGCGAAGACGCGGGCCTCATCCTCATCCTTGGGCTCGGTGAGGCGGGCGGGCTTGCCCTCGCGCAGCAGTTCCAGCGCCTGACCCAGCACAGAGGCGACGATCTTGGCCTCCTTGTCGCCGCCGGTGGTGGCGCGCTTCTGGGCGGCGGGAACGCGCTTCTCCAGCGATTCCAGATCGGAGAGCATCAGTTCGACCTCGACCGTCTCGGCGTCCGAGATCGGGTCGACGCGGTTGTCGACATGCTGGATGTCGTCATTCTCGAAGCAGCGCAGCACATGGACGATGGCGTCCACCTCGCGGATGTTGCCCAGGAACTGGTTGCCCAGGCCTTCGCCCTTCGACGCGCCGCGCACCAGACCGGCAATGTCCACGAAGGACAGCTGGGTGGGGATGATCTTCTGGCTGCTGGCGATCTCGGCCAGCTTGTCCAGACGCGGATCGGGCACGCCGACCTGGCCGACATTCGGCTCGATGGTGCAGAAGGGATAGTTCGCCGCCTGCGCCGCCTGCGTCTCGGTCAGCGCGTTGAACAGGGTGGATTTGCCGACATTGGGCAGACCCACGATACCGCATTTGAAACCCATTATACGTCCTTCCTGAGCCACCGGGCGTAGACCGCCACAGGCTGCTTTTCCCAGCCGAGATGTTCATACAGCCCGGCGGCTTCATTTCCTTCGCGCACCATCAGCTCCACTTTGGGGCAGCCGAGTTGCGCGAGCCAATCCTGTGCCGTTTCCAGCAATTTTGCCGCGATGCCTTCCCCGCGCCGATCAGGCAAGGTGGCAAGATAATAAATCCAGCCGCGATGCCCTTCAAACCCTGCCATCACCGTGCCGACCAGCGTCTCGCCATCATGGGCGAGCCAAATCGTACTGGTGGCATTGCCCAAAGCCAGCGCGATATCGGCGTGAGGATCGTTCCATGGCCGCGTCAGCTCGCAGGTCTGCCACAGGGCGGCAATCGCCGGGCTGTCCTGCAAAAGGGCTTCGCGCAGATCCATCAGGCCAGCCGCAGCGAAACGTCGTTCATAAAACGAACGTCATCACCCTTGGCCAGCCATTCGGCCTCCGAGGCGATGGCGCCCAGCATATCGGCCAGATCGTCGATCTCCGCCTTGGCGTAATTTCCCAGCACATAGCCATGGACGCGGTCCTTGTGGCCGGGATGGCCGATGCCCAGCCTGATCCGGCGGAACTCGGGCCCCATATGCTGGTCGATCGAGCGCAGGCCATTGTGCCCGGCATGGCCGCCGCCGCGCTTTACCTTCACCTTCATGGGCGGCAGGTCCAGCTCGTCATGGAAGACGGTGAGGGCGGAGGCGTCCAGCTTGAAGAAGCGCATCGCCTCGGCCACGGCGCGGCCGCTCTCATTCATGAAGGTGGCGGGTTTGAGCAGGATCACGCGTTCGGAGCCGATGCGGCCATCCTGCACCCAGCCCTGAAACTTCTTCTGCACCGGGCCGAAACGATGGGTGTCGGCGATCACGTCGCAGGCCATGAAGCCGACATTGTGCCGGTTCATCTTGTATTGGTCGCCGGGGTTACCCAGCCCAACCCACAGTTGCATGGCTAAAATCCGTTGGTCAAAACGCCGGGAGCGAAGCGCCCCAGACAAACGCCGGAAGCGAAGCGTCCCAAACAAACGAAAGGCGGGAAAGACAAGGCGCTATGGCCGTCTTTCCCGCCTTTGTCATGCATCCCTTCGCAGGGATGCCCACGCAGCTTAAGCGCGCAGGAAGTCCGCGTGCAGCGGGCGGTCGCTCACCGGGTGGAAAGCGACGTCCTTCGGGGTCGTCTTGATGGTCTGGCCATCGACAACGATCTCGATCGCCGAATCAAAGAACTTGCCGGTGTTCAGCTGGCGCACCAGTTCCTTGGCTTCGACGTGGACGGCCAGGGGCTCGGCCCCGCCACCATAAACAACCACGGGCACACGACCTTCACGACGCAGGCTGCGGCTGGCTCCCTTGCCAGTCTTCGCACGCGTCTCGGCCGGCAGGGTCAGCGTATCGCTCATAACACTTGCCTTTCGAAAGAATGATAGACTTTAACACTCCCGCCACGCCTCCAGGGATGACCATGACGGGAAGCGGGCGCCCCTAGCGGCAAATGCGGGAAAAGGCAAGCGCCAGAGGGCTTCGACGCGCGCTATTCCACCCGCGTGACGCGATAGCCTTTGGCCGCCAGCAGGGCGGGCAGCCCATCGGGCCCGGCCATATGGGCGGCGCCGACGGCCACGAAGGGCTTTTGCCCACGCGCCATGGCAGAGGTGATGGCGGTTTGCCAGGCATGGTTGCGGCCCAGATACAGCTGGTTGCGCAGCACCGGATCGGCCAGCATGCCGGATGACGTCTGCGCCCCGATCCAGCCCATATCGCCGCGCCGCCATGCTTCTTCCAGCGCCTTGGTGTCTTCCGGTGCTTTGGGCGCGCTCTCGATCACGCTGGCCAGCATGGTGCGTTGGGCGTTCTCGGGCAGGCTGTCGAACAGGCTGAGTTGCTTTTGCGCGCCTTCGAACTCGCTGACAGGCAGGTGGTTGGACGAAAGCAGGGCGCGGTCCACGCCATTGGCGGCATCCTCGGCATCGCCCTGAGCGGCATGGCCCAGCAGCAAAGCGGCGGCCCATGTCTCGGTATCGCTGAAACTGTCAGGTTTCAAACCGGCCTTGCCTAGCAACTGGTTCAGGGCAGGGCGGAGATTGTCAGGCACCCTGCCGTCGATCGGCGGCTGGCCGGGGGAATGGGCGAGGCGGTTGTAGATGGCCCGCGTTGCCCCGTCATTGTTGAGGTCGGCGATCTCCACCATCAGCAGGTTGGCCTGCCCCAGCGCCGCCTCCACGCGCGTTGTGCGCCATGCGACAGGGCGGGGCAGGGCGTGGATCGTACCGAACAGCCATGCCTGCTGTCCGTTGGGGCCCTCCACATGCCACAACGCCGGATTGGCCGGATCGGTGCGCGAGCAAGCCCCCGCCAGCAGCGCCAGCGCCAGACCAACAGCATTCCGCCAGAACGGCTTACTGGACACGCGTCACCTTGATGCCCATCGCGGCGAGCTGATCCTGCACACTGCCCTTGCCCGCCAGATGGCCCGCGCCCACCGCCAGCAGCACCGTGCCCGGCTTGGCCAGCCGCGCCCTGATCCAGCGCGCCCAGGCCTTGTTGCGGTCGATCAGCAGCAGCTTGAGCAGCACCGGATCGCTCTCATCCTCATTCATCAGCCGGGCCAGCTCGTCGGCGTGACCGGCCTTCCACTCGTTGATCATCTTGGCGAGTTCATCGGGGATCTTGTCGGCATCTTTCAGGACTTCATCCAGATAGCGGATCTGGGCATCCTCCGGCAGCTTGTTGAACAGGCCAAGCTGATATTCGGGCGTTTCGAGTGCCTCATGCGGCTTGCCCGCATCCTTGAAACGGCCCGAGAGTGTCACATCCACGCCATTGGTGGGATCATAGCCCGCCTTCATCAGCGGCAGGGTGGAGAGCGCCACCGCCGCATACCAGGGGCGAAAGGCATCGAAGGCGGCGGGCCGCAGGCCATCGGCGGCCAGCACCTTTTCCAGCTTGTCCTTGCTTTTGGGCGAAAGCTTGCCGCGCAGTGTCTGGCCCTGAGGCATCATGGCCGTCTGCATCACCACGCTGCGCATGGCCGCCGGGTCCTTGTCGAGGATCTCGGTCACCAGCGTGTCGGCATGCTCGGTGATGTCGGCCACCTTGCCGTCCATCCAGGGCACATCCTTGGGCAGGGCATGGACCGTGCCGAAGAGATAGATCACGCTCTTGCCGCGCTGCACGCGCCACAGGGCCGGACGCACCAGCGCAGGCACCGCCACCTGCCGCTTGGGCTGAGGCGTGGGCAGGCGCTGGGTCTCGGCCTGAGCGAACGGTGCCACCAGGGCGGTCAGCAGGGCCAGCAGGGCGAAGATCGGGCGCAGGAGCAAGTTCATGACTGCAAGCGTATAATGGCGATTTCGCTTCTGTCGATTGCCCGGCATGGTTGATCTTTGGATAATATCCGCAAGCTTGCGCGTGTCTTGACCGGCGCGGGCGCTTGCGTCAAAGGCCTAGCCCCATGAGCGCGCAACATTCCGGCACACAACCACTCAGTTTTCAGGACATGATCCTGACCCTCCACAATTTCTGGAGCGCACAGGGCTGCCTGATCCTGCAGCCCTATGACATGCGCGTGGGCGCGGGTACGTTTCACCCCGCCACCACCTTGCGCGCTCTGGGCCCGGAGCCGTGGAAGGCTGCCTATGTGCAGCCCAGTCGTCGCCCGACGGATGGCCGCTATGGCGAAAACCCCAACCGGTTGCAGCACTATTACCAGTATCAGGTGATCCTGAAGCCCTCGCCGGAAAACCTGCAGGAGCTGTATCTGCAGTCGCTGGCCGCCATCGGGGTCGATCCGCTGGCGCATGACATCCGCTTTGTGGAAGACGACTGGGAAAGCCCCACGCTGGGCGCCTGGGGTCTGGGCTGGGAAGTGTGGTGCGACGGCATGGAGGTGACGCAGTTTACCTATTTCCAGCAGATGGGCGGCTTCGATTGCAAGCCCGTCGCGGGCGAGCTGACCTATGGTCTGGAGCGTCTGGCGATGTACATTCAGGGCGTGGACCGCGTGTACGACCTGCGCTTCAACAATGATGGCGTCAGCTATGGCGACGTCTTCCTGAAGAATGAGCAGGAGATGTCGAAGTACAACTTCGAGATCGCCGACACGGATTCGCTCTTCAAGGGCTTCGCCGCCGCCGAGGCTGAAGCGAAGCGCTGCATCGAGGCCGATATTCCGCTGGCCGCCTATGATCAGGCGATCGAGGCCTCGCATCTCTTCAATCTGTTGCAGGCGCGCGGCGTGATCTCCGTGCAGGAGCGCGCCAGCTATATGGGCCGGGTGCGCGATCTGGCCAAGGGCGCCTGCCAGGCATGGATCGAGAAGAATGAGGCCGCATGGGCCGAGAAATTTCCGGGGTGGAGCAAGTGAGCACGTTTCTTCTCGAACTGCGCAGCGAGGAAATCCCGGCGCGCATGCAGGCCGGCGCCCGTGCCGAACTGGAAAAGCTGTTCCGTGGCGCCTTGAGCGCTGCCGGTGTGTCGGTGGGTTCGCTGACGGTGTGGTCGACGCCGCGCCGTCTGGCGCTGATCGCGCGCGACCTGCCCGTGGCCACCGAAGCCGTCAGCGAAGAGGTAAAGGGGCCGAAAACCTCCGCGCCTGAACAGGCGTTGGCAGGCTTTCTGCGCAAGACGGGTTTGACCAAGGAGCAACTGACCGAGCGTGACGGCGTGTACTTCGCCATCACCGAAAAGCCGGGCCGCGCCACCGCCGATGTGCTGGCCGAGGCCATTCCCGCCATCGTGCGCGGGTTCTCTTGGCCCAAGTCGCAGCGCTGGGGCGCCGCCTCGCTGTCGCCCGAGAGCCTGCGCTGGGTACGCCCATTGCAGGCGATCATCGCGCTGCTCGATGGCGCCGTGGTGGAGTGCGAAGTCGGCGGCATCGTCGCCGGGTGCGAGACCATGGGGCATCGCTTCCATTCGCATGGCGCCATCGCCATCGAGAGTGCCGAGACCTATGCCGATCAGCTGCGCGCCGCGCATGTGCTGGTCGATCATGAGGAGCGCCAAGGCATCGTGCGCAGCGGCGCGGCCAAGGTTGCCGCCGATGCTGGCCTGACGCTGGTCGAGGACGAAGGGCTGGTCGTGGAGAACGCGGGCCTCACCGAATGGCCGGTGCCGCTGCTGGGCCGCTTCGACGAGGCCTTCCTCGAAGTGCCGCCCGAGACGATCCAGCTCACCGCCCGCGTCAACCAGAAGTACTTCATCTGCCGCGACGCCGATGGCAAGCTGGCTGACGCTTTCGTCTGCACCGCCAACATCGCGGCGAGCGACGGCGGCGAGGGCATCGTGGCGGGCAACCGCAAGGTGCTGGCTGCGCGCCTGTCGGATGCGCGCTTCTTCTGGCAGCAGGACCGCAAGGTGCCGCTGGCGGAGCAGGCTAAAAAGCTGGAGCGCATCACCTTCCACGAAAAGCTGGGCACCGTGGCCGACAAGGTCGCGCGCGTCGCCAAGCTGGCCGAATGGCTGGCGGCGGAAGGGATTGTGCCGGGCGCCGATCCGGTGCTGGCGCGTCAGGCGGCGGCACTGTGCAAGGCGGATCTGGTCACCGAAATGGTGGGCGAGTTCCCCGAGCTTCAGGGCCTGATGGGCGGCTATTACGCCCGCGCCGAAGGTTTGGGCGATGTGGTGGCCGATGCCATCCGCGATCATTACAAGCCTGTCGGGCAGGGCGACGATGTGCCCACCGCACGAGAGGCCGTGTGTATAGCGCTAGCGGACAAGTTCGATACACTGTTTGGCTTTTTCATCATCAATGAAAAGCCTACAGGATCGAAAGATCCTTTTGCGTTGAGGCGTGCTGCGTTGGCCATCGTCCGCCTCATTGCCTCCGCCGACGCGAAGTTTCGTTTGGAAGAAGCATTTTGGTTTTGGCTTCAGGCGGCCATTTCCCGAGCGAAGGCTGTGAAGCAAGGTTCTGGGTGGCAGCCGTGGCTTGAAGAATTGCTTCATAAGCCGTCGCCGATGCCAGTGCAGGACGAAAGCCATATCGTCGATAGTGATGATTACACTCGATTGAAAATCCGAGTGGGTTATGCGTCGCCCCGAGTTTTGGAGCGGCTGCTTGCAACTTTTGAAGACCTCCTCACCTTCTTCGCCGACCGCCTCAAGGTCCAGCAGAAGGAAGCGGGCGTCCGCCACGATCTGATCGACGCCGTCTTCGCCCTTGGCGGAGAGGACGATCTGGTCCGCCTGCTCGCCCGCGTCCATGCGCTGCAGGCCTTTGTCGCCAGCGAGGATGGCATCAACCTGCTCGCCGGTTACAAGCGCGCCGCCAACATCCTCAAGGCCGAGGAGAAGAAGGGCTGGGACAAGGACGCCACCAACCCCGCCCCCGATGCCGATGAAAAGGCGCTGATCGAAGCCCTCTCCGCCGCCGGCCCCAAAGCCGCCAGCGCTGTTGAGGCCGAGGACTTCACCGGCGCCATGGCGGCACTGGCCACCCTGCGCGCGCCCATCGACGCCTTCTTCGACACGGTGACGGTCAACGATGCCGATCCGGCCAAACGGTCGGCACGCCTCGCCTTGCTTGACGCCTTCCGGGGCGCGGTCCACAAGGTCGCCGATTTCTCGCGGATCGAAGGCTGACCCTCGGCGCGAGCCTCTTTCCCATGCCTCCCTTCACCGGGCAAGGCATGGGGCAGGGGATGGCCGGGCAGGGAGGTATGGCCTGAGTGGGTGAGTTCGTCTTCCATTTCGGCGGCGATGCGCAGTCGGTCGATCCGCGCGCGCAAGAGAAGGCCGTGGTCGGCGGCAAGGGCGCCAATCTGGCGCAAATGGCCGCCATCGGCCTGCCGGTGCCGCCGGGCTTCACCATCTCCACCGAAATCTGCGCCCATTACGCCGGGGGCGACCGCCTGATCGATGACGATCTGCGCGCTCAGGTTGCGCAGGGCATTGCCCATCTGGAGGCTGCCACCGGGCGCCGCTTCGGCGATCCCGTCACCCCCTTGCTGGTCTCGGTGCGCTCGGGCGCCTCGGTCTCGATGCCGGGGATGATGGATACGGTTCTCGATCTGGGCCTCAACGATGTGACGGTCGAGGCGCTGGCCAAAGCCTCGGGCGATGCGCGTTTCGCCTGGGATTCCTACCGCCGCTTTATCCAGATTTATGGCGATGTGGCGCTGGGCGTCGACCATTACCTCTTCGAGGACGCGTTGGAAATCGCCAAGGAAGACAATGGCTTCTTCACCGATGTTGAGATGGAAGCGCAACATTGGAAGGCGCTGGTCTCCGAATACAAGAGCATCGTGGAAACCGAAACCGGCGCGCCTTTCCCGCAGGATGTCGATGCACAACTCTGGGGCGCCATCGCCGCCGTCTTCGACAGCTGGGACAGCGAGCGCGCCCGCACCTACCGCCGCTTGAACGGCATCTCCGCCAGCCTCGGCACGGCGGTGACGGTGCAGGCCATGGTCTTCGGCAACCGCGACCAGCAAAGCGCCACCGGCGTCGCCTTCACCCGCGACCCCACAACCGGCGCGCGCCAATGCTTCGGCGAATGGCTGATCAACGCGCAGGGCGAAGATGTGGTCGCAGGCCTGCGCACCCCGCAATATCTCACCCGCGCCGCGCGGGAGGCGGCGGGCGCCAAACCGCTCAGCATGGAAGAGGCCATGCCCGAGGCCTTCGCCCAGCTTACCGGCCTGTTTACCAAGCTGGAAGAGCATTTCCGCGACATGCTCGACATCGAATTCACCGTCGAGCAGGGGCGCCTCTGGGTGCTTCAGGCCCGCAGCGGCAAGCGCACCGCCGCCGCCGCCCTGCGCATGGCCAGCGATATGGTCGGCGAGGGGCTGATCACCCAGCAGGAAGCCCTGCTGCGCATCGAGCCCATGGCGCTGGCGCAATTGCTTCACCCCACGCTCGACCCCGATGCCCCGCGCGATCTGCTCGCGAAGGGCCTGCCTGCCTCTCCGGGCGCGGCCTCAGGCGCCATCGTGCTGGACGCGGAAACGGCGGAAAGGCGCGCCGAACGCGGCGAGGCGGTCATTCTCGTCCGCGTCGAAACCAGCCCCGAGGACATTCATGGCATGCATGCCGCTGTCGGTATCCTGACGGCACGCGGCGGCATGACCAGCCACGCCGCCGTGGTGGCCCGCAGCATGGGCCGCCCCTGCGTGACGGGGACGGCGGCGATCTCGATCGATGCCGCCAAGCGCAGCCTCTCCATCGGCGGGCGGCAGATGCGCGAGGGTGACACCATCACCATCGACGGCACCACCGGCGAGGTGATGGCGGGCAGCGTGCCCCTGACCCGCTCCGAACTGGTGGGTGATTTCGCCGTGCTGATGGGCTGGGCCGATCAGGTGATGGCCGAAACCGGGCGCCATCTTGGCGTGCGGGCCAATGCCGATACGCCTGCCGAATGCCTTGTCGCCCGGCAGTTCGGCGCGCAGGGCGTGGGCCTGTGCCGCACCGAGCCGATGTTCTTCCAGGCCGAACGGATCGACGCGATGCGACGCTTTATCCTCTCTCCGGAGGCCAGGGCGCGGCAAAAGGCACTGGACCATCTGCTCCACCTCCAGCGCGATGATTTCCGGCAGATCTTTCAGGATATGGCGGGGCTGCCTGTCGCGATCCGCCTGCTGGATTTGCCGCTGCACGGCTTTTTGCCCGAAAGTCAGGCAGATATGGCTACTTTGGCCGAGAGCCTTGATATTGGCCTCGACAAGCTGCGCCGTCTGGCTGGCGAAATGCATGAGTTCAACCCTCTGCTGGGCCTGCGCGGCTGCCGTCTCGGCATCGCCTACCCCGAGCTTTACGCCATGCAACTGCGCGCCCTGTTCGAAGCGGCTTGCGAGGCTGCCCAGACCCATGCCCCGGCGCAGTTGGAGGTGATGGTGCCGCTGGTCAGCTCTGCCGCAGAGTTGGCAGCCATCCGTGTGCAGGTGGAGACCATCGCGCAGGATGTCTTCAACGCGCAAGGACTGACCCTGTCATGGCGCCTTGGCGCGATGATCGAGGTGCCCCGCGCTGCGCTGATGGCGGGCACGCTGGCGGGCGAAGCGGAGTTTTTCTCCTTTGGCAGCAATGATCTCACCCAGACCACGCTGGGCATGGGGCGCGATGATGCGGCGCGCTTTATGGGCCGCTATGTCGATCGCGGCATTTATGGCGCCGATCCTTTTATCACGCTGGATGAGGCCGGCGTGGGCGCGCTGATCGCTCTGGCGCGCGAGCAGGGCCGGGCGGCCCGCCCCGACCTCGAACTGGGCCTCTGCGGCGAGCATGGCGCTGACCCGGCCTCGGTCGCCTTCTGTCTGGCGCAGGGGCTCGATTACGTTTCGGCCTCGCCCTATCGCGTGCCGGTGGCGCGTCTGGCGGCGGCTCAGGCGGCGTTACGAGCCGGTTAGGCCCGCGAGCCCGCCCCAAGCGCTAGGCGCGCCAGCCGGCCCCGCGCGCTAAGCGCGCCAACCGGAAAGCGTCAGGATTTCGAAATGCTCGGTCACGCGGCCCTGCGCGTCGGCGGCCTGCGCAAAGGCTGCTTGAGCACGTGCCAGTGCCGCCTTGTTCAAGGCTGGCGCGGCATCGGCCAGCACGGCGCCCAGTCCCTGGGCCCGCAGATCGCTTACCAAAGCGCCCAGCGAGCCAAAGCGCACATCCAGCCCGCGCGCATCGGCCACCGGATTGGCCAGCCCGACGCGCTGGAGCAATTGCGCGCCGCTGCGCACATCGACCGCCGGGTGAAGGCGCGCGGCGGGGCGCTCGCCATCGGCCTCCAGCATGATCGAGCGCAGCACCGGCAGGCTGCCCGCCGCCATCATGCTGATCAGCGCCAGTCCGCCCGGTGCCAGCGCATGACGCAGATGGATCAGCGCTCCCGGCAGATCGTTCACGGTGTCCAGAGTGCCCAGGCTGACGATCAGATCGAAGCCCTTCACGGGATAGGGCGCCTCTTCATCCAGCGCCAGCACACCATCGCGCGCGGACACATCAGCCAGCGTTACCTCAACGCCCTGCGCCGCCAGAGCAGGCGCCAGCAGACCGCCTTCATCGCCGATCACCAGCGCCTTCCCAGGGCTATGGCGCAGGAAGGACAGGCGGTCGAGCACATCTTCCACCCGGTCTTCAGCCAGCCAGCGGGCCGCACCCTCGCTTGTCTGCAGGGCCTGCATGCGGCGGCGCACGGCGGCACGGCGGGCAGGCGAGAAGATACGCGGCGGAGCAGGGGGCGTGGTGGGCGAGGTCATGGGCGCCTCCCTGCCGCGTGGCGGGCCTCAGCGCAAGGCTTGCGCGGCGTGGTGTGTCGGTTAGCATGCGATCGCAGGCCATCGTGGGGAGGTCTTATGCTGACACAGGCGTTGGCGCCGATGATCGACGCGGTCTTTCCGCTGCGTTGTCCGTTATGCGGCGCGGTGCTGGCCGGGCATGACGGGCTGTGCGGCGCCTGTTGGGGGAAGTTGAGCTTTCCCGGCCAACCGGCTTGCGATCTTTGCGCCATGCCTTTGTTTCAACCCGGACAAATGCGTTGTGCCACCTGCGAGGCCGAGCCGCCGCGCCATGGCGGGATTACGGCGGCGACCTGTTATGATGCAGGCTCGCGGCAATTGGTGTTGCGCTTCAAACATGGGCGGCAGATTGCATTGGCTGCGATGATGGCGCGGATGATCTCCACGCGGCTGCCTCGGCCGCGTTCCGGCAATGAGGTGATCGTGCCGGTGCCCCTGCATCGCTGGCGGCTGTGGCGGCGTGGGTACAACCAATCGGCCTTGTTGGCGCGCGAACTGGCCCTTCTGACCGGGGGCAGGCTTATGGTCGATGCGCTGGTCAGGCACCGGCGCACGCCTTCGCTCGGAGGGCTGAGTCGGGCCGAGCGGGCGCAGGCGCTTCAAGGAGCGATCCGCTCTCATCCGGGGCGCGATCTTCGCGGGCTTTCGGTGCTGCTGGTGGACGATGTGCTGACCAGCGGGGCAACCAGCGATGCCTGCATCGAGGCCCTGTTGGCGGCAAGCGCGCGTTCGGTGGAGATCGCCTGCTTTGCGCGGGTGATGGCGATGCCTTCGCATCGCCCCGCCGAAGAAACTCAAGCGACTGGCGAGGATAAAACGAAAGCGCCCGAGGTTGGTCCTCGGGCGCTCACGTGACGAAACATGGAGGCGGCGATCCAGCGTCCCTGCGGCGCTTTCGCAGCTAACGGATGGCCCCTGTTCCATCCGTTACGCCTGTTGTGTCATTCATCGTTTGGCAGCGGATCTGATCGGCTGCCTTGCAGTCTCGATCAGACGCCGCCTCACGACGCTTGGTCATGCGATCGCTTTGCGATCATTTTCCCTGAACCGTGGCGCTTGGCTTCATCCGGGGACCGTTCCCTTGGTGGGTGGTTCCTGCCAGTTGAGGCACCTGTCGGTGTGCGGCCTCCCTCAAGGCCGTGGAGACGTGATCGGCTCAAATCGGGCAAAGATAAAGAGGCGCGTCCTCTTCGTGTGGATTTTGGCCCGCATCTGTGGTTATCGTGCAACAAAGCTCGGCATGCGCTGCCGAAGAGACAAGGAAGAACAATCATGACCGGCGCCGATGCCGAATTGCGCGAGAAGGGCCGCGCTTTCCTGCCCCGTTTTGATGACAAGGGCCTGCTCACCGCGATCGCGGTCGATTCGCTCAGCCGCGAGATCCTGATGGTGGCCTTCATGAATCAGGAGGCGCTCGACCAGACGCGCGAAACGGGACTTGCCCATTTCTACTCCCGTTCGCGCGGGCGTCAGTGGATGAAGGGTGAAACCTCGGGCCATGTGCTGCGGGTGCAGGAAATTCGCGTCGATTGCGACCAGGACGCGCTGGTGATGATCGTCACCCCGGCCGGCCCTGCCTGCCACACCGGTGCCGTGAGCTGCTTCTACCGCAAGCTGGAGGGCGACGAGCTGGTGCCCGTCGCCGAGTAAGTCATTTCGTAAAGATCGAGTCGAACAGATCGGTGGTGGCCGCCCAACTGGCGCGGTCCGCCGCCGCATCGTAGCCCAGCACCGCCGGATTGCCGCGATTGTCGCTTTCGGGGTCGGTGAAGCCGTGCTTGACCTTGCCGTAAGCGTGGAAGTGCCAGTCGGCGCCGGCCTGATCCATTTCTTCCCAGAAGGCGGAGACCTGCTCGCGGGTGGCCAGCGGATCGGCGTCGCCGTGGCAGACCAGGATCTTGGCCTTGATGGCGCCGGCCTCAGCCTTGCGGTTGGTGGTGAGCAGGCCGTGATAACTGACGGCAGCAGCGATCTCGCCGCCCTCGCGTGCCAGTTCCAGCGCGGCCTGTCCGCCCATGCAATAGCCGATGACGGCAGCAGTCAGCCCCTCGGCACCCTCCAGAGCGCGACCGGCGGCCAGAGCGGCACGGATGCGGGCGCGATAGACATCGACATCGGCGCGCAGCGCGTTGCCCATCGGATGCGAGGAGGCGAAGTCCTTGACCGGCTCGCCATAGAAATCGGCGACCAGCACCAGATAGCCGTCACCGGCAAGCTGGCTGGCGCGCGCGGCGACAGCGGCATTCATGTTGGCGATGTTGGGGTAGATGATGATCAGGCCGCGCGGCGTGCCCTCGGGCTTGCCAAGGTGGCCGGTCAAGACGGTGTCGCCATCGTGATAGGTGTGGGGGATGAGGGAGATGCTCATGGAGGTCAACCTTGTTCAAGGTGGGGGGAAAAGGTCCGCGCGCGGCGGATTTGCGGGAAAAACACCGCCCAGAGCACGGTGATTGCCATGGCGCCGATGCCCCCCATCACCACCGCGCCCGTTGCCCCCAACAGCGCGGCGGCGAGGCCCGATTCCATCTCGCCAAGTTCATTCGATGCGGAAATGGCGAGGCCGGAAATGGCGCTCAGCCGTCCGCGCATTTCATCGGGTGTGTGAAGCTGCACCAGCGTGCTGCGCACAAAGACCGAGATCATGTCCGCCGCGCCCAGCATCGAGAGCAGACCGAGCGAAAGCCAGTAATTGGTCGAAAGCCCGAAGGCGACAGTGATCGCCCCGAACACGCCGACCGCCACCAGCATCTTCACGCCCACATTCTGCGAGATCGGGCGCGCCGTCAGCACGATGCCCATCAGCGAGGCCCCCACGGCGGTTGCCGCGCGCATCTGGCCCAGCCCCTCGGGGCCGGCATGAAGGATATCGCGCGCAAAGACCGGCAGCAGCGCGGTTGCTCCGCCGAACAGCACGGCGAAAAGGTCCAGCGTGATGCAGCCCAGCAGAAAGCGGTTGTTCCACACGAAGGTGAAGCCCTCGGCGATCTGGCGGACGGGATGCTGGTCGCGGTTGCCGGGATGCGGCGGCAGGCGGCGCAGGCCCGCCATGCTGAGAAAGCCGATCGCCAGCAGGATGACAGCGCCTATATAGGGTGCTGTGGGATGCACGGCGAAGAGCAGGCCCGCGCCAGCCGGGCCGATGATGGTCGCCAGTTGCATCGCCATGGAGTTCATCGCAACGGCGCGCGGCAGCAAGGCAGGCGGCACCAGCAAAGGCGCCATCGATCCCACCGAAGGCCCGATAAACACGCGGGCCAGCCCATGCAGCGCGCCCAATCCGAACAGCAGCGGCAGGCTGAGGGCATGGAGGCCGGTTGCGGCCCAGAGCGAACCGGCCACCACCAGATCGACCGCGATCGCCATCAGCCCGACATTGCGCTTGTCAAACCGGTCGGCGATCACGCCCGCCACCGGCGAGAGCAGGAACATCGGCACGAACTGGCAAAAGCCCATGATGCCAAGCTGGAACGAGGCCTTGGCGATGGACATGTGATAGTCCTGCCGGGCCACATCATAGAGCTGATAGCCGATGATCACCGCCATGCCGCCACCGGCCAGCCAACTGCAGAAGCGCGTCAGCCAGAAGCGGCGATAATCAGGGATATGGGCGGGCGAGCGGGGCTGATCAGTCACAAGCCAACCGCATGGCAGGCCAAAGCCGCTTTGCCAAGGGCCTCATCCGGCACCTTGGGCTTTGGTCCTGCCTTGAGGGTATGGTCTTTAAGTTCAGCGCAGCGGCGGAGGCGGCAAAGGTGTGCCGCGACGGCTGCGCGGGCTGGGCGAGATGGCGTCGATCATCGCGGTGAAATCGTCGAGGCGGATGATCCGCTCGAACTGGAAGCCTGCGCGATCCTCTGTGGCCCAGATCAGATGGGCCTCGATGCGGCCGACCTTGGGCAGGCGGATGATCACACGTTCACCGCGCGAAAGCGGGACTTCGCCCGACGCCATAAAGCCATGCGCCGAGATGTTGGAAATTTGCAGCGACAGATCCCCAAGGCTGCGATGTTCGCCCATCACCCGATGGCTGACCGGGTGGCGGGCCGAACGCCGCAATTCTGTGACCGATAGCTGCGCTCCGCCAACCATATTCCGTTTTTCCTTATCCTGGAGAGATGTGGGGGCATTATCCCCCACAAGCCCCAAGATTTGGTAAAACCGGCACCGGTTTGCCGCATAAGCGGCACGTTTACGCCGGTTTCAGAATCCCGTGCTTCTTTTTACCCGCGGAAATCCGCACTTCCCCAGAAGACAGGTTAACAAGCTGTGTATCGTCTGAAACCGATTCACCATCGAGTCGCGCGCCGCCACCGGCAATGAGTCGCTTGGCTTCACCACGGCTCGCGGCAAAACCGATGCCGACCAGCGCGTCGGTGATGGTGATGCCCCCGGGAGGCACGGCGAAGGTCGGCAGATCGGCGCCAAGGCCGCCACCGGCAAAGGTGGCTGCGGCAGTGGCCTGCGCGGCTTGCGCGGCTTCGCGGCCACGGGCCATGGCGGTGACCTCATTGGCCAGCACCACCTTGGCATCGTTGATCTGGTTGCCGGGCAGGGCTTCCAGACGGGCGATTTCATCAAGTGGCAGATCGGTGAAGAGGCGCAGGAAGCGGCCCACATCCCGATCGTCGACATTGCGCCAGTACTGCCAGAAATCATAGGCGGGCAGGGCGTCCTCGTTCAGCCACACCGCGCCATTGAGGCTCTTGCCCATCTTCTGGCCGTCGGCGGTGGTCAGCAGCGGGGTGGTGACGCCGAAGACTTCCTTGCCGTCCATGCGGCGGGCCAGTTCGATGCCGTTGACGATGTTGCCCCACTGGTCCGAACCGCCCATCTGCAGGCGGCAGTCGAAACGCTTGGCCAGCTCGCGGAAGTCATAGCCCTGCAGGATCATATAGTTGAATTCGAGGAAGCTGAGCGACTGCTCACGGTCCAGGCGCAGCTTCACCGAGTCGAAGCTGAGCATGCGGTTGACGCTGAAATGCTGGCCCACCTCGCGCAGGAAGGAGATGTAGCCCAGCTTGTCGAGCCATTCCGAATTGTCGACCATGATGGCGTCGGTCGGGCCGTCACCAAAGGTCAGGAAACGCTCGAAGATGCGGCGGATCGAGGCGACATTGCTGGCGATGATCTCGTCGGTCATCAGCTTGCGCGCTTCATCCTTGAAGCTGGGGTCGCCGATCTTGCCGGTGCCGCCACCCATCAGCACGATGGGCTTGTGGCCGGCCTGCTGCATGCGGCGCAGCAGCATGATCTGCACCAGCGACCCCACATGCAGCGATGCCGCCGTGGGATCGAAGCCGATATAGCCCGTCACGATCTGCTTCTCGGCCAGCGCGTCGAGCGCGTGCGCGTCGGTCATCTGGTGGACATAACCCCGCTCGGAGAGCAGGCGCAGCAGGTCGGACTTGTATTCGGTCATGATACCCTCTTGAGTAAGGGGCGTCGCCTAGCATGGAGAAACGCGCTTGGGAACGTATAGCCTGATCTGCCATCCCGATACGCCTGCTCTGGCGGTGAGGGCGGTGCATGTGACGTGGGAAGAGGGCGAAGGGGCCTTGATCCTGCGCTGGCACGTGGAGGGCGCGGCGCGTCTGGTGATCCCGGCGCGCGTGGATCGGCCCGCGCCGACCGATGGCCTCTGGAAGACCAGCTGTTTCGAGCTGTTTCTGGATGACGCCCATGGTTACCGCGAGTTCAATTTTTCGCCCTCGGGTCATTGGGCTGCCTATGGTTTCGACGGTTATCGCAGCGGGATGCGTAACCTGCCTCTGGCCGTGCCGCAGATGGCGGTGACGGTGGCGGAGGATTTCGCGCTGACCGTCACTTTGCCCGGCAATCTTTTGCCGGGGGCCTCGCACGCCAGCCTGACCGCCGTGATCGAGGAAGAGGGCGGCCATAAAAGCTATTGGGCGCTGGCGCATGCCTCGGGTCAGCCTGATTTCCATGCACCCTCTTGCTTCATTCTGCCGCTTGGGGCAGCGCAGCATCCATGACGGATGTTCTCTTCGGTATCGACCGGCTGCTGGCCGACCCTGCCCTGCGCGCGCCCCTGAAGGGCAAGCGTGTGTCTCTGGTGGCCCATCCCGCCTCGGTGACGGCGGATTTGCGCCATTCGCTCGATGCGCTGGCGGCTTGCGAGGACATCACGCTGACCTCCGCCTTCGGCCCGCAGCACGGGCTGAAGGGCGACAAGCAGGACAATATGGTCGAGACGCTGGATGAGGTCGATCCCGCGCTCGGTATCCCGGTGTTCAGCCTCTATGGCGAGGTGCGTCGTCCGACCCCGGCAATGATGGACACAGCCGATGTGTTCCTGTTCGATCTTCAGGATCTGGGCTGCCGCATCTACACCTTTGTGACCACGCTGCTCTATCTGCTGGAGGCCGCATCGCAGACCGGCAAGAGCGTGTGGGTGCTCGATCGCCCCAACCCCGCCGGACGTCCGGTGGAGGGTACCACGCTGATACCGGGGCAGGAGAGCTTTGTCGGCGCCGGGCCGATGCCGATGCGCCACGGGCTGACGCTGGGCGAGATGGGCCACTGGTTTATCCGCCACTATAAGCTGGATGTCGATTACCGCGTGATCGGGATGCAGGGCTGGCAGCCCGAAGGCCCCGGCTTTGGCTGGCCCGAGAGCCGGATCTGGATCAACCCCAGCCCGAATGCCGCCAGCGTCAATATGGGCCGCGCCTATGCCGGCACGGTGATGATCGAGGGCGCGACGCTGTCGGAAGCACGCGGCACGACGCGGCCTCTGGAAGTGCTGTTCGGCGCGCCGGATGTCGATGCCAAGGCCGTGCTGGTCGAGATGCAGGCCTTCGCGCCGGAGTGGCTGGCGGGCTGCGCGATCCGCGAGTGCTGGTTTACGCCCACCTTCCACAAGCATGCGGGGGAGCTGTGCAGTGCGCTGATGGTGCATGCCGAGGGAAGCTTCTACGACCATCGCGCTTTCCGCCCCTGGCGCCTGCAGGCGCTGGCTTTCAAGGCAATCCGCCGACTTTACCCGGATTACCCGATCTGGCGCGACTTCCCCTATGAGTATGAGTTCACCCGCCTCGCCATCGATGTGATCAATGGCGGCCCGGCTCTGCGCGAATGGGTGGACAATCCGCATAGCACGCCTGCCGATCTGGACGCCTTGGCGGCCCACGACGAAACGGCATGGCGTGAAGAGATCGCCGATCTGCTGCTCTATTGATCCTCTCGCTGGTGGAATCCTTCCACCAGCACGGAGGAGATATACATCGGCAGCAGCCGCGGATCGGGCAGCCAGTGATGGGTGAGAAATTGGCGTGGATCGCCACCGCCTGCCAGCGGCTCGCCTTGCATGAGGGGGATGTGGTGAAGCGGAAATCGAAGATCCGCCACACCCGTGCCATATCGCTGCCAACCGCCGCATACATAAAGCCGAAGAGCAGAAATTCGCCAATCCGGCGGTGGGGTATAGGCTCCACCGCCAGCCGGATCTGCGCGATCTGTATAGGGGCGTTTAGTCTTGCGGCGGCATAGCCGGTGCCGGAGGTTGAGCGGCCCATTGCTCCAGAGTGGGATCGATATAGGCCCAATCCGGCGCGCTGTCGGTCCAGATCGCCGCCGAGGGCCTCAAACCATGGCCATCTGCCAGAAAACCCAGACGGAAGGTCTGCAAATGCATGCGCGCCGAGCTGGTGGCATAGACCGGCGTACCGCAGCTCAGGCAGTAATGCTTGGTGAGCGTGTTGCCGCTGGCTGCGGTATGGCCATGGCTGCCCAACTCGCCTTTCAGCACCACGGCCTCGACCGGGAAAATGGCATTATGCGTCGGGCCGCCGCCTGAAATCCGCTGGCAATCGCGGCACCAGCACTGGCGCACGGTAACAGGCTCCGCGGGGATGGTTGCCGTTACCGCCCCGCATGCGCATTGCCCTTGATATGCCATGATAAAACCTGCTGCTCTGAATGATCCGGCAGGCAGTCTGATGGTCTTGGCCCCTCAGGTCAACGCTTCATCGTACTCTGCCGCGCCTCAGCAGGTTGACGCCGCCCAGCAAGATTACCGCGCCGATCAGCGAGACGCTGAAGCTGGAAACCGTCAGCCCGGAATTGTTGATGTTCCCGCGCGAGAAGATCAGCCCGCCGATAAAGGCCCCCGCAATGCCGACGACGAAATTGACCAACAGCCCGCCGTCATCACCCATGATGAGCCCCGCCAGCCAGCCGACGACGATGCCGATCAAAATCCACATCAGAATGCTCATGGAACTCGCAGCCTCCGTCTTGCTTGCACCTGATGGTGAATGCTTGGGTAAGGGGCTTGTTCCTTGGAAGGTTTGAAGGGATGAAAGCAGGGGGCCATCGCCCCCTGCACCCCCGTTAATGTCTTGAGCAGCGCATCATCTTTAAGCGGCGCAGCCGGAATCATTCTGCCTGCGGCGCCGCGACGTTGCGCGAGGCTGAACCCTTAGCGCCAAGGCCGACAAAACATGGGAGCGCGAGGGTGTAACACCCTCGCATTTTCCTCTTTTCTTAAACCCCAAAAATCAGGCGTCGATCAAATCCGGGTCCAGCTCACCCGCCCGGTTCTGAATGAACATAAACCGGTGCTCCGGGTTACGCCCCATCAGCCGGTCCACCAGATCCTTGACCTGAGCCCGCGCCTCATACTCGGGCGGCAGGGTGATGCGCACCAGGCTGCGCTTGGCCGGGTCCATCGTGGTTTCGCGCAACTGCTGGGGGTTCATCTCGCCCAGACCCTTGAAGCGTCCGACCTCGACCTTTTTGCCCTTGAACTTGGTCTTCTCCAGTTCGGCGCGATGGGCGTCATCGCGGGCATAGGCGCTCTCCTTGCCGGCCGTCAGGCGGTAGAGCGGCGGCTGGGCGAGGTAGAGATGGCCCTGGCGCACGACCTCGGGCATTTCCTGGAAGAAGAAGGTCATCAGCAGCGTGGCGATATGCGCGCCGTCGACATCGGCGTCGGTCATGATGACGATGCGGTCATAGCGCAGATTGTCGGGGTTGCAGTCCTTGCGCAGCCCACAGCCCAGCGCCAGCGACAGATCGGCGATTTCCTGATTGGCGCGGATCTTGTCGAGCGTGGCGCTGGCGACGTTCAGGATCTTGCCCCGGATCGGCAGGATCGCCTGCGTCTTGCGGTCGCGGGCCTGCTTGGCGCTGCCGCCTGCCGAGTCGCCCTCGACGATAAAGAGTTCGGTCTCGCCGCTGCCTTCGCCGCTGCAATCGGTCAGCTTGCCGGGCAGGCGCAGCTTGCGGGCGTTGGTGGCGGTCTTGCGCTTGACCTCGCGCTCGGCCTTGCGGCGCAGGCGCTCGTCCATCTTCTCCATCACATAACCGAGCAGCGCCTTGCCGCGCTCCATATTGTCGGTGAGGTAATGGTCGAAGTGATCGCGGATGGCGTTTTCCACCATGCGCGCGGCTTCGGGGCTGGTGAGGCGGTCCTTGGTCTGGCTCTGGAACTGCGGATCGCGGATAAAGACCGAGAGCATCGCCTCGCAGCCCGTGACGATGTCCTCGGGCGCGATATCCTTGGCCTTCTTCACACCCGTCAGTTCACCGAAGGCGCGGATGCCCTTGGTCAGCGCGGCGCGCAGGCCTTGCTCATGGGTGCCGCCATCGGGGGTGGGAATGGTGTTGCAGTAATAGGAATAGGCGCCTTCCGACCACACCGGCCAGGCGATCGCCCATTCCACGCGACCGTTCATTTCGCCAGGAAAGTCTTGCGAACCGGCAAAAGGCTGGGTGGTGACGCATTCGCGCCCCGCCGTCTGTTCGGCCAGATGGTCGGCCAGACCGCCGGGGAACTGGAAGGTAGCCTCGGCGGGCACATCCTCGCTGGCAAGCGCGGGTGCGCATTTCCAACGGATTTCCACACCGGCAAACAGATACGCCTTGGAGCGCACCAGCTTGAACAGCCGCGCGGGCTTGAATTTGGCATCCGCCCCGAAAATTTCCGGGTCCGGCGTGAAAGAGACGCTGGTTCCGCGCCGGTTGGGCGCCGCGCCGATCTTCTGCAACGGCCCCTGCGTGATACCGCGCGAAAATTCCTGAGCGAACAGTTCCTTGTTGCGCGCCACCTCCACGCGGGTCAGTGTGGAAAGCGCGTTCACCACGCTGATGCCCACGCCATGCAGACCGCCGCTGGTGGCATAGGCCTTGCCCGAGAATTTTCCGCCCGAATGCAGCGTGGAGAGGATCACCTCCAGCGCCGATTTGCCGGGAAATTTGGGATGCTCATCTACCGGGATGCCGCGCCCATTATCGATGATGGTCAGGCGGCCGGGCGTGCCCGGCGCCTCCTCAAGCACGAATTCGATGCGGTTGGCATAGCCTGCCACCGCCTCGTCCATGGCGTTGTCCAGCACTTCGGCGGCGAGGTGATGCAGCGCGCGCTCATCCGTGCCGCCGATATACATGCCGGGGCGGCGGCGGACGGGTTCAAGCCCCTCCAGCACCTCGATGGCGCTGCCGTCATAGGTCTCGCCGCTGGGGCCGATGGGAGCTTCGAAGAGATCGTCGGGCGTGCTGTCTGACATGGATGCGAACATAACGCGCACGAAGCCGCGCGCGCAAGTCGCAAACTGCCTTTTTCCTCAGTCGTCGAAACGGGCCGGAGCCGGGCTGACGACCGGCACGGTGTTGCTGGTCGTGCTGCCCGGAACCGCCTTCACCTCGCGTATCTCCAGCGAGCGTTCGATGACATTGGTGCTGTTGAAGCGGAAGATGCCGTCGGTGCCCGCAAAGCCGCCCTTGTCATAGAGACGCTGGGTGGGGAAGGGGCGGCCCGGCTGCCATTCGCGCGCGATGCGCAGCGTCAGCAACACGCTGTCATAGCCCATGGTGGCGATGCGGTAGGGCGCCTCGCCATAGCGGGTGTGATAGCGGTCGGAAAACTGGCGGAAATGCGTGTCCGACAGCGCGGCATAGAGCGAACCGCGCAGCGCGGGCGTGCGGGCCAGCAGGGCCTCGCCGCTCCACAATTCGGTGCCGAGGATGCGCATCGTCGGCTTGCCTGCCTTCAGCAAAGGCGCGGCCTGAGCCGCCGCGCGGGCCGTATCACCCACCAGCACGGCGTCAAAGGCGCCATGGGCCTTCAGCTTGCGCACGGCTGCGGCGATGGAAGCTGGATCGCGGCCATAGGTCTCGATGCCCACCAACTGCCCGCCGCTGTTGCGCACGGCATTGACCATGGCGGTCGAGGCCCGCTCACCATAGAGGCCCAGCGGCACCAGAGCAGCAAAGCGGGTGACGCCCAGCCCCTTGGCATGGCGAACCACGCGGGTGATCGACTGTGCCGGGATGGTGCCCATGATAAAGGTGTCGCCGCCCGCCACGGTGTAGTCGTTCGAGAAGGACACCACCGGCACATGCGAGGCGCGGGTCACCTGCGCCACCGCGCTGGCATCCTCGCCCAGCAGCGGCCCGAGGATCAGGCGGTTGCCATCGGCCAAGGCCTTCGAAGCCGCAGCGGCGGCGCCCGTCGAGGTGTCATAGGTGGTGATGCGCAGGTTGCTGGCATTCATATCCAGCAGCGCCATGGTCGAGGCATTGGCCAGCGCCTGACCCGCCGCAGCATTGGGTCCGCCCTGTGGCACCAGCAGGGCCACGCGATGCCGGTCGGTGTCGTTGGGCAGGTTGGCGGGTGGCGGAGCCTGGGTCGGCGGAGGCGGAGGCGGCGGAGCCTTGGGCCCCTTGGGAATGACGGTACAGGCCGCCAGCGTGGCGGAAAGGCCGATGGCCATCGCGCGGCGGGTCCAGCTTGCGGCGGTGATACGGTTGGAATTCTGCGTCATCTGCGCCCCAATGTTGAACATCGCTTGTCCTTCCCCATGCCCATGGTCCATGGGGGGCGCCATGGATCAGCGCCTTACCCCCGGCCTCTACATTGTGGCCACGCCCATTGGCAATCTCGGCGATATCACCATGCGCGGTGTGGAGATACTGCGTGGCGTGTCAGCGGTGGCCTGTGAGGATACTCGGATAACCGGGCGGTTGATGCAACATCTTGGTTTGAAACAGCGTTTGATCCGTTACGACGATCATGCCGATGAAAATGCCCGCGAAAAACTGCTGGCGCTGATGAGTGCCGAGCCGGTGGCGCTGGTGTCCGACGCGGGTACGCCGCTGGTGTCCGATCCGGGCTATCGCCTAGTGCGTGAGGCGCGCGAGCGGGGGATCGCGGTGACCAGTCTGCCGGGGCCTTGCGCGGCGATCATGGGGGTGACGCTGTCGGGGTTGCCGTCTGACCGGTTTCTGTTTGCCGGGTTCCTGCCATCGAAAGATAAGGCGCGGGGCGATGCTCTGGCCGAGCTGGGCGCCGTGCCCGCCACGCTGATTTTTTACGAAACCTCTCCGCGCCTGATCGATTCGTTGACGGCCATTGCCCAGGTGCTGCCGGGGCGCGAGGTGGCAGTCGCCCGCGAACTGACCAAGATGTTCGAGGAATGCCGCAGCGGCCAACCCGAAGAGCTGATTGCCCATTACAGCGCCCATCCGCCCAAGGGCGAGATCGTGCTGCTGATTGGCCCCCCGGTGGCGAAGCAGGCGACCATGGAGGATGCCGAAACCATGCTGCGCGCCGAGTTGCAGCATGCCAAGGCCAGTCAGGCCGCCGCCGCCGTGGCCAAGGCAACCGGGCTGGACCGCAAGGAACTCTACGCCTTGGCGATGCGTCTGAAATGACCGACTGGCGCGGTCAGGCCAACCGCATCGCCGCCGAGGCGCGTGGGCGCCGGGGCGAGGATGAGGCCGCGCTGTTTCTGGAAGGGCTGGGTTTCGAGATTATCGCCCGCCGGGTGAAGACACCGCGCGGCGAGGTCGATCTGATTGCCCACCGCGAAGGGCTGACCGTCTTTGCCGAAGTCAAATGGCGCGCCAAGGCCGAAGCCCATGTCGACGCTATCGATCAGAAGCGGCTCACCCGCGTTGCCATGGCCGCCGAGCTGCTGGCTCCGCGCTTCGTGCCCGATGGCGCGGATATGCGGATCGACGTCATCCTTCTTGCGCCCGGCCATGATCCATACCACATCCCCAATGCGTGGATGCCGTAAGCGCATCTGTCTGATTTTCAGGAGTACCTCATGAGTTTGCGCGTCGCTGTCCAGATGGACCCGCTCTCCGGCATCAACATCGCGGGCGATTCCACCTTTGCCCTGATGCTTTCGGCGCAGGCGCGCGGGATCGCGATGTGGTACTATGATGTGGGCACGCTGGCTTGGGACTCGCTGGGCGATGGGCCCGCGAAGGTCACGGCATGGGCCGCGCCCGTGACGGTGCAGCGCCCCGCCGAAAAGGGCGAGAGCCACTATACGCTGGGCGCGTTCCAGACTCTGGATCTGGCCGAAGACGTCGATGTGGTGCTGATGCGCCAGGACCCGCCCTTCGATCTGGGCTATATCACCGGCGCGCATATCCTCGAAAAGCTGAAAGGCCGCACGCTGGTCGTCAACGACCCCGAGCAGGTGCGCAACGCGCCCGAAAAGGTCTTCGTTCTCGATTTCGCGCAGTTTATGCCGCCCACGCTGGTCGCCCGCCGCATCGAGGATGTGCGCAGCTTCCAACAGCGCCTCGTCGCCAAGGGCTACTCCGGCGATCTGGTCATCAAGCCCCTCCACGGCAATGGCGGCAAGGCGGTGTTCCGCGTGCCCGCCAGTGGCGACAACCTCGGCGCGCTGGTGGAGGTCTTCAGCCAGATGTGGCCCGAGCCCTATATGGTCCAGCCCTTCCTCCCCGACGTGTCCAAGGGCGACAAGCGCATCGTGCTGGTCGATGGCGTGGTGGCCGGCGCCATCAACCGCCGCCCCGGCGCGGGCGAGTTCCGCAGCAATCTGGCCGTGGGTGGCAGTGCCGAGGCAACCGAACTGACCGAGCGCGAACAGGAAATCTGCCGCGTCCTTGGCCCGGAACTGAAAAAGCGCGGCCTGACTTTCGTGGGCATCGACGTGATCGGCGGTGAGTGGCTCACGGAGATCAACGTGACCTCGCCCACGGGCATCGTGGCGATCGAGCGTTTCGATGGTGTGGATGTCGCCGGGCTGATCTGGGATGCGATCGAGGTTCGCGTGGCAGAGATGAAGAAGTAAGGATGAAAGCAGGGGGCCATCGCCCCCTGCACCCCCGTTAATGCATTGACCTGCGCTTCGTATCGACGCTGCGCTAAAGCGGCGAAGCCGCAATCATTTTATGCCTGCGGCGCTGCAACCTTGCTTTATGGTTGAACCCGAGGCGCAACGTAGACATTCATGGGAGCGCGAGGGTGTAACACCCTCGCATTGTCCTTTGCTTCTTAACCCTGTTCCCTTGGATGCGCCGCCCGATAGGCATCCAGCAAAACCGCCGCATCCACTTTGGTGTAGATCTGGGTGGACGAAAGGCTGGTATGCCCCAGCAATTCCTGCAGAGACCGCAGATCCGCCCCGGCCCCCAGCAGATGCGTCGCAAAGGAATGGCGCAAGGCGTGAGGCGTGGCGGTATCCGGCAACCCCAACGCCCCCCGCGCCCGGCGGACGGCCTTTTGCACCAGCGCCTGGTTCAGCACCCCACCGCGAGCGCCGAAGAACAGCGGGCCATCGCGCGTGATCGGCCAGGGGCAGGCCATGGCGTAATCGGCCACGGCCTGCGCAACGACAGGCAGGATCGGCACAAGGCGTTGCTTGTTGCCTTTGCCCGTGACCAGCAGCGCTTCGCCGATGGGGAGCACACCGCCGGTCAGCGACAACGCTTCAGCAATGCGCAGCCCGCCGCCATAAAGCAGCATCAGCACAGCGCGGTCGCGAGCGCCGATCCATGGAGCGGTGGCGTCTTCCTCGACGGTGTCGGCAAGGTTGATGGCCTCGTCGGGGGTGACGGGGCGGGGCAGGCCTTTCTTCAGGCGTGGCCCGCGCAGGCGGGGCGGGGCGGGGGTCGGGTCACCGGCCTGCTGCCGGGCGAACGTGAGAAAGGCGCGCAGGGCGGAGAGTTCGCGCGCGGCCGAAGCGTTGCCCAGCCCATCGGCGCGACGGTCGGCCAGATGGGCGCGCAGGTTGGAGGCCTCGATTTCGGCCAGCGTGGCCCAGTCCTCGGCGCCGGTGGCGTGGACGAGGCGGGCGGCGGTGGCGGTGTAGGCGCGGACGGTGTGCGGGCTGCGGCGGCGGTTCTGGGCGAGGTGAGCGGTCCATGCGGCCAGCAGGTCGGCGCGGCGGGCGAGAGACTGCTCCGGTTCGTCGCTCACACCACCAGTTCCGTGGGGACGAGTTCGCCGATCAGCGCATTCAGCACTAGCATGCCGGGCTCGGTAACGCCGATGCGGGGGCCTTCGTTCCAGACCAGACCTTGGCGTTCGTACAGTTCAAGGCGGGCCGGGGTGGCCAGTTCTTCGGGTGACAAACCAAAACGCGTGGAAAGCGCTGCCAGATCGACGCCCTCGGCAAGACGCAGGCCCATCAACATGGCCTCGGCAGCCTGTTCGCGGATGGAGAGCTGGCGGGCTTCCTGAATGCCATCGCCTTGGGCCTCGATGGCCGAGAGCCAGTTTTCGGGCTTCTTGTGGCGCGTGGTGGCGGTCGCATGGCGACGACCATGCGCGCCGGGGCCGATCCCGGCGTAATCCTGATAGCGCCAGTAGGCGAGGTTGTGGCGGCTCTGCTGGCCGGGGCGGGCGTGGTTGCTCACCTCATAGGCGGGCAGGCCGTGAGCTGCCGTGATCTGGCGGGTGAGGGTGAAGAGGTCCGCCGCGGGATCGTCTTCCAGCGGGGCGAAGGCGCCATCGCGCACGAGGCGCTCGAAGCGGGTGCCCGGCTCGATGGTCAACTGATACAGCGAGAGGTGATCGGTGCCGAAGGAAAGGGCGCGGGTCAGTTCCGCTTCCCAGTCTGCCATGCTCTGGTTCGGGCGGGCGTAGATCAGATCGAAGCTGGTGCGGGCGAAATGGCGCTGGGCCACATCCAGCGCGGCTAGCGCCTCATCCACACCATGCAGGCGGCCAAGGAATTTCAGCACCTTGTCATCCAGCGCCTGCACGCCCAGCGACACGCGGTTGACCCCGGCGCTGGCCAGTGCCGCAAACTTGGCCGCCTCCACGCTGGAGGGGTTGGCTTCCAGCGTGATCTCTATGCCCGGATCGAAGCCCCAAAGCTGCTCCGCGCGTTCCAGCAGGGCGGCCACCAGGGCGGGCGGCATCAAGGAAGGGGTGCCGCCGCCGAAAAAGATGCTGGTCAGCGTCTCGCCGCCGGCAATCCCGGCCTCGCGTTCCATATCGGCCAGTAGGGAGCGCTGCCACAGCTCATGATCCACCCCATCGCGGACATGGCTGTTGAAGTCGCAATAGGGGCATTTCTTCAGGCAGAAGGGCCAATGGATGTAGAGTGCGCGCGCCATAGGCCTTTAAATATCACCCGAACTGGTCGGCCACCAGCTTGGCGAAAGCGTTGGAGCGGTGGCTGATGCGGTTCTTCTCGGCGGGGTCGAGTTCGGAGAAGGTCTGCTCATAGCCCAGCGGCACGAACACGGGGTCGAAGCCGAAGCCCAGCTTGCCACGCGGCGGCCAGGTCAGCTTGCCATCGGCGCGGCCTTCATAGACGGCATGGACGCCATCGGGCCAGGTGATGGCCAGCACGCAGGCGAAATGGGCGGCGCGGCCGACATCGGGGCCTTGCTCGCACAGCAGGCCCTCGACCTTGCCCATGGCCATAAACCAGTCGCGGCCTTCGGGGCCTTCGTACCAGTGGCGCTCGGCCCAGTCGGCGGTGTAGACGCCGGGGCGACCGCCCAAGGCTTCCACGCAAAGACCCGAATCGTCGGCCAGCGCGGGCAGGCCGGACTTTTCGGTCGCGTAGCGGGCCTTGAGCAGCGCGTTGTCGATAAAGTTGTCGTGGATCTCCTCGGGCTCATCCAGCCCGAGGTCTCCTGCAGAGACGCATTCCACGCCGTAAGGGGCCAGCAGCGCGGCAATCTCGCGCAGCTTGCCCGGATTATGCGTGGCGATCACCAACTGACCGTGCAATCTCGACATGCATCTCTCCCGGAGGTTTTATTCTGTAAGAACGGCGGGATCACGCCCGCCGTTCAGGGCCAATCCGTCAGGCGACCGCTTCGGCCTGAGCGGCGAAGATGCGATCGCAGCCGATGCGGGCCAGACGCAGCAGGCGCAGCAGGCCTTCCTCGTCATAGGTCGCGCCCTCGGCAGTGGCCTGCACCTCGGCGATATGGCCGCCCTCGATCAGCACGAAATTGGCATCGGCGTCCGCGCTGCTGTCCTCGATATAGTCGAGGTCCAGCACCGGCGTGCCCTTGGTGATGCCGCAGGAGACAGCGGCAACCTTGCGGGTCAGCGGGTCTTCGGTGATCAGGCCCTTGGCGATCAGGCCATTGACGGCCAGACGCAGCGCCACCCAGGCGCCGCTGATGGCCGCCGTGCGCGTGCCGCCATCGGCCTGGATCACGTCGCAATCGAGGGTGATCTGGCGCTCGCCCAGCTTCTTCAGATCGGTGACGGCGCGCAGGCTGCGGCCGATCAGGCGCTGGATTTCCTGCGTGCGGCCGCTCTGCTTGCCCTTGGCGGCTTCGCGCTGGCCGCGCGTGTGGGTGGCGCGGGGCAGCATCGAATATTCCGCCGTCACCCAGCCTTCGCCCTTGCCGCGCAGGAAGGGGGGCACGCGCTCTTCCACGCTGGCGGTGACCAGCACCTTGGTGTCGCCGAAGCTGACCAGCACGCTGCCTTCGGCATGCTTGGTGAAGTTGGTCACGATCTCGATGCTGCGCATTTCGTCTGCGGCGCGGCCGGATGGGCGCATAGGGTTTGGATCCTTATGAAGCGATTTGGCGCGGCTCTAATACCCGCGCCCGGAAATGGCCAGCCCCGGCGTTATAAATGACCGTGCATCGCAGATGCCCGGCGTTGCAAATGGGGCCCTGCTGCCCCATGAAAGATGCGATATGCACAGCCTGCCCGTCACCGAACTGACCACCCGCGCCCGCGAGATCTTTCGCCGGGTGGTCGAAGGCTATCTGACGACCGGCCAACCCGTGGGTTCGCGCACGCTGGCGGGCGGGGGCGAGCTGAACCTTTCCCCGGCCTCGATCCGCAGCGTGCTGGCCGATTTGGAAGGGCAGGGGCTGCTCAGCCAGCCACACACCAGCGCGGGACGCATGCCGACCGAAGTGGGTTTGCGTCTGTTTGTCGATGGCATGATGCAGATGTCCCAGCCCACGCGCGAGGAACGCGAGGCCATCGAGCGCAGCCTGACCGAACCGGGCCCGATCGAGGCGGCTCTGGCAGCCACCAGCGCTGCGCTTTCAGATCTTTCCGCCTGTGCGGGCGTGGTGATGGTGCCCGCGCATGAGCCTCTGCTGGCGCAGGTGACGCTGGTGCCGCTTTCTCCGGGCCGCGCCTTGGCGGTGCTGGTGGGGCAGGATGGCGGGATCGAAAACCGGATCGTCGATCTGCCCCCCGGCCTGCCGCCCGGCGCGCTGGAGGAAGCCTCCAACTATATCACCGCCCATCTGGCCGGGCGCACGCTGGGCGAGGCGGCGCGGTTGATGCAGGCACAGATCGCCTCGGGCCAGAGCGCGCTGGATGCCGCCAGCGCCGATCTGGTCAAGCGGGGCCTTGCCGTCTGGAGCCAGGACGCACAGCGCCGCCCGGTGCTGATCGTGCGCGGGCAGGCCAATCTGCTGGACGACACTGCGCTGGGCGATCTGGAGCGTGTGCGATCCCTGATCGACGATCTGGAAAGCAAGCAATCCGTCGCCCAGATGCTGGACCTGGCCCGTGAAGCCGAATCGACCCGCATTTTCATCGGTGCCGAGAACCGGCTTTTCGCGCTGTCCGGCTCATCGGTGATCGCTTCGCCCTATCGTGATCGCGAAGGACGGGTGGTCGGCGTGGTCGGCGTGATCGGCCCGACACGGTTGAATTATGCGCGAGTCGTCCCCATGGTGGATTTCACCGCCCAGAGTCTGGGCCGACTGATCCGATAAATGAAGGCAATGATATGAATGAGGACATCTTCCAGGCCGCCAGCGAATCCTCGAAGGACGCAGGCGTGGAGGGCGCTGCCCCCGGCGTGACCGCCGAGCAGGACAGCCGAATCGCGACGCTGGAAAACGATCTGGAAGCGGCCAAGCAGGAAGTGCTCTACGCCCGCGCCGAAACGCAGAATGTGCGCCGCCGTCTGGAAAAGGACATCGCCGACGCCCGCGCCTATGCCAGCACAAGCTTTGCCCGCGACATTTTGAGCGTGGCCGACAATCTGTCGCGCGCGCTCGATTCGATCTCGCAGGAGCTGCGTGAGGACGAGAAGCTCAAGCCGCTGGTCGCCGGGATCGAGGCCACCACGCGCGAGCTGGACAAGGTGTTCAACCAGAATTCCATCCAGAAGGTGGCGGCTCAGGGCCTGCCGCTCGACCCCAACCAGCATCAGGCGATGATCGAGATCCCTCATGCCGAGGCCGAGCCCGGCACGATCATTCAGGTCCTGCAGCACGGCTACACGATCAAGGACCGCCTGCTGCGCCCGGCCATGGTCGCCGTGGCCAAGAAGCCCGAGTAAGCCCGAAGTTAAGAACCCGGCGCGGGCGGAACATCCCGCGCCGCTGGTCATATCTCCATCATGGAATGGAGGTTGTTATGACCAGGACTTTGATGCTGTCGATGATCGCCGCTGGTGCTCTTGCCGTTGGCGGTTGTGCTCATAACTATGGCGGTGAGGGCGCTCTGGGCGGCGCCGGCGCGGGCGCGGTGATCGCGGGCGTGGCTGGCGGCAATGTCGTCACGGGCGCTGCGATCGGTGCGGCGGCGGGCGCTCTGGTCGGGTCGACCGTGCGCAAGGATGACGGCTACTGCTATCGTCATGACCGCGATGGTTACGAGCATCGGGTGAATTGCTGATTTTTTCAGGCAAAAGGTAGAAGCAGGGGGCGTTACGCCCCCTGCACCCCCGTTACGTCTCCCGACGAGAGGGCGGGTTTAGGGCTACTTCGCGTTTGGAAGGCCCCGCCGCGCAGCGGCCTTAAATGCCTCCGGCGGTGAGGTGGACCACAACGCTGCAAGCCAGCGCTCCATTCGCGTCGGAAGACGTCATGGGAGCGCGAGGGGGTAACCCCTCGCATTTCTTTTTTCCTGATCCTTACATCTTCATCCCGGCCATATCGCCATGATCCATGGCGTGCCCGCCATCGCCGGCAGTCCCTGGGGCCTCCACCTTCAGCGAGCCGACCAGCCTGCGGCCATCTTCCAGCACCAGCTTGAAGCCAATGGAATCGCCTGCCTTCACCGTCTTGCGCAGGTCGAAGACCATCACATGCCGTCCGCCGGGAGCGAAATTGGTGCTGTCGCCGGGAGCCAGCTTCAGGCGAGGCAAGGGCGCCATTTCCGTGCCCTTGGTCTCATGCATTTCGGCGGATTTGGCGGAGGAGATCACCACACCGGTGATCGTCACAGGCGCCGGGCCGGTGTTGCGCCAGTTCACATAGGCCGCTGCGGGGCGCCCAGGGATGATCGGCAGCACCAGACGGCCTGAAGGCGCGGCATTCTCCGCCGGGGCGGCGCTGATGCTGACTTCGGCGCTGTCCGCTGCGGCCGTGGTGGCAGAGGCACTAGCGGCGTCTTCATTCGACTTGCCGCAGGCGGTGAGCGCAACCAGCGCGAAAAGGGGAAGGGTAAGGCGCGCAATAGGCATCTGTGTTCATCTCCTGATGGGCCCTAGCTAGACTGTGACAGGCCCCGCGCCAAGCGCCAGTGGGCAAATAGCTGCCGGCCATCATGCAATTCATCATGCAATAGCTGCCCAAAAAGGCCTTGTCGCCTCGCAAACCGCTCCTATATGCCCCTTCGTCAAGGAGCCGCCAAACCGGTTTGCCGCATCTGCGGGGGCCTTTGGACAGGCGGTGTCACACAGCGACATGAGGACGGAAGAACTATGGGTAAAGTGATCGGTATCGACCTGGGCACCACCAACAGCTGCGTTGCTGTGATGGATGGTGGCAAGCCCAAGGTCATCGAAAATTCGGAAGGGGCACGCACCACCCCCTCGATCGTGGCCTTCACCAAGGATGGTGAGCGCCTGATCGGCCAGCCGGCCAAGCGCCAGGCGGTGACCAATCCCGACAACACCATCTTCGCTGTGAAGCGTCTGATCGGTCGTCGTTACGACGATCCGATGACGCAGAAGGACATGGCGCTGGTTCCCTACAAGATCGCCAAGGGGAAGAATGGCGATGCGTGGGTCGAAGCCGGCGGCACCGACTATTCGCCTTCGCAGGTCAGCGCCTTCACGCTGCAGAAGATGAAGGAAACCGCCGAGAGCTATCTGGGCGAGACCGTCACACAGGCCGTCATCACCGTGCCCGCCTACTTCAACGACGCCCAGCGTCAGGCCACCAAGGACGCCGGCCAGATCGCCGGTCTTGAGGTGCTGCGCATCATCAACGAGCCGACGGCGGCCGCGCTGGCCTATGGTCTGGACAAGAACGATGGCAAGACCATCGCCGTCTATGACCTTGGTGGCGGCACCTTCGACGTGTCGATCCTGGAAATCGGCGATGGCGTCTTCGAGGTGAAGTCGACCAACGGCGACACCTTCCTGGGCGGTGAAGATTTCGACAGCAAGCTGGTCGAATATCTGGCCGACAAGTTCAAGGCCAAGGAAGGTCTGGACCTCAAGACCGACCGTCTGGCCTTGCAGCGCCTGAAGGAAGCCGCTGAAAAGGCCAAGATCGAGCTGTCGTCCGCGCAGACCACCGAGATCAACCTGCCCTTCATCACCGCCCGTATGGAAGGTGGCGCGACCACCCCGCTCCATCTGGTGGAGACGCTGAGCCGCAGCGATCTGGAGCGTCTGGTCGGTGACCTGATCCAGCGCACGCTGGAGCCTTGCCGCAAGGCGATGAAGGATGCCGGCCTCTCGATCAGCCAGATCGACGACGTCGTGCTCGTGGGCGGCATGACCCGCATGCCCAAGGTGCGCGATGCCGTGAAGGAGTTCTTCGGCAAGGAACCCCACACCGGCGTGAACCCCGACGAAGTCGTGGCCATGGGCGCCGCCATTCAGGCGGGCGTGCTTCAGGGCGACGTCAAGGACGTGCTGCTGCTCGACGTGACCCCGCTGTCGCTGGGCATCGAGACGCTGGGCGGCGTGTTCACCCGCATGATCGACCGCAACACCACGATCCCCACCAAGAAGAGCCAGGTGTACTCGACCGCTGACGACAATCAGCAGGCCGTGACCATCCGCGTCTTCCAGGGCGAGCGTGAAATGGCGGCGGACAACAAGATGCTGGGCCAGTTCGACCTGCTCGGCATTCCGCCCGCCCGTCGCGGTGTGCCCCAGATCGAGGTGACCTTCGACATCGACGCCAACGGTCTGGTGAACGTGTCCGCCAAGGACAAGGGCACCGGCAAGGAGCAGCAGATCCGCATCCAGGCGTCGGGCGGTCTGTCGGACTCCGACATCGACCAGATGGTCAAGGATGCCGAGAAGTTCGCCGAAGAGGACAAGAAGCGTCGTGAGGCCGCCGAGGCCAAGAACAACGCGGAAAGCCTCGTCCATGCCACCGAGCAGCAGATCGCTGAAAACGGTGACAAGGTCGATCCGGCTCTGAAGGCCGAGATCGAGGCGGCCATCGCCGAAGCCAAGACGGCCATCGAAGTGGCGAGCCCGCCGAGATGACCGCCAAGACCCAGGCCCTGACCGAAAAGGCCATGAAGCTGGGCCAGGCGATCTATGAGAAGGAGCAGGCCTCTGCTGCTGCCCCGGGCGGCGCTGGTGGTCAGGCCCATGACGATGGCGTGGTCGACGCCGAGTTCTCGGAAGTTGACGAGAACAAGGGCTGATTTGATCGCCTGAATGAATGCGGGCCCGCCACGCCTTTCAAGTGGCGTGGCGGGCCTGTTTTTTACATGGACTTCGCGCTCGGCAACCATGTTGCCGGAGCTCGCGCTGAACTGATCCCGAAGGAACGCCCATGTCGACCCAGGTCGATTATTACGAATTGCTGGAAGTCACCCGCGAAGCCGATGATGCGACGCTCAAGAGTTCGTATCGCAAGCTGGCGATGAAGTTCCACCCGGACCGCAATCCGGGCTGCAAGGACTCCGAGGCGAAGTTCAAGGAGATCAGCGAGGCTTATGACTGCCTGAAAGATCCCCAGAAGCGTGCCGCCTATGACCGCTTCGGCCATGCCGCTTTCCAGAATGGCGGCCCCGGTGGCGGTGGTTTTGGCGGTCAGGGCGCCGAATTCGGCGACATCGGCGATATTTTCGAGACGATCTTCGGCAGCGCCTTTGGCGGCGGCGGCGGGCGTCAGCAGGCGCGTCGCGGCGCCGATCTGCGCTATGATCTGGAAATCGGCCTCGACGAAGCTTTCCATGGCAAGGATGTCGAGATCGAGATCGAGGTCTCGGCCACCTGCGAACCCTGCCACGGCAAGGGCGCTGAGCCCGGCACCGGTGCGCGTCGCTGCAATCTGTGCGGCGGCCACGGCAAGGTGCGCGCCAATCAGGGCTTCTTCATGGTGGAGCGTATCTGCCCCACCTGCAACGGTCGCGGCGAAGTCATCGAAAAGCCTTGCCGCTCCTGCCGCGGCGAGGGCCGGGTGGATCAGAAGCAGAAGCTGGAAGTCTCGATCCCCAAGGGCGTCGACACCGGCACGCGCATCCGCCTGACCGGCAAGGGCGAGGCCGGGCCTTTCGGTTCGCCTCCGGGTGACCTCTACATCTTCCTCCATGTGAAGCGCCACAAGGTGTTCGAGCGTGATGCGACGACCCTGCTGACCCGCGCGCCGATCAGCTTCACCACGGCCGCGCTGGGCGGATCGATCGAGATCCCCGGCCTTGACGGCAAGATGCATGAGATCGAGATTCCGGCGGGCATCCAGTCGGGCAAGCAATTGCGCAAGCGCGGAGCTGGCATGCCGGTGCTGAACGGTCGCGGGATTGGCGATCTGGTGGTGGAAGTGGCGGTGGAAACGCCGACCAGGCTTTCGGCCCGCCAGAAGGAGTTGCTGCGCGAGTTTCAGGCCAGCGAGACCGGTGACGAATGCCCTGAAGTGAAGGGCTTCTTCAACCGCATCAAGGATGTCTGGAACGATATACGCGAGTAAATCGTTACTTGCGTTCCTCATTCGTTCCAACTACGCAGGCCTTATGGCCAAACCCAAACGTCGCTTCGTCTGTTCCTCCTGTGGCAGTGTCACCAACCGTTGGCAGGGGCAATGCGTCGATTGCGGCGAATGGAACACGCTGACCGAGGAGGCACCGGCAACGGTCTTCTCGGCCAAGCATGACCTGTCCAGCGGCGGGCGGGCGATCAGCTTCGAGCCGCTGGATATGCCGGGCAAGGCGCTGGTCAGGCGGTCGACCGGCATCGATGAGTTCGATCGCGCGCTGGGCGGCGGTCTGGTGCCGGGCAGCGCGATCCTGATGGGCGGCGATCCGGGTATCGGCAAATCGACCCTGCTGCTTCAGGCCAGCGCCAAGGTGGCGCAGGCAGGCGGCCTTGCCGTTTATATCAGCGGTGAGGAAGCCACCGGCCAGATCCGCCTGCGCGCTGAAAGGCTGGGTGTGGCCAGCGCGCCGATCAAGCTGGCCGCCAGCACCTCGGTGCGCGATATTCTCACCACGCTGGGCGATATGGATGCGCCCGCGCTGCTGGTGATCGATTCGATCCAGTGCATGCATTCCGACCAGATCGAGGGCGCGCCGGGTACTGTCTCCCAGGTGCGTGGCTGCGCCTTCGAACTGATCCGCTATGCCAAGGAAAACGGGGCGGCGCTGGTGCTGGTCGGCCATGTCACCAAGGATGGCAGCATCGCGGGCCCGCGCGTGCTGGAGCATATGGTCGATGTGGTGATGGCCTTCGAGGGCGAGCGCAGTCATCAATACCGCATCCTGCGCAATCTGAAGAACCGCTTTGGCCCGGTCGATGAGATCGGCGTGTTTGCCATGGAAGGCCATGGCCTGGCCGAAGTGGGCAATCCCTCGCTGCTGTTCCTGTCGGGCCGGGAGAACACCATTGCAGGCAGCGCGGTCTTCCCGGCGATGGAGGGCACGCGCCCGGTTCTGGTGGAAATTCAGGCACTGATCGTGCGGCTGCAATCAGGCGCCACGCCCCGCCGTGCGGTGGTGGGCTGGGACAATGGGCGCCTCGCCATGCTGCTGGCGGTGCTGGAGGCACGCTGCGGGCTCAATTTCTCCAGCGCTGAAGTCTATCTCAATGTGGCGGGCGGCTATCGACTGGCCGATCCTGCCGCCGATCTGGCGGTGGCCGCCGCGCTGGTCTCGGCACTGGCGGAAAAGCCTTTGCCGCGCGAGGCCGTGTGGTTTGGCGAAGTCTCTCTGGCGGGAGAAATACGCCCGGTGGCCCATGCTGGCCTGAGGCTGCGCGAATCGGCCAAGCTGGGCTTTGCCCATGCCTTCGGGCCGGAGGATAAATCGCTCTCCGGCAAGAGTGGTGCGGTCAAGGAAGCGGGGGGGGCGTCATACAAGCGTGCAACTCCTGCCAAATCTCGTTGACCGCATCCTTGGGGGCGAATAGTCCGGTCGGATCATGACCGGCTTTGATGTGACTGTATTCGTGGTGGTGGGCGCCGCTGCCTCGCTCGGCTTTTTGCGCGGTTTCGTGCAGGAGGCGATTTCGCTGTCCGCCTTTATCGTGGCGATGGCAGCCGTGCATCTGCTGCAGGCCCCACTGGCCAAGGCGCTGTTGCCGCATATCGGATCGGAATCCGGGGCCGATGTGGCTGCCTTCCTGTTCCTGCTGCTGGTGCCCTATTTTCTGGTGCGCTTTCTGGCGCGCTATCTTGGGGGCGCCGCGCGCAACTCGATCCTGGGGCCGGTCGACCGGGTGCTGGGTTTCGGCTTTGGCGCGGTGAAGGGCACGCTGATCGTGGTGGCTGGTTTCTCGCTGATCGTGCTGTTCTACGACACGGTCTGGGGCGTCGGCGGGCGTCCCGAATGGATCACCAAGAGCCGCACCTATCCTTTCGTCAACGCCAGCAGCAGCGCTCTGCTCAAGATGGTGTCGGAGCGGCGCAAGGCCGCCGCTGAGGCCGCCGACGCCGACAGCTCGGCCAGCAGCGACGATGAGGCGCCCAAACGCCACGTCGCGCCCCATCGTCGCACGCATCACAAGGCCGATTGAGCCTTGGCCTCCGGCACGGTTCTTTATTCGCCCGAGGTGCTGGCCATGGCGCTGGATTTGGCGCGCTGGCCGATGGCAGGCGATCTGCCGCTGATTGGTGAGGCGCGCTCGGCCTCTTGCGGCAGCAGGATGCGGGTGGGGATCGCACTGGATGAAACCGGTGCGATCGAACGCATCGGTGTTGCCGCTCAGGCTTGCGCGATTGGTCAGGCCGCGGCCAGCGTGATGGCGCGCGCGGCAGCGGGCCGTTCGCACCAGGATATCGCCAGGGCGGAAGCGCAAATCGTGGCATGGCTTGGCGGAGATAATGCCTTGCCGGACTGGCCGGGGTTGGAAGCGCTGACGGCTGTGCGGGATTATCCCGGCCGGCATGGCGCTTTCCTGCTGGGCTGGCGTGCCGTGCTGAAGGCCATGGCGGCGCCAGGGCAGAGGGCATGAGCCCCGACGCTCCCCGCGTGGATTTCGAGGTTTGAGATGACACGATCGTCCCCCGTTGCCCCCTTGCGCCTGACGATTGATGGCGATGTCTTGGCGCATAACTGGCAGGCGCTGAATGCCCTGTCCGGCACGGCGAGCGCTGGGGCGGCGGTCAAGGCGGATGCCTATGGGCTGGGCGCAAGGCGCGTGGTGCCGCTGTTGGCGCGGGCGGGCTGCGCGGATTTCTTCGTCGCCCATTGGGCCGAGGCTGCCGATCTGGTCGATCTGGTCGACCCGCGCCGCATGGCCGTGCTGCATGGACCTCTGACGGATGCCGATGTTGCTTTCGCCAAGGCCAGCGGCGTCAGGCCGGTGCTCAACTCGCTCGATCAGGCGCGGCGCTGGCGTGAGGCGGGCGGCGGCCTTTGCGATGTGATGGTCGATACGGGCATGAACCGGCTTGGCCTTGCGACCTCTGAACTGGTGCAACTGGCGGGGCTGGAGGTGGATGTGCTGCATTCGCATCTGGCCAGTGCGGATGAGGACAGCAGCCTCAATGCGCTGCAACTGGAGCGCTGGCAGGCATCGCTGGGGGCTTTGCCGCATCGGCGCGCGGCTCTGGCAAACAGCGCGGGGATCATGCTGGGCGATGCCTATCACGGCGATCTGACGCGGCCTGGTCTGGCGCTCTATGGTGGTATCGCGCGGCCCGAATTGGCCGATGTGATCCGCCCTGTGGCGCGTCCGCAGGTGGCGCTGCTGCAGGTGAGGCAGGTCGCGGTGGGCGATACGGTGGGTTACAATGCGACCTTCACCGCTTCCGCGCCGATGCGTCTGGGCACGGTGGCGCTGGGCTATGCCGATGGCTATCTGCGCTGCTGGTCGGGGCGCGGCATGCTGCGCACGAGCGAGGGCACCGATCTGCCTGTGGTGGGCCGCGTTTCGATGGATCTGACCATTGTTGACCTGTCTCACGCCCCCCATCTGGTCGAGGGTGACTGGCTCGATGTCGCCTATGATCTGCCGCAGTCCGCCGCGCAGACGGGGCTGTCGCAATATGAGCTGCTGACCGGTCTGGGGCGCCGTTTCGCACGTGCGGGCTAAACTTGCGTTTTGCTGTGCTGCTGCGCAGCAATCTGTTGCGCCCATGGAGTTTTGAGTGCACACTGCCGTTCAGAAATGGGAGTAGGACAGACTGATGGCTGACAATGCGGGCTCCAAAGACAACACCGTCATCATCAAGAAATATGCCAACCGCCGGCTGTATAACACCCAGTCGTCGAGCTACATCACGCTCGACCATCTGGCCAAGATGACGCGTGAGGGGATCGAGTTCCGCGTGCTCGACGCCAAGTCGGGCTCTGACATCACCCATCAGATCCTGACGCAGATCATCATGGAGGAAGAGGCCAGCGGCGAGCAGATGCTGCCGGTCAATTTCCTGCGTCAGCTTATCGGCATGTATGGCAATTCGATGCAGGCGCTGATCCCGCATTACCTCGAAGCCAGCATGGACCAGTTCCGCGCCAATCAGCTCAAGCTGCGCAAGGCGTTTGAGGACAGCATGGAGACCAATCCGCTGGCCCGGCTGACCCAGCAGAACATCGCCATGTTCCAGGCCGCCGCTGCTGCTTTCATGCCCGGCGCCGACGGCGTGGTGCCCAAGGATGAGGCGCCGACGGCCACCCCTGCCGCCGAACCCGAGAAGACCGAGGGCACGCGCGGCGAGCTCGATGCCCTGCGTGAGCAGATGCTGGCCATGCAGAAGAAGCTGGATTCGCTGGGCAAGTAAGCCTGATCAGGCGGGCGGGGGCATAACCTCGCCCGTGTGATGCTTGCCATGGCTTGATATTGGCGATTTTTGCGTTTGATGCGCGTCGAGAGGGTTTGAACTCCCGCTCTTGCCAAGCTAAGGCCGCGCGCATGACACAGAACGCTCCCAACCCCAAGATCCGCCACGCGCTGACCGTCAAGCGCGCCGATGATTTCGCGCAATGGTATCAGCAGGTCGTCTCCGAAGGCGAAATGGCCGAGGAATCGGGCGTGCGCGGCTGCATGGTCATCAAGCCATGGGGCTATGGCATCTGGGAGCGTATCCAGAAGCTGATGGACGCGCGCATCAAGGAAGCGGGCGTCGACAATTGCTATTTCCCGCTGTTCATTCCGCTCAGCTACTTCTCCAAGGAGGCCGACCATGTGGAGGGCTTCGCCAAGGAGATGGCGGTCGTCACCCATCACCGCCTGATCGGCGACGGCAAGGGCGGGCTGATCCCCGACCCCGAGGCCAAGCTGGAGGAGCCGCTGATCGTGCGCCCCACCAGCGAGACCGTGATCGGCGCCGCGATGAGCCGCTGGGTGCAGAGCTGGCGCGATCTGCCGCTGATGGTCAATCAGTGGGCCAATGTGGTGCGCTGGGAAATGCGCACCCGCATGTTCCTGCGCACCAGCGAGTTCCTCTGGCAGGAGGGCCACACCGCCCATGCCGATCGCGATGACGCGATGAGCGAAACCCTGCGCGCTCTGGAAATGTACCGCGAGTTTGCCGAAAACGTGCTGGCCATGCCGGTCGTTGCTGGCGAGAAGCCCGAGAATGAGCGCTTCCCCGGCGCCGTTGCCACCTATTCCATCGAGGCGATGATGCAGGATGGCAAGGCGCTTCAGGCGGGCACCAGCCATTATCTGGGCACCGGTTTCGCCGAGGCTGCGGGCATCCGTTACCAGTCGAAGGAGGGCGCTCAGGAGCTGGCGCATACCACCAGTTGGGGCGTGTCGACCCGCATGATCGGCGGCGTCATCATGACCCATGGCGACGATGATGGCCTGCGCGTGCCGCCCGCCATTGCGCCGCATCAGATCATCATCCTGCCCATGCTGCGCGAGGATGATGGCGATGAGGCCCTGCTGGCCTATTGCGAAGAGATCCGCCGCGAACTGGCCAAGCTTTCCGCGCTGGGCGAGCCTATTCGCGTGCTGCTCGACAAGCGCGCGGGCAAGGCCACGCAGAAGCGCTGGGCCTGGGTCAAGAAGGGCGCGCCGATCATTCTGGAAATCGGCGGTCGCGATGCGGCCGGCGGCATGGTTTCGGCGGTGCGTCGCGATCGGCTGTGGAAGGATGATGGCAAGGTCAATTTCGTCGGCCAGACGCGCGATGATTTCATCGCCGCCGCTGTCGCCGAACTGGAAAGCATCCAGTCCAGCCTGCACGCCGAGGCGACGCAGCGCCGCGACGCCAACATCACGACCGGGATCACCTCGCTTGATGCGCTGGCAAGCTTCTTTGCCGAAGATCAGCGCTATCCGGGCTGGGTCGAGCTGAACTGGTCGCGCCCGACCGGCGCCGCGCTGGAGAAGGTGGTCGAGCAGTTGAAGGCTCTCAAGCTGACGATCCGCAACACCGCGCTGGATGCTGCGCCCGCTGAGGGCGTTTGCCCCTTCACCGGCGAGCAGGCTGTCGAGCGTATTTACGTGGCGCGCGCATACTAAAACAGAAAACCCGGCATGGCGTGAAAGATCGCCGTGCCGGGTTTTTCAGGCCACTGCTTGTTTGCGTGGCTCAGCCTGCCGTAAAGGCGGCAAAGCTTTCCGCCATCCGTGCGCGATCCGGCGCCTGACCGGTGAACAGGGCAAAGGCATCCGCTGCCTGTCCCACGGCCATGCCCTGACCCGTCAGCGTGCGGCAACCCAGAGCACGGGCGGCGGCCAGCAACGGTGTTTCCAGCGGGAAGTAGATGATCTCGGCAACCCAATGGTGAGGCTGCAGGGCGGCCACGTCGATTGGCGTGCCGGGAAACTTGGCCATGCCGATGGGCGTGGCATTGAGAATACCATCCACTTTGCCTGCCGCCTGCGCGGCATCCTCCACGATGGAGATGCGCCCGGCACCATAGCTTTCGGCGAGTTGATCGCGCAGCGCCGTCACCCGTGCCGTATCGGTATCAAACAGGCTCAGATGCTGCACGCCGATGGTCGAGAGCAAGGCATGGGCGGTGGCCGATCCGGCGCCACCGCAGCCCAGTTGCAGCACATGGCCCAGAGCCACGCCCGGCAGGCCATCCAGAAAGCCCTGGGCAAAGCCCGAAACATCGGTGTTATGGCCGATACGCTTGCCGTCGCGGAAGGCGATGGTGTTGACTGCGCCAATAGCCTGCGCGCCCTCGGACAGCTCGTCGAGCAGCGGCATCACCGCCTGCTTGAAAGGAAAGGTGATGTTCAGCCCGGCAAAGCCCGCCATCTGCACCGCATCGAGGAGCTTGGGCAGATCTTCGTCAGCCCAGCCGCGATGGGTGAAATCGAACAGCGAATAGAGCAGGCGCAGCCCCTGCGCATCGCCTTCCTGCTCATGCATCCAGGGCGTGCGGCTTTCCAGAATGCCACGCCCGACCAGACCGACCATAATACGGGGCTTGTGTTGCGGGGCGGGGGAGGACAGGACCATCATGGTACTCGGCTTTCATCAAGGGGGCGTTGGGGGATGGGAAAAGACTGTCGGCCTAGTCGATGGTCACACGCTCCACCGGCCCCAGGATCAGCAGATAGGACAGCGTTCCCAGCACACCCAGGGCGCCGATATAGGCCAGCGCGAAATAGAAGCTGCCCGTTGCTCCCACCACGAAGCCGACCACCAGCGGCGTGACGATGCCCGCCAGATTGGTGAAGAAGTTGAACATGCCTCCGGTCAGGCCCATCATCTGGCGCGGCGCGACATCGGAGAGCAGGGTCCAGCCCAGCCCGGCCAGCCCCTGACCAAAAAAGGCCACCGACATCACCGCGATCACCGCATTGTTGCTGCGCAGGAAATTGGCCGCGACCATGGTCGAGCACAGCAGCAGGCCGGTGATGATCGGCAGCTTGCGCCCGATGGTGGGCGATCCCGTCAGACGGATCAGCCAGTCGGACCACCAGCCGCCCAGCAGCACGCCCAGCGAGGCGCCGATATAGGGCAGGGACACCAGCCAGCCCGATTTGATGAAGGTCATGCCTCGCTCGTCCGCCAGATAGGACGGGAACCAGGTGAGGAAGAACACCAGGGTCGAATTGGAGCAGAACTGCCCGATCGAGGCCCCCGCGATCTGCCGCTTGGTGATGAGCTGCCACACGCGGCCCCAACTGAAATCGAGGCTCTGCGTTTTGCCCGCGAAGCCGCCGCCCGCCTCGATCAGTGCGAGTTCGGCTGCATTGGCGCCGCTGTCGGCGGGCTCGCGATAGATGCGGTGGAAGATCACGGCGAAAGCGATGCCCAGCGCGCCCACAGCAAAGAACAGCGAGCGCCAGCCATAGGTGCTCAGCATCCAGCCCAGCACCGGGATCAGCAGGCCCAGCCCGATATATTCGCCCACCGTATAGACGCCGGTGGCCTTGGCGCGCTCCTGCTGGGGGAACCAGGTGGAGAGCACACGGCTGTTGGCCGGGAAGCAGGGCGCCTCAGCCAGACCCAGCGCGAGGCGGGCCGAGACCAGCCCTGCCACGCCGGTCGTCAGCCCGTGCAGCGCGGTCATCATCGACCATGCGCCCAGCGACAGTGCATAGGTCAGCCGCGTGCCGAGCCGGTCGATCACATAGCCGCCAGGGATCTGCGCGATGGCATAGGTCCAGGAAAAAGCGGAGAAGATCAGCCCCATCACCTCGGGCGAAATGTGGAGTTCGGCCACCAGAGAGGGCTTGGCAACGCCCATCACCGAGCGGTCGAGGTAATTGATCAGCGTGGCCAGCGAGATCAGCGTCAGGATCGTCAGGCGCTTGCGGGAGGGTTTCATGCGACAGTCTCCGCCAGCTTTGTGGCCTGGCTTGCGCTGCGGCGGTAACCACGATTCGGCCCGTGCAAGGCCGCATGTTTGCCGATCATTCGGCCTCTCCCTTAAGCATTCTTGCCGCTTGCGGGGTACATGTGCCCCGGCTGACGGATTTTGTGAACTAACTGGTGTATAAAACAACGAGCCGTTCGAATGCAAGGGCCATTGCGGCCATGAGGGGGGAGGGGCAGCGGGCTGCTCAGGAGGTGGGGGCGTAGGTCCGGGCCAGATAGGCGACGATCACATCATAGTCCTCGTCGCTGACCTGCGCGCCCTTGTTGATCATCTGATCGACCACATCGCTCCACTGTTGCCGGGTCCGGCGCTTGCTGGTGATCATGGCAGGGGGATGGCAGACGGTGCAGGTGTGTTGCACCGCCTCGACCCCCGCACCAGGCGCAAGGGTGCCGGAGGTGGCGACCGGCGGCGCGGTCTGGGCCTTGATCGCGCCGACGCAGAGGACGGCAAAGGACATCAGCAGAGGAGAGGCTTTTGTCATGCGCATATCGTTGCCCGGCCCGCCTGAATGGAGAGGTTCAGGTGGGGCGATGCCCGACCCAGGACAGAACACATTCGATGATCTGTGCGCGGCGCCGCGCCCGAACCTCGGGCTGCGACAGGTCGATCTCGAAATTGTGCTTGAAGGTGAAGCGGTTGGACACGTTGTAGAAGCTCAGGGCGCTGATCGTCATATGCAGGTCGATCGGGTCGATCCCGGCGCGGAACAGGCCCTGCGCCACGCCCTTGTCCAGAATGCTGCGCAGCGCCTCGATCACGGTGCGGTTGCGAGCCTTGATGCCGGCCATATTGGCGATATGCTCACCATTGAGCACGTTCTCATTCATCACCAGCCGGACAAATTCGGGGTGATCGAAGTGATAGTCGAAATTGTGGCCGATGATTGCGCTCAGCGCCTGATCGGGGGGCAGCGCCTCGAAATTCGCGGCCTGTTCCTGCGCGCGGATGCGTTCATAGGCCCGCTCCAGAACGGCTTCATAGAGCCCTTCCTTACCGCCAAAATGGTAATAGATCATGCGCTTTGACGTTGCGGTCTTCTCCGCGATCTCATCGATGCGTGCGCCGGCCAGTCCCTTTTCGGCAAATTCGGCATAGGCGATTTCAAGAATGTTCTCACGCGTTTCCTGCGCGTTGATCTGCCGCTTGGAAAGTTGTTGCGTGTTGTCTGTCACCGCTCGCCATGCTCCTGCCCCTTGATGCACATCCCTGTGGTGCAAAGGCTTTGGGGTCTGCCTATCCTTCGGTTCGGGGCTTGTCAGCAAATATTCTTGCGCGATTGCGGTCGGCGCGACAAGGGCGCGGCCACTCTGTCTTTCGATGGCAGAAGCCGCCAGAGAATCGCATGGCACCGCAAGCCCGGTGCCGTTCGTCCCATGCGCCCGAACGGGCCTGTCGTGAGACGAGCCATAACCCCGACGCAGCAAGATTCGGATAGGCAAGGATTTTTTACCTTCCCGTCAAACCCGGACGATGGTCGGCATGAAGGCGGCAATCGAGTGCACTTGCCTTATAAACGTCACAACTCGTCGGAACATGGGTTCCCCCTCCACGTTTGCAACCCCAGGTTAGCGATACCCCCACCCACGAGGAGATGATTGTGAAACTGTTCAAGGCAACCCTGAGCTCCATCGCGGCCCTGGCTTTCGTGCCTGCCGCTTTCGCGCAGACCGCCCCGGCGACAGCGACTCCCGAAGCGTCTACGCCTCCGGCCGCTGCCGCCCCCGCAGCCCCTGCCGCCGCCGGCGCTTTCAGCGATGACGACGTGCAGAAGTACGCCACGGCCCTGGTGGCCGTGAACAAGGTGCAGACCGATACGACCGTGCCGGATGCCGACAAGCAGGCCAAGATGGCCGCCGCTGTCCAGCAGTCGGGCGTGGACATCCAGAAGTTCAACGCCATCACGCAGAGCATGCAGACTGACAAGGCGCTCCAGCAGCGCATTCAGGTCGCTGCGGCCGGCGTGCCCAAGTAAGGTATCGACAGGCCTTTTCCTGACGACACTCTTCAGGAACGGGGTGACAGCACTCACACCACGCCGACCTGTCTGCTGATGTGAGGTGATGCACCGTCCCGTCGGATGATGCCAAGATGACAGGGCGATGGGCCCGGAAAGCTTTGATGTTTTCCGGGCCCATTTGCTGTCTGCCGCTGGCGGCGTCTCCATAACACGATGGTATGGGTAAGCGATTCAGCATGGCTTACGCCGCCCGCTGACCAGGCGCATAATCGGGGCTCCTTTTACATGGGGGCCAGTTTCATGTCGTCCAATGCCATCGCCACGGTTTCGCTCAAGGGCACCTTGCAGGAAAAGCTGATCGCGGCGGCGGGCGCGGGCTTTGCCGGGGTGGAAATCTTCGAGGCCGATCTGATCGGTTCGGATCTGTCGCCCACGCAGGTGCGCCATATGCTGGCCGATCTGGGCATGAGCTGCGATCTCTATCAGCCCTTCCGCGATTTCGAGGGCATGCCCGGCGCGCTGCGCGCCCGCGCCTTCGACCGCGCCGAACGCAAATTCGAGCTGATGGGAGAGCTGGGCACCAACCGTATTCTGGTCTGCTCGAACTGCCAGCCCCATTCGCTGGGCGAGCGCCAGCGCATCATCGACGATTTTGCGGAACTGGGCGAAAGGGCCGCCAAACACGGCATCCTCGTCGGCTATGAGGCGCTGGCCTGGGGCCGCCATGTCTATGACCATCGCGATGTGTGGGAGATCGTGAAGGCGGTCGATCACCCGAACATCGGCATCATTCTCGACAGTTTCCATTCGCTCTCGCGCCGCATTCCCAGCGCCAGCATCGCCGACATTCCCGGCGACAAGATCACCTATGTCCAGCTTGCCGACGCGCCGCTGCTCGACATGGACCTGCTTTACTGGAGCCGCCATTTCCGCAATCTGCCGGGGCAGGGCGGGCTGGATGTGGCGGGCTTCGTCGCGGAGATTCTGCGCAGTGGTTACACGGGGCCGCTCTCGCTGGAGATCTTCAACGACCGTTTCCGCTCCAGCTCGCCTGCGCTGGTGGCGGCTGACGGTTATCGCTCGCTCGATTATGTGCGCGATGCCGCGCTCACCCGTCTGGGCCGCCCCACCACCATGCCCGCCCCCCAGGCCGTGCTGGGCACCGAATTTGTCGAGTTTACCGCCACGGGCGATGAGGCCGAAAGTCTGAAAACCACCTTCTCCAGCCTCGGCTTCGATTGCGCGGGCACGCATCGCACCAAGAAAGTCACGCGCTGGACGCAGGGGGCCGTCAATCTGGTCATCAACGCCGAGCCCAAGGGCTTTGCCAAGACCTATCGCACCGTCTTCGGCACCTCGATCTGCGCGGTGGGTCTGCGCGTGGCCGATGTCGATGCCGTGCTGGAGCGTGCCACGGCGCTGGGCATCCGCCATTACACGCCGGAGGGACGCCCCGGACGTCTTGCCATGCCCGCGTTGCGCGGGGTGGGCGGCAGTCTGGTCTATCTGATCGCCGACGATGCCACGGAAAGCCTATGGGCCCGCGAATTCGCGCCTGTCGCCTCTGAGGGCGATCTGCCCGACAGCCCTGCCGTGCGGCGCTTCGACCATCTGGCGAGCGTGGTCCATCATGACGAATTCCTGTCGTGGCAGCTTTACTGGCGCGCGCTCTTCGGGTTGGAAGCCCTGACCGAGCAGGATGTCATCGATCCTTCCGGGCTGGTGCACAGTCAGGCGCTGCAATCTGCGGATGGCGCGTTCCGGGTGACGATCAATGCTTCGGATGCACGCGAAACCCTGTCTTCGCGTTTTCTGGCGCGGGGGATGGCGGGCGGCTATCAGCATGTCGCCATGGCCTGCGACGATCTGGCTGCCAGCAGCGCGGCGCTGCGCGAGCGAGGGGCCAAGCTGCTCGATATCCCGGCCAATTACTATGAGGATCTGGGCGCCCGCTTCGGCTTCGATGACGAGGCGCTGGCCGGGCTGGAGCAGAGCCATCTGCTCTATGATGAGGATGCGTCCGGCAACCGCTTCCATCAGCTTTACAGCCGGGCGGTCGACCGGCGGTTCTTCTTCGAATTTGTACAGCGTGATGCGGGCTATACCGGTTATGGTGCGCCCAATGCCGGGGTCAGGCTGGCGGCTCAGGCGCGTTTCCGGCCGGCTGAGCCGGTGGATTGAGCGCGCGTGGCAAGGTCCCAGGCAAAATCGCTTTTTAAATTAGGACTCCTAATATAAAGGGAGGCGGCAACAGCGATTGGAGCCGCCCCCATGTCCACGACGTCCAAGACCGCCACCGTGATCCGCCACATCCATTTCGAGGATCTCGGCATCTTCGCGCAGCCCTTGATCGATCAGGGCTATGCCGTGGCCTATCACGATGTCGGCCTTTCCGATGATGATAGGCTCGATCTGCTGTCGCCTGACCTGCTGGTGGTGCTGGGTGGCCCGATCGGCGTCTATGAGGTTGAGGCCTATCCTTTCATGAGCGGAACCATCGCGCAATTGCGTCAGCGCCTGGCCGAGAACCGCCCGACGCTGGGTATTTGCCTCGGTGCGCAACTGATGGCCGCCGCGCTGGATGCCGAAGTGGGACCGATGGGCCATAAGGAAATCGGCTTTGGCGAACTGACCCTGACCGAGGATGGCGCCAAAGGTCCGCTGCGGCATATCGTTGGTCAGCCGGTGCTCCACTGGCATGGCGATGCTTTCCAGATTCCCGAGGGCGCTGCCAATCTGGCCACGACAGCCTTGTGCGGCACGCAGGCATTCTCGCGCGGGCACAATCTTCTGGCCCTCCAGTTCCACCCCGAAGTCGATATCGCCGCCGGGATCGAGCGCTGGCTGATCGGTCATGCTTCCGAACTGGCTGGCGCAAAGATCGATCCGCGCGCCCTGCGTGCCGAGGCTCAAAAGATTGGCAGCACGACACGTGCCGCAGGGCAGGCGATGCTGACCCAATGGCTGGAAGGCTTGCAGGCATGAGCGATGTGGCCACCGCCCTGAACACCGTCCGGGGGAAGGTCAGGGATGCTGCGCAACGCTCCGGGCGTTCTCAGGATGCCGTGCGCCTTGTTCTGGTCACCAAGACCGTCGCGCCCGAGCGTGTGCGCGAAGCCATCGCCGCCGGGCAACGCGATCTTGGCGAGAACAAGGTGCAGGAAGGGCAGGGCAAAGCCCAGGCGCTGGCGAACCTCGATCCGCCCCCGCGCTGGAGCATGATCGGTCACCTCCAGACCAACAAGGTCAAGGATGTGTTGGGTTTCGCCGATGAGGTCCAGTCGCTCGATCGCCTTTCGCTGGCCACTGCGCTGGATCGGCGGCTGCAGCAACTAGGCCGCTCTCTGGACGTGCTGGTGCAGGTCAACAGCTCGGGCGAGGCCAGCAAATATGGCCTGACCGCTCAGGAGGTGCCCGCTTTCCTCAAGGAGTTGACGGCTTTTTCCGCGCTGCGCCCCAGAGGTTTCATGACGCTGGCCACCTTCACCGCCGATGAGGCCGAGGTGCGCCGCTGTTTCCGCCTGATGCGCGATGTCCGCGAAAAGGCCTGTCAGGAAGCGCCGCAAGGCGAGGCTCTTGCCGATCTGTCGATGGGCATGTCAGGCGATTACGAATGGGCGATTGAGGAAGGCGCGACCATCGTTCGTGTCGGGCAGGCCGTGTTCGGCCCGCGCGCCGTGCCCGACGCCCATTACTGGCCCGGCGAAACAACGTCCCGATGACCTCGGTCTTCGACGCCATCAGTGAACCGGTTGCCCGCAGGGTGACATCGGGTCTGGTCAGGATCGGGCAAGTTCTGCGCAGCCGCGCATGGAAAGGCGCGGCTGCGCAGGGTGTCACCCCGACGCAGGGCCATGCGCTGGACCTGCTGCGAGAGGCACCCGATGGCCTCTCACTGGGCGAGATTGCGCAGCATCTGGGCGTTTCCCCACCGACCGCCAGCGATACGATGAAGGCGCTGGTAACCAAAGGTCTGGTTTCGAAACAGCCCGGCGCGGCCAAACGCTCGATCCGCCTGACGCTGACCCCGCAAGGCGCCGCACTCGCCGAGCGCACCCGTAACTGGCCCGATTTCCTGTCCGATGCCGTCGAGACGCTCGATCCGGCGGAGCAGGCTGCTCTGCTGGGCAGCTTGATCAAGCTGATCCGCGCCATGCAGATGAAGGGCGATATTCCGGTGCAGGCGATGTGCGTGACCTGCAGCTACTTTCGCGCCAACATGCATGATGATCCGCAGGCGCCGCACCATTGCGCTCTGGTGAATGCGCCTTTCACGGATCACCATCTGCGGTTGGCCTGCCCGGAGCACCTACAGGCTGATCCCGTGTTGATGGAGGCCAATTGGCAGAGATTTACAGAATAAGGAGTAGTTGCGAGGGCCATCGCCCTCGCGCTCCCTTTATTGTCTGCGTTGCGTGCAATCTCGGCCATGCGCTTCTTACGCCATGCGATTGCGCCCACGTTCCACAGTGGCGCGATGACCGATCGTCGCGCGGGGCGAGCGGTTCAGGATGCTGTCGCTCATGATCCAGCTGTTGGTCACCCGATCCGCCTGCACAGTGATATCCATATAGCCGCGCCGCGACGTATCGCACCACGCCAGTTCCGGATTGGTCTTCACCAAAGCCGCAGCCACCTTCTCCGGCGCCGCCTTCAGAGCGGACTCAAACCCCGGCGAGGTCACCGAATGTCCGGCGAATTCCACCGCTGCGGCATGGCCATCATGCGCCAGATTATAGGCCCATGCATTGTGGCTGTCGCCCGAGAGGACAACCGTGCTGCCGCCCGAACCCAGCGCGCTTTTCAGGAAGCGCGCCCGAGCGGCAGGATACCCGCCCCAATTGTCATAATTGAACGGCAGCCCCACCGAAGCGGCGGTGATCCCCACCTTGAAGGCTTGAGCCGTGCCCTGGCTCTCGGCGCCAAGCCAGTTCGCAATCTCGCCGGGCATCACCGTGTTGCCCATGATCGTCCCGAAGCCCACGATTTGCCAAGGCCGCCCGCTGTGCGCCGAGCGTCGCATGCCGTCAGCCAGCCATGCTTCCTGCGCCGAGCCCATCATGGTCGCCGCCGGATCCATCCATGCGCCATCGCGGAAGGTCTTGAGCGCAGCCACCGGATCGGCCTCCTTGAACAGCGGGGCGATGTCGGGCTGACGGGTGCGCTCCAGCAGGCGGGTTTCAGTGCGGAAGAAAGTCGCCAGCCCGCCGATGTCATAGGCCGCCCAGGGCTCGTCGGACACCGGCATCCATTCGCGATAGACCTGCATCGCGGCGGCACGGCGAGCATTCCAGTCGCCCTGATCGGCGTGATGGTTTTCGGCGCCGCCTTCCCAACTGTCATTGGCGCTTTCATGGTCGTCCCACTGGGCCAGCATCGGGAAGCGGGCATGCAGCGCGCGTAGGTCCGGGTCCGCGCGATAGCTGGCATAGCGCAGGCGATAGTCGGCGATATGCACTGTATCACCGGCGGGCATCATCGACCGCCCGGCCACGGCTTCGCCCGCCTCGGGATAATGGCCGACCGAATATTCGTAGAAATAGTCGCCCAGATGGATCACGCAGTCCAGATCGTCCCGCGCGGCGGCATGGGCATAGGCGTTGAACCAGCCGAAAGGCAGGTTCGAGCAGGAGAAGATTGCCGCCCGCCATGGGCGCATGCCGTCCTCGGGCAGGGTGCGGGTGCGGCCCACCGGAGAAAAGCTGCCATCGGGCGCCACGAAGCGATAGTAATAGTCGCGATAGGGCTCCAGCCCGGAAAGGGTGATCTTGACCGTATGGTCGCGCCAGGGGCCGGTCTGCATCGCGCCAGCCGTGACGATCCGCGCGAAATCGGCGGTCTCGGAGATCTCGGCGCGGATATCGGCCACATCCCGGCTCGATGGGACATAGCGCGTCCAGAGCAGCATCGAACGCGCCGAGGGTTCGCCGCTCGCCACGCCATGGGTGAAGCCGGTCAGCGTCAGCAGATCAGCGGCACGCACCCAGTCGGGCAGCAGCAGGGCGCCCGCGCCGAACATGGCGGTCTTCATGATCGAACGGCGGTCGAGCAGGGCGGCTGGGGTCATGCAGGGCTGTCCTTGAACGCGATATGCGGTTTGCGAGCAGCTAACGACCCAAGATGACAAATGGACGACGATGGTGGGTCTGCGCGTTTTATTTCAAAGGCTAAGCCTGCCTGTTCCGTGCCTCGATCAGGCGGCGGACCTGCTCCACACCTTCGGGCGTGGCCGGGTTATAGACCAGCATGTTGAGGTCGGGCCGCCCCTCCACGGCGAAGGTCGAAAACTCCAGCTCGATCAGGCCGACGTCGGGATGGCGGATGCGCTTCACCCCGTCGCCATGGCCCGCAATGTCGTTGCTGCGCCACAGGGCGGCGAAGTCGGCGCTGGATTGAGAGAGTTCCTCGACCAACTGGCGAATTTCCTCGCCGGCTCCGGCGCGCGCGGCATCGGCGCGAAAGGAGCCGACCACATAGCGCGCCACATGCAGCCAATCCTCTTGAGCATCACGGATGCGCTCGCTGGAAAACATCAGCCGCAGGATGTTGCGCTGCTTGCGCGGCAACAGGGCATAGTCGGTCAGCAAGGCAGCGGCGGCATTGTTCCACGCCACCACATCCCAGGTCGCGGTGCGGATCAGCGCCGGGCTGAGCGCCATCGTATCGAGCACACGCTGCAGGCGCGGGGTAATTCCGTCGATCTCGCGATAGCGTGGCTCGGGCGGGTGGCCCAGAGCCAGCATGAACATATGCTCGCGCTCGGGCTCGGTCAGCATCATCCCCGCCGCGATGCGGTTGAGCACATCGGCCGAGGGCGCTCCGCCGCGTCCCTGCTCCAGCCAGGTGTACCAGGTGGGGCTGATGTTGGCGCGCTGGGCGACCTCCTCGCGGCGCAGGCCGGGGGGTGCGGCGGCGCCCGATTTGAAAGCCGAAACTGGCCGGATCGAGCCGGGCGCGGCGATCGCGCAGAAAACTGCCCAGCGCGTTGCCCGCTTCCAGCACATCGTCAGCCGTTGATGGTTGCTCATCATGAGGGGGCATGGGGAATCCTGTTGAGGTTTATACCACGATAAACTCACTACTTTAACAGGAAGCATTCTAGGCCGATCTGGGGCGCCGGACAATATGGAGCCAAGCCAATGCGTATCTTTCTGACCGGAGCGACCGGCTTTATCGGATCGCGGATCGTCCCTGAACTTCTGGAAGCCGGGCATGAGGTGCTGGGCCTCACCCGTTCCGACAGCGGTGCTAGAGCGCTGGAGGAGGCCGGGGCGCGTGTGCATCGCGGCACGCTGGAAGACCTTGCCAGCCTGCGGACCGGTGCCGAGCAGGCCGATGCCGTGATCCACACCGCCTTCGATCACGATTTCTCCAATTTTGCGGCCAATTGCGAGAAGGATCGCGCGGCGATCACCGCCATGGGTGAGGTGCTGAAGGGCTCGAAGCGGCCGATGCTGATCACATCGGGCACCGGGCTGGGCAGCCATGCCGATGGTTCGCCCGCCACCGAGGATGTGTTCGACCACGCCCATCCCAACCCGCGCGCGGCCTCGGAGCAGGCCGGGCAGGCCCTGCTGGAGGCGGGTGTCCATGTCGATGCGATGCGCCTGCCTCAGGTGCATGATCCGGTGCGGCAGGGGCTGATCTCGCCGCTGGTCGCCATCTCGCGCGCGAAGGGCCGCGTGGCCTATGTGGGCGAGGGGCTGAACCGCTGGCCCGCAGGGCATGTGCTCGATGTGGCGCATCTCTATCGGCTGGCGATCGACAAGGCGCTGGCTGACGGCACGCCCGGCGCTCGCTGGCACGCTGTGGCCGAGGAAGGCATCACCGCGCGCGCCATTGCCGAGGTGCTGGGCGCCGGGCTTGGCCTGCCGGTGACCTCGCTGACGCCGGAGCAGGCACCCGAGCATTTCGGCTGGATGGCGATGTTCGCCGCGCTCGATATGCCCGCCTCCAGCGCCTGGACCCGCGCTCAATTGGGCTGGAACCCCAAGGGGCCGGGAATGCTGATCGACCTGCAGGCCATGGACTACAGCGCTGAAGCGCTGGCCGGATAAGACCCGGTGTCGGGGCGGCGGTATCTCGCCGCCCCACATTGACTACCGTCTCAACGAGGTCCAAAGGGGCCGCGGCACAGCAAGTGCCAAGTCAGGAAGCGAGAACATGTCCAGCGACAGTTCCAGTATGATCGCACGTCGGGGAGGCGTCCGCTAGTTCGCGCTGGCTGTCGTCCGCCCGGTCGTGCGGACGAAGGTGTAACATGATGAACGACCTCTTTGCCGGTGTGGTCACCGGTTCCCACGCGAATGGTGCGCGCAAGAGCCGCAATGGGCTCTATATCGCCGATATCGTCGAGATGCTGAACGCGTGTCCGCGTCAGGAAGCGGCGGAAAAGCTGGCGCGCATGCCCGATGTGCGCGCCGTGGCCGTGCTCGACCGGCCCGAATTTCGCCGCGCGCCCGATGTGTTGGCGCTGATGCCGGTTGCCCGCGCGATCGCGCTGGTGTCGCAGATGTCGGAAGACCGCGCCGCCGATGTGCTCGCCGCGATGGGGGAGGCGGGCGAGCCGATCATCGCCGCGCTGACCCCTGATTTGCGCAAGTCGCTGACCGCGCTGCTGGCCTGGCCGCATGACAGCGCCGGCGGCATGATGACGACCGAATATGTCGCCATTCCCGAAAGCGCCACGGTGGAACAGGCGCTGGCCCATATCCGCAGTGTGGAGCGCACCCGCGAGACCATCTATTCGATCTTTCTGACCGATGCGGCCGGGCGGCTGGTGGCGGCGATTTCGCTGCGCCGCCTGATCATGGCCGAGCCGGGCTCTGCCGCCATCGATCTGGCGCGCGGGCGCGATCCGGTCTGTGTTGGCCCCGGCACCGACCGTGAGGTTGTGGCCGATCTCATCCGTCGCCATGACCTGCTGGCCCTGCCGGTGGTGAGTGAGGATGGTCGCCCGCTGGGCATCGTGACCGTCGATGACGTGCTCGATGCGCTGGTTGCCGAACACACTGAGGATGCGCAGAAGTTCGGCGGTGTCGAGGCTTTGGACCGGCCTTATCTGGAAACCGGTTTTCTGGCGATGATCCGCAAGCGGGCGGGGTGGCTCTCGGTGCTGTTCCTGTCCGAGATGCTGACCGCCAGCGCCATGCAGCATTTCGAGACCGAGCTGGAAAAGGCTGTGGTGCTCACCCTGTTCATCCCGCTGATCATGAGTTCGGGCGGCAACAGCGGCAGTCAGGCGACGTCGCTGATCATTCGGGCTCTGGCGCTGGGGCAGCTTCGCCTGCGCGACTGGTGGCGTGTGGCCTTGCGCGAACTGCCTGCCGGATTGGTGCTGGGCGGCATTCTGGGGCTGGTGGGGATCATCCGCATCGCCGTGTGGCAGGGCTTTGGTTTCTATGACTATGGCCCGCATTGGGTGCTGGTGGCGGCCACGGTGGGGGCAGGGCTGGTGGGTATCGTCACCTTTGGCTCGCTGGCCGGGTCGATGCTGCCGTTCCTGTTGCAACGCCTGAAGTTCGATCCTGCCAGTGCTTCGGCGCCCTTTGTGGCCACGCTAGTCGATGTGACCGGGCTGGTGATCTATTTCACCATCGCTCTGGCCATCCTCTCGGGCACTCTGCTGTGAGGAAGCGCCCGCCTGTGGGGCGGGCGCTTTCCAATTGTCAGTCAGCCTTGCGCACGAAGGGATAGCGCATCTGGGCCAGGTAGCCGGTGGGCACCGCCTCGGGCACGCCATAGCCCTTGGGCCATTCGCCCTTGGGGAAGTAATGCGTGCCGAACAGGCGGTCGAGCCAGGGAAAGTGGATCGCGAAATTCTTGTCGATCCCTTCCGCCTCCAGCGCATGGTGCCAGTGATGGAAGCGCGGCACCACGATCCAGCGGCCCAGCCGGTCGAAATCGCCGCGGATGTTGGCATGCACCAGTGAGGAATAGACATAGACCATGCCGATATAGGCCTGCATCACCGAGGGCAGGAAGCCGAAGGTGAGCAGCGGCAGCGAGGTGACGCCGCGCAGCAGGATGATCTCGACGAAATGCATGCGGCCGCCAGCCAGCCAGTCCATCGAGCGCGCCGAGTGATGCACCGCATGAAAGCCCCAGAGGAAGGGAATGCGGTGGAAGGTCCGGTGGAACCAGTATTGCGTCAGATCGGTGAGGAACATGGCCAGCAGGAACTGCACTGCCCAGGGCAGGCCGCTGATCGTCGCGCGGATGCTGCCAAGCGCGGTGCCATGTGCATTGAGGTAGCTTGAGGGCGCCAGCGCGAGGAAGGTGATGAGCTGCACCAGCATCGAGCTGACGAGGAAATAGAACAGATCCTCGCTCCATTCCGGGCGGAACAGGCGTTGTTTGGCGCGATGGGGCAGGATGCGTTCCAGCGGGGCGAACATCACGCCAGTGGCGATCAAATTCAGCGCGAAGAAATCGACGCCGAAGAAGATGCCCCAATCATGCGCCTCACGCGGCTGGACAGAGGCTCCGCCAAGGATCGTGGCACCCAGCGCGACGATCAGCGCGGTAAGGCCCAGCGCCTTGCTGGGGCGCAGCATCAGGCTGAGCAGCGCCAGCCCATAGGCGCCCAGCAGCGTGACATGGACCAGAATGCGAAAGCCGGGCGAGGTCAGCACGCGGCCCAGATCGGGCGTGGCGAACCACATCGGCCAGCGCAGCGCGGTCACGAAGCACAGGCCCGCCGCCGCCAACAGCAGCGCGAAAAAGCCTGCAAACCAGCCGGTCCCGAAGCCGCGCGCCTCGATCGGCGCCTCCAGATCGTGAACCAGCTTTTTGAGAAAACCTGCCATTCCTGTTCCCCTGTTTCGTTGAGGGAGGAGGTAATGGATAAATTGAACAATGTCTATTTAATTTTCACAGGAGGGCACGCCTGGTTCGGCGCGCTGGTGGAAGGGGGAGTGGCAGATGGCTGGAGCAGCGATCCATCATGTGATCTGTCGAATTTTTTCAAGAGTTGTCCAGAGTGATCATCTATCGAATTGACGGATCTGATCATCAGAAAATCCATTGCTCAGGTCATAAATTCATCCCGCATTCCATGCTTTACTGAGAGGGTGAAGCCTGTGTGATGCACGATATCCGCAAGGTAAATTGTTGAAGTTGAGGGAGGCGATGCTTCATGTCACGGATTTACGGTGCTCTGCTTCTGGCAGTTATGGCTTGTGTCGTGGTTCCAGCGCCTGCTTCTGCCCAATATGTCGGTACGACCGCTCCACTTTTTCCGACATTGATCGTCCCGCTGTTCTCCAATGCGACGACCATCCCCTTCACCGGCAGCAGCGCGATCCATCAATCTGCCCCGAAAGCAGCGCCCCCCAGCACCCGCATTCCTGCCAGTGTGGCCTCGCAGGTGGATCTCAATGCCGCCGATCTGGCCACGCATTTTCCGTCAGATCTTCGCGGAACAATGAAGGCGAACTATGTGCAGTCTTTCGGTGCCTTCAAACAGTTCGAGCGCAAGCTTTCGCTGCCCGACAATGATGTCGCCACCGCGATCTCGTCCTATATCGCGGGCAATTACATGTTCCTGCACGGCGTCGAACTGCCGGATGCCGCTTTTCTGAAGGTGGTGGCGCAGGTCCGCCACGGGCTGGAGGAGAGCAAGGGCTTCCCGCGCATCGCGCTGCAGACACGGCGCAAGATGTATGAGCAGACCGCGATGGTCGGCATGTTCATGGCGGTCGCGCAGCTTTCGCGCAAAACGGCGACGGAAAATCCTGCGACTGTCAGCAATCTTCAGGATTCCGCGCGCGCCAATCTCGCCATGGTGCTTGGCAAATCCGCCGCCAATCTGCGGATCGATGGCGAGGGCATGCATTTCTGACCGACCTTCTGCCGGTCAAAGGGCGCCAGCGGGTTTCTCCGCTGGCGCCCTTTGCTGATCACACGTTGGCGACCACCACCGCGCGGGTGTTGAGGTAATTGTCGAGCGCCTCGGGCCCACCTTCCGTACCGTACCCGGAATCCTTGAGCCCACCGAAAGGCAGTTCAGCCGAGGGCGTCGCGGGCGTGTTCACCCACAGCATGCCGACTTCGACCCGGCGGGTCAGCAGATCGGCATGGGCCAGCGAGCGGGTGAAGGCATAGCCGGCCAGGCCGAAGGGCAGGCGGTTTGCCTCGGTGATCGCCTCCTCCAGCGGGTCGAAGCCGCGGACCGCCGCGATCGGGCCGAAGGGCTCGTCGTTGAACAGGTCGTGCCTCCAGCGGCACGTCGGTCAGCACGGTGGGCGCGAAGAAGTTGCCCGTCTCGCCGATGCGGCTGCCGCCGGTGAGCAGGGTGGCGCCTTTCTCGACCGCATCCTGCTGGAACTCGGCCATGGCGGCCAGACGGCGCGGATTGGCCAGCGGGCCCATCTGCGCGCCCTGCGCGGGGCCGTCGCCGACCTTGAGGCTGCTTCGGCGTGGCTTGACCAGCGCCTGCGCGAACTCCTCCTTCACGCTGTTGTGAACCAGGAAGCGCGTGGGCGAGATGCAGACCTGGCCGGCATTGCGGAACTTGGCGGCGCCAGCGGCCTTCACCGCCAGGTCGATGTCGGCGTCCTCGGCGACGATCACCGGGGCATGGCCGCCCAGTTCCATCGTGACGCGCTTCATGTGCTGGCCGGCCAGCGCGGCCAGCTGCTTGCCCACCGGGGTCGAGCCCGTGAAGGTGACCTTGCGGATGATCGGATGCTGGCGATCAGGTAGTTCGAGATCTCGGCGGGATCGCCGAAGACCAGGCCCACCACGCCCGCGGGCACGCCCGCGTCGACGAAGGCCTGGAGCAGGGCGGCCGGGCAGGCCGGGGGTTTCCTCCGGCGCCTTCACGAGGAGCGAGCAGCCTGCGGCCAGCCCCGCCGAGATCTTGCGCACCACCTGGTTGACCGGGAAGTTCCAGGGCGTGAAGGCGGCCACCGGGCCGACCGGCTCCTTGATCACCATCTGGCGGATCGCCAGGTTGCGCGAGCGGCACGATGCGGCCGTAGACGCGGCGGCCTTCGTCGGCGAACCATTCGATGATGTCGGCGGCGGCCAGCACCTCGACCTTCGCCTCGACCAGCGGCTTGCCCTGTTCCTGGGTCAGCAGCTGGGCGATGTCCTCGGCGCGCTCGCGCATCAGCGGCGCGGCCTTGCGCATGATCTTGCTGCGCGCGGCGGGGGTGTGGTCGCGCCAGGTCTCGAAACCGCGCTGGGCGGCCTCCAGCGCGCGGTCCAGGTCGGCCTTCCCGGCATGGGCCACCCGGCCGATCTCCTGCCCTGTCGCGGGGTTTTCCACCCCGAGCGTGCGTCCGTCTGCGGCATCCTGCCAGGTGCCGTTGATGAAAAGCTGAGTGTCGGGATAGGTCATGGCGGGGGGACTCCGGTAAGATGGGGCGAGACGCATGGGGAGGGAGAGGCTCTTGCGTTTCGCGGATGCACATATCGGATGCGACTGGCTTTTCGGCAAGGATAGGCGCCGGATCGCCCATTATCCCTGCGGTCACCCGTTGCGCATGTGGGGCCAATGCCCTGCCTTTGCGATGCCCTTGAAGGCTCCCATCGCAGATGCCACATAAGTCTGATGCAAGCTCATCGTCGCGCGCTGGTCGCCGCTTCCGCCTATAGTGTCATCACCGGACAGAAAGTCGCGGGGCTCTATGATTTCGCCGCTGGCGAGCATCTGCGCGTCGCCGCCGAATGCCGGGGCAAGCGGCTGCAGGGGGCGGATGGCGATCGGTCTTCCACTTTCGGGGGCGACCTTCCCGATATTTTCGATGTCGGCGACCAGGCGTTCGTCTCGCTGGAGGTCGATGGAGACAAGGCGAGGGGCTATGACCATGGCTCCGCCGGGCATTATGAGGCGCGTGTCTCCGAACGCCTGATCCAGCTTTACGATCACGCGCAGCAGGCGTGGTTTTCCTTTGAGCCGCAGATCGCCTGACATCCCGACCCCATAAAGGCCGCCGTGTCATGCGGCCCATGGGATTGCTCCTTGCGATAAGATGATATAATGTATCATTGATTCTGTGAGGAGTACCCCATGACCCATCCATCCGCCGCCGACGACGGCCGCCTGCCCGTTACCGTTCTCTCGGGTTTTCTGGGGGCGGGGAAGACCACTCTGCTCAATGCCTTGCTTGCCAACCGGCAGGGTTTGCGCATCGCGGTGATCGTCAACGACATGTCGGAGGTGAACATCGACGCCGATCTGGTGCGCGGCGGCGATGCCTCGCTGGCGCGCAGCGAGGAGACGCTGGTCGAGATGACCAATGGCTGCATCTGCTGCACCCTGCGCGACGATCTGCTGCTGGAGGTGCGCAAGCTGGCCGAGGCTGGGCGTTTCGACTACCTCGTGATCGAAAGCACAGGCATTTCAGAGCCTCTCCCGGTCGCCACCACCTTTTCCTTCCGCGATGAGGCGGGTGTGTCGCTGGGCGATGTGGCGCGGCTCGACACGATGGTGACGGTCGTTGATGCGATCAACTTGCTGAAGGACTATTCCAGCCAGGATTTCCTTGCCGATCGCGGGGAATCGCTAGGCGATGACGATACGCGCAGCCTTGTCGGCCTGCTGGTCGAGCAGATCGAATTTGCCGATGTGGTGGTGGTGAACAAGGCCTCCTCGGTCAGCCCTGAGCAACTGGCGGTCGTGAAGAAGCTGGTCGCCAGCCTGAATGCCGATGCCCGCATCATCGCCGCCGATCACGGGCAGGTCGATCTGCAGGCCATCCTTGGCACCGGCCTGTTCGATGAGGACAAGGCCTCGCAGCACCCGCTCTGGGCCAAGGAGCTATACGGTTATGCCAGCCATCAACCCGAAAGCGAGGAATATGGCATCGAGAGCTTCGTCTATCGCGCGCGCCGCCCCTTCGATCCCGCGCTGTTCCACGCCTTTCTGACCGGCGAGGGGCTCGACCGGGTGGTGCGCGCCAAGGGCCATTTCTGGCTGGCCTCGCGCCCCGATCTGGTGGGCGAGCTGGCGCTGGCGGGCGCCCAGACAACGACCTCGCGCATGGGCCGCTGGTGGGGCAGCATCCCCAAGCATCTGTGGCCCGAAGATGGCCGCTTCGAGCGTTTCGTGGCGCAGCATTGGGATCATATCTGGGGCGACCGGCGGCAGGAACTGGTCTTTATCGGCATCGATATGGATGAGAGCGCAATTCGCGCCGCGCTGGATGCCTGCCTGTTGCCGGTGGATGCCTTCACGCCTCGGGTCTGGGCCGGGCTGCATGATCCTTTCCCCTCATGGGATGCTCCGGTGGTCGAGGCTGCCGAATGAACCTCGTTCAAGTGAAAAGCCCCGTCTCGATCTCCGGCGGGATCGAGGGGCTGGACGACATTCTCTGGCCCGGCGTGGACCTGACCCTGTGGCGAAGGGAAAGGCCCGAAACGCTGAACTGGCTCGACCGGCAGAACTGGGAGCCGGTGTCGGACGTGGATTCCATCGTGATGACGCAGGACGTGCACAGCCAAGTCGCGCGCCTGTTGCAGGCCGCGCACTATCCGCCCGGCGCGCGGACTGCGGCGCTGGCCCATGAGGTTGCCGAGCTTGCGACCTACTTCGCGACACTGATGGGCTGTTCCTCGCTGCGGCTGCGATTGGAGATCGTCGAGACCGACGGCTGCAAGAAGTTTCACGCCGATTATGTCCGCGCCCGCCTGCTCAGCACCTTGTCAGGCCGGGGTACCGAGTGGATCTATGCCGCCTTGGCCGGCGAGGATGCACATATCGAACAGATGGCAGCGGGCGACGTCGGCATCTTCAAGGGCCGTTTGTGGGAGGAGGAACCGGCGATCCTGCACCGCTCCCCGCCCATGGGCGCTTCGGGGGAGCAACGGCTGCTGCTGGCCATCGATCCTGTGGGAGAGGCAGCTTGAGCCTGCTTCTCACCGGCGCCCAATCGCTGATCCCCGTCTCGGTCCTGACCGGCTTTCTGGGCAGCGGCAAGACCAGCCTGCTCAACCGGCTGGTGCAGATGCCGGGCATGAACCGCGTGCTGGTCATCATCAATGAATTCGGGGAGATTGGTCTCGACCATGATCTGATCGCGCGGACCAGTGAGGATCTGGTGGTGGAGATGATGGGCGGTTGCCTGTGCTGCACCATCAGGGGCGATCTGCTGGCCACCCTGCGCGATGCACCATGGCGTTTCGCACGCGATGGCCTGTGCTGGTTCGACCGCGTGCTGATCGAGACCACCGGTCTGGCCGATCCGGCGCCGATCCTTCACACGCTGATGACCGACAGCCATCTCACAAGCCTCTACCGGCTGGATGGGGTGATCACCACGGTCGATGCCGCCACGGGCATGGCGACGCTGGACCGTCAGGATGAGGCGGTGAAGCAGGCCGCGATGGCGGATCGCCTGCTGTTGACCAAAACCGATCTGGTGATGGCGGCGGAGGAAAACGCCCTGCGCGCCCGGCTGGCGGATATCAATCCTGCCGCGCCGGTCATCTCGGTGCTGCATGGCGAGGTCGATCCTACCCATCTCTTCGATGCCGGTGTCTACGATCCCCGAAGCAAAAGCGAGGATGTGCAGAACTGGCTTCAGGCCGAGGCCTATGAGCATGGCCATCACCACCATCACGGCCATGCTCACGATGTGAACCGCCATGGTGACCGCATCCATGCGACCTGCCTGACCTTCGACACGCCGCTCGATGCCGAAAGTTTCGAGCGCTGGCTCGATCTGCTGATGCGGATCAGGGGCGCCGATCTGTTGCGGGTCAAAGGCATCATTCATCTGGCGGGTGAGGAGCGCCCGGCGGTCATCCATGGCGTGCAGCATGTCTTCCATCCGCCGGTGCTGCTCGATGCATGGCCATCGCAGGATCGGCGCAGCAGGATCGTCTTTATCACCCGCGATATCAGTGGCGACGACCTGCGCGCCATGCTGCCGCTGATGGCTGGCCCCACGCCGTCGCAGGATCGGAACGGTCTGCTCGGCAGTTCTCCCCGCGCCGGGCTTTTCACTGCCAGCATGTAAGTTAGACCTTGACCGGGTAGCGGGAAAGCGTGTCTCGGCGGTGCGTGATGTTTGAGGATATATCGATGCTGTTCAATGGGCTGAAATCCTGTGGCCATGCCCTGGCCGCGCTGTCGGTTATCGTCACCCCGGCGACAGCTTTCGCCGGGCAGCAGCTTCCCGGTTTCGAACTGGTGCATAATGCCCCGGTAGAAACCAGCCTCGCCACACCGGATTTGCGCGATGCGGGGTCGGTCTGGGTCGATCTGATCTCCCATGCGCGGCAGAGCGTGGATTTCGAGCAGTTCTATGTCGCGGGTGGTGGTGGCACGGCGCTTGACCGGGTGATCACGGCCATGGAGTCCGCCGGACGACGCGGAGTGCGCATCCGCTTCCTGATGGAACAGAAGGGCGTCTCGATGTCCGACGAGGCGACGCTCAACCGCCTCAAGGCCATTCCCAATCTGACCTTCCGCCTGCTGCCCTTCGCTCAGGTGAGCGGCGATGGCATCATTCACGCCAAATTCTTCACCGTTGATGGGCGCCAGAGCTATATCGGCAGCCAGAATTTCGACTGGCGCTCGCTCGAGCAGATCGATGAAACCGGCGTTCTGGTCAGCGACGCGCATATCGTCGGACAGGTGCAGGCGATCTTCGCGCATGACTGGAATGCTCAACAGGCGCTGGCGCAGGGCCATCGGCTCGAACCGCTGCGGCATGAGGATGACAAGGCGGATGAAGGCCGCCGCGCTTTCCTCGTGGCCAGCCCCAATGCCTTCGATCCCAAGGGCGTCGGTGACTCTCAGGCGGCGCTGATCCGGCTGATCGACGGGGCGAAGCGGTCCGTTCATGTCGAGGTGATGGAATACAGCCCGCTCAGCTTTTCGGGCGCGCCCTATCCGCTGATCGATCAGGCACTGCGCCGTGCCGCCGCGCGCGGGGTGGAGGTCCGTCTGCTGATCGCGGACTGGAGCCTCAGCCCGAAGCGGCAGCCCGGTCTTCTGGCTCTGGGCTCGGTCCCCGGCGTCGAAATCCGTGTGGCGACCATCCCGCAGGCCCCGACCGGCCCCATTCCCTTTGCCCGTGTCGTGCACACCAAGGTGATGGTGGTGGACGACGAGACAGCTTGGGTCGGGACGAGCAACTGGGAAGGGGGCTATCTCGACAATTCCCGCAATCTTGAACTGGTTTTCCGCGACAAGACCATGGCGGCGAGGGTGGATGCGCTGGAAAACAGCCTTTGGACATCAGCCTATGTCCAGCCGCTCAAGCAAGCCATCGAGGAGCGCGCACGCAAGGCCAATCCATCGTAAAGGGCCTGCATTCCAATATATGCAATCATCGATTACATATTGAGAATGGTGTGAGGCCGCGATAAGCCCATAGATGGAGAGAACAGGGGCATAAAGTCCCCGTCTGATGGGATTTTGCATGTTATCCATGCCGCGCCTGACCACCACGCTCGCCCTGTGCCTGGCCGCCCTGACACGCTGCGCAACGCCCGCTGCCGCTGACACGGCTGCGGACAGGTTGTGGGCCACGTTCCAAAATCCCCCGGCGCAGACCCGGCCCATGGTCCGCTGGTGGTGGTTCGGCCCTGCGGTGCAGGATGGCGAGATCGACCGGGAAATCTCGGCGATGCAGGAAGGCGGCTTTGGTGGTTTCGAGGTGCAGCCCACCTATCCGCTGTCGCCAGACGATCCGTCGCGCGGTATCGCCAACATTCCCTATCTGTCCGATCCCTTTATCGCCCGGCTGGCCCATGCGGGTGAGACAGCGCGCCAAAAAGGCATGCGGATCGATGTGACAATCGGCTCGGGCTGGCCTTTTGGTGGACCTTATGTTCCGGTCACGCAGGCGGCCTCCATGGTGCGGATGGCACAGCTCACCCTATCTGCGCGCCAGACTTCCGCCTGCGCTCCAGCACCCGGTGCGGGCGAGCAGCTTCTGGCCGCCTATCTCGATGGGCAAAGGATCGCGCTGACCGACGGTTGCGTCCACCTGCCGTCTGCCACCACACCGCGTCGGATCGATATCGCGATTGCCAGCCGTACCGGCCAGCAGGTCAAGCGCGCCGCCGTGGGCGCGGAAGGTTTTGTGATCGATCATGTCGATGCGGCGGCGGTGCGGCATCATCTTCAGGTCGTGGGCGACCGGCTGCTTCAGGCCTTCCCCAAGGATCAGCCGCCCTATGCCATGTTCTCCGACAGTCTGGAGGCCTATGGCTCAAGCTGGACAGGCGATCTGCCTCAGGAGTTCCGGCGCCGTCGCGGATACGATCTGCTCGACCATCTTTCCGCGCTGTTCCAGACCGGGGCCGACAGCGAGGCTGTGCGTTACGATTGGGCGCGCACCCTCTCCGAACTGGTGGATGAGCGTTACCTTGCGCCGATCACCGGCTGGGCTCAGGCGCACCAGACGCGGTTCCGGGCGCAGGTCTATGGCTTTCCGCCGCCCACACTGTCGTCGAATGCTCTCGTGACGCTGCCGGAGGGCGAGGGGGCTGATTGGCGCTCCTTCACCTCGACGCGCTGGGCGAGTTCGGCGGCGCATCTCTATGGTCGGCCCGTGGTGTCATCGGAGGTCTGGACCTGGCTGCATTCGCCGACATGGGCCGCAACCCCGCTCGATATGAAGATCGAGGCCGACCGGCATTTCCTGCAGGGGATCAATCAGTTGGTGGGCCATGGCTGGCCCTACACCCCGCCGGGCGTCGCTGAACCGGGCTGGGGTTTTTATGCTGCCTCGGCGCTCAATGACCATAATCCGTGGTATCCGGCGATGCCTGCGGTGACGCGCTATCTGGCCCGGATCAGTGCCCTGCTGCGCGAAGGCACCCCTGACAATACGGTGGCAATCTATCTGCCGACCGAGGATGTCTTCGCCAACATGGCGCCCGACTATGCTTCGGCGGACAAGGCGATGAAAAGCCGGGTGTCCTCCGCGATGATCGGTTCGGTGCTGGATGCCGGTTACGGCTTCGACTTCATCGATGCCACCGCCATCCGCAAGGGACGGCTGAGCGCCGGAATGTTGATCCTGCCGCCGATGAAGCGGATCGACCCGGATGCATTTCAGGCCATCCTGAATTGGGTAAAAGGCGGCGGCAAGGTGATCGCGCTGGATCATCTGCCCGATGCGGCGGGCGGGCTGCTGGATCAGGCCAGCGCCACGCAGCGGGTGCATGCCATCGGGCAAGATCTTATGCGGGTTGGCGGGAAGGCTGCGCAGATCGTGCCGACGGCTCAGGTCGATGCTGCCCTGCGTGCGGTGGCCCCGCCTTCCGTTACTCTTGCAAGCCCGCAGCCTGCGCTGGGCGTCCTGTCGCGCCGGATTGAGGGTGGGCATCTTTATTTCATCGCCAACACCGGGCCGCGTTCCATCGACACCACGGCGCGTTTTGCCGGGGATGCGGCAGGCGGATCATGGTGGGACCCGATGAGCGGATCGCGCAAGGGCGTGCCTGCCGGGCCGTTCGCGCTGCATCTGGAGCCTTATGAAACGCGTGTGTTGATGCTGGGCGAGGCCTATGCCGCACCGGTCGGGCCCGAAAAAGCCCTGCATGTGCTGGTCGATCTCTCCACCGACTGGAGCCTAAATCTGTCCGGTCATGAAGAACGCCTCCCGAAGATAGGTCCATGGACTGATCGCACCGACAACAAGGGTTTTTCCGGCGCGGCGCATTATCGGCGCAGCTTTACCCTGCCTGATGCGGCGGCGGGCCATGCCATTGTGCTCGATCTGGGGCCATCCCTGCCTCTGGCGAAGGAAGAGGGAACGCCCGCGCGCCCTCAGGCCAACATCGCCGCCCCGGTGCGTGAAGCCGCGATCGTCAGCATCAATGGCAAGGCGGTTGGCACGCTTTGGGCACCGCCTTACCGGCTCGATATCACGCAGGCGCTGCGCAGTGGCCATAATGACATCGATATTATGGTCATGAATGGCGCGCTCAACGCTCTTGCCACGCGACCTCCAGCCGACCGGCGCGTGCTGACGCTGCGTTATGGCGAGCGCTTTCAGGATCAGGACCAGGATCGTATCATCGCCCAGCCATCGGGCCTCACCGGCCCCATCACGCTGCTGACCGACTGATCACACCACCAGCTTGAGCGTCATGCCCCCGACCACCGCATCGGCATAGAGGTCCGTGCCGCCGACATGGTTGATATATTGCAGATTGGGCCGCACCGTCAGCGGCCCGAACTGCGCGCTGTAATAGATCTCGCCACTGGCCTCATAGGTCTGGACGGTGGTCGCTTTTCCGGCGGCCAGCAGGCCCAATTGCCGGTCGGTGGTGCGCGGGTTGATGCGGGCATAGACCAGACCGATGCCCGCCATATCCTTGGGTCGCGCTGCCCAGAAGCCCTTGGCCACCACGCCCCCGCTCACGAAATAGGGCACGCGCGCGGTGTGCAGATCCGATGCGGTGAAGGTGCCGAACAGACTCAGCACACCGCCGCCGCCCTTGCCGATATGGGCGATACCCTTTTCGCCCATCACCCAGGCGCTCCACCGCTCCTGCCGTGTGACGGGGGCAAGGCCCGAGAGTGAGTAATTGTTGCCATTGGCATCGGCGTAGACATCGGGCTTGTTGGTGGTGTCGATCAGCCCGCCGATGCGGAAGAGCGCGGGCAATTGCCCCGGCTTGATGCCGCCCTTCCATTGCAGCTCGACCGGGATGACGGCGGAATCGAATTTAGGCGCCAGATCCCAGCCATGGAAGCTTTGCGCGCGGGCCGGATTGACCTCGAAGATCGCGGCGGAAAGCGACCAGCCTTTGGCGATGTTCTGCCTCACCCGCAGCCCCCAGCGCGGCACGGGAAAGCCCGAAAAGCCGCTGTTGTAGAACAGCGTGGTCGGGCGCGGGCAGAAGGCGAAGTTCTGGAAATTGCAGCCCGAGGGCAGCGTCGCGAAATCGGCGCCGCTGTTGTACATGCCGATCTTCACGGCGGTCTTGCCGTCGTTGAACTCCTGCTCATAGGTGATGTTGGCGGGGCGCACATCCTGCCCGCCGCCATAGAGTTCCTGCACCTCGAACAGATTGCCCAGTCGGGTGGCGGTGAGGTCGACGCCCTTGCGCTCGACCACGGTGAAGATGAACTTGCCGCCCTTGAAGCCGAAGGCCTTGCCGGTGTCCACCGCGACAGAGGCCAGCAATTGCTGGGTATAGGCGCTGCCGTCGCGCGCGCCGCCGGTAAAGGCGCTGGCGCTTTCGGACTGATAGGCGAAGGTCAGGTCCACGCCCTTGTTGCGCAGACGCTGACGCCAGTGAGGCGTTGCCGAACCTGATGAGGCGGCGGGAATGGTGGCCGAGCCGGTCGTGTCAGGTGGCGTGCGCGCTACGCTGAGGGCGGTGGCGATGGCTGCGGCGTCAGGCGCGGGGGGCGAGGAGGCCGCTGTGCTCGCCACGGGCGGCGCGACCTGGACCGTGGCAGGCGGAGCCGCGTCGATCATGAGCCTGCCTTGGCAAAGGCCCGCAGCATGCGCGCGGCATCGGGCTGGGTGCCGGTGAACAGCGCGAAGGCATGCGCGGCCTGAAGCACCGCCATGCCGCCGCCCGCCAAAGTGGCGCAGCCACGCGCGGCGGCGGCCTCCAGCAGGGGCGTACGTGCCGGGAAATAGATGATGTCCGAGACCCATTGGCGCGGATCGAGCAGGGCAGGATCGAAAGGCAGGCCGGGATGGCTCTGCATGCCCACGGGTGAAGTCTGCACCACGCCGTCAGCCCCGGCCAGGGCGTGGGCGACATCGGGGCTGGCGGTGACGCGCGCTTGCGGGAAAACCGCGCCCAGCCGCGTGGCCAGAGCCTGCGCCCGCTCGGGGGCGGTGTCGACGATCCGCAGATCGCGCGCGCCAAGGTCGAGATGGGCAAAGCCTACAGCCGCTGCCGCGCCGCCTGCGCCGATCATCGCGACAGTCTCACGCGGCTTGTCGCCAAGGCCGGTCAGAAAATGTGCGCGATAGCCCGACCAGTCGGTGTTGTCGCCAAACAGGCCTTCGGGTCGCCAGACCACGGTGTTGACCGCCCCCAGCACCCGCGCCGCATCGGACAGATGATCGAGCAGCGGCACCACCGCCTGCTTGAAGGGATGGGTGACATTCACCCCGGCAAAGCCCATCTGGCCCAGCATGGTCAGGATGCGCGGCAGGCCCGCCTCGCCATAGCCCATCACCGCCCCGTCCAGAATGCGGTAGACCAGCGGCAGGTCGAGCGCGCGGGCCTCGGTTTCGTGCAGTTCGGGGCTGCGCGAACCGGCGATGCCGGCGCCCAGCAGACCGCACAGGAAGCTGTTACCGGGCAGCGCGCCGCCCGATTGCAGGACTTCAGTCATCTCGATGAACCTTTATGGAAAGGGAATGTCTATCAGTCGGCCTTGCCGAAGCGGATCAGGGTGATCAGCAAGCCGCCGACCACGATGGGGGCGGAAAACACCCCGAAGATCACCGGCAGCGAGACCTTGGCGCCCAGCAGCACACCGCCCAGCATCGGGCCGATCACCGCGCCGATGCGGCCCATGCCCATGGCCCAGCCGATCCCCGCGCTGCGCACATGGGGCGGATAGAACTGGGTCGCCAGTGGATAGCAGCCGTTGAAGCCGCCCTGCACGAAGACGCCGATCAGGAAGGCGGTGAGCAGGGTCAGGGCCAGCGGCATCTGCACGGTTCCGAACACCATCAGCGCGGCGGCGGCCAGCATCATATAGACGCAGATCACCCGGCGCAGATCGAAGCGCATCGCCACCAGCCCCACCGTGGAGGTGCCGAAAAAGGCGCCGATGTTGTAGATCGCCCCGGCATAAATGCCGTCCTTGGGTGACAGTCCGGCCTCGATTGACAGCTTGGGGATCCAGCTGATGACGAAATAGAGTGTCATGAAGCACAGGATAATCGCCAGCCACAGCAGGAAGGTGCCGGGAGCACGATCATCGGCCAGCAGCGTGCGCAGACCGGGGCGTTCCTGCGCATCGGCGGGGCGCGGGGGCAGGGCGTCAAGCAGGGGTTCACCCAGCGAGGCGAGCTGGCGGTTGATCTGTTTCAGCGCCCCCTTGGGTTGGCGGGCGAGCAGGAAGGTGATCGATTCAGGCAACAGCAGCCAGGTCAGCGGCAGCACGATGGCGCAGAGGATCGCCGCGCCCAGCAGCATCACCTGCCAGCCATGGCTGGTGAGATGCTGCGCCACCACAAAGCCGGTGATCGTTGCTCCGACCGGATAGCCGGCCTGAAGGAAGCCCACCGCAAAGCTGCGGTATTTGGCCGGGGCATATTCGGCGGTCAGCGCGGCCATGCTGGCCAGCACGCTGCCGATGCCCATGCCGACCACGAAACGCGCCGCCAGCATCTGGTACAGATTGGTGCAGAGCACCGATGCGAACATGGCCGAAGCCATCAACACCAGAGCCGTCAGGATCAGGCGGCGTCGCCCGAAACGGTCGGCCATCGGGGCCAGCCACAGGCCGCCGCAGGCCATGCCCGCCAACCCGGCGCTGAACAGCACGCCCAGCCGGTCAGGGGTGACATGCCAGTCCGTCGAAAGCGCCGGAGCGATATAGGAGAGGATCAGCACATCCATGCCGTCAAGCATGTTGAGCAGGAAGCACAGGGCCACCACCAGAACCTGAAGGCGGCGCCATTGATCCTGACTGCGCACAGGCGTCTGTTGCCCTTCTGCGGTAACGCCCTCTACGGTCACAAAGGGCCGCACGGAAACCGTGCCGCGTGCCGAATAGCTTGCCATGGCGTGATGCTGCCTTTCTCCGCGACGCACCCCGATCCAGCGGGGCACTTTCTTCTGCCTGTCAGCATGCAGGCGGGCAGATCTGAAAACCAGCGCATGAAAACGTTTGATCCATACCGTGATGTTATGGCCTGGACATTTTATTGCTCGATTTGTTTCGCGGCTTGTCTGGGCTTGGGACGGGGCAGGCTTTGCAGCACCAATCGCGCAATCTCTTCAAAGGTTTCTCCCGCGATGGCGCGCGCGATGCTCAGGTTGCGGCTGAGATAGACGGGCAAGGTGCCGGGCTCCTCGAATTCAAGAAAGCGCACGCTGTCGGCATGGGGTTGCATGGCGGTGAAGCTGTCGACCACCGCCACACCCATGCCATGGGCCACGAAGGCGACGGCGGTTTCGGCAAAGCGTACATAGGTGGCGACTTGCAGGTCCTGCCCGGCGTGCTCGAACATCTCGGCGATGGCGGTGCCATGAGGTGTGTCGGGCGGGAAGGAGAGGATGTTCTCCCCGGCGATATCCTCGACGCGGATGTGATCGCGCTCGGCCAACGGGTGACTGGCGGGCACGGCGCAGACCAGCCTTGCCGCCGCGATCCGGTTGGAGAGCACATTGGGGTGATCGAGGGGGAACAGGGTCAGCGCATATTCGCCCTTTTGCTGGGCCAGATAGTTGTGCGCCTGTTCGAGCGAAAGGATATCGAACTGCAGGGTGATGCCGGGAAAATTGGCAGAAAGCCGCGCCAGCATGATCGGCAGTACCGAATGGCCCAGCGAGGGCGAGGCGCCGATGCGGAACAGCCGGTCCTCGCCCTTGGCCAGACGGCGCACGGTGTTATCCAGCCCTGACACGCCCTCATAGATCTGCTGGATCTCGTCGAAGAGCACCTGCGCTTCCTGTGTCGGCAGCAGGCGGCCCCTTGTGCGGTCGAAGAGGCGGAATTGCAGCCGGTCTTCCATATGGGTGAGCATGCGGCTGATGCCCGGCTGAGAGATGTTGAGCATTTTGGCTGCGCCGCTAACCGTTTTGGCGATCATGACGGCGCGAAACATCTCGATCTGGCGCATGGTAAGCATGGGTAAGCCTTTATCACAGTGGGCCTATCGCGCCTATAGCTGCGGGCAGGGGGCTTAGATCGCCTCCTCCTCCTGCCACGCCGAGCCGTTCATCAAAGCCGCGTCGCGCGCCGGCGATCGTCCGAACTGGCGCGCATATTCGCGGCTGAACTGCGATGCGCTTTCATAGCCCACCGCAAAGGCCGTCCTTGCCGCATCGGCGCGCGTCGAGAGCAATTGGCGCGCGGTCTGCAGGCGCAGGCTCTTCTGATATTGCAGCGGGCTCATGCCGGTTGCCGCCTTGAAATGGCGGTGGAACGAGGGCACGCTCATCCCTGCGATCAGCGCCAGCGCTTCGGTGCGCAGGGGCTGGTCGAAGTGCTGTCGGATATGCTCGATGGCGCGGCGGATGCGTGACAGGCGGCTGTCGTCCCGCGCCAATTGCCTCAGCATAGGGCCATGGCCGCTTTGCAGCAGGCGGTAGAGCACTTCGCGCTCGCGGGCAGGGGCCAGAACGGGAATATCCTGGGGCTTGTCGAGCAGCGCCAGAAGCTGATCCCAGGCTTCCAGCAGATCACGCGTCACCGGCGCCAGTCCGAAGCCCGTTGTGGGCATCCGGACCTCATCGAGCGCAGTCTGATCGGGCAGGGCGGCTGGCAGCTCCCCCAGCAATCCGGCCAGCGCCTGATGGTCGAGAGAGAGGCTGGTGACGACATAGGGGCGTTCGGCTGTGGCTTCGCTCACACGCCCGGTGGCAGCCACATCGACCGAAGCGATAAAGCAACTGGCCGCGTCATAACGCAACTGGCTGTTGCCGATCATCACCTCCTTGGCGCCTTGCAGCACCAGGCAGGCCATGGGGCGATAGACGCTGGCCATCGGCCCGCCCGTTTCGTTCAACACGCACAGGCCCACGCGCGGCACGGGGGTTTCCCAAAGCAATCCGCTGGCGTGGCGTTGCACGCGGCGGCACATGGAATCGAGCAAATCCTGCATGGCGTTCAGGATCGTGGCTCGCAGCGGGTTTTGCAAGGCGGTTGATAGGATCAGGCAAGAGGTTGAGACGATCGGGCACCGTGTCCGGCCCCGGCATCGCCATATGGCGGGAACGGGCCGCCTGCCGATCCCCCTTTCATGGCGGCGCGCTCAGGAACAGATGGAGACGATCATGACCAATGCATTCGGAGCGACTTCGACCACCGATGATGTGCTTGCGGGCCTGGATCTGCGTGGCAAGCGGGTTCTGGTGACGGGCGCATCGGCCGGGCTGGGCATCGAGACCTGCCGCGCTCTGGCCGCGCGTGGCGCCGATGTGGTGGGCGCCGCCCGCGATCTGGCCAAGGCCGAAGTGACGACGGCTGCGGTGCGCGCGGCAGCTTCGGCCAGTGGCGGGAGCTTCGCACTTGTCGAGCTGGATCTCGCGTCGCTCGCCAGTGTGCGGGCCTGCGCCGCTGCGTTGAACGCTCAGGGGCAGGGTTTTGATGCCATTATCACCAATGCGGGCGTGATGGCGCCGCCTTTCGGCCATACTGCCGATGGCTTCGAGACCCAGTTCGGCACCAATCATCTTGGTCATTTCCTGCTGGTTAACCATATTACCGGGCTGATCCGGGAGGGAGGGCGACTGGTCAGCCTGTCGTCCTCGGGGCATCGTCTGGCCGATGTCGATCTGGAGGATCCCAATTTCGAGCGTTCCGCTTATGATCCGTGGGTCGGCTATGGTCGCTCCAAGACCGCGAACATCCTTTTCGCCGTGGAATTCGATGCCCGCCATCGCGAGCGCGGCATTCGCGCCACCGCCGTTCATCCCGGCGTGATCTGGGAAACCGAGTTGAGCCGCCATATGAGCGAGGATGAGAAGCAGGCGCTGGTCGGTTCGATCGAGGCTGGGTTGGCGGCGGCGGGGCAGCCTCCGTTGGCCTATAAGTCGATTGCTCAGGGCGCGGCGACGTCAGTGTGGAGCGCGGTGGTGGCATCGGCAGATGCGGTCGGCGGGCTCTATTGCGAAGACTGCCATGTGGCGCATGTTGAGGAGCTGGAAGGCATTCGCGCTGGCGTGCGTCCTTATGCGCTGGATCGGGAGCGTGCCAAGGCGCTGTGGGCACTGAGCGAGCGACTGGTTGGCGAGCAGTTCTGAGCGATGTGGAGGGCGTGGGGTTGGCCCATGTCCTCTATCGCGTTGGGTGGGATTTTAACATAATATAGATTATCGGTATTATCTGTTTCAAATCCAGCCATCAGATAAGGCGGTCCCGCAAAAGCCGACGGGACCGCCCTGCAACCTATCTCTCTGACATGCCGAGCGCCATCAAACCTCCAGCAACCCGGCCGGCAGCACCAGCGTGTTCAGTGAGTCCGCTGGAAGATCGAGCGTCAGCACTCTTTTGCCGATGCCGTAACGCACGCGCTGGATCTGCCCCAGACCATTGTTGGCCACCAGCACCAGCGAGCCGTCAGGATTGCGGAAAGCCAGTTGGTCATTGAAGCCCAGGAAGCTGTCGACCGGAACGGCGCGCGCTCCGGCCTGCACTTGGCCCCCCAGATGGCGCATCAGCCAGTAATCGGGCGTCAGGGTGAAGTCGCGCTTCACCGGATCGACCACGATCATGCTGTTCTGCGGCCAGCCCCAGCCGCTCATGCCGCCTGTGGGCATCACCATGTTCCAATAGGTCCATGCGCTGGCGCCCGCGTCGAAATACTGGCGGATCGTCGCCCAGCCATAGCGCGCATAATGCCAGTCATTGGTGCCGATGCCGCATTCCTGCTCGCTGCCCCAGATGGCGATATCGGGGAAGCGATCGCGGATCACCGGCAGGGCCCCCTTCCCGGCCCATTGCACGCCCAAACCTTTCACCACCTCTGCCGCCTGCGGGTCGGCCATGACCTTTGAGACGAGATCGGCATTGCCGCGCTCCAGCGTGCCGAGGAAGATGGTGACGCCCAGCGGCCCCATCGCCCGCCCCAGATGCGGCAGGAAACGCGCCAGCCCCTCGGGCGTCCAGCAGCAGGAGGGGAAAGGCTGGGCCGAGTTGAACTCATTCTGCGGCATCACCGTGCTGATGGCGATGCCCTCCTGCGCATAGGCCTGAACATAGCGTGCGAAATAGTTGGCATAGGCCGCGAAATAGCGGTCTTCCTGAATGAAGCTGTCGCTGCCTTCGTGGCCCAGTTGCTCGGGTTTGATGCCATTGGCAGGCTGGCCGGGCCATGCGGGGGCCTGGGCATAATGGCCGCCCTTCTTCATCCATGTCGGCGGCGACCAGGGCGAGGCCCAGACCTTCAGATCGGGCCGCAGGGCCTGCGCGGCCTTGATAAAGGGGATCAGCGTTTCGCGATCGCGCGCGACAGAGAAGTGATCGAGCGCGAAATCGCCCGGCGTCTCATCATAGGAATACCAGTCGCGCGAGAAATCATCAGCGCCCAGTGGCGTGCGGCACTGGCTGAAGTTGCATCCTTGAGCCGTGAACAGCAAGGAGAGCGCCGCATGGCGTTTGGCGGGGGACAGCAGGGTCAGCGCATCCCAGCCCCTTTCGCTGAAGGCGCCGCCAAAACCGGCCATGGTCTGGCGCGGCTTGTCGAGCTGGATGGTGGCGTCCTGTGCGAACATCGCGGGTGCAGCGGGAGCCAGCGCGGGCACGGCGTGGCTCTGCCACGGCAAGGTGGCGGTGGTGCTGAACCAGCTTGCCCCCGATGCGCCCGCCTTGCCTTCAACGGCGGTGGCGGCCGCAGGCAACAGGCCCGCACCAGCCACACCGCCGATCATCCCGAGAGCCCCCCGGCGCGAAAGAGCAAAAGCATCCGTCATGGTAAAATTCTCTCCCGAAAAGCCATCTTATGGACCCCGCAAAAAGGGCAGCGCTTTATCCGGGGATGCCACGCCGCCCTTTCTCCCTCAACGGTAAAGCCGCTCCCCTGGAACTTCGCACCGGCGAGCAGGCTGTAGGTCCGCGTCAGATCCGACATGGCGTAGGAGGATGAGATGCGGCCCAGCGCCACTCATAAAAAGTGCCTCATCCTTCATATCTCCCTCCAGATTGCGGCGGCCCGTCCGGATTGTTTTTTCTTCCGGATCGCGTCTCAGCAGGACTGTTTGCAGTCGAGTTCAATCATGGCGGGGAGGTCTTAAAAGTACGACTATAAAATCATCCGAATGGATGGTTTTATCTAAACCGTTGCAGGAATGCCACGCGATACGGTGCGGACGGTTTGATTTAAGTTCATGTTTTAGAGTTTATTTTTCAAATGACACCGAATGTCAATGCGCAGGTTTCCAGACATTGCCATGATGTCGGGCGATCATTACTCCATTCAATATATCAGGAAGCGAGGGGTGAAGGTCTGCCATGGCATTGTCTTTTCGGAAAAAAACCTTTTTCGCCGTTGCCTTGTTAACTGCGACGGCCCTTCTCACCCCGACGGCCATCGCTGCGTCAACGCCCCCGGCACATGCATTTCCCTGGCCCGACAGCATCCTGTTCGGCGCGGCCTATTACGACGAATATGCCCCCACCGACCGGCTCGATGACGATGTCCGGATGATGAAAGCGGCCCATATCACTGTGGTCCGCATCGCCGAATCGACATGGGGCACGATGGAGCCCCAGCCCGGCACCTTCGATTTCCATCATATCGATCGTGTGCTGGCCGCGATGAACAAGGCCGGGATCAAGGTCATCATCGGCACCCCCACCTATGCCGTGCCGACATGGCTGGCGAAAGAGCATCCTGATGTGCTGGCGATCACGCCTCAGGGCCCCGGTCAGTATGGCCGCCGCCAGAATATGGACATCACCAACCCGGAGTTCCGCGCCGCCGCTCAGCGGGCGATCATCGCGCTGGTCGATCATGTGAAGGACAATCCTGCGGTCATCGGCTATCAGCTCGACAATGAGACCAAGGCCTATGGCACCAGCGGCCCCAATGTGCAGGCCGCCTTTGTCGAGCATATGAAGGCGAAATTCCACGGCGATCTCGACGCGCTCAACAAGGCCTATGGCCTGAATTACTGGAGCAACCGCATCAACCGCTGGGAGGATTTTCCCTCCACCAACGGCTCGATCAACGCCAGCCTGTCGGCTGCTTTTTCGGAATTTCAGCGCGGTCTGGTGACCGATTATCTGGCTTGGCAGGCCGATCTGGTGCGCGCCCATGCCCGCAAGGGCCAGTTCATGACCCAGAATTTCGACCTCGACTGGCGCGGTTCCTCCTATGGTATCCAGACCGAGGTCAACCATTGGGATGCCGCCAAAGCGCTCGATGTGGCGGGGATCGACATCTATCACCCCGGCCAGAGCCTGCTGACCGGCACCGAAATCGCGCTGGGCGGCGATCTGGCCCGCTCGATCAAGCATGGGCAAAACTATCTGGTGCTGGAGACCACCGCTCAGGGCTTTCCGGAATGGACGCCCTACCCCGGACAGTTGCGGCTTCAGGCCTTCAGCCATCTGGCTTCGGGGGCCAATATGGTGGAATATTGGCATTGGGGCACGACGGCCAACGCCATAGAGACCTATTGGCGCGGGCTGCTCTCGCAGGATTTCAAGCCCAATGCCACCTATCGCGAAGCCGCCACCATCGGTGCGGATCTGGCGCGTCTGGGGCCGAAACTGGCCAATCTGACCAAGCATAACAAGGTGGCGATCTATGTCAGCAACACCGCGCTGACGGCGTTCGACAGCTTCAAACCCAAGGCCGATGGCCAGTCGATTGCCTATAATGACGTGATGCGCGGCTATTACGATGCGCTTTACCGCATGAATGTGGAGGTCGATTTTATCACCCCCTCCACACCGACGCCCTTGGCCCATTACAATCTGGTGATCGTGCCCGCGCTTTATGCGGCCAGCGACGCCGAGATCGGGCGACTCAACGATTATGCCAAGGCTGGCGGGCATCTGCTCTACAGCTTCAAGAGCGGGTTTTCGGACGAGAATGTGAAGGTACGCTATGCCGATCAGCCCGGCGCCATCGCTCAGGCTGCCGGGGTGCATTATTCGCAATTCGCCGCGCCCCAGGGGGTGAGCCTCGAGGGCGATCCCTTCAAGGTGGGCGAGAAGGCCAACACTGTACGCTGGTGGATGGAGTTTCTGGAGCCGACGACCGCGCGCGTGCTGGCGCGCTATCACCATCCCTCCTGGCCCGCCTATGCGGCTGTCACGCGCAACAATTGGGGCAAGGGCGATGTCACCTATGTCGGCTTCATGCCCGGCGAGGACATGATGACGGCCCTACTGAAGGATACGCTGACGGATGCGGGCGTGGCGCAGGATGAGACCGTGCGCTTCCCGTTGATCGTGCGCAGCGGCATGCTGAAGAACGGACACCATGTGCGCTATGTGTTGAACTATTCGGCCAGCCCGGCCAGCTATCATGCTCCTGCCGCGGCGCAGGACCTGCTGGGGAACCATGCCGTGGCCAAGGGCGCCCCGGTTGCGCTGGAAGCCTGGGGCGCGGCGATCCTTGAGGAGCAATAAGCGGGAACCGGCGCGGGCTGCCCCCGCGCCTGCCATGTCAGTGCTGCGCCAGATGCGCCAGCTTCGCGAACATATCCGCGAAGGTCAGCCGCGTGTCGATGGTCTTGTAGACACGCATCGGCCTGGCCTGCGGACGCGGCGTGTATCGCCCCTTCTCATCCATCGACGGCGTGGGCTTGAGCACGTAATCGCTCGATGAACTGTCCGCCTCGAAGGAGGATTGCAGCGCGGTCAGCGTCACCAGCGGGCTGTCGCCCAGAATATAGGTTTCCCCGATGTTGAAGCCCCCGCGGCCCGCCATCGTCACGATCGCGTCGATCCTTTCGAGCAGATAGGCGCCCAGTTTGCCTGCCGGGGCCAGCCCCTGCTCTAGCTCGGCGTGCGAGATCAGCATCTGGCGATAGGCATCGCGCGGCACCTGCCAGATCTCGATATCGGAGTCGTTGAAGATATAGCGCGCCGCCGCCGCATCGATGGTCATGTTGTATTCGGGATCGTGGCGCACCGGGCGGCCGGGCCACAGATCGTCATGCTCCATGCCGCCGATCCACACCAGCTTGAGCCTTTTGCCGATGCCCGGCTCAAGCTTATGCGCGGCGGCCAGCTCGGTCAGGCTGGCCCCGGCGACGTAGAACAAGGGCTGTCTGGTATCCTCGCGCATCGCTTCGGCCACGATGTGGGCGCTGGCGGGCGTGGGCTTCATGGCCGCATCCAGCGCGACATTGCCGCCGGCGATGATCTTGGGGCTATGCCCGATACCGGCCAGTGTCACGATCTGCCGCGCGCGTTCCGCAGCGCGGTCGGCCTGCCCCGGTGCCGGATCGAACGGATCCTTGTCATGCAGATGAGAGCCGACGATCAGCGCGATCTCGACCGAGGGCGAGGCCAGATGATGCGCGAGCTGGAACAGCCCATCAGGGTCGCCACCGAAATCATTGTCGATGACGATCCGCTGGCGCGGCGTGATCGCGGCCAGACCGGGCGTCGCCAGTGCTGCGGCGGCAAGGCTCAGCCCGACCAGAAGCTGTCGCCGGGCCACGCTGCCCGGACGGGATGCCGATAGCGTTGTCGTCATTGTGGTGTGTCCTCCCCCGATGGCTCCTGCTCGCCTGTCCTTGTCGCTGTGAAAAGCTGGCCTGCGCAACCGCCAAAATGCGTGATCTCACGTCGTCTTGTAGGACTAAAATCGGCGTTGATTGGCGTCAATCCCCTGCCCGTCTCTCCTTCATCATCGAAGTCTGCAAACCCTCTTGCGCCTCAATTAATGTTATGCAACATAACTAACCATAGGGCGCCCCAGAGAGCGCACAATCACGGAGAGAGGTCATGAAGGTCACGTCGTCGCGTCCCCTGTTCACCACGCTGATGCTCGGTTGCGCGCTGGTGGCTGTTCCCGCTTACGCGCAGGATACAGCGCCCCACCCCGCCCCGGATTCCGGCACTGACAAGGTGGATGGCACCGGGATGAAGGACATCGTCGTCACCGCCCAGCGCCGCGCCGAGAATGTCCAGAACGTCAACATCGCGGTCACCGCCCTGTCTGGCGATGCGCTCGCCGAAAAGAAGATCATGCGCGCTCTGGATCTGCAGACGGCCGCGCCGGGGCTGACGATCTCGCGCTCGGGCATCACCGACAGCTTTAACATCCGTGGCATCGGCCTTGCTTCGGGCTCGCCGCAGGTGACCAATGGTGTGGCGACCTACATCGATGGCGTGTTCCAGCCGCCGATCGTCTCGAACGGCCAGTTCTACGATATGGCGGGCGCCGAAGTGCTGCGCGGACCGCAGGGCACGCTCTCGGGCGCGAACTCGACCGGCGGCGCGGTCTATCTCACCACGCAGCGGCCCGAGCTTGGCAAGATCGGGGGCTATGTCAGCGCCAATTACGGCAATTACAACAATGGTGGCGTCAATGGCGCGCTCAACCTGCCGATCGGCGAGAAGATCGCCATCCGCGCCTCGGGCCTGTTCAACCAGCATGACGCCTGGTTCAAGGATGTGGGCCCCGCTCACAGCCAGCCCGAGCGTTTAAACGAAATCGACGGTCGCGTGCAGGCGCTCTACAAGGATGGCGGTTTTCAGGCCAATCTGAAGGTCGAGACGGTGCAGCGCCAGACCGGCGGCTATGCCTTCCAGCCTATCGCCACCACCACCGCCAACAACCCTTACGTGGTGGGCCGCACCAACACGCCCTGGACGGTGAGCTATGACTCGCCCGTTGCCAATTACGAACGCGCCTTCGCCACCGTGCTGGAGGCCAAATATCAGTTCTCGGGCGGGCTGACGTTGCGCTCGGTCACGGCCTATCAGAACAAGCGGCTTTCCTCGGTCAGCGAGACCGATGCCACCTCGCTCAACCTCAGCAACTCCACGCTGAACCAGACCGCCAGTGCCAACAATGTGCGTGAGCGGGAATACAGCCAGGAAATCAACATCATCTCGCCCGACAGCGGGCGGTTCAAATATGTGGTGGGCGCCTATGCCCAGCGCAACAAGATCGACCTGCACAATTGGAGCAGCACCAACAACAATTTCACCACCCTGCCCCAGCCCGTGACCAACAAGCTGCTGCTGGGCGCTTTTGCTCAGGCCAGCTATCAGCTTTCGGACAAGTTCACGGTTGATGCCGGACTGCGCTATTCGCATTTCCATGTCGATGGCTCGGGCGCGGTCTATCGCGCGGCGGCGGGCTCGACCATCGCTCAGGTGCTGGTTTCGCCGCCGGTGGGTGCCACTGTGCTGGTGCCCCAGACAGGAACCGAGGGCGATGGCCGTGTGACGGGCAAGCTGGCGCTCAACTTCAAGCCGGACAGCGACAATCTGTTCTTCGCCTTCGTGGCGCGCGGCTACAAGAATGGCGGCATCAACCCGCCGGGCGGCAGCTTTGCCCCCGAAACAGTGATGGATTATGAGGCGGGCTGGAAATCGACCCTGCTCGACCGCCATTTGAAGACGCAGATCGGCGCCTTCTACATGACCTACAACAACTTCCAGATGGACGTCATCAACCCGCTGTCGGGGCAGAGCGGCGTGGTCAATCTGGCCAATTCCACCATCAAGGGCTTCGAAGCCAGCTTTCAGGCGAAGTTCAACGCGCTGTCGCTCGATGGCGGCCTGTCCTTCGTCGACAGCAGCATGAGCGCGCTTTCGCTGATCAACAAATGGGCGATCCCTGCCGGTGTCACCCTGCCGCAATGCGCTGTCGGCGTGGCCAACAGCAGCACATGCTACAATTACACCTATGCCTCATCGAATGGCGGGCCCAACCTCTACAGCCCGAAATGGACGTGGAATGTCTCGGCCTCCTATCGCTACGATCTGGGCCATGGCTATGTGCTGACGCCGCGCGTGGGCTATGCCTATATCGGTTCGCAATGGGCCTATCCGACCTATCAGGCCTCGACCGACCTGATCGCGGCGCGTGGGTTGCTTCAGGCCAGCGTGGCGCTCGACAAGAACAACTGGAAGCTGGAGGCCTATGGCACCAATCTGGCCAACAAGTTCTATGTCGCGGGCCAGAACGGCAAGAACGAGCTGTATGGCGCGCCGCGCGAATATGGTATCCGCGCCACGGCGAAGTTCTGATGCGCCAAGGCGCCTGCCGGGCCGCCGGTGGGCGCCTAGTCCTTCACCCGCAGGGCGCGCAGGATGGCGACCAGATCGGCTCGGTACTTTTCAGGCACCGAGGCGAAGATCCGCGCCTCCTGCGCCTCGAACTCGGCAAGGATGCCGGGGATCAGCGCCTTGCCCTCTTCGGTCAGCCGCAGCTTGAGCGCCCGCCCCTCCCCCTTGGTGCTGGAGACCAGCCCGCGATGGATCAGGCGCAGCATCAGCGGATTGAGGTTGGGCCGCTTGATCGACAGCATGCGGCCACATTCGGCCTGCGACATATCCGGGTTCTGGTCGATGACGGTCAGGATCGAGGCTTCGGTCACGCCGAGGGTGAAGCCTTCCAGATGGCGCGCCAGCTCGGCAAGGCGGCTGCTCGCCGCGCGACGCAAATGATAGCCAGGGTAGTCGTTGAGCGGATTTTTCATGCAGCAAGCGGGTCCGGCGCGAGAAGTGCGCCGCTATGGCACAGTCTTCCCGCTTGACCTAATGCTATGCAAAGAAGCAATTCACGGACAAGAATGATATGGGAGAGAAGGGCATGAAGGCGACAATCATGTATCGGGCGCTTGGTTCCATACTGGGCCTTGCCATGGCTCAGGCCAGTGGCGTGGGCATCGCTGCAGCACAGGCCCCGGATACTCACGATCGCTGCACGGCGCTGACTGGCACGACCATGCCCGATCCCTCGACCCATATCACCACCGCCGCGCTTCACGGCCCCACCCCTGCCGAAGTGCGCGCGGCGGGTGACACCCGCCCCTTCCCGCCGACCCCGGCGATGCCCGCCCATTGCGAGATCATCGGCAAGATGCAGGAGCGCAGCGGTGCGGGCGGCCAGACCTATGCCATCAAGTTCCACCTGCGTATGCCCACCGCCTGGAACGGGCGCTTCTTCTTTCAGGGCGGTGGCGGCACCGATGGCAATCTGGGCGATGCGACCGGCATCATTCTGGGGCAGGACGATCAGCGCGCGCTGACACAGGGTTATGCCGTGATCTCCTCGGATTCCGGCCATGATAATGGCGTCAACAACGATCCCGCGCTGCAGGGGCTGGCCACCTTTGGCCATGATGCTTTGGCGCGCCACAATTACGGCTTCGGCTATATCGGTCCGGTGGCTCAGGCGGGCAAGGCGCTGATCCGCGCCTATTACGGTCGCCCTGCGCAGCTCACCTATTTTGTGGGCGGGTCGAAGGGCGGGCAGGAAGGCATGATGGCCGTCCAGCGCTTCCCTCAGGAGTTCGACGCCGCGCTGATCGGCTATCCCGGCTTCCATCTGGCCCATGCTTCCATCGCGCAACTGGCCGATGGGCAGGCGATGGCGGGCGCGGCCCGCGCGCTCGGTCAGATCGGCGCCGATGGCCTGCCGCTGATCAACAAGGCGATGAGCGATGAGGACATCCTGCTGGCCCAGCGCGCCATTCTGGCCGCCTGCGATGCGCTGGACGGCACGCAGGACGGCATGGTCGAGAACTTCACCGCTTGCACCACGCCCCGCGTGCTGCCGCATCTCAATGCCATCGCCTGCAAGGGCGACACCTCTGCCGACAAGACCGCGCAATGCCTTCTGCCCGCGCAGATCCTCGCGTTGCGCAAGGTGTTCGAAGGGCCGAAACTGCGCGACGGCAAGGCCATCTATTCCGACTGGCCATGGGATGCCGGGATTGGCGCGCAGACTGGCCGGGGTGTGACCCAGGGCTGGCGCATCTGGAAAATGGGCGGCTATGCTTCGGCGACCAACAATGGCGCGCTGATCCGGCTTGGCGCGCCGAGCAATTCGGCGGTGTTCCGATCCCCGCCGCTCGATATCGCCGATAGCGTCACCGATCTGTCCCGCTATGCCTTGAACGTCGATCTCGATGAGGCCTATGCCGCAGCTCACGTCAAATGGGGCGCTTTGAACGAAGCGTCGGTCGATTTCATGCATGCCGATGCCACCGACCTGAGCCCCTTCACCAAACGCGGCGGCAAGATCATCATCTTCCATGGCGTCAGCGATCCGGTTTTCTCGATCAATGACACGCTGCGCTGGCTGGCGCAGGTCGATGCGCGGGAACGGGGCCAGTCGGGGCGTTTCGTCCAATTCTACGCCGTGCCGGGCATGAACCATGGGCGCGGTGGCCCGGCGACGGATCACTTCGACATCTTCTCGCAACTGGTGGCCTGGCGGGAAAAGGGTGTCGCCCCCGGCAAGGTCGTCGCCACCGCCGGGAATGACACACCCTGGCCCGGCCGCACGCGGTTGCTGTGCCCCTATCCCCAGCAGCCGCGCCGAACCGGCGAGAACATCGAAACCGCAACCTCCTTCCACTGCGAAAAGCTCTGAGATCGATCAGGCGGCACCCATCTTCGCGCTGCGGCGGGCATCGCTGATGGTCAGCCACAGCGCGGAGACAAGAAAGTAGAAGGCGCCGAAAGCGGCATAGGGCGCAATGTCGGCAATCCCGGCGGGCAGCACGCTGGCGGCCTTGCTCAGCATATGCCCGCCCGCCAGACCGGATTGGGCGCCGCTCAGGATCATGGCCCATTGCGCGCCATAGGCCTTGCGGCGGCGCACAGCCGTCACAAGCTGGAACAGGCCGGACAGCACCGCCCAGACACCGAACACGCCAAGCACCGCATGCATCCCCTGACGCAAGGCCTGAGCGACCGCCACCGCAGTGATCACGCTGACGATGAAGTTCAGCATCTGGCTCTTGTTGCGCGCCAGCCCGCCGCTGCGGCTGGCATCGACATAGTTGGCAATGGCATCCCACGCGGGATAGGCAATGAGCATGATCGCGGCGAGCGTCGGCGCGGTTCTGGCGATGGTGAAGGCAGCGACAACCCATGCCGTGGAAACGCCAAAGCGCAGGAAGTAATAGCTTTTGAGCCAGCTCTGATCGGCGCGGGGCGTGTCGCGGGTGGTGTCCATATCGAAGTCCTTTCAGGAGTCGTGAGGGCGCAGACATCCGTTCCCGGACATCCGGGCTCGGATCAGCACAGCGTTTGATGCGGTTAGAGGCGGAAGCGTCGAGGCAGCAGCCAGCGGGCGGTGATCGTCACGGCGGCGCAGGCCACGGAATACCAGACGGCGATGTAGAGCGGATCATTGACCCGGCAGCAGAAGGCAAAGATGAAGGCGCCCAGCGTGCTGGCGGCAAGGCCTGAAGCGATAGCGCTGCCCTGCGGATGGGTCGGCGCGCCGCGATGCATCAGCACCGAGAGCATCGCCATGATCGGCAGCGACAGCACAGTGATGGAGGTCGCACAGAGAACACCCTGCAAAGGCGCCAGACGCATGAACAATGTCTGCCCGCCATGGTGCTCCGGCATCACGAAAGCCCCGGCAATCATGATCGCAATCGCCAGACCAAAGGTGATCGTCAGAGCGCGGCGCGGCCTGACCGTGGGAGAAAACGAGCGGATCGCGCCCATGCAGGCCACAGCGGCCAGCACGGCCAGACCGCACAGCTTCCACAACATAAAGGGCGTCGCGATCATGTGGCCCATATCCGGCCGCATCAGCCCCAGTCCCAGCAGCAGGGTCAGTTCGCCTCCGCCCAGGGCCAGCAGCATCGCACCCTCACGCCCCGGACGGCGGCGGCGCACCGGCGCCAGATTGGCGGAGAGATCGCGGATCAGGGCATCACTCGACATCGGCGGTCTTCTCGATAAAGGCCGTCAGGCTGGCGAGCCCGCGGTGAATGTTCATCTTGACGGCAGGAACGGACAGGCCCGTCGCGCGGGAGGCTTCCTCGATGCTGTAGCCCTGCACCTTGACCAGCCTGATGACCTGCGCCTGCGCCGGTTTGAGCTGATCGAGCAGGCTGGCCAGCACCGAGGCACTCGTCACCGCCGCCTCATGGTCGCCGACGGCCAGGTTCTCCGGCAGCTCCTCGGTCGCGCGGCGGCCAAGGAGGCGAAGCTGGTCGATCCATTTGCGCTTGGCGATCGCCGCCAGCCATGGCCCCAGCGGATAGGCTGGATCATAGGTGTGTCGCCGCCGATGGAGGGCCAGCAGGGTTTCCTGCACCGCATCATCGACCTCGCCGGGGGGGCAGGCGCCGCTGGAAATAGCGCTGCAGCCAGAGAGATATCTCGCTGAGCAACCGCCGATAGGCTCCGCCATGGCCGGCCTGCGCGGCAACCATCAACCCGCCCCATTCATCCGGCGCGCCGGGAAACGGCGGTGCCGGGCTGGATGACCGCCTGGGGACCAAGGTCGAGAGGAAGCTTGAACGCATGTTATCTTGTTCGCTGCGGGCACGGAATTGGTCACGCGGCGACGGATTTATTTTTCACCTCGGCTGGGGAGCGAGCGATGATAAGCATGTGATGGTGTGAAACCGGCATGCCAATGCCGTTGGCCTAAGGAGCCTTTGATGACCCGCAGCCCCCGGATGATCGCTGCCCTTGCTGCTGGTCTCCTTCCTTCTGCGGCTTTCGCTGCTGCTTGTCCGGGCCGGAGCTTCGAGGCGTTCCTCACTGCTTTTGGTCGAAGCGCGCAGGTTCAGCGCGCGCATGTCGCGGACCCTCTGCTGTCCGGCAGCATCGATGCCGATGCCGAACCGGAGCCCAGGATGGTGAAGCGCAAGGTGTCTGCCGCCTCGCTCGCTTTCCCGGTCATGCCGCTCGAAGCGCGGCGCCGCCACGATGGGCTGGCCATGAGCAAGGCCGCCCGGAGCGGCGGTGCGGTGGAGGTCCTGCTCGCCAAGCCTGATACCGGTTATCAGCTTCGCTATCTGTTTCGCCCGACCGCTTCATGCTGGACGCTGACCGAAATGGCTGATGAGTCGATGTAAGCGACTTACAGTTCGACGGTCAGGCCGTCATAGCCGACCTGGACATGGGCCGGGATTTCCTCTGACACGGCACGGTAATCCATGCTCTTGTCCAGATGCGTCAGCACGGCACGGTTGGCGCGCGTCGCCTCGATCAGTTCAAGCGACATGGCAAGATGGGCATGCGTGGGATGCGGCTCGCGCCTGAGACAGTCCGCGACCAGCAGGTCGACGCCGTGAAACAGACTGACCATATCACCAGTTATCGCACTAAAATCAGTTGCATATCCGATGGACTTGCCATCGCAGTCGAAGCGGAAGGCGGTGCTTTGCGCTGGGCCATGCGGCATCTGGCACCAGCCAATGCCAAAGCCCGCGAACATGCGGAGCCGGTCGAGCGAGTCCAGCTCGACCAGCGTATGATAGCCATGCTGCCCGGCAAAGACATAGCCGAAGCGGTTGCGCAGGCGACGCACCGTCTCGTCATTGGCAAAGCCCGGCAAGGGCCCGGCGCGGCCATAGCGGAAGGGGCGTAGATCATCGATGCCGTGGCAGTGATCGGCATGGTCATGCGTCCAGAACACGGCGTCAAGACGATGGATGTCATTGGCCAGCAATTGCTGCCGCAGATCGGTCGAGGTGTCGACCAGCAGACGCGATCCTGCCGTGCTCTCGACCATGATCGAGGCGCGGGTGCGGCGGTTCTTGGGGTCGGCGGGGTCACACTGGCCCCAGTCCTCGCCATGCTCGCCGGCCACGCGGGGCACGCCGGTCGAGGTTCCCGAGCCGAGCATCACCAGCTTCATGCGGCAAGCCCTGCCTTGGCGAAGAGCTTGCGGAAATTGGCGCTGGTGGTGGCGGCCAGATCTTCAACGCTGACCTCGCGCAAGCCAGCCACGAAACGCGCCGTGTCAGCGGTATAGGCCGGTTCGCAGACCTTGCCGCGATGCGGGACCGGCGCAAGAAAGGGCGAGTCCGTTTCCACCAGCAGGCGATCCTGCGGGATGGTGGCGACAAAGGCCTGAAGATCGCGGGCGTTCTTGAAGGTCACAATGCCGGAAATCGAGATCGTCAGCCCCAGGTCCAGCACCTTCTCGCCAAAATCAGCCGAAGCGGTGAAGCAATGGATCAGCGCGGGGAAAGCTCTCTGTGCCATTTCCTCGGTCAGGATGCGGGCCGTATCCTCTTCGGCATCGCGGGTGTGGATGATCAGCGGCAGGCCGGTTTCACGCGCCACGCGGATATGGGTGCGGAACAGATCCTGCTGCACCGCGCGGTCCGAATGGTCGTAATAGTAGTCAAGGCCCGTCTCGCCGATGCCGATCACGCGCGGGTGCCGCGTCGCCTCCAGTAGGATGCTTTCACCCAGATCGGCATGCTGGTCGGCCTCATGCGGATGGATGCCGACGGTTGCCCAGACGTCGCTTTCACGCTCCGCCGTGGCGACGACATCGGCCCATTCGCTCTGTCGGGTCGAGATGTTGAGAAATGCGCCGATCCCCGCCGCCCGCGCGCGCGCCAGCACCTCGCCCTGCTGCTCGATCAGGCCTTTGTAATTGAGGTGGCAGTGGGAATCGATCAGCATCAGGCGTTCTCGTCAGCAGGCAGTTCGAGGCGCGGGAAGACGCCGCTGGGCTGCTGCAGCGTGAAGCCAGCAGAGGCCAGATCGGCCAGCCAGCCCCTGTTTTCCAGAGCAGCGAAGTCGCGAGCATCCTCGGCAATGCCCATCTGATCGAAGAGCTTGTCGATGGCGGTCGGCACCACCGGGCGCAGGGCGATGGCCAGATCGCGCACCACGCGCAGCAGCACCATCAGCACGGCTTCCATGCGCTCGGGATCGCTCTTGCGCAGCGCCCATGGCGCCTGCTCGTCGACATAGGCGTTGCAGGCGAAGACGCCGCGCATCCAGGCATCGAGCCCTTCGGAGAAGTCCAGCGTACCGAAGGCTTCACGCATGGCGGCGATGCTTTCGGCCACTGTGGCCAGCAGCGCATCGTCGGCGTCGGAAAGCGGCAACTCAGCCTTAAGAATGCCACCCATGTTTTTGAAAATCATCGAAAGGCTGCGTTGAGCCAGATTGCCGAAGCTGTTGGCCAGCTCGGCATTGCAGCGCGTCACGATGGCTTCCGCCGAATAGCTGCCGTCATGGCCGAAGCTGACTTCGCGCATCAGGAAGTAGCGCAGGCTGTCGACGCCGAAACGCTCGGCCAGTTCCAGCGGATCGACCACATTGCCCAGCGACTTCGACATTTTTTCCCCACGATGCAGCAGGAAGCCATGGCCGAACACCTGCTTGGGCAGAGGCAGCTTGGCGCTCATCAGAAAGGCGGGCCAATAGACGGTGTGGAAGCGGACGATGTCCTTGCCGATCAGATGGATATCGGCGGGCCACCAGCGCTCCATCTCCGGGGTCTTCTCGGGATAGCCCAGACCCGTCAGATAGTTGGTCAGCGCATCGACCCAGACATACATCACATGCCCCGGCGAACCGGGCACCGGAACACCCCAGTCGAAGCTGGTGCGCGAAACCGACAGATCGCGCAGTCCGCCTTCGACGAATTTCACCACCTCATTGCGGCGACTGTCGGGGCTGATGAAGTCCGGCTGGCTGTTGTAAAGCGCCAGCAGCGGCTCCTGATAGGCCGAAAGGCGGAAGAACCAGCTTTCCTCAACGGTCCATTCGACCGGCGTGCCCTGAGGCGAGAGCTTCTCACCGCCCTCACCCTCAACCAACTCGCTTTCATCGTAGAAAGCCTCGTCGCGCACCGAATACCAGCCCTCGTAGCGATCGAGATAGAGATCGCCATTGGCTTCCATCGCCTGCCAGATGGCCTGGCTGGCCTTGTAATGGGCCTCATCGGTGGTGCGCTGGAACACATCATAAGAAATGTTCAGAGTGTCGCACATCGCACGGAAATGTCCGGACATTTCGTCGCACAACGCGCGCGGCGTGATGCCCAGATCGCGTGCCTTCTGCGCCATCTTCAGGCCATGCTCGTCAGTGCCGGTCTGGAAACGCACGTCGCGGCCCTCGGCGCGCTGATGGCGGGCGATGACGTCGGCGGCGATCGCCTCATAGGCATGGCCGATGTGGGGCTTGCCATTGGGATAGGCGATGGCGGTGGTGATGTAGAAAGGATCGGCCATGGGCCCGTGCTTACCTGACTTGCGAGAGGGTTATCGGTTGCCAGCCTCTGTAGGCACGGCGGACGATGCCAGCAAGGCCCCGATTTCCATCGCCAGCAGACCGGGGTCGTAATTGTAGATCGGCGCCTCGCGCGCCAGCTTGACCATGGCGCCATGCGCCTCGATCAGCCGGGCCTGACGACGGGGCGTGGCAGAGCGCAGATCGGCGGCCAGCACGGCGCGGGCCAGATCGAGGACGGCGCTCAAGCGTTCGCGCTTGGGGCGCGCGCCCAGTTCCTCGGCCAGCAAGCCGCGCAGCATCATGCCCGCGTCGCCCTCGGCCAGAATGCGGCCCATCAGTTGGTGCGCTGCGGCCAGTTCCTCATGCACGAAATCCAATGCCACGCCGGGCGAACCCTGCGCCGCGGCCACGGCGGCGGCGCGCGTCGGTCCATCGGCCTGCGGGGCCTGCGCCTTCAGAATGCCATCCACCGCCCCATCGCTCAGCGGCGCAAACCGCAGGATGCGGCAGCGCGAACGGATCGTGGGCAGCAGCCGCCCCAGACGATGCGTCACCAGCAGGAAATAGGTGCCCGCCGGGGGCTCCTCCAGACTTTTGAGCAGCGCATTGACGGCGCTGGTTTCCAGATCATCGGCCGGATCGATGATGATCGCACGGCGGCTGCCCAGCGTCGGCCGCGTGGTCAGGCGGCGTTGCAGGGCGCGGATCTCGTCCACCGGGATCGAGCGCTTGACGTTATGCGGCAGGCCCTCGTCGCGCTTTTTCTCATCCTCCTTGGTGGCGGGGGGATGGCGCGGGATCAGAATGTCAGGATGGGCCTCAATCTCGGGCTGAGGCACGCCCGGTTCGGCCACCAGCTGCGCGGCAGCGGCAAAGGCGAAGCTGGCCTTGCCCACGCCTTTGGGGCCAGCCAAAATCCACGCATGATGCATACGTGGCGAGGCCTGCGCCGCGCGCCACTCCCGCCAGGCGGAGCTGTGGCCTTCAAGAATGGTCAAAACCCCGATCCTGTGATGGCATCCATGATCCGGCCATGGATCGCCTCTGGCTCGCCAAGCCCGTCGATGCGGGCAAAGCGTTCAGGTTCAGCTTCCGCATAGCGGGCGAAAGCCGCGCCGACGCGGGCGTGATAGGCCTCACCGCGCCCGCCGATGCGGTCCGGGCCATCCAGATCGCGCGCGGCCAGACGGCGCGCGGTTTCCTGAGGCGGCACCTCGATCAGCAGGGTGAGGTCCGGCAGTAGACCTTCGCTGCCGATCCGGTGCAGCGTCAGCAAGTCCTCTTCGGAGAGACCGCCGCCGCCGCCCTGATAGGCGCGGGTGGAATCGATAAAACGGTCGCAGACCACCCAGGCGCCGCGCGCCAGCGCCGGGCGGATCAGGCGCTCGACGTGATCGGCGCGGGCGGCGGCAAACAGCAGCGCTTCGGCGCGGGCTCCCCAGCCCTCGCCTTCCACGCCCAGCAGCAGGGCGCGGATCGCTTCGGCGCCTGCGGTGCCGCCCGGTTCACGGGTCTGCACCACCTCATGGCCCGATGCACGCAGGGCCTCGGCCAGCAGGCGGGACTGGGTGGACTTGCCGGTCCCTTCCCCACCCTCAAGCGCGATAAAGCGGCCCCCAGTCACGATCCGACCGGCGCTCACGACAGCATCCGCCGGAAACCCTGACGCAGCCGGTCAGCCAGCCCGCCCTTGGGCACATCGGAACCCGCGACCAGCGGCATGGTGGTGGGCGCATCGTGGCCGATCGTCACCTCCAGCTTGCCGATCTCTTCGCCCTTGGCGATCGGCGCTTTGAGCGGGCCATCATAGGTCACACGCATCTTGACCGTGTCGCGCTCACCATGCGGCACGGTGGCGAAGAGCTGGCGCGGGGTCAGCAGGTCGACGCTGTCGGTCGAGCCGCCCTGCACCTTGGCCGTCGCCAGCTTCTGACCCTGCTGGAACAGGGCGCTGGCATCCCAATGGTCAAAGCCCCATTCCATCAGGGCGCGCGCGGCTTTTACGCGCTCATTGGGGCGCTCCACCCCGGCCAGCACCATCAGCAGGCGGCGGCCATTGCGCTCGGCCGAGCCGAGGTAATTGTAATGCGCCTCGCCGGTAAAGCCGGTCTTGATGCCGTCGGCGCCGGGGAACTTGCCCAGCAGGGGATCGTGGTTGTTCTGGGCCACGCCGTTGAACACCAGCCCCGGCTTGCCGACATAGCGGTGATAGAGGTCCGGGTGGCGCTGGATCATGGCGGTGGCCAGCGTGATCAGATCGCGCGCGCTGACATAGGTCTGGCCATTGTCCATATAGCCGTTGGGCGTGTTGAAATGGCTGTCGACCATGCCGATTTCGCGCGCCTTGGCGTTCATCAGCGCGGTCCAGTTGGGCACGCTGCCCGCATAGCCTTCGCCAAGCACCACCGCGCCATCATTTGCCGAAACGGTCATGATGCCGGTCAGCAACTGGTCCACCGTGACAGGCTGGCCCTCATCGAGGAACATGCGCGAGCCGGTCATATGCCAGTTGCGATAGGCCTCATGGCTTTCGGCATAGACATCCGTCAGCTTCATCTTGCCCTGCGAGATCAGCTCGAAGGCAAGAAAAGTGGTCATCGTCTTGGTGACCGAGGCGGGCAGGAAGGGCCGCGCCACCTCCTTGGCATAGAGCACCCGGCCCGAGCCCATATCGACCAGCATCGCCACCGGCGCGACATCGACCTCGGCGGGCGGCTGCGGATGGCCCAGCGGCACGGGCGGCACCGGCCCCACCACCAGCGGCTCGACCCGCGACAGCGTTTGAGAGTTATCCCCATGTTCTGTCGGGGAGGAGGGCGCCGAGCGCAGTCCGGTGGCGGCCAAAGCGGCCAGAACCAGTGCGCCGGGCACCAACATGGTCTTGAACGAGGGGGTCAACGCGACTCCATTATGCCTGTCATGCGGCGAGAGCCCTGTTGAGTCACTCGCCGCGCTGGATTCGGGCGTCGCTATAGCCTGCCGATTTGACCTTCGCCAAGGCCGCCTCTGCCGAGGCGTGCCCGGAAAACGGCCCGACGCGCACGCGCCACACCTTGCCCGAGGCGCTGATCGCGCCGCCGATCTTGTTGGCGACGGTTTCGGCGTTCTTTTTGTCGGAATAAGCGCCGGCCTGAACCACGAAGGATCCGCCGGAAGGCGCGGCATGGTCCGGCTTGTCCTCTGCCGGTTTGGCGGGTGGTGTTTTAGCGGGTTTGGCCTTGGTTGCTGCGGGAGCGGTCGCAGGCGCATCATGCCCGTGATCGGCATCGCTCTGCGCGAAATCAGCGCCGATCTTGGGCGAAACCTTGTCGGGAGTATGCGCCGCAGCCTGCCGTGCCGGAACCGAGGGGACATAGCCCTTGGGCGGCGTGGCCGGTCCGGTGGTGAGAGCCACCGCTTCGAGTTTGGGCGATTTCGAGGCGGCGCCGCGCGCAGGCTTCGTTTTGGCAGGAGCCAGTGCGGTCGCCGGTTTGACAGGCGGTTCGACGTTTGCGGGTTTCACCACGCTGGCGGGCTTGGCCGGGATCGGATCACGATCCTCGGCATCGAGCGCCTTTTGGGCCAGCGCCGGATCAAGCTTGCGCTGGAGGACATCGAGCAAAGGCTTGGGCGTGGCCATGCGTTCCGGCGCGGGATTGCCCGAGCGCAGCAGGGCGCGATCCTGCTCGGGCGGGTTCACCCGGCGCACGCGCACCCCTTCATTGCTGCCCGCAGCGATGCCCAGTTGCGCCGCCGCGCCCGGCGACAGTTCTATGGCGTGCTGGCTGTCCCCCGGCCCGCGACGCTCGACACGGACCAGAATGGTGCGCCCGGTTTTCAGATCGGTGACCTCGGCATAGGAGGGCAAGGGCAGCGTGTGATGGGCCGCCGAGATGGCACCGCCCCCCCTCCTGACCCACGGCGGCATAACCCACCGAATCGAAGTTCATCGAATCGCTGGGCACGAAGGTGACGCCGTCGATCTGATAGGGCGCGCCCACCACGACAGGGAAATCCGCTTGCGGCCCATTGGCGGGCGCCACAGGCGCTGAAGGCGCCGCGGCCATGACCGGTGTCGCAGCGACCAGGGCGGCCAGAGCGATCCCGCTCAGCAGGGGGTTACTGGGTCCCGGCAATTTCATCGGCAAGCCATCCTACGCTCAGAGCATAATAGTTCGAGCAATTGTAATCGAGGATAACCCGATAATTACCGGTTAAAAGGAAAGCGGTTTTTCCCGGCCCGTCCGGCTCGATCAGCGTGGCGAGCACATCGTCACCGATGCGGCCCTGAGCAATCACTCCCAACTGGCGCCATTCGCCCACGGTGCGCCAGCGCGAATGACGGGCATGGACGCGCGGGCATGCGGGCGAGGTCATCAGCGTCTGATAGGCATCGCGGTTGAGATTGGCCGGCACACTGGCCCTCACCCCCCAGGGCTGGCCCGGACGCCATCCGGCATCGCGGAAATAGCCCGCGATCGAGGCCAGCGTATCGGCACGGTTGGTCCAGATATCGCGGAATCCATCGCCATCGCCATCCTGAGCCACGCGCAGATAGACGCTGGGCAGAAACTGCGGATTGCCGAAAGCCCCTGCCCAACTGCCCGTCAGGCGCGAGCGCGGCACGCCCTGGTCGACCATCTTGAGCAGGGCGATGAACTCGCCTTCGAACAGGGCACGGCGGCGCCCGTCATAGGCCAGCGTGGCGAGCGAGCGAGGCAGGTCGAAATTGCCCATGAAGGTGCCGAAATTGGTTTCATTGCCCCAGATCGCCAGCAGGATGGACGATGGCACGCCATAGCGCGCCTCGATCCGGGCGGCGTCGCTGGCCACGGCGTCATGCATGGCCCTGCCCCGCGCGATCAGCGAGGCATTGATATGCGACAGGCGATAGGGCGTGAAATCCGGCGGGGGCGAGCTGCTCGCGCTGCTGGGCGTGCCGCCTGGCTGGGCACGGTCAAGCGCCACCACGCGCGGGTTGTAGGTGAGCCCCGCCATGACCGAGCGGATGCTGGATTCGCGGATGCCCTGCGCGCGCGCCTTGGCGGCAACTGTCTGAAGATAGGCCTGAAAGGCGGCATCCTGCGGGTCCGGGGCAGCATAGGCGCTGGTGGTGTCGTCCTGTGCCATGGGGGCGGATTGGGCGCCGCTCGCCCCGGTCATCGCCAGCGCGCTCAGGGCCGCTACCAAGATTGATCGTGTCATGCTGGCAGCTTTCGCACATCGAAGCGCCCAAGGGAATGGCGAGGGACAAGCAACTTGGCCCACAGGGAATAGCAATCGCCGAATAGCGATCGCCACACTTGCACCTTTCGCCGCATCGTTTATGGCGCACCCCAGAGGACAGGTGGCCGAGTGGTTTAAGGCAGCGGTCTTGAAAACCGCCGTGGGTGGAAGCTCACCGTGGGTTCGAATCCCACCCTGTCCGCCATCGTTCCGTCTACAGCGGTCTACAGCCGTCCACACGGATTGACGTTTTTCCCCTAAATTCTGATGCTTGTCGGGTTGAGCGATCCATATCGGTCTACTCGCGTCTACGCGTGCGTATGGTCGATTTTATGGTCTCGGCGTTGGAAAAATATGGAAGCGGAGACGCCCCCAATGTTGAACGACGCAAAAATCCGAGCGGCCAAGGCCCGGGAAAAAATGTACAAGCTGACAGACGGACACCAGCTCTTTCTTATGGTGATGCCGAGCGGTTCCAAACTCTGGAAGTGGAACTACCGGTACAATGGTCTGCAGAGGACCATGGGGATCGGCAGCTATCCTATGTTCTCCCTCCTTGACGCCCGTGCCTGTCGCGAAGAGGCGCGGCGCGTTCTGGCTGAAGGGAAAGACCCGGTCGTCGAGAAAAGGCTCAACATCGAAGCCAATCTGAGAAACGGGCGATGCACCTTCGAACGGGTTGCTCGCGAGTGGCATGCGGAACTCAATGGCCAATGGGCCCGCAAGCATGCTCTGGACGTCATGCGCAGCCTTGAACGGGATGTTTTCCCCATGATCGGAAATCTGCCCATCGCGCAATTGACCTCGCCTGCTGTCCTTGAGGTCTTGCGGGCGATTGAGGCGCGCGGGGCGATCGAGACAGCAAAGCGCGTCCGCCAGCGCATTTCCATGGTTTTCATCTACGCCATCGCAAACGGTCAGGCGATGAGGGATCCGGCCGAGAAGCTTGGCGCTGTGCTCAAGCCGCTCAGAAAACGTCGCCAGCCCGCGATCACGGATATCAAACAACTGAGCGCCATGATCGATGATGCGGAGTCCGACTATGCCAGGCCGGTTACGCGGCTGGCTTTGCGCCTCCTGGCCTTGACTGCCGTAAGGCCGAATGAGTTACGAGGGGCTCGCTGGGAGGAGTTCGAGGATCTGAACGGTCCGGAACCGCTGTGGCGTATCCCCGCGGAGCGCATGAAAGGCTCCCTCGATCGAAAAGAGGAGATCGGCGGTGAGCATCTTGTTCCCCTGGCGCCTCAAAGCGTTATGGTGCTGCGCGCGCTCTGGCCGCTTTCGGGTGGCGGAGAACTGGCGTTTCCCAGCTCCCGCAATGGTCACAAGCCCATGAGCGAGAATACCATCGGTTATCTCCTCAACCGGGCGGGATATCATGGACACCATGTGCCTCATGGATTTCGCGCCGCCTTCTCGACGATCATGAATGAATGGGCGCAGGACAATGGTCTGAAGGGAGACCGGGCGATCATCGACCTCATGCTCGCCCATGTTCCGCCCAACAAGGTCGAGGGCGCCTATAACCGCGCGCGCTATATGAAGAGAAGGCGTGAATTAGCAGTGATTTGGGCTGATATGCTGACAAAGAATCTACCATCTCCCGGCACACTGCTTATCGCACCGGCGCGGGAGGAATCCGGTGGATGCACCTGGCGCCGCATCCCTGTTGCCCTCCCCAAGAAGGTGCCCTTTCCCGAGCTTGCAAAACCGCGTGACACCGGGATTGTTCGTCGCCCCCTGAAGAGGGCGCGCCGAGCCTGATCATGCAAATAGAAGAGGGGCACCGGCATATGCTTTGGTGCCCCTCATTCTGAAATATACTATTTAACTACCAGAATTTTCTTCGTTTTCCTTCAAATCCGTCGCGGACATCCGCAATCCATGCCACCACCGCCTGCTCGCTCCATCGCGAAGCACCCGGTGACAGTTTATGTGGTTTTGGGAAGCTCTCCTTCGAAATCAGCCTGTAAATCATTGATTTGCATAAGCCCACTCGACGAGAAACTTCCGAAATCCTCAAAAGCCTGTCGGGGCGCTCCTCGAACGGAGGCTTATCGCCCTCATGTTCAAGCATCACGCGGCCCACCGCGGCCCTTCACGGTTTGAGCCTTGGCAAAGGCCCGATCACCGTCAAGGAATGCCACCAGCATTGCCGGTATCAGATCGAGCAACGGTTCTTGCTGGCCATAGGCGTCCGCGTAGACTGCGGCATAGTCGAGCAAACGGCGATTGAGATCTGGCAGCACGCTGATCGTCAGTTTGACCGGCACGCGTTCGGGCAGTTTACCCAGCTTCAGCTCCACCATCATGGCCTCCCTTGCTGGCCCCATGGCCGCATCACGATGTCCTTGTGAACCACCACGCGAAGCGGCCACCCTGGCCTGACGGTGATGGTCGGCTGCACATTGAGGGCGCGGGTCACGATTTGATCACCAGCCCGCCCGGCACTTTGCTGCGTCGATTCACGGATCGCCCGCAGCAGGTCGCTCTCATTGCTGCCAAAGCTGAGCTGGGTGCTGACGCCCAGCAGGCTGGAGAGCACGACGCCCTTGATCAGCTGCCAGCTATGGAAATCGACCTTGTCAGCCAGTCCTGCATAGCCGGAGGCATCCGAGGCCGGCACATTGTCGATCCGCACCGATGACCCGTCGGGCAGGATGATCCGCTGCCAGACGAGCAAAGCGCGCTTCTGGCCATAGGCAACCACGCTGTCATAGCTGCCGATCAGCCGGGAGCCCTGCGGCAAGAGAAGGTAGCGCCCGGTGGCCGTATCATAAGCGTTCTGCGTCACCTGAGCACTCACCATCCCCGGAAGGTCGGAGTTGATGCCGGTGATCAGGCTGGCAGCGATGACTGTGCCAGCGCTTAGCGTGTAGGGCGACGTCGGTTCGCTCAGGGCATGGGGATTAATGTCCCCTTTTATGTCGACACTGGCCACGAAATCGGCCTTGCGCTGCTGCTGGCCCGGATCATGATCGGGATCGAGAGCCATCCGCGCAGCGAGCGAGGCTGATGCAGGATCCACACTGGCCACCACTCCTGGTGCAGACGCGCCAGCAGCACTTGCTGGCCCCGCCTTATCGCCACCGGCAATCTGCACCATCACCTGCGATTCACGCGCAGCCCTTGCCTCCTCACTTTGTCGCTGGCGCTGGGCAGCCAGCGTCTGGTCAGGCTGCGTTGGAGACGGCGTCATAGCGACCGAGGTGGTTCCCTGCTGGTGGGCAAGGATGGCCGGCCCCAGATCCCCCGGCAGCGGCGGGCCAAGCTTGCGAAAATCACCGTAGGTCTTGGGCGCGTTGGCCAGCACCTCGCCATTTGGCTTTACGGCGGTATCATCGCTGGCCGCGACATTGATATGCGGAAGCGAGGGGCTCAGGGCTAGCCAGGTCACCCCCACCAGCCCTATCACCGCTGCCACCACCAATCCGATGATGACCTCGCGCCGGAAGCGAACCGCCCCGCGTGGGTGTCCACGCAGCACCAGTGTCTCGGGATCGACAGGTGGTTTGGGTGTGGGAGCAGGTTTCGGCGCGGGTTCGGGTTCAGGCGCCGGCGTGACTTCGGCTGGGGCTGCGGGAGCAGGTGCTGGCACGGGCGCAGCTGTGGGTGCGGGTGCACCCGGGGCTGCCCCAGCAGGCGCGGGCGTAGGAGTGGGCGCAGTGGCGGGACCGGGGGCAGCCTCGACGGTAACCGGCAAGGCTGCTTGCACCTCCGGTGCTGCTGCTCCTTCTGGCGGGATGGGACTCGGGGTCTCGCTCATGACGCCCTCCGATCGCCGCGACGTTCCTTCTCAGCAGCCGTCCCGCGGGTGATGCGGACCACCGACTGCTGTTTGCCACCGAGTCGGAGCTCGGCCGCGTTGAAGAGCCGATCCACCACATAATAGCGGCCGGACATGCGATAATTGACCAGCTCAGCGGCCCCCTTGTCGCCAAGCACGAAGAGCGGCGGCGCCTCGCCCACCGCAATACTTGCCGGAAACTCTATAAAGGTCTGCCGCCCATCATCGAAGGCCCGCAGCGGCCGCCATGCCGGCGTGTCGCCGGTGATGGCGTAGGAGAAGGTCAGGCTTTGAACATCGAGACCCGCCGCGACCGGTTTGACGGCCTGGGCCTCGGCCTCCTTACGCTTGACCGCCAGCAGCTCATCCGCCGGGTAGCTCCATGAGATGCCTGCCATCGCCGTGCCGACGGTGCTGGAGAGCTGCAGATGATAGGTCCGCCGATCGGTCGCGATGACCAGATTGGTCGAAAGCCCGGCAGAGAAGGGCTTCACCAGAACATGGACTCGCTTGGCCTCGCCGCTGCCACTGCTGGTATCGCCAATCGTCCAGCGCGCGGTGTCGCCCGCCGCGATCGAGGTGATCACTTCGCCGGGCTGCAGGATGAGATCGCTGACCCGGCCCGGCGCGGCGAGGAGGTGATAGATCACGCCCTCCCCCCAGCTGTAGACCTGCATAGCATTGACGAAACCAAGCGGTTGGGGGTTTTGCGTCGCTTCAAGAGTTGCTGCCCTCACGCTGAGTTCAACCGGCGAAAGGTGCGGCCTCCTATGCCATCGGGGCTTTGCCCGCACGGGCACGACAGCCATCGGCTTGATCGACGGTACGGCGCCGGGCTTCCCGGTGGAAGGCGCTGCGGGTGCCGCGGTCTGGACCGGCGCTGCCTTTTGCGCCGGAAGATTGACGGGCGCAGTCGCTGCGGCAGCTGCGATGAGCAGACTGGCCAAGATTGACAGAGCACTCATGGGTGGTTCTCCGACTGAGGGGAAAGAGCCGCGCCCGCGTCGGGCATCGGATTGGCGGGGGGTAAAGAGGGCTGCGGTGCCGGGACAACGCCGGTGGGAGCGGCGGCCGAAGCGCCGGGATGGTCCGCAGCGCTCTCAAGCTCCCGGCTCCAGTCGATGGCATCGACGTAGAGCCCGAGCGGGTTCCTGCGAAGGACATCGGCGCTTTTCGGGGGCTTGAGGTCGATCGACATCATCGCGGTCCATCGCGTGCTGCCGACAAGGCTGCCGCGATCGTAGACAGTCTCAGACCATTTGATCTGGAATGACCGGTCTGAGGCCCGAACCACGCTGGTCACTTCGACCGAGATCGTCTTCTCTCCGGCCTGCACGAAAGGATCGTTGCCCCGCGCATATTCGCCCAGGAACAGGGCGCCGCGCGGCGACACGAAGTCATAGGCCTGCAGCCAGTCACCCCGCATTAGCACCGGATCGAGGGAGCGCGAGCGCACGTCCTTGATAAAGCGCGACAGAAACCAAGCAATCTGGGGATCGGTCGGCTGATAGGACGCTTCGGCTGGCGTAACGGCCCGCGCCTCGCCCAGGTGATCGACCTCAACGACATAGGGCACCACCCGGCTTTGAAGCGACTGCCAGACCAGAGCCACAGCGAGCCCCGTCGCCAACGCCAGCGTGCCGAAGGCAATCAGGCGCCAGTTGGCCGCCTGGACCCGCGCTGTGCCGATCCGCTCATCCCAGAGCTGACCCGCCCGTTGATAAGGCGTCTCGGGCTGAGGTGTCTGTCCATAACGCTGGACCGCGCGTTTGAAATGCATGGGATCAATCCTCCTTTTCATCGATGTCGGGATTGGCGCCAGCACCGCCCTGGTCTCCCGACTGCACGGTGTGGGTGATCATCTGCTGGCGATGACGGGCATCCTGTTGGGCTTGAATTTTGCGAGCCCAGGGTGGCGGGGCCTCTGCTGAACCCTCGCTCGAGTCCGGGGCGGCAGATTTGCCGGAATTGCCGTTGGGCGCGGCGGTGGTCGGTCCGGCAGGCTTCTCGGCGCCTGCGTGTGCCGCCCCCTCACCGCTTTTCCCGGCACTCTCGGCCATTTTGCTGCGGGCGGCATTGTAAACACCGGCAAGGCCGGCGCTGACGGTGCTGGCGCCGGCATCAGCCTGACCACCGCGATAGGCTTTGAAGGCGGCGGGACCCATCGATGCGCCGGCTCGAATGGCGCCCAGACCTGCCCCGCCGATTGCGCCTGCCGCAGCAGCCCCGCCGCTGGCCACTGCGGCCGCGCCGCCCGCGACCAGCGCGCCGGTGGCTGCAACCGAGCCTGCGCCGAGCTGAGGAGCGCCCGCGACCAGCCCACTGGCGATTGTCGGGCCGAAGATGCCAAGGCCCAGCAGGGCAAGGCTGGCCAGCACAAGGCTCATGGCCTGCCCGATATCGGGCTCCTTGCCCTGCAGGGCAGCGGTGAACTGGCTGAAATAGGTCGATCCGATGCCGACGATAACGGCAAGCACCATCACCTTGATGCCCGAGGTCACCACATTGCCCAGCACGCGCTCGGCCAGGAAATTGGTCCGATTCCACAGCGCAAAGGGCACCAGGATAAAGCCCGCCAGCCCGGTGAGCTTGAACTCCAGGATGGTGATGAAAAGCTGAACCGCGAGGATAAAGAAGGAGATGATGACGATGATCCAGGCGGTCAGGAGCACCGAGATCGTCAGGAAGTTCTGGAAGAAGTTGGTAAAGCCCAGCGACTTGCTGGCCTGCACCAGCAGGGGCCACGCTGCAGAAAAGCCGGTCCCGGCAAGGCGCCCAGGCTTGAGGAGTTGATCGGCGGTGATGCTGCCACCTGCGGCAGTGATCCCGGCCTGCGAGAAGCTTTTGAAAATGATCGTCGAAAGCGCCGCGTAATTGCCGATGATGTAGGCGAAGGCACCGATATAGAGGATCTTGCGGATGAATTTGGCGAGCACATCATCCTCACCGCCCAACGTCCAGAACAGACCGGCGAGCGTCACATCGATGCCGATCAGGATGGTGCTCAGTGCATGGACATCACCGCCCAGCAGGCCAAAGCCGCTGTCGAGATAGGTTGAGAAGGTGCTCAGAAAATCATCGATGACGTTGAGGTTTTCCATGGGCCTTGTCCTGAGCGAGGAAGCGGCGGCGTCCATCCGGACGAGGAACTGTCCGAAAAAGGCCGCGAGGTCTGAAGGAGGCGCGGGAATCCAGACCCCGCGGCAGGTTCGACAGCAGCGCCACCATGAACGCGGCTGCCCGTCGGCTGGGCCTCAGGGATGATAGGCCGTACCGGAACCGAGGAATTTGGTGGTGGAGTCCTGCCCGTCGGACGCAGACTGCGTTTGCCCGGCCTGGTACAGCGCCTCGGCACGGTACTGGGCGGCCATCATCGTTTGGATCTGGAGTTGCTGCTTGGCGATCAGCGCAAGGAGTTGGTTGGTCGCCTGCTGCGCCTGAAGTGAGCCTTGAGCGCTCTGGCTGCGGTTGGAGAGAGACGCGAGATTGGTGGTGTCGGCGGCGATGTTCTCGGTGATCTGCGCCTGGACTGTCATGGTCTGCTGGAAGGCCGACATCTGGCTGCTGAGCCGATTGCGCGCTGCAGCGACCTGCTGGCTCCCGGTCAGGGCCTGATTGAAGCTGGTGGGAAACATCGTCTTGAACTGGCTGTCGAGATTGGCGACCTTGAACTCGATGCTCTGGGCCTGCCCCATCAGCTGATTGACCTGATTGATGGTCTGACTGATCGCCGAAAGCTCGGGAAAGGCGACGGTGGTAAGGTTCTTGGCCTGGTTGATCAGGCTTTGTGCCTGATTTTGCAGCATGGTGATCTGGTTGTTGATCTGTTGCAGCGTGCGGGCGGCTGTCAGGATGTTCTGGCTGTAGTTGGAGGGATCGAAGACCGTGCTCACGAATTGCGCGTTTGCGGGGGTGGCGATCTGCATCGAGGTGGCAGCAAGAGCCAGCGCGGCGCCCAGGCGATGGCGAAGGCGCGGGCGAGACGAAGCAGAAAACATGAGACTTCTCCTTCAGCATGGGGGGATGAGGATAAGGGTTCAGGGGGCCGGGTGCTTCTCCAGCAGGGCTGCCGCCCAGGGCAGGCCGCGTTCGGCCAGGAATGCTGCGGCGAAATCGCGGCATTCAGGGTCGGCGAGCAGGCGGTCGATCAGCCGCTGGATCTCCGGATCGGCCGAGCCGACCAGCGCCAGCGTCACAGGCCCCAGCCCCAGCTCGAACAGACGGTTGCCCCGCGAGGATTGCAGATAATAATGCCGCTTCGGGCTGGCCCGGCTGATCAGCTCGATCTGGCGGCTGTTGAGCCCGAAGCGCTCATAGCTCGCCCGGCTCTGGGGCTCGATGGCGCGGTCATTGGGGAGCAGGATGCGCTGCGGGCAGCTCTCGATAATCGCCGGGGCAATCGTGCTCTGGGCGATATCGGCCAGGCTCTGCGTGGCGAAGACCACCGAGACATTCTTCTTGCGCAGCACCTTGAGCCATTCGCGGATGCGCGCGGCAAAGAGCGGATGATCGAGGAAGACCCAGGCCTCATCAAGAATAAGCAGAGTCGGTCGACCGGTGAAGCGGGCTTCCAGCCGGTGGAAGAGATAGGTCAGGACAGGCGCGATCACCCCCGCCTGCCCCATCAACGCCTCGGTCTCGAAACATTGGAAAGCCGAGAGGGCAAGATCATCGCGCGCCGCATCGAGCAAGGCGCCGAAAGGCCCATCGAGCGTATAGGGCGAGAGGGCTGACCGCAGCACGGTCGACTGCAACAGCATGGTCAGCCCGGTCATGGTCCGCTCGGTTGCCGGTGCGCTGGCAAGACTGGTCAGCGCCGACCACACCATCTCCTTGATCTCGGGCGTCACCAGCACCTTCTCATGGGCCAGCAACGCACCGATCCACTCGGCGGCCCATGCCCGCTCATCCGCCCGGGTGATATGGCGCAGGGGCTGGAACGCTATGGTCCCCTCCTCTCCCCCGCCAAGCCCAAGAGCATGATGCGAGCCGCCACAGGCCAGCACGGCAGCACGCGCCGACAGGCCCTTGTCGAAAATATAGATCTGGCTGTCAGGGTAGCGGCGGAACTGCAGGGCAATGAGGCCGAGTAGCACGGATTTGCCCGCCCCCGTCGGCCCGGCAATCATCATATGGCCGACATCGCCGACGTGGGTGGAGAGGCGGAAAGGCGTCGATCCGCTGGTCCGCGCCTGTAGCAGCGCAGGGCCATTGAGATGATCATTGCGCGCCGGCCCCGCCCAGACCGAGGACAGCGGCATGAGATGAGCGAGGTTCAGCGTATGGACCAGCGGCTGCCGGACATTGGCATAAACCTGCCCCGGCAGGCTGGAGAGCCAGGCCTCCACCGCATTGAGGGTTTCGCGGATGCAGGTGAAGCCCAGGCCATTGACCACACGCTCGACAGCGCGGACCTTGTCCTCCACCCGCTTGCGGTCGGCATCCATCACGGTGATGGTGGTGGTGAGATGGCCAAAGGCGACATGGTCACCGCCCAGGGCCTGAAGCGCCAGATCGGCGTCGACCATCTTGTTGTCAGCATCGCTGTCCATCAGCTGGACAGGCTGGTTGTACATCACCTCGCGGAGCATGGCGGTGACCGACTTGCGCTTGTTAAACCATTGGCGTCGCAGCTTCGTCAGCGCCTTGGTCGCTTCGGTCTTGTCCAGCGCGATAAAGCGGGTGACCCAGCGATAGGTGAAGTCCTGATGGTTGAGCGCGTCGAGCATGCCGGGTTGGCTGGTGCCCGGAAATCCCAGGATCGTGACGCTGCGCAGATGCTGCGCGCCCAGCATGGGTTCGAGCCCGCCGGTGAGCGGGGTGTCGACGAGCAGCCCGTCGAGATACATCGGCACTTCGGGTACGGTGATGCGGTGTGGCCGGGTCGAGATTGTTCCATGCAGGTAGGTCAGGGTCTCCTCGTCACCGAGCGGGGCGATCTCGGGCATAAAGCCGCCCAACAGATCGAGGACGCGGCTGCACTCGACTTCGAAAAGCGCCAGAGCCTGGCGCCAGTCGCGCCCGACCACCTCATCGGGCCGCTCAAGCAGCGCCTGCCCTGCCCGCTCGGTCTGGTCCGGCGCCGGCAGAAAGGTCAGTGTCAGATAGGTCCGGCTCTCGAAGTGATTGCCCTCGGCCTCGAACTCGCCGCGCCGCTCCTCATCGACCAGCCAGGAGGCTGCATCGGGGAAGCTGCTGGCTGGATAGGACAACGCCTCGCGGCGCTGGGCCTCGATATGGAGGGCCCAGCCCGAGCCGAAGCGGCGCAGCACATTGTTGGCCCGCGCGGTGATCGAGAGCAGTTCGGCCTGCGTTGCCGATTCCAGATCCGGCCCACGAAACCGCAGGGTCTTCTGGAAACTGCCATCCTTGTTGAGCACGATGCCCGGCGCGACCAGCGCGGCCCAGGGCAGATGATCGGCCAGCCGGTCAGCCCGGCTGCGATATTCACGCAAATTCAGCATGTGAAATACCCTCTCTGACGCAGGTGGCGCATCAGCACCGGCGCGAAATCAGGATCGCGGCGGGCGGCAAAGACAGCCAGCGTGTGACCGATCGCCCAGGCGGCCAGCCCTGCGATCCATTGCTGGAGGCCCAGCCCCAACGCGGCGGCCAACGTCCCGTTGACGATGGCCAGACCGCGAGGGGCTCCTCCCATCAGAATGGGCTCGGTGAGCGACCGATGGACCGGTGCCTCGAACCCTTCGAGCGAGGAGCCATTGTCGTTCACGCGACGAGGGCTCCGCCGCCGAAGCTGAAGAAGGAGAGGAAGAAGCTCGACGCGGCAAAGGCGATCGAGAGGCCGAAGACGATCTGGATCAGGCGCCGGAAGCCGCCCGCCGTCTCACCGAAGGCCAGGCTCAAGCCGGTGGTGATGATGACGATCACCGCGATGATCTTGGCTACCGGCCCCTGCACGGATTCCAGAATGCTGTTGAGCGGCGTCTCCCACGGCATGCCGGTCCCCGAGGCGGACGCCGCGCCGGCCAGGGCGAGCGACAGGGCAACGGCGGCACCCATAAGGGTGACAGGGTTACGGCGCCGCGCGGCGAAAACAGGCTTCACATTCATCATGATAGATCTCCATCGATGTCTGGTGAGGGTTCGGGCGGGGTGTCTCGCGCAAGAGCGGCGAGGTCGTAGGCGCCATCGGGACGCAGCCCATTGACACGCAGGACGGTTTCGACACGGCGGGCATGGCCGCGACCGGCGATGAAGATGATGAGGTCGATCGCCTCGGCGATCAGCGCGCGTGGGACGGTGGTCACGCTCTCCTGCACCAGTTGCTCGATGCGATGCAGGGCAGACGCGGCGCTGTTGGCGTGGACCGTGGCAATTCCGCCGGGATGGCCGGTGTTCCAGGCCTTGAGCATGTCGAGAGCCTCGGCGCCGCGGATCTCGCCAACCACGATCCGGTCGGGCCGCAGGCGCAGGGTGGAGCGCACAAGATCGGCCATGGTGACACCGCTGCTGCCATCGCGGCTAGCCGGGCGGGTACGGAGCGCCACCGTGTCAGGCGCCGCGCATTGCAGCTCACGGGTGTCCTCAATCAGGATGACCCGCTCTTCCAGATGAGCCATCTCCGCCAGCAGCGCGTTGGCCAGCGTGGTCTTGCCCGAACTCGTGCCGCCCACCACCAGGATGTTGCTGCGCCCCCCAACCGCTTCGGCCAGAGTGCGGGCCATGGCCTCATCCATAATCCCGTCATGGACATAGTCGGCGAGCCGGTGGATGCGGGAGGCTGGCTTGCGGATGGCAAAGCACGGCGCGCGGGTGACCGGAGGCAAAAGGCCCTCGAACCGTTCGCCCGCCCCCTCCCCGTGCGGCGGGAGTTCCGCCGAGATAATCGGCGCATCGGCATGCGCCTCGCCTCTCGCATGGCTGGCGACCAGCCGAATGATGCGTTCGGTCTGGGTCGCCTCGCACAGGAGGCCGGTATCAATGCGTCCCTCGCCCAGCCGGTCGAGCCAGAGCCTCCCGTCGGGATTGACCATGATCTCGACCACCAGCGGATCGGCCAGAGCATCGGCGATCGCTGGCCCCATGGCGCTGCGCAGCATGGCGCGGCGGCGCTCGGCAGAAGTGTCGGCCTGCCCTTCCCTCATGGCCGCCCTCCGTCCGTGGATTTGGGCGCCAGGGTTCTGGTGTTGCTGGCCATCTGCCGGCCCACCTGAGCCACGAAAGCCTCAAAGCGGTCGCGACCGACCGCGCGCCCAGCAGCGTCGGCTTCCGGCAAGGGCGCGGTGGCGGTCAACTGGTAGCGGATGAACAGCGCCAGGCTCTCCAGCACCACATCGATATCCCGCCGCGCGCCGGCAATCTCACGAGACATGCGATCGAGCCGGGGCTTGAGAAGGTCGTCGATCTCCCTGGTCGCCCGCCGGTCCAGCCAGTCGCGCAGCGCATCATTGACGATCCGGCTTTTGTTGCCCTTGGCTCCCCTGGCCAATGCGTTGAGCGCATCGCTGACCTGCTGGTCGAGATAGAGGTTGTGGCGGTTGTTCATGGCCGCCTCAGAACCCCAGCACCTGGGTGTCCCGGTTGCTCTCGTCGAAAGCATAGCCACGCGCCACCGGGTTCAACTGCTGGGCCTGCTCCATCGCCTGCTTGTCCGCGACGACATTGTCGTCCTCGGTCTGCGGTTCGATCTCGGCGGGCTCGGGTTCAGGATGTACGCGCACGGCATGTTCAGGCAGGTCGTCCTGGGGCTGTTGCTGCTTGCCGCCCTCATCTTTGTCTTCACCTGCTTCCCAATGGTCCAGGCGGGCGTCGGCGCCCCGGACCGATCCGGCCCATTGGTTCGGCCGCTCGGCAGGGCGATCCGCATAGGGCCCCGGCTGCGGGCGCGGCGCAGGCAAGACACGCTCGGTGAAATTGGGATCGAGATAATAGCGCAGCTTGTCCGCGCGGATCGGCGCGAGGCCCGAGACCAGCACCAGCTCCTCATGAGGGGGAAGCTGCATGACCTCGCCGGGCGTCAGCAGTTGGCGGGCCGTCTCCTGTCGGCTGACCATGACATGGGCGAGCCAGGGTGCGAGGCGATGACCGGCATAGTTGCGCATGGCGCGCTGCTCGGTCGTCGTGCCCAGCGTGTCAGACAGGCGCTTGGCCGTCCGGTCATCGTTCGTCGCAAAAGCGACGCGGACATGGCAGTTGTCGAGGATGGAGTTGTGGTCGCCGTAGGCCTTCTCGATCTGGTTGAGGCTCTGGGAAATCAGGAAGGCGCGGATGCCATAGCCGGCCATAAAGGCGAGGCTGGTCTCGAAGAAATCCAGGCGCCCGAGCGCGGGAAATTCATCGAGCATCATAAGCAGCTTGTGGCGCCGCTCGCCCTCGCCGGGCTGCTCCAGCTTTTCCGTGAGGCGGCGGCCGATCTGGTTGAGGATCAGGCGGATCAGCGGCTTGGTGCGGCTGATGTCCGAGGGCGGTATGACCAGATAGAGCGAGAGCGGGCGTTCGGCCTCGATAAGGTCGGCAATGCGCCAGTCGCAGCGAGAGGTGACCTCGGCTACCGTGGGGTCGCGATAGAGGCCCAGGAACGACATGGCGGTCGAGAGCACACCCGATCGCTCATTGGGGCTTTTGTTGAGCGTTTCGCGCGCTGCCGACGCGACGACCGGGTGGACCTTCGGGTTCTCGGCATCGCCCAGATGATTGGTGGTCATCATCCGCTTGAGCGTCGTGACGAAATCGCGCTGCGGATCGGAGAGGAAGGTCGCGACGCGGGCGAGCGTCTTCTCCTCCTCGGCGTAGAGGATATGGAGAATGGCGCCGACCAGCAGCGAATGGCTGGTCTTTTCCCAATGATTGCGGCGTTCGAGCGCGCCCTCGGGATCCACGAGGATATCGGCGATGTTCTGGACATCGCGCACCTCGTTGAGGCCGCGGCGGACCTCCAGCAGGGGATTATAATGGGCCGAGGCCAGATCGGTCGGGTTGAAGAGCAGGCAGTGCGAAAATATCGAGCGCCATCCGGCGGTCAGGGTCCAGTTCTCACCCTTGATGTCATGAACGACCGTGGAGCCGGTCCAGGTGAGCAAGGTCGGAACGACAAGGCCCACCCCCTTGCCCGACCGGGTCGGCGCAAAGGCCATGACATGCTCAGGTCCATCATGGCGCAGATAGTTCTCGCCCCGCTTGCCCAGCATAAAGCCATGGTCGCCGAAGAGGCCTGCCTGCTGGATATCACGATCTGTCGCCCAGCGCGCCGAGCCGAAGGTTGTGACGCGCTTGGATTGCCTGGCACGCCAGAGCGATCCGAAAACAGCCGCAAGAAAGCCCAGTGCGCCTGTGGCGCCGGCCAGCATGCCGGCTTTTGAGAAGATATGCGGCGCATAGGCGTCGAAGTGATACCACCAGGGGAACAGGGCCCAAGGATGGTAGATGGGCAGATTGTGGAGGTAGAACCAGGGCGGACCCAGCTCGGGCTGATACGCCAGCATCTCGGCGGCCCATTGGGTCGCGATCCAGATGCCTGCGATCACAATAGCAAACACAATGATGATCTGGCCGAGCAGAAGCTTGGTTGGGGTCATGGTGAGCCTCTGCCTCGCCAGCAAGATGCGGCGAGGTCGGGCTCAATATCGGTGAAAGGCTGCTAGCGATGAACGGGGCAGATGTGAGCAAATGGCGCCAAATCAGCCGACGAGGGTTATTTCGTTGCAGCAGTCATGACCACCGATTGCGTGGGTATATCGATTAAAGCCCGGCGTCCTTGCGAAGGATTTCCAGCCGTTCCCGCGACACCTGCTCCACAATGTCCCTTAGGTTGCGGACGGCTTCAGCTAGTGCATTGAGATCGTCCATGCTGATCTCATAGGTCTCCACATACCGAGCTTCGACATAAGCTCTCTTGAGCAGTTCAAATCGACGGCGGTCTATCCGCTCAGTTCTTGGCCATGCCTCAATCAACCGAGGCTCATTGTCTTCTGACAGCGAACGGAGGAATTTGATGTTGTGCGACCGTGGGAAATAGAGCGTGCGGACCAGTAGGAAGCATATAAATGCCCTTTCTGTCCCTTGATGAAGGGAGAACGCTGCCTCTTTACGCCAGCCGAGATCATTCACACCTTTTTGAATCTGCTCTCCGGCAGTCTCCAGCGCACGTTCGACCTTTGGCAACCAGTCGTTTAGATACTTCGAAGCCATCTCGTAAGCATCAGCAGCCGTTAGCGGCTTGGGAGTAGCAAGCGCGTTGCCGGGGAGATCATACAGTTCGATCCCATCCCGCGCGATATCAACCCAAAAATACTCGCCCCGGTTGAGAGCCTGGTTCACTTCCTGCAGGGTATGAACGATGATGTTCACCGGGCGGCCGATCGCCTCATCCCGCTGGATCTTGTCCTCTGCGATATACCAGTAATCCGCGATTTCGGTGAGATTGGGGTGGCTCACGATGACCAGAAGATCGAAATCAGACTGATAGCCATTTTCCGGCTCATCCACCCAATCAGTGCGTGCATAGCTGCCGAACAGAATGATCTTGAGGATGCGTCCGCTTTTCCGCCACGGCTGATTTCCGCCGTCGATTGCCTTTGCGAACTCGGTCATCAGGATTTGCTTGGTTCGCTCCAGCTCGTCCTGTTGAACCGGTGGCAGATGGTCGATATCGCTACGCATGGTAGGATTCTCACCCTAAATCATGCCATTGGCAAGCCCCTTGCTCATTATAAGCGGCTCGTAGCGACGATCCAGTTCGATCAGGGAAAAGCGGGACCGGGTCAGCTAAGACCAGATAAGAATGAGAAGAGACGATGTTGCCAAAACCTGTGACCCTCCGGCCAATCCGGAGGGTCACAAGGCGCTCTGTCTGCCGACCGCCGATGGACTTCAGCGCGCCCCTGTCGTGGACTGCATCGATGGCCAGTCCGAGTAGCCGACTGAGCCACCCCCATACCAGTACTGCTTGGGTGCTTCGGCCAAAGGAGCACCGGTACGCAGCCGCTCGACAAGGTCGGGATTGGCAATGAATGGGCGCCCCATGCTGAACAAATCTGCATCTCCCTTGGCGAGCACCTCTTCAGCTAACTCCAGCGTATACTGATTGTTGGCGATGTAGGCACCAGAGAACCGCTTGCGCAGCGCGGAGAAATCCACTCCGTCGGGCACATCGCGGGTCTGCTGGGTCACACCCTCGATATCGTGAATGTAAAGCAGCCCGCGCGCCGACAGCGCGTCCACGTAGGCGCCGTAGGTTCCCATGACCTCGCTATCGAGAGGCGTTTCTCCCGGCATCGTCGTGGCCGGAGAAAGACGGACGCCGACCTGCTCTGCGCCCCAGACGCCGATTACCGCGTCAATGGCTTCCAGGGGAAAGCGCAGGCGGTTCTCGATCGAACCGCCATAACGGTCGGTGCGCTTGTTGGTGCTGTCGCGCACGAACTGCTCCAGCAGATAATTGTTGGCCGAGTGGACCTCGACGCCGTCGAAACCGGCGGCCTTCGCGTTGACGGCAGCATGTCGATAGTCTTCGACGATCAGCGGGATTTCATCAGTCTCGAGCGCGCGTGGGGTCACATGATCCTTCATACCGTCCTTGGTGAAGGCTTGTCCCGCCGGTTTGATAGCCGACGGCGCGACCGGCAATGCGCCGCCCTGCAGGTCGGGATGAGAGATGCGGCCTGTATGCCAGAGTTGCAGGAACATTCGACCGCCCTTCTGGTGAACGGCATCCACGATGGCGTGCCATGCCTCGACCTGCTCGTCGCTCCAGATGCCCGGCGTCAGGGCGTAGCCGATCGCCTGGCGCGAAATGTTGGTTGCTTCGGAGATGACCAAACCGGCACCGGCGCGCTGAGAATAATAATCGGCGGCAAAAGCAGGCGGTACGCCGTCATCGTTGGAGCGACTGCGTGTGAGGGGCGCCATGACGATACGGTTCTTAAGGGCCAGCCTTCCGATCGTTACGGGTTGCAGCACGGGAGAAGATGCGTGGTCCGCCATATCGTGATTTCCTGCAATTTGAGTGAAAGGTGCGAACTCCAAACGGGCGAGCATCCCCAATGGTCCCGCAACTGCGATCACCCGTGAAGAGGCGGCGAGGAGCTAAGTCACTTTCAGGGCGAGAATGTTTGGCTCTCGTGAAGCGGCAGGCCCCTACCCACGAGAGGTATTTGGCAGCCCAATTTTTCAGCGACCGCTTGCACGTCGGTTTGCGCCGGGACGATGAGCCAACTCTCAGGCTTCGCAGCGTCCATCACCACAACCGCGCCCTTTGGACAAAGCTTCAGGCATGCGGTTTCAAGGACAAGGAGGGCTGACTTTCGCCCTTTCCCGGCGCCAGCAAGTTTGCGCAGTTCCTTCGCCAGAGGCTTGCTGCCCTTCTTGCCGAAGCCGCCGCCCAGCTTTTTCGAGCATTTGCTGCAGACGAGGACAACCGAGCGGGTTTTCGCAGGAATGGGACGAAGCATCTGCTGATGTAAGTGCGAAAAGCTGAGGTGCAACATCACCTCTTTGCTCTCTGATAGAAAACCGACGGGGTGAAACGCAATAGCAGCCCAGGCCAATCTCTGGTGCGCAGTACCTCCTCAGCAAAGCTTACGACGAAACATGGGGTGATCTCTGGCGTTACCGAATGGCAACCCGAGGAGAGAACTATGGCGACAGATACGCACAAGCTGAAAGAGCATTTGTGGGAAAAGCTCGAGAACGGGCCCTTCACCATGGTCGGCCTTCGTGATGGCTCAAGCCATTCCGAGCCTTTGACAGCCCAATTGGACAAGGATCAGGTCGATACGCTCTGGTTCTTTATCGGCAAGGACAACCGCCTGGCCAAAGGCGGCGATGCTACGGTCAACTTCGTGGCCAAGGGGCAGGACTTTTTCGCCAGCCTGTCCGGCACCGCGACCGTCGATAACAATCCGGCCATGATCGACAAGCTTTGGTCGCGGCAGGTTGAGGCCTGGTTTCCAGGCGGCAAGGCCGATCCCAAACTAGCCCTGCTGCGCTTCGACATTTCGGACGCCGAACTTTGGGAGGCAGATGTTTCTCTCATCGGGCAGCTGAAAATGCTGTTTGGCGGCAAGATAAAGCCCGAGGAATCCGGCAGCCATGCGGTCGTACCGAATACGACCATTTAACGGTTGAGCAGGGAACGACAACGAGGGCGTTGTCGAAATCGCTTGCGCTCCTCATGTTGGAACGGCTGGCCCCTCACCTCGGGGCGCCGGTCGGTCCAGCATGAGAACGGCTTTTACCGCAGATCGGCGAGGCGCGCCTTGCAATTTTCGTGATCCCGGTCGACCGCTCGACTGGTCCTGGGTGATCTCTGGCGGCGCGGTGTCGGGAATATCGACATCGGGCGGCGGCGGCGCGACGCTGGGTAAATCCGTATCGGGCGCCTCAGTGGTCTCGGGGGCTACCGGCAACCCAAACACCCTATAGACGATTGGCGCCAGCAAACCGGCCATGCAGAGCATATGAAAGGGGCGTCAAAAACAATCCTCAATTCATCCGGGGCTCCAGGACTGGCCACCCCAGCAAAATCGGCGCGGCTTATTGTCGTTCATGGGCCTGCCCGACGCCCAAGGCATCCGTCCGGTGCTGTCTGCTGCTCACCCAAGGCGTACATCTCGCGCATATGCTTCGTGTCGAACAGAGGTGCTCCGTCATGGGCGGTCTTCTTCTCAATCGCACAGACGATCACCGTCCCCAATCCCTCCCGCGCAAAAGCCTTGAGGTCATACAAACTGGTACGATCGTTTTCGCCAAGTACGGTTGCAAGGGCTCGCCCCACGACATCGAAGGTTTTGGGCTTGACCAGTTCGAACTCGGGTTCGAGCCGTCCGTTATAAAACACATAAATCGTTGCATTCACGCGCGGGGACTGGGCGGCGGCGCTCAACATTGCGCGCGGGAGCACGAAAAAGCCGCTCACTGTGCCTCCATCGACATGCATTTCCGCAAAGCGATGACCATGCGCATCGGCATGGATGAGCACCGGGGGAAAAACACCGGGGATGCTGGCCGAGGCGAGCAACACTTGCCGGAACAGCGAAATCCGATCGGATGTATCACTGGCAGCAATCGCTCCCATATCCCAGATAACGCCGCGTTCGGCGTCCAGATTGGTGGTCATCACCAGCAACCTGCGGCCACGTCGATGCTGCGCTGCAATGCGGTCGAGCAAAGCCGGTGTGATGTGGCGTGCGATCAGCGCCTGCAACGGCCGGGTCGACATAAGGCTGGGGCCGCCAAACAGGCCGCTGAGGATACGTTGATGATAAATGTCCTTGCGGCTGACCCCGGTGTAGATTGCTTTGAGTTCGCCATCTTCCTGCTCACCCAGAAAGGCAAAGGGCGCAATCAGGCTGCCGGTCGATACGCCTGTAACGATGTCAAAGCTGGGCCGCCCGCCCTGCCTGCTCCAGGCGTTGAGAACCCCTGCAGAATAAGCCCCCTTGTCTGATCCCCCCGACAAAGCCAGTACCGTGCTGGGCAAAGGCATCGAGGCGGCCTGACGCTGTGCCAGCACCTTGGATCTCCATACACTATAGGCCTGATCGTCGCCCTTGGCCCAGAAGCGTACAGGGTCTCCGTCGATCACTTGGCCTTCAGCCAGGTCAGCGGGCGTATAGGGCACGCGCGGTGGCGCGATGGCACATCCGGCAAGCGCCAGAGCAGAAAGCAGCCCAAAGCTATGACGGATCATAAAATTCTCCGATCAGCGCCGCGCTGGCGGAGCCACTCAACAACAGTCGTAGCATCGTGGCTGTGATGATTGAATGCAAACGGCTTTTCCGCCCCCCTTTTCTTTTGACGCCGCGACAGGAAATACGCTCCGGATCCCTATCTTATGCCGTGATCAGATTTTCCATGATCTGCTTGCAAGAGAACGTACCTTACCCACGAACGGTGGCCCGTTTACCGATGGATGAAAGACAGTTGAGCTTGTTTGCTTGCCGTGAGTGGACTTTCCCGTCTCCACACCCACCGGTCACCTCCGCACTGACCAGCTGAGTGGCGTGCCCCAGCCCGCTCCCGCCCCGAATTTGCCCCGGACAAGGCGGCAGTCTGCGCTTTGCGATAAAGGGCCGTGGTGGCTGCATGCGCTGAAGAGCGGTCATTCAGATGCTCTAGCCGCGCTGTCAGAACCCGCCTTACGTTCATACAGCGCCTTCGTCAGAAACCGGACAATCCGGGCGTTGAAAGCCCGGTGAAATGCGGCTCGGTCAAAGCCGAACTTGCTGCTGCATATCTCGGGCAAAGCATCGCGCGATGTGCAGGGCATCAGAAAATCGAAATGCCCCGCCTTGCGGACGCCATGGAACTCGGGCGCCCTGGGCAAGGCGGCGCGCACGGCATCAGCATAATCAGGCGCGGGGAGGATCTCGTCCTCATCGGCCCGCCAAAGCTGGATAGGCATGCTGAGGCTAGCTAGCCCCGCGCGATCAAAGGCAAAGCCCAGCGCGGGCGCAGCCACCACCAGTGCCTTGATGCGCCGGTCACCCTGCCAGGACCAGGCTGGCCTTTCGGCATGCGGATGGCTGGCCAACAAGCGGCAGTCAAACCATGTCGGATGATCGGCGCAATGCCGTGCAATGGTCGAGAGATCAGGTCTGGCGCCCGCCGCCGCCATCACGGTAAAACCGCCAGCGGAAAAGCCGAAAGCGGCGATGTGCCCCGCATCCACCGCCTTGGCCCCTTTCCAGATGGTCAGCATCATGTCGATCAGCGCCGAGAGCGCGCGGGGCCTATCCTCGACCATGGCAACGCGGCTCTGATCGCGCCAGTTATCGCCCGGATGCGTAAGCGCAGCCACGATGAAACCGGCTTTGGCAAGCGCGATCGCCGTATCGGCATGGCCGGAATAGGCGCCACCCGTGCCATGGGAGATCACCACCAGAGCATGCTTCCCTTCAGGCAGGGCAGCGCTTGGGATGACCTGCTGCACATTGGGGCCAAGCGGCATGGTCACCACCTGCCCTTGCGCAGGAAACCAGATACCAACCTCGACGCCATTCGGGGTGGTCAGATGTTCAAAACCGGCTCCAGGCTGGATGGTGGGCGGCGGTGATGCGCCAGGCGCCGGAGGCGGCAGGCTGGCCACGACAACGGCTACAAGGACGAGAGTCAAACGCATAGGGGACAAGCTCCTGTTGATCTCCCATGCATTTTCGCACGCACGGCCCGCAGAACAGGGCCGTTTCGCGAATGGGCGAACGGGTTCGCGGGTGGGCGAATGGTCTTCGCAAGCGCATCCCATCGGCCTATAAGCGGAGCATGATCGCCCGCCTGTCTCCCCTGCCGCTAGCCTTGCTTGCAACCACGCTGCTGAGCGTCGTGCTGGCGGCGCTGGGGCCGTTCGGGACCTATCTCAACGGCGCGCTTCCTTCCCGCCTCCTCCATTGGCTGGCAACGGCCTGGCTGGGGTTGGCGTTGTATGCCGGCGTGCTGCTTGCTTCTCGATCGTGGCTGAAAGGGGCTTCCGGGTTTCGGTGGGGCATGATCGCTGCGGGCTCGCTGCTGGCCAGTGTTCCGGAGGCTTGGCTTTCGCGCAAGCTGGCCTTCGCGCTCTGGCCGATGCTGGGCAGCCATGCACCCTCGTTCTGGACATGGTATGGGCAGACCGCACTGATCGGCGGCGCATGGACCATAGGGCTTGCCCGGTTGCTCCTGCGCGATAGGATCGCTTCAGCCACGTCGGCTAATGTGTCATCTTTGACGCCGGTTGAGCCCATCTCGCCGTTTTCCGGTGAGGTTCTCGCGTTGCAGATGGAGGATCATTATATCCGCGTGCATCGCCGGGAAGGCTCGCAACTGGTGTTGATGCCGCTGAACCAGGGGATCGCGGCGCTTGGCAGAATCGATGGGCTGCGCACCCACAGATCATGGTGGGTTGCCCGGGCGGCAGTCGTGGAAGTGCAGGGTACACCGCGCGCGATGAAGCTGAAATTGCACAACGGGCTGGAAGCCCCTGTAGCGAGGTCTGCCGTCACGTCGCTCAGACAGGCCGGCTGGATACGCTAACAATAGCTGCCGCTCACCGCGCCAATGGCGTCCGTCGAAATTTGCCATAGGTTAAGGTGTTGGACGGGCATCGCGAATTGGCAAAAAGTGGGACTTTGCTGTCATTGAGGGCATTCTTGCTGAACGGCAGCATCCGCCTGAACCCGGTCGTTCCCGCGCCAACCTTGTAGGGATCAGCCAAGCCAGATTTGTCGTGGGGTCCGGAAGGGCAGCTTGAGATGCCTGGAAGGCGATAGCCGATATAAGTTCAGCGGCCGCGCGCACCGGCATGGATTGGCGCTGTGATGGGCTTTCCAATGGGCGGCGCGGCTTTAAAAGCCCAACATCGGCACGGTCTATTGGGGCACAGCCATATCAGACGGATGACAATCGAACTAATCTTGCGTTTGAGCGAGCATAAAGAGGGTATCCTCTGGAAAATTAAAGGCGGTTCAAATCGGGATTTGGACATTAAAATTTCCATTTTCGAAACCGACATTAGATTTATATTCATCTTAATGTTTGATTATATCCATAATGTTCAGCACTGCTTATTTTTCACCGTGTGAATGTCGGCATTGAAATGCATGCGGTATTTTACCTAAAAATATCTGCATGCTAAATTTCTAAATGAGCGCTAGGTGGCAAGGCGGTGTGATGTCGAAGGCATGCCTGTCGATATCAAGCTACCGAAGCGCATTTTTTAAATTGGGGGCACACAGGTAATGAAGAAATGTAACTCGCGCGATTCGCGCGCCGTGTGGCGTGCGTCTGTCGTGTTCGCGGCTGCATTTCTTACGGCATCGCCTGCCATCGCCCAGACGGCGCCTTCGGCAAGCCGCGTGGCACCTGAAAGTCTCGCCCCCCTTAAGCCCGACGAGACGGGCGCGATCGCCCTGCCCGAACGCGCGACGGCCGATGCCCCACCGGGCGCGGACAGGCTGAACGTAACCCTGCGACAGGTGCTTGTGGAAGGCGGTCGCCCGGAGTTTGCCGCCTTCACCCGGCAAGTGGCCGACGAACTGGCCGGGCATAGCGTTAAAGTCTCCGATATCTACGCCGCCGCCAGCCGGATCGAGGCGGCCTATGCCCGCGCCGGCTACGTCCTCACCCGAGTGACCTTGCCGCCGCAGCGCATTGTCGATGGCGGGGATGTGCGGTTCCTGATCGTCGACGGCTATATTGAGGATGTCGATCTCGGCAGCGTTCCGGCCCGCGTGCGCACGGCGGTCCGCAAACGGGTGGCCGGGCTGGTCGGAGCCAGAGGCCTGACTTTGGCGCAGATCGAGCGGCGCGTGCTGCTCGCGGGTGACGTGCCGGGGGTGCAACTGCGCACCACCCTGATCCGCGGCAGCGCGGTGGGCGCCACCCGCCTGATCCTTGAAGCCAAATACCGCCCGGTCTCGGCCTCGCTGAGCCTCGAAAACGATCTTGGCTATGCCTATGAAAATCAGGCGCTTTCCGTTCAGCTCGCGCTCAGCTCGGTGCTGGGTCTGGGCGAGCAGCTCTATGTTCAGGCCACGACCGGCCCGGATATCGGCACGCTGTTCCGGGGCGATCCCCGTCGCCGCGTGCTGGGCGCGGGCGCCATCTTCGCGCTGGGCGACAATGGGCTGACCTTCAACCCCGAATATACGGTGGTCGACACCAATCCGCGCGTGCCGCAGGGCGGCGTTCAGATCACCGGCCATTTCGAGCGCCTGTCCTTCCGGGCCGCCTATCCCCTGATCCGCACGCGCCGCGAAAGGCTTGGCCTGTCCGCCAGCTTCGATCTGCTCGCCGAAACCGAGGACGCCAAGGCTTTCGGCCTGACGCTCAACCATGACCGGCTGCGCATGGCCAACATCGGCCTGACCTGGTCGCGGTCGCTGGCGGCCAGCACAGTGATCGCCACAGACGCGCAATTCACACAAGGGATCGCCGGATTGGGAGCACGCAGCCTGAGCGATGTCGCCGCCACCAACATTCCCTTCACGCGCCAGGGCGCAAGACCCGATTTCAGCAAGCTGGGCGGTCACTGGCGCAGCGACACGCAATTGGGCGAAGGCTTCAGCCTGACCACCATCGCGCGCGGGCAGGCCTCCTTGTCCAGGGCCCTGCCCGCCCCGGCCCAGTTCTCGCTGGATGGCAACGATGCCCTCTCCAGCTTTTCGCAAGGCTCGATCAACGCCGACAGCGGCGTGACAGGCCGCGCCGAACTGTCGCGCGCCATTCCGGTGGGGCAACAGAACCGGGGCCTCCTCACCCCCTATGCCTTTGGCGCGGTGGGCTATGGCCATGTCAGCGACCCGACCGTTCTGGAAGCGGCAAACATCAACACATGGGCCTTTGGCGGCGGTCTGCGAGCACTGGTCGCGGCCTATGACACAGGCCTGACCGGCTTCACCATGGTCGAGGTCAGCCATGGTCACAGCACAACGCTGCCGCAGAACCCGACACGGGTCTCGTTCAGCTTCACGGTTCGGTATTGAGGGGGCGGCAGATGCAACATTTCAAACATTTCAATCTCGCCGCGGGCACCAGTGCCCTGGCCCTGCTGGCCGCGATGACGGGCAGCCCGGCATGGGCCGAGGGCCCCCTGCCGGTGGGCGGCACGGTCGCTTCGGGTCAGGCACAGATCGGCCTGCCCAATGGCGCAACCCTGACCATCAACCAGTCGAGCGCCAAGGCGATCATCAACTGGCAGAGTTTCGATGTGGCCGCCGGACATGGCGTGGTGTTCAACCAGCCTGACGCGGGCAGCGCCACGCTGAACCGCGTGACGGGCAGCACCGCCTCGACCATCGCGGGCCAGATCAGCGCCAATGGCAGCGTCTATCTGATCAACCCCAACGGCATCCAGATCACCAAATCGGGCGTGGTCAGTGTCGGGCGCGGCTTCGTCGCCTCCAGCCTCGGTATCGCGGACGCCGATTTTCTGGCCGGCAAGGGAGCCTTTGGCGGCACGGGCGGCACGATCAGCAATGCCGGAACGATCACCACAAAGACCGGCGGCTATGTCGGCCTGCTGGGCGGCAGCGTCAGCAACACCGGGCTGATCCTGGCGCCCGCCGGGCAGGTGGTGATCGGCGCGGGCACCATCGCGACGCTTGACCTGAATGGAGACAGTTTCCTGCAGGTGGCCCTGCCGACCGATGCCGCCCTGACCACCAATGGCGCCGCAGCCGCGCTGACGGGTGCCCAGGCGCGCGATGCGGTGCGCAACATCGTCAACCTGCCCGGCAGCATCAATGCCCGCAATGTCTCGGGCGAGAGCGGCAATGTGCTGCTGAGCGGCACGATCAATGTCGACAGCACCAGCGGCGATGCGGGCCACATCATGGTGCTGGGCAACTCGGTCACCGCCAATGGCACGCTGACCGCTCGCGCTCTGGGCACGGGCGGCAATGGCGGTTTTGTCGAAACCTCAGGCAACAGCGTCGATTTTACCGGTATTCATGTCGATACCAGCGCGGCTCGCGGCCAGACCGGAACATGGCTGGTCGACCCCACCGATCTCACTGTGGATGCGGCAGCTGCTAGCACGATTGCCGGCAATCTGGCCAACAGCAATGTGTCGCTGCAGACGACAAACTCGGGGGCCACCGGCCCCGGCAACACCTCCGCCGGGCTTGGCGATATCAACGTCAACACCGCGATCAGCTGGAGTTCTGCCAACACGCTGACACTCGATGCCTTCCACAGCGTGATCTTCAATGCGGCGGTCACGGCCAGCGGCAATGGCGGGTTGATCCTGAACACCAACAACAACGTAAACGGCTCCAGCAGTGGTGGAGCGTTGACCTTCAACAGCGCCGGCAATGTGCAGTTGCTTGGCAGCAGCGCGGCGCTGACGATCAATGGCACCAGTTACACGCTGATTCACACCGTGGCCGACCTGTTGAACATCAATAATGGCCTTTCCGGCAATTACGCGCTTGCCCAGACCATCGACATGGGCGGGACGACTTACACACAGAGTCCGATTGCGCCATATGTGGGGGCAAACGATTTTTTCACAGGAAAATTTAATGGTTTGAACAATGTCATCAAGAATCTGACGATTAATGTAACCAACCCGAACGAATATCTGACCGGCCTGTTCGGGCAAGTCGGCGACCAATCCGCTTTTAATTCAGTAGCTTCGATTGCCAACCTTGGCCTTGTTGGCGGGAGTATCGTTAACAATCTGGTCCAGAATTCGACTGTCGGTGGGCTAGCCGGTCAGAATCAGGGTCAACTCTCGAACGTTTGGTCCTCTGTCAATGTATCGAGCAATCAGACCAATGTGTTGATCGGTGGGCTGGCCGGATACAATTGGGGCACGATAACTGGAGCCCGATCTTCAGGTACCGTCACAAGCACTGCTTTGGGCAGTTATGCCGGTGGATTGGTCGGCTATAATGATGGTTATCCCGGACAATTAGGGGTCATCACAAATGCCTATGCAACCGGCTCCGTGCAGGGCGCTGCTGGACAAGGCGGCGCGAGCAACGGCCTGGGGAATGGCTCTGACACGGGCGGCCTGCTCGGCTATAACGGTGGCACTGTCAGCAATGTCTATGCCACTGGCAGGATCATTGGCGGCGCGGGTACCTATGTGGGCGGGCTGGTCGGTGAAAATGCTTCGCCAGGGACAGTCACCAATGGCTACTGGGATGTCACTTCATCGCAAATGTCCTCGTCGGGCCAAGGAAGTGCTGGTATCGGACTAACCACGGCCCAGCTCCAGAACGGAACGCTGCCAAGCGGCTTTTCCTCCACCGTCTGGACCGCAAGCAGCGGCAGCTATCCCCAGCTCTTCGTGACACCGGTCATGACCACCCCGCTGACCTACTCCACCAGCGCCGCCTTCAGCACCTTCGGCACACAAGCCACGCTGAGCGCTGCGACCCTGTCAGGCAATCCCGCCAATGTCAGCGGGACGGTCAGCCTTTACACCAGCTATGTGAACGGTGTTCTCTCGGGCCTGGTCACGCTGTCTCCCACACTGGCAGCAGGCGTCTACTATCAGGGCGTTTCGGCGCTGACCGGCTCGGCAGCCGCCAATTATTCGATTGCCAGTTCCGGCAACACCGTCGCTCCGCTGACCGTCGGCAAGCTGGCGCTGACTGGCAGTATCGCCACGGGCAGCTCAGCCTATGGCTCTGTTCTGACGCCCGGTTCTGTCAACTTTACCAATCTCGTGAGCGGTGCCGGCAATGTCACCCCGACGGTCACAGTGGCCATCAGCGGCAACACCAGTACCAGCGGCAATCTCAAGGTGGGCAGCTACACCGGCATCCAGAGCATTTCGGGCCTGACCGGTGCGGATGCCGGCAATTACACCTTCACCGGGATTACGGGGAATTATACCGTCACCGCGCGGGCCCTCACCGGTACATTGTCTGATGGATCATCCACCTATGGGTCGGTGCTGTCTCCCGGCTCGGTTACCTTCACCAATCTGGTGTCAGGCGATGCCGTCACCGCCGGAAGCGTGACCATCGCGACCAGTGGCAACACCAGCACCAGCGGCAACCTCAGGGCGGGCAGCTACACCGGCATCCAGAGCGTCTCCTCCATCAGCGGCGCGGATGCCGCCAACTACAGCTTTGCGGGATTGACCGGCAATTACACCGTCGGCCAGTTGGCGCTGACCGGAACGCTGGGCGCCGGGTCCTCCACCTATGGTTCCGCACTGGCGCCCGGAGCGGCCAGCTTCAGCAATGTGGTCGGGAGCGATGTGGTGAATGCCGGCGCGGTGACCATCGCCACCACCGGCCACACCAGCGGCAGCGGCAATCTCAAGGCAGGCAGCTACACCGGCATCCAGAGCATCTCCGCCATCAGCGGGGCGGATGCCGCCAATTACAGCTTTACCGGGCTGACAGGCAATTACACCGTCAACCAGCTGGCCCTGAGTGGCACGCTGGGCGCCGGGTCTTCCACCTATGGCACCGCGCTGGCGCCGGGCGCTGCCAGCTTCAGCAATGTGATCCTGGGCGATACCGTTTCCCCCGGCACGGTCACGGTTGCCACCACCGGCAATCTGAGCACCAGCGGCCATCTCAAGGCAGGCAGCTACACCGGGATCGAGAGCCTGTCCGCCATCAGTGGCGCAGATGCGGGCAACTACAGCTTCACCGGCATCACCGGCAACTATACCGTCAACCAACTCGCATTGAGCGGCACGCTGGCTGACGGCTCAACGGTCTATGGGGCCGCGCTGACGCCCGGCACGCCAAGCTTCAGCAATCTTGTCGCGGGCGATGTCGTGACGGCCGGCTCCGCCACGATCACCACCACCGGAAATACCAGCAGCAGCGGCCACCTCAAGGTGGGCAGCTATTCCGGGATCGTGAGCATTTCCTCGATCAGCGGCGCGGATGCCGCCAACTACAGCTTTACCGGGCTGACAGGAAATTACACCGTCACCCCGCTTGCATTGACCGGCACATTGTCCACCGGCGCTTCGACCTATGGGTCGGCGCTGATACCGGGGACGGTCAGCTTCAGCAATCTGGTCGCCGGTGACGCGGTGACCGGGGGGGCGGTCACCATCGCAACCGCCGGCAACCTGAGCAGCAGCGGCAACCTCAAGGCCGGCAGCTACACCGGTATCCAGAGCGTTTCCGCCATCAGCGGCGCGGACGCTGCCAATTACAGCTTTGCCGGTCTCACGGGCAATTACACGGTGAGCCAGCTGCCGCTCAGCGGCGCCATCGGCGCGGGCTCCAGCGTCTATGGCTCGGCCCTGACCCCGGGGGCGGCCAGTTTCGACAATGTGATCGCGGGCGATGCGGTGAATGCCGGAGCGGTCACCATCGCAACCGCCGGCAACCTGAGCAGCAGCGGCAACCTCAAGGCAGGCAGCTACACGGGCATCCAAAGTGTTTCCGGTATCAGCGGCACCGATGCCGCCAACTACAGCTTTGCCGGCCTGACGGGCAATTACACCGTCAGCCAGCTTGCGCTCTCCGGCACCATCGGCGCCGGTTCCTCCACCTATGGTTCGGCGCTGACACCGGGCGCGGCCAGCTTCGGCAATGTTGTCGCTGGCGATAACGTGACACCCGGCGCGGTGTCCATCGCGACAGGCGGGAACACCAGCAACAGCGGCCACCTCAAGGCGGGCACCTATGGCGGTATCGAGAGCGTCTCCACCATCGGTGGTGCAGATGCGGGCAATTACAGCTTTGCCGGGCTGACGGGCGACTATACCGTCAACCAGCTGGCGTTGAGCGGCACGCTGGGAGCCGGTTCCTCGACCTATGGCTCGGCGTTGACGCCGGGTGCGGTCAGCTTCGCCAATCTGGTGGCCGGTGATGCCGTCACCGCAGGCAGCGTATCCATCGCGACACATGGCAACACCAGCGGCAGCGGCAACCTCAAGGCGGGCAACTACACTGGCATCCAGAGCGTTTCGACGATCACTGGCGCCGATGCCGCCAATTACAGCTTTGCCGGGCTGACCGGCGACTACACCGTCAACCAGCTGGCGCTGAACGGATCGATCGCCTCGGCCTCATCGACCTATGGCTCCGCGCTCACTCCAGGTACGGTCAGCTTCGCCAATCTGGTGGCGGGTGACGCGGTCTCCGCAGGCGCGGTGACCATTGCCACCGCCGGCAGCACCAGTGGCAGCGGCAACCTCCAGGCGGGAAGCTACACTGGCATCCAGAGCGTCACCACCATCAGCGGTGCGGATGCCGCCAACTACAGCTTCGCGGGGCTCACCGGCAATTATACCGTGAGCCAGCTGGCCCTGAGCGGTATGATCGCGCCGGGCTCCTCGACCTATGGCTCTGCCCTGGCGCCTGGCGCGGCCAGCTTCAGCAATGTGGTCGCCGGGGATGTCGTGACACCCGGCACTGTGACACTGGCGACTTCAGGCAATCTGAGCAGCAGCGGCAATCTGAAGGCCGGCATCTACACCGGCATCCAGAGCGTTACCGCCATCAGCGGCGCCGATGCCGCCAATTACAGCTTTACCGGCCTGTCTGGCAATTACACTGTCAACCAGCTCGCCCTCACCGGCACGATCACGCCCGGCGCCTCGACCTATGGGGGAGCGCTGGCCCCCGGCGCGGCCAGCTTCAGCAATCTGGTGGCAGGGGATGCCGTCACGGCAGGTGCGGTGGCCATCGCCACCATCGGCAACACCAGCAGCAGCGGCCATCTCAATGCGGGCAGCTACAGCGGCATCCAGACCGTCTCGACTATCGGCGGGGCTGATGCGGCCAATTACAGCTTTGCCGGATTGACTGGCAATTACACCGTCAACCGTGCCGCAATGACCATCACGGCGGGCAGCGGGCAAACCGGTGTCTATGGCGCGGCGATGCCGGTGCTGCTTTACACCCAGAGCGGCCTGATCAGCGGCGACAGCATCTCCGGCACCCTGGCGACGAGCGCCATTCAGGGCTCCAATGTCGGAACCTACGCCATCAACCAGGGCAGCCTTTCGGCGGGCAGCAATTATACGGTCACCTATACGGGGACGAATTTCGTCGTAACGCCGGCGACGCTGACCTATGTCGCCGATCCGGTCAGCCGCCTTGCCAACACCGCCAATCCGGTCTTTTCCGGGAGCGTGACCGGCTTTCTGCTCAAGGACACGCTGGCCAGCGCCACGACCGGTACGCTGAGCTTTAGCAGCACTGCCACAGCGCAATCGGCGCCTGGGCTCTACGGGATTGTGGGAGGCGGCCTGAGCGCGGGCAATTATGTGTTCGTGCAGGCGCCCGCCAATGCCGTCGCGCTGACGGTCAATCCGGCCGCGAGCGATGCGGCATCGCGCACGATCAGCCAGAACACGGCCGCCAATAATGCCCAAAGTAACGTCAATGATGTGCGGACAGCGTCGTCAAGCAATGACGTCGATCCTGCCTGGATAATCGACCGAACTGCGCAATCCGATCCAACCGAGACCGCCACCCGGCAACAGGGGCTCTGTGTATCGTATGGGCCAGGTAAGCCGAAAGTCTGCTTGTCAAACTAGGCACGGTGACGGCGGCCCAACAGGCGGGATGGGCCGCCGCCCTTTCACTTCACGGGGGCCTTGTCAAAGGCGGTTACCAGGTGTGTCTTAACACCCTGATTTTTAGAGCCATCGCAGATTTTTTGAACAATAAGCCGCTTTTGACGCCCCGATCTTTGCGTTGGAAGGACGGCTCTGTCGGCTTGAGCATCGAACGGCGACTCTGTAAACGAGGCCCAACCAGTAACCCGGATGGCGGAGAACGGCAGGTTTCCACCATGAGCCGCCGTTCCCAGCTCCAAGTCGGAACGGCCTATACTGGTCGAGACCTGCCGTTTCAAGTCCCGTCCCGCCCGTCGCAGGGCGCTGACCAAGCCGCCATACAAGGACTCGGGCCTGCGCTTGGGAAGCGGGCGTTCGTTCAAACTTGCAAAGACTGCCTCATGCGCTGCTCGTAATGCTCAACGACAGGCAAAGCCCCATCCGGGCTAAACACGGACAGCAATCCCTGTGCCGATGCTTTTGCAGCTTCCTGTGCGCGCTCGGTCATCTTGCTCTCATAGGCAGCGACTGAGGGCCAACCCTGCTCCTCGACAATCGCATCGGCCAAATCGACAGCGTCGGCAAGCGCCAGATTCACCCCTTGCCCGGCAAAGGGCGACATGAGATGCGCCGCATCTCCCAGCAGCGTCAGCCCACGACGGCTCTGCCAGCAATGTCCGATGGGCAAGGCATAGAGCGGGCGGGCACCGATGATCTCGCCAGCTTCCACCACGTGCCTGAGCGCGGGCGCCCAATCGGAAAATACATCACACAAGGCTGCGCGCAGTGCATCCGTCGACATATGACGCCAAGCCTCCGCAATGTCTTCCGGTGCCCGGACACCGGCATAGCCGCGAATATGACCCTGCCCATTGCGCTGCGTGATCAAGGCACGGTTGCTCCCCACCGCAAACATCTTGCCGCTGCCGGTCAGCGCATCGATCGCCGGATGGCGCGATGTGTCAAAGCCCAGCTCGGCAAAGGCCACCCCTTCATAGGCAGGCCGCGCATCGCTAAGCAGGGACCGGACACGCGACCACGCGCCATCCGCTCCGACCACCAGATCGAACGTCTCGCGCCAGCCCTCGCCTTCGATCCCATAACCTGCGCCGTCGGGCTCGATCCCGGTTATGTGGCAATTCCAGCGGATGCTACCAGGCAAAAGCGCATCTATCAGGATTTTGCGCAAGGCCGTACGGTCGATCTCGGGCCGGTTATGCCCGCTGCCATCATGATCGAAGAGCAGATGCCCGTCAGCGTCATAGAGGCGGTCGCCCTGATCTTCCGGTCGCGCGGCTGCGGCGAATTCGCGCTCCAGCCCTGCGCGGCGGATCGCAAGCTGGCCGGTGTCATCATGCAGGTCCAGCGATCCGCCCTGCGGCCGCTCATCGGCATGGGCATCCCTTTCGAAGACGACCGGCCTGATGCCGCGCAGTTGCAGCATCCGGGCCAGCATCAATCCGCCCGGTCCGCCGCCGACGATTGCAATCCGATCCATTGTCACAGCCTCCGACTCGCCCTATACATAGGCTCCTATATAATTAAACATAGGAGCCTATGCAATGTCCGGTGACGATTGGGATCCGCTCGCCAATCCAGGCCATTACTTCAGTCGGATCTCGCGCACCCTTACCCGCGTTGGTGATGCGCGCCTGCGCGGTCTGGGCTTTGCGACGGCCCAGCTTCCCGTTCTCACAGCTCTAAAGGACGGCGCGCAGCTTTCGCAGACCGAACTGGCCCGGTGGGCCAAGGTCGAACAGCCGAGCATGGCTCAGCTCCTGACACGCATGGAGCGAGACGGCCTTGTCATGAGAACACCCGATCCCAGAGATCGACGCTCCTCCCTGATTTCCTTGACCGACAAGGCAAAGGAAAGGCTGCCTGCGGGCCGGGCTGTGCTTCAGCAGGGAAACACGGAGATGACCAAAGGCATGTCAACCGAAGACGTAACCATGCTGATATCGCTCTTGCAGCGTGTTCTGAGCAATGTCGAAGCGATGGAGGCATCGGCAGAGCCGGTTATCATCCTATAGCGGTGCTGCAAGTGGCGTCTTGGCCAAGGTCGTAACGGACAGGGGTCGACCGCTTCTGCTAACAAAGCCGACTTACAAGGGCTCTGTCGCGCCCGCCGAAAGCGCCCTTTCATTCATCAACGGCAAAAGTGTTGGGCCCTCCGCGAGACTCGATGCAGTTAATCAGCCGATGTCAGCAGGCCACCGAGCGGTGCCGGCGGGCATAGGCCATCGGCGGTGTGCCGACATGCCGCGCAAAGGCCACGCTGAAACTGCTGGCCGAACCATAGCCGACACGCTGCGCGACCTGCCCCAGAGCCACCTTTCCCTGCCGCAGCAGGTCGCGGGCGAGCGCCATCCGCCAACCAGCCAGATAATCCATCGGCGCCAAGCCCACCTCGCGGCGGAAACGATCGAAGAACGTCGAACGGGAAAGCGCCGTTTCTTTCGCGAGTTCGGCCACCGTCCACGCTCGCGCCGGATCGTCATGCATCTGCCGCAGGGCCTGCGCGATCCTTTCGTCGGCAAGGCCCCGCAAAAGACCGGGAGGCGCCGCTGGGCCGCTGGTGGAGCGCAGGGCCTCGATCATGAGCACTTCGAGCAGATGGCGCAGGACGACATCGCGCCCAGGCCGCCGCGCATGGGTTTCCTCGTTGAGCAGCTCGACCAGCCGCGTCAGTCGGCCATTGCCCCGGATGTGCACCAGGCCCGGCAGGAGCGAGACCAGCAGCGCCGCATCGTCCGAGCCGAAGCTGCTGTGCCCGACCAGCATCCGAACGTTGGGCTCCGCCTCGCGCGGACCCAGCCAGAAGGCGCCCGGCCCGACCTCGGCGTGCAGCAGCGGCGCGCCGGGCGCGGGCGGCTCCAAACTGGAGGTGGCGAAATCGCAGGCTGCCGGGACCAGAATGAAATCCCCCTGTTCGAGCAGAGTGGGCGGCCCGGCGCCGAGTGTAAGATGGCATGAACCCTCAAGGATAGCAGCGTAGAAGGGCCGCGCCTCCTCAGACCGACGCACCCGCCACGCGCCAGCACCGGTCACCAGCTTGGAAAAGCCGGCATCGGGCGCGAGCAGGCTGACGACATGGGCCAAGGGATCGGTCATTCGGACTTTCGCTGAAGAATGGCAGATTTTGAGCCATAGAACGTCCGGCATGCGTCGCCTATTTGAAGAAAGCCCCCCAAACAGGAGCTATTCTCATGAACACCGCTCTCATCACCGGCTGCTCGTCCGGCTTTGGTCTCGCCACCGCGCAACTGTTCCTCGAACGCGGCTGGCAAGTCGTCGCCACGATGCGCCAGCCCGACGCCACCCTGCTGCCCGCCTCGGGCCGACTGACGATCCTGCCGCTCGATGTGACCGACGCCGATAGCATTGCCGCCGCGTTCGCTGCGACTGGCCCCATCGACGTGCTGGTCAATAATGCGGGTGTAGGCCTGCTCAACGCGGTGGAAGGCGTGACGATGGAGATGGCTCGCGACGTCTTCGAGACCAACACGCTGGGCACCATCGCCATGACCAAAGCCGTGCTGCCCCAAATGCGCGAGCGCGGCGCGGGGGTGATCGTCAACGTCACCTCGACCGTGACGATCGTGTCGCTGCCGCTGCTCTCGGTCTACACGGCCAGCAAGGCCGCAGTGAACGCCTTTACCGAATCGGTGGCGCTGGAGTTGAAGCCGTTTGGCATCCGCGCACAACTGGTTCTGCCGGGCCGCGCACCTGACACCGCCTTTGGCACCAATGCCCGCACACGCATGGGCATGGAGTTTCCGCCGGCCTATGCCGATCACGCCGTGAGTGTCTTCGCAAACTGGCAGGAATCGACCGAACCGGTGACACAGGCCCTGGATGTGGCCGAGGCCGTATGACGCGCCGCCACCGATCCAACCTGCCCGATGCGCCTTCCCGCAGGGGCGGATGCTGTGCTCTGGGCTCAGAGAGCCTGATTCTTCCGGCGCGAATTGCCAGATCAGCGGCAATTCGCGCTAACAGAGCCAACGTTTAGGCGTTCATGTACGCTTGTCAGAAGCAGTCGTTTATTCATGCGCCAAGGCGCTCAAAAAAACCGGAGCACTCTGCCCAATTTCATGGAATCAGTCGATCGGTTCGCAACTGCGCGAACAAATCGAAAAACGCCTCATCCGTCGCTTGATAGGCAGTGAAGCCAAGCTTGCGGCTCTTGCCCATGTCGGTGACGACCTCGATCGGGCGGCCCAGATCAGCATCAGTGTGCCATGGGCTGGCCAACCGCGACAGGTCCCCCTCGACCAGCCCTTCGCGCGCGGCAATGGCCCGCCACACAGGAACATCCTGTGCCATCTGCACCTCCAGCGGGCTCACCGTGCCGTCGAAGGGCGCTGGCGTCAGACCAAACCAGTCGGCGATCCGCCCCCACATCCAACTCCAGCGAAAGACATCGCCATTGACGACATTAAAGGCCTGATCGCGCGCGGCAGCCGTCTGCGTCGCCCATAGCAAGTGCCGAGCCAGCAGGCGGGCATCGGTCATGTCGGTCAGCCCATGCCACTGCGCCGCCGAACCGGGAAAGCGGAACGGCCGCCCTGTTTCCCGGCACAAAGTGGCATAGGTGGCGAGCGTGGTGCCCATATTCATGGCATTGCCCACCGCCTTGCCGATGACAGTGTGCGGACGGTGCACGCTCCAACCGAAACCGTCGCGGGCGGCTGCGGCAAAGACCTCATCCTCCTGCGCATAATAGAAATTGTCGACCTCAAGCCGCCCCTGCTCCTCGCGGAACGGCGTTTGCGGCAGCACACCTTTGCCATAGGCTTCGAAAGGCCCGAGATAGTGCTTGAGACCCGTCACCAATGCGACATGGCGTACATTTCCCGCAGGGCGCAGGGCATCCAGCAGATTGCGCACCATCGCAGCGTTGACGCGGATGTTTTCCGCCTCGTTCGCTTGGCGCGACCAAGTGGCGATGAAGACGGCATCAGGCTTGCACCCGGCCAGCGCCGCGGCCAGACCGGCAAAGTCCTGCAGATCCGCCGCAATGGGGGTGACGCCCCCCTGCGCGGCAGGATTGCGCGCCAGACCCAGCACCGACCATCCTTGTTCGACCAGCAGATGTGCGGTCGCGCCGCCCACGATACCGCTTGTTCCGACCACCAGTGCTGTCTTGCCCATCACCGTCTCCCTAGGAATTCATAGACTACCTAGGCGTGGCGATCGTGCAGCGCTAGAAGGCACCAAACAGGGACATAGACACCCCAGGGTGCCCACCCACCATGAAGGCAGCATCGTGAAACCAGGCACACCAGAGGAAGAATGGCGCGAAGATTGCGCCCCACGCCGCACGCTGGATCTGTTCGGCACCAAATGGCTGAGCATGATCCTTCACACGCTGCACGTGCGCCATGGCGGCCGGGCACGAACCGGTGTGCTGCTGCGATCCCTGCCTGACATTTCGAAGAAGATGCTGACCCAGACGCTGCGCGACATGGAAGAGCGGGAACTGGTGATCCGTCATGTCCATGGCACCATCCCGCCCGCCGTAGAGTATGAGCTGACTCCGCTCGGCCTGCGCTTCATTGAGCCCATTGAACTGCTCTATGACTGGGCACGGCGCAATGCCGACGCACTCGATGCCTTGCCACGCGGCGCAAGGTCGCGCTGGTAGCGACAAGACAGGGTGGTGAAGATGGCGGGACTCGCCAACATTCCGGACGTTCCGGGCCTTTGGCTGGGGTATCTAAAGCGGTCGCTGGTTCATCATCTTTTGTAAGGCGCAGGAAGGACGGTTCCTGCGTACAGGCAGCAATCAAATGTTGGCGATGACGCGAAAGCCCGATGGGATAAAAGGGGGGCCACCACCAAGCCCATCATTAGGGTATGATAGGCGCTTGAGAGGGCCAGCTACGCGACGGCTACCGAGATCGGATACTTCCAGATCGGCTTCGGACAAACTCTTTGGGGTGGTAGCGTTACGTGAACAGCGAGATCGAATTGCCGAAATTGTGAAGCACGACCGGCAGAAGCACGCTTCCGGTGCGCAAACGAAGCCAGACGGCAATGAAGGCGGGGAATGCCGTCATAGTCATCGTCAGCGGGTCGAATGAAAACGCTTCTCCCGAATAGCCGAAGGCATGGGCAAGCCCGAAAAGGGCGCATGAGAGGACCGTGCCCCACCCCCAATCGACGCCCAGGAATCGCCACCTGGCAAGGAACGCCTGGTCGAGAGCAAAGAGCAGAATACCACGATAAAACGACTCCTCTTCCAGACCGGGCATGGTCAATTGAAAAGCGATGGTCTCGCGATCGGCAGGACCGGCGGGGAAAAGATACGCCAGCACTGCGAAGAAGAGGCAGTAAAGCAGCGCCAACGGCAGGCAGCTTACCAGACTGCTGCGGGCTTGGTGTAATGTCAGTCCGGATCGATACCAGCCGAAAGCGGGGAGCCCGGCGATCGCCATCGTCACGGCCAGCGCCATCACCTTGCCTTGCCAGTTCCACGCCAGCGTCGGCAGCATACGTGGCACGAGTCCATAGACCCGCGTCAGCATGGCATCGTTGAGCACCACCAGAGTTGCGGCCACAATCAACCATCCCGGAACGAAACGATCACGTTGCCAAAACCCTATGATGCTGCCCACGACGAGCAGCAGAGCCACAACGCCCAGAATTCCTATGAACCCGTTCATGCTTTCTCCACGCGTCGGGGGCGACTCTTAACTGTAATTCTTGATCTCAGGCCAAAGTACGCCCAGCGGAGTGCGCAGCCCCCGGCACCATGCAATCACCTTGCCGTTCTCCGACGCCATTGCGTAGGGTGACCAGGTCTGACCCAGTACCTGCGTATCCCGGCAATAGGGCCGCAACCTCTCCACATGGTTTTGCACGACCAGCAGATCAACCGGATTTTGCCCGCGCAAACCCCACAGGAAATACTGGTTATGGCCGCTCAGCACGGGCGGCAGGCCAAGTGGCCCCGCATAGAGATCCAGGGAGGCTGCCTCGCCGTAATTATCGACCTTAACCCCGGTGCGGCGGCGCTGGCTCTCGGGTATGCGCTGCCATGCGGCCATCACTTGCCCGGAGAAATTATGCCAGCCAAGTTGATCGGCGAACAACTGGGGCAAGACGGTCCCGCGAAAGCTGCGCTCTTGCTGCTGGGGCGCGATACCCAGCCGCGTGATATAGGCGACCAGCAGGGGCGGCGGCAGCACCGGTAGGGCAAGGGGCGACATTGCCAGCGAAACGGCGATCGCCGCGCCTGCCCCGATCTTTGCCATCATTCGCGGACGCCGCGCTGCGGCCCATTCCCCGATGGTGACGGCACCGAGCACGAAGAGGGTCGGATAGCAGGCCGCGAGATAATAATCCTTGCCGTGCCCCAGACGGGTCAAAACCAACACCGCTATGCAGGCGATCGGCAGAAAGCGCAGATCCCTCAGTTTCTCGACAAGGAACGGCCCGATCAGACCCGCAAACCAGATGGGCGCTAAAACAGGGTTCATCACGTGGATCTGATTGAGCAGGAAAGAACCGAGCGGCGTGTCGACGTTCTTGTCCCTTGCGGCCGCCATCAGTTCGAGGAACGGCAACCCATGCATCCATTGCCAAAGGAAGGACGGGAGGGCAATCAACGCCGCCAACCCCAACCCCAGCCACAGGGCGGGGCGCAGTAAAACCCGCCGTTGCTGCATCGCCAGCAGGCCAATGGCCAGCCCCGCCGCCCAGAACGGGACGGCATATTTGATCTCCAGATCGACGCCCGCAACCAGCCCGGCCACGATCAGGAACCGGTCCTCGCCACGCCTTATAGCCCGCACGAGGCAATAGGCGATCATGGTCCAGGCTAGCGGATCGAAGGAGGTGGTGCTCAGCACCGCACCCAGACCGAGTAGCATCGGGGCAATGCAAACCGCAATGACGGCAAGGACAATGGCCAAGCGGCTTGCATCGAGCATTCGCGAGAAACGCGCTGCCAGAACGACCATCGCGCCAGCCGACATGGCGACCGGGAGGCGAACGCCAAAGGCCCCCAGCCCGAGCTTGTAGAAGCTGGCGGCGAGCAGCGGCACCAGTGGCGGCTGATCGGCATAGCCGAAGGCCGGATGCTGACCGCACACGATGAAATAGAGTTCGTCACGGAAAAGATCATAGCGCGAGCCCATTGCCGCATGCAGCAGCATGACGACAATCGCGGTGGCGAAGAGCGCACGGTCCGTAACTCCGCATTGTGAGCCTGAAGTTTGATCCATCCCAGCTATCTCTCAGGCTCCATGAAAACAGATCACGCCCCGACAACAGAGGCCGTCGGCTTTCTAATGGGCTTACCGCTGTATTGCATGCATAATACACACTGTCTCCCCGTATACAATGTCCGTTTTCAAACCTTTTTTCGACTGCGCTGAACCATCTCGCCTCTCACCTCGCGGATGGAATATGTGCGAACCCGCTGGCAAAGCGGTCCTTCACCGCCAAAATCGTAACCATCCGAAGCAGCCCTCCGTTCACCCGCCGCGCTGGTGCCCGCCATGCTTGCGCACCATGCGATAGAGCCAGCGTTCGAGCCCTCCGGTGAGGGAAAAATAGGCCCGATCGATGGTGAGAACGAGGGCGCGATCCAGCACACCGGCATAGAACCAGTCGGGCAGAATGAGCTCGATGCCGTGCACCCGCCCGTCGCTCCCGCTTGTCTCGCGCCATTCGTTGATCCAGGAAAAGCGGTGCCGCCGTCGCCCCTCGGGAAGGCGGATCGAGGTCGCCACGCTGGTCGATTGAAGGCGATCAAGCGCTGATTTGAGGCGGTCGTAATGCGCCTTGCCTTTGCCTCGACCGATGAACGTCAGGATTTCGTGGGGGGTCGTGGCCATCAACCGCGAGGGCTTGCGCCCGGCATCGAGTGCCTCGACGATCTGGCTGGCAGCCCAGATGAGGACATCGGCGTCCCAGATCGTGGCCATGCCGTGCTCCGGCACAGCCTCGACCGAGATCCAGACATGGCCCATGCGGAAGTCGATCGGAGCGACGCGGCGGGATTTGGCGAGACTGAAGAAGGGCCAGGACATGAGGTCCTGCGCATCGCGCGGCGCCCATGGTCCTGGCATGGAGGTGAAGAGATCGAGTTGACGACGCTCGTTGGCCTGAGGCCCTCGCATGGCGTTCGACACCATCGTCTCAACGCCGGCTGGTCTTGCCGTCGCGCGGCTCACCGCGCCCGGGCCGTGCCGGCTGGGTCGTTCCGGTTCCCGGGTCCGAGGTCGAGCGGCGGCTGCCCTGGGCCGCCCAGGCTTCCAGTTCCTCGATCGCATAGACGACGCGCCCGCCCAGCCTCCGAAAGACGGGACCCGTCCCGTAGCAGCGATGCTTCTCCAGCGTACGCGGCGAGAGGCCCAGATGCGTCGCAGCCTCGGGGGTGCGCAGGAAGCGGGGCGTGAGCACGGGCGCGAAATGCTGCATAAGTGTTCTCCTTGGGGACCGCGCTGAGCGCAGGGCAGCGCGGATTGGCTGGGAGAAGACTGGCGCAGCACAGGGTCGTGGCAGGAGGGGCTATTTCGCGCGCTCTGCTTTTGTCCCCCCACCGGTGGGCGCAGCGCCTCGATCGTCACCGTCACCGGCTCCCAGCCAGAAGAGATCGCGGTAACCGCCATCGCGAAGGGCGATAGCCTCATCGACAAGCCGCCGGGTCCGGCGTCGCTCATTGCTCGATTTCCAGGCGCTGCCGCGCGGCAGGGACAGGCGTGGATAGACCAGCATGCTCGCGATCCGATGCATGGTGATCGCCTCTCCGTCCGCCGCCAGGGCATCAAGGATGCCGAGCAGCATGGTGAGACGACGGCGCTGGAAGGCAGTTGCGGTCAGCGTGGCGCAGCCGCGCGGGCTGGCCCGTCCAGCAAGCCTGGAGTCGAGGCGGAGCGAAGCGCGGTGCCGGAGTGACGAAGCCCGGTCGCGGGGAACGATGAAGGCCTGCTCGCGGTCGGGGTCGGCGGTTCTCAGCCAGATATGATGCGGCCCATCGCGATCGCCCAGCACGCAATGGAGGCCGTCACCCGTCGATTGGAGTGCCCGGATCTGGGGCCATTCCGCGAGGCCGGGCCACCCATCGAGCGCGGGCACCTCGCCGCTTTCGAGGATCACGACGGCAGGATTGAGGGCGGGCAGCCAGAGGGCCGGTGCGCAGAGGGCGGGCACCTCCGGCTCACAGGGAAAAGCACAGGCCCCAGGGTCGGGCCATCTCCTCAAAGCTCGGGTCGGGGTGGAAGGCTGGCGCATGCCCGCCGCGCTGGAGGCGCTGCCACTCACGCCGGTAGGTCGGGCTGCGACGCAGAAATTCCTGCGCGAAGCCGGCAAGATCGTCAGGCTGCGGCACGGGGCCATCATCATTGGGCACAGGCGACGGCCAGGCGCCGCCCGGTTGTGGCGTGCCTGGCATCGCCGTTCCTTCCGACAGGTATCCGGTGCCATAATGGGATCGCAAGGTCGGGGCGACGCACGCTTCCCGGCCCCCCCATCCCCCCTTTCTGGGATGGGGAAAACACTGACCCACGCGGGAAAAGGGGGCTCAGGGCTGAGCCCCGAGCCCGCGCAGTCCTTGCTGAAGGGCATCGATCGCCACGCGCAGTTCACTGGTGATCACCATGCGTTTGCGCGGGTCACTGCAGTTGGACAGCTTGGCACGCAGTTCCTCAATATGCTGTTTGATGCTCATGATTGCCTCCTCTTCGTCGCAGGACGAAGCTGGCACCCGGCGCGCGCGTGCCGGGTCAGGGACCGCGCAGTGGCCGCGCCAGCGGCAATGGGGGCAACGATTTTCCGGGGGCGCAGCAGCGTGCGGGCCCCGAGAACTGGCCTCTCACCCACCCCCGGAAAATGGTGGGGCCTCGTCGTTAGGTCAGATCTCAACTGTTCTGTCAGTGGCCAGCGCAATCCTGCAAAGGAGAGCACTCCCAGCCCAGATCGGCGATGCTTTTGACCCAAAGCCTTCAGACTTTGGTCAGCCACGTCGATGCACACTGGCTTGTGACCCGGACACAATATCATGTAATTGAGGTGGGGTTCGTTCAGAAAGGCGAGAGTTTGGCAATGCTGTGCGCGGCGATTCCTTACCGGGAAAGCGAGGCTGGGGGTATTCAGGTTCTGCTGGTCACCTCGCGGGGCAAAGGCAACTGGATTGTCCCCAAGGGCAAGGTAAATCCGGGCACGACCGCCGCTGCGTCCGCCGCGCAAGAGGCATATGAGGAAGCTGGCGTTACCGGCAAGGTCGATCAGGCGGCCATCATGCGAGTTGACCTTCCTTCAACACACTCTCGGTCCGCGCTGGAAAGAAAGCAAATGCAAATATTCTCGTTGGAGGTTGAAGGTCTGGCTCTGACCTGGCCGGAGATGTTTCAGCGCCAGCGACGCTGGTTTAGCCTTCAAGAAGCGGTTGAGATCGTCAAAGGCAGTCATTTGCGAAAGGCGCTCAGGGCGTTTGCAGCAGAAAGGGTTCCGGTCATGTGAGAGTTTGACCGATGCATGGCCCATCATCCCGGCACGAGATTTTGGATGCCCTGTGCATCAAGTTCGCTATCGATTTTCGCCTGCGCTGCGGCAAGTTTCGCTAGCGTCTTGAGGGCATCTCTGCGCTCTGATCGCGTCAGAATGTGGCAGCCAAGCTCGGCACGAAGTTCCTGGATTTGTTCGTAGATCGCCAGCATCGGTCACTCCTCTTTTTATAGATAGAGGCCGGGATCAGCGCCAGGGCAGCCGGGTCGAGAACCGCCGAAGGCGGCCCGTGGCGAGCGGAGGAACCGATTTGCGAAGCAAATTGGAGGGGCCGCTCGTTCTCGACGCGGTTGTTCTGGTGCTGTAAAATCGGAAGGCTTGAGAGAGAGTTTTATTCTTCTCTGGCCATCGCCACGGGCATGCGCAGGGCGGCGATCTCAGCCACCAGTGAGGCGTTACGGGCAAGTTGGTCCGCTCGATGCTCCGTATCAGGGACACGTTTCAGGAGGACGGCATGCTGGGAGACAAGATCGCGGACATTGCGACGCAACTCGGCAATCTGCCGCCGGTCTTCGCGAGCTTCCCGTCTTCGTGATGCTCATGCCGTTTCATCGGGGTGCCCGGCCCGCCGGGGCGATATCCTCCACAAAGGACCGATGGCTGGCATAACTGGTGTTGCGGCTGATATTGGCCTCGCGGTCGAGACAGAGATTCGATTGCCGTTCTGACGCAGCGTCTCGCAGCTCGACGTGCGACCATAGAGTGTCGCAATCGCGTGGAGATACTCGAGCACCGGTCCGATGATTTCCATGCGGTCAGCGACCAAAATCGGGAAGCCTGCCGGGAAACCGGCATGCCCCTCGGTTGCGCGAAAGATTAGGACCATGCGTTCCCTCCCGCGACCGGGCGCGTCCTGCGGGCGCAGCTGCCTATAGCACGAGCCCGGTGCCGAGGGGACAGACAGGACACTATTCGAGGATGTAACCTAATCATCGTCCTTGACGCGGTGCGCACGGCGCCGGATCATGGCACGACCGTGGACAGAAAATCCTTCGTCCCTGTCGACAGCGGGTGACCTCTTCGCGTCTCGCCTTCACCCACCTGGTGGGTTGAGCGCTGCGATTGCAGCGTGAGCGTGGCGCTCAAGCCGAAGCAGCTGTCATGGACGGGAAACCTTTAGGCGGCTAGAAGCGCCACCTTTCATCACGAATGGAGACTGATCCGATGAACAACAGCGACCTGGCCGAGAGCCTGTCTGGCGCGCATGGCCTGACCAAGGCCGACGCACGCAAGATCGTCGATGCCGTCTTTGCCGCGATCACCGACGCTGCCGCACAGGGCGAGGAAATCGCCCTGAACGGCTTCGGCAAATTCAAGGTCAAGGAAAGCGCCGCGCGCGAGGGCCGCAACCCGGCCACGGGCGAAGCGATGCAGATCGCGGCCTCGAAGAAGCTGGCCTTCACGCCTGCCAAGGCGGTGAAGGACAAGCTCAACGGCTGAACGCAGCGAAAGCCGGCGGCCCGGGTCGGGTCGTCGCCTTTCGCCGTGGCCGATGCTCCCCCGCGAGGCTCGCGGGGGAGCGGCCCGCCCCTCAGTCCCCGGGGTTCCAGAGGAGGGCGTAGCTGTCCTCGTCATCCTGACCGGCAGCCCGGCCCAGATTGGCGTAGAGGGTACGCGCTCCGAATTCGGGGGCGGACATGGCGAGGCGGACATATTCCCGGCCCGAGACCTCGCCGGTGCGGATCCAGCCACCGCCCAACTCGACACTGCCAGCCAGAACCCGATAGTCGGGCTGCTCTCCGGTCTTCCCGCGATTGGGGATGATGGTGATATCGGCGCTGACCGAGAGGGTGCGGATCTGGCCCTTGAAGCTGCCATCCTTCAAGCGCTGCACATAACCGATTGCGGGCATTGTTCATCTCCTTCTTATCGCCTTTCGGAAACCGCTTCCGGGCGATGGGCGTGCCAAGGGGGCAGCCGCAACTGGCCCGTGAACCGTCAGGCCGCAACGCCAGTGGAGGACCAGAGCCGCGCGCTGATTTGTCCCGCGAGGAGGCTGTGGGCTTGTCCCGCAGACGGGGAAATCAGTGGGCGGCGATGGTTTCGCGGGATCGTGGCTGCCCCAGGCCATCGCCCGCTCGGCAGGCGGTTCCGGGGCAAGATGGATGAACCATCCCTGCTCGCGGCGCGGCGCCTGAGATTGGCATCAGGGCCTGGGCAACGACCTTTCTGCAACGAGAACAAAACACATTCCAACGTTGAAGTCGACGAGCGCCTGACGCCCCGGTCTCGCCGGTCATGAGCCGGCCGGTACCGCTGAACCGGACCACTGCGCTGCGTCCGGGCGCGGGAAAGCACACCTCGCAGCTCCCCAACCGACGATCGGCGCGCACCTTTCCCGAGCCTGAGGGATGCTCAAGGCACAGAGGGCTCGCCACCTCCATGCCCCGTCGGGCCGGGCAGGCCGGTGCCCGACTGTCGATGCGGCAGGGATGTCCCGGCAAATGCCCTGGCCCTCAACCGGGCAGCGCCGGCCCGCGTAATTCGCCGCACATGGCATCAAACAGGTCGAAAAACTGCCGTTCGAGCCCCGCCTCGCTCCCCGAGAAGGCGGCCGTCACATGGTGCAGACCAAGATTGGTTGCGATCATGCGGGCGCAGGTCAGAAAGGATGGATCGTGGCGGCGTGCGGCAGCCAGATCACCGGTCGCGCGGATGCTGCGCGAGACGAGCCAGAGGATTTCAATGAGCCTGTCCCGGGGCGCCGACGCGCCCTCACCGAGCGTCAGCCGCCGTTGGCGGGCAAGCTGACCAGCCTGCTCCAGCCATCGCTCATTGGACGAACAGTCTATGGGTCGGCGCGAACGGTTCCACCTTTTGTCCAGCGCGTCTCCGGCCGACGAGGCCGAAGCGACGGACGGTTCGATGAAAGGCTAAGATCAGACGACACGCAACACCTCGATCTCGCTGCCGCCGATAATACCGGCCCGCTTGCGGGCGCCGGCCCGGAACGGCAAAAGCCGGCCTCCCCCTTCTCGCTGCGTAAAGAGCGAGCTGCACAAGGCGGTGGCGCCTCTGGTCTGGTGGAATCGCGCTGGCATGACTGGCTTATGCAAGCCGGGGCCGTCCACGCCAAGCAGCCGGACCACGGTTCTTCACAGTCCACAGGACATGTCGCCCGCCCTCCCCCTGGGAAAGGGGGAGGGAGGACGGGCGCCGCCGTCCTGGTCTTATCCCTGAGGCCTTGTCTCTGAGGCCTGGTCTTTGGGCTCTCGCCCCTGAAACCCTTGGTCCTGAAATCAGCCTTCAGATGCCGCCGTTTCAGGAACCACCGCGGCCAGCTCCTTCGCAGCGGCTTTCGCGCTCCCGGCCTTGGCGAGAGGCGCGCCCTTCGCGACCGCCTTTTTCGGCGAGGCTGCACGTCTCGTCTTCACCAGGGCTTCCGCAGGCTGCTTCCTTGCAGTCTGGCCATCGGCAGGTGGGGTGGCTTTAGCAACCGGCTCGGCAACCGGCTTCGTCGCAACCGCCTTGCGCACGGCCTGCTTGGGGTTAGCGGATGCGGCGGCTTCTTCCTTGACCGGCGCGATCACGACAGCGGGTGCCTCGCCCGATGCGACCGGCACAGCCGACTTCGCTTTGGACGGGCCGCGCGGGGACGTCGCCGTCGCTCTACCCTTGCCCGGCGCCTTCTTGGCCGCCGCACCCTGCTTTTTCACCTCGCTTGCGCCATGGCTCCGCTGCGGCGCAGCCGCCTTGGGGCCAGCGTCCTTGAGGCCCGTCTCCTCGGGGGCGGTTTCCTTGCGGCCTCGACGGATCCTGGACGCGATGTCCCGGCGCAGTGTCGCGAATTCCGCCGCCACCATGGGGTAGTCGGATTTCAGGCCATAGCGTGCGCGATACTCATCCGGTGTCAGCCCATGGGCCGAGAGATGGCGCTTGAGCGTGCGGTATTTCTTCCCGTCGATCAGGCTGACGAGATAACCGGGCTTCACCGAGGAGCGGATGGGCGCCGCCGGTTCATAGCTCGATGCCTCGAGTTCCACAGGAGCTTGCGTGGTCAGCTCGGCGATTGCCGTATGCACCGATTTGAGGAAGGCTGGGACATCCTGACCGCCAGCGTGGACATTGGTATTTTGCAGCCAGGCGATGGTGATCTCGCCGGCAAGAGCAATGAATTCAGCAACGCTGTCGATATTGTTCTCGGCCATGATTGTCCTCATGCAGATGAGGGAGGCAAGGACTAGAGCCGATAGTGTTCTGCGTCAAATCTGGCGGCTTTCAGTCAAGAAGAGGCGCCGCACGATCCTTTATGGGAACGGGCGGCGCCCGATTTCAGAGCATGGATCAACAGTTCTCATCTGCGGCGCGACCTCGTTCGATCCTCACATACCCGCGCAGGGTCGCTCGAGGCAGGGAAAGAGGCCGGGCCGCGCGGGACCGAAGGGAGCGCGCGGCCCGGCCCATCATCTGGAAGAGTCAGCCCGCCCGGTGAACGGCGGGATGGCACCGTCAGGCACCATCCCGCCACGCATCAGGCGGCCTGCGGGACGCCACCATCCTCGGCGCTGCCACCCTCGCCGCCATCATCGTCACTGGTGCCGTCGCCGGGCTCCCCGGCGTCTTCATCGTGATCGGGCTCCATCGCGGATTCAAAGGCGCTGACGTGCAGGGCCATCCTATCCACCGTGCCAACGCCGCCGCGCGTGGTATAGGCGCTCGGCGGGAAGGCCATCCAGCCGGGCACCCAGCCATCGCGCTTCTCGCGGCCATCCGCGCCCTCGAGATGATCGCGGATGATGGTTTTGAGCACCTTGGCCTTTTCGCCCGCATTGGCATGGGCGACGGTGGCACCGGCCACCTCGCCCACCATGCAGGCGAGGACCTCGCGATCGCGCATCAACTCGAAGAAGGCATCATCGGCCTGCCAGTAAGTCGCCATATCGAGGCCGATATGCAGGCCCACCGTCTCGATGATGGTGCTGCCCGAGGCCAGCGTCTCGTCCATCACCACGGCGACGATCGACAGCAACGCTTCATCGTCCATCGCCATCAGGCGCAGAAAGATCACCGGCAAGGCGCTTCCCATACCATTGCCCGCGCCGGTCACGGTCGGCTCATCGGGATCGAGGGACAGCAGCGCCAGAACCTTGCGCCGCGCGGCATCGAAGGTGGCCTCGCCCCGGCTGTTCTCGATGCTCTCGGCGATGGCATCGTTGCGGGTCGTCTGCTTTTCGATGTTGACGGTCCAGAGCGAGGAACCGGCGATGACGTGGGCGACCATGAGGCGCAGAGCGAGCCCGCCATGATCGATCAGCGCGGCGCGCAAGGCGGCATGGCGATGCAGATCGATATAGCATTGCATCGGTCCGGTGATTTCGGCCCTCTGGACCTTCGGCGTTGCGCTCACCGTCTCGCCGCGCTCGATGCGCTGCGCCTCCTTGCGGGTGACATAGCCCTCATGGAAGTTCACCTCGCCATTGCCGCGCACCTCGATATAGACGCGCCCGCCCTTGCGCTTGGGGGCTTTGGCATGCTCCCAATGGTTGAAATGATCGGCGGGCGGAACGATCACCACATCGCTCCAGCCCTCCTCGAGATAGGCGGCACGGCGCATCTCGATGGCGGCATTCTGCCCGGCCCAGAAGGCCTCGGCATCGGCAAAATAGCTGTCCTCCCCGAACAGGTCGGAGACAATGCCTTTCATGTCGCCGGTGTCGAACAGGGCATGGGCGACAGGGATCGACTGGCCGCCAAACAGCCATTGTTTGAGCTGGTAGCCGGTCGGGCAATAATGGTCGGGGTCATCGAAGAGAGCCAGCCACGCCTTTTGCTGGTTCTTGCTCGCCATGGTGAGATGGCGCACCGTGGTGGCGTCCACCTCCTTGCGCCGGTAGGCCTCGCGGATGCGGGGCAGCAGATTGCCCAGCGCCAGAATGCGCCGCACGGCGAGTTCGGGCAGGCCGAAGGTGGTGGAAAGATCATCCACCCCGCGCCCCTCGCGCACCAGCCGGGTGAAGCACTCCCAGCGGGTCACCTCATCGGGGTCAAGCCGCGCGCTGTTCTCGATCAGCGAGGCCTCGATGGCATCGGCATTATCCCCGCTTTCGAGAATGGCGCAGGGCATGGGATCAACCTCCTGCCCCGCCGCGCGGCGTTCGTCAGCGAGGAGGCTGGCGGCATGAAAGCGCCGCGCGCCTGCGACGATCTCGAAGGTTTCGGGGCTCCCGTTCTGGCGCACCAGCACCGGAACGATGACACCATGGCGGCGCATGGTGGGCAGAATGTCGGTCACATCAGGCGCCTTTTTGGAAAAGCGCATATTGGCGTTGCTGACAGAGAGCTTGCCAAGATCGATAAAGTCGAGTTTCATGGTCCTTGCCTTTCACGAGGTGCCGGTCCGTCAGACCCTTCCAAAGATTGACGGACCGGCTTTTGATGGGCGGGAGACGCCCGCCCGGCGTCTGGCCGCGCCTGCTTCCAATCAGGCCACGGCAAGGGGGACATGCTGCCGGTGCAGCGACATTCAGATCAGCGACGTCCAGATCAGCGACATTCAGATCATGGATTGATCAGCAGCAGAGCCATTGCAGCCTGACTGATGGAGCCCAGATCGAGGGCGGTCTGCGCCCAGACCGACATCGGATGCCGTGTGAAGAAATGCAGATCGCGCTCGATCCGCAGGTTGAAGGGCAGACGTACCGCCGCAATCTCCGACAGGCTGAACGAACCCAATTCGGGGCACCCAAAGCCCAGATCGGCCATCCCGAACAAAGTATCGCCATCCTCGTCCAGCTCGGTCGCCAGCCATGTCGCGCTGCCGCAGGGGTTGAAGAGTTTGAGCAACGGGCTGGGATCAGGATCGGGCTGGCCATCGCGCTGCGCGGCAATATGGCGGGCATGGTTGACCAGCAGCGCAACGCGGATGTTTTCAGGAAGGAGGATCATGCCGCCGCCCTCCCCTCGCCGGTGGTCGTCTCGCCATCGCGCGCCGCCCTGAATTCCGCATGGCGCGACAGCAGCCAATCGGCGGCCTTGCTGGCCTGACTGGCGGCGCGGAAGATCGCCCGATTGTCCTCGCGCAGCACCTCGAGCCATGAGCCGAGGTAATCGGCATGGCGGACAGTGGGCTCGATGCCGAGCGCGGCGCAAAGGAAGGCAGCGCCCATTTCCGCGACGAGTTCCTCGCGGGCATAGTCCTTGGAACCGAAAGGATTCAGGATTTTACGATCCAGCCGCGAAGGGTGGCCACTGCCGTGGGTCAATTCGTGAAGCGCCGTTCGGTAGTAATTCACCTGCTCGAAAAAGGCCGGTTGGGGCGGCACCTGCACATAATCCTGCGAGGGGACGTAATAAGCCTTGGCCCCACCGATGCGGAAGGGGATGCCCGATGCGGCGATGACCTCTTCGGCGACCGGAACGATCTCCCGCTCGGGCAAAGGCTCGGGATCGCCGAACAGCCCTTCACGCAGACCCTCGCATTGCGCGACATTGAAAACCGTGAACCGTTTCAGGAAAGCAATGCTGCGCGCGTCCTCTCCGCTTTGCTGCGCCCGCTGTTGATTGCCACTGAGATGTGACCCGGGGTTTCCATTGAGAATTGACCCGGGTGGGTGTGGGTTATGTGCTGCCTCTGGCGGGCAGGTTCAAGATGCCGGCTTCTCCTTTTTGGCTTTGGGCGCAGCGGTGCTGGCGCGGAAGCGGAAGCTGTCGTTTCCAGTTTCCAGGATGTGGCAGTGATGAGTGAGCCGGTCGAGCAGCGCGGTGGTCATCTTGGCGTCGCCGAACACGCCGGACCATTCGCTGAAGCTCAGGTTGGTGGTGATCACGACACTGGTGCGCTCGTATAACTTGCTCAGCAGATGGAAGAGCATGGCCCCTCCTGATGGGCTGAAGGGCAGATAGCCCAACTCGTCGAGGATAAGCAGATCGAGGCGCAGCAGGCGTTCCGCCAGTTGGCCGGTCCGGTTGGCTGTCTTCTCCTGCTCCAGCGCGTTGACCAGATCGACCGTGGAGTAGAAGCGCACCTTCTTGCGGTGATGCTCGACAGCCTGAACGCCCAGCGCCGTGGCGATATGGCTTTTACCCGTGCCCGGGCCGCCGATCAGCACGACATTGTCGGCGTTTTCCATGAAGTCGCCCTGGTGAAGCTGGCGCACGAGTGCCTCGTTGATCTCGCTGGCAGCAAAGTCGTAGCCGGCCAGATCCTTGTAAGCCGGGAAGCGGGCGGCCTTGATCTGATAGGAGATGGACCTGACCTCCCGCTCAGCCATCTCTGCCTTGAGCAATTGGGCCAGCATCGGCACGGCAGTATCGAAGGCAGGCGCGCCCTGCTCGATCAGTTCGCCTGCGGCCTGAGCCATGCCGAACATCTTGAGGCCGCGCAGCATGACGACGACTGCGGCGCTGGCGGGGTCATGACGCATGGCGGATCTCCCTGAGCATATCATAGCGATCGACATTGGCCTTGGGCTCCTGCGTCAGGCGCAAGGCCTGAGGCGCATCAATGGGCGATGCCGGAGGTGCCTTGCCGTCAATCAGTCGGTGCAACACGTTGAGAATGTGGGTCTTGGTGGCGACACCAGCTTCCAAGGCCAGCTCGACCGCACTCAGGACCGCCTGCTCGTCGTGGTGCAGCACCAGGGACAGGATCTCCACCATTTCCCTGTCTCCGCCGGAGCGCTTGAGGAGGTGGCTCTGCAAGTGCCGGAAGGCTTCAGGCATGTCCAGGAAGGGCGCACCATTGCGCAGGGCACCGGGTTTGCGCTGGACCACCGCCAGATAATGCCGCCAGTCATAGATCGTGCGACCGGGTTTGTGGTGGGAACGGTCGATGAGCCGGACGTGCTCGCACACGATCTGGCCCTCGGCGGCGATGACCAGGCGATCGGGATAGACCCGCAGGCTGACTGGCCGGTTCGCAAAGGAAGCGGGCACGCTGTAACGGTTGCGCTCGAAGGCGATCAGGCAAGTGGGCGACACGCGCTTGGTCTGTTCGACAAAGCCATCGAAGGGCCTGCCCAGCGGCATCAGACAGGAGGCTTCCTCAGCATGCACATCAGCCACGGTGCCGGGCATAAGGCCGTGCTGGATCTCGCCCCATTGCGCGATACATCGTTCTTCCAGCCAGGCGTTCAGCGCCGCCAAATCCCCAAAGCTGGGCATCGGCTGCCACAACCGCCGCCGGGCATCCTGCACGTTCTTCTCGACCTGCCCCTTCTCCCAGCCTGACGCTGGATTGCAGAAATCAGTCTCGAACAGGTAATGGCTGGCCATGGCGGCGAACCTGGCGTTGACCTGTCGCGCCTTGCCCGTCCCGATCTTGTCGACGGCGGTCCTCATATTGTCGAAGATCCCGCGCTGGGGCACGCCGCCCAGCACCCGAAAGGCCTGCGTCAGCGCGTCAAACAGCATCTCATGGGTTTGGAGCAAGTAGGCCCGCACGATAAAGGCGCGGCTGTGGGCCAGCTTGGTATGGGCAACCTGCAGCTTGGTCACCTTGCCGTCCAGCACGGCATAATCCTCGCTCCAGTCGAACTGGAAGGCCTCGCCGGGTTGGAAAACCAACGGCACGAATGTCCCGCGCCCGCTGGTTTGCTGTTCATACTGAAGATCGCTCCGCCATCGCCGGGCAAAGGCAGCCACCCGGTTATACGAGCCTTCGTACCCCAGCTTCACAAGGTCGACATACAACTGCTTGGCGGTCCGCTTCTGCTTGCGGGATTTCTTGGATTCCACCCGCAGCCACGCCGTCAGCTTCTCGGCGAAGGGATCGAGCTTGCTGGGGCGCACCGGCACCTTGAAACTGGGCTCCACCGTATCGGAACGCAGATATTTGCGGATGGTGTTGCGCGACAGGCCGGTCCGTCGCTTGATCTCCCGAATGGGGATATCCTGCCGAAAATGCCATCGGCGGATCACACTGAGTAAGTCCATGTCGATCACTCCGAGACCCTCCGACTGACAGCCGGAGGGGAGGGAAACATGGGTCAATTCTCAGTGGAAACTTATCAGCTCCCCGGGTCACATCTCAGTGGCAATCAACACATACTGGTCTTTATTGCCCGGAAGGCTCTGAGGGCGCTCCTGTCGGCATACAGTCTCAACACGCCAGCATCAGGGGCGGCGCCAATTCATTAACGATAACACATCGCAACATCGACGTGTCTCTTGGCTTCAGCTTCGGGGCCTTGGTTGCCTGCGTCCTCGTCGCCAGGAAATGATGACAATGACCGAGAATGACATTCCCCTTCCCTTTTCCGAGCGGATCCAGGACTTGCTGTTCGATCCCGCGCGGCGCTGGCGGAAGGATGTCATCCCCGCGCTAATGAAGGCCAGCGCCGAAATCGGTGCCACCGATGCCAAAAGCCAAGGGCGTTGATCATGGCTACCTTTCAGGACCATGGCAGGACAGCGGCGCTGCTGATGGATCCTGCCACTGCAATCGATCAGGGCGAAACGGGAAGTTGCAAGACGGCGCTGATGGGTGTGACGTTGAAGGGACACGCCAGTGTCACGCGGCGTTTGCTGGCCGCCGGCGCCAATCCCCATGCGTAGAACGAGGCCGGGCAGACCGCTCTGATGATGGCGGCCTTGCTCAGCCATGGCGAGATCGTGGGTAAATTTTTTCGGCTTGCGGCGCGGATCCCCACCAACAGGACGCAGCCGGAAACAGCGCGCTGTCGGTCGCCACCGCCCAAGGCAATGAAACGCTGCGGACGAAGCTTGAGGCCGGCGATTCGGCCTGGCATGGCCACGCCGGGGCGAAACGTGTCCTGCGGCGGCGTCATCAAGGATCGCTCACAACTCGGGTCCGCGGATCAAAGGGACGGCATTAGGCCCCGACGCACTCCGGCAACCGCCGTGACAAAAAGCTAGATCTGGCAAAATGCAAACCACCAGACTCAGTAACGCCCGATGGCCGATATCTGGTGATACGCGGCAAGCTGTGGCGCCGGGCAATACGCGGATACGAAGCGACTGAGACAAGCCACACGCAATCGAAGCTCGGCTTGCAGCAGTGCCTTATACTTGGTCGAAGGATTTCATGTATACGGGCAAGCGCGTAAGGCGGATCTTCAGGTTCCTATTTTCTGGGCCAATTGCCGGCCAGAGAGCCAAGCATCTTCAACCGTGGGGCCCAAGAGCCAGTCGCCACAAGCTCCCAGGCGCAGACCCGCGTTCCACAGGGCCCCCAATCGGGAATGCTGCGGCAAGGCATAGCGCCAGCGGTGCGCTGTGAGGTGAATGCAATCGGGCAGAGCCGCATCGCCCGCCTGCTGGCCCAGCCATTCGCGCAGCGCATTGGCCACCGGCTCGGGCTCCGACTCGAGATGGGTCATCGACCATTCGGGATTGGCGTGGACCACCCATGCCTCTCTATCTGAACGCCCGGGCTTAGCGCTGTTGCGCGCGGCAAAAGCCACCGGCTCACAGTCGCAGATCACATCCTGAGAGATGGGCATTTTGTCTGCATAGGCAATCATCGCCGTCCAGCGAGGCTTTGACCTTGCAGCAACAGTGTGTGAAGCCATGACAAGGTCATGCATTCCCAGAAAGGCGGCGGCCTGCTCGGCCGGGACTGCAATGATCGCGGCGTCATACGGCCCATGCAGGCTGCCGTCATTCAACAGCACCAACCACCGGGTACCGTCGCGCAAAAGCCCCATCACGTGGCTGGAAAGGCGTATGTCGTGATCTTTCGCCAAATGCGTAATAGGGGCATTCATGGTTGGTGTGCCGACCCAGGCTTTGCCATACTCCATAGGCCAGGGTGCAACGAGCCCCTCCTCGCGCCAGCGCTCAAGCTCGGCGTTAAAGCCAGCGTCTTGAGCTGCTATGAAGGGGGCGCCATGGTCAAATGTCACGGTGCCAGACGACAACTGGGCGCGCCGCGTGGACATTCGGCCGCCAAGCCCCCGGCCCTTGTCGAACAAAGTGGGCGTGTGCCCATTTTGCTTGAGCGCTTGCGCACAGGCCAGCCCCGCCAAGCCGGCGCCGATGATGACGATTTTCACCGCGGCCCCCCTCAATAACCCATGAGCGCCAGGACTTCCTTGCGCGCGCGCGGATCCTCCAGGAAGGTCCCCATCATCCGGCTGGTCACCATGCCAACGCCGGGTGTGCGCACGCCGCGCCCGGTCATGCAGCCATGCTGGGCCTCGATTACCACCGCCACGCCAAGCGGTTGAAGCTCGTCCCAGATGCATTGAGCCACTTGCGCGGTGAGGCGTTCCTGGATCTGAAGGCGGCGGGCAAAGCCATGCAGCACACGTGCCAGCTTGGAAATGCCTACCACCTTATTACGCGGCAGATAGGCGATGCTGGCGGTGCCGTTGATCGGGGCCATGTGGTGCTCGCAGTGAGACTGAAAGGGAATGCCTTTGAGCAGGACGATTTCATTGTACCCGCCCACCTCCTCGAATTGACGCGCCAGATGGACCGCCGGATCTTCACCGTAACCCTGGCAATATTCGCGCCATGCCCGCGCCACACGCGAAGGCGTATCGACCAAACCCTCACGCGTCGGGTCATCACCCGCCCACCGGATCAAGGTCGCAATCGCGTCCTGCACGTTTTGGGGAACATCCGGGCGTGCGTTGGCAGGCTCGGCCATGTCATGGTCGTCCTGCTCCAGTGTGTCGCAACAATCGACAGCGGTCATATAATTCATCAGATGGCTCCCGACAGCGCGTGAAACGCGGCATGGCATGATGTGACTGCTGCCTGTCTAGACAGGGGGCCATTGCTCACAACATGACTAAAGGGGTATAGGTAACGAGGGTGAAGCTGATCGTAGCCTTGCCGGAAGGAATCTACAGGGGCCTATGGCTGTTTCCGATATGATCAAAGGAAGTCTGGTGGCAGCAGTCATCAGCGATCCACGTTTGCCCGACAATCCGATTATCGCATGCAACAGCGCTTTCGAGACCCTGACTGGCTACACCCATGACGAGGTCATTGGTCGCAACTGCCGCTTCCTGACCGGGCCGGATTCCGAGCCGGAGTTGATCGAAGCGTTGCGCGAAGGCATCCGTGAACACCGCCCGGTGATGGTCGAGATCCTGAACTACAAGAAAAACGGAGCTCCCTTTCGCAATGCAGTGATGGTGGCCCCCTTGTTCGATGGCGAAGGAAAGCTCGAATATTTCCTCGGCTCCCAGATGGAGATCAATGAGGATGCCGGCGGCACGCAGGCCAGCGTTGCGCGCGAAAAGGTCGAACGCCTGACGCCACGTCAGCGTGCCGTACTTCTGGCTATGGCGCGCGGACGCCTGAACAAGCAGATCGCCTACGAACTGGGCCTGTCGGAGCGCACGATCAAAATGCACCGCGCCGCCATGTTCCAGGCCCTGGGCGTTCGCACCGCTGCCGATGCGGTACGGCTGGCGATCGAGGCAGGATTTTAAGGCCATCCTGCCCCAAAAGTCAGGCTTGCAGCCGCGTCGCGTGCGGATAGCAGCTTGTCATGAAACGTCTCATCCTCATCCTGGGCGACCAGTTGTCGCCTTCCATCTCTTCGTTGCGTGCGGCCGATCCTGCCCGCGATGTCGTCCTGATGGCCGAGGTTACCGCCGAAACAACCTATGTCCGCCATCACAAAAAGAAGATCGTCTTGGTTCTGGCGGCCATGCGCCATTTTGCCGAGGAATTGAGCAATCTTGGCTGGATGGTCGATTATGTCAGGCTCGATGATCCGGACAATACCGGCAGCCTGTATGGCGAGGCGCACAGAGCCTTGGCTCGACATGGGGCCACCAACATCCTGGCCACCGAGCCGGGCGAATGGCGGTTGATGGAGGACATGAGCGCCTGGGCCGAGTTGTTGCCCGATACGCGCTATCTTGCCGATCGCCAGGGCTTTGTCCGCTGGGCCGAGGCCCGCAAGACCTTGCGCATGGAGCATTTCTATCGGCTGATGCGGCGCAAGACCGGCCTCTTGATGGACGGCGACCGACCTGCCGAGGGCAAATGGAATTTCGATGCTGACAACCGTTCGCCGCCACCGGGGCCTTTGGGACTGCCCGAGCCTTTGCGGACCGCCCCCGATACCGCCACCCGCGAGGTGCTCAATCTGGTGAAACGGCGCTTTCCCGATCATTTCGGCGGTATCGAGCCGTTCTGGTTTGCCACCACCCGATCCGGCGCCCAGGCCGCCTTCACCCATTTCTTGCGCCATGGCCTGCGCGATTTTGGCCGCTATCAGGACGCCATGCTCGGCGGGCACGGTTTCCTGTGTCATGCGGTGGTCTCGGTCTATCTCAATCTGGGCCTGCTCGACCCGCTGGACATGTGCCACGCCGTCGAGGCGGAATGGCGCTCTGGCCGCGTGCCGATCAACAGCGCGGAAGGCTTCATCCGGCAGGTGATCGGCTGGCGCGAATTTGTGCGCTGCATCTATTGGTGGCAGGGGCCAGAGTATGCGCGCAGGAACGCATTGGCGGCCGAGCGCCCCCTGCCCTGGTTCTACTGGACCGGCGAGACATCCATGGCCTGTCTGCGGGCCTGCATCACCCAGACCCACAAGGAAGCCTATGCCCACCACATCCAGCGGCTGATGGTGACGGGCAATTTCGCCCTGCTGGCCGGTGTCAATCCCCATGCGCTGCATGAATGGTATCTGGCGGTTTATGCCGATGCCTACGAATGGGTTGAGTTGCCCAACACGATCGGGATGAGCCAGTTTGCCGACGGCGGACTGCTGGCCAGCAAACCCTATGCCGCAAGCGGCGCCTACATCAACCGGATGAGCGATTATTGCGGGGCCTGTGCCTACAACGTCAAGGCGCGGGTTGGGCCGGGGGCCTGCCCGTTCAATGTCCTGTATTGGCGTTTTGTTGCCACCCATGCGCCAAGGCTGCGCGGTAATCCCCGCATGGCGCATATGGTGCGCGTATGGGAAACATTTCCACCTGATCATCAGCAGGATGTGCTGGCGCAGGCCGATGCTTTTCTGGCCGGGCTCTAGATCATCCCTGTCCCCAAGATCATCTTTGCCCCCCGCCAAGAATGGCGCAGATGCGCCATTAGGCTATGGCGAAGAGGAATAAGTGATGCATATTTTGGTCATGGGCGCCTCTCGCGGGATCGGCATGGCAACGGCAAAAGCGGCACTGGACCGAGGCCACAAAGTGCGCGCTTTCTCGCGGAGCACCAGCACAATTGACCATCCCATGTTCTCAGGCATGACAGGCAATGCTCTCTCACCCGCCGATGTCGAAAGGGCGCTCGAGGGTATCGACGCCGTTGTGCAGGCGCTGGGTGTGGGGCTGGGCGATTTGTTCAGGCCCGTCACCCTGTTTTCCCAAGCCAGCGCCATTCTTATCGATGCCATGCAAAGGCTTGGCCCTCAACGTCTTTCCGCCGTGACGGGCTTTGGGGCCGGCGACAGCCAGGCCGCTATCTCCCCTTTGCAACGTTTGCCGTTTCGATTGCTGTTTGGCCGGGCCTATGATGACAAGAGCCTTCAGGAGCGCCTGATCTGTGACAGCGATCTGGCGTGGACGCTGTGGCGGCCCGGAGTACTCACCCATTGGGATATCAGTGGGCGGGCAAAGGTGCTGGTCCGCCCAGAAACATGGCGCAACGGCATCGTGGCCCGCGCCGACGTGGCCGAGAGCATCGTCAGCGATCTGGAGAGCGGACAATTCATTCACCAAAAGCCTGTCATCGTCCGCTTCTAGGTCCAATGGCCCCGGCGTCGCCATGAGTCTTGAATTAAGTTCACCATGGAAGGCGCGTTCCGTCCCATGCAAAGAAGCCGCCACTGTCATCAGGCACCAGCCGGTCGATAACGTCGAGCAGATGCGTGGCAGCGGTGTCCGGCGAAAACAACTTCCACGGCTTCACGCCTGCATGAAACGGTTCGGACAGGCCGCTTTCCACTGTGCCCGGATGGAGCGCGACAACCACCGCCAAGGGATGGGTTCGCCGCATTTCGATGGCAAAATTGACGATCAGCATGTTCAGCGCGGCTTTGCTGGCGCGATAGCCATGCCAACCCCCCAGCCGGTTGTCTCCGATCGAGCCGACACGGGCCGATAGAACCGCGAAGACTGCCGGCCTGTCTCTTGGAAATTTGCGCAACATATGTTTGGCGATCAGCGCCGGACCGATCGTGTTCACCGAAAAGAGCCGCGCCATGGCTTCAGGCTGAATGGCTCGCAAGGTCTTTTCCGGTGTGATCGAGCGAGATTTGTCATGCAGCATGCCACTGGCTACCAGCACCAGGGCGGGTGGAGTTTCGATATCCGAGGCCGCTTTGAAGATACTATCTTCATCGGTCAAGTCATACACGAAAGGGATCTGGTGGGGGCCAGGAGGCAGAGGGCGGCGCGCGCCCACATAAACCGGCGTATAGCGCCCCGAAGCTGCCAAATGGTCCGCCAAGGCACCGCCGACACCACCACCGGCGCCAAAGACCACCGCGGCGCTCAACGCACAATGCCTTGCAAGGCGGGCCGTATCAGCAAAAAGCCTCGATAAACCCGTTCCAGGACCCAAAGGATCGCGCGACGGCGAGCCAGTTCGCCGACCCAGCGCAATCGGGGTATGGCACGCCACATGGCAGCAAAGGCTGCTGCTCCGTCGAGCATAATGCCGTTTTCGCGTGCGTGGAGACGTTCCAGCATCACTCCCCGATCTAGCGGACAGGCTTGCATCGGATCGGCCAGATCGACAAAAGCGATGCGCTGGTCGCTGTCCCAACGTTGCATCAGCGCTATCTCGCGCAGGCACAAGGGACAAGCACCGTCATACCAAACACAAAGGCCAGATATGGCCTTGGTGTCGACGGCCTGAGCGTCTTGATCCAATACGCTGGCTTTTATCACAAATCAGCGCCCAGTCTGTCTGCGACGGTGAAGATGTCCTTGTCGCCGCGCCCCGACACGTTGACCAGGATCATCTGATCCTTGCCGAACTGCCTGGCTATCTTGGGCAGCGCCGCCAGCGCATGCGCGCTTTCCAGAGCGGGGATAATGCCTTCGAGGCGACAGCAATCCTGAAACGCCTGCAAAGCCTCGTCATCGTTGATCGGCAGATATTTCACCCGCCCGATTTCATGCAGCCACGAATGCTCAGGGCCAATGCCGGGATAATCGAGGCCAGCGCTGATTGAATGGGCCTCGGTGATCTGGCCGTCCTCGTCCTGCAGCAGATAGGTCTTGTTGCCATGCAGAATGCCCGGCACGCCGCCCGTCAGGCTGGCGGCATGTTGGGCGGTGTCCACGCCGTGACCGCCCGCCTCAACGCCGATCATCTGCACGCCGGCATCATCGAGGAAGGGGTGAAAAAGGCCGATGGCATTGCTGCCCCCGCCCACCGCCGCGATCAGCAGATCGGGCAGACGCCCGGTGCGGGCCAGCATCTGCGCACGCGCTTCCTTGCCGATCACGCTTTGAAAATCGCGGACCAGTTCGGGATAGGGATGCGGGCCCGCCGCCGTGCCGATGATGTAGAACGTGTCATGCACATTGGCGACCCAATGGCGCAGCGCTTCGTTCATGGCGTCTTTCAGCGTGGCCGCGCCGCTGGTCACCGGCACCACTTCCGCGCCCAACAGCTTCATGCGGAAGACGTTGGGCTGTTGGCGCGCCACGTCGGTTGCCCCCATGAAGATGGTGCAGGGCAGACCAAAACGCGCGCAGACCGTGGCCGTTGCCACGCCATGCTGGCCCGCGCCCGTTTCCGCGATGATGTGCGTCTTGCCCATGCGGATGGCCAGCAGGATCTGGCCTATGCAATTGTTGATCTTGTGGGCGCCGGTGTGGTTCAACTCCTCGCGCTTGAACCAGATCTGCGCGCCGCCAAGTTCCTCTGTCAGCCGCGGCGCGAAATAGAGCGGGCTGGGCCGGCCGACATAATGTTCAAGCAGATCGTCCAATTCCGCCTTGAAGGCAGGGTCGACCTTGGCGCGCTTGTACTCGGCCTCGAGGTCGAGAATCAACGGCATCAGCGTTTCGGCGACATAGCGCCCGCCAAACTTGCCGAAATGGCCGCGTTCGTCGGGTTGCGTGCGGAAGGAATTTGCTTTCAAGGCAAGGTTCATATCAACGGTTCCCGTCACGATCGATCACATCGCTCGCCTGATTAACTTCCGTTTGGGCCGTCTTTTGGTCATCAGGCCGCTTCGATCAGCCTCATAGACACAAAAACGCAGCAAATAGGCAACATGCCCAACAGGGCAACTCGTTCTGGCTCATTGCGCCACCGCGCTGCCCGGGCTTCCATAGCGAATAATCTTTGGATCGAGGCGCATGACAGTATCCACAGGCACCACAAGCCGATACCGGCAGAGGCGCCCGACTGGCTGTAGATCATGGTGTTCATGCCGATCAGCCCTCCGCTCAAAAGAGCAGCGGGCCGCCCGAATTACTCGGATTGATGGCCGCGTCGGTCTGGATCAGATGCTCGATCCCTGTACCACCGTTCCCATCTGGCAATGTGCGGTCCAACGCGGACACGATGCCGGTGATCAAAGTCCAGTCGAGCCCGAAGGGATTTCTGGTTGCAAAGACTTTTTGCCCGAACTTCAGATCGGCGCTGGTGACCACGGGGATCGGATTGGGCGCCTGAAATCCAACGCCGATCTTGAAGACGGCAATGTCATGCTCCGGGCTGACTTCCACCAGCGAGGCACGAAACTTGCTCCCATCGGCCGGGCAAATGGTCGCATCCAAGGCGCCCTGGATCACATAAAAATTTGTCACGACATGCCCGGAGTTATCCCAGATGAAGCCCGAGCCCGGTCCGCGCGAAACCGACATAATGTTGCGCGACCAGACATCCTCGACCAACTGGGACGTTGAAATGGAGACCACCGAGCCGCGCGACGCTTCGAAAAGGGCAATTGTGGCCTTCTCATCGCCAACGCCCTGAAGGCGGCCAATGACGACCAGCAGTCTGGCATTGACATCGTGCGACGCGCACTACGGGCTCCCGCTCGGCAGATTGCCGAGAATGCGGGGGAGGATGGTGCTTATATCGTTGGCAAACTGCTGGAGAGCGAAGATTACAACCGGGGCTTCAATGCCGTGACCGGCACCTATGAAGACCTGGCGAAATCAGGCGCCATCGACCCTGCCAAGGTTGTGCGCACCGCATTGCAGGATGCCGCTTCGATCGCAAGCTTGCCGATCACCTCCGAAGCCTTGGTGGTCGAACTTCCCAAGCACGAAAAGCACGTGTCGTCGCCGTCGATCAAATTCTGAGCGGACCGGGATAGGACAGTTGTGAATTCTGCCCTATCCCGGCTGCCTTCACGAGGTTCACCGTCTCGCCAAAATGGTGCGGCAGGTGAAGCGGGATGTGCAGGCCGGTCAATCCACACTCACCCATTCCCACCGTCATTGAATGGATGCTGATCCCTAACCCCATCACACCGCAATAAAGCCAAGCCGCTGCCGCCGCGTCTCCACAGCGCATCTCAAAAGAGGATGAGCCATAGTCATTGCCAAGCACCAGTCGCGCAGCATCGCTCGTTGGGTGGCAGGAGGCAGGATAAGATACAGAGCCGGGCAGCGCGCCAGATCGTGACCCGTTTCTTTTGCTCCCCGTCTCAGGCAGCACTAAAGTTCAGAATGCCGGCAAGGTAGATCCAGTTCAGAAATCCTGCCAAGACCTGCGCATTGGCACGGGACGAAGCAGAAGCATCCGCTGGGGCATGTCAACCCGATCCTTGAGGCGCGTTTACAAGGCAACCAACTCGCGTTCTGGCGCATTATGCTTTGGCAAGCGCAAAGGACTGGAATGAACGACACGCGATATCGCAAGGTTCCCGGCTCACGCCTGTCACGCCTCGCCGGCTTTGGTCAATTGGCGGGCGAGGTGGCAGGGGGCATGTTGGCCGAGGGGGCACGCAGGCTCGCGCGCGGCGAGCGCCCGCACCTCTCGGACCTGCTCCTGACACCTGCTAATGCCGTGAGGCTAACCGACCAGCTTTCGCGCCTGCGAGGTGCCGCGATGAAGCTCGGCCAGATGATCTCGCTCGACGCCGGGGACATGATGCCCTCTGAACTCGGCCCCATCCTCGCGCGTCTGCGCGAAGGAGCGCACAGGATGCCGCCTGACCAGTTGAACCGTGTACTGACCGAGCAATGGGGAATCGACTGGCGCGCGCGTTTTGCCCGGTTTGACAGCACGGCCATTGCTGCCGCATCCATCGGCCAAGTGCATCGCGCGGTGCTGCCCGACGGGCGGGTGGTGGCGGTCAAGGTCCAGTACCCCGGAGTTGTGCAAAGCATCGACGCCGATGTTGATAGTGTGGCCACGCTCCTGCGCATGAGCGGCCTTTTGCCCGACACGCTCGACGTGGGGCCCTTGCTGGCCGAAACCAAAAAGCAATTGCGCGAGGAGGCGGACTATTGGCGCGAAGCCGAGCAGATGCGCCGCTATGGAGAGATGCTGGCCGGAGATGATGATTTTATCGTCCCACGCGCCGTACCGGACCTGTCGGGTGAGCGGGTGCTGGTCATGGACTATCTGGAGGGGGCGCCGATCGACTCTCTGTCCACCGCCCCGCAAGCGACTCGCGACAAGGCGATGCAAGCGCTAATGGGACTGGTGCTGCGTGAGATTTTCAGCTTCGGCTTCATGCAAACCGACCCCAATTTCGCCAATTACCGCTGGCAAGCCAACACGGATCGGATCGTCTTGCTCGATTTCGGGGCGGCGCGCGCCGTGCCCGAAGCCACGCGTCAGGCTTATCGCGGGCTGGTGCATGCCGGTCTGGCCGGAGACCGCGCGGCCCTGAAAACGCGGCTGATCGAGGTCGGCTTTGTCTCGCCGGCAGCGCTCGCCCGTCACGGGCTCGCGCTGGATGCAATGATCGAGACCGTCATGAACCATTTGGGACGGCCCGGCCTGATCGATTTCGCGGACCGTGGCTTTGTCGAAACGCTGCGCGAGCAGGCACGCCACATGGTCGTCGATCGCGGTGCATGGCATGTGCCGCCTGCCGATACGCTGTTCGTCCAACGCAAGATCAGCGGCACGGCACTGCTGGCGGTGCGGATGCGGGCCCAGATGCCCTTGCGCGCGATGGTTGAGGAGGCAGTGACCAATGCCTAGGATGGTGCGCAAAGGTGACCTGCCCACCAAGCTCTGTGCTGCCTGCAACCGTCCTTTTGCATGGCGAAAGAAATGGGCGCGTGATTGGGACCAGGTGCGCTATTGTTCCGATCGCTGTCGCAGAACGGGTGCAACGCCGAAGCAAGAAGAATGACCAGTATCAAACCTGGCCCGGCACGAGCCTGGCTAAGACCCGACCGCCGGTGGCGGATCAGATTTCCGGGTGAGGATTTCTTGTTCCAGCGCCCTTTCAAGATCGGTGGTCGCATAGGGTTTGATCACTGTGGGAACCCCTGCGAAGTTTTCGGGATGAAGCGCATCCCCGTAGCCGGTAGCGAAAATGAAGGGCAGGCCCAGCCGCTGGAGAAGGTCCGCGACGGGATAGCTCGTACGACCATGCACATTCACATCGAGGATTGCTGCGTCGAAAGATTCTGCGGCGATGAGATCGAGCGCTTCCTCGACGCGCTCGGCGTAAATCGAAGTCCCGCCCGCCTCGGCGATAATATCCTCAAGATCAAGCCCCAAGATCGGCTCGTCCTCCAGGATAAGCAGACGTAGGCCAGCGATGCTCAAGCGATGTCTCCTGCCAACACCGTGACGAAATGGCAGCAAAGACCGGACTTGCGGAACTGAATATCCACGCTGGATCGATAGTCAGAGGCAAACCCGCGTTTGATCAACCGCGTGCCAAAGCCATGTCGGACAGGTTCCTCAACCTCCGGCCCACCGCTCTCGGCCCACTCGAATGCAAGAAGCTGCACTCCCTCATCAGCTCGAACGCTCCAGCGGACATCCACCCGTCCATCGATACGCGACAAGGCACCGTATTTGACCGCATTGGTGCTCAATTCATGAATGACCATCGCGATCGAGGTCGCAAGTTGGGCCGCGATGCGCACCTTCGGTCCGGCAATTCCAATCCTATCCGGATTTGCCCCGGCAACGCCGCCAATGCCAGCGCGGACCATCTCGGCAAGATTGGCTGCCTCCCAATTGCCCTTTGTCAACAAATTGTGCGCGGCCGACAAGGCTGAAAGCCGCGCAAAAAACGCAACCAGCCCCTCCTCTGGCACAGTCCCCCTGCGAAATGACTGTGAAGCCAGGCCCTGCACGATCGCAAGTGTGTTCTTGACCCGATGATTGAGCTCATTGATCAGCAACTGTTGGTGTGCCTCAGCCTCAATCTGGTCGGTAACATCGTGGCCTTGAACAAATATGCCGGAGATCTCGCCCGCTTTGCTGACAATGGGCTGATAAATGAAATCGAGATAACGCACTTCCTCACGGTCTGGACCGTTGCGCAGGACAACCTTGTCGCGCCGGGCTATATGTGCTTGGCCGGTGCTCATTACGCGGTCGAGCAGCGCGGTGAAACCTTGCTCGACCACCTCCGGCAGCGCCTCGGCAACACTTTGGCCGACAAGATGTCTTTGCCCGACAAGATCGCGATAGGCGCGGTTGGCCATGCGGAACATATGGCGCGGGCCATCGAGCACGGCGACAAAACCCGGCGCCTCTTCAAGCAGGGCTTTGAGTTGCTTGCTCTCCTCAGCAAGATCCCGGTTTCGGGCCTCGACCGCGCTGGCCCTCTCGATCACGCCCATTTCGTCGCGCATCAGACGCAATGACTGGATCTCGGTCACATCGACAGTGTGCTGTAAAATGAAATCGACCTGGCCTTGGGCATCGAGGATAGGGGTATGGGTCGCGCTCCAATAGCGGGCGTCCATCGTGCCATCGGCGTTGCTGATGTCATAGCGTATCAAGGCAATTTCATCACTCCGTCGGCTATCAATAACTCGAGCAAAGGACTCGCTCAGCAAACGGTAACTTTCCGTGGAGGGATCGCTGGGGAAAGCTGTGAAGATGTGTTGTCCGAGAATATCCTCGCGCCGGCGCATCGTCGCACGCAAATAAGCTTCGTTCATCCAGGCAATGCGCAAGGAACTGTCAAGCACGATATAGGGGTTGGGCGCGAGCGCTAAAAGCATCTCAAAATCAATACTCACTGATTGAATTTCGCGCATTTTTCTCGCCCGATCGATGCCATCACGTCCCGTTGCCAATCTCGAGCCGAAACCCTTTCAGACTGTTATAATCTCGCACCTCGATTTTTGATCCGGCTCCCTGACTTCCCTTTGGAGCACATCGTGCTGAACGACAACATAATCCTGTTCGCGCAGAACAAAAGGGGAGGTGGGTCTGACCTTTGCCCTTCGGGCGGGGCAAGTCCTCCAATTTGGCAACGCCCCTGCTATTGCCGCGTAGTTCTAACCAGCGACCAGTCATAGCCAAGCGCCTTGACTCGCGCCTGCAGCGCGGCCATCAAATCTGCCCCAGGGTGCTTTTCGCGGGTCAATACCCAAAGATAGCGACCGGAAGGCTCACCCACAATGGACCACTCATAATGATCTCCATGGTCAAGGACCCAGTAATTGCCATAAAACGGCCCAAAGAAAGAGACCTTGAGCTTGGCACTGCTCTCCCCATCGACCACTTTTGCCTTGCCTGTGGACTGCTTCCAGTTACCGGCACCTCCTGCCGTCTTCCCACGGTTCACAACCTTAACTGTACCATCCGGATTCAGGGAATAACGGGCTGTAACTTCCTCCATATCCTTCTCAAAGGAAGCCTCATAGCGGAACTGCTCGTACCACAACCCCATATACCTTGGGACATCGACGGACTTTGCCGGCTGTGGCACCGCCCGATTCCCTACAGGCCCTGGCTTCGGAATGGCCGCACATCCCCCCAGAAACACAGAGGAAGCCAAAACTCCGAAAATCAGATGCTTCTTACGCATGAGCCCTCCTGGCGAAAGCATGTCTATGATGCGCCGCACTCTAAGGCGCTACCTGCTTGTCGTAGCCAGTGACCTTATGGGCAAAAGTGACCATGTCCTCAAGAACGGAAGCATGTCCACGCAGCGGTATGGCGATAGCTGTTACTAGGCCGATATGGCCGACGTGAGCGTAACTCTTGCGCTCGACCACCACGCCTTGTCTGCCCAGGGCGCGGGCCAGAGCATCACTGTTGCGGGGCTCAACCAGCCTGTCCTTGTCCGCTGTCGCCAGAAAGGCCGGTGGCGCATCGCGCCGCGCATAATGCACCGGCTGGGTCGAGACGGGATCGGTCACACCCGCAAAGGTCGGCTCCACGATCGGCCCGCTGAAGGGCAGGAAATCATAAGGGCCCGCCAGTCCGATCAAGCCTTTGATGGCACCGCGATCCGCCCCCAGCCAGCGCGGATCGAGCGCCAGCATCGCGGCATTGTAGGCGCCTGCCGAATGGCCGGCCAAAACGATCCTGTCAGGATCGCCGCCCCATTGAGCGCCGTGCTGGCGCACCCAATGCACGGCGGCGGCGTTGTCCTGCAGAAATGCGGGATAGCGCACGGCAGGAACCAGTCGGTAATCGGGAATCGCCACAACAAACCCGCAGGAAGCAAGCGCCCTTCCCACGAAACTGTAGCCATTTCTGGTGCCTGAATTCCACGATCCACCGTAGAAAAAGATGATGATCGGCAAAGCCAGCCTTCGCTGCCCCTGCGGCGCGTAGACGTCCAGTTTTTGCCGTTTGTCAGATCCGAAAGACTCATCATGAACCAGACGAACCACGCCGCCATCCTTAGGCATGATGGTGTTGAACAAACGCAAGGGAGAGCATGCCGCCAAGGCCGTGATCGCCACCATCGCTGCGAAATGCCGCGCTGCGCTGAACCTATCTGATGGCATTGAGCTTCCTGACGATCATCCATGTCCTCACGTTCACTTGCCAAGTACCATAGCTGAGCTAACTTGCCTGAAAAGGTATATACGCCCCGAAGCCAATGATGGATGCAAGGACCCGATGAATTCTGATGTTGATCATGCCAGCGCCGGCTCCCCCCTCGCGCAGATGCTTGCGAAGGTTGCGACCGGCGACCGCAGCGCTTTCGAGGAAATTTATCGCCGCACCAGCGTGAAGCTATTTGGCGTGTGCCTGCGTATCTTGCCTGTCAGGCAGGAAGCGGAGGAAGCCTTGCAGGAAGCCTATCTCTCGGTGTGGCAGCGGGCCGGGTCATTCGACGCCGCACGCGGCAGCGCGATGACATGGCTCATCACCCTCACGCGCAACCGCGCGATCGACCGCCTGCGCGCCAAGGGCAAGATCACCACCGCGCCGGTTGAACTGGCCGATGAGGTGCCCGACCCCGAGCCCGACGCCGCCAGCCTGATCGAGGCCAGCCAGGACGAACGCCGCCTCGCCCATTGCCTGGGCACGCTGGACGGCGGTGATGCCGGCCTCATCCGCCGCGCCTTTTTCGAGGGGCTGACCTATGCCGATCTGGCCGCCAGAGCCAGCGCCCCGCTCGGCACGGTCAAGAGCCGCATTCGCCGGGCCCTGCTCAAGCTGCGTGAGTGCCTGTCATGAGCGCCGCCATGCTGCCCGAGGATGACGAACTGCTGGCCGCCGAACTGGCTTTCGGTCTGATCGATGGCGCGGACAAGCATGCCGCCGAGGCGCGCCTGACCACCGACGCCGGTTTCGCGCAGGCCCATGCCCGCTGGCAGGATTATGCGGCGGCGATGTTCCACGATGCCGGTGAGGCCCCGCGCCCCTCGGTGTGGAGCGCCATCGAGGTACGGCTGCCCGTCAATGATGCCGGACACGCGATGGTGACGCGCGCCACCCTGCGCTGGTGGCAGGGCGGCGCGGCGGTGGCCTGCGCGGCGGCGCTGGTGCTGGGTGTGGTGGCTATGCAGAAGCCGACGGAAGTTATCGTGCGTGTCCCCGTGGCGCAGGCTCCCATCGCGCCGATGGTCGCGGTGCTGACCGGCAAGCAGGGGTTGGTGACCGTCAGCTTCGATCCGGCCAGCGGGCGGATGACCTCGGCCGCCAGCGGTCTGGCACTGGGCGCGCATGTGCCCGAACTCTGGGTGATCCCGGCGGATGGCAAGCCACGCTCGATGGGCGTGATGAACGCCGCCGCGCCGGGCTGGGGCAAGGTGCCCGCAACGGCCATTCCGGCGCTGTCGGCGGGGGTGACTCTGGCCGTCTCGGTCGAGCCGGTCGGCGGCTCGCCCACCGGCCTGCCCACCGGGCCGGTGATCCTGACCGGCAAGATGGCGACGACCAGCTAGGGCGTTGTCAAGCCTGCCGCTCATAACGGATCGGTGCGCCGCCCTTCACGAAGGAAAGGCCCGCCCATCCGGCATGATCGTCATAGAACATGTCGAGCTGCACATCACCCGTCAGCGCATAATGGCGCGCACGCAGGCTGGCGCCATCGGCGGCGGGAATGGTTTCGATGCCCTGCGCCGCCACATGGGGCCGCATGATCCGCCCGTCCTGCGTGTTGATCCAGGGGCCGTCCAACTCGTGCCGGTTCCAGTGGGTGGCGGGCAGCGCATCGGTGGGCGCGGCATAGCGCGGCGCCTTGGTGCCCTGCACCATCAGCACGCCGCCCTCGCGCCGCGCCGTAACCTTGTAGGGCGTGCCATTGTCGCTGGTCTCGGCGTCGAGCGCGATCACCTGCTGCCCCTGCCAGCGTTCTGTCGCCTGATGGCGGTAGTGATAAAGCGTGATCCCGGCGATCTTGTAGACCAGATCCACCGCCACATGGACGGTGAGGCTGTCCCCGCCCGGCTCGAAGGTCAGGACATGGGTGCCCAGTTTCGAGCCCTTGCGCAGAATGTCGAAGCCCAGCCTTCTGGAGGGCGGAATGGGCAAGGCGGCGCTAAGGGCGCCCGGCAGCGCGGCCAGCGCCACCGCGCCGATCATGGCGGAACGCCGATCCATCATGCTCTTTCCTCCAGCACATAGAGCCCGACATCAATGGTGCCGCTGCGGAAACCGGCCTCGCAATAGGCCAGATAATAGTCCCAGAGGCGCTGGAAGTCGGGCTGGAAGCCCAGCGCCAGAATGCACGGCCAGGCGGCATGAAAGCGTGCCCGCCACAGCGCCAGCGTATCGGCGTAACCGGTGCCGAAGGTTTCGCGCTGCGTGATGGCCAGCCCGGCGCGTTGGGCATGCGCCTCCAGCAGCGAGGGCGTGGGCAGCATGCCGCCGGGGAAGATATAGCGCTGGATAAAATCCGGGTTTCGCTTGTAGGCGGCAAAGCGGTCCTCGCGGATGGTGATCGCCTGCAGCACGATCCGTCCGCCCGGGCGCAGGCTGGCGCGCAACGTCGCGAAATAGACCGGCCAATAGGCCTCGCCCACGGCTTCCAGCATCTCGATGGAGACGATCCGGTCGAAACGCTCGTCGATGGAACGATAGTCCTGCAGGCGCAGATCGACCTTGTCCCCCAGGCCACCGGTCCTCACCTGCGCGCAAGCATGATCCAGCTGTTCGCGTGACAGGGTGAGGCCGGTGACCCTGCGGCAGGCCGGCGCGAGATGCCGCGCAAGTGCCCCCCAGCCGCAACCGATTTCCAGCACATCCTCATCCCCCGACAGCGCGAGCAAGGCGGCAATCCGCTCCAGCTTGGCCTGCTGGGCACCCTCAAGGCTGGTGCCGCGCGGGATGGCGATAGCCGAGGAATAGGTCATGCTCTCATCGAGCCACAGGCGGTAGAAATCATTGCCCAGATCGTAATGGAAGGCGATGTTGCGCCGGCTGCCCCGCGCCGAATTGCGATGCAGCAGATGGCTCAGCCTGCGCCACATCCGCACCGGCCAGAAGCCCTCCAGCGTGCTGTCGAGCCGGGCGACATTCTGCGCGGCCAGCGCGATCAGTTGCGGCAGATCCGGGCTGGTCCAGTCGCCCGCGATATAGCCCTCGGCAAAGCCGACATCGCCGCGCGTCAGCAGGCGGCGGAAGGCCATGCCATTGCGCATCTCGATCACCCCATGCGGCCCGGGCAGATCGCCCGCATGGTCGATTCTGGCGCCCGAGGGCAGGATGATCGTCAGCCGCCCGCATTGCAGATGCCGCAAGGCGCGGCGGATCAGCCAGGGCGTGGTCTGTTGCGGCTGCGGCGGCGGAGGGACCAGTCCGGCCTGTGCCTGCTCGTTCAGATACATGCGCCCTCGCCTGTCTGGGGTGGAATGGAGATGGAACGGTCGGGCGGCGCCGGGCAGGTGTGGACCGGCACGCCCTTCGCCCAAAGCCGCGCGGCCTCCCACAGAATGCCGCCCACCACTTTCACCGTCAGCAACGGATGGGTGGCAAAGACCCGCAACAGCGCGGCATCGGTCAGGCGGCGGCGCCGTGCCTCATGACTGGCAACCAGCACCGGCCCCAGCCCGTCCGAAACGGTGATCGCGATGGAAAGCTGCTCGGCCGGCGGCGCCACGCTGAAGGTGTAGCGCATATCCATCGGCATAAAGGGCGAGACATGGAAGGCCTTGGCGCAGCTCTGGCGGATCGGGCCATCCGCCATATGCTCGACCGACAGCAGATAGCTGTGGCGCTGGCCGAAGGTGTTGTTCACCTCGTAAAGGATGGCGCGCAGCGCTCCATCGCGTCCGTGGCAGAAAAAGACGCTGAGCGGATTAAAGGCAAAGCCCAGAATGCGCGGCATGGTCAGCAGGCGGATCGGCCCGCCATCGGGCATGATATGCGCCGCCCAGAGATGGCGCTCGACCTGAGCGCGCAGGGGCGTGGCGCTGCCGTCGCCGTAATCGCGGTCGTGGAAGGAAAACAGATTGAAGCGTCCGCGCGAAAAGACCCGCGAGCCTGCCGCCAGCGCATCCACACCGTCGAGGTCGAGCAGCAGCGAGAAAATGCCATAGCGCAGCCGGTGGCGATGCGGCCGCATCCGCTGATGCGTTACATGGCCGACATAGAGGGCGCTCGCCTCGCTCATGCCGTCTGCCTTTGCGGCAGGGCGATGCGGGCGGATTCGTCTTTTACCAGCCAGGGGCGCCGCACTCCGCCCAGTTCCTCGGCCACGGCAAGGCCAGCCTGCAAGCCATCCTCATGGAAACCCGCGCCGAAATAGGCACCGGCGAACCAGGTGTTGCGCTCGCCCTGCAAGGACCACAGATCTTTTTGTGCCCGCCCGGCGGCGGCGTTGAAGATGGGGTGGTGATAGATCTCGCGCCGATGCACCAGCGCCGGATCTGGCTCGACCAGCGGATTGAGCGTGACGAACAGCGGCCTGTCCTCGGGCAAGCCCTGCAGCCGGTTCATCCAATAGGTGACCGACAGATCGGGATCGCCCGCCCCGCCCCGCGAGGCATAGTTCCAGCTTGACCAGACGCGCGGCCGTTTGGGCATGACACGCGGGTCGGTATGCAGCACCGCTTCGTTGCGGCGATAGCCGAAGGCACCCAGCATGTGGCGTTCGGGCCCATCGGCATCGGCCAGCAGGGCCAGCGCCTGATCGGCATGGGTGGCGATCACCACATGATCGAAACGCTGCTCGCCGCCATCGAGGTGGAGGTGCACACCGTCCTCTCCGCGCCGGATCTGCCGCACGGGTTGGCCCGTGACGATGCGGTCGGCAAAGGATGCGGTCAGGCGCTGCACATAGGTGCGGCTGCCGCCTGTCACGGTGCGCCATTGCGGGCGGCGCCCCAGCTTGAGCAGGCCATGGTTCTCGCAAAAGCGGATAAAGGCGGCGGCGGGGTAATATGGAATATCGCGCACCGGGGTCGACCAGATCGCGGCGGCCATGGGGTAGAGGTGATCCTGCCGGAACGCCTCGCCGCAGCCCAAACGGTCGAGATAGCTGCCCAGCGGCATATCATCCAGCATCGGCAGATCGCGCGGGGCGCGACGATAGAACCGCTCCAGATCGCGCAGCATCGACCAGAAGCGCGGCGAGACGAGGTTGCCCTTCTGCGCAAACAGCCCGCCCAGATCGGTGCCAGCATATTCCAGCCGTCCATCGTCGAGCGAGACGGCAAAGCTCATTTCGGCGGGCTGGGTCGGCACTTCCAGATGGGCGAAAAGCGCGGTGAGGTTGGGATATGTCTCCTCATTGTAGACGATAAAGCCGGTATCGACCGGTGTGTCGCCCACCATCACCGTATGGCTGTGGCCGCCGATACGTCCATCACCCTCGAACAGGGTCACGCGGTGGCGCTGCGCCAGCAGCCAGGCCGCCGACAGGCCGGAAATGCCGCTGCCGACAATGGCGATATCGAGGGTTCTCTCCTGCCGCATCGGCCTTGCTGCCTCCTGCCATGCAGGCGCCGGGCACCTGCGATGGAAGCAGCTACGGGGGCAAATCTGTTTTGGATGCGTGATGGCTGTAAAAACTTTCCGCCGATGCATCCGAGGCCGCCGGAGCCGCGTATCTGCCACCATGGCGATGATCCTCCCCTGCGCGCTGAGCCTTGCTGCCCTCTGTGCCATCATGGCGGGCGGCTGGGCGATTGCGCGGGTTCCGGGGAAGTCCGGCTGGATCGATGCGATCTGGTCGCTGGCGGTGGCGCTGGTGGGCGCGGGCGCGGCGCTGGCCCCGCTGAACGGCGGTGTCACGCCGCGGCAGGGGCTGGTGGCGGGTATGGTCGCGCTGTGGGGGCTGCGACTGGCCGGGCATATCGCGTGGCGCTCGGCGGGGCATGGCGATGATCCGCGCTATGCCGAATTGCGCCGGGAATGGGGCGACCGTTTCAGGCTGCGGCTGTTCCTGTTCCTGCAAATTCAGGCTGTGGCGGGATGGGTGCTGGTGCTCTGCGTGATGCTGGCAGCCCATCGCCCGACGCCCTTTCAGACGTGGAGCGATGGCGCGGGCGCCTTGCTGCTGGTGCTGGCCGTGGCGGGTGAAGGGCTGGCCGATGCGCAATTGCGCGCCTTTCGCAAGGCGCCGGCCAACCGGGGGCGCGTTTGCGACACCGGCCTGTGGGGCCTGTCGCGTCATCCCAACTACTTTTTCGAATGGCTGGGCTGGTGCGCCTATGCGCTGATCGCCATCGGGCCCGATGGTGCATGGTGGCCGGGCTGGCTGGCGCTGGGCGGGCCGGTGTTCATGTATTGGCTGCTCGTCCATGTCTCGGGCATTCCGCCGCTCGAAGCGCATATGCTGCGCTCGCGCGGGGAGGCTTATCGCGCCCTTCAGAAGCGCGTCAGCGCCTTCTGGCCCATCCCTCGCAGACCTTCCTCAGGAGACCGCCGATGAACCTTGTCGCCAGCCTGATCCGCGCCGTGGAGACCACCCCCCTGCCCGATCCCCTGACGCGTTTTGGGGTCGATATGCTGGTCGGCATGCGGCGGCGCAGCCTGATTGATGCGCCCGACACCAATGCCGATTTCGCCCGCATGATGGCTCAGCACCCCATTGCCGAGCATACCGACACCGCCAATGAGCAGCATTACGAACTGCCCTCGCGCTTCTTCGAACTGACCTTGGGCCCCAAGCGCAAATACAGTTGCGGCCTGTTCCCTCAGGGTGACGAAACGCTGGCACAGGCCGAAGAGGCCGCGCTCGATGCCACCATCGACCATGCCGCGCTGGCCGATGGCCAGAGCATTCTGGAACTGGGCTGCGGCTGGGGTTCGCTCAGCCTGACGATGGCGGCGCGTTTCCCGCAATCGCGCATCACCGCCGTCTCCAATTCCATGCCGCAGCGACTGTTTATGGAGGGCAAGGCGCGGGAAGCGGGCCTCACCAATCTGCGCGTCATCACCTGCGACATGAACGATTTTCAGCCCGACACGCGCTTCGACCGCATCGTCTCGGTCGAGATGTTCGAGCATATGGCCAACTGGCAGGATCTGCTGGAGCGTGCGCGCGGCTGGCTGCTGCCCGAGGGCTGCCTGTTCCTGCATGTCTTCAGCCATCGCAGCCAGCCCTATCGCTTCGATACGTCCGACAAGACCGACTGGATCGCCCAGCATTTCTTCACCGGCGGCATCATGCCCAGCCATGGGCTGATCGACCATTTTCCCCAGAGCTTCACCGTCGAGCAAAGCTGGCGCTGGGACGGGCGGCATTACCAACGCACCGCCGATCTGTGGCTGAAGAATTTCGACGCCAACCGGGCACTGATCGATGAGCAATTGCGCGAAGTCTATGGCGACAAGGCTGCCCTGTGGGGGCGCCGCTGGCGGTTGTTTTATCTCGCGACTGCGGGGCTGTTCGGCCATGCGCAGGGCCGCGAATGGGGTGTAAGCCATTACCGGTTGCGCCCCGCCCCATGAGGCTGGCGCGGCGCCTCAAAGCCTATGCCGCCCATCCCGATCCGGCCACTTCTGCCTGCAATCGGATCGCGCTGCTGGTGGCCTCCAGCCAGCCGACCTATCCGCTCTATATCGCCTGGCTGGCGGGCGGGACATGGTGGGTGGCCTGCGTCACCTTTCTGTTCACGCCCTTTTTCCTTGCCGTGCCAGCGCTGGCCCGGCGCGATGCCTTGGCTGGACGGGCCCTGTTGGTGATGGCCGGTCTGGGCAATGCCATGCTGGCGACCAAGGCTTTGGGAACGGCCTCGGGCGTGGAGGCATTTCTGATCCCGACCGCCATCATCGCGCTCATCGCTTTCTGGGGCCGCGTCCGGTTCTGGCTTATCGCTGCCAATATGGGCGTCGCGCTGTTGCACAGCATGTATGGCAGGCCCTGGGGCACCTTTTCCCCACAAGCCTACGGCGCCCTGCTGCGCCTCAATGGCTGGAGCGCCGGTCTGCTCTCGCTCATTATCCTATGGATGCTGGTCCCCCGGCCCAGCGCGCAACAATAAAGCCGATTGTGGCCGCCAATGCCGTCAGCGCCGTGCCCCAGCACAGATCAGCCAGTGTGATCGCCAGCGGCCAGTCGCGCAGCGTCGCCTGATTGGTAAGATCATAGGTGGCATAGGCCATCAGCCCGAGCAGCGCGCCGCGCCATGTCGCGCCATACCAGTCCCCCGCAGCGCGGGCCGGGGCGACGGCAAAGATCAGAATGCCAGCGATATAGATCACATAGAAGGCAATCGCCGGAGCAGGCGCGAAAGGCTCACGCAGCAGGCCGCCCAAAGCCGGGCGATAGAGCCTGCTCGCCATCAGGCTGAGCCACACGGCGTCACAGCCCAGAAAACCCAGAGCCGTGGCAAGATAGGTGACGATCCAGAGCCGCATGATCTCTCCTAGGACAATCCGCTCGTACAAAGAGTACAATATGGAATAGCACGCCCAGGCTCTGACAGATGGCCATAAGGACATGGAGGGCGATCAGGCCTTTTCCGCTAAACCATAAAGCTCCATGCGTGCCTGCATCCAAGCCGTCCCTGTCAACGTAATGGGAGCAACAGGAGAACGTCCATGCCTTTCCACACCAAACGCCTGACAATCGGTGCATTGGCCGCTTTGGCGCTGGCCGGATTGCTGCCCATCGTTCCGGGCGCCACCGCTCTGGCTGCTTTGCCGCAAGGCGCCGCCGCGCCCGATTTCACCACGCAGGCGGTGCTGGCGGGCAAGCCTTTCTCGTTCCATCTTGGCGATGCGCTGAAAAAGGGCCCGGTCGTCCTCTATTTCTTCCCCGCCGCCTTCACCAGCGGCTGCACCATCGAGGCGCATGAGTTTTCCGACGCCACCGATGCTTTCCACGCCGCCGGAGCGACCGTCATCGGCCTGTCGCATGATCCGCTGGGCAAACTCAGCCGCTTTTCCGTCACCGAATGCCGCAACAAATTCGCGGTCGGCGTGGGCGGCAGCGATGTCATCAAGGCCTATAAGGTCAAGCTGCCGGTGCTCTCCATGTCGGACCGCACCAGCTATGTTATCGCGCCCGACGGCACCATTCTGATGTCCTATTCCGCCTTCAGCCCGCAAGGCCATGTCGCCCGGTCGCTGGCCGCTGTGAAGGCATGGCGGGCTGCGCATCCCGCAAGCTGAACATTGGCCGCCCCGAACCGTTGTGAGAGGAACGGAGCAGGTCTGTGATTACGGTTCATCATCTCGAAAACTCGCGCTCGCAGCGCATCCTCTGGCTTTTGGAGGAGCTGGGCCTGCCCTATGAGATCAGGCGCTACGCCCGGAACCCCAAAACGATGCTGGCGCCCCCCGAATTGCGCACCGTCCATCCCCTGGGCAAATCGCCGGTCATCGTCGATGATGAGGGGAACTGCACCGTCGCGGAGACCGGAGCGATCATCGCCTATCTGGTCGACAAGGCCGGTGGGCGTCTGGGGCCGCCAGCGGATGAAACATCGATGCTGCGCTATCGTTTCTACCTCCATTACGCTGAAGGGTCGCTGATGCCGCCGCTGCTGGTCAAGCTGGTGCTGGGCAAGGTGCCGCTTCTGGGCGGAATGGCGCAAAAGCGCATCCAGCCGATGATCGACGTTCATCTCGATTTCGTGGAAAGCGAACTGACCTCTCGCCCCTGGTTTGCTGGCGATAAGTTGACCGCTGCGGACATCATCATGAGCTTTCCGCTTGAAGCCGCGCGGGATCGGGCCAGGCTCGATGCCAGTCGGCCGGCGACCTCGGCATGGCTGGACACGATTCACAGCCGCCCCGCCTATAAGGCCGCCTTATCCAGAGGTGGTCCATATCGGCTGGCGTGACCGCTTCGTCGACCACTCACTGCAGGCCGAATGGAGGCCCCGGTCGCTGACAGAGCTGTCATTCACGCTGCCAGATCAGGGCCTAGAAACCGGTCGTTGGTTCACCTCAGTGGCTACGCGTCAGAGTGACGGGACTTGGGACAAAGCCACCGGTTGAGTGCATCTTGGCGAACGGCAGGTGTTCTCCGTATCGGACGTTCTGCGCAGAACCATCTCGGCAACCTGACGAGCGGGACCGTCACCTAGTTCAGCCGGTTTTTATAAAAATCCTGTAAAGTTAGTGGTACAGGAGAGCGGCCACCTAGCAGTTCGAAAATTCGTCCATCCCTGAGCGAGCCGGGGATCCGTAATGCACGGCCACCTGCCTGCTTCCTTCTGGCGTTTGCCTCGTCAAGCACTGCAAGTAGAATCTTCTGAAAGAACCATATATCGTACTTGCCACGCACCCATAGCTTGGGAATGTCGAGGTCAAGCGCGCGTGTCCATCTCACAACTGATGCCACCAGTGGCAGCCGGCCATTAACGACAACCCGGCGCTTAAACTGCGCAAATCCGGCCCTATTCAAGCTCGGAACCGCATTAGACACTCTAACGATGCCCTTTAGCCCTGTGGTGTTTTGTAAATTTGGGGCCAATCCGGCATGCTTAGACGCCAAAATCCACCCTGTAAGCGGCCAAATCGCACGATAAAAAGCAGCGAACCCACCCTTGAATGCGGCTTCTATTCTAGCAAGCTCCGGATCTGCGGCAGAAATTCCGACAATATCGGTAAGAAGAATCCGTGCAGATTCCCACGTTGAGATGTCGTTTTCAATTGAGTAACCGTCTGTCATGTAAGTAAGATCGTCAACGACGACTTGGGTACCCAGAAGGTCATCATAATCACGGTCAACGAAAAAGAGGCATTCAGTAGGATCGTATCCATCAGCAATGATCGTATTGCGAACCTCAATTACGTTTCTTTTGCCGCCACAATCATAGATATGAACGGCTTTCGTGCCGGTGTAGCGGCGGGCTTCAGGCATGTAGAAGAGGCAATCCTCCTCTCCTTCAAAGAAAAAATGATATGAACCACTAGTGGGTTCATAAAGGAGCCGAAACTGGTGCAGAGCAACAATATCAGACTTCGCCTCTTCAGCAAGATATACCGCGTAATCGTCCATATTAATCGACCTGATTCGAATTCACCGTACGACGACGCAGATCGACAGCAGACTTATTAAGGCGGTTTTGATAAATAAATGGACTGTGAGTTACTGACAATATGAAGCTACAATGAGCGGAATCTAGGATATCAGTGAGAAAACGCTTTTGCCAAGGAACTGACAGTGATAGCTCAGGTTCGTCAATTATGACGATCTGATCTTCCGCATCGTCCAGGTACAGGTGAGAAAATAGCGAGACCACCTGCTTTTCACCCGATGAAAGCATGCTTAGATCGATCGGGTGACCCCTATCATCTATAATTGAAACAGTAAATTTTGTGTCGTCGTAGACCATTGTTTTGCCTGGCTTAAGATATGCATTACACACATCGACAAAGGCCGAAATCTCCGCCTCTTGGGAAGAGATATCAGCACTAGCACTCATCAACCTAGTGAAATAGTGGGCCAGATAACGATCATTCACCTCCATCTCAGCGCGTTTCTTGCCCTTCATACCAGTAATCTTGGCGCGCAGGAGGTCCTTCTCTTCAGATGACAAAACCTGCTCGCTCACCCGCCCCAATATGACTGCAAGCCCGTTTTCGTCGAGACTCGCAATCTGAGAAGGAGAATACTGATCTGCAGTACCCTTGATTACATCTCGTAGGTATAGTCCTGACAAATCGTTAAATTGAGCAAGAGAGTAGTCTCTGAGAAAGCGGCTCTTTAGATCTATGTTGCGCCGAACGTCTTCCATCCCAAAGCTAACTAAGTCGACGTAATGCTTATCAGATCTAGTAAAGCTAAAGGGCCTGCCAGCGGATTGCAGCCTATCTTCTAAATCTGGCAAAATCTCCTTTAGATCTTTCTCAATCCTCCGGTAAGTCGGAAGATACAGGGTTCTTCCGGGAAGCTTAGCAGTGATTTCCCGGTCGAGGTTAACGCGAGGGGCCGAAAAAATATCCTCATCTTCGTAAGTTGAGAAGCGACGAGCTATCGACATTTGCAAATGACGGACCTCATCCATCGATATTGACAGTGAATCCGCGATCTTTTCGCGAACGCGCGGATTCATCTTTCTTGACGCAACGAACTCCTCCAGGAGGCCTGCAGCGCGAAGCTTTTCAACGTGCATCGTCACACGCGACGACGGGGCAAAATTTCGCAGCACTCGGTCGAGTTGATACAAACCTGCTATCTCTGCTCGTGCCGCCCGGATCTCCTCGTCGCCAAACCAGAGTGCTACCTCGGAAAAATCAAACTCGGCAAGCCGAGACCACTGTCGGGTCACGAAGAAATAGAAGATATTGGTAACGCTGCTTTTGCCGATGCCGTTCGGACCAACTAGGATCAGCGCATTGCTGTCGATCGGGAGCGAAACATCGCGATTCCCAAACAACCCTTTTATTTCGAATCTTGTAGGCTTTTGCATTCTTATCCTCGGGTTGGAAGCAGCTGCTGCCGCGATGGGACCACCCATCCAAGAAGAATCCTTTGATCCTATCCCTGCTAGGCTGGATCTACGTTGCCGTGCAAGGATATTCAAAGCGAGGCTCTCGTGAGCCTCGCAAGGTTGCTCGTCTCCGGTCACCGCTTTTCTCGATCGGCGGAAGCCCACCAGTCTGTAACTGACCCAGCTTGAGTGGCCGTGCAATGCCACTCAGGCAAACGCTAAAAGTCCGCTCTGAAAATGAGCAGACGTTCCGCCCGTCGCTACTGAGCGACCGGCTTTGGTCGGGATCCCCCGTTCCGATGCTGCGGGGAAGCCGCTGACAAACGCGACATTTAAGGCGCCCTTCTTAGTCGTACAAAGCTTCCGCTTGTTCATCCCATGAGCAAGGGTAATGCCCTCAGGCAAACCCGGTGCGGTTCATTCAGCTTTCGCTTGACCGTCATGTTGGGATAACACAGATGCGCATCTCACAGAATGCCCGCACTTGTACTTACGACCCAAGGCGGATTTCAAGACAAATGCCGGTAATTGGGTAGGTACTGTTTGTTGCGTGACGGCGAGCTACGTCATTCATGCCACTGGCGTCTAATTTCTGCGAATGATAATCGTGCCAGAAGTATTAAGGCCATTCTCGCCCTTGCGGTTGGTCCAATATTCGCCACTCAGTTCACCATTCCTCATGAATTCCACGATGCCCGCTCCTGAATGCATTCGCGTGTCAGTCGGCGCCACCGGTAGCGGGTCTACTTGGGTATACACGTAACTGAGCTTCGGCTTTCCAGGCTTCATCCAGCTTGGCCGAACGTAGTCCGTCGTGCTACACCTCTGCGTCCCATCAGGTATAATCTCGATTTCTAATTCAAAAAGCCCAACCTTAATGGTAACATCAGCACCGGTGACCTTTTCGTCCGCCTCGGTGACCGGGTCGGTTAGTGCATCGAATTGCGGCGCGTTGCCCTTGGCAGCCTCGTAGAGCCGTTCGACCTGCGGCCAGTTGGACCGGATTTCGGCACGCCATGTTCCTTCAAGCCAAGGAAACCACCAGAGGCGTCCCAATGTCACCAAATGAACGAAGCGTAAGGCCGGAGTCCAATTTAGGAGCAAGCAAACGCAGGTCAGAAAAGTGACTATTCGACTTGACCACTTCAAAAGATCGGCTGGAGTTTTGACTATATCAAAACCAAAGAGGACCGCTACCGGCCCGAGAACCAATGCAACCAAAATGGTTATCATGATAGAGCGGTTGAGTGCGAGAATCATTTGAGGAGCTTCTTTTCGACCTTGGGTTGGGCAGACCGTCCGGGCCGATACGCTATTTCTTGACCTTCACGAAATAGTGCGATGCCAAAATTGCAGCTTACGATGCCAGTAGCAATGACACCCGGAAGCATCGATCCAAACAAAGCAGCTAGATAGCGCCCACCGAAACGTTTCGTGCGATCAATATTGGCACTGAGTGCGATTGGCGGCGAAAAATACTGCCCTAGGCGAAGTATCCGTAGGTTTGGGTCCAGCACATGAAAACCGTCATGATGCTCGTTCGCCGGGTTCGAAATGGTGGCTAGTAGATGTGCAACGTCCGTAACCTCGCCGGGGTCACTGACGGGCCGCATGCCCAAAATAGGTAGATCGTCAATCCGCGAGCTAACAATGACGCCAGTGCCCGAGAAGTCGGCGCCGGCACGCTCATCGACGCTTGAAAGGAGTTCAAGCAGCGTATCGGTTAATTCAAAGTCACTTTGGCCCATGAAGAGTGAAATGACTCGCCTTTCTGCAAAGCGCAACCCCTCAGCAGCACAGCGAACCTTTTGCGGGGGATGATCGTAAGCGTCCGGCGACGACCCTCGGCCCAACGTTGCTTCCAGCAGTGATCGGCTATGGCCATAGTTCGCCTGTCTCGCTGAGACCTTGCGCAGTTAGTCTGGCATACGCATGATCGTTCCACCTTCTGCTGTGGGGCACAGATGGACGGAACGCGTTTCTGATGCCCAGTCTCGTTCGCGACGGCCATTCAGATCGAGCGCAGCCCTCAACGCGCGAAATTCCTTAAGCCGATGCTCCGATGCCAAACGGGCAGACCTAAGGCCACATTACCCGCCTCAAGCTCATCAAGCATCAGATGTATGGGCGTGCAAAGCTCGATTCGCTCGAAGCCCGGATAGTCGGGGCAGCCTGAGGCCCGCCTTCAGCAAAAAGTCAGGTCCAATTCTCAATGGAAACCCCGGGGCACATCTCAGTGGCTATCAACATCCTGACAGAAAAAATTTTTACGCGTTGTTAACCACCTCTTGAACAGATGCGGAACGCGCCCATATCGAAGGAGAACTTTCGGGGACCAGTCATGACGCTAGCAAACGCACATGCCCTTTTTTGCGGGCTCAAATCCGAGCCCAGCTATCTGGCAAACTTGGCCATTGATGAGCTGGAACGCAAGGGGCTCATGGACGCACGGCGGCAAATCCGGTCTGCGCTCAAAGATGCTGCAAAAGCCATGACGTTCAGCGATGACTATTGGCAAGATTCGCATACCCGGCAGATCATGGCGCGCAACCACGCCACGATCCAGATCAAGTTCATGACGCAGGGCAGTTTTGCATACAAGACGCTCAACGCTCCTGCCCAAAAGCCGAATCAAGAAATCGACCTCGATGATGGCATGTATGTGCCGGTGCACTTCCTCTCCAATGGCGAGCCCGCCCTCGCCGCGAAAGGTTTGTTCCGTTTCGTGGAGCAAACGCTTCTCCCGCTTTGCCGTGACAATGGATGGACCCTCGACATCAGCAAGGAAAATTGCGTCAGAGTGAAGCTCTGGCCTGGTGCTCATGTGGACATCCCGATTTATTCCGTTCCGCAGGATCAGTTCGAAGAAATCGTGGAAGCCATCGCGTTGGAAAGCGTTAATTTCGCTGACAGCATGCGGGGAATGGCAAGGGATGCAAAACCCAAACTAAAGAGGTTGCCAACGGACAAGATCATGTTGGCACAGCGCGACGGCACGTGGATCCAGTCTGATCCCAAGCAATTGCACGACTGGGTGATGGCTCGCGTCGAAAGGTATGGGCCCGTGTATCAGCGCCTCTGCCGCTTCTTCAAGGGATGGCGAGATTTTGAATGGGCCAAACCGCGGCTGTCGTCGATCTGCATCATGTGCGCTGTTGATGAAGCGCTGCGCCGCATGAATGGCTACCCCACCGATCAACGCGATGACGAACTCATCATGAACGTGGCCAAGCTCCTCCCCGAGATTTTCGACGGCACGATTCCCAATCCCGTCATCAAGGATCTGTGCCTCAATTCATGGGATGACGATGTGAAAGCCGAAATTCTCGCGAAAGTGAGAGCTTTTAGGGACGAGGTGGTCACTGCACTCGAGCATACCGGTGATGCCCGCATCGTCGTTGAAACGTTTCGCAGGAAGTTTGGAGATCGTATCCGCTATCGCCCGGATGCAGTGAAGATCAATTCCAAGATCGAGGCAATCCGAAAGGCCCCGGCGGCAACTGTCGCCGCCCCCGTGATCATTCCCTCAACATCCGGATGACACGGCATGAAGCTCTCTGGCGTATCCACGAGACACTCAAGGGGCTGAGCTTTCGCGAGGTTGGTCCAGGCGCCGCCGATTATGAGGGAACGATCAAGGTTCACGGTAAACCCGTGGATATCAGGCTGTCGATCCCAGATGTGCGTTTCGGGACGAAGCCACAGATCACGCTGCTGAATAGGTTGCAAGTTCCCCTTGAGCTTTTAGCCCACATCGAAACCGACAGCGGAATCTGCTATGCATCGGGCGCAGGCCTTCCGCTCGACCTCTACCGGCCCGGCGAAGCAATTTTGAGAGTGCTCGATGAAGCGAAGCGAACCCTCGAATTATCGTTCAAGGATGGTGCGCGGCGCGAAATTATCGATGAATATCAAAGCTATTGGTATCCCCAGCGCTATATCAATTGCTTCCTGCCTCGCAAGGCTACTGCCCAGATCGTCAAGGCCAAGATGTTTCGAGCAACGAATGGGAAGGGTAGCACCGTCCGGTGCCTCGCCGAGGAGCCGATGCTGACCGGATATCACCCCACAATCCTGAATTCAGCAGAGGTCTGGTATACGGATAAGCCGATCAGACCTGCTGGGAAACTCAATGCACCTTCGACGCTGGAAGAACTGAAAGTATGGCTCAATGCGCAGCTTGGGCTATCGGTGGATCGCTCGGCACGAGGCTTTGAGGTTCTAGCCAGATGCGAAGCCTTGTTCATAGCCGCTCCAAATGCCTTTGTAGGTGTGAAAATCATTCTTCCTTCGGACCTGCAGGCAGGCGTCGAAAGAGGTTCTATTCGAGTAAAAGCTTTACCAGGTTTGTTGCGCACTCGGGCGGCGGCCATCCAGCTTGAGCGACTATCGGCAGTTTGGTGTAGCATCGAGGACGTCGTGGATCGGAATAACAATGCTGTGCGGAACCTGCGAGATCTCTCAATCGCCTTGGTGGGGTGTGGCACCATCGGCAGTCACCTGGCTCGCATGCTGGTTCAAAGCGGGGCGGGGATTGCTGGCCGTTTTAGCCTCTATGACAACCAGAGGCTGAGTGAAGGCAACATCGGGCGTCATCTTCTCGGGTTTGCAGATATTGGTAAACCCAAAGCAAGCGCCCTCAAAGCAGAACTTCAACGATTCCACCCTCAGGTGAAGGTGGCGGCATATCACGAGGATGCCCTTAATGCGTGGCCTCACATTGCCGACCATGACCTGGTGATCGACGCCACCGGGGAATGGAATATTCAGTCCGCCCTCAACGAGCAATTTCTCGAAGATGATAACCCCAGGATCAAAGCTCTCCTCCACACCTGGGTTTTTATGAACGGCGCAGGCGCACAGAGTTTTCTTAATTTGCGCGACGAACATGCTTGTTTTCGATGCCTCAAGCCGGAATTTGATGGTCCGTGGCGGTTTCCTGCGGGCAATGAGAAAGACGAATTGAACCTTCAGCCCGCGAGTTGCGGTGATGGCGCATTCGTACCCTTTGGCGTGGATGCCTCTATGATGGCCGCTAGCCTCGCACTACGCGCAGCCATGGATTGGGCTAACGGCCATACCGGCGCAAGGCTACGTACTGTTCCAGTGGACTACGAACGGGGGCGCTACCACCGCCCCATCACCCCAGATCCCTCTCCCCGCTGCCCGGCTTGCGCGCCCAGACGAGTGCGCAAATGACTTGCGTTCTGCTGCCTCACAAACTTGTCGAGCGCATCCGTGCCCATGTTCGAACCACATCATCTGTAAACGAGCAAGGTGGTTTGCTGCTCGGATACCGCAAGCCAGGCGCAATCGAGCTTAGTGACGTTACTTTCCCCAACCGCTGGGACCATGGTTCAGCAACCCGTTTCCACCGCTCACAACGCGGGCATCGCATGAAAGCGTTAAGGGAATGGCTCAAGTCTGGGCGGACGGCGGGTTGGATTGGTGAATGGCATACTCATCCCGGCGGCCGCGCCATTCCGTCGTCCGTCGACCTCCAGAGTTGGCGTGAAGTGACCCGACACCAAGGGCAACCCATGGTCTTTATGATTTTCAGCGATCGTGAAACGTATGTTGGGCTCCATGACGGGAAGCAAATCCGCCTGTTAAGCGCTGTCGAGCGCGATAAAGATGGCACACTTTTCGTTTAGTATCAGTTGCCTTTCAACCTCGCAGCAAACCAAACACCCGCGCCGCTGCATTGCTACCGACCGCCAGTTCCTGCGCGTAGCGCAGCTCAGGGCTAAAGTGGTGCCAGCACCATCGTCACCTGCCGCGAACAGGTCCTGCGTTAGCCCCAGTCCCACGTTTGGCGGGAAGATCCCGGCATGCCGATCGATCCGCGCATCCCCCGGCTAACCGGCCTCTGCGCGCAGGACCCTGCCGATCAGTCGATCGATGTCGCCTCGGCCATGGTCGCAAAATCAGGAAGGTGTAGCGTGACATCGGCCACGGCTTTCGGTGCGACACCTTCCGCTTGAAAGGCAAGGACCTGCGAAACAATTCAGTGGCGGTCATTTAGACCCAGATATCTGCGATGAACGAAAGGCAATTCAGCCCCTTCCTCAATCCGAAGCTGCCATTCCGGTTCGTCCAACTCCACAGCCATTCGAGATCGCGGTTTAGATCGTTGATTGAACGGGAAGGCATGCGGAAATGGGTCAGAGGCTTCGCTGTAAGGCTTCGCCGATGTCGCTGTACCTGAAATGGAAATTACTGGTCAGCGCAGCTTGGGGTAGAACCCGCTGCCCTGTCAGCAGCAGCTCTTGCGCCATGTCTCCCATCAGTACCCGAAGAAGCCCGGCGGGAGCGCGAAACCATAACGGGTGGTGCACCGCCTTCGCCAATGCTTTAGAAAACTGACGATTGGTTGCGGGGTTAGGCGCCGTAGCATTGAGCGGTCCCACTAAAGCCGGGTCGGCAATGGCATGAGCAATCAGCCGGACCAAATCGTCGCGGTGAATCCAGCTCATAAATTGGCGCCCGTTACCCAGACTTGCCCCTAGTCCGAGCCGAAATGCCGGCACCATCCGGGCCAACATCCCACCACCCCGGTCCAACACCAGACCCGTTCGAAGCAAAACCGTGCGTATCCCGAAGCCTTCTGCCTTGCGGGCCTCCCTTTCCCATGCCTCGCACAGCGTGTGCGAGAAGCCGTCATGCGCCGGGCTGCTTTCCGTCAAGGCTGTCTCATCCCATGCGCCATACCAGCCCACGGCCGAGCCACTGATCAGCACGTCGGGCCGGTGATCCAGGCGGGCTATCAGGCCGATAAGCCGACGGGTGGTCCGCAACCGGGAGAGGAGTAGCCGCAACCGCCGCCGCCTCGTCCACGGCCTATCACCTATCGGCTCGCCCGCCAGATTGATGATGGCATCGATGGGTTCGTCTCCAGCGATCTCGTCCAGCGATGCTATGACGCGTACGCGCTGATCGGGAAACACCTGCCTGGCTCTTGCGCGGTTGCGCGACAGCACGATCACACCATGGCCTTGCGCCGTGAGCGCCGCCACGAGATGCCGTCCGACAAAGCCGGTGCCACCAGTAACCAGCATCCAGCGCTGCCCCTTCACCACCCCAGCCAACCCATCTGCGGTTGCTGGGATGGAGGAAATTGGTGGTGCCGACGAAGGCAGCGTGTTCAGATTGACCATGTTTTTTCGCCGCTCGCCTTCGTGTTCTTGCTATCAACCCGAACAGCTGGCCCGCTGTCCTGTTCCTTCCCCGCCGCAGCCATGCCAACGTCCCTGATCTGATCCCCGCTGACGGTCGCGATCGCGGTTGAGCCTGACGGAACCTCCCAACACATCAGCCCTTCCCTGTTGCGAGGAGTTCAGCATGCCCACACGCGCTTATTGGCAAGGTCAGATCCGGCTCGCCCTGGTGTCCATCCCGGTGGAGGTCTACCCGGCCACACGCTCGGGTGCCGCGATCAGCTTTCACCAGATCCACGAGCCCACCGGCAAGCGCATCCGCTATGAGAAGGTGGCGCCAGGCGTTGGCCCCGTCGATCGCGACGAGATCATTCGCGGCTACGAGGTGAGCAAGGACGAGTATATCCTGCTCGACGACGAGGAGATTGAGGCGGCTCAGGTCGAAAGCCGCAAGACGCTCGATCTGGTGCAGTTCGTCGAGCCTTCGGATATCGATGTGCTCTATTTCGAAAAGCCCTATTTTGTGGTGCCCGCTGATGATCTGGCAGAGGAAGCCTATGGCGTGCTGCGCGACGCCCTGCGCCAGACCAAGCGGGTCGGCCTTGGGCAATTGTCGGTGCGCGGGCGCGAGCAACTGGTGTCGCTCAAGCCCTGCGGGCGCGGCCTGATCCTTGAAGTACTGCGCTATGCCGATGAGGTCCACAAGGCGCAGAGCTATTTCAAGGATATCTCGGCCAAGGCAGGCCAAGAGGATCTGATCGAGCTGGCCACTACGTTGATCGAAAAGAAGACCGCGCCTTTCAAGCCCGAGGAATTCCATGACCGCTACGTCGATGCGCTGCACCGCCTGATCGAGAAGAAGCGCAAGGCGGGCGATGGCAAGCGCATTCTCGAGGATGTCGAGGGCGAGACCGACGCCAAGGGCAGCAATGTCATCGATCTGATGGCGGCTTTGAAAAAGTCGGTGGGCGGGGATCACAAACCAGCGCGTAAAGCCACCAAACCAAAGCCTGCCGCTCGCAAACCCGCCCCGCGCCGCAAGAAAGCGTGAGCCATGGCTCGCGCCGATCCCCTTGCCTCCTACAATGCCAAGCGCAATTTCACGCGGACCGCCGAACCCAAGGGTGGTCATGCGCCGAGCGAGACGGGCCATCTTTTCGTCGTCCAGAAGCATGATGCCACCCGCCTGCACTGGGATTTCCGGCTGGAGGCCGATGGCGTGCTCAAAAGCTGGGCGGTGACGCGCGGGCCCAGCCTCAACCCCGATGACAAGCGCCTTGCGGTGCGCACCGAGGACCACCCGATGTCCTATGCCCGTTTCGAGGGCACGATCCCCAAGGGTGAATATGGCGGCGGTACGGTGATGCTGTGGGATCAGGGCAGCTGGGAGCCTGTCGCGGGCAAGAGCGCCAAGGATATAGAAAAAGGCCACCTTCATTTTCGCCTGTTTGGCGAGCGGATGAAGGGTGAATGGCTGCTGGTGCGCATGAAGCCGCGCGGCAAAGAAAAGCGCGAGAACTGGCTTCTGCGCAAGGTTGAGGATGTCCATGCCGGGGCCTCGGAACAGCTGGTAGAGCGCGAGCTGACCAGCGTACTGACCGGACGGTCGATGGCGGAGATCGAAGGCGACAGGCAGGGTAGCCAGTCGCTGGCAGGCAAGAAGGGCAAAGCCTTCAACGCTGCCATGGAGCAGGCTGCCAAGCACAATGCCAAAGCGGTCAAGAAACCTGCCCGCCGCGCCACCCGATCCGCTCCCCAACCTGCGTTTGAAACCGTTCAGCTCGCCACGCTGGTCGATGCCGTACCCACCGGCAACGACTGGATGCATGAAATCAAATTCGACGGCTATCGCCTGCTGGCCTCGGTCAAGGGCGACGCGGTGAGGCTGCTGACCCGCACCGGGCTGGACTGGACCGAGCGTTTCCAGCCCGTCGCCAATGCGCTGGCCGCCTTGGACCTGCCTCCCGCGCTGATCGATGGCGAGGTGGTGGCGTTGGATGCGCAGGGCAACCCGAGTTTTTCGGCGCTGCAGGCTGCCCTGAAGGCCGGCGACACGCCGCGACTTGCCTATTTCGCCTTCGATCTGCTCAATCTCTCGGGCGAGGATCTCAAGCCGCTCCCGAACATCGAGCGCAAGGAACGGCTCGAAGCCTTTCTCGCCGAAGCGACCTCACCGATCCATGTGGCGGAGCATATCATCGGCGCCGGCGAAAAGCTGCTGACCGCCATGTGCCGCTCCGGGCAGGAGGGCATCATCGCCAAGCGCGCCGATGCCCCCTATCGGGGTGATCGGACCCGCAATTGGGTCAAGGTCAAATGCACCCTGCGGCAGGAGTTCGTCGTGATGGGCTGGACCAAAAGTCCGGCCCGCGCCCGTGCCTTCGGCGCCCTGCTGCTCGGCCAAATGGAAAAAGGCAAACTGGTCTACAAGGGCAAGGTCGGCACCGGCTTCGACACGCGGATGCTCATGGAGCTCGCCGAGACCATGGCTCCGCTAGCACAGAGCAAGCCCCCCGCCGAGGTGCCCAGGGCAGAGGCGCGCGGCGCCCAGTGGATCAAACCGAAGCTGGTGGCCGAAATCGCCTTTGCCCAGTTCACCAGCGATGGCCGCGTGCGGCATGCCAGTTTCCTGGGCCTGCGTCAGGACAAGAAGGCGAAGGATGTGAAGCCGGAACGGACAGCCCCCTCACCTGAAACCCCTGCGATCAACATCACCCATGCCAGCCGCGTTCTCTTCCCCGAGAGCGGTCAGACCAAGGGCGATCTGGCCGATTACTATACAGCGATGGCCCCCTTGATGCTGCCCTTTGCCGCCAACCGTCCGATGAGCTTGGTCCGCTGCCCCCAGGGCCGCGCCAAGGCCTGCTTTTTCCAGAAGCACGACAGCGGCTCCTTCGGCCCGGAGATCAGCCATGTGCCCATCACCGAAAAGGACGGGGGCACCGAGGATTATCTCTATCTGACAGATGCCGCCGGTATCCTTGCCTGCGTCCAGATGGGCACCATCGAATTCCATGGCTGGGGCAGCCGCGCGCAAGAAGTCGAACGCCCCGACCGCATGATCTTCGATCTCGATCCCGATGAAGGGCTTGACTTTGCCCATGTCCGCCGCGCCGCGCAGGACATCGCTCACCATCTCTCCGACATCGGCCTTGTCAGCTTTGCCATGCTTTCGGGGGGCAAAGGCGTGCATGTGGTTGTGCCGCTTACGCCGGGCCACGACTGGGACATCCACAAGGATTTTGCCAGACGCTTTGCCGAGGCCATGGCGCTGGCAGAGCCTGACCGTTTCACCGCCACCATGAGCAAGGCAAAGCGCAAGGGGCGCATCTTCATCGACTGGCTGCGCAACCAGCGCGGCAGTACCGCGGTGCTGCCCTATTCCGCCCGCGCGCGGCAGGGCGCTCCCGTCGCCCTGCCAATCACATGGGATGAACTGGAAGGCATGGACAATGCCCATCCCTTTTCGATCGCCGATCCCGGCTGCCTGATCGAACGCGCCTCCTACCCTTCTTTGCGCGGTTGGGGCTTTGCCGAGCAGGTGCTTCCAGCGCTTTGATCTCCGGCACGGGTCTGCTTGTCCCAGCTTCATTGGGAGCGTGGAACCCCGCCATCGTCCATCCCTTACCCGAGGCGAAGGAGATCATCATGACTGACCGGTTGACCATGCAGGACCCGCGCGTTCAATACCCCCGCCCTCCCTTCCCCCGCCAGCCCCAGCCCGTCCCCGGCCTTGCCGTCGAGATGGATCCGAAACCCGATCATGGCGAGGAGAGCTATCAGGGTTCTGGCAAATTGCTCGGCCGCAAAGCGCTGATCACGGGCGGCGACTCCGGCATCGGACGGGCAGCGGCGATTGCCTTTGCCCGTGAGGGTGCGGACGTCACCATTGTCTATCTCGCCAGCGAGGAGCCTGACGCGCGTGAGGTCATTGCCCTGATCGAAGCCGAGGGTCGCAAGGCAGTCCCCATTCCGGGCGATGTGACCGATGAGACCTTCTGCCAGTCGCTGGTGGAGCAGGCCGTGGCCGAGCTTGGCGGGCTCGACATTCTGGTTATCAATGCGGGCCACCAGCAGAGCCGCGAGGACATCTCCAGGGTCAGCTCGCAGGATTTCGATCAGACGCTCAAGACCAATCTCTACGCCCTGCACTGGATTACCCAGGCCGCCGTGCCGCATCTTCAGGCTGGCGCCTCGATCATCACCACCGCCTCGGTTCAGGCCTATCATCCATCGGCAACCCTGCTCGACTATGCGACCACCAAAGCGGGCATTGTCGCCTACACCAAGGCGCTGGCCAAGCAGATGATCGAAAAGGGCATCCGCGCCAATGTTGTGGCACCCGGCCCCTTCTGGACAGCGCTGCAGTCGAGCGGAGGCCAGCCGCCGGAGGCTGTCATGCAGTTCGGTGAAAAGAGCGCCTATGGTCGCCCCGGACAGCCGGTAGAGATCGCCCCGGTCTATGTTCTGCTCGCATCGCAAGAGGCGAGCTTCATCAGCGGCGAAGTCTATGGCGTGACCGGCGGCGCGGGCATCGCCTGAGGAGACCTGTCCATGAAGATAGATCTTTCGGGCAAGACTGCCCTCGTTACCGGCTCCAGCGAAGGCATTGGCCTGGCATCCGCCAAAGCGCTAGCCGAAGCCGGCGCAACGGTGTTCATCAATGGGCGCAACCGTGAGAAGCTGGAAGCGGCAGTGGCCCAGATCGGCGGGCAAGCGCGCGCCATTCTCGCTGATCTCGCCGACAGTGCGGGCCATGATGCGCTGGTTGGCCAGCTACCGCAGGCCGATATCGTCGTCAGCAATGCGGGCATCTTCCAGCCCTCGGATTTCTTCGAGACCTCGGATGATGTCTGGGAGCGCCACTGGCAGCTCAATGTGATGGCGGGTGTGAGGCTGGCGCGATATTACCTCCCCGGCATGGAGAACAAGGGCTGGGGCCGCTTCATCTTTCTGGGATCGGAATCGGCCTTCAACATCCCTGTCGAGATGATCCATTACGGCGTCACCAAGACCGCCGATGTCGCGCTGGCCCGCGGCCTTGCCAAGCGGATGGCTGGAACAGGCGTCACGGTCAATTCGGTGCTGCCGGGGCCGACGATGTCGGAAGGCGTCACCGCCATGCTTCAGAAGCAGCGGGACAAGACCGGCCAGTCGCTGGAGGAAGCCGGTGCGGATTTCGTGAAACAGAACCGCCCGACCTCGATCCTGCGGCGCGCCGCCACCGTCGATGAGGTTGCCAATATGATCGTCTATGCTGCCTCGCCGCTGGCCTCGGCCACCACAGGCGCGGCACTGCGCGTCGATGGCGGTGTGATCGACACGCTGATGTGAATGCGGCTCAATCTGGAAGTGCCTCCCGCCAGCTGGCAAGTGCCTGGCGGTAGTGCCTTTCCTCTTTCTCGACATCGCGCTGGAGCTTTGCAAGCTCGCCTGCGTTGTGCTTTTTCAGTGCGGCGAGCTCCTCCTTCAAACCGTCGATCTGGTCCGCCAGCTCTTTTTCGATCGCGCCGAGATCGCTCTGCATTGTGCTCAGTTGGTCTTGAGCGCGGTCCAGCCTGGCACGGCTGGGCCGGGGCGCGGGTTTCGTGGGAGGATCATCATGACCCGCCTTGCGTGGCTTGGGTCCACACGCGCTTGGGCTTTTACCGCCCCCGGCAGCGGCCAAATGCTCGGCCGTCGTGCCTCGCGGGACGCGGATGACCTCGCCTGGCCGCTCCAACGCGGCTTTCGCCAAGGCAGGATCAGTCACCACCTCGGCTGCCCCCCGAGCGAACAGATTGCCTTTGGCGCCCCAGGCAGCGAGCGCGGCCTTCTGGCTCGGCGCCGCGATATAGGCGTCCTCGAAACCGACCGAGGTGCGGAAGACTTTCAAGGGCCGCTTGTTCGCCATCCCACTGCTGCCCAGCCTGCTATGGTCTCAAGGATCGGCGCATCACTGCTGCGTCTTTCTGACAAGGCTCCAGTCGTAGCCCAGTGCCTTCACGCGTCCCTCCAGATCCTGAAGCGTCTCGCTCGACGGCGTCGCCACGCGCGTGAGCACCCAGAGGTAGCGGCCGGATGGCTCGCTGACGATTGACCATTCATAGCCGTCGCCGTGATCCAGAACCCAGTAATCCCCATAAAATGGGCCGAAGAACGAGACTTTCAGTTTGGCGTGGGTGGCGGCATCGACGACCTTTGCGGTCCCGACGCTTTCCTTCCAGCGCCCGGCCTCACCGCCCCTGCGCCCGCGGTTGACGACCTTGACCCTGCCATCCTCCTCAAGGGAATAGTCGGCCGTCACCTCGTCCATATCCCGTTCGAAAGAGGCTTCGTAGCGAAATTGCTCATACCAGCGGCCCATATAGCGGTAGAGTTCGACCGCATTTGCCGGCTCGGGAACGGCCTTGTTGCCGACCGGACCATGCCGGGAAAGAACGGCCCATGCTCCAAGCACTGCCGAGGCACCCAACACTCCAGCGGCCAGCGTCTTCTTGCCCATCATCATCTCCTCGGCCTATGCCATGGAAGATACCGTCAGGAGAGCCGAGAGTTTCGCCAGGCGATTTGATGCGGGCAAATCATGCCCATCCCATGCCCGTCACCCGGTCATCCTGGCACGCCGAGTTCCCGCTTTCCTCTTTGTGAAAGACTGCGGAAGGTGATGGACCAGCGCGTCTGCGCCATCTCGGCAATGCCGTGCTCCCACAGATGCCTGGCCTCGCCCTCCAGATGATAGATCGATCGCGGCGGCAGCGGCATCGATACGCGCTGGAAGCCTGTTTCAAGCCGTTTGCGAAAGCGCATCTCTGCAGGGACACCCAGCGAAATGCCGATGACATGCTCGAAGATGGGCCGATCGCGATGCCAGCCGATACCGGCACCTGGATCGTAGCGGATCAGCAGTGCCTGCACGAGGTCCAGTTCGGCCAGCCCGGCAAAAGCGGCTGCCCTCCCCCGAAGCGGCAGTAACCACTCCGGTATCGGAGGGGCCCGGCCCGCCTCGCCCTTATCGAAGTCATAGCTCCAGCCAAAGGATGTGGTCAGGCGCTTGCCTTCCCATCCCTGAAAGCGAAAGGGCGAGAGGTGCTGCTCATGGATACGGGTGATCAGACTGTTCTCTTCCGGAGCCGAGATGATCCCTTCCTCGGAAGAGAAACCGGGCAGGACCGATGTGCCGAACAGATCCGTCATTGCTGGCGCCATAATGTGTCTGGTCCTCGGAAGATGCAGCCATGACAACTGCTTGGTCAGTCCGCCCCAGACTATTTCCTGAGGCTCCGCTCATATAGGGTTGGAACATATTTAGAACAATGGCTGAGCCGATCCGTCAGCTACACTCGCCGCGTCCGGGCCACACTTCGTGCGCTCGTAAGCGTCCGCCCGGGGCCGTTGGTGGCAGAAAACGCCCCTAATTCGCCGCTTTGGTCCGATTTCAGGAACGCCGAGACCAGACATACCATCGTCCGGTCAGAAGCGCTTACGAGCATGGCTTTGGCGGGAATACTGGAGTCACACCTGCATTTGACCGGGCGAAGATCACCTTATCCGCTTTCGGCAATTGCTCCAAAATAGCGATGCTATTGTCTGGGTAATGCGCCTCTGAATCGGCTTGAGCCTGAGCGCGGGCACGCATCGCCACCACCATCCTCTTCTCGTCAAACGGTTCCGCATAAGCGGCGTCGGCGAGTTCTTTGTTCGTAGCTCGGATAGCGGCGAGGTCAGGTCGCGCGATCGTTCTTGCGCGGCGGGTGCTGTCGACGATTATCTTGATCGCCTTCTCAGAATAGCATTGCGAGCGGTAGCGCTCCGCCATTCGACTCAGTTCGCTCTCTAATGCCGCGCCGCCCGCAGGCGGTGCCGGGGGCGCTGGCGGCACCTGATATTGAGCAACCATGGAGAGCAGCAAAAGAGACTTCATGACTATTCTTCCCAAGTCCAAGCGATTGCAACTGGGCTACGGTGGCGGAAAAACGTGAATGGCTGCTTACGCGGGCTGTCTCGCTAACAGCGGTCCGATCACTATCCACCCAAAATGCGCGTTCACGCCTGCGGGGTGGCCCAGTTCCAAGGCAACAGCTCGTCGATCCGGCTGATCGGATGCCCCTTGCCGATGCGGTCGAGTACATCGGCTAGCCATTCCTGCGGATTGACGCCGTTAAGCTTGGCGGTCTCGAGCAGAGAATACATGGCTGCGGCACGTTCACCACCACAATCGGCACCTGCAAAGAGCCAATTTTTGCGGCCGAGGCAGATGCCACGGAGGGCATTCTCTGCCGGATTGTTGTCTATCTCTAACCTGCCGTCGTCGGTGTAAGCGAGCAATTGAGGCTTCAGCTTCACCGCATAGCGCAGCGCCTCCGCCAGTGGTGAGCGGGCCGATGCCTTGAACAACACCTCTTCCGCCCAGGCGAAGAAATTCAAGGCCTTGAGCTTCGAGAGCTTGCGAGCCTTGCGGCGGAAATCCGCCGGCTCACGCACGATCTGTCTCTCGACGTCGTAAAGCTCGCCGATCCGCTGCAAGCCCTCCAGCGCGGCTGAGTTCGGGTCCGCCTTGTAGACATCGTTAAGCTTGCGCCGGGCATGCGCCCAGCAGGCCACCGGCATTATCGGCGCTGGCGTGCGGTCACTTGCGTACAGGCGCTCGAAACCTGCATAGGCATCGGCCTGCAGGAAGCCCGCAAAGGTTTTGAGGTGTTCGCGCGGGCGCTCACCCTTGCGATCGGGGCTATAGCGGAATAGTGCAGCCGGCTTGTCCAAGTGGCTCCATCGTCGGTTGTCGCGAAGGTAGACCCATAGTCTGCCGGTCGCCGTCTTGCCGGTCCCCGGCGCCAGCACCGGGACGGGGGTGTCATCGGCATGGAGCTTCACGCTGGCCATGACGTGATCGGCGATCCGATCGACCAGCGGCTGCAGCAACCAGCTTGCTTGGCCGAGCCAGTCCGCCATCGTCGAGCGACTGATCTCCAAACCTTCGCGGGCGTAGATCTGCGACTGACGGTATAACGGCAGGTGATCGGCGAACTTGGAGACGATGACGTGGGCAAGCAGGCCGGGACCAGCACGGCCGCGCGGCACGGGAAGCGCCGGGGCCGGGGCCTGACTGATCGCATCGCAGCGGTTGCAGGAAAGCTTGGGTCGGACGTGACGGACGACGCGGAAGCGGCCGGGGACATATTCCAGCACTTCGGTCACGTCCTCGCCGAGCTTGCCCATTAAGCCCCCACAGGCGGAACAGCCGTCGGCATCCGGCGCTGCCTGCATAACCTCATCGCGAGGAAGGTGGTCGGGCAGTGGTGCACGGCGAGGCTTGCGAGGGGCAGTCTTGGCCGGGGCATCTTCAGACACATGGCCCTCGATCACACACTCGGCATGGGCATGCTCAGCCTCGAGATCCTCCAGCGTCAGTTCGAGCTGATCGGCCTGAAGAGCAAGGCGCTCCGACGACTGACCGAACTTCATGCGCCGGAGGCGGGCCAGTTGGACTTTGAACTTCTCGATCTGCAGCGCGGTCAGCTTGATCGAATGCTGGGCCGTCTCAAGCTTCTCGCGGGTCTCGACATGGGCCGCCCGTTCGGCATCCAGCGCCTGCTCCGAAGCAGCCAGACGTGCGCGCATCGTCTCGGCAAAAGCGCGCAGTTCTGCGGGATCGGTAGGGAGTTCGAGATCGTCGGGAGACACGCTTCCCGGTAGCAGAATCCGGCCTTCTACCCAAGCAGGAAGCCTGGAAATGCGGCGATTATTGCGTCAAATCTGTACCGGCAGGCGGGGCGGCTCGGGGGCCACTGTGCGCCGCCAATCCATCGCTTCGATCAGCAGCGCAAACTGCGCTGGGGTCAGTACGACACCGCCCTCGATGAGTGGCGGCCAGATGAAACGGCTGCGTTCCAAACGCTTGGCAAACAGGCAAAGCCCGGTCCCATCCCAATGTAGCGCCTTCAAGTAGTTGCCGCTCTTGCTGCGAAACAGGAAGACATGCCCGCCGTAAGGCTCGACCGCGAACAGCGGGCGGACCAGCGCCGCCAGCCCATCGAAGCCAAGCCGCATGCTGACCGGCTTGCTTGCCAAGTAGACCTTCGTTCCAGGCGCCAGCGAGATCACGAGACGTCCCGAAATGCACGCAGAACGCGGGCCAGCGCCCTCTCGTTGACATAGCTGTCTACTGACAGGCGAACGCCGCTCGGTAGGTCTATGTCTATGGCGCCGGGGCGGGCACCGGGATGTGGGCGGATCAGATCCTCTGACGCTGACGGCATCGGTGACGAAACGGGTCGCTGCGTCTTCTTGGGGCCCGCCACCGCTGGCGCAACTGCAGGCTCCGTCGTAATGATCGCGCCGTAAGGAATGAACTCCAGCGCTTCACTGGCGATGGCCGCTGCCTGGCGCCGCGCCGACCGCCAGTTATAGATCAAGCTCTCGGCAATCTCGTGGCGCTCAGCGACCTGACGGACCGATACGCCGTCTGTATCCGCCTCGTTGAGGATTGCCGTCTTCTCGGCATCCGAAAACTTCCTGCGCCGTTCGGTGCGCGCGATGATCTCCAAGCGGTCCTTCACTTAGCCTCCTTCTGGAGTCCAGAAAGAGACTCCTTACCGGAGGTCCATCAGCGCCGAGCCTGAATGCCGCAACACGCGGGAGACCGTACGCTTACGTGCGCTCAGGGGTTGGCTTGACTTCAGATCCTGCCCTGCCCATTTTTTGTGCATGTGTAATCTCTACCGCCTGCGCACCGCCAAAGCGGAGATTTCCCAGATTTTCAGGGTAGAGGTGCCTGCGGGCGCGAATTTCGGCGAAGAGGTGGTCAAGGGCTACCCCGGTGTTATGATCACAGGCGGTCGTGCCCAGTCGATGAATTGGGGCTTCCCTCGCGTACTTCGCGGCAAGCAAGGACAAAAGCTGGCTCCCACGGCAGTCAACAACGCTCGCAGCGACAATCTTGCTTCCCCCTTCTGGCAGAGCAGTTTCGAAACGCGGCGTTGCCTGATCCCGGTGAGCCAATGGGCCGAACCACAGGGCGAGGATAGGCGCATGACCCGCACCTGGTATGCTCTGCCAGGCGACATGCCTTTCGCGGTGGGCGGCATCTGGCGACCGACCGACATGTGGGGCAATTGCTACTCGATGGTCATGGTGCCGGCATCGCCCCAAATGCAGGAAGTTCACGACCGTATGCCGGTGATCCTGCGGCGTGAGGATTGGGATCGCTGGCTTGGAGGCTCTGCTACGCAGGCGTTCGATCTATGCCGGACCTGGGAAGGCAGGCTGGAGGTCGAGCGGAGGCAGGATCGCTGGGTTGATGGGCAACCTCTGCTGGAGGACGAGCCGCCCAAATTGCAAGACCTGCCGCTTTTCAAAGACCTGTAGATCCGGCGAACCAATGCCCGGATAAGGTGTTGCACCACCTATGAAGACGATCACGCTCCCCGATGGAACCGCCGTCCCCGCCCTGGGCCAAGGCACCTGGATGCTCGCAGAGGATCACGCCCGCCGGGCTGAGGAGATCGCGGCCCTGCGCGAAGGCATCGCGCGCGGCATGACGCTGATCGACACCGCCGAGATGTACGGCGAAGGCGCAGCCGAAACGCTGGTTGGTGAAGCCATCGCCGGTCAGCGCGACGAGGTCTTCCTGGTCAGCAAGGCCTATCCCCAGAATGCTTCGGCCCGGCGCTTGCGTACCACCTGCGAAGCCAGCCTCAAGCGCCTGGGAACCGATCGCCTCGATCTCTATCTGCTCCACTGGCGCGGCAATGTGTCGCTGGGCGAAACCGTCGAGGCGATGGAAAGACTGGTCGAGGCCGGTCTGATCCTGCGCTGGGGCGTCAGCAATCTTGATATCGGCGATATGGAGGAACTGATCGCTCAGGGTGGCCAGCACTGCGCCACCGATCAGATCCTCTACAACCTCACGCGCCGGGCCCCCGAACTCGATCTGCTGCCGTGGCTTGCCGACCATGCCATGCCGGTGATGGCCTATAGCCCGATCGAGCAGGGCCGCCTGCTCTCGCACCGGATGCTCAAGGAAATTGCCCGCCGCCATGATGCCAGCCCGGCCCAGATCGCTCTGGCATGGCTGCTGCGCCAGCCGGGCATCCTGCCTATCCCCAAGGCAGGATCGATCGACCATGTGCGGGACAATCGCGCGGCGGCGGCTCTGGAGTTGACTGACGGTGACATGGCGGCGCTCGAAAGCAGCTTTCCCAGCCCCATCAAGCGTAGCCCCCTCGAGATGCTGTAAGGCACCTGCGGCATGGGCGGCGCCCAAGCGAACTTGCCGCCCGATGACGCGTTGGAAGGCAGATGAGCAAATCCATCTCGAAACCCACCGCCATTCCGACGGACAGCCTGATCTTCGGCTATCTTCCGATGTTGCCTTTCGTGCTGGGCGCTGCGGGAAGCTGGTTCGCGCCCGCGCTGCGAGGAGTGGCGGTCAATCTCACGGTGATCTGGGGCTGCCTAATCCTTGCCTTTGTCGGCGGCGTCAGGCGGGGTTTCGGATTTGGCCGGAGCGAGGCGTCGCTGGCCAGTGAGCTATGGACGATGGCGCTTTACGTCTCGATAGCCGGGCTGGCTCTCATCCTGGGTTGGATAGGCCTGCTGCCCCAGTCGCTGGCTTTGCTGGCGATCGGCTTCGCGCTGGTTTCCGTGCTGGATCATCGTGCGGCCAAGGCGGGCAATGCGCCTGCCCATTTCGCCAGCCTGAGGCCCATTCAGATGCCGATCGCATCCCTGGCACTGCTTCTCGTTATGACCCGGATTCTGATGGACTGAAGCCATGGGCTTAACTGGAAAAGCCATGATCTACGCGGCTTTTCCAAGGTAGACGTAGCGCTCGGCATATCCGTAGCGGTGATCCATTCGGAACAGCCGAAACGCTATCGAGTGCCTCTTCGCATGTGCGAGATGAAAGAAGGGTGAATGCCATCAGGCGACACGCGAACTTGCTGTGAATAGCCCGTAACTCCGCAGCTCTATCGCTTTTTACGCACGTGCTGATCGATTTTTTGCGTTTGCAGCAAAATGCGATTGCTGGCATTTGAAAATCGCCTTTCAGGCATCCTCTCCCAAACTTTCAAAGGGCTGGTCTTTGGACCGGCCTTTTTTTTGGGCGCGCAAAATTCACGCACCGACAGCGCCCAAAGGTGGCGGAGGCAAAAATCATAAGCCTCTGTGGATGGCCGATTCATCCAGCTTGACGCGGCACCCTTCCTTTTGAGAACATAAAGGGAACGATAGAGTCGATTTGCCATCATGTCCACCCAGCCTGCCCTCCCCTCCCCAAGCCAGGAACAGCTCGACGCCCTGCGCGCGAAGCTGACCTCGGCGCGTGCGAGCCGGGGGCCGGTCCTGCCCTTTGGTGTGCCGATGCTCGACGAGCGGCTCGCCTTCGGCGGGCTTGATGGCGCGGGCCTTCATGAGGTTGCGGCGGCATCCTCAAAGCTGAGCGATGATGCTGCAGCCACGCTCTTTGCCGCTGGCATCGCAGCGCGCTTTGCCAGCTCGGGGTTTACCGTGCTCTGGGCGGTTTCGCGCTTCGACCTTTATGCCCCCGGTCTCGAACAGGTTGGCCTGGGCCCTTCCCGGCTGCTCTATGCGGAGGGGAAGAAAGATCAGGAGGTGCTGGCAATCGCCGAGGACGGCTTGCGCGATGGTTCGCTGGCCTGCGTCATCGCTGAAGTGCGCTCAGCCGATATGACTGCCACAAGACGGCTTCAACTGGCGGCCAGCGACGGGCAGACGCCGATGCTGCTCTACCGGCGACATCGCGCGCGTGATCAGTGCCCGCTCACCCAGAACTCTTCCGCCATGACCCGCTGGCGCATTGGCTGCCTGCCTTCGGCGCCCCTGCCGCACCCCGGCGTCGGCCGGGCACGCTGGTCAGTCGAACTTGCCCGCCAGCGTGGCGGCAATCCCTTTTCTCTCGATCTGGACGCCTGTGATGACAAGGGTTGCCTCGCTCGCCCTGCCCTTTCTATCGATCGAGCGATTGCGCCGGCTGGATCGGCCAACCGCGCGGCCTGATCGCGTCGCACCCACCCGCTCTTCATCGCTCCCGCCCCCGGCCATCGACGACGACCCCGGCGCCTGCTCGGTGCCGCGCGGCGGCGGCTGGCGCCCTGGCGCCCGCTGGGCGCGTAATGATACCCAGAACGGCGTGGGGCAGGCAGCGGCCATCGATGCCCTGCCGGCTCATCAGCGCCCCACCATGCGCGAGATGGGACGGCGCAGCGAACATGCCGATCATCCCTTCAAGGCCATGCCTTCCGATGAAGGCGCGCGTGGCGGTGGTGGCACGGCGATGCCCTCGGCCAGCTCCCCCATGGCCGTGCTGCAGGGCGGGCGCCTGACCTGGGCTCGCCCCATGGTGCTGATCACCCGCAGCGGCCAGCGCGAGATCATCACCTCGGCCTGCCCGCTGGCGCTGGATCTGGGCCTCCACCCCGGCATGGCTGCTGCCCATGCCCGCGCGCTGGTGAGCGATCTCGATGTCCGCGATGCCGAGCCCGAGGAAGATGCTGCATGGCTTGAACGCCTCGCCCTCCATGCCCTTGGTCACTGGACGCCCACGGTAGCTGTCTCCGGGCATGATGGCTTGTGGTTCGATCTTACCGGGACCACCCATCTCTTTGGAGGCGAGGCCCGCTTTTGCCACCGCCTGCTGCGCTTTCTCTCCCGCCTCGGCTTTACCGCCAGCGTGGCGGTAGCGGGGACACCGGGCGCGGCCCATGCCCTGGCCCGCTATGGCGGTGAGTCCATGATCCTGCTGCCACCAAAGGAGGAAGCCCACGCGCTGGCCGATCTGCCGCTGGCCGCCCTGCGCCTCGAAACCGGCGCCCTCAATGCCGCAGCCCGCTTTGGCCTGGAACGCATCGGCGATCTCTATCCCATGCCGCGTGGGCCACTGGGCAAACGTCTGGGCCTCTCGACCGTTATGCGGCTCGATCAGGCTCGCGGCATGGTGGCCGAGCCGATTGTGCCGGTCACCGCTTTCGAAACGCCCAGCGCAAAGCGGCAGCTCCTCGAACCCATCGGCACCGCCGATGCGATCGCTCAGGTCATCGGCGATCTGGTCGATGATCTGGTGATCCAACTCCAGCAGCGGCGCCTTGGGCTGCGCGCTGCCCATCTCACCTGCCAGCTGGTCGATGGCAGCGAGCAGAAGGTGGGTATCGGCACCGCGCGGGCGAGCCGAGACGCCAGGCACCTTACCCGCATGCTGGTCGCGCGGATCGAGCGCATCGATCCTGGTCTCGGCATCGAGACGATGGTGCTGATCGCACCGCATGTTGAGGATCTGCAGGCCAGCATGGTGGCAGCCAAGCTGGGGCGTGACGATCATGCGCCAGATCTGGCTCTGTTGGTCGATCAGCTAAGCGGGCGCGTGCCCCCTGAAGCCGTCTTCCGCCTCTCCTCTCATGAGAGCGATGTGCCTGAGCGGGCGATCCGCCGAATGATGCCCCTGGGTGAGCCCAAGGGCTGGCCAGCATGGGCGCGCCCGTCCCGGTTGCTCGCCCGGCCCGAACCCCTGAGCAGCGTGATCGCGCTGTTGCCCGATCACCCGCCCCGCCGCTTTTCCTGGCGCGGCGGGACCTATCGGGTCGTGGCCGGTGACGGCCCCGAACGCGTGCATGGAGAATGGTGGCGGCGGCCTGGCGAGATGTGGGCGGTCAGGGACTATTACCGGGTGGAGGTGGAGGGCGGCGCGCGCTACTGGATCTTCCGGCGCGGGGATGGTGTCGAGGAAGGCACCGGCGATCTCTCCTGGCATCTGCATGGCGTGTTCGGCTGATGGCCCGTTACGTCGAGCTTCAGGTGACCAGCCATTTCTCCTTCCTGCGCGGTGCCTCCTCGCCGGAAGAACTGTTCTCGGCAGCTGCCCTGCTGGGCCATTCGGAGCTCGGCCTTGCCGATTGGGGCAGCGTCGCCGGCGTGGTGCGAGGATGGGCCGCACAGAAGGAAACCGGTGTGCGGATGATCCCGGGCGCACGGGTGGATCTCACCGATGGCAAAGCGCTTTTGCTTTATCCGACCGATAGGCAGGCCTGGTCGCGCCTCACCCGGCTGCTCTCGCTTGGCAAGACGCGCGGCGGCAAGGGAGCCTGTGTTCTCGATTGGGAGAATGTCACCGCCCATACCGAGGGTCTGGTCGCCATCCTGCTTCCCGATCAACCGGACGACGCTTGCAGCGCCCATCTCGCCCAGGTGAAGGAGACGTTCGGCGAGCGCGCTTATCTGGCGCTTGCGTTGCGGCGGCGCCCCGGCGACGCCGGACGTCTGCATTGCCTTGATACGCTGGCGCGTGCCGCCGGGGTAAGATCCGTCGCCACCGGGGATGTGCTCTATCATTCCGGCCAGATGCGCCCGCTGCAGGATGTGCTGGCCGCCATTCGGGAGCACACCACCGTCGATGCGCTGGGCTTCAAGCGCGAACGCTTTATGGATCGCCATCTCAAATCGCCCGAAGAGATGGAGAGGCGCTTCAAGGCTTTCCCCGATGCAATCGAAGCGACCGCCGAGATCGCCGCGCGCTGCACATTCGATTTGGGCGAGATCCAGTACCAATATCCCTATGAGCAGGTGGTCGAGGGCAGGAGTGCGCAGGAAGCGTTGGCCGACCTGACCGAGGCGGCTGCTACGCGCATGTTCCCGCGCGGCCTGCCCGTCCCCTATCGCAACCAGATCGACCATGAGCTGCGGCTGATCGGGCAGCTTGGCTACGCACCCTATTTCCTTACGGTCAATTCCATCGTCACAGAAGCCCGGCGGCGCGGCATCCTGTGCCAGGGGCGCGGCTCGGCGGCCAACAGCTGCGTCTGCTACATGTTGGGGATCACCTCGATCGACCCCATCCAGCATGAGCTGCTCTTCGAGCGCTTTGTCTCGGGCGAACGCAAGGAGCCGCCCGACATCGATGTGGACTTCGAGCATGAGCGGCGCGAGGAGATCATCCAATGGATCTATGAGACCTATGGGCGCCACCGCTCGGCGCTGACCGCTGTGGTCACCCGTTACCGCACGCGCGGCGCGGTGGCCGAAGTCGGCAAGGCGCTCGGCCTGCCGCGCGATCTTACCAAGATGCTCACCGGCCTGGTCTGGGGGTGGTCGGTCGACGGGATCAGCACCGAACAGATCGAGAGCCTCAACCTCAACGCCAATGACTATCGCCTGCGGCTCTGCCTCGATCTTTCGCGCCAGCTGATCGGCACGCCGCGCCATCTCTCGCAGCATCCGGGCGGCTTTGTGCTGACGCAGGACCGGCTCGACGATCTTGTGCCGATTGAACCCGCGCGGATGGAAGACCGGCAGATCATCGAATGGGATAAGGATGATATCGATGCTCTGAAATTCATGAAGGTCGATGTGCTGGGTCTGGGCATGCTGGGTTGCATGAACCGGGCCTTCAACATGCTGGCTGACATGAAGGGGATCGCTATCGGCATGGCCGATCTGCAGAAGGATGACCCCGCCGTCTACGCGATGATCCAGAAGGCCGATACGCTCGGGACCTTCCAGATCGAGAGCCGGGCCCAGATGTCGATGCTGCCGCGCATCAAGCCCGCCAAGTTCTACGACCTCGTTATAGAGGTGGCGATCGTGCGTCCCGGTCCGATCCAGGGTGACATGGTTCACCCCTATCTGCGTCGCCGCGAGGGCAAGGAAAAGGCGGAATATCCCAAGCCCGAGCTGCGCGCCGTGCTGGAAAAAACGCTGGGCGTGCCCCTCTTCCAGGAGCAGGCGATGAAGGTTGCCATCGTCGGCGCGGGCTTCACCCCTGCCGAGGCCGATCAGCTGCGCCGCGCCATGGCCACCTTTAAGATGACCGGCGGGGTCAGCCATTTCTACGACAAGCTGGTGGGCGGCATGGTGGCGCGCGGCTACAGTCTGGATTTCGCCGAGCGCACCTTCAAGCAGATCGAGGGCTTCGGTTCCTATGGTTTCCCCGAAAGCCATGCCGCCAGCTTCGCCAAGATCGCCTACGCAAGTTGCTGGATGAAGCACCATCATCCCGATGTCTTCTGCGCCTCGCTGCTCAATGCCCAGCCGATGGGCTTCTACGCGCCGGCCCAGATCGTGGCGGATGCCCGCAAACATGGGGTCGAGGTCCGGCCCGTCTCGATCAATCACAGCCACTGGGATTGCACGCTCGAATACACCAACCGCCGGCATCTGGCTGTGCGTCTTGGCTTCCGTCAGATACGAGGCATGGCAAACCTCCATGGTGCCCGGATCGTCGCTGCACGGGGTGACCAGCCCTATGGTAGCGTGGAAGAGGTCTGGCGGCGGGCGGGCGTGCCGCGCGCGGCGATCGAGCGACTGGCCGAAGCCGATGCCTTTTCAGCGATAGCACAGGACCGACGGCAGGGCCTCTGGAAGGTCAAGGGGCTGGGCGAAGCTCCGCTGCCACTCTTCGCTGCCGCCGATGCCAAAGAAGAGCAGTTCTCGCCCGAAGGCATCGAGCCGACCGTGACGCTCGGGCCGCTGACCGAGGGCCGCGAGGTGGTCGAGGACTATCGCTCGATCCAGCTTTCCCTGCGCGCCCATCCGGTGAGCTTCCTGCGGGAGGAGCTGTCGGGCATGAAGATCGTGTCCTGCGGCGACCTACCCAACCAGCGCGATGGGCGCAATCTGGAGGTGGCCGGCATCGTGCTGGTCCGCCAGCGGCCCGGCAGCGCCAAGGGCGTGCTCTTCGTCACCATTGAGGACGAGACCGGTGTCGCCAATGCCATCCTCTGGCCCGACAAGTTCGACACCTTTCGGCGACAGATCATGTCGGCCTCGATGATCGCGGTGCGGGGGCGTCTGCAGAAGGAGGGCGAGATCATCCATGTCATCGCCGACCGGATCACCAATCTCGATCCCATGCTTCGCTCGATCGGGCGGCAGGATTTGAACCTGCCACACGGGCGCGGCGATGGCGCTGCCCATGGCGGCGGCCCCGATCCCCGTGACCCCGGATTTCCCAAGGATCGCGTGCTGGCTGCGCCTGCCTTCGGAACTGATGGAAAGCAGGACGATATTCTGCCGGTTCGCAGCCATGATTTCCACTGACGTGCTTTCGCTCTTCTGGCATTCGGCCATCGCTGCCCTGCGCTGACAGGGTCTCTCAGTTTGCTTTGGCGAGCTCTTCCTGAATGGCGCTGACCAGCAGCGCATCATCGGGAGCCACAACCGGAGCAAAGCGTCCCACCACCTGACCATCCCGGCCGATCAGGAATTTCTCGAAATTCCATAGAACTTCGGGATCCTCATTGGCCGCAATGCCATAGCCCTTCAGCTTCTCGCGAAACTCCTCCACCGGCCCCTGCTTGACCGGCTCCGCCGCCGTCAGTGCAGCGTAGAGCGGCTGCTTGTCCTCTCCCGACACTGGCGCCTTGGTAAACAGCGGGAAGCTGACGCCGTAATTCACCTTGCAGAACTGGTCGATATCTTCAGCCGAACCAGGTTCCTGATTGCCGAAATCATTGGCCGGAAAGCCAAGCACCTCGAAGCCCTGCTCGCGGTAGCTCGTGTAGAGCTTTTCCAGCCCCTCATACTGAGGCGTCAGGCCGCATTGCGAGGCCACGTTGACAACCAACAGCACCTTGCCCGCATGCTGGGCCAGACTGTCGCTGGAACCATCCAGGCGGGTGAGCGCGAGCGCGGAAAGTTCATTGGCCATGCAGCAAGCCTTTCTTCAGGGAGGGGATGGCTGAGATAACCTCCATCCATTTCAGGATAAAGGAAATAAGGCGATGGCTCCTTCCGGCGCCCGGGCCACCATCGCATTTCATGCACAACCCGCACCCGAGGCAGCATGCCCGGCAACCGCCCAGAGCTGCACCTCTTGCCGATCCTTCCGAGGGCGATCCGGCTTCATCTCTGCGGCCAACCGGCGTAAACTGGGCCGAGAACGATTATGCTGATCGGGCGTTGGAGGCACGATGAAGACAATTTCCTTTCCCGACGGCACCATCGTGCCGGCCCTTGGCCTTGGCACCTGGATGATGGCTGAAAAGCCCGATTTGCGCGCCCAGGAAATCGCGGCTCTGCGCGAAGGCATGGACCTTGGCATGACGCTGATCGACACTGCCGAGATGTATGGCGAAGGGGAAGCCGAGAGACTGGTCGGCGAAGCGATCGCCGGCCGCCGCCATAAAGTCTTCCTGGTGAGCAAGGTCTATCCGCACAATGCCTCCGCCCACCGGCTTCGCCGTTCCTGCGAAGCGAGCCTGCGCCGCCTCGGCACTGATCACCTCGACCTCTACCTGCTGCATTGGCGAGGGACTGTCCCACTTGCCGAGACGGTCGAAGCCATGGAGCAATTGGTCGAGGCAGGGCTGATTGCCCGCTGGGGCGTGAGCAACCTCGATACAGACGATATGGGCGAACTCTTCGATGCAGGCGGCGAGGCCTGCGCAACCAATCAGATTCTCTACAATCTGACCCGTCGCGGCCCGGAATTCGATCTCCTTCCCTGGCTGAAGCGATGCTCCATTCCCGTGATGGCCTATAGCCCGGTCGAACAGGGCCGCCTGCTCGATCGCCGGGCGCTTCTCGAAATTGCGGAGCGTCACACCGCCAGCCCCGCCCAGGTCGCGCTGGCCTGGCTCCTCCACCGGGACGGCATCCTGCCGATCCCCAAGGCTGGAACCGTGGAGCATGTGAGGGAAAATCGCGCTGCTGCCGATCTTGTCCTGACGCCCGACGATCTCAATGACCTTGATCGCCGCTTTCTCAAACCGACAAGACGGCGCCCGCTGGAAATGCTCTAAAGTCAGACACTCAGGAAATGCTTGGTCCGCCACGCCCGCGACCAACAGTCCAGTTGACCTCATCGCCGCGCATCAGGCCCGACACATTCTGCCCGGCCTTGCGCTCCAGCATCGGCTTCCACGGCACCAGCGTGAAATCATGGGCGCGCTCGATCAGTGCAAAGCGACCGCTCACCAGATCAACCGGCCGGCGATAGGTCCCCTCGATGCGGCCACCCTGCCGCGCCTCCTCGAAAGGGAGGTCCAGTTCCGCCGAAAGCTGCCGTGCCGCGTTCGCCAAATCCTTGCGCTCCAACGCCTGGATCATGCCTCGGGGAAAGAGCCCGGTTTGCTCGTCCTGCGCGAAGCCCTGCGCCAACAACCATTGCCGCCTGCGCTCCATGACATCACGCAGGTCTCGACCGAAGCCGGCATCTCGCAAGGCTCTAGCGCTCACATCGGCCCCATCGCCAGGGGCTGCCCCCAGCGCTCCGCCTCCCGCCTGCCTCGACCCGGTCGGCACCTGCCCCGCCAGACTGCGATCAATCCAGCTTGCCGCCTCGACATCGACCAGCTCCTCCAGCGGCATGATCGAGAGGCTGGTGATGGCGACGGGATGCTCACGCAACTGCTTCTCTTCCCAGGCCGTCACCCGGTCGAGGTGGTCGGGCGCAATCACCCACTGGCCCGAGGGTTCGCGTGTCACCCCGCCACCGCCGCGCCGCATCGCTTCGAGACGCCGCACATGGGTCTGGGCAAAGGCCTCGCTGGCTGCTGGATCATGGCGGAGATGCAGATCCACATCATACCGGCCGTCATTGGCTGCCGCGACCTCGGCAATCACCCTGTCCGATGGCCGCAGCGCCGCTTTGAGCGGATCGATGCGGACCACCGATCCGGGTGAAAGCTGATGCTGGTCGAGCGGCAAATCCCGCCCGCCTCCAACATCAAGATAGTGGCTTCGCCCATCGATGCCATCGACAATCAGATAATGGCGATCTGCATGTTCGTCAGAGAGGCCATGGGCCAGCACCCGCCCAATGATAGGCCTCGCCACCGGTGCGCCGGCCTCATGGATCACCTGATCACCCGCGGCCCGCTCGATGCCAGCGCGTGTCATCTCGCGCTGCATCGTCCGGATGATATCGCCACGCTCTCCCATGCGCCGCAGCGTATCCTCCAGATTGTCTGCCAGCCGGTAGCGGGTGCCGTCCACCGGCTCGGCCAGACCTAATCGCGCCAGCTTGGCCAGACGCCCTGCCCGCAGCGTCTGATCGAAGGCATCACGCCCTGCAGAGTCGACCTCACGCTCGGCATTGGCGGTCTTAAGCAGCGAGCGGTCGATCGAGGTCAGCCGCTCCGCCTCCACCTCTGCCCGCAAAATGGTTTCGACCTCACGCTCAGTGCGCGGCCCCAGATCGAGATCGACCAGCTCGATGGCGCGCTCGCGCAGCCCCCTGGTCATATAGTCCTTGGCAATCACCAGATCCTTGCCGCCATCGTCCTTCCCTCGCACCAGAATATGGGTGTGAGGATGGCCCGTGTCGAAGTGATCGACGGCTACCCAATCGAGCTTCGTGCCCAGATCCTGCTCCATGCGCTCCATCAGGCGCCGGGTCAGCGGTTTTAGATCCTCATACTGATCGCCATCCTCCGGCGAGACAATGAAGCGGAACTGATGGCGATCGCCCGCACCGCGCCCCTGAAAAGCCTTGGCATCGACAGCGTCTTCATCGCGACCATAAAGCGTCCCGCGCTCGCCATCTCGGGTGGTGCCATCTCGTTGAAGATAACGCAGATGCGCAGCGGCCGCCGCGGCACCCTTGCCGGACAGGCGCATGATGCTCGCTTTGACGATAACACGGCGGCTGTGACCGGCACCATATTTCCCCCGGCTGCCGAGCACCCGGCCAACCCCGCTGCCGCGCCCGATCCGGCTCCCGAAAAAGCTGCCTCTGCCAGCCTTTCCGCCAGCGCCGCCTCGGGCCAGATTGGCGGCGGCCAGCACGCGCCCGAGGAAACGCTTCCCCGCGCCCTTGCCCTTGTTGCCGATCCGCCCCAGGCGCGGATGGAAATCGTCATCCTGCGCCATGTCCGACTGCCCTGGTTCTGTTGGTGTGGATAGCAACGCAATCCGGCTCAAAGCACCCAATGGTGCCGGCCAAACCCGCAGAATTCCGCCATTCTGCACGCCAATGGCACCGCCAGCGAGGGCACGGTGCCGTAAAAGATCCCCAAAAACGATGTGCAGACAATAGGTTATGGCGACGCAGTGCCATAGCTTTATCTTGCCTTACGCGCCCTCCCCCTCTCCCGGCCTCATCCTTGTCCTCCCTCCCTCCACCTCCCTGCCGATGGCCAAGCGGATCAGCAGCAGCCCGAAGCCGCCCGCCTGGCACAGCTGCAAGCCAGAAAAATGCTCGATTTTCGTGCATTATCGCCCCGTTCGCAGCACAAACATGGGATCGTGCTGAGGCGTTGCCGAGATGGATGAGCCGGGATTTGCGCCCTGATCGGCGTGGTCGCTCAGTTCCACAAACATGCCGGTTTCACGCGGCAATTCACGCGAAATTTCGGGAGAATTTGTGGCAACTTTTGCCGTGCCTTCCGTTGCCCGCGTGATCTTGTCGAGATAGTCCCGTGTCTCGACCGGCAAGGATCGGCCGGCATTGACGCTGGCCCCATATCGTCCCGGTCCGGCATTGTAGGCCCCGAAAAGGCCGGGGTAGCCGAAGCGATCATACATCGCGCGCAAATAGGCGGTCCCGGCAAGGATGTTATCGCGGGGCTGATAGGGATCAGCGCCGAGACCCAGAGCCGAGCGCATCGACGCCCATGTCGCGGGCATCAACTGCATCAACCCCATCGCGCCTGCCCGGCTGGTGATGGGCCTGCCCTGCCAGATGGTCAGCCCGCGACTTTCGGCGCGCATCACCTGCTCGATCCATGCCGATGGTACACCGAAGCGTGCAGACGCTTCAGCAATGATGTCGCGCCATTGCCCAACCGCATCCCCGCCATGTCCTGCACTGACAGCAGCGCCACCACCCATCGCCGGGACATGGGCAATCGACGGCTGCCCATAGGCGGAGGGGTTCATCAAGGCCGAGACAAAAGCCACAATCGCCCCTGCCCCGACGCGGCACCGGAACCTCAGCGCGCCCATAGCAATGTCGCCTTGCCGATGATGTCGGACTGCTTGCTGACCCCAAAATAGCGCCCGTCGAAGGAGTCCGAGCTCTCACCCGTGAGCAGGAAAAGCTCTCCCTCCCCAAGATCGACACAGCCCTGCCAGAAGGGAAGTTGCCGTCCGTGACCATCGACATTTCGGCGCAACGCCGCCTTGACGCCGTTCACTGTAACCACCGGGCCAACGGCACAGACGGTATCATAAGAGTGCGCCGCCACCCGCTTCACCAGCGGCACACCCGTCGGCAAATAATGACGGCTGGCCGCCAGCGAACGGACGTCGCTCGGAGGCCACGCGATAGCCCAATCGCCGCGATCCGGCACCTTGTCGGGCTCGACGCGGTAGAGGCCGATGGGCGCGCTGGCGCTGGCGTTCCAGAGTAGTCGCGGGGCTGGCGGCACAAGTATCGTCCACGACAGAGCGGCGACGGCCAGGCCCATAATGGCGGTGCGGCGGCGCATGGCGCGGAGCTGCTTGCCGCGATGTCGGCTTGCTTCCATCCAAAGGGTCAGAGGTTGGGGGCGCCCGCTGCGGTTGGGGTCAATCATGGCCACCTCCGCGTGTCTGGGCAAGCGACCACGCGTGCAAATCATCGATATGATAGACCCATGTGGCGCCATGCAGTCGGCACCGGGGCCCGGTGTTGCTGTTCCTCATCCGCCTGAGCGTGGTGAGGCTGACACCGATATGGAAAGCGACCTGTTTGGCGGTGAGAAAGGGCCGGGTTTCGCGCGCAAACTCGGCACGGGCTGCTGCATTTCGGCTGTTCGCCGGCGCAAGCTTTTTCGGAGTTTTCATCATGTGTTTCCCGTTCGACCCGGCGGGATTGCCCACGGTCGCGGGAGGCCAAATGAAGCAGAAAAACACCCTCTGGCAGGGTCGAAAACAGGGGGTGCTGTTTTCGACCCCCGTAGAAATGCCTGCCCGGCAGCATGGGTCAAGCGATCTCAATCCGGCTTCAACCGGGCTTCGAGCTGGGCCTTGGCATCGCGCATCTCACGTTCGATCTGGCGGCGTTCACGGCGCGCGGTGCAGGCAAACAGTTCCGTGCGCAGTTCTTCGATGTGCTGTTCGATGCTCATGGCCTTCGCTCCTGACGGGGTGCAAGATGAAGGCTCTGCCCGGCGCTCTGCGGTTCGGGTCAAGGACCGCGCAGCGGCCGCTTTAGCGGCGATGGGGGCAACGATTTTTCGGGGGTACGCCTATACTGCCCGACCCGGAAACAACGCCCGACCGCCCCCGAAAAATGGTGGGGGCCCGCCGTCGCCGTCCTCGAGGCGGGCCGCAGGGCGCCGGATACTAGGCCCATCGTTGGCAGACATGCTTCTCCCGACCTGTCGGATCGGGGGAAGAAGCACGGTGCCCGCCTTCCACCAGCGGTCGATAAACCGGTGCAAAGTCGGTTGGGAAATGGTGGATCGCCTGTGGATACTCAGTGGATATCTGTTCCGGCGATCAGGCGCAGCGGCTGTAATTCGCGGCAAAGATCGTCGAATTTCTCGAAGAAATGGGCTTCGATCCATCCGGCACTCGACGCAAAAACCTCAACTATACCGGGTAAATCGAGCGCGCGCGCCGCAGCCAGACCGTCACGGAAAAGGGTGGGATCACGCTGCCGCGCTGCCACCAGATCCCCGGTTGCGCGCATACTTTGCGAGATGAGCCACAGAATATGGATCAGCCGCTCCAGAGAGGTCAGGCCTTGCGTCCCGACCTGCTGCTCACGCTGATCGATGGTCACGCCCCATCGGTTCAACCAGATCTCGTGAGCCATCCCCTGCATGCGTTCTGACTAGCGAGCGCGGCACGCCGGGATCAAGCCCGCGACCACCGGAAACCCACAGGTAGCGCTCGACGCGCACGCCACCCCGCAGAAATATCGAACGCCACCATCGACCTTCGGACCCTACTCTTGCCCTGTCTCCCGCATGAAAAACAGTGGAAATCCCTTCCTTTCCGGCTTGGCCGAATCGCGGTTTCGACCAATCCTCACAGACTCATGGACTGCCCGGTTTTCAATCGAGACAAGGGATAGTAGATAACGGCGATGTTAGAGACCAGTCGGCGACTGGTGGAGCGATTGTCACCCTCACCAGTCTGCGCCGCCTGTGTAGGGCGACACCTCAATCTGCCCATCGATGATGCGCTTCACGCCGATCTGGGCGAACTGACGGTCGAGCGGGATTTCGCCAGCCAGCGGGACGCCTGCGGCCTGTGCGGCGGGCATGGTCCGGTGATCCTCAAGCAGCGGCGCCAGAGCGCCGCATAAGACGACTTTCGTTTCGGGTGCAGGCACACGCCAGCCATGCATATGCACGACATGGCGACGCCGCCCGTTCCCGAAGGATCGAGCGGCGTCCCTGTATGCTAGCGCCAAACCGCCCGGCTCAGACCTTGGCCGGGGCCTCGCTCACGGCTTCGGCAGAGGGCGTTTTCGCGGTGGTGGTCTTCGGTTCAGCCTTGGGCTTCGCCTCGGCTTTCGGCGTCAATTTGGCTTTCGGCTTTGCCGGGGCCTTCGCTTTGGCCGCCGATGTCGGTTCAGCCGAAGCCTTCACCTTTGGAGCGACCTTGGCAGCAGACTTCGGCTTGGGCGCTGTCTTGGGTGCTGACTTGACCGCAGGTTCGACTGTAGCTTTGGCGTCCACAGCAGCAGCAACCGGTGCGGCACCCGCCGTTACAGCCTTTGCCGTCTTGGCCGAAACCTTCTTCGCCGCAACTGCGGGCTTGGCCGCTGCGGCTTTCGCCTTGGCCGGAGCCTTTGTGGGGGCGGACACCGCTTCGCCCGGTGCAGAAGCGGCAGCAGCGGCAGGCACCGTGCGCTTACGGCCAAGTCCCAGCTTCTGGGCGATCTCGCGGCGCTGCGCAGCGTAATCGGGCGCAACCATCGGATAATCAGCCCTCAAGCCGTAGCGCTCGCGATATTGCGCAGGCGTGAGGTCATGGAGCGCGAGATGACGCTTGAGCGTCTTATACTTCTTGCCATCGATGAGACTGACAAGGTGATCCGATTTCACCGAACCACGCGGAGAAACCGCCGGTTCATACGTCACCATTTCGGGCTGCGACGACTTGTCGCTGCTCAATTCGGTGACCGCCGCATGCATATCCTTGAGGAAAGCAGGCACATCCTGCGCTCCGGGATTCACATTGGGGTTCTGAAGCCAGGCAATGGTGATTTCACCCGCCAGTTCGATCAGGCTTGCGGCGATCTCGGTATCATTCTCGGACATATTATTTCCTCATCTTGCGACGGCACCAAGGCCTACGCCTCTCCCCGCACTCAGTCAAATATTGACCAAGAAGAGGCGCCGCCAGTTCCGCGCCGGGACTGGCGGCGTCGTGATTTTCACCTTGCGCAACAATATGTGAAAATTCCGTCTATTGATGCCATCCGGAGATGATGCAAACTATCCTGAAGCCAGAAGCGATGATGATCGTTCGATCTCAAAATAGGACGAAACCGGTGCCAAAAGGCAGTGGTGACTGCCTGTCGCACGAGAGTTTGCGGCTCGGCATTCTCAACGGCAATCGCTCCGAACTGCGCGCCCCCAAGACTGGCATGAGCAGAAACTGCAAGGACGCATCCATGTCGATTGGAATCAGCCAATCGACATGGATGCGTCCTTATTTGAACCTTCGTGGCGAGCAGCAGAGCGCTATTCGCTGCGCCGAAGACAGCGTGAATTCTTCAAACAAGGCGCCGCCAATTCCGGAACGGGACTGGCGGCGCTCGGTATTACTGAGAGGTGTCAGGAATGGCCGTTCCTCTCCGGCTGAGGGACGATTTCAAGCGATGGCACGGTGAAATCGGCAGCATCAAACCATGCGACGATGCTCTCGAACGTTTCGAGTTCGGTGACGGTGTTGCGGCCCAACAAGGCGCGATCACCGCCATCGGTGTCGATGTAGACGACATCGCCACTGCCATCGAAAACTGCGCGTTGGGGCATCCAACTGCTGCAACCGTCGCACCAGCGACGAAAAGGCAGGCTGCGCGCGAAGCAGAAATCCTCAAGCTGGGTGAATTGCCCCAGCGCCACCTCGTGAGACATGAGGCAGAGCGGGTGCCCTGGAACGAACTGCGAGACTTCAAAGGGCTCGCCGTCCCATTCGAGCGATAGATCTTCCTGCGCGATAAGGTCGAGGAATTCGGGAAGGTGCTGCGACGACAGCTTGCCGCCGATGGTGATGAAAGCTGAAACACGGTCAACCATGATCGTTCTCCTTGAGATGGGGAAAGGTGCCGCGCGGGACAGAAGGGATCGCGCGGCAAGTCTATTTCGAAGGGTGAGGAATGGGGGAATGGCACCGGGCACCACCACCCCGCGCTCGTCAGGCAGCCAGAGCGGCGGCCTCGGCCTCGACCTCGACCTCATCCTCATCATGGCCCTCGGAGTGAGACGGATCACCGGAAAGCCGGTCGAGATCGTCTCCGTCTTCGTCCTTGGCGTCGGCGTCGGGTCCGTCGCCGCCAGCCAGCGCCTTGGCCACCGCTTCGGCCTTATCGACGGTGCCCACACCGCCGCGCGTGGTGTAGGCGGCAGGCGGGAACGTCATCCAGCGCGGCACCCAGCCCTCACGCCATTCGCGACCATCGGCACCCTCACGATGACCCCGGATGATGGACTTGAGCACCTTGGTCTTTTCGCCCGCGTTGGCGCTGGCAACAGTTGCCCCCGCCACCTCGGCCAAGATGGCGAGCAGTACCTCGCGGTCGCGCAAGCCCTCGAAAAAGGCATCATCGGCCTGCCAGTTCTCGGCCATGTTCAGGCCGATATGCTGCCCGAGCAGTTCGACGATGGCGCTCCCCGAGGCCAGCGTTTCGCCCATCACCACGGCAAGGACGGTCATCACCTGCGGATCGTCGAGCGCGAGCATCCGGGAGAAGGTGACGACGAGGCGGCTCCCCGATCCGTTGCCGACCTCGGCCACGGTCGGGTCATCGGCATCCATCCCGAGCATGGCGAGGACGTCGCGCCGCACCATGTCGAAACAGGTTTCACCGTTGCTGCATTCGACGCTTTCCCGAATGGCATCGTTGCGGGTGGCCTGTGTTTCAAGCCGCACCGACCAGAGCGAGGAACCCGCGATGGCATGGGCGACCATCAACCGCATAGCGACGGCGGGGTAACCGGTGAGGGCGGCGCGCAGTGCGGCATGACGATGCAGGTCGATATAGGTCTGCGTCGTCCCGGTGATCTCGGACCGGGGTGCCTTGATGCCATGACCGACAGCCTCGCCCTTTTCCAGACGGCGGGCCTCCTTGGCGGTGATGTAGCCTTCATGGAAGGTCGCCTCGCCGCTGTCGCGCACCTCGATATAGACGCGCCCGCCCCTGCGCTTGGGAGCCTTCACATGCTCCCAATTGCGAAAATGCTCGCCGACCGGCAGGGTGACGACATCGGACCACCCCTCTTCGAGATAGGCGTCGCGCCGCGCTGCAATCGCTTCATTCTGGCCCTTCCAGAATGCATCGCTGTCGGCGAAATAGCGGTCCTCACCGAAGAGGTCAGCGACAATGGCGGTCACGCCTTCGGGATCGAAAAGGGCATGTTTGACGGCTATGGACTTGCCGCCAAACAGCCATGCCTTGAGCTGATGCCCGGTCGGGCAATAGGCTTCCGGATCGTCGAGCAGCGCCAGCCATGCGCGCTGCTGGCTCTTGCTGGCCATCGTGAGGTGACGCACCGTTGCGGGGTCGATCTTCTCCTGCCGGTAGAGGTCACGGATGCGCGGCATGAGATTGCCCAGCGCAAGAATGCGCTTCACCGCCAGATCGGGCAGGCCGAAGGTCTGGGCGATGTCGGCGGGGTCGCGCCCTTCCTTCACCAGCCGGGTGAAACTCTCCCAGCACGTCACCTCATCGGGGTCGAGCCGCGCGCGGTTCTCGATCAGCGAGGCCTCGACGGCATCCGCATCGTCGCCCGATTCCAGAATGGCGCAGGGCATGGGCTCCACCTCCTGCCCGGCTTCCTGCCGCTCTGCGGCGACAAGGCTGGCCGCGTGGAAACGCCGCGCGCCTGCCACGATTTCAAAGGTGTCCGGGCTCCCATGTGCAGCAGCGACGGACGGACGCACCAGCACCGGCACGACAATACCCCGTGCGCGGATGGTTGGCAGAATGTCAGACACATCGGGCGCTTTCTTCGAATAGCGCATATTGGCTCTGCTCACGCTGAGCTTGCCAAGTTCGATAAAGTCGAGTTTCATGGCATTACCTTTCATAAGGTGCCGGTCCGCCCTGACCCTCCAGGAATGGCGGACCGGCTTAGGATTGAGCGGAAAACGCCGCCCGCGTCAGGCCGCGCGCCTGCTTCCAATCAGGCAAGCGGCAAGGGAATGGCCGTCACAAAAGGCCGTGAGGCTGGGCGGCAAAATCCGATCAGAAACCGGTCAGGCGCAGGGCGATTTCAGCCTGCGAGATGGAGCCGAGATTGCGCGCTGTCTGCGCCCAGCGCGACATCGGGGCGCGGGTCACGAAATACAGGTCGCGTTCGATAGTCAGTTCAAAAGGCAACGGAATTTCAGCGATTTCGGACAGGCTGAACGAACCGAGTTCGGGGCAACCAAAGCCCATATCGGACAGCCCGAAAAGCGTGTCGCCGTCCTCGTCCAGCTCGGTGGCCAACCATGTCGCGCTGCCACAGGGATTGAAGAGTTTGAGCAGCGGCACCGGATCGGGATCGGGCAGGCCGTCGCGCTGTGCCGCAATGTGCCGCGCCCCATTGACCAGCAAGGCCACGCGCATGGTGTCAGGAAGGAGGATCATGCTGCGGCCCTCCATTCCTCTTGCGCCAGATGCGCGCCTGCCCCCGTTCCTGCCCCCTCCAGCCTGGAAGCCTTGGCTTCCTCATGGCGGGTCAGCAGCCAATCGGCAGCTTTGCTGGCCTGACTGGCGGCGCGGAAGATGGCGCGGTTATCCTCGCGCAGCACCTCCAGCCATGAACCGAGGTAATCGGCATGGCGAACGCTCGGCACGATGCCCAGCGCCGCGCACAGGAAGGCAGAGCCCATTTCCGCGACGAGTTCCTCCCGGGCGTAATCCTTACTGCCAAAGGCGTTCCTGATCTGACGCCCCAAGCGGCTGGGATGACCCGTCGCATGGGTGAGTTCGTGCAGCGCCGTGCGATACCAGTTGATGCTGTCGAAAAAGGCCAGCGGCGGGGGCACCTGCACGTAATCGGCGGAAGGCACATAGTAGGCGCGGTTGCCGCCGATGTGGAATTCGACGCCGGATGCCGCGATCACCTCGTCGCCCACCGGGGCAATCCGCCCCATGGGCAGGGGTTCGGGATCGGTTGCAAGGCCTTCGCGAAGCCCTTCGCATTGGGCAACGTTGAACACGGTGAAACGCTTGAGGAAAGCGATGCTGCGCGCCTCGCCGCCACTCTGCTCGGCCCGCTGCTTTTCCGTTTCCGGGGTGAAGCGGTCGGCATAGACCACGGTCACGCCTTTCTCGCCTTTCTTCACATTGCCCCCAGCTTCGAGCGCCTGTTTGAAGGTGAGCCAGCCTTGGGAGGGGTAACGATGCTCGATGACAGCACCCCAGAGCAACAGCACATTGACCCCGGAATAGGCCCGGCGGGTCAAGGCATTGCGGGGCATGCCTGGTGCCAGTCCGCCCGACGATGCATCCGGGGCCGCCCATGGCTGAACCCATGGGAAGCGCCCTGCTTCAAGCTGGGCGATGATCTTTGCGGTGACCTCATCATAGAGGGCGGTGCGCGATTCCTGCGGACGCGACGATGCGTCCCCACGCCGATGGCGTGCAGCTTCCTTCACCATGGCGAAGGCTCCTTTTCGGTTGTGAGGGGAAGGGGTACTTCGGGAAAGGCGGGGGAACCGCGTGGCTCCCCGCCAGTGACATCAGATTACCGGATCAGATTATGCGATCGGGGTATGGGATCAGATTGCGGGCTCAGGCCAAAGCCATCAGGCCAGCTCGGGCGCTTCGGCCTTCGACTTTGCCGACCGGGAGGCCCTGCGCGGGCCGAAGTCGTCACGATCATGGTCGGGCTCGATGGCATCCCGCTCGACTGCATCCCGGCGAAAGTCTTCCGCAGGAAGGTCTGCCGCCTCCCCTTCCCGCCGACGCTGGGCCGTGGGCCGCACGATGTTCCAGACGTTATCCTGCTGGCGCGAACGAAACATGCGAATGGGAACGAAACCCGACTGCGCGGTGTCGATGTAGCCGCCGAAGTAGGTTTCTCCCGTTTCCTTGGCTGCGCGCTCCCAGATCGATCCCAGGCGGACATCACGGCCACGCGGGCTCTTGGTCATGAGGTTGAAGAGAGGGGCACGCGGATTGTCCGAAGCAACCTTTTCAAGAAAGATGCCGTCGAAATCGAAACCGGCCTCGGCAATATAGCCGTTGACGCCACCATTTTCACTGCGGATCATTTCACCGATATTCATGATCTTTACTCCATCCTGTGGTTCATCCTTGCTGCCAGAGGCTTTTCACTCCGCCTCTGACAAGAACACTTATACAGGACTTCGAGATTTAAGAGTATTTCATTGTTTTCTTGACAGAAAACCCATCGGACCTGGTGAGTCCGAGCATCTTTCCGGGGCCGCGACCAGCGGCCCGGCAAACTCATAACGCATGGGCCGCGCCCCGCGCGGCCCATTCCCTTGCTGCCAGGGATCGAACGCAGGCCGAGCCTTCCGATCCATCGTTCCCGGAGCCGTCCTCGCAGGATCCCCAGGGCCGTGCGGACTGTCTTGGTGGCAACAGGCACGGGAGGGGGGATGTTAGCTCTGCTTGGTGAAAGGGGGCCGGCGCTGCTCTTTGGAGCAGACAACGCCGCCGGCCCTCTTTCGCCTAGCTGAGCTTCCCCCCGACGCAACTCGTTGCCACCGAACATCCGTATGGCACGCCAGGGATGCTGGGAGACGGCGCAGGGGCCGCATGGGTCGGCTGGCGGGCGATCCCCATCGCGCGGCTCATCCGCGCGATTCCATCAGCGAAGCGGCTGCAACATCTCGGCCCGCACCACCCTCTACGCCCCGCGACGACGCCAGCAGCCCAACCCGGCCCAGCGATCGTCACCCGGAGGGCCGGGACGCCCCGGCGGCCAGGTGCCCCTGCCACCGCATGTGGTGGCAGGGGCATAGAGCGCGATCGCGCCCAAATGGGCGCGAGGGCTCCTGGATGTGCTTTGGCCGATCCTGCCACGCGCGACATAAGTGCCTGCTATTGTAGCATTCCGGGTAAAAAGCGCTGGGCCGTGATGACAGGCAATCCCGCAGCCTATTAGAGATGGACCAGCCTGCTCCGGCAGAGCAAGATCACAGGGGAATAACGTGTCCGTCTATTTGCATGGCCTGGCCGTAAAAAACTTTCGCGGCATCGATGATGAGTGGCAGGAGGTTCTGGGGCTCACGCAGTTCAACTTCTTCATCGGCCCCAACAATGCCGGCAAATCGACCATCCTCGATCTGGTCGATCGTTATTTCCCACTGCCGCATAAGGACGTGCGCAAGCGCAAGGAGACTGCCCTCGATCGACATCGGGGCCCCAATTCCGGACAGTTCGCCATTCGGGTTGCCCTCCCGGTCGAACCGGTAAAAATGGACATCGAGCAGCAATTGCCGAAGGATCCATCTTCCTATGGGATATTGGCCGAAGCCATCGACCGTATGGCGACAGAGGGCAACTTCCTTATGGAAGGAAGGGCACCATTTCGCGACAATCTCGAATGGTGCGGCCCGGTCGACCTAGTGAAAGCTTTCGGGAACATCACCGATCAGGAATTGGAAAGGGCCTGGACGGCGTTGACCGGCACTTGGGGTGGCAGCAGGCAAACCTGGCTCCAGGAGATTGCCGGCAAAATCATGCGTGCGATCGACTTTTCCCTGCCCCCAATCCATCTCATTCCTGCCTTTCGGCGCATCCTGCTCGAGAGCAAGCCCGGTGAAATCTCAGGATCCGGTCTGATCGAGGATCTCGCCAAGCTACAGGCTCCGGCATTGGACAGCTACGAGAAGGACAGAGCCAACTTCGACAAGATCAACGCCTTCGTGCGCGAGGTCACTCATCGACCCGACGCACGGATCGAGGTGCCCCATGAACGCAATCACATTCTGGTCCATATGGACGGGCGCATCCTGCCCCTCGAGAGTCTCGGCACCGGCATCCAGCAGGTGATCATGCTGGCAGCCTATTGCACGATCCATGACGAGAGCATCATCTGCCTCGAGGAACCCGAACTCCACCTCCATCCGCTGCTCCAGCGCCGCCTGATGGACTATCTCGCCTGCAACACCAAAAATCAGTATCTGATCGCCACCCATTCCGCCGCCTTCATAGACCAGAAGGACGCCACGATCTTCAGGGTCTGGCAACAGGACAATGTCACCCGGATCCGGCGCGCAGCCTCACGTCAGCAGCGCCACGAAATCTGCGGCGACCTGGGCTATCGTGCGTCCGACATTCTCCAGTCCAATGCGGTGATCTGGGTCGAGGGCCCCTCCGATCGTATCTATATCAATCACTGGCTGGCGCAGGTCGCGCTTGAGCTCGAAGAATCGCTGCACTATTCGATCATGTTCTATGGCGGCCGCCTGCTCAGCCATCTCACAGCGAACGACGAAATCACTGAGTTCATCAAGCTTCGCGACCTCAACCGGAACCTTGCGATCGTCATCGACAGCGACCGCAAAGCAGCCGGGAACGATATCAATGCGACCAAGCAAAGGGTAATCAAGGAGATCGGCTCGACCGGATTTGCCTGGCTCACGGGCGGGCGCGAGATTGAAAACTATATCCCCCATGACAAGCTTCAGGAGGCGGTCAGCCAGACGGTCGGACAATACGACCGCCCAGCCGCCGGCGGGATCTATGACCATGCACTTTATTATTACAGCACGCCTGCCGGAGCAGATGACGCCCAGAATGAGGACGCGGCAAGCAGCGAGCCCGAAGCAGCGCCAGGCGAGGAGGCCCAGACCGCCGAGACCAATACCGAAGCTTCGGGGGCCAAGAAAAAGAAGAAGAAACCGAACGAACCACGAACCGACGTCGACAAGGTCAGGGTCGCCCGTCTGGTCTGCAAAAATGCTGCCGATCTTTCGGTCCTCGACCTCGAGGCCAGGGTGAAAGAGCTGGCTGCTTTTATCAAAGCCGCGAACGGTCTGGGTGTTGAGGAGAACCCTGCCTGACCCTTTGCGCCAGGTGCCCGCCTCCATCGTCGTCAAACAGATAAACGGCGGAGATCTTATCGAGGCCTGCAAGTGAGGGTCGCGACCATTGCGGGGCTCACAAGGCGAGGACGCAAATGACAAAGCCGGGCAAACTTCAGCTCGTCCTCGGCCGGGCCCATCAATCTGCACGCCCGCACGAGCCATTGCGGTAAATGCACTTGTGGCGACCATGCCTCGGTGCGAAAGGGGCTGCGCCTTACAGGCATCCTCTCCCAAACTTCTGAATGGGCCGGTCTCAGGACCGGCCTTTTTTTGTTTCCTGCAACATGTTTACCGCGGCTGGCAGCACCGGACGGGCGCCAAGGTCTATTGCTCGGCCTTGCGCAGCAACTCCCGATACCCTCCTCCCGCCATGTCCCTGGCATGCCGGATCAGCCGCTTAACCCGCGAGCGGAGCGAATCCGAAGCCCCTGCCCAATCGCGCTCGAGCCGCTCCTCGCCCACGAGCGCCATGGCGATGTCGCGCTGGCTTGCTCCGTGCTCGAGCGCATCGCTGATCCGCAGCACCTCGAGTCCTCGCGCGATCCTGGGGTCGCGGGGGAACAGCGCAGGTACAAAGCGGCGCTGCCGACAAAGCCCAAGAAACCGCTGGAGCGTGGAAACCATGCTATCGGCCGAAGCCAGCCCCGCCAGGCGATATTCCAGATGCACGGCTTCATGCCCCGAGATCCGCCCCTCCTCGACATCGAGCCTGATATGCTGCCAGCCGTCCGACAGCAGCACATGCTCACGGCCGTGGCCATCGGTGGCGATGGTGAGCCATGGCTCGATATCCCTGAGCAGCAGCGTGTCAGGGTCCGGCTTGCAGGCCGGGACCGCCGTGACGGACAGCGTGTGCGGATCGAAGGCAGCACTCCAGACCACCCTCGCCAGAGGGGCGGGGAGGCATGGGTCTTCGGCGAAAGTGCAGCCCCCACCAGGCCGGCGTGCCCGTTTCGCGGGTTGCGGTGCTCGCCTGGGCGTACCAGTCGATATAGTCGGCATCGCGCCGCAGCCATTCCCACATCAGGCCGGCCCGATCGATGCCACGCAGCTTTTCGTAGGCATGGGGATCACGCCAGTCGTCCACGCGACGCCGGTTCCCACGCAGGCTCACGCCATCATGGTCCGGTTAGGCGGCTTGCGCACAGCTATTGTGTATTACACTTGGAAACAATGGATTGCACACCGCAATTTTCGCGGCGAACCACCGGAGTCTCCTTATTTTGCACCGCCTTGGTTAATGTTATGTCGCTTTTATGACATCGATGTCTATTCGGTGGAGTGAGATCCCATCGGGTGACCCCAGAGAGAGGAAAGGCCGACCGCGGGAGAACGGTTATTGGAGGCACCGCTCGCGGCCGGGAAGATGTGCCATGCGCATCGATAACCTTGCGATCCCATTCAAGCGGATCGCGGAGATGACGACGACTGTTCAGGAACTGCTCGAGGCCATGGCCGCGATAACCATGCGCCTTGGGTTTCAACACTTCGCCATTGCCAATCACCTCGACATAACGCTGACCAAAAGCGCCATCCGGCTGCACAATTACCCGTCGCGCTGGGCCGAGCACTACGACAGGAAGAGCCTGGTCTATATCGATCCGGTGCTGCGACGCAGCCATTTGACGGATGACGGCTTTGCCTGGTCCGAGATGGGACGCCTTGCTCCCCTGACCCAACTCGAACGGGAGGTCATCACAGCGGGCCGTGAGCATGGCATCGCGGAGGGCTTTACCGTCCCTGCCCATCTCCCCGGTGAACCGGGCACATGCACCTTCGTCAACATCACAGGCGAACCCGTCCTCCCGGCTATTCAGGCTCTGGCGCAACTCGCCGGCATTGCGGGCTTCACAGCGGCACGCCGCCTCTGGCCGGGTCGGAAGCAAAGGGATTTGCGGATGCGACCTGTCCTGACGCGCCAACAAATCATCATCACGCAGCTGATCGCACAAGGCTTGAGCGACAAGAAGATCGCCGAGACGCTGAAGATCACGGAGGAAACCGCCGCCAGCCATGTCAGGGATATCTACTTTCGATATGGTGTGAACAAGAGGTCATTGCTGGTCTACCTTGCTGGAAGGGACGGCTACCTCATTTAGGCAGGAAATATTTCTTCGCGCTACCCCACTTTCCCGGGGTAGTATGATCCCGCATCGTGCATATTGTTCGGCTCCCTCACACCAAGGGAGCCTGAACCATGCTGCTCGATGAAAAGCCAAAGGAACATTCGGTCTCGGACGAGGCCATGCGCACGATGTTCGCCGCGCGCAAAGCGGTCTTTGTCGATCTTCTCAAATGGGATGTTCCGGTGCTGGCCGGACAGTATGAGGTCGATCAATTCGACAATTCGCACGCCAATTACATCATCCTGGCCGAACCCGATGGCAACCATCTGGGCTCCGCCCGGCTGCTGCCGACGACACGCCCCCATATCCTCGACAGCTTCTATGCCGATCTGTGCGACGAGGCCCCGCCGCGCGACCCCGACATCGTCGAGATCACCCGCTTCTGCCTCGACCGCCGTCTGTGCGCCGCGCAGCGCCGCCAGGTGCGTGACGCGCTGGTGACCGCGCTGGTCACCTACGCGCTGCAAAACGGCATCAGTGCCTACACCGCAATCGCCAGCCTGCCATGGTTCAGCCAGATCATGACCTTTGGCTGGGATTGTCGGGCTCTGGGCATGCCGCGCGGTGTCGATGGCAAGCCGACGGTGGCACTGCGCATCGAGATCACGCTCGAAACCCCTGAATTGCTCAAGGATGCCGGGATCTTCGCGGTGTCCTTGCCCAACAACGGTTTCATCATGGCCTGAAGGAGCGCGAAGCATGGATACGATCAACATTCCCTATGCGATCATCGCCGGCCATATCGAGGATCTGCGACGCAACGGCTACTGCGTCATCAAGGATGCCCTGCCATCGTCGCTGATCGCCGCGCTGGAGGATGATCTCGAACCCACATTCGCCGTGACGCCCTTTGGCACGGGCGGCTTTTATGGCGAGACCACAAAGCGCTTCGGAAGGCTGCTGATCCGCTCGCAGCACGCGCAGGCGCTGGTACAACATCAGCTTATCCTCGCCATCGTGGAAGCCATTCTGTCGCCATGGTGCGAGCGCATCCAGCTCAACACCACCCAGGCCATCGAGGTCCACCCGCAAGCCCCCGCTCAGGTTCCGCACCGCGATCAGGATATGTGGCGGGGACCGATCGGCGAGGTCGAATATCTGGTCAATGTCATGTGGCCTCTCACCCGATTTACGCGCGACAATGGCGCGACACGGATCTGGCCGGACACCCATGGAGGAAAGGCCCTGGCCCCTCAGCCCGACACATCGCCCATCGCCATCGAGATGGAACCAGGCTCGGCCCTGCTCTTCCTGGGATCGGCGCTGCACGGCGCTGGCGCAAACACCACGCTTCTGGTCCGACGGGGCCTGGTGATCGGCTATTCGCTCGGTTGGCTCAAACCCTACGAAAACCAGTGGCTCGCCTATCCGCCCGAGGTGGCGAAAACCTTCCCGCCGGACTTGGCCGCGCTGGTGGGCTATCGCCAGCATCGTCCCAATCTGGGAAATTTTGAGGGGCAGTGCCCGTCCGTACTCCTCACCAACACCGACACCAGCGCGCTTGGCGCGCAGGATACCCTGCGCCCCGATCAGCAGGCGATGGTCGAGGCTTATGTGCAGAGCCAGGCCTGCACACATCCAGGACGATTGGTCCGGGAGGATCGGCCATGAGCGCGGGCTCCACCACCGAGCGGGTGCTTATCGCCTTGCGCCACCTGCTTGCCAGCCGAGAGTTCGAGCCTGGCACACGCCTCGACCCCGCCATGCTCTCCCAACGCCTTGGCGCCAGTGCCACGCCGCTGCGCGAAGCGCTTCATCTCCTGACAGGCGAGGGGCTGGTCGAAAGCCGGGCTGGCGGCGGCTTCAATCTACCATATCTCGATGCTGCGGGACTGCGAAGCAGCTATGAATGGTCCGAGCAGGTGCTTTGTCTGGCGATCCGCCATTGGCCCCGCCGCCGCCGGGACAGGCCGGCACCTGCGCCAACCGATGGCATCGATGGCATCGGAGACATCGCAGATCGCTGTGCGGCGCTGTTCCTTCATATCGGACGCCAGTCGAGCAACCGGGAGCATGCCCGCGCCATCGGCCGGCTCAACGCACAACTTCGTCATGTGCGGCTTACCGAGGAAAGGGTCATCGAGCGACTCGATGAGGAATTGCAGACTTTGACCGACGCAATACTGACAGGGGATCGATCGATGGTCGTTCGGCTCATATCGAATTACCACAGGATTCGACAAAGACTTTGCACAAATATCGTCAATGCATCCTACAATGCATCATGAAAACATTAAAGAAACATCTCATAATTTATAATTTAACTATATTTTCCGTATAAATTTCAAATTCCTTCAACATCAACGTACATTTCTTGGGCTGCACTTCCGCAGCACTTTCAGAAAGGAATGTATCATGGAAAAGCATGACGATCTGATCGACCTGGGCACCGCCAGCGTCGAGACCCTGGGGCCCCTCGGCGTCATCAGCGATGAAAATGGCAAGTCGCCCACCGCCGGCCTTTCCGACGACTGATCAAGTGGCGCGCAGATCGCACGACCTGCGCGCCATTTTTTGGAGGAGAGAGCGTCATGGGGTTCGAATTGCGCAAGGGAATCTCCTTCTGCGAGGTCAGCGATCGCCTGCTGTTTCTCGATGTCATGGCGGATCGCTATTTTTGCCTGCAGCCGGCAGCGGAGCATAGCTTTCGCGGCATGTTGTACGGCGGGGTCATCGATGACATGCAGCGCGGCGGTCTCATCGGCATGCTGCGGTCTGGCACGCTGATCGAAACACACGGCCATGGTGTACCCCATGCCTTCCGCATCCATCACCATGCCTCGCTCAGCCTGCTTGATGCGCAGAACGCACAAACGTCGGCTTCGCGCATCACGGGCGCGCTTTCGGCCATCATGGGCGCGCGCCTCAGCCTGCGTTGGCGCGGCCTCCATGCGATCCTCAAATCGATTGACCTGGGCCGGATACCCTGGCCACGATCGGGCGCGGTGGACCTCGATGCGATCCAGGAGACCGCCATGGCGTTCGAGAAAACATCGCGCGTCCTGCGCTCGCACGACAAATGCCTGTCGCGCTCGATTGCCCTGGCGCGCTATCTTGCGGCCCGCGGCCTTCCCGGTGACCTGGTCATCGGGGTCCGGCTGCGACCCTTTGGCGCCCACGCCTGGGTGCAATCGGGAAAATGGCTCGTCAATGACCGCATCGACACGGTGCGCTGCTACACCCCGATCATGGCCGTCTGATGGGCAGGCGCTTTATCATCCGCATCGTGCCGAAGGGAAGTGATGACGCCGCCCGCCTGGCCATCTTCAAAGGACAGGTTTCCATCAGCTCTGGACCAACGCTTGTCAGCGAAAGCGAGGGTCTGGCCATTGCCGCGCAGGACGTTCAGGGCCTTCACTGCGGCGACCATGGCATCATCCTGGGCACTCTTTTTCGGCGCGGCGAGCAGAATGCGGTCAAGGCGCTGAACCATGAAGAGCAGATGGCGATCATTGCCAGCCGTGGAAGGCACCTGGTCGAAGCCTATTGGGGCCCCTATGTCGCATGCCTCCCATCTCCCGATGGCAGCGTCATCGTCATGCGAGCGCCCTGGGGCGAGCTGCCTTGCTATCGCTTCGCATCCGAGGGCGCACAGTTCTTTGCCTCCGATATCGATCTGCTGGTGCGCTTTGCCGGCTACAGGCCATCGATTGCCTGGAATGCAGTCATCGACCACCTGATCCATGGCACCTTCTACCATAAGGCTACGTGCCTCGAAGGGGTCCAGCAATGTCCGGGCGGGGAGCGGTTGACCCTGGCTGGGGAGCGGGAGCAACGAGAAGACCTCTGGTCACCGTGGCACTTCACGACCCGGGACCGTCAGGTCAGGTGCCCGAGGGAAGCGTCAGATCTGGTAAGACAGACCGCTCTCGGCTGCATCGGGGCCCGGGCGTCCCAGTTCGAGCATGTTATGGTGACGCTGTCGGGTGGGCTCGACTCCTCGATCGTTGCCGCAAGCCTCGCAGCGGGCGAGGCAAGCTTTTCCGCGATGACGCTGGTGACCGGCGATGTGTCAGGCGATGAACGCCGCTATGCCGACCAGGTCAGCACGGCACTTGATTTCCCGCTCACCACACAATTTCGCGATGTCACGCAGGTCGATGTGCGGCGCTCGGGCGCGCGAGGGCGGCCCTTTCCCTGCGTCCAGGCCTTCTTCACGGAATCGATGCGTCTGGCCGAAAAGACCGCCGCGCAGCAAGGCGCTCAAGCTCTCTTCAATGGCGGCGGCGGCGACACGCTGTTCTGCACCATGCAGTCAGGTGCCCCGGCTGCGGATCGCCTGCTGGCAGAAGGCATTGGCCGGGGCTTCCTTCACACGCTCAGCGATATCAGCCAGTCGGCATCGGCCAGCATTTGGGCCGTGCTGCGCGATGCGCTCGCCCGCGCCTGGTTTGGCAGACCAGCCTTCCGCCACCGTCCTCGCTTCGATCTGCTGACCGATGCGGCACGTCAGATCGCCACAGCCGGCCCGGCCCACCCATGGCTAATCCCTCACGGAAACGTCCTTCCGGGAAAGGCTTTTCATGTTTGGGGCCTGGCGTTTTTCAAAAGCTATGTCGAATGCCTCGATCCTCAAAGCGAGCTGCAAGTCGTCGCCCCTCTCCTGAGCCAGCCACTGGTCGAGGCCTGCCTCACCATTCCCAGTTGGCTGTGGTTCGATGCGGGCCATAATCGCATAGCCGCGCGCCGGGCATTTGACGGCCTGCTACCCGCCGAAATCCTCTCGCGCCGCTCCAAGGGCGTGCCGACCAGCTTCAGCTTCGAAATCATGGAGACGCACCGTGACGCGATCCGCAGCATGCTGATCGACGGGCAACTTGCCCGGCAGGGCTTGATCGACCTGCCGGGCGCTTTGGCCATCCTTGACGCGCCGCAACTGGCGAGTGAAGACGATGTGGGTCGCGTGCTCGGCTTTCTCGATGTCGAGGCGTGGGCTTCGAGCTGGTCAGCTCCCGCCGGATGAATCCGCCTGATCGCGCCTGGCCTTCATCGCCTCCCAGCGCGCAAATTGCGCCGCCTTCGCCGGGTCCGGATCGACCTGGCCCTGAAGCCAGAAGGAGAACCAGTCGAGATTACGCTCATAGACCGCCTGCCGGTGAACCGGTTGCCATTTGTTGTGGTACTCGTCGGGATAGATATACATCTCGACGGGCTGCCCTGCCTCGCGGAGCGCCGTGAAGGTTTCCAGCGCCAATTGCGTTTCCCGATCCGCGAGTTGCATCAGCATTGGTCTGTCCATACGCGTTGCCGAAAGCGACATGGACCATGGGGCCCAGAACGCCTCATCATGGGCAATCGTCCTCGGGTAGCCGACAGCGTGCTCGGCATCGGCAAAGGCAATGCCGCCGGCATTCATCATGGCATTGGTGTCGGTGCAGCATGTGCTGATGGCCGCCGCAGCAAAGAGGCGGGTGTTGACCAGGGCAAAGCGCGTTCCCGATGCGCCATCGCTCAGGCCCGTGATGCCGATCCGTGCCGGATCGACAACACCGCGTGCCAGCACGGCTTTGACTCCGGTGACGAGCGACGACAGGAGACTGCGCCGCTCATTCCAGTCCTTGACGCCAGCTGCGATGATGGCGGTTTGGTCATGAAGATCGGGGTTGTCACTGCCGTAGGGAGCCGGACGGTCGAGGCTCAGCACCGCAAAGCCGCGGGCTGCAAAGGCATAGACGGGGTACTCGTCCCCCGTGCCGCCACGCAGGAACCCGAGGCTATGATATTGGGTGATGACCAGCGGCAGTTTCGTGCCCGGCTTGTAGTCGGGCGGCAGCACGAGATCGCCCCAGGCCGGCAGACCGATGTCATTGGCCCAGGTCAGACGCGTCACCGTGCCAAGGCGGAGTGACTTGAATTCAGGATTGGGATCATAGACCGTCCGCTGCTTGCCGCTCTTGAGGTCAATCTCGACAATATGGCGCGGTGTCACTGAATTCTCCGAGGCGCAGACCAATGCCTCTCCGCGCGACAGGCACCCCCGCAACACATCATCGGTGAGCAGGATGCGATGAAACTGCGATGTCCCTGGCACCCAGCGGATCAGAGACATCTGTGACAGGTTCCAGCCCTCGCGACGCAGAATGATCAGCGAGCGCCCGTCGCCGGACCACCAGAGCTTGTGGAAGCTGCCTGTGCAATCCTGACCGGTGCAGGCCATCCGCTTCCCATCAGCCCCCTCGACCAGAAGCCGCAAGGGGCTGTTCGGGTTTGCCGAGACGTGCTCGGTCCATGCGTGAAGGCCAGAGGGCGATCGGGCTGACGGCAGGCTGTCCTCCGGAGGGAGCAACAGATCACGCTGAGCCTGTGTTGCAGCGGCGATGGTTCCCCCCTCCAGATCGGCAGTCGAGACCACCTGGGGAAGCGACGCCGGTGCCAAGGGGCGGACCGATTGGGTGGTCATGATCCGCGCATCATTGAGCCAGCCGCTCCTCCCTTCCCGGTCGATTGCCTTCTCAGCCTCGACCAAGGCAGGCGTCGAGCGATAGATCAGAAAACGGCTGTCCGGACTCCAGGCAAAGCGCTCCACATCGACAGGTGACTGGGTGACGGGGTGCCCTCGAGCCCCCACGCCCGGCTTGCCGTCGGCGCGCGCGCGCCAGAGCTGGGTCACGCCGTGATCGCGGCGCAGATAGGCAACCCACTGGCCATCAGGTGACCAGACGGGCGGAGGCGCCACCGGTGTACCGCTGTGCTGGATGACACCACCGGGGGCGCCAGGCACGACGCCGGTCCCCGTGAGGAGATCGCCGCCCTGATCAAGCGCATGAGGCGCAGGCGGGCCGTCGAGATTGACCACCACCAGAGCGCGGCAATAGCCATTGCTCTCCGGGTCCGCCTGATTGAGCACCAGGGCAAGCCTGCGCCGATCGGGCGAAAGCGCAAGCGGCATCGAATAGGACCAATAAGCCGCGTCGGGAACACCGATGTCCCTAAGCCGCAAGATGTCATTCGCGGTGACAAGCCGCGAGGCAAACGGCTTGTCTCGGGATCCGGAAACCAGATCATCGCAGGAGGCCTTGGCCTGGGGCGCGGCGCCAAGGCAGGCGATGGACAAGCCCACACTCGCGGCCAGGCGCATGCGGTAAAAAGCCGAATTTACCATGACTTGGTCACTCCCATGCCGATGGTGCGGCCGATGGCCGAATAGTTCGTGCTGTCGAAAGAGGTCTCGTAATAAAGGCTTGTGGCGATCACCGGCGGCTTGTCGTTGAGCAGATTCTGCACCGTCAGGCTAAGCGCCAGTCCACGAAGCGGACCCTCGGTCGCGCCAAAGGCATAACGGGCGGTGAGATCCTGCGTCACCATGCCGCCCAGGCGGATCGGCGTCGCGGTGCGGGTGTCGGTGACCCCGCCAATCACAGTGGTCACCGTGTTGAGGGTGAGCCCCCCCTTGCCCCAGGTCAGATTGGCATTGCCGCGCCAGTGCGGCGGATTGTAGAGCGTCCCGGCCAGATCGGTGGTTGGGCCCCCGGCTATGAGCTGCTGATGGCTGACGAGATAGGCGACATTCCCGCTCAGCCTGAGGTCCCCGCCGTCGCGTCCCAGGCTGGTCTTGTAATCGACAAGCATATCAATCCCATGGATCGTCTGGCGACCGGCATTGAAGTTGGTGTTGTAGACGATCGCGGCGACACTGGCAGGGTCGAAGGCGCCACCGACGTAATTGGTGAAAGAGGTCTTGTTGGTCACAGTAGAGGTGATGTCTGCCGATGTCGGCGCGAAATCTGTCCATGGTGCGTAGGCAGGCGTGCTCAAGGCCTGCGTCGGATACTGGATCGGCGAGACGATACGATCCTTGTACACCGTCGAAAAATAGCTGGCCTGTAACCGGAGACCGGGCACCTGATGCGGCGTGAAATCCATTGTTGCCGCCCAGTTTTCAGCCCGCTCCGGCTTGAGGTTGACGTTGCCCCCGGCAACATAGATGACCGTGGCGTTCGATGAGTACCCCGCGCCACCTCGGCTGGCAGCGGTGTAGAGCGAGGCCGTGAGCCCCTGGTGTTGTTGATAGAGGGTTGGCGCCCGGAAGGAGCGCCCCCAGCTTCCCTTGATGCTGAGATCGGGCACCGGCGCGTAGATGATGCCCAGTTTGGGCGTCACCACCGAACCGATGCCGGGATAACGCTCATAGCGCAGCGCACCGCTCAGGCTAAGGCGATCGATCCCGGCCATGCTCTGCTTGGGTGACACCACCGGTATGCTCACCTCGCCATAGGCATAGGTGCTGCTTTGCGACCCGATAAAGTTGAGGGCATTCCCCTGCCCCGCAAACAGGTTCATACTGTTGGCGCGATACCCCGCGCCAGTGGCCACTTTCACGGGCCCCGCCGGCAGATCGAACAGTCGCCCGTCGGCCGCCAGCTCCACCGATTTGCCCTCGTTGCAATAGCAGGCCGATGACACCGTGCTGAGCGTCGTGCCCACATAGATATCATTGGTGAGATGGACCGTTTCGGTGCCGTAGACACCGGAGAGCGCAAGATGCCAGTCCTTCCCCAGTTGCAATTTGAGCGACGGGGCGATCGCGCCCGATCGGCTGGAGGAATAGCTCTCCTGATGCGCCGTGTCCCAGCTTCCATCGGTGCTCAGCGTCACGCCCGAAGCGCTCCAGCGCTTGTTATAGAGCGCATCCACCTCGAAGGTCAGCGTGTCGGTCAACGCCTGATGCGCGGAGAAGGCCGCCGCATGATGATGCATCGCCGGATAGATGATGATGTTCGGGCGCCCCGCCGTGAAGCTGCGCTGCGAGGAAAAGATGTCGCTGTTTTGGCCATATTCGTAAGCCGCAACAAAGCCGCCGGTGGACCATTTGTGCCCGGTCACCACGCCATATTGCTGCTGGAAATCGCCGCCATCTGTTGCGCCGCCCAGATTGGCGCTGGTCTGCAAGCCCTCGTAGTCGCGCTTCAGGATGATATTGACCACCCCGGCCACGGCATCGGAGCCGTAGAGGGCAGAAGCGCCATCGGCGACCACCTCGACCCGATCGACCATGCCGAAGGGCACGGAGGACAGGTCGACACCCTGCCGGGTGCCATTGTAGGCCAGCCGGTGACCGTTGAGCAGGGTGAGCGTCGCATCGCTGCCAAGACCGCGCAGATTGGCCGTCGATGCACCGGCAACATTGACACCGCTTGCAGACGGCACGCTGAGCGCAACACCTGGGTTTTGACCTCCCCCGAAATCCTGGGGCAGACCCCGCATGACATCGCCAAGGGTGCTCTGGCCGCGTTCCTCCATGGCCTGATGATCAAGTACGATCACCGGAGAGGCAATCGGTGCCCCCCGGATACGGCTGCCGGTGACCACGATGTCGCTGCCGCTCTTGGCCTCGTCGCCCTCCTCCGATCCGCCGGCGTCGGCCTCGATAATCAGGCCTGTTCCAATCGAACGGGCATGGAGACCGCTCCCCGCCAGCAGCGCCAGCACCGCCGCATCGAGCGTGAAGGAACCCTTCAGCGCGGGCGCCTGTCGCCTGGCAAGTAGCCTGGCATCTCCACCGATGGACTTGCCCGTAGCCATTGAAACAGCACGCAGTGATGCCGCCAGTGATTGAGCCGGAAGTTGATAAGTGTGCGCCTGCTCTGTCTGGGCAGCAGCTTGGGGCGCGGCAACAATCAGCGAGATAAGACTTGTCGACATGGACGCGGCGACAGCCGCCTTACGCAAGAACCTCATGGAAAACTCCCCGCGCGGTCCGCAGATGCGGTGCCGCTGGGAGGGTCAACAAGTCAGCCCGCTCGATGTCCGGGAATTTTTTCGCATCAATTTCGCTGGGCCAGAAGAATGGTCCCTTGCTGCCCGCGCGCAATATCCAGCCCGAAGGTCGCTGCGATCATCTGGGCGATATCCTGATTATCGCGTGTTCTGATGGTGCCTGTATAGCGCAGGGACTGGAGTGCCGGCTGGGCCAGCACGATCCGGCCGGAGCCGTGACGATTGGCCTGGGCAATCACTTCGGAAAGCGGCCGGTCGTCAAAGGTCAGTGTCGGCGTCGTCCAGTCTGCCTCATCCGGAGGCATCGCAACGGGTTGCGCTTGCCTATCGTCCTTCTCGATCACCAGCCGCTGTCCAGGAAGGAGATATCGACCGGGCGGCGGGGATGCCTGAGGCTGTTGTCCAGGCCCAGGCCGGGTGGGCGTGCGCACTTCGATCGAACCCCGGATCAGCGACACCGCCAGACGCTGAGCGCGCAGATCGACATCGAACACCGTGCCGTGGGCCACAACCTCCCGTCCGCCGGCGGTGACGATGAAGGGATGATCGGGATCATGGGCGACATCGAAACGAGCCCGCCCGTGCAGGAGGGTCACCCGCCGCTCGGCGGCTGTGAAATTGGCCGCCAGTTCGCTTGCGCCATCAAGGGTGACTCGCGAGCCATCCGGCAGTGTCGTCGTGCGAATGTCATTGGCCCCGCTCGCCAAACGCTCCTGCCTGACGACAGAAGGCGCGTTGTTCGTCATCCAGATCCGCGCAATACCGGCAATGACGACAAGTCCCAGCACCAGGCTTGCGGCAATCGCAAGACAATTTCGGAACCTGCGCCCGGCATCATATTTGGCAAGCCGGTCGGGCACGTCGGCGGTTGGTGTTAACGCCGAGGCCCCATTGAGCCTCCAGGTCGCGAGAACAGATTCAAACATGGCCTTGTGGCGGGGATCGGCTTCATGCCAGGCCCGGAAGGCTCGCTCGGTTTCAGGATCCGGACCTGCGCGGACCTTGCCCAGCCATTCGAGGGCTTCCCGACGCAACGGATCTTCGGCAGGTTCATCCTGCCCAAAGGGCGCCGTCAACGAGACCTCAGGGTTCGGTCGAGGTGAGCGATCGCTTTCGTCATGTGCCACACCACCCCTTTCCTCCGCAGCCCCATCCGCTGTCCTATTTCCTCGTAGCTAAGCCCATCCACGCGGTGGGCAAGAAAAATGTCGCGGGTCTTGGGCTTTAGCTGCATCAACGCAGACTGGACCCGGTTGATCATGTCGCGCGCTTCAAGCGTTTCAACCAGATCCGGCGCTGTTAACCCCGCGTCCTCGACCGGCAAGGTGTTGGCCCGCGCGCGCTCATAGGCCGACTTTGACTCGTTCCTGAGCACATTGCTTGCGATGCGGTTGAGATAGGCCTCGGGCCGCTCAATGTCATGATCGCGACGCGCATCTGCATCGGCCAGACGCACGAAACTCTCCTGCATCAGGTCATGCGCGTCCTGATGATCGGCGCGGTGTTTGAAAAAGCGCAGCAAACCCGGCGCTTCACGGCGATAGATATCCGCAAGAACCAGCTTTGAAACACGCGACACCCGGTCTTCGGGCGGCAGGGGCTCAGTTTCGAGGGGCCGTGGCGAAAGCGATGCGATAAACTGCCGAAAGAGGGTCATGCCGGCCACCATACCGGCGCCATCGCCGCGGTTCCCTGACCGTATCCAATCTTCGTGATCTGCAATGTCGACATCGGCTTGCCTCAAATCATGAGGCGATGCCGACCGAAGCCGGGTGTTGAGAACACACTAGAGGCAGCATGCGCCGATGCCTTTAGCTGCAAGCAGCCTGAACATACACATCGGCCACCCGGACACATGTCGGCGGACCAGAAAAACATTTCCTCTAGCGAGGTTCTCACGCCTCGGCATAGTCCGAAAGACTATGCAAAGGGGAGAATATGACGGAACAGTGAAATAGCAAGCGCAAATATCAGCAAGACATTTTCGTTATTTGTATCACATAGGTCCGTTCTTATGACCGTCTAGCAAAGCTTGGGCCAACCGAACTCGACAACATAAACAATGTTCTCAAAAGGCGGATTGGACAAAAAATTACCGCGCATCCCAACTCTACGCATCGAAATTACCACTTCCGGTATTTCCCGCCAGGGCTCATCTCGCTGCGAACATACTGGCCGCAGCACCGAACGTGATGCGCAGATGCTCCGGGGCCCCGGCAGGTGGCAGGCCGGCACCGCGGCGAAGCCAAGAGGAGCTGCCGACAGCGCGGCGGCTGTTCCCCAAGCACCGCCCACACGGGGGCGCCACGATGCAGCATCCTGTGGCATCAGCAAATCGGCGAAGGCCTGCGCCAACGCCTCCCACAGAATGGCCAATTCACGGGACTGGATGCGAATGGCCGTTCCCCTGCCGAGATTGAGCAGGCCATCGGCCATCGCGGGCGGGGGCGTGTCCGTGAGTCATCTGGCCAAGGCGTTGTTTCAGCTCGGACTCACACAAAAGGAACCTGCCGTTTCAGCATGGAAGGTACGCCTGACAAGCATCAGAGCCCCGACGCATACACTGCATCTTTCGGGCCCAAGGGCATCTCCATCTGCGCCTCGATCCTGCCTAGGCGCAGATAGAGATTATGCGGTCCGATGCGCTCTGGCGCCTGCGCTCGGTGATGAGCGCAGGCGCCGCGCCTGGCTCAACTGTCAAATGATCGTATTCGATACGGCAGAATGGCTGCCTGCCTCCTCGGGTTGCCATTGATAACGCTAGCGATCACCTCATGTTTCGTCATCAGCTTTGTTGAGGCGGGCCTGCGCATCCAAGGGCGCGCGCACTTTTGCGCTTTACCTCGCCGGCTTTCCATCGCGGAGCAAAGAGGAGGATGTTGCACCCAGGCCCTTCACGCCTACATTGGGGAGATGCTTCGTCCTGTCTCTGCCAAAACCCGTTCGGTCGTGCTCGTTTTCAGAAAATGCTCGAAAAAGCTTGGCGGCGGTTTCGGCAAAAAGGGCAGCAAGTCTCAGGCGAAGGAAACTGCGCAAATTGGCTGGCGGCGGGCAAGGGCGAAAGGAAGACCTGCTTATCCTCGAGACCGCATGTCTGAAGCTCTGCTCCAAAGGTGCCGCGTCGTGATGGATGCGACGAGACCTGAAAACTGGCTTATCGTGCCGGCGCAAACCGAAGCGGAAGCGGTGCTTGAAAAGACGGGATTGCCTGCCATCTCTCGCGGCTAAGATGGATCCCTGGCAGCCTAGCGGGACCAGTTACTGGGCGGTGTCCCCCAGCGCATTGAGGGTCTGGAGGCTGGACCATGTGGCGATGCCGGGCAAGGAAGGCCTGCGCCCATTCCGAGTTAGTTTGCCTAGGCCGTAAACACGCGAGCCAGTTTTTACTTTGGCATGCATCGTAGCGGCTGGTCCCAGCATAATATCCTGCACCAACATATTGGAGAATGCCATGCCAGGGAAGAGCCGAGGCGGATGCGATTCAAGGCATCCGCCAAAAGCAGCCCCCTGCTCCGTCATCATGATCCTGATTGGCCATGATTTAACGGATTGATATGGACCCGGCTACCAAAACGGGCTCAAGCCAGCAAGCGTATCTTGGGCTCACGATCCCAATGGCGAGCCGGGGCCGTTGAGGCAAAGTCCTCGATGCCGACCACACCCTCATCCGATTCCAGCCCCCATTGCTCCAGCAGCGCCTTGGTGGCGGGGCAGGCGCCAATGGTTTTACAATGGGCGTAGGCATCGGCGAACCAGGCTTGCGTCGTGCTGCATTTGGCCATGGCTTGCGCCGCGTCGGGCATGATGATCGAGGCCACCGCATCGAAGATCACCGAGGGGCTGCCCGCCAGTTGCCCATCTGCCTTGAGCGTTCCGCCCTTGACCTTGATCCCGCCCACCCTGGGCGCGACCAGCAACACCGATCCACCTGCCTTTTCGATCTGGGCCTTCAGCTTTTCGATGGCCTCAAGGTTCGATCCTTCCGCAAACAGGATGCCCACTTTGCGGCCCGAAAGCGAGGGCTGTCCCTGCTCCAGGATCGACAGCGCGGGTGAAGGTTCCATGTCGATGGGTGGGCTGGCCGCTTCCGCCGCTTCGGGCAGATCCATCGCCAGTCCGGCGGCGACGCGCGCGGCCAGCTCCTCATCCACATTGCGCAGCCGCGAGAGCACGCGCAGCCGCACCGGCTCCAAAGCCACCTTGGACAGCTCGAAGACGATGGCGCTGGCCAGATGCGCCTGCTCGGGTGCGGTCTGCGAGCGGTAGAACAGCCGCGCATGGCTGTAATGGTCGGCAAACAGATCGGGGCGGATGCGCAGCCGCGTGTCGGCCTCATTGGGCTCGACATTGCCGGGGAAGGAGGTGAAGGCGGTCGCCGGGCATTCGCGGGGACCGCCATCCTCGTCCGCTGCGGTTAGCGAGTTGGGCTCGTAATTGGCGCGGCCTTTGGGGACCTGGGTCTGCATCATACCGTCGCGCTGGAAATTGTGGAACGGGCATTTGGGCGCGTTGACCGGGATCTGGTGGAAGTTCGCCGTGCCCAAACGCGACTTCTGCGTGTCGAGATAGGAGAACAGCCGCCCCTGCAGCAACGGATCGGCGGAGAAGTCGATGCCGGGCACGATGTTGGCGGGGCAATAGGCCACCTGCTCGGTCTCGGCGAAGAAATTGTCGGGGTTGCGGTTGAGCGTCATGCGCCCGATGATCCGCACCGGCACGACCTCCTCGGGGATCAGCTTGGTGGCGTCGAGCACATCATAGGGTTGCTCCGCAGCCCAGTCCTCGTCGAAGATCTGCACGCCCAGATCCCAGGCCGGGAAATCGCCGCTTTCGATGGCTTCGTACAGGTCGCGGCGGTGATAGTCCGGGTCGGCGCCCGCGATTTTGACCGCCTCGTCCCAGCAGGTCGATTGCATGCCCTGCACCGGCTTCCAGTGGAACTTGACAAGCTTGCTTTCGCCCTTGGCGTTGACAAGCAGGAAGGTGTGGATGCCGAAACCCTCCATGAAACGCAGCGAGCGCGGGATCGCCCGGTCCGACATGGCCCACATCACCATATGCATGGTCTCGGGCATCAGGCTGACGAAATCCCAGAAGGTGTCATGGGCGGATGCCGCCTGCGGATAGCCCTTGTCAGCCTCCATCTTCACGGCATGGATCAGGTCGGGGAACTTGATCGCATCCTGGATGAAGAACACCGGGATGTTGTTGCCGACCAGATCCCAGTTGCCCTCATCTGTGTAGAACTTGACCGCGAAACCGCGGACGTCGCGCGGGGTGTCGACGCTGCCCGCGCCGCCCGCCACGGTGGAGAAGCGGGTGAAGACCGGCGTCTGCTTGCCTTTTTCGGCAAACAGTCCGGCGCGGGTCAGTTCGGGGATGGGATCGGTGCATTCGAACACGCCATGCGCCGCCGATCCGCGCGCGTGGACGATGCGTTCGGGAATGCGCTCATGGTCGAAGTGGAAGATCTTCTCGCGCAGCACGAAATCTTCGAGCAGCACCGGGCCGCGCGCGCCGGCCTTCAGGCTGTTTTGATTGTCGCTGATGCGGATGCCCTGATTGGTGGTGAGATGGGCCTGATCGTCCTGATGCGCGCCCTTGGCGGGCACGTTCTGATGGGTTTCGCCACCGTTGCCGATGCTGGTTTCAAACGCGGGGTCTGTGGTTTTTTTCGACATGTCAGTATGATCCCTGATCGGACTGGCACATAAGCCTTGTGCCGGACGTAGGATGTTCAAAAGATCAGGTGGCTGGGTGTTCCATGGATTAGGCGCATGAGAGACCAAGCGTCACACTGCCGCGACGAAACATGTGCGAGGCATGAAACCAAGATTGAAGCTGTTCATGTCTCGGCTGTCAAAGCAAAGCCATAGTGGTTTTTAAGGGGCAGTTCCAGGAATCAGAATAGGTCGGCTATTCCTGACCTCAGTGTGAGAAGCTGCTGTTTCGGTTCCCACGACAACGACGGCAGTCGCAGCCCCGGTCCGCCCTTTCTACCGGGCAGCGCGAGTCGCTTGTTCATAGGCCAGCCGCGCCGCTGACATCAGGCTGTGTCCAGTGAGCGATGCCGCTTCTGGCGTCATCGTGATAGCCACGCCGGCAGGCCCATCAAGGATGACAAGACCCTCTTCCGCAGTTGCAACCCCCGGCTCGGTTTCTGGCGGGGGAATGCTCGATTGCGTCCTCATGCAACCATCCTTTCAGGTGATCGAGACCGCATTCGCAGCCTTTTCATTGTAAAGATAGGCGTCCTTGAACTGCCCGCGGGCGCTCAGACGTTCCGGGTCGAACAGCTCGACCACCGATGAGCGAAAGGCACAAAGGCCCTCATCGCGCAGTTGGCGCACGACCCGATTGATATGAACAGACGTCAGGCCGCAAATCTCCGCCAGATCCGCCTGGGTCAGATCAAGATCAAACCGCCGGCCGTCGCTGAGCCCGGCCGACACAAGGCGCGCATTGGTTTCACAGAGGAAATGTGCCACCTTCCCAAGTGCATCAAGACGCCCCATCCGAAACAGCCAAGCCCGGTGGATCGCCGCATCGATCAGTGTGGCGAACCACAACTTGCGGTTCATCTCAGGAAAGTCGGCGAGCAGCACCTCCAACGCGGCGTGGGGAACGACTGCGACCGTGCACGGCGTCATCGTCGCCACGTCATGTTCGAGAACCTTGAGTGGAAAGGCGTGCAGGTCAACGAAATCGCCAGGCACATGGATGGCAACCAGTTGCCGCAATCCATTCCGGTCATCGATGTAGCGTGACATGATGCCATCGACCAAAAGAGTACTTTCATTGACTTGATGCCCTGCACGCATAAGCGTCGTGCGGGCTGGAACATGCCGGACTTCACTGATGGCCTTTTCGAGCGCAGCCCGCTCCGGAGGCATCAGCTTGACGCCCCGCTTGTCTTTCAGGAATCGTTGACTGAACATGATCCTTGCGTCTCTCCCTCGCGGTCTCGTCCAATGTCCTCGAACATTAAGAGAGGAAAGCCGGCAAAGTTTCGCGGAAGCCTGATAAAGAGCCAGGAGCATGTTGGCGCGATCAACGCCCCCCGGCACTTTATTTGGTTTGTTTCATCAACTCAGCTTTCCGAGCTGCCATCTTTTCGCCCAGAGCCTTGAGATCCAGATCCGTATCCCTGCTTTCAGGAAACATCTCACTCTCCTCCTCCTCGACGTGATGGTTGATGTATTCACCCAGCACGGTGACCTTTGCATCAAACAGCTGGTCGCCGGCTTTCATGCTGCGGATTTCGGCAATCAGTTGCTTGGCGCCGGCGTGCTCGACTTCAGCTTCGTCGAGAAGATCATCATCGTCGATCGCTTCGCGCGTTGCGGGATAATAGATTTCTTCTTCGATCTGGGTATGGACGATGAGCGCCAGGCAGATCTTGTCCGCAAGCACCTGCTTCTCCGCGTTGTCTTCGAGATCTTCGTACTGCTTGAACCAGGTTTTTACCTCTTTATGATCCGCCTTCAGAAGTTTGATGGCGTCGGCAGGCCTGGCTGCTGTCCGCGCCGCCTTGCGGCCCGACTTCGATCCGCTTCTTGTGGCATGAGTCGCGTTACTGGTCTTGGTTTTGGTCGCAGTCATTGGTTCTCTCCAAGATGTCTGTTGGGTATTTGGAGAAGGAACCGACTGTGGCGCGCAAAGACCCATTGAGTTGAAGCAAAGTTAACCTGCATCAGTACGATTGTCGGCCCTACTGGCATAGGAGCCTACATGTGACCCGCCAATTTCCAGGAGGGCCTGCGCGCTGCTGCTAATCGTCCAGTTGCGCAGCCCGCTGCACACAGGCCGGACCGCCAGGCCCCATCACAGGATCATGCTCCGGGTAAGGCAGCGATGTCATGCGCAAACATGCCTCAGGGTCAGGTGCCTCGCGGCAAATGTCCCAGCTTTGGCCTTCCGGGTAAGCGCCGACCACAAGGAAATCCTTGGAAGATTTCAGCGCCCGGTGGCCGGTGCCGGCTGGAAGGAGAATCGCATCACCTGCGCTCAATTCTATGTCGCGCCCGCCTGGACCGCCAATCGTCAACACAGCTTGGCCTGCAACCACACCCAACGCCTCATGGGCAGTGGAATGATAATGGTGATAGTCATACACGCCGTCGCGCCATTGCGGCGGCCAGCCATGCGCCTTGAAGATCCTTTCGAATTCACCGATCAGGTCTTCTGCTCTGGCGGAGGGCAGTGGCTGCCGATAAATGATGACAGGCAGTCTGGGGTTGTTTGGCACCCAGTCATGCTCGGCGAGGCGGAACGTTATGATTTCCATGAGGATAGAGCCTTTCGCTGACACAAACGGACATTGGCACCCCGGTTCACCGCATAAGCCGTGTTTCTTACCGCATGAAATTCGTCACAAAACATGGATTTCAGCTTGGGTAAGGTCAGCCACAGGCGCGTTTTCGCGACGAGGCAGAGAACGACGCCAGACTGCTCACGACGCCGCCCCTACGCGAAGTGTCTGGCTGAATAGCCCCAGGAGAGTGGGCGTGGGCGTCGTAAGGTCCATACCTAGTTCGCGTCAGGTGCGCGTCTGGAGACGTTGCACCAGCCACGCACCCGATGCGCAATCACCAGATCATCGCTGATTTTGTCAGCCCAGCCGTACACGATCCTCATGGTCATCGCGCTGACGACCGCCGTAAGCTGCGGCAACGCTTGCGATAAAAGCACCGATCACCATCGAGAGCGCCGTGAAGAAGCCGATCGCGGAGGATGCCTTCCGGGCCTTGTCGGCCGTTTCACGCAGCGCCTGGACGGTGTTGCCGACACGCTTGCGCGCCTCCTCGGGTGACAATCCCGTCTGAGCCGCAACCTGGTTCGCCAGATAGGATTGGTCGGCGTCATCGACATCGCCATGAGCAAGGACCCGAGCGATCTCCGCCCGCGCGTTGGCCGAAGACGCTTCGGTCATCGGGCGGTTGGAGCGCATGAGCGTGTCAGCCGCATAGCTTGCCGATGCTGCCGCAGAGGCCGCCGTCGCACCGGTGGCCGCCGCTGCCGCGTTGAGCGCAAGGCCGGCAATCAACACTGCAGAAACCGCCCAGGCCAGGAAGCCATGCGCCGTGTCGCGGAAAAAGACCTCATCCGTGTGGACGTTCGTCCAGCGCGTACGCAACCGACCGGCGAGATAGCCGCCCAGGAATGAGGACAGCCACTGGGTCACGATGAGCCAGATGCCGGTTCCAATGACGAAGCTGGTCGCTGTCACCCCTGCCCCGGGCCAGGGAGAAGCCACGGCAAAGCCCAGACCCGAGCCCAGCGAAAGGAGAATGAGCGTGCTGCCCATCGCCACCGCCGCGCCGGCAAAAACCGGCCCCCAATTGACGGCGGAGCGGCTCGACTCGACCGCTCCTGCAGCGGAGGGGGCCAAGGAATAATTTGGATTGGTCGCCATGTTCCGTCTCCTCAGTGCCAGAGCAGCAGCAAAAGGATGATGACCGGAATGGGAACACCAATGAGCCAGAGTAAAATCGGCATGTCCTGCCTCCTGCTTGATCGGCCGTTTCACAGGCCGCTTTTTTTTCACCTGTTGAAAGATGCAGGGAGGCGTTTGGGTCCTTGCTCCTAGTTTGATGCCGCGATCCATGCCGCTATTTGACGCCCGCTCTTGCCGATCATCCTGAGCAGCGCCCGGCTTGTGGCTATTTTCAAGGCCTGAACAGCCGAACCGAGCATGGGAGGAAGAAAGGAGAGCCTGCAAAACCCATGCTCGCGGCCCCCTACCATCCCGCCTTAAGAACTAAATCTCAGATAAGGGCGCAAATGTTTCGCATGAAAAACGACAGGAGAGCACTTTCAATAAACACTCTTCCCTCGCCCAGGAAAACCACGATCTTTCATCGACGGCCATTCCCCACAAAACAGGATGAACCGTGTTAGCAGACTTTCTACACTTCGTTGCAGCGTTTGGTCCGGCAAAGAGATCGCTGGTCTCTCCTGCGAGAAAACCCCTAAAAGCCCACGCATCGATGGCTTCGCCGGAGCGCTCTGGACAAAAGCCAAACATATTGGCCGCAGAAAATCCTGGTCTCGGCAGTAGAAATCTTGGCGCAGAATTCAGACGGTCGGCCTGAATCCAATGTCCCATAGATAGTCAAGCATGGCTTGAGCTTCTATTTCCACCAACTCTCGTGCTCCATCATCGCTTAACGCAACCAAAGCAGCACGTGCCAGCAAATTTGCTTTCCAACTGGTTTCATGAATGAGAGGATAATTAAGAATTCTGGGCGTTCCGATGGTCATTTAACGCCCATAATATTTGTGTGAGAACATCGGATTTCTTCGCGGCGGTGTCGACGGCTTGATGATATCAACTGAAACGACGATGCACATAGATCGTAGAAGCCCTTTGTGTGTCCCACGGCTTCTAAAAGACCAATCGACAATCACCAAAAAACTTTCTTATGAAAATTAATCTATGTTATGCATTTTTCGCTGCATTAAGAGAAAGCTGGCGATGGATGTTAGGGGTTTCAAGGATTTTTCCACTCTCCCGTAACAAAGAACCCGAAGAAGAGCATACCTTAATCGATGACCCGACCCTCTTCAGGAGGGTTCGCTTGTGATGGGAGGATTAAAGCCCCGCGTCATGCTCATTCACCCTTCCTGGTTTTGCAACCTTCGCGCATCAGCCCTGGCCATGGCAGGTTTTGAAAGTATCCCATGAACGAAGACGGAAGCTGCGATCGCCAATGAGCAAATGGCCCAGATCGCCTGTTTTTCGGCGAAGGGTTGCCTGTTAAAGGCATACTGCAGATAGAAGAGCGTACCGATTCCTCTGATCCCGAAAAATCCGATCAGCATCCGCGCATAACGGCCCTCGCGTGAGCCTGCAAAACCGATCAGCGCCGAGGCAGGCCTGATCACGGCGATCAGGACGAGTGCCACGCAGACGCCCATCGGCGTGATGGCTTGCAGCAGTCCCGATCCCAAGCCCCAGCCAAGCACGAGCAGAATTAGCATCACCAACACACGCTCGACCTGCGCGGAAAACTCCGCCATGGTGACATGAAATGCATCGTCCGGGCAGGTTGAACGGATGGCGATCGCAGAGACAAACACCGCGACAAAACCATTGCCTTGCAGCATCAGCGTGACGGCATAGCACAACAGGGTGGCACCGATGGCAGCGAGCCCCTCTCCGGTGTTGGACAGTTTGATCGCAGGCAATTCGAACAGAAGATAGCCGACCGCTCTTCCCACGATGGTGCCTACCAACAGACCGACGGCCAGTTCCCCGAACAGATCGGCCGCCAGCCAATGGCCGATGTCGGCAACGCCCCGTTCCAGCAAAAGCGCCAGCACAATGAACGGAAAAGCGAAGCCATCGTTGAGCCCGGCTTCAGCGGTGAGGGCAAACCGCGTCTCACCATCCTCGCCGGCGCCGGGCGGTCCTGTCTGGACATCGGCGGCAAGAACCGGATCTGTGGGCGCCAGCGAAGCGGCAAGCAGCAGCGAAGCGGGCCAGCCAAACCCGAGAGCGTAATGGCCAAGCAGGAGCAGGGTACCAATTGTCAGCGGCATGGCGATCAACAACAGGCGCCAGACGGAAGCCCAGCGCCGCAGGCTGAAACGCCGATCGAGCCGCAACCCGGCCTCCATCAGGGCAAGAACGACGATCATCTCATTGATTTTCTCCGCCACACCGCCATCGCCCAGGGGGCCGGCGGGCAATCTGACGAGGTTGGTGAAAGACAGGCCGAAGCCTGCAAGCAGGCAGAGCATCGGGAGGGACAGCGGCAGACGCCGCAACATCATCGGTGCCCAGCTTCCAAGCAACAGCAGTGCGCCGATCACCAGAAGCAACAGAGGATAGGAGACAGCCAGCATCATCTATTCAAGTCTCACGAGCACATATGGCTCCCCACCGCGTTGGAGATAATCGTTCCATGGTACGGACCTGAGCCCATCGCGATCAATTTCACGGACGTAGCCCTGATCATGGATATGAGCACAATGAGCCAAGCGATGCGTGACCTCGATCTTGTCTTTTCGCGTCTCGCACAGTCGAGGTTTCGGAGTCGGTTCAAGCTGGGAAGCAAGGAGCGGGAGTATCTGGAACCGCGTGGGCTCGACACGGTGCTGGATCACGCCCGTGATTTTATCGTCAAACGTCTTGCCCCCGCCCTACCGAAGAATGATGGCAAGCAGACCCCGATGCGCGGCCACCCGGCCCTTATCACCCAGCACGCCACCGCGACCTGCTGTCGCGGCTGCCTCGCCAAATGGCATGGCATCCCCGCCAGGCATGAACTCACCCAACAGCAGCAGGAGCACATTGTGGCTGCAATTCGGGGCTGGTTACAGGCAGCAATGTCTCAGCCAACGACCGGCACCGGTGGGATAGCCTCCGGGGGCACGAGCGCGGCCTCTTCGCGCGAATAGGTGCCGACATAACTCCGGCGGCCAACCCTGCGCGAGACAGCTGTCGCGGCCATCATAGCGCCTGTCACCGCAGCTGGCTGTCCTTGCTGCCGCGACGGTTGAAGGAGGACCTGGCCGCGCTGCTGTCTCGCTTTTCCTGGCAGGCAACGCAGGTTCGTGCGCCCGGGAGTGCCTTGCGCCGAGCTTCGGGGATTTCCTCTCCGCAAATCATGCAGAAGGGTTCGCCATCGCCGGCAGGCATGCGGGATCGCGCGAAATCCACCGCTTCTTTCACACTATCCTCGATCTGGTCCTCCACTGCTCCGTCGCGGGTCCATCCTCCAGCCATAGTCTCCGTCCATTTTCCCAATCCTGATGGAAAAGACCAGCGGCCCTATAGGTCCCTTGGCTTTCTGGGGCTCGGGATGGAAATGATCACAAAGGCCTTCGCCATGGATGCGCTAGCTGGTCGCATCCGCGCTATGATCGAAGCCTCCCAAGACTTTTGCGCCGGCCCTGCCGAAGCGGAGACAGCGGATTGGAAAATTGGTCATCCCCCCCTAGCGCCGCGCGCACGGCTCCCTTAGAACCAGCGCAACTGATGATCGGGACTGAATAATGGCGCTCGTAAAGAAATCGACCCTCGGCGCTCGCGCAAAATCTGTGGCTGAGGCCGTTGTTGCGCCACCTGCACAGCCCCGACGGACATCCGTTAAGTCGACCGGACGGAAAGCTGTCACTGCTGCAGGCAGGATCGATCAGGCGACGCAGGAATTGGCAAGCGGGCTGGGCGAAGCCTCCGCGGCGACGCTGGAATTGCAACACACCATGGACCATATCGCGAGCAGCGCGGAGGAAGCAGCAGGTGCCGCTCAGGAATCGCTTGGGCTGATCGCATCCCTTGGATCCGGTTTCAAGGATGCGCGAGATCGAGCCGACGAGGCGCGTCAGCAGACAGACAGGGCAGCTATAGCCTTCGGCGAGATCGGCGCATTGATCGACAGTTCAGTCGCGGCAATTACCCTGAGCGCCCAGCGCCAGTTGTCCAGCGTCGAGCTGATCGATGCTCTGGAAGCAGCCTCGCGCAACATCGACGCGATCGGGGCAGAAGTGGCCGATGTGTCGGATCAGACCAGCCTGCTCGCGCTCAACGCTGCCATTGAAGCTGCGCGAGCCGGCTCCGATGGAGTCGGTTTCTCCCTCGTCGCGGACGAAGTCCGGGCGATTGCCGAAGCTTCCGAGGCTGGAGCCGGCACAATTCGCGCGCTTTCAGCCGTGATCGCGCAGGATGTGCTCCGCATCGCCGAGAAATTACGCGCCGCATCTGTCCAGGCAACCGAAGAAGCCCAGGCTGGAAGTAAGGTCGTGTCAGAGCTCGCGGCGGGGCGTGACAATCTGGTCGAACTCGGGCTCGCCGCGCAGGACATTCTACAGGCTGCCAGCGAATCCGAATTGGCGGCGCGCGAAGCCGAACGGGGGGCTGAGCAGGTCGCCAGTGCCGCAGAGGAGCAGACGGCAGCCGCCGCCGAGGCACGGCGGGCTACGGAGCAGCAGGCAATCTCACTGGAAGAAAGCCAGAAAACCGCAGAAGCATTGGCCAAAATGACTGGCAAACTTCAGGACGACGGGCAATCGGCTCTTGCCGAACAGGTGGCGGCGGCTGCCGAGCAGCTTTCTGCGACGGTGCAGGAACTGTCGGGATCGGCAACCCAGATCCTGACCGCTCTCGATCAAATTGGCCGGGGCACCGATGTTCAGGCCGCTGCAACTGCACAGTCCAATGCTGCCATTGCGCAGATCGAGGCTGCCGCCCAGCGTGCGCAGGACCGCGCCGCTCTTGCCAATGAAAGTATCGTCGGGATCGTGCAGGCTGCGCGCGATAGCGCCGCACTGGTCAATCGCCTTGCCAATGGCGTGGCTTCAGCGATCGCTGAGATCAATGCGGTTCTGAGCTTGCTCTCCGGCCTTCACAGCACCAGTCGCAAAATCGAGACCATCACCGATCGCCTGGCGCTCGCCGCTGTGCAAACGAGCATGCTGGCCGTCAGCGGCGCAGTAGAGGCCACCCGTGCCGGTCAGGCTGGGCGCGGTTTTGCTCTGGTTTCTGCCGACATTCGTAAACTCTCGCGCGGAGCCGCGGACAGCAGCGAGCGCGGCAAGGAGGGCGCGCGCGATATTCAGGACCAGATCGCCACGATCCGCCGTGAGCTGGAACAGGTCGTCGGCGCAGCAGAAGCCGAAATCGAGCGCAACCGTGCCATGGTCGAGCGTTTTGCGCAGGTCGTTGCCGGATTGGAAACAGCACGCGAGAAAAATGGCGTAATCCTGACGGGAGCTCAGGATATTCTGCGCGCCGTCCGCGAAATCCAGAGTGGGACGCGGCAGATCGCAGAAGCTGCCGATCTCGCCTCGGTCGCCGCTCGAGATGCCAGCGCTGCGGCTCGCCAGCAAAGCGAAGCGGCAGAAGCCCTGGCTGCGTCCATCGAGGATATTGCTTCGATCGCCACCGTGCTTGCCGCTGGCGAGGCCTGAGCGTTTGCCCGCCGCGACTGCCTCCACCACCAGGTTGCTGACCTTCCGCCTCGGCGCGGAAAGGTTTGCCATGGCGGCGGAAACGGCGCTGGAGGTCTTGCCAACGCCCAGATTGTCGCGGGTGCCTCATGCGCCCGAAGCCTTGCTCGGCGTTGCCGGTCTGCGCGGTGACGCCATTCCAGTGTTCTCGTTCGCGCGGCTGATGGGGCGCGAGGATGTGCCGTGCGAGCGAATCATTCTTACCGATCTGGACGGGCAGGTCGGGCTGGCCGTCACAGCGGTGTCGGAGCTGCTGGATGGGCGTGTAGCTCCCGGAGTTCCGCTGCTCGATCCTGCAGCCCTGATCACAGGCGCCATGCCCGATCGCAGGAGGCGCGCCACATCCGGTCGTTCCGTCCCAACGGTGGAAAGCGGCAAGGAGGAGGTCGAAAGCCTCGCCATGCTTGCCTTCACCGTAGGGCAACAGGACTTCGCGCTTCCCCTGTCGGCGGTGGAAGAGGTTCTTGCACTCCCCGAAGACGTCACGCTGATGCCGCATGCCGATGCGGCGACCGTGGGCAGCATCGCCTGGCGGGGCATGATCCTGCCTCTGGTCTCGCTTGCCGGTCTGCTGGGTATGGAGAGGGCCGAGGGGCAGCGACGGTCGGCGGTGGTGGTCGCGCGCGTCAAGGCGCATCGGCTCGGTCTCGTTGTCGATGCGATCCAGTCTGTGGAGCGGGTGGTCGAAACGGCCATCGATCCGGTCCCCCAGCTGCTCAATCGCGGCAGCGAGGCGCGCATTCAGGCGATCTGCAGGCGTGGCGACAGCCAGCGGCTCCTGTCGGTGCTCGCTACCGATCATCTGGTCGGCCAGGACTTAACGACTGGGCTGCTTACAGACGATACGGGGACTGGCGAAACCATGAGCGATGCCCTCACGGCCGAGGAAGACCTGTCCTTCCTGACCTTCATGATCGGCGAGGATCATTTCGGTCTGCCCATCGAAGCCGTCCTCGAAGTCACGGCCCTGCCACCCCGCCTGACCGCCTTGCCGCGCGCGCCTGCCTTCGTGAAAGGCGTGATGGAGGTCAGAGGCCAGATCGTGCCCGTGATCGATCAGGCCCAGCGTTTCAAGGGCGAAGGCGTGGTCGCGGAGAGGCCCCGTGTGATCCTGGTGCAAATCGGAAAGCTCACCGCCGGATTTCTGGTCGATGCCGTGCGGGAGGTAACCCGCCTGCCCGCCTCCTGCTTGCGCGAAGCGCCCGATCTGGGGGTTGAGGGAATGCGCGTGTTCGACAGGATCGCGACGGTTGAGGGGCAGGATGGTCTGGTGCTGATCGTGAGCCCGGAGGAATTGCTCGACAAGGCCGAGCGCGACCTGCTGACTGAACTGGGCAAGAAGGGTGCGAAATCCCGAACGTGACCAAATTGCTGATCGTCGACGATTCCGCCCTTATGCGGCGCCTGCTGACGGAAATCTTCACCACTGCCGGTGATTTCGAGATCGCCGTGGCCCGCAACGGCGCCGAAGCGCTCGAGCAGCTTGGCACCTTCCGTCCGGATGTGATCACGCTCGACATCCATATGCCGGAAATGGACGGGCTTGCCTGTCTCGATCGCATCATGGTGCTTCACCCGTGTCCGGTGGTCATGGTTTCCTCACTGACCGCCGAAGGGGCGGAGGAAACACTTGAAGCGCTGGCACTGGGCGCGGTGGATTTCATTCCCAAACCCAAGGGCGCCCTCTCTCTCGAGATCGACGCCATTGCCGCGGATCTCGTGACCCGGGTCCGTTCCGCCGCGACAGCCCGCGTTCCGCGCAGTCATCGACTGCGGGAAAGGCTGCGCGCGCGAGCACCGCGCCGCCTTCCGGCCCCATCTAACCCTCTCGCGGCGGTCCAAACTACAATCGCCCCCTCACCCACGGATATGCCCGGTCTGGTGCTGGTCGGCTGCTCGACCGGTGGCCCTCCCGCGCTCGACAGGTTGCTCGGAGGCCTGCCAGCCGGCTTTCCCTGGCCCGTGCTGATTGCTCAGCATATGCCCGGCTCCTTCACGGGCCCCCTGGCGCGAAGGCTTGACCGGCTCTGCGCGCTCGATGTCATGGAGGTCGATAAAGCCACCCCGCTGGCTTCCGGACATGCCTATATCGGGCGGGGGGATGCCGATCTCATCCTTTCCCGGCGGGCCGGTCATTTGGTCGCCCTGCCCGCGCCAATGAGTGAGGCCCATCTCTGGCACCCCAGCGTGGATCGCCTTGTCGACAGCGCGTTGCGCCTGGTCGCACCCCAACGGCTGATCGGGGTGTTGATGACAGGGATGGGCAATGACGGAGCAGCAGCCATGGCCAGATTGAAGCAGGCAGGCGGCCAGACCATCGCCGAGGCCGAAAGCACTGCTGTCGTCTGGGGTATGCCTGGCGCCTTGGTGAGCCGGGGCGGGGCATCGCGCATCTGTGCGCTTGACACGATCGCCGGCGAGTTGATGGCGCTGCTGACGCCGTGACCAGACAGTCCTCCCCGCCTTTGCCGGCCCTCACCGCTCTGGAGCTTGCGCGGGTTTCAACCCTGATCCACGGCTGGACCGGCATGGTCTTCGGAGAGAACAAGCGCTATTATATCGAGCGACGCATTGCCGAACGGATGGCTCGACGGCGTGCGGCAACCGCCTCCGCCTATCTTGATTTCGCTGTTGATGATGACGGTGAGCGGCAAGCGCTTATCAACGCCTTCACCATCAATGAAACCTATTTCTATCGCGAAGAGCATCAGCTTGCCGCGCTCTCGCGCGATATTCTTCCCGAGATCACGCGGCATCGAACGCCTGGCGATCTGGTACGAATCTGGTCGATGCCCTGTGCCACGGGGGAAGAGGCCTATTCGATCGCCATCTGGTTGCTGGAAAACTGGACGCTGGTCGATGCCTATAACATCGAGATCGTGGGATCCGACATTGACACTGCCGCCTTGGCCAGAGCGGTGGAGGGCAATTTCTCGCAACGCTCGCTCGCACGTCTGCCCGAAGCCCTCTTGAACAGCTATTTCGAGCCCGAGCAGCATTGTCAGCGGCGCATCATTGCGGATCTTCGCGAATCCGTGCGCTTCACCCAGGCCAATCTCATTGATCCGGCCAGCGTGGCCCCGCTTGGCCGATTCGATGTTATTTTGTGTCGTAACCTGCTGATCTATTTCGATGATGATGCACGCATCGCAGCAGGCGAAACTCTTTATGATCGACTGAATCCGGGCGGTTATCTCTGCCTCGGGCACAGCGAGTCGATGAGCCGCATCTCGGATCGCTTCACGGTGACTCGCCTTGCCGACGCAATCGTCTATCGTCGGCCATGATGGACGAGTTGCTCGAACAATTCCTGATTGAAAGCCGGGAGCTGGTTGTCCAGGCGGCCAAGGATCTCGCAATGCTGGCCCGCGATCCGATCGACGGCGCTGCCATCGACAGCGCCTTTCGGGCAATCCACACGCTCAAGGGCTCTTTCGCGATCTTCGCGCTCTCGCCGGCAGAGCGACTACTGCACGCGGCGGAAGATGTGCTGGAACAGGCCCGCAAAGGCGCTGCCTTGCTGCGATCGGCAACGCTGGATGGGCTGACAGCCTGCCTCGACCAGACCGACCGCTGGATCGATGCCATGGAACAAGACGGTGCCTTGCCCGGCGATGCCGAAGAGCGGGCGAGCGCCGTGCTCGCTCTCCTGCGCGGGCATGTCGCGGATCAGCTGCCAGAAGCCAGTACATCCGAGCCCCCTAGCCAGGCGACAGACTGGCTCACCGCCCTTGTTGCGCGCGAAGCCCATCAGATCGATCAGTCCATCGCCGATCTGATCGCTTTTCGCTATCGTCCCGATGCGGATTGCTTCTTTCGCGGTGAAGACCCCCTCGCCGTGGTGGAAGCGATACCGGATCTGGTCGCACTGGCGATCCTGCCTGCCGAGGGATCATGGCCAAGGACCGCCGAACTCGATCCGTTTGCGTGCCTTTCGCTGATCGAGGGGCTGAGCGCCGCTGATGAGGCCGATCTGCGTGCCGCCTTCCGCTTGCAGCCCGATCAGGTCGAGTTCGCCGCCCTGCCCCGCGCTTCCCGCAAGCCAGATGGGGAGAAGATCACGGCTGACGGCGCCCTTCTGCGGATCGAATCCACGCGCATCGACGCGCTTGCGGATGGCCTTCGTGATCTTGCCATCGCCATCAATTCCCTTGCACCTCTCGCCAATGAAATGGGTCAGTTGGACCGCGCCATGGCTTCCCGGCTGCGCAGCGCTCAAGCCAGCATCGAACGTGTCGCAACCAGCCTGCATGGACATCTGGCCCAGATCCGGCTTGTGCCGCTCGAAGGCACGCTGCGCCGCCTGCCGCGCGCCGCCCGCGAAATCGCTGACGCCCTTGGCAAGTCCGTGGCCTTCACGATGGAAGGCGAAACCATCGAAGCCGACAAGCAGATCGCCGAGGGCCTGTTCGAGCCGCTGCTACATCTGCTGCGCAATGCCATCGATCATGGCATCGAAATGCCCGCCGTTAGGCAAGCGGCTGGCAAACCGCCTCAGGGCCGATTGCGGCTGACCCTTGCGAGGGACGGCGACGCCATCACCGCAACCCTCAGCGACGACGGCTCCGGCATCGACCCTGCTCGCATCCACCACATGGCCGTCGAACGCGGCCTGCTCGACCAGGACGCCGTCTTGAGCGATGATGAGAGTGCGCTACGCCTGATTTTCGAGCCCGGCTTTTCCACCGCCGCCGCCATCACCGATCTCTCCGGACGGGGCGTGGGCATGGATGCGGTGCAGGTGGCGGTGCGTCGCCTGCGTGGCACCATCACAGTCGAGAGCAAGGTGGGATCGGGCACCAGCTTTCATATGCGCTTCCCGGCACATGCCCTTACCACCCAATTGCTGGTGGTCGAGATCGAAGGGGACCGCTTTGGCATTCCTTTCGGGCAGGTTCGCGAGACGCTGCGGATCGACGCCTCCGCCATCAAGCCGGCCGGGCTTGGGCAGGTCTGCGTGCTGCGTGGTTCGGCCGTTCCAGTGGTCGATCTTGCCGGCCTGCTTGGTTTACCCTCGATGACCGCCCCCACCGCCCGTTTGGTGGTGACGCATGTCGAGGGCAGTCCTGTCGCGCTGCGGGTTGGAAACATATCCCAACGCCTCGATACGGTGATCAGACCGCATGGCGGCGTGCTGGGGCAGGCACATGGCATGCTTGGCTCGGCGATCATGGGGGACGGCAGCGTGCTGCTGGTGCTTGACGTCCAGGAGCTTCTGGCATGAGTGTCAGGGTTGAAGGCGGAGTGATTTACCTTGCCGGGCGATGCCCTGCCGAGGATGCTGAGGATCTGCTTCGCGCGCTCGAGGAAGACGCGCAAGCAACGATCGACATCTCAGGTCTGCAGCGACTGCATATGGCGCTCATGCAGGTGCTGCTGGCCGTTCGCCCTGTCATCCGGGGACAGGCTACCGCAGGCCCCCTCTCCCGAGAAATCTTCCTCCGCCTCATTTCAGATAACGACACGACGCCAAAAAATCCATAATACGCAGGTCAAACCCCATTTCAATGCAGGGCCGCGACCATAAGCCGCCCGGAGAAGCCAATGCCGATCACCGTTCTGATTGTTGATGACAGCAAGCTCGCCCGGATCGTTGCGGGCAAGGCCCTTGCCGCCCTCCAGCCGGAGTGGGACAAGCTGGAAGCCGGCAGCGCGGCGCAGGCTTTCGACGTCATTGCCAGCCAGGCTCCTGACCTCGCGCTGATCGATTTCAACATGAGCGAAAAGGACGGGCTTGAACTTGCGGGCGAGTTGCGCGTTCTCTACCCCGACATGCCCATTGCCATCATCACCGCCAACATTCAGGATGAGATCATCGCGCGTGCGCGTGAGATCGGCGCCGCTTTCGTGGCCAAGCCGGTGACCGCCGACGCTTTGGAACCCTTCCTTTCGGGCTCGGCGCTGCGCCTGCGGTCGAAACGGGCATGAGCGGCGAGAGCATCACGCTTGGCGAGCTTGAGCGCGATGCGCTGACGGAGATTGTCAACATCGGCGTCAGCCGGGCTGCCTCCAGCCTGCGCAAGATGATTGGCGATCAGGTTTTGCTGTCCGTCCCCTCCATTGAGGTGGTCAGCCAGCGCCGCGCCGCGCGGCTGATCAGCGAGCGTGAAATCACCGATCTGGTGGCCGTCAGGCAGGATTTCTCCGGGCCTTTCTCGGGCCGGGCCTTGCTGATCTTCCCCGAGACCAACAGCCTTGAGCTTGTCCATGCGGTGACCGGTGGCGAGGTGGCCATTGAGGATCTCGTCGAAATGGAGAGCGAGGCCTTGTGCGAGACGGGCAACATCATCCTCAATGCCTGCCTCGCCACCATGGCCAATATGCTCAAGCGCTCGCTGACGATGACGCTGCCCGAAGTGCTGCGCGGCAGCAGCGCCAGCCTGTTCGATGTGACAGCCGAAACCTCTGAAAAGAGCCTCGTGCTCTTTCTCTATATCGATTTCGCGGTGCGCAGCCGGGACATTCGCGGCTATATCGCGATGATCATGGACCTGCCCTCCCTGGAGATCCTGAAAGACCTGCTCGACGAATTCATCGCCCGCGTCGTCGGCGATGACGCTTGAGCCTGGCATGGTGACGCCGCGCAACTTCGCTTCCGTGCCGGCAGCCGCAGGCGCCAGCGGCACCTGGGACTGGGATATCCGGCGCGACATCCTGCATATCGACGAGAATTTTGCCGAGCTTTACGGCCTTCAACCCGAAGCGGCACACGCAGGGCTACCCACCAACATCTTTTTCCAGGCGATCCATCCCGATGATCGCCCGCGTATCCGTATTGCCGTGGCGGGGCTGCTGGCCGGGGCGGAGCTTTTCGCCAAGGACTTCCGCATTGTAACGGCCGCCGGCGCCGTGCTGTGGATGCACGGGCGGGGCCATTGCCATCTCAGCGACAACGATGAGCCGCTGCGCTTCACCGGCCTGCTGGTGGACATCACCGAGCGCAAGCGGGCCGAGGAAAAATTACGAATTGCGCAGAGTGCGGGCGGCATCGGCAGCTTCGAATATATCGACGGTTTTGCCACCGTCACGGTCTCGGGCGAGTTCTGCCGCTTGCTTGGTCTGCACCCTGCCCCGGTGCTGCCCGTGCAGACGATCAACGGCGTTTTGCTGGATGACACAGCGCCGCTGGTCCCGGGTCCGGGAGACACACGGATTCCAGAAAGCGTCGATGCCGAATTCCGCATCGCGCGAAGCGATGATGGCGAGGAGCGCTGGATCGCCCGCCGCGGCGAGATCATTCACGAGGGCGCGGGTTTTCGGCTGGTCGGCGTGATCTATGATGTCACCGCCGCCAAACGGCAGGAGGCCGAACTTCGTGAGTGGAGCGACCGGTTGGAAAGCCGGGTTGCCGAGGAGGTGGCGATCCGTCAGCAGGCCGAGGAAGCGCTGCGCCAGGCACAGAAAATGGAAGCTGTGGGCCAGCTGACGGGCGGCATTGCTCATGATTTCAACAATCTGCTGATGGCGGTCATGAGCAGCCTTGCCCTGCTGCGCAAGCGTCTGCCCGCCGATCCCGCGACCGATCGTTTGCTCGATAGTGCGATGCAGGGCGCCGAACGCGGCGCGGCCCTCACCCAGAGGATGTTGGCTTTTGCCCGGCGTCAGGACCTGACGTCGGAAAGGGTGGATATCTCTGCACTTGTGACCGGCATGCGTGAGTTGGTCGAGCGTACCTTGGGTCCGGCATGGTCGCTCAATCTGCTGTTCGATGAGAACCTGCCGTTTGTCCTCGCCGACAGCAATCAGCTCGAAATGGCGGTGCTCAATCTGGCGGTCAACGCACGTGATGCCATGCCTCAGGGGGGCACTATCATCGTTTCGGCGAGACTGTGCCACGACGGTTCGGTCCGTCATGCGCGTCTCCGCCCTGAGCCCTACATCGCTCTGTCGGTCATCGACCATGGCGAGGGCATGGATGAGATCACCCTCGCCAGAGCAACCGAGCCCTTTTTCACCACGAAGGGCGTTGGCAAGGGGACGGGGCTTGGGCTCTCGATGATTCATGGGCTTGCCGAACAGCTTGGCGGCGCCTTCACCCTGCACAGCGTGCTGGACGAAGGAACTGAAGCGACCTTGCTGCTGCCGGTTGCCTCGGCGGGCTCGCTTCCCGTCAAAGCTCAGCAGACGTCGGCGGACATTGTCGCTGATCTGACATCGCTCAAAATTCTCGCCGTCGACGACGATGGACTGATCCTGATGAACACCGTCGCCCTGCTTGAAGACCTTGGTCATGAGGTGCTCGAAGCAATCTCAGGCCAGGAGGCACTCGAACTGATTGGTGAAAATCCTGACCTCGATTTGCTGATCACCGATCAGGCCATGCCGAAAATGACCGGCACACAGCTGGCTGATCTCGTCACGCTCGAACACGCGAATCTTCCAATCATCCTCGCCAGTGGCTATTCTGAACTGCCCGAAGGTTGCCAACCGCGCATCGTCCGGTTGGGCAAGCCCTTCACGCAAGAGATGCTGGAGCAGGCCATCATTCAGGCCATGAGAAGCGCCGCGCAGCCGGCCTGATTTGACAGCCTGCCCAGAGGCACCCTTCATCGCCGACTAAGCCATCGACGGCGACATACATCGTGCCTTGCAAGGCATGTGTAAAACCTTTTGGCCTTCCGAAATGGAACTGGGCCACCCGCGGGCAGCTTTCATCACGATACGAGAGATGGACTGGCCATGGCGACCGATGCTTCGAAAACGACCTTGCTTGCCGCCCTGGGGGCAAATACCGGTATAGCCATCGCGAAATTCTGCGGGGCGGCCTACACTGGCTCCTCCGCGATGGCCTCAGAAGGCATCCACAGCCTTGTCGATACCGGCAACCAGATCCTGCTGCTCTTCGGGCTGAAAGACGCCAGCCGCCCGGCAGACGCTCCCCATCCTTTCGGCTATGGATTGCGCTTGTATTTTTGGGCCTTCGTGGTTTCGGTGGCGATCTTTGCTCTGGGTTCTGGCCTCACGATCCATGAGGGGCTGGCGAAGATCGGCCATCCCACGCCAATCAGTCATGCCTGGGTCAATATGCTTATCCTGGCGGTCAGCATCCTGCTGGAAGGCACGTCGTTGCTGGTGGCAATCAAGGCCGTGAAGAAAGAGGCCCGCAACCGCTCCCTCAGCTTTCTGGAGACGCTGCGCACCCATCGCGATCCGACCATCTTCGCGGTGATCTATGAAGACACCGCCGCCATCGCGGGTCTGCTGGTCGCCCTCGCCGGAACCGTGCTCGCACTCGTGCTCGACATGCCGGTGATCGATGGCTGGACCTCGATCATCATCGGTCTCATTCTGGCCGTCACTGCAATCAGCCTGGCCCGGCGCTGTTACACGCTGCTGACCGGCCAGGCCGCCGATCCGGTGATCGAGGAGCGCCTGCGCGAGATCCTTGGCGAGATCGCGGTGATCGACCATGTCAATGAGGTACGCACCATGCACTTCGGCCCCTCCGAAGTGCTGCTGATCGTTTCGGCGGATTTTCGCGATGATACGCCGGCAGCGATCGTGAAGCGCATCGTCGCACAGGTGGATGAGAGGATGCGCGACGCGTTTGAAGATGTGCGCCGGGTCTATCTCGAGGCGCAATCCATCCAGAGCCATCTGGAGGTGCTCGACGATCTCGGCGAGGACGCTGACGCCCTCGCCTGGGACAATGTCGAAACCTAGGCCTCCCGCACAGGCGGTGGCCCGCGAAAGCGATCAAGCCCGGCCATGGGGGGCAGATGCACGGCTTTGCCGCTGCGCGCGCTGTCGTAGATCGCTTCCATCAAGCGGTGATCCTGCACACCCTCTTCGCCTGGCGTGTAGGGATTCCGCCCGGTCAGCACACACTCGGCCATATGGTCGATTTCGGTGGCGAACTGGTTTTTGGCCGTCAGGACCAGTTCGTTGCGGCTGGTGGCATCGCCTTCGCGCCCGATCACGCTCATCTGCTGACCGACATATTGGTAGCAGTTGGGCAGATCGATGGCGGCCTTCTCCAGGTTCATCCGGGCATGCTTGTCGTCGCGCCCGCCGTAACTGGTAAAGCAGTTTGCCACCGTGCCGGAGGGAAAGCGCAGCATGAAAGACACGGTTTCCTCCACCTCTGCGAAGCGGGGATCACCAGGCGGCGAGAATGTGGTCGCGAAAATTTCCACCGGTTCCTCACCGGTCATGAAGCGCGCCGTGTTGAGGCAATAAAGGCCGATGTCGAAGAGCGAGCCGCCCCCCGCCATGGCCTTCTTGTGTCGCCACTGCAGATGGCCGTCCTGCGCCACGGTCTGGGTGTTGATCCCGTGATAGGCGAGCAGCCTGCCGTGCCCGTTGTCGCGCACCATCTCCATGGCGCGGCGGTTGTAGGGCTCATACTGGATACGATAGGCGACCATCAGCTTGACACCCGCCGCGCGGCAGGCCTCGACCATCGCCTGAGCATCGACGGAACTGACCGACATCGGCTTTTCGCTGAGAACATGCTTGCCGGCCCTTGCCGCGCGCTCGGCAAAAAGCCGGTGCATGGCATTGGGCAGTACGATGTAGACGACCTTGATTTCGGGGTTGTCGCGGATGCTGTCGAAGCTCTCGTAGCTGTAACAGGCCTCCGGCTTGATCCCATATTGGGTGGCAACCAGCCTCAGTTTCTCGGGCGAACCGGAGACGAGGGCGACAGGACGGGCCTTCATGGATTGGGCAAAAGCAGGCAGGATTTCCTCCAGCGCCAGCCGCCCCAGCCCGACAATGGCAAAACCCACGCGCTGTTCCGGCGGCAAGGGCGCGGGCGTCGGGCCCGAAGGCGTGTCGGCCGGGTCGCGCCACGCGGGGAACACCATCTTGCCCTTCTCGACATGGCCGGTATCGACCGCGCTGGGCGGCGTGAAGCCAGGCACGCCCGCCATCGCGCGCGAAGAGAGCATCAGTCCCCCGGCGCCCCACCCTGCAACACGAAACAGAGAGCGGCGGTTGAGGCGATCAAGTCGGTTCACAAGCTTCGCTCCTTCGCGGATATCGCAAGATGCAATGCATGAAGGCGCGACGAGGTCGCGGCGCGAAAAGCACCATGCCGTCCATGAAGATCGGCTGATCGATTTCGGTACTGCGCAGCGAGGGGAACCTCAGCCCCTCACCTCTGTTCGGAACCTTGACGCAGCGAACCGCCGACCCACAGTTCTGACGCAAGGATGACGCTCTATGCCTCTGCAGACAAACCGCAAAGGCAGCGGCATGCGGCGTGGCACAACGACACTGTCTTGAGGGTGAGCCGCCGAACCTTCCTTTCGCATGGCATAGACCGCACCGTGCCACTCGCTCCGGCATTGCTGCTCGCGGGATGCGGAGGTCCGGCCAGCATTTTGGCGCCGGAAGGCCCAATCGCCTCCGCCGATCTGGCGATCCTGCTCAATGCGCTTGCCATCATGCTCGTGATCGTGGTGCCCACCATCCTTGCCACGCTGGGCGTGGCCTGGTGGTATCGAGCCGGTAATGCGCGGGCGCATTATCGGCCCGATTTTGTCTATTCGGGGCGGGTCGAGCTTATCGTCTGGTCGATCCCGATCATGGTGATCCTGTTCCTTGGCGGCGTGATCTGGATCGGCAGTCATGACCTCGATCCGGGCCGGCCGATCCCGTCACGCCAGCCGCCGCTGGAGGTGCAGGTGGTCTCGCTCGACTGGGCCTGGCTGTTCATCTATCCGGAGCAGCAGGTGGCATCGCTCAATGCCCTTGCCTTGCCGGTGGGTGTCCCGGTGCATCTGCGGCTGACCTCGGCCAGCGTGATGAACAGCTTTTTCGTGCCGCGCCTCGGTTCTCAGATCTATGCGATGAACGGGATGGAGACGCAGCTCAACCTGAGGGCTGACCGGGCGGGTCAGTTCTATGGCCAGTCCGCCCATTTCAGCGGCGACGGCTTTTCCGATATGCATTTCGCAGTGCAAGCCCTGCCCGGCGTTGGTTTCGCGCAATGGGTGAAGGCAGCCCAGGCGAGTCAGTCGATCCTCGAGGATCGCTCCTATGCCGATTTAGTCCGGCAACATCGCCCAATTGCGCACTCAACGATGCGCGCGCCGCAGGGCACCCTTTTCGATGCCGTCGTTGCGCAGCACATCGCCCCCGCGCCCGGCCCGCAGGCCGGGCCCAGGGGTCACGCGCAAAGCGCCCCTTCCAGTTCCGGAGCGTCGCACCATGCTGGGTAAACTCGATTGGTCGGCCATCCCCTTTGCGCAACCCATTCCGCTCTTTGCCGCCGGACTGGTGATGCTGGCGCTGCTGGGGGCGGCGATCTGGGTGACGCGGCGCGGCTTGTGGCCCTATCTCTGGCGCGAATGGATCACCAGCGTCGACCACAAGCGCATCGGCATTATGTACTCCATGCTGGCGCTGTTGATGCTGCTGCGCGGCTTTATCGATGCGATCATGATGCGCAGCCAGCAAAGCATCGCGGTCCACGGGGCCAAGGGCTATCTGCCGCCCGAACATTACGACCAGATCTTTTCCGCCCATGGCACGATCATGATCTTCTTTGGCGCCATGCCTTTCATCATCGGCCTGATGAATTTCGTGGTGCCGCTGCAGCTGGGCGTGCGTGACGTGGCCTTTCCCACGCTCAATTCGGTGAGCTTCTGGCTGACGGCCTCGGGCGCGCTGCTGGTCAACATGTCGCTGGTGGTGGGGGAGTTTGCCCGGACCGGCTGGCTACCCTACGCCCCCTTGAGCGAAACGACCTATTCGCCGGGCGTAGGCGTCGATTACTACCTCTGGGCAATCCAGATTTCCGGCGCGGGCACGCTGATGACGGGTATCAATCTGGTGACCACCATCCTCAAGATGCGCGCGCCGGGCATGTCCTATATGCGCATGCCGATGTTCTGCTGGACGGCGCTGGGGTCGAACATGCTGATCGTCGCGGCCTTCCCGATCCTGACAGCGACGCTCGCGATGCTCACCCTCGACCGTTATCTGGGCTTCCACTTCTTCACCAATGAGGCGGGCGGCAACATGATGATGTTCGTCAACCTTATCTGGGCATGGGGGCACCCGGAGGTCTATATCCTGATTCTCCCGGCCTTTGGTGTCTTTTCAGAGGTGTTCTCGACCTTTTCGGGCAAACCTTTGTTCGGCTACCGCTCGATGGTCGCGGCCACGCTGTTTATCGTGGTGGTTTCCTTTTTCGTCTGGCTGCACCACTTTTTCACCATGGGCGCGGGCGCCGATGTGAACGCCTTCTTCGGCATCGCCACCTCAGTGATCGCGGTGGGGACGGGGGTGAAGATCTACAACTGGCTCTTCACCATGGTGGGTGGGCGGCTGCGCTTCCCCACCCCCATGCTGTGGTCACTGGCCTTCATGGTCACCTTTGTGGTGGGCGGGATGAGCGGCGTGCTGATGGCCGTGCCGCCCGCCGATTTCCTGCTGCACAATTCGATGTTTCTGGTGGCGCACTTCCACAATGTGATCGTCGGCGGGGTGATCTTCGGGGCGTTTGCAGGCTACAGTTTCTGGTTTCCCAAGGCCTTCGGCTTTCAACTCGACGAGCGCTGGGGCAAGCGCGCCTTCTGGCCCTCGCTTCTCGGTTTTGTGCTGACCTTCGGAGCGCTCTATGTTGTCGGGCTGGAGGGCATGACCCGCCGCCTGCAACGCACCGAAGTCGACGATTGGATTCCCTGGCTGCATGTTGCGCTGGCCGGCGTGGGCTTCATGATGCTGGGCGTGGCGGCGCAGGCCATCCAGCTCTGCGTCAGCATCCGCGACCGCGAGCGCCTGCGCGATCTCACCGGCGATCCCTGGGACGGGCGCAGCCTGGAATGGTCCACCGCTTCCCCCCCGCCTGCCTTCAACTTCGCGGTGATGCCCAATGTACATGGCGAGGAGGCCTATTGGGGCATGAAACAGCGCGCCATTGAAACCCAAACGCTTGGAGAGGAACCAGACTATGAGGCGATCGACATGCCGCGCAATTCGCCCACCGGCATCGTCACGGCGTTTTTTGCGACGCTGATCGGCTTTGCGCTGATCTGGCAAATCTGGTGGCTGGCCATTCTGGGTTTTCTTGGCACCTATGCCACCTTTGTCGTCTTCGCCTGGCGCGACCGTGACGAGATTGCCATCCCTGTCGAAGAGGTCGCCAGGATCGACCGCGCGCGCCGGGCCGCCCGCGCGCCGCGACTGAGCCGGAATGGCAAGAATGGCGAGGAGCCGGCATGAGCAGCGCAGCGGGCACACGAAGCGATCCCCACAGGCTGGGCCACAACCGCAACGAGGAGGACAAGCAGCGCCACACCACCGGTCACGGCAAAGGCGGCCCCGCTTCCAAGCGGATCGTCGTTGGCTATGGTTTCTGGATTTATCTCCTCTCCGATATTGTGCTGTTTTCGGCCTTTTTCGCAGCCTATGCGGTGCTGGCCCATGCCACGGCGGGCGGCCCCAGTGGTCCGCAGATCTTCACGCGCACCCGTGTCGCGGTCGAGACGGTGTGCCTGTTGCTCTCCAGCTATAGCTGCGGGCTGGCCAGTCTGGGGGCCGAGCGCAAGAACCAGATCGCCACCCAGCTGTGTCTGGCCGCCACCGGCTTGCTGGGCGCGGCTTTCCTCGCCATCGAGCTGAGCGAATTTGCCGAACTCCTGGCCCGGGGTGCCACGCCCACGCGCAGCGCCTTTCTCTCCAGCTTTTTCGGGCTCGTGGGGCTGCATGGGCTGCATGTGACCGTCGGTCTGCTATGGCTCGGCACGATGATGGCGCAGATCTGGGTCAAGGGCTTCCGACCCGCCATCATGCGCCGCCTGCTGTGCTTCAGCCTTTTCTGGCATGCGCTCGACATTGTGTGGGTCGGCGTCTTTTCCATCGTCTATTTGCTCGGGAGCCGGGGATGAGTGATCCACACAAGAAGGATAGCGGCGATACCGTTCCCGGTGAGGGGCAGGATGGCGCGGCCAGCCTGCGCGGCTATACGCTGGGCCTTGCCCTCGCACTGCTGCTGACAGCCGCTTCCTTCTGGGTGGCCTCAACCAATCTGGTCTGGGCGCCTTCGGTACCGGTGGCCATCTTGATGCTTGCTGTGGCTCAGATGGGCGTACATCTGGTGTTTTTCCTGCATGTCACCACCGGACCGGACAACACCAACAATGTGCTGGCGCTGGCTTTCGGGACGCTCGTCGTGCTGCTGGTGATCGTCGGCTCGATCTGGATCATGGGGCATCTGAGCCACGGCATGGCGATGGATCATGCCGCCATGGGCAATATGCCCTGAGGCCAGCGTGGATCAAACCAGCTCGGGAGGACTTGTTTTCCAAGAGACAATTCAGTCGCAAGAAGGAGCAAGACCATGGAAGATCCATTGAAACCCGCCCCCAAGCGACGTGTGCGTGGCGGCGTTGTGGCAGCCGTCATCGTGTTGTTGATCCTCATCTTCGGCTTTGTGGGCCGTAACCTGGGCCATATCGAACAGAGCAAACATCCCGATACCGCCGAGGTTGCCACCCATGAGGGACAATAAGGCCGTTTGACGACGCTCTTCTCCCTGACTGCCCATCGCAGCACCGCACGGTTTTCGGAAAGGTAAACCTGATTCTCAAGGCTCTGGCCCTCAACTGCACGCTCAAGCCCGATCCCGCGCAGACCTCGTCCACCGACGCGATGATCGCGGTGCTGGGCAAGGCTTTTGCCGACAAGGGCGTGGCGTTGACCGAAACCGTGCGGGTCGCTGGGCTGAACATCAAACCGGGCGTCACTTCCGATGAAGGTGACGGCGATGACTGGCCTGCGCTGCGTGCCAAGATCCTTGCCCATGACATCGTCATCTTCGGCAGTCCGATTTGGCTAGGTCAGATCAGCAGCGTGGCCAAGCGCGTGCTCGAGCGCATGGATGCCTTCCTGGGTGAAACCGACGATCAAGGCCGCATGCCCAGTTATGGCCGACTGGCGGTGACTGCGATCGTCGGCAATGAGGATGGCGCGCATTATGCCTGCGCCCAGCTTTTTCAGGCGCTGAATGATGTGGGCTGGACCATCCCTTCCATCGCCGCCTGCTATTGGGTGGGCGAAGCCATGGGTTCGACCGATTTCAAGGATCTGACTGAAACGCCCAGGATCATCGCCAAAACAGCAAGCATGGTAGCGGGGAATGCTGCCTATCTTGCCAGCCTGCTGAAGCAGTCGCCCTATCCGGGTTGACGGTGTCCCGAAATTCCACGTGCCAGTTGGCACGCCAGAGTTCAGCCCATCAATGTTTAGGGCCGGAGGTATACGAAGGCATCGCCGGCGGCGCCTCTGGCATAGGCAAGCCTTCCCATCCGCCGCCCAGCGCCTTGGTGAGCGCCAGCGTGTCGCGGCGCAGGGCGCCATCGCTCTGGATCAACGCGTCATGCGCTGAAATCTCGGCAGCGCGCGCATCCAGCACCGCGCCGTAATCGACGAGCCCGGAGGCATAGCGCGCCTCCACCACCTGACTGGCACGCGTAGCATCGGCAAAGCTGCCCCGCAGGGCCCGGTTGCGCTCTTGCTCGCTGCGGATGCGGATCAGTGCGTCCTCCACATCGCGCAGCGCGCCCAGGACTGCCTTCTGGAAGGCGTAATAAGCTTCATCAGCCTGAGCCTTGCGCTGGGCGACCTGCCCTTTGCGCTTGCCCCAGTCGAGAATAGGGAACATCGCCTGCGCCTGCCCAGTCAGCTGCAGGCTGTCTCCGGTGAAGAGATTGCCCAGGGCGGTGGAAATCAACTGAGAGGCGCCCGTCAGCGTAAAGCGCGGATAGAGATCGGCCACGGCCACGCCGATATCGGCGGTCGCGGCAGCCAACTGCCTTTCGGCCATCCGGACATCGGGGCGGCGTCGCAGCAGATCCGAAGGCAGTCCAGCGGGCACCTGAGGCGGCGCGGGCAGAGGCGGCGGCACCACGGCCAACTCGGCAATCAGCGTATCGGGCATGCGGCCCACCAGCATGCCGAGACCATGCATCTGCGCCTTGCCTTCCGCCACGATGGGGGCAACGGCGGCCTGTGCTTGTGCCAGTTGCGCGCGCTGGCGGATGAAATCGCCTTGCGGGGTCAAGCCGGATTGGGCTGTATGGTCGAGGATGGCCAAGCGTTTTTCCTGCCGGTCCACCTCCTCGCGCGCCACCTGTTCGCGGGCCTGAAGGGTGCGCAATTGCAGATAAGCATCGACAATTTCGGCGATCAGCGAGAGCTGGGCATCGCGCGCACTCCACACAGCCGCCTCAGCGCGAGCGCGAGCGCCCTGTACGCTGCGGCGAGTGCCGCCAAAGAGATCCAGCTCCCAGGTGGCGTCGAAACCGGCGGAATAGACGGTGATGTCATCGCCGGGCGCGGCGATGCCGCTGGTCGAACTGTTCTGCAGACCGGCCGAGGATGCCCCCGAACTGCCGCCGCCGCCCAGCAGGCTGGCCAGCGAGGACAGGCCCGCGTTCTTGCTGAACTGCTCATAGGTGCTGCCCGCCGTGGCATTGACCTGCGGAAAATAGGCCGAGCGCGCGACCCTTTCCTGGGCGCGCGCGCCGCGAATACGCGCGGCGGCGGATTTGAGGTCCGGATTGTCAGCCAGCCCCATGGCGATCAGCCGCTCCAGTTCGGGATCGTGATAGGCATGCCACCAGCCTTGCAGGTCGGGCGCGGCCTGCGGGCCCTGATCTTCCGCGAAAGCAGCGGGCATCGGCGGTTTCGGTGCGCTGTAATTCGGGCCAACGGTGCAGCCCGCCAAGGCCAGAGGTCCAAGCAGGAGAATGCGCCGCTTCATGCATGGCCTCCCGCGCTTTTGCCCTGCCGGATCAACAAGCCCAGCGGCAGCACCAGCAGCACAAAGATCATAAAGCCGTGAAACACATCGATGTAGGAGAGCATCTCGGCCTGCTGCTGCACCTGCCGGTAGATCACCGCTGTCGCCCCATCCGGGTCGCTCAGCCCCAACGAGGGGCCCGCCTGCGCCACGGCCTCGGCATAATTTGGGTTCAGCGGGCTTAACGTCTCGACCATGCGCGACTGGTGGAACTGGCCGCGCTCGATCAGCGCGGCCTGGGTGATGGCGATGCCGAAGCTGCCCCCCAGATTGCGGGCAACATTGAGGATGGCCGAGGCATCATTGGTGCTCTCCGGCTTGAGCCCCACATAAGCCGCTGTCTGGATCGGAATGAAGAGAAACGGCAACCCTGCCGCCGAGATCAGCCGCCCCATTGAGGCATCGTGGAAGCTGATCTGCGTATTCCAGCCCGTCATATACCACAGAGCCGCCGCCTGCGACGCTAACGCAGGGATCAGCAGCAGGCGCGTATCGACCCGCCCCGCGAGCCGGCCCACGATGACCATGGCAACCAGCGTGGCCAGCCCGCCCATGGTCATCGCCATGCCCGCCGTGCTGGCATCATAGCCGAAGACCTGTTGCAGCATCTGCGGCAGGATGGCGGTGGTGCCGAACAGCACCGCACCGGTGGTCAGCATAAAGGTGGTGGTGATCGCGAAATTGCGATTGGCCAGCAGCCGCAGATCGATGATCGGCTCCCTATGGTGCAGTTCCCAGAACACCAGCCCAATCAGCGACGTGCCGCTTATCATCGCAGTGGTGCAGATAAAGCCGCTCGCGAACCAATTGTCGGTTTCGCCACGGTCCAGCGTGATCTCAAGGCAACCGAGGCCCAGCACCACCAGCAGAAAGCCGATATAATCGACCCTGAGGCCACCCTTCCAGCGCTCGCGCCGTTCCTTTTCCAGCACCTCGGGCTCCGAGACGATAAAATGGACAAGGAACAGCGAGAGGATCGAGACCGGCACATTGATCAGAAAGATCCAGTGCCAGCTGAAGTTGTCGGTGATCCAGCCACCCAGCGTCGGGCCCAGCACCGGGCCCACCACCACGACGATGCCATAAGCGGCAAAGGCCTGCCCGCGCTTTTCGGGCGGGAAGGTGTCGGCCAGGATCGATTGCTCGGAAGGGGCAAGCCCGCCGCCGCCCATGCCCTGAAAGATGCGGGCCGCGACCAGCATCGCGAGATTGGGCGCAAAGCCGCAGCACAGCGAGGAGACGCCGAAAAGCCCCACCGAGATCATGTAATAGCGCTTGCGCCCGATCACATCGGACAGCCAGCCCGAGAGCGGGATCACCACCGCATTGGCCACAAGATAGCTGGTGAGCACCCAGGTCGATTCATCCTGACTGGCCGACAGGCTCCCCGCGATATGGGTGAGCGAGACATTGGCGATCGAGGTGTCGAGCACCTCCATAAAGGTCGCCATCGAGATGATGCCGACGATCAGCCAGGGATTGCGCTTGCCGGCGGCTGAGCGTTCGTCGGTCCAGCCAGATGCCTGGGCCATCAGCGCACAGTCACACGCGGCACAACCGACATGCCCGGGCCGATGACATAGGCGGGGTTGGGCCGGTTGTTGAAAAGGATACGCACCGGAACGCGCTGCACCACCTTCACATAATTGCCTGTGGCGTTCTGCGGCGGCAGCACGGCAAAGGCCTGACCCGCACCGCGCTGGATCGAATCGACATGACCGGGGAAATCCACGCCGGGATAGGCATCGATGCGGATGCGCACCGGCTGGCCGGGCCGCATTTGGTCGAGCTGGGTTTCCTTGAAATTTGCGGTGACCCACAGATCGTCGGGCACGATGGCCAGCATCTGCTGGCCCGGCGCCACATAACTGCCGACATTGACCGAGCGGTTGACCACCTGCCCGTCGATGGGCGCGCGGATCGTGGTGTAGGAGACCGTCACATTGGCCTGTTGCTGCCGCGCCACGGCGGCCTGCCGGTTGGCTTGCGCCGATTGCACCTCTTTGCGCGCGGCCAGCACATTGGCGGCCGCGCTTTCGATCTGGCGCCTTGCTGCCAGCGCCTGAGCCGCGCTCGCCTCGGCTTGGGCACGGGCGGCATCGACCTGTGTGGGGGCCACGGCCATGCGGTCGCGGGTTTGCAGATCGAGATAGCGGCGGTAATCGGCCTGAGCCTTGGCGGCATTGGCGGCGGGCCCCAGCGCATCAGCCCGCGCCTGCTTCTGCGCGGCGATGGCGGAGAGCACCTTGGCCTGCGCCTGCGCTATCGCGGCATCGGCCTGCGAGACGTTGGATTTCGCTTCCTGAAAGGTGGCCGCGGGGGTTTCCGGCTCGATGGTGGCCAGCAGATCGCCCTTGCGAACATGGCGGTTGTCGGCGGCATAGACGGCGGTCAGGCGGCCCGTTGTTTGCGCCGCCAAGCGCACAATATGGGCATCGACAAAGGCGTCGTCGGTATCCTCATACTGGCGCGCATCGAGCCACCACAGAAAACCGCCGATCAACACGACAGCGGCCACACCGCCGCCCACGATCCAGAACATCGGGCGCTTGAACAGCGGGGTTTCCTGCTCGCCCTCATCCTTGGAAGGCTGGTCTTTGGAATCCTGATGTTCCGATTCCTGCTGGGGATTGTCGTCGGACGCTTCGCGCTTGGGCTCTTTGCTGTCCTCCGCCATATCAGCGGCGTTCCGGTCGGAAAGGGGATCGTCGGTGCAAGGCGTCATCCTTTCCCGGAAACTTGGCAGGCCTATGGCAGGAAAAGGGAACGGGTCGATTTGTTCCTTGAGAAGCAAGCAACTGCACCCGGCGAAGATGCTTCGCGGTGGTGCAGACAGGATTTGGAAGGATAGAGCTTCGCTGAAAAGCCCTTCCCGGGCGCCTAGCCCGGCACCACGATCTGCCCGATCAACGCTTCAAGATCGACCAGACGAAAGGGCTTCTTGAGGATGGGGTGCCGCCGGAAACGCTCCTCAACGCCCATGGCACCATAGCCTGTCGCGAAACCAAAAGGGATGCCGCGCTCCTCCAGCACCTCTGCCACCGGAAAGGAGCGCAGACCGTCCAGATTGACATCGAGGATCGCCAGATCCGCCTCGACCCGCCGTGCTACCTCCAGCGCTTCTGGCAGGCGCATGGCAATCTCGACCACCTCATGGCCGAGCGAGATCAGCATATCCTCGATCATGAAGGCGATGGTCATTTCGTCCTCCACGATCAAAATGCGGTGGACCATGGGCTCATTCATCCGCCACGATGGTCAGCGGCGCCTCGACTTCGCACACCAGTCCCTCGGGTTCAAAGCGCATCGCAACTGTGCCTCCCAACTCTCCGGCCAGGCCGCGCTCGATCAGCCGCGAGCCGAAACCGCGCCGCGCGGGAGGCGCGACGGGCGGCCCTGCACGTTCTGTCCAGACGATGCTGAGGGTGGGGAGACCATCGCGCTGCGTTTCGCGCCAGTCGATGGTGACCACGCCCTGATCGTTGGACCAGGCGCCATATTTCACTGCATTGGTCGAAAGCTCATGCATGGCGAGCGACAAAGCCAGCGCCGTCTTGGGCGAAATCCGCAAATCCGGGCCGCTCAGGATGCGCCGCGCGGCCTCGGGTTGATGGGGCTCAACCGCCTGCAGGATAGCCGTCTCCAGCGAAGCCCCTGCCCATCTTTCGCCGGTCAGCAGATCATTGGCGCTGGCCAGCGCCACCAGCCTTGCGGCGAATTGCTTTTGCGCGCTGCCAAGATCCTCATCCTCACGGAAGGTGCGCATGGCGATGGCCTGAACCATGGCCAGCGTGTTCTTCACCCGGTGGTTAAGTTCATTGACCACCAACCGCAGATGCTCATGGGTGCGACGGCGCTCGGTCACGTCGCTGGCCGCGCCGAACCATTCCGTGATCTCGCCCGCCTCGTCGAGGATGGGCACGGCGCGTGAAAAGGTCCAGCCAATCGAGCCGTCGGCCTGGCGCACACGGTGCTCCCGCTGATAGGGGCGTTTCTGGGCGATGGCCGCGCGAATATCCGCCCCAATCTCCTCCTGATCCTCGGGCAGCAGATAGGCATCCCGCCAGTGGGGATCGGGCTCTCCAGTGCTGCGCAAAAAAGAGCGGCCCTCCAGTTGCAGCATCGCGGACCAGTCGGGGGTCAGCTGATAGATCACATCGGAGGAGGCCTCGACCAGCGCGCGGAGCTTCCGCTCGCTTTCGCGCACGCGGCGTTCGGCCAGCACGCGGGCGGTGGTTTCCACCACAATGGCAATCACGCCCGCCGGCGCCCCGGATTCATCGAGCACGGGGGAATAGTCAAGGTCCATCCACACCGGCTCGGGCTTGCCGTGGCGGTGGAGGGTCAGTTCATGGTCGCGATAGGCCAGCGTTCCTCCGCCGAGCCCCACGCGCATCACATTGTCGTTGAAATCGGCGATCTCGCCTCAACCCTCGCGGACTCGAGAGCCGAGCAACTCCGGATGGCGCGCCCCGGCAAAACCGGAATAGGCATCGTTGTAGATCATGATGCCGTCCTGCCCCCACAGCAACACGATGGGCACCGGCGAAAGAAGAAGCATTTCAGTCACCGTGCGCAGGCTGTGCGGCCAATTGCTCAAGGGGCCGATCGAGGTCTGCGACCAGTCGAAATTGCGGATCAGCTCTCCCAGCTTCCCGCCCCCAGCTGGGAAGGATCGTTCATGCCCAGCCATCACTATGCTACCCTTTTTCTTGGGACCCAATGGTCTAAAGCCGCGCCCGTTTCCGATCAAAACGACATCGCTTCAAAGGTCAAGACGTTCCTGCCATGGAACAAATTCCCCCACTGTGTAGCTTTGCCAATCGCGGAATGGATCGTTCAGCCCCCTCGCCCGTCACCGCGACGGTATCAGGCATTTTTGCTGTCTGAAGTGGTGGCCCCTGTTGCGGATGATCCCGCACAGGATTATTGGTAAGGGGCACCCCTGGAGCAGATTTGACGGTTCGCGACGACACCATGCATGCGCTCATTATCGAGGACTCCGTTCTCATTTCCATGATGGTCGAGGACCATCTGCGGGAACTTGGCTTCACCTCTATCGCCATCGCGGACCGCGAGAGTACGGCTATTGCCTCGGCCAGCCGCCAGCCGCCCGACTTTATTGCCGCCGACGACAGCCTGGTCGAGGGCTCCGGCATCGATGCGGTTCGCGAGATTTGCTCCAAGCGGACCATCCCGACCGTCTTCATGCTCGGCGACCCGGAGAAGGCCCCGGAAAAGCATGCGGCGCCCCATGGCTATGTGGTGGCCAAGCCCTTTCTCTTCGATACGTTCAAGGAAGCCGTCGATGGCGCCTTCGCGCGCGTCGAGCGGAGCAACGGCTGACGCCGCAGCGCCTCTCAAGTCTTATCAGGACGTTTTTCCGTCGGGCGCTTTGGGTTCCGGAGCATCGGAAGGCACGGTCGTGTCCGACGCATCGGTCGCCGGTGCCGGTTTGGGGCCGCCGAGCGAGAGGATCAGGCGAAGCCCCATGACCAAAGCGTTCGGAGCGTGAGCGATGGCTGCCGGGTGATGGAGATATTGTGCGTCAGGCTGAAGGGCCAGCTGGGCGCTCAGCTTGTATTGGTAGCTCAGCTCGAACGAGGTTTCGGTACGCGGCAAGCCACTTATGCGGACTGCCAGAGGGCTGATCGAAGCTCGGGCAAACGCCAGGCCGAGCCGATCATCCTTGCGCGTGGGCAGCAGGCCCTTGCCGGTCACGCCGCCGCCCCAATAGCCATCGACCTGCTGCATCGAACCGGCTGCCCTGCCGAAACGCAGCCAGCCGGTCCAATGCGTCGAGCCGGGAAGCGCGCTTTCGGCTTCCATATAGAAACCCTGATCGTGGCGCGCAGTCACACCATCCAGCGTGGGGCGCGAAAGGCTGTAACGCCATAGGCCGATGGCCAGCCGCCCCGTCTCCGACCACCGGTAATCCACCTGCCCGATGGTGAGCGCACCATCCTCAGGCGCCAACCTCGCCGCCACGAAGGCACGCGGACGATCTGGATCACCCGGAACACCATCAAGGATAGCGACGCGTCCGGTCCAATGCTTGTTTGGTGTCCAGCTCAACCGCAACCCGAGCGAGGACACAGGATAAATCGAGGGCCCGTTTACGCCACTGCGCGCGATATCGGCACCGATCCCTTGCGAGGAGTTCACCAGCCAGTTGGCCGTCACGATCGAATCGAAATCGGCATTCACATCCATCAGCCCTGCGCGCAGGGCGACATTGTGCTCTTCCGAACCGAAGCGCTGTTCGATCCAGGCTTCGAAGAGCCGGGTCATGGGCACGGCTTCGATGGCGTCCGCCGTCTGGATGTCCCCCGTCCGGCTGCTGAGACCTGAGCCGGCATAGTTGAAAATCTGCGCGTGGATCGCCAAGCCGGGCAAACCCAGCCGGTCACCCGCCAGAGTGGCGGCCAGTTGGGCCCTGTTCATCGCCGCGCTGGTAGGAGCCGCTCCCTTGGCAATCAGCCATCCATCCAGAGTGTCGCGGAAGGTTGCGGTCAAGACGGGCGGTGGCGCATCGGCATCCGCAAGAGCTTTGGATGGAGAGGCGATAAACAGTACGATGGCCGCCAGCGCCGTCGCGCCGATGGATGCGATCCACCGTGAGAAAGTGACAGTCGGTGGCGGTCCGGGCGCAAGGTGGTCCATGGTTTTTGACCGATGTCATGAGGAGAGAATGCGGTCGCTTCGCCGCAGCCCGGCAAACACCCTGGCTTTCGCGAAACGGAGCATGGTTGGCAAAGGTCCCTGGCCGCCCTTTGAGCCTGCTCCGATCCGGATCAGAGCCTTGAAGTCCGCTCACCTCATTTCTGCAAGCAAGCGACCGATCCCTTGCACCCTTTGACGTCCCCGTGGCTTTCAAATCCGACATCTGCTGATGAAAGGATGCTGTTATGAGTGAGGAATCCCGCAAGGACCCGGCACTGAGCAACGGCCCGGGACATATGGTCGACAAGGACCCGCCCGCGCCCTCCACCCTGCCCGAGGAACGCGACAATCCGGGTATGGACGAGAAGAAGCGTGGGGAGCTGGGCGCCTCCAAAACAACGCCTCACACCGCCGATACCGATGTGGCACGCAAGCTCTGACGATGAGGGCTCACTGTCGCCTCTCCCACGTTCCGAATACAATCCATCCTAGGAACAAAGCATGAGCAAGAACAGCAAAGACGACGACCATCCCACCGCTGACAGCCCGGCGGGTGGCGGGTTTGAAAGTGTCCGGGTCAAGCTTGAAGATGCTCTTGAAAAAGATCGGCAAGACACCGACCAGGCCAGAAAGCGCCTTTTGCACGGCGGCAACCGAGCCAATCAGGGCCGTTGACGCATGGCGCAGCAAACCCATCATGGGACAGGAGCGCAGGCCGCTCGATAGTATCTGATGTTCCTATGCAAGTGGCTCGCTCCGGGGCCAGCGAGACAGACCCCGTCAGATCGCCACGCTTTGCGCCACGGCACCAGCACATTGCCCTTTTAAGGGATGCCGGCCGGCGAGATATCTCACCGGCCAGCCATCATGTCCTATCGCAATGTGTCTATCGCCACCACCGGCAGTTCAAGGGCGCTTGCCTGCGCCGGAGCGTGATAAATGCGGATCGTCGCCTTGCGGTAATCCTCTGGCTTGGCGTCAAATACATTGGGCACGAAGCTTTGGGGATTGCGGTCATACAGCGGGAACCAGCTGGACTGGATCTGCACCATGATCCGGTGCCCGGGCAGGAACACATGGTTCACATTGGGCAGCGTCAGGCGATAGGTCAGCGCGGCATTGGGCGTGATGGGCTTGGCCTGCGAAAAGCCCTCGCGATAGCGGCCGCGCAGAATGTCCATGGCGATGGGCAGCTGATAACCGCCCATCTCGGGCTTTTCGGGCACCTCGTCGGGATAGAGATCGATCAACTTGACCACGAAATCGCCATCGCTGCCCGTGGTTGAGGCGACAAGTTCGGCAACCGGCGCGCCCGCTAGCGTGAGCGGTGCCTCCAGCGGCGCGGTCTGATAGGTCAGCACGTCAGGGCGATCGGAAAAGGCCCGCTGGTCATCGACCAGCCATTGCCGCCATGTCGATCCCGGCGCATCCGTGGTGCGAATGGGGCGCTGGCGATAGGGAATGGGCTTGGCCGGGTCGGAGATATAATCATCCGCTCCCTCGGCCGTTGGCGCGGCGAAGGACAGCGTACCATTCTCGCGCAGATAGAGCTTGCGGCTCGGAGTGCCGCAACCGCTGTCGCAAGCCACCGGCCAGCTTGGCAGGCGCTGCCATTCATTCGTGCCGGTCTGGAAGGCCGTGACGGGCGCGATCTGCGCAGGCTGCCCACCGCTCTTGAGATAGCCGTCGAGGAAAGGGATCAGCACATGCTGGCGAAACCATGTGCCCGTATCCGACTGGAACCGGATCGCGCCGAGGCTGTCTCCCGCCCCTGACCAGCCGCCATGCGCCCAGGGGCCCAGCGCCAGATGGTTGAGGTGGTTCGGATCATGTTTGCTGACCGCCTCGAAAGCCGCCACCGCGCCATACATATCCTCCTGATCCCACAGGCTGCCGATCCACAGGGTGGGGACGGTCTGCGGCTGTTTGGGAAGGATCGTCTCCAGCGCCTGCCCCTGCCAATAGGCGTCATAGGCGGGGTGGTCGTGCAGGTCCCTCACGAAGGGGATCTGGTCGAGCCCGCGGCTCTTGACGAAGCCACTCGCTGAGCCGGCACGCAGGAAGGTGTCGTAATCGTCATAGGCACTGCGCCACAGGTCGCCCGCGCTGCCGCGCGCCGTGTCCTGGCCGAAGTAATAATCATAGCCGATCATCCGGAAGGCGCCGCCGTGAAAATCGTCGTCATTCATCCAGGTGTTGATGACCGGATTCATCGGCGCAGCGGCCTTGAGCGCGGGATGGGGATGAACCAGCGCCATCGCGGCCATCATGCCGTCATAGCTGGTGCCAATGATGCCGACGCGGCCATTGGCTTCCTTCACATTCTTGCTCAGCCAGTCGATCGTATCGAAGGCATCGGTGGCATGGTCCACCTTGGTGCCATTGAGCGGGCCGATCAGCGGGCGCTCATTCACATACTCGCCCTTGGAGCCATATTTGCCGCGAATGTCTTCAACGGCGAGAATGTAGCCCGCCTTCAGAAACTCGGCATAAGCCGGATTGACCAGCATGGCGCCGTGGCTGCTTTCCTGACGGCTGGTCATCTTTTCAGCGCCGTAGGGCGTGCGGTCCAGCAAAATGGGGGCATCATGCGCGGCCTTGGGCACGATCAGCACCATATGCAGCGCCACGCCATCGCGCATCTTCACATCCACCTCGCGCCGGTCGTAATCGAAGGTTGAGGTGACGGGCGTGAATTTGGCCGGGATACCGTTCGGCAAGGTCTGGGCATGGGCCGTCGACCCGAGCATCAACGCCAAACCGCTTATCAGCAACCCGGTGATACGCATAAATTCCATTTCCCTTCGCTGTCCTGAGCAGGTGGCATACCCATGGCTTTTCGAACAGGTCTTTGTTGGGAAGACATGGGATCAGACTGTGCAAGGAACCTGCCGGTCGATCATCGCTTCCCATAAATCAGCCCTGCGCTTAGCGGAGCAGAGGAGCGGGATGATGCGAGACCTGAACGAAAAAGGTATGGCTGCGGTCGATGGCGCGGCGGCCCGCCAGGGCATCGATCATGATGCAGCTATCATCCTCTTTGAATCCCTTGCAAAAGGAGGCGGCCACTATGCCCAGTTCAACCATCCCGGCCTGGGCGGAATGGGCCAGTGGTCACAGGGCGCGATGGCGATGATCGGAGATATGTCGGACAACGATCTCAAACATCGCCTCGATGCCTTGTGTGTTGATTTCACGGCGGTGCTCGCGGACGACAGCAATTTCTCTGATGATCCAATCTCGGGGACAGATGAGCAGCAAAGCCAGGAGCGAGGTATGCGGCCGGTGTTCTTCCAGAAGCCGCCGTTAGTTAAATAGGCTTATCGAGTGGAAAGCAGGTAAGGCTTTCTTTGGATGCCTTTTGAGACACTTACCGCGCGTAACTCCAAAAGCAGCATGCGCGATTGGTAAGGCCAGGGATAAATGCCGTACCGTCATCAACCGCCCACGCAATCCGAGCGGACGCGGGGCAGTTCATTCCTAATATGCTCACCCCGCAACGGCGCCGCATCAGCCAGGCAGCTTCTTCAACGGGCCCGCGAACCCAAGGACGATGCCGATCGTTAGCACCTCAACAAACATTTTGCTCAACGGAGAGCTTTGCCATGAAAAATCTCGTCTGGCTTGTTCTGCCCGCGCTAGCGTTATCCGCCTGCCAGAAGGCGACGGATCAGACAGCAAGCTCAAGAGGCGCGAGCGATGCCTCCTCGGTCACACCCCAGGACGGCATGCCCACCATGAGCGCATCCTCAAACGCAGGTGAAGAAGCCAATGCCACCCCTGGCAAGGACCCGGATACGTATCTGGCCAAGGCCGGTGCCGGCGACCTTTTCGAAATCGAAAGCTCGCGCGCCATCCTCAAGACGACAGAGGATCCTCAGGTCAAGGCCTTCGCCCAGATGATGATCAAAGATCACGAGGCGTCGACCACCTTGCTCAAAAAGACGGCGAAAGCGGCGGATATCGCCGTCGCCGCGCCCCGGCTGCAGCCAGCCCAGCAGCAGAGCCTCGATGCGATCAAGGCGGCCAAGGGCAAGGATGCCGACAAGATCTATCTCGACGCCCAGCGCGATGGTCATGCCGCAGCGCTGATGCTTCACAAGACCTATGCCGCCGATGGAAACAACGAGGAACTGAAAGCCGCCGCCGCCCAGATCGTTCCCGTGGTGCAGCAGCATATCACGATGCTGGACAAGATCGGCAAGTGACGGCGGGCCGCCGCCTTCCGCAACGGTATACCGATCCATACCCTGCGCGGATGGCGGCACAGTATTGTCCGGACGCGCGCCAGCGGTCACAGGGTCGGCCTCGAGGTGATGCAGGTTGTCGCTTTTGCGGTGGTGGCGGATGACGGTCTGTTGATCAGTTTCACCTGGCTGCATAGCCTGATCGATCGCCGCCATAGGGCAACTCTGGTAACAAGGCGGCCTTACGCCGTCCCGGACAGCTGCCGAAAAAGCGTCTGTCGTTAAACAGTTTTCTCTCGCCGACCAGCGATAGACATCCACGCTGGCGAGGCCTAACCCTCACGTCGCCCGAAGGAGTTCCGTGACTCTCCTGTAGAAATTCTCCAAGGCGGAAACCATGGGTGCCTGTTGAGCGTTCGACCTTCAGGCACCGTCTGCACGGTGCAGGCTGGAGACAAGTGACGTGCCGGATGTGACGATACCTGCTGAACTGGAAAATTTTTTCGAGAATTCGCCCATCGCCCTGACCTTGGCATCATCTGGTGATGACACCCCGCTGGTTCTGATAAACCGCCGATTTCTCGAATTCACCGGCTATGCGCGGCAGGATCTGCTCCATCGCAATTGCCGGGTGCTGCAACGCGACGCCGACGACCGCGATGCTCGTGCCAAGCTGCGCGCTTTTCTGGCCGACGATACGATCGCCAATGTCCGTACCCCCATCGTCAATTTCAAGAAGGATGGCACGCCCTTCGTCAACCTGCTCTACATGTCGCGACTGCGGGCGCTCTCGGGCGAAACCCGTTTCATCTTCGCCTCGCAATTCGATATCAGCCGTGCCCAGCCCGAGCGCCTGCAGGCCTATGACCAGGATCTGGGCCAGACGCTGACCCGCCTCAGCCCTGTGGTGGCCGAAAGCGGCATCATCGTCGAGGGCACGCTGACCACCGTGGCCAACTCCGCCCACGCCATCGCCCAGGCCAAGCTAATCCTTGCCAATCTTGACGACAGTTCGATCCTGTGACCTCAACCAAAACATGTGCAAAGGACGGTCAGGACGCTGAAACCCGCAGCGTGCCGATTGTGGGCATCGGCGCCTCGGCCGGGGGACTTGAGGCCTTGCGTGACATGCTTGCGGCGGCCAGTCCGCCCACCAACATGGCCTTCGTGATCGTTCAGCACCTCGATCCCAATTACGAGAGCATGCTGGCCCAGTTGCTCGATCGCGCTGGACCGCTCGACGTGCTGCAATGCGAGGGCGGCGAGGCGCTGGAGCCCGATCATGTCTACATCATCCCGCCGGGCCGCGGGCTGGCACTGCATGAGGGCAAGCTGCAGCTGACCGATTTCGCGCAACCACGGGGTCTGCGCCGCCCCATCGACGATTTCTTCGTCTCGCTGGCCACCGACCAGCAGGCTAACGCCGCCTGCGTCATCCTCTCGGGCACGGGCGCCGATGGATCAACCGGACTGCGCGCCATCAAGGAACATGGCGGTGTCTGCGTCGTGCAGGAACCGGGGAGTGCCAAATATGACGGCATGCCGCTGGCCGCCGTGGGCACCGGGCTGGTCGATTACGTCAAGCAGCCGGGCGAAATCCTTGATTGCCTCGGTGCCTTCTTCGGGCGCAGCGCGGGCGATGCTCAGGAGGATGAGGCCGAACTCGTCGCCGATCATGTCGATGATCTGTGCCACACGCTGCGCGGGGCCATCGGCCACGATTTCTCGGGCTACAAGCGTTCGACGCTGATCCGCAGGGTTGAGCGGCGCATGCATGTGCTCAACATCGGCTCGGGCCGTGCCTATCTCCAGCGCGTGCGCTCCGATGCCGCAGAATGCGAGGCGCTGTTCCGCGACCTGCTCATCAACGTCACCCGCTTTTTCCGCGACCCCGAAATGTTCGAGGCCCTGCGCAGCAAGGTGGTCGAGCCGCTGCTGCGCCAGAGCGATGGCGAGGATATCCGCGTGTGGATTCCGGGCTGCTCCAGCGGCGAGGAAGCCTACAGCATCGCCATGCTTTTCGCCGAAGCGGCGCGAGGGATGGATCTGATCAATCCGGTCCAGATCTTCGCCAGTGATATCGACGAGCAGATGCTCAACATCGCCCGCGAAGGCAGCTATCCCGCTGCCGCGCTGGCCGACATTCCCTCTCCTCTACGCGAACGCTGGACCATCCCCCACGGCGAGCGTTTCTCGATCTCCGGCCAGATCCGCGACCTGATCCGCTTCTCGAACCACAGCGTGGTGAAGGACCCGCCCTTCTCGCGCATCGATCTGGTGTCCTGCCGCAACCTGCTGATCTATTTCGACGATCGGCTGCAACAATCGGTGATGCCGATCCTGCACTATGCTCTGCGCCCTGGCGGCTTTCTGTTTCTGGGCCCCTCGGAAAGCATCGGACGCTTCGACCACCTCTTCCCCGCCATCGATCACCACGCCCGCATCTTCGAGCGCAGCCCCGGCAGCCCTGCCTATCCCATCGACCTTCCCGGCGGCGAGCGCACCGCTAGACGCCGGGATGACCCTGCCCGCCGCACGGCAGAGCGCAAGCATGCCGATCCGGCCATCGCGGTCCAGCGGCTGGCCGAGCGCTACAGCCCGCCCTCGATGGTGGTCAATCAGGATGGGGCGGTGCTCTCCGCCTTCGGCAAGCTCAGCCGTTACTTCGACTTCCCGGTCACGCGCGTGGGCGGCGCCAATGCCATCTCGCTGGCCAAGCCGGGGCTGCGCGATGTGCTTGGTACGCTGATGCGGCAGGCGCGCGACAGCAACAAGCGTGTGGTCGCCCGCCAGATCGACGTCGTCACCGACTATGGCACCCAGCCCATCGAGGCCGTGTGCGAGCCGCTGCCCGATGGCACGCTGCTGGTGGTGTTCCATGACCGCGGCACCTTCCAGCCCTTCGAAGACCCCGATCTCGCCGAACTCGAGAACGGCGACGACCATATGGAAGCGCTGGAAGAGGAATTGCGCCTCACCCGCCACAAGCTGCGCACCGCGGTCGAGGAACTGGAAACGGCCAATGAGGAGCTAAAGAGCTCCAACGAAGAAATGATGTCGATGAATGAGGAACTGCAATCGACCAATGAGGAGCTTTCGACCGTCAATGACGAGTTGAAGAGCAAGGTCGATCAGCTCACCGTGGCCAATGCCGACCTGCGCAACTTCTTCGAATCCACCGAACTGGCCGTCATCGTTCTGGACAAGGCACTGCGTATCCGCAGCTTCACCGATGCCGCCACGCGCATCTTCCCGCTCCAGCCCGCCGATCGCGGGCGTCTGCTGGCCGATGTCGCCAGCAAGCTGGAGGATGACGGCTATCTGGCCGATGCACGCGCCGTGGCCGACAGCGGCGAACAGCTGCAACGCCGCGTGCAAACCCGCGAGGGTGGGCGCGCGCTTGCCTTGCGCGTTCTTCCCTATCGTACCCAGCATGGTACCGTGGATGGCGCCACGCTGGTGCTGACCGACATCACCGAAGCGCTCTCGATGGCGCGCGATCTGGCTGATGAGCGTGAGCGTCTGGGGCTCGCGATCAAGGCGGGCGGCATCGGCATCTGGGAATATTGCGCCGACACCCGCGAGCTGGTGCTGGATGCAACCAGCCGCACGATGCTGGGCCTGCCGGATAATTGCGATCTCCACCTCGACGATGCTCTTGACAAGATCGTTCCCGACGACCGCAGGCTCGTCAAGGATGGCCTGCGCGTTGCGGCGGAGCGCAACGAGGATTTCGACGCCAGTTTTCGCCTTGAGACGCAAGACGGACCACGCCATATCAAGACCTTTGGCCGCCCCATCGCCGGGTCACGCCCCAAGCGACTGGTGGGCACCACCATCGATATGACAGAGGAATACACGGTCGCCGAAACCCGCGCGCTGATGCTGCGCGAGATGAACCACCGGGTGAAGAACCTCTTTGCCATCGTCAGCGCGATGATCTCGGCGGTGGGGCGCTCGCACAGCGATGTGCGCACCTACAGCGAGGATCTGCGCGAGCGGATCGCCGCGCTGGGCCGCGCCCATTCGCTCGCCGCGCCATCGGGAGACCAGCAGTCGATCCCCCTGCGTGACCTGCTGGACACCACGCTGGCCCCCTATCGCGAACATGCCCCCATTGAACTGAACGGTCCGGATTTGTTGATCGACCGCAATTGCCTGTCCTCTCTTGCGCTGATCTTCCATGAATGGACGACCAATGCCGCCAAATATGGCGTGCTTGACGGCAAGGATGGCGCGCTGCGCGTCACATGGTCGCTCACTGACCATGTGATCCTGCTCGAATGGTGCGAAGAGAGCGATAGCCCTATCCATGTCAAGGAAGCCACCGGCTTCGGCACGGTTCTGGTCACCGCCTCGGCCCGGCAGATCAAAGCTGAATTAACGCGCCAGATCGACAGCCACCGTTTTTCCCTGACCATGCGTCTTCCTCTTTCGGTGATCCACACGTGACCAAAACCATCATGATTGTCGAGGATGAGCTGCTCGTTGCACTCGATGTTCAGGACATCGTCGAGGATGTGGGCCTCGCGGTCGACGGGCCTTATGAGACGGTGAGCAGCACGCTGGCCGCGCTGGATGGGATGCTGCCCGATTGCGCCATCCTCGATGTGCGGCTGCTGGACAATGAGGTCTTTCCCGCCGCCGACCGGTTGCGCGATGAGGGCATTCCGCTGATTTTCCATTCAGCCCATGCCGATGAAGCGCAGCTCAAGACGCGCTATCCGGCCGCGCAGATCTGCGCGAAACCCAGCTCACCCTCGGAACTGCGAAGGGCCTTGCACAGGGCCGTCGGCGGCGAGATCGGCTGAACTTTCGCCAAAGGGTGGCGGGAAGACCAGGGCTCGAACCGCCTCTTCCCGGCTGCTTATGACTTATATCGAGAACACGGAATCGGTTTGAATGGCTCATGTCCTGATCATTGAGGATGAGATCCTTATCGCGTTGGATCTTGCAGAGCAGCTTGAGGATCACGGCGCGTTCTCTTTCGCATTCGCGAGCTCGGAAGAACGGGCGCTCGCCGCTGCAAAGGAAAGACGGCCGGATGTGATCACCTGTGATGTCACCCTGGCTCAAGGTTTCGGTCCGCGGGCGATCAAGGCGATCCATGAAAAGGTGGGCCCAATCCCTACGATCTTCGTGACCGGAACGCCCGATGATACGCTGATGGCCTATCAGCCCTGCGTGATCCTACAAAAGCCGGTCGACCAGACCTCCCTTGTCGAAGCCTTTCGGAAATTCAAGCGAGCCCGCTAAACAGCACTGACGCAACACTCCGGCTGCTCCATCCGCAAATTTCTGCGAAGTTCAATGTGCATAAAATTCGAATCAACTGGACCTTATTTACGTTTATCCCGCCACCGGCTCGATGACCGTTTCGGACAAGGCGGCGCCTTTATGCTGAAGGAACAGGCGAAACTCGGATTGCGTGATGGCTGCAGGCCGCACATCCAGCATCACACGCCAGCGCTTTGCCGCGCCAACCACAGGATAGGCCGCCTGAGCCAGAACAGCGGCGGCAGGCAGGTTCGTCACCGCCGCGACCCCGCTTGAGCGGTCCAGCCCGGCCAGGCTCTCGCCCTCGAAATCGAAGACCAGCTTATGCGCATCCTGCCGCGCAGCCGCGCCGGGTATGCCGCCAGCGCCGTTCCATTGATCGACTAGGCGTGCGCCGGCTGCCGAGGATGGATCACGCGATGTCCAGCGCAGCCGATAGCGCCATTCGTGATATCCGCCCGCCCGCGCCGGCGTATCGCTGACCCAGAAGGCGGTAACATTGTCGGTGGTTTCGGAGTCGGTCGGAAACTCATAGAGCATCACCGCGCCTGGCCCCCAATCGCCGATCGGCTCCACCCAGAGACTGGGGCGCCGGTCATAGAAGGCGCCATCGTCCTGATAGTCGGTAAAGCGGCGATCCCGCTGCATCAGCCCGAACCCGCGCGGATTGGTGACGGAAAAGGCATTGGTGCGCGGATGGCGGGGGTTGCGCAGCGGGCGCCACAGATGCTCGCCATTGGCCGCAACGATCGCCAGACCATCGGAATCGTGAATTTCGGGGCGCCAGTCGGGCGTCCGGTCGGGTGAGGTCTGATCATACCAGAACATGCTGGAGGCCGGGGCGATGCCCAGCCGCTTGATGTCCTTGCGCATGGCAAAGACCGCCGTCACATCCTGCACCACACCGTCTGGCCCGGTGCTGTTGTCAAAGCGCATGGCGCCCACAAGGCTGGGCCCATCGATCAGCCCGTAGACACGCATGGCGCTATCGCTCAGCGTCTCGATCCAGAATTCGGTGAAGGCCGGGAACTCCTCTTCGCTGGTCAGCGCCGTATCGACCGCGATCCCCCTTGCCGAGATGCCATATTGGTTCTGCGCGCCTGCCGTCCGGAAATAGGATGCGCCCATGAAGGACAGCCAGTCGCCCTCGGCGCGGGCGCTAAGCACGCGAAAGCCAGCCGGTCTGGCCTCGGCGCCTCCCGCGAAAAGGCCTTTGCTGGACAGCAAGGCGCGCGCCTGTCCGCGCTGCAGGACGTTCAGCTTCACGGGCGTGGGCGCATAGCGATTGACCGGCAGCAGGCGAACCGAGCCCGTCAAGGGCGTGGCGGGGCCATAGGTGAGCTTTCCCGCGGCATCGAAATCAACATCATGCGCGCCGGGCGTGGATGCCGCCGCCTCATAAGGCTTGGCGGCCAGCTTGCGCACAAGGCCCGTCAGCTCGTCCCAGGAAAAGCTTTGTGGCGGGCCAAAACGCGTGGCGGCGGTGTCGCCCGCAGCGGCGGTCGCTATGCCCGCCAGCGACGCGAAGGAAAGGCCTGCGATGCCGCCGCAAATGTCGCGTCGGGAAAAGGCGGGCAAGGCAGATGGCCCGGAAGGGGCGCTGGAGTCGATGCAGTCGTCGGAAACAGGGCTTACCATGGTTCTTCTCCTGACAGATCACAGAAGAGACCGCCTGCGCGCAAGTTCCAGATGGGTGTCTCAACATCCGCTTTGGGACCACGATGCGATCAGCTGAACGATAGGCTGCGGAACCTCCCCCTCTCAGCACTGTTCCGAAACTCAACCCGTCAAGGCACCGCCCCTCAACAGCCTTCAGCCAAACAAGATCCGATTGAGGCCCGATGGTGTCAGACAGGCAATATGCAGACCCATTGCTGACCTAATGCCCCCCATTTCAGCCCACAATTGTTTCCCGACCCGCAGACCAGCGCCCAACCGAGTTACGGATAGACCATGGTCCCCTCACCCCAAAGGCCAGCTTCACACACGATCGGCATTGTCGGCACCGGACCGACCGCGCTCTACACCCTTCACGCCCTGCTCGAAAGCGATCGCCCTTGCGACATCCACCTCTATGAGGCGGGAGAGAAAACCGGTCCGGGTATCCCCTTCAGCACCGATCATGTCACCATGCCGATGCTGGCCAACATCGCCGGGATCGAGCTTCCGCCCTTGTGCGAAACACTCAACGGCTGGGCCAGACGCCAGAGCGCCGAACGCCTCGCCGCCTGGGGCATCGCGGACAGTGCGGACGATGATCGCGCCTTCTTTCCGCGCGTGGTGCTGGGTGCGTATTTTGCCGACCAGTTCGATCTGCTGCTTGCCCATCATCTCGGACCGCATCGGGTGAGCGTCCATCGCTCCCATCAGGTCACCGATGTCGCGGCCTTCCCGGATGGGGTGCGCATCGCATGGGACGCGAAGGGCAAGACAGGCACGGATTGGCTGGACAGGCTGGTGATTGCCACCGGCTATCGTTCCCAAGGCCCGGCCCAGCCGCCAAGCGCGCCCGCTGGCGCCGAGAACATCGGCCTTCTGGGCAGTTCCTTGAGCGCAATCGATGCCGTGATGACACTGGCTCTGCAGCATGGCGATTTCGTCGAGACTGCACAGGGCCTGAGCTATCAGGGCGATACCGGCTGGCAGGTGACCATGCTCTCGCGCAGTGGCCTGCTGCCGGAGGCGGATTTCTGGTTTCCCTTTCCGCTCGAACCGCTCGATCTCTTCACCGATCAAGCGCTGGCGCAGATGCTGCAAGGCGGCGATGGCGATCTGGACCGGATCTTCGCCCTGTTCGCCCGCCAGCTGCGCGAGCTCGATGCAGCCTATGCCGACAGCATCGATCTGGACAGCGCCACCGCCGACAATTTTGCCGACCGCTATTTCGCCCAAAGGCAGAGCATCGATCCCTTCCTCCACGCGCGCACCAATCTTGCCGAAGCGCGGGATAGCCACCGCCAGCGCCGCACTCAGGCCTGGCGCTATGCCATTTTGCGGATGCATGAACCCTTTGGCCGCATCGTCCCCCGGCTGTCGCCCACGGACCTCACGCGGTTCGAACAGGGTATCAAGCGCTGCTTCACCGACAATTACGCAGCCGTGCCCCATCTTTCCATCGACCGTCTGCTGGCCCTGCGGGAGGCAGCCGTGCTGCGGATCGAGCGACTGGGCCCCCACTATGGTCTCCATGACCGGGGAGAACAGGGCTGGCACATCCGGATTGGCGCGCGCTCACTGCAGTTCGACAGCCTGATCGACGCGCGCGGGCAGCAACCGCTGGGTCTGGATCTTTTCCCCTTTCCCACGCTGCGACTGCAGCTCTGTGCGCGGGCCAGAGATCAGGGGCTGGACTGGAATGACGGCCTTCCTCCCGGTGAGGATCTGGTGATCGCGCCTGACGATCCCGCGCTCGGGCGCATCCACTGCCTTGCGCTGCCCTTTCTGCTCAAGCGGCGCCCCTTTGTTCAGGGCCTGTGCGAAAGCGCGGCCATGGGCAGAAGCACGGCAACGGCCCTGCTGCGAACCGGTGATGAAACGCCGGATCAACCGGAAGACGCAAGGTGGCAGGTCAACCACTATCTCGCCACGCTGGACACCACCTGCCCGGTCTATTGCGGCGATGAAGCCGCAATCCGCACGATCCATCTGCCAAAGAAGCCGGTGGTGGGGCCAGCCGCCTGACGCTTTGTCGCTTTGCAACGAGGCGGCAACGTATGGGTCTATACCGGGAAAGCCCATCAGGCGTCGCTGAAACGCAACGCCTCATCTGAAGGCCCTGTCTATCGCGCGACGAGCGGAGCATGCGTGGCATGCACAGCGATCGATCAACGGGGCAAACCATGACCCATGACAGCACCAGTGCTGATGGATTTCACGATCCGCACTTCCCGCCTATGCGCATCGTGGGTTCGGATGAGACAGGCCTGTCCGTGGCGCGGCAAGCCTATCTCAAGGCGATGCGGGCCGGTGTCGCCGAAACCCGCGAACAGGGGGGCGAACCGGATTACGATGTGCTGGCCGAAGTCGCCTCAGACATCGCGCAAGAGGCCTATGACAGCTTTGCGGGTCGGTGACAGGCCTGTTCATTCTGATGGCGTCTCGCTTTCAACGGGCGTCTTGCGCCCCGTATCATCCCGGCTGGCATTGCGCCGCTCCGAGATCATATCATTGGGCTCATCGGGCGCCATATCGCTGTCGCCGGGGCGGTGCGGGGGCAGATGATGACCCTCCTGCCCGGCTTCGGAGAAGGGCTTCGCTTCCTCCCCTGCCCGGCCTTTGCGCGCATCGGCAGCATTGGCCTGCTGGGCATCCACCCGGATCGTGGAGGCTCCTTCCTGCTGCTCCACAGGCTTCACAAGATGCTGCGCGGGTCTAACCGAGGTGTCGCTCATGATCTCTCTCCTCTCAGGGGCAACGCCCGGCGGGAGGCCGATGTTCCGCCCGCGCCCTCAGCGCGGCCTGCCCGAACCTCCGGTGATCGCGGTCATGCGCCGGGCAGCGCTCAAGGCCGTTTCGCGCTCACCCGCCAGACGGTGTTGCCCACATCGTCGGCCACCAGCAGCGCGCCATGCGTGTCCATCGCTACGCCCACCGGGCGGCCATGCACGGTGTTGTTGCGGTCGAGGAAGCCCGTCAGCACATCCACCGGCTTGGCGACCGGCCGCCCATTGGCAAAGCCGACAAACACCACCCGGTAGCCGTTGAAGGGATCACGGTCCCAGCTGCCATGCTCACCCACGAAAGCGCCATTGCGCATGGTGTCCGGCAGCAGGCCGCCATTGTTGGCAAAGGCCAGCCCCAGCGGCGCGACATGCGACCCCAGCGCATAATCGGGCACCAGCGCGCTCGCCACCAGATCGGGGCGCGTCGGCTTCACACGCGGATCGATATGCCTGCCGTAATAGCTGTAGGGCCAGCCATAAAAGCCCCCAGGCCGCAGCGAGGTGATGTAGTCGGGCACCAGATTGGGGCCGAGTTCATCGCGCTCATTCACGGCGGTCCAGACGGCATGGCTCTGCGGCTCGATGGCGACGGCGGCGGGGTTGCGCAGCCCCCCGGCATAGAGCTTCCAGGCGCCGCTCGCCCGGTCGATCTCCCAGACGGCGGCGCGGTTCAGCTCCGCGCCGATGCCGTTTTCGGTGATGTTGCTGTTCGAGCCGACACCGACATAGAGCTTGCTGCCATCGGGGCTCGCGACCAGACTCTTGGTCCAGTGATGATTGATCGGCCCGCCGGGCAGGTCGACCAGCTTCTGCCCCGGCGCGGTGATCCGCGTGTCACCCGTGACATAGGGGAAGCGGATCAGCGCATCGGCATTGGCGACATACAGATCATTGCCCACCAGCGCCACGCCGAAGGGCGAGTTCAGACGATCGAGAAAGACGCTGCGCTGCTCATACTTGCCGTCGCCATCGGCGTCGCGCAGCAGGGTGATGCGGTTGGCGGATTTGGCCTTGGCCCCCGCGGAACCCTGCACCAGCCCCATGATGATCTCCTTGGGGCGGAAGACCGGCGCCGGCGGGCCATTGCTCTCCACCACCAGCACATCGCCATTGGGCAGGGGATAGACCTGGCGCGGATGTTCCAGCCCGGTGGCCAGCGCCTGCACCTGCAGGCCCGGCGCGGGCGTGGGCATGCTATTGCCCCAAGGCACCACCTTGCCCACCTTCATCGGCGGCATCAGATATTGCTGCTGATCGGGCAATTGCGGGTTGGGGCCGGTCTGCGCGTCGGGGCTGGCGGCCGGGCCGTCGCAGGCGGCAAGCGCCAGCAGCACGGTCAGGGCGGCAAAGGGGAGCGCGCGCTTCACGGGCGGATCTCCAGCGCTTGCATGGTCTGCCGCGTGCCCAGCCAACTGGTCACCAGCACCAGCACGGCGGTCAACAGCGAGAGTAGAATGCCCCAGGGCATCACCGAGGTATAGGCATCGCGGCTGTGGACGAAGGCATTGAGCAGCGCCAGCAGCATCACCAGCCCATTGCCCAGCCCGTGCCACCATCCGGCCCTTGGCCGCCGCATTCGCCGGCTGCTGAAGAAATCGACCAGCCCGGCAGTCCCCGTCAGCACGCCCATCACCAGCCCGGCCACGATCAGCCAGGCCGAGAAATTGGCCCATTGCATCTCATAGCTTGCCAGATAGGCCCAGTCGGTCAGGAAAGCGCCAGTAAAGCAGGCGATGGGATAGGCCGAGAGGATCACATGCAGCGGATAGCTGGCCGGAAAAACCGGGCGGATCGCCTCGGGGCGACGGGCGTGAGGAAAGGCGGGATCGGGGGCGGTTGCCACAGGCGCGTTCCTTTTTGACGATGCCGGGCCACTGGCCCATCGGCCGGAGCGGGCCGGTCTTTGCGATACAGTCCGGCTGCCGGGATGTTCCGCTGCAGCTGACATCCGTTCCCCATCGAAGCGACGGATTTTTGCGACGAAAAGCGCGCGCCCTTCCCCCGCACTGGTGCGTTTCCCCTGCGCCACACCGGCAACAGGAGCGTGACATGGCCAATCTCGATCAGATCAAGGAACATATGGACATCATCGGCGCCGACGGCGTGCATGTCGGCACGGTCGACCGGATCGAGGGCGACCGCATCAAGCTGACGAAATCCGAGAGCGGATCGCACAGCGGCCACCATCACTATATTTCCGGCGGGCTTGTGGCCGAGGTCGAGGGGGATACGGTGCGGCTTTCGGCCAACGCCGATGTCGCCGTTACCTTCGAGGAAGAAAAGGACGACGAGGGCATCTAAGCCCGACCTTTGGGAACTGGATGGCCGTGGGGCGATCTGGCCCCACGGCCATCCGCCCTATTCCGCTTCTTGCCCGCGCGGCACGATGGTCAATTGTTGCACCACAGTACGCCTTGGCTGGGTCAGCAGATAATGCACGCCCACCGCGATGTCCTCGGCGCGCAGCATGGTCTCTTCCGCGATCATCGCCCGCTGCTTTTCTTCGGGGATATCGGGGTACTGGAAATCCGCCCCGGTCTTGCCCGGCTCGACCAGACTGACCCTGATGCCCTTGGGGCCCAACTCCCGCCGCAAGGCCTCGGCAAAGCCGGCAATGCCCGCCTTGATCCCGGCATAGACCGTGGAGCCCGGCCCCAGCACATGGGCGCTCATCGATCCGATCAGCACGATATCGCCCCCCTTGCCCAGCATCGCCTGAGCGGCATGGGCGCTCAGCAGATAGGCGGTGAAATCGACGGCGACGGCATAGCGCAGCTCATCCCGCGTCATATCGGACAGAGCGCGGGCGGGCACCGCGGCATTGACCACCACCAGATCGGGCTGGCCCAGCGCCTCGCGCGCCGCCGAGAAGAAGGCCTCCAACTGCTCGGGATCGGCCAGATCGGTGCTGAGGCCATCCCCCTTGCCCAACTGCCGGATGCGCTCCAGCGCATCGGCCAGATGATCGGGGCTGAGGCCGCAGATGAACACCTCCACGCCCTCGCTCGCCAGCAGCACCGCGATGGCCCGGCCAATGCCGGTGGTGCCGCCGGTGATGATGGCCTTGCGCCCGTGAAGGCTGGTGCGCCGGGTATGCGCGTCGGAGAGATCGATGGTGGCCATGGGGGTTCCTTCGCGCAGGGCTTCTCTTCGCAGAATGGCCGCCTGCCCCTGGTGTTCCACGCCGGGTGGCGCGGCGTCAGGGAACCTCGGGCCTGCCTGTCTCTTCGCAACAGGGAGACGTTCCCCGCCCGGACCGCCGCGCAACCCAGATTGCCGCGCCCGGCCTGTTTATGAAAGTTGCCTTCCATGGATCTATCTTGTGACGTCGCCATCATCGGCGCCGGCACTGCGGGCCTGTCCGCCGAGCGCAGCGCCCGCCGGGCCGGAGCACGCACGCTGATCATCGATCCGGAATTTTCTGGAACCACCTGCGCCAATGTCGGCTGCATGCCCTCCAAGCTGCTGATCGCGGCGGCGGATGCCGCCTATGCGGTGCGGCAAGCGCCCCTGTTCGGCATTGCGGCCAGCGCGCAGATCAGCGGCCATGGCGTGATGCAGCGCCTGCGCCGCGAGCGCGACCGCTTCGCCGAGGCGACGCGCGAGGAGATCGCCAAAATCCCCTCCAGCAGCATGCTGCGCGGCACGGCCCGCTTTGCCGATGCGGGCACGCTGCTGATCGACGATGGCACCCGCGTTACGGCCCAGGCCATCGTGATCGCGACCGGCTCGCGCCCTACCATCCCTGAGAGTTTCGTGGCGCTGGGCGATCTGGCGCTGACCAATGAGACGCTTTTCGAGCTGGAAACCCTGCCCGAAACGCTCGCGGTGATCGGCGCCGGGCCGCTGGGGCTGGAACTGGCGCAGGCCATGGCCCGGCTGCGTGTCAAGGTGACCTTGCTGGACGAGGGCACCCGGCTGGCCGGTCTAGAAGACGAGCCCATCGCCAGCCGCCTGAGCGATGTGCTGCGGCAGGAGATGACGGTGGTCAATGGCGTCAAGATCACGGCGCAGATCAGCGAGGGCAAGGCCCGCCTGCGCTGGACAGGCCGCACATCGGGCGAAGGCCTGTTCGACAAGGTGCTGGTGGCAACGGGTCGCCCGCCCGCGCTCGATGGCCTCGATCTGGGCGCGACAGGGCTGGCGCTCGACAAGCATGGCGTGCCCGTTTTCGACCGCGCCACGGCGCAATGTGGCCAGAGCGCCATCTTTATCGCCGGCGATGCCGATGCCGAGCGCCCGGTGCTTCACGAGGCTTCGGCGCAGGGCGCCATTGCCGGTTACAATGCGGCACGCTTCCCCAATGTGGAACAGGGCCATCGCAACGTGCCCTTCTCGATCATGTTCACCGATCCCGCGCTGGCCAAAGTCGGGCAGGTGCATGGCGAGGATCTGGTCGTCGGCACCGCCGATTACAGCGATCAGGGCCGGGCGCGCATCGAGGCCAAGGCGGTGGGTCTGGCCCATCTGCACGCGGATCGCGCCGATGGGAAGCTGCTGGGCGCGATCCTGCTGTGCCCCGGGGCGGAGCATCTGGCGCATCTGCTGGCCTGGTCGATCGAGAGCGGATTGACCGCCAGCGCCCTGCTGGAACGCCCCTTCTATCACCCCACGCTGGAGGAAGGGCTGAAACCGGCGCTGCGCATGATCTGCAAGGCGGTGGGCAGCGAGGCGCCCGGTGCCAGCGACGAAGGACATCCCTCTGGCGGATGAGGTTATCCAAGCTTCGGGAAAGGAAAGAGCATGACCGAGACGATCACACGCCTGTTCGACACCCCCGCCCTCGCCCGGCAGGCCGCCGGGGAACTTGAACGGGCGGCGGTGCCGCGCGAGGCGATCAGCATCATCGCGCCGGGGCCCGACCTGCATGGCCGCGATGCCCTGCTGGCGGCTCTCATGCGCGCGGGTGTCGATGCGCAGGACGCCCAGCCCCTTGCCGAGGCCGTGCATCGCGGCGGCGCCGTGATTCGCGTGACGGTCGATCAGGACCGGCTGGGGCAGGCCTGTGCCGCGCTGCACAGCGTGCCCTTCATCCCCCTGCAGCCCAAGCGCGCCTCCTATCAGATCGGCGGCACCAGCCCCGCCGCCGAGGGCGCCACGCCGCCCGACGAGCAGGCCATCAGCCATGACCGGGCGCGGTAGAAGCCGCTAATCCAGCATCTCGGGGCGAAAGAGCCCGCGCCGGCTGATCACCTTGCCCGAGACCATAAAGCTGCCGTCGCCCCGGTAATGCAGGGTTTCGGGATGTTTGGGCGTGGGGGCGACATGGGCCTTGACCACCTCGAAGACAAAGAAGTTGAGGCTATCGACCAGCGCCGCCTCATGCAGGCGGCATTCGAAGCTGGCGTGGCATTCGGCGATCAGGGGCGCTTTTACCTTGTCGGTCTTGAGCGGCGTCAGGCCGAAATGAGCGAATTTATCGATCTGCGCGCCGGTCGTGTTGCCGATGCCCACCACGATGTCGGTCAGGGCGGTGGTGGGCAGATTGATCACGCATTCGCCGCTCTCCCGGATCAGCGAAAAGCTGTGATTGCCCGCCGAGATCATCAGCCCGACCAGCGAGGGCGAGAACTCCAGCACCGTATGCCAGCCCAGCGTCATCACATTGCGCTGCTCGCCCAGCGCCGAAGAGACCAGAACGATGGGCCCGAGCTCAAGATAGCGCCGCACCTGGCTGACCGGGAAATCCTGCTTGGCGGGATGCTTCATAACACACGCCTTCCCTAACTTCGGTTGCCGATGGAGCGCCTGAAGCCCGCGATAGGTCCGGCCCAACCGGCGCTAGAAATAGGCCAGCGTCTCGCAGCCGGTGCCCACCTTCACCTTGCGCAGCACTTCCGCCTGCGCCAGATCGATCTGCGTCACCGAACCCTCGCCCTCATTGGCCACCAGCGCCGTGCGGCAATCGGGATGGAAGGCCGCATCCATCGGCTTGGCGCCCACCTCGACGATGCGCTGCTGCCCGCTCTCCAGATCGAGCAGCGTCACCACCGGCTCGTGATCGCCGATCACCATCAGCGAGCTTTGGTCCGCGCTCAGGCGCACCACCTGCGCGCTGCGGTCATGGCCGTGCAGCGCAATCGGCGGCTCGACCTTGCCATCCGCCAGCCGGATCGGCCAGAGGCGCGGCGCGCTGGCATCGGTGCAATAGATCCGGCTTTCATCGGCGGCGGCGGTGATGCCCGCAATCGCGCCGGGCAGCTCCACCTTGCCCAGCAGGCGGTGATCGCTCAGGCTCAGCAGGGAGACGCTGGCGGCCTCCTCATTGTCGGTACAGATCAGCCCGCGCCGGGACAGCACGATCAGGCGATGACTCTTGCGCGATCCGGTCGGGATACCGCCGATCATATGGTCGCAGGCGCCATCGACCACCGCGATCGCCGCGCTGTCCTCACAGGCGACGAACAGCAGCCCATCGGGCCCGAAACGCCCGGTGTGGGGGGCCGTGAGCGGCGCGAGATCGATATCGCCCTGCCTTTCGCGGCTGTCGAGATCGATCACGCTCAGCACATGGCCGGGATGCGGATTGTCGCCATGCACGCCATCGCCATAGGCGGGCACATAGGCGCGGCGCCGGTCGGGCGCCACGGCCAGTTCATGCGGAAGGATCGGCATCTGCTCGATGCCATCGACCACCTCCAGCGTGACGGGGTCGAGAAACAGGATGCGGTCACCCTGCTTGTCCACGGCAATGATGCCGCGCGGGATAAACTCCATGGGGCCCTCGCTGTCGTTTGCCTGGTTCCTCTGGAGGAAAGGGCTGGCGGCGCGCCATGGTCCGATGCAAGTTTTGCAATCGGTTTTGTCGTGCGCGGCAAGGGTTAAGGCGATGGCGGCGGCGCATCCATCGTCAAAGATTGCCCTGCTGCTCCCTCGGCACATCGTCCCAGGGGCGGAAATAGAGGCTGGCGCAATCCTCGCGCAGCACGCCGCCGGTCAGCGAGAGATCATCGCGCCAGGCATCGGCGATGATGTTCAGCGTATCGATATGGCGGTCCTCGAAATACATGCGGTGCACGTCCTCGCGCCCGGCGCCATAGACGATGCGCCCCACCTTGGCCCAGATCGAGGCCATGGTGCACATGCCGCAGGGCTGAAGCGTGGAATAGAGCGTCGCTCCGCCCAGATCGCCCTTCTCGAACCCCGCGCCGCTCTCACGCAAAGCCAGCATTTCGGCGTGGGCGGTGGCATCATGCAGCCGCTCCACGGCGTTTTTGGTGGCGCTCAGCACCCTGCCCTCGCGCACGACGACGCAGCCGATGGGCGAGAGCGCCGGGTCACGCCCCTCCGCAGCGGCGACGGCAATCGCCATCCGCATGAAATGCTCATCCTGGGTCAGCAAGGGCCATCACCTTTCCGGTCGCCGCGAGGAAGCGGCGATCCTGTGGCAGGTTTAAGCCCGTGGCCTGGGCAATGGTTCCACCGCCCCAGGCCTATTCGGCATAGATCATCTTGCGGGTCATGCCGCCATCGATGGTGAGGACCGTACCCGTCACAAAGCCGGCATCGGCAAGGTAGAGCACGGCATCGGCAATATCGTCGGGCCGGCCCACGCGCCCGGCGGGATGCTGGGTATGGTCGATGGGCCGCAGATCGGTGGCTCCGCTGATCCAGCCCGGCGCGATGGCATTTGATCTGCCCCCTTCTGAGTGGCCCATCGACTATCATAGTCTGGATCACGAAGGAGGAATGGAATGGCTCGGAAGCACAAGCCGGAGGAGATCATCGGCAAGCTGCGTGAAGCGGAGATCGTGCTGGCGCAGGGTGGGACGGTGGCGGATGCCTGCCGACGGATCGGCGTCACCGAACAGAGCTACTATCGCTGGCGCAAGGAGTATGGCGGCCTGAAGATGGATCAGGCGCGGCGGATGAAGGACTTGGAGCGCGAGAATGCTCGGCTTCGGCAGGCGGTGTCGGACCTAACGCTAGACAAGATGATCCTCCAGGAGGCTGCACGGGGAAACTACTGAGCCCCGCGCGCCGACGTCGCTGTATCGACCACATCCAAGGGATGATGACTGTCTCCGAGCGGCGGGTCTGCCGTGTGCTCGGCCAGCATCGATCGACACAGCGCAAGGCCCCCGCGGGGCAGACGAGGAAGCAGCTCTCACAGAGGACATCATCGCTCTGGCTCGGCAATATGGTCGTTATGGCTATCGCCGGGTGACGGCCTTGCTGCGCGATGCCGGCTGGCACGTGAACCGCAAGCGGGTCGAGCGCATCTGGCGGCGCGAGGGGCTCAAAGTGCCGCAGAAGCAGCCGAAACGCGGCCGTCTCTGGCTCAATGACGGATCGTGCATCCGGCTGCGACCCGAGTATCCGGGGCATGTGTGGTCCTACGACTTCGTCGAGGGCCGCACCCACGAAGGCCGCAAGTTCCGCATCCTATCGATCATCGACGAGGCCAGCAGGGAGTGCTTGGCCTTGCCGGTCGCGAGACGGCTCAGAAGCGAGGATGTGCTGGCGGCGCTGGCCGATCTGTTCATCACTCGCGGCCCGCCGGCACATATACGTTCGGACAATGGTCCTGAATTTATCGCCACGGCCGTGCAGCAATGGCTGGCCAGGATCGGTGTGAAGACGCTCTACATCACGCCCGGCAGCCCATGGGAAAATGGCTATTGTGAGTCCTTCAACGGCTCGATGCGCGATGAACTGTTGAACGGGGAGATCTTCTACACGCTGGCCGAGGCGAAGATCCTGATCGAAGCCTGGCGGCGGCACTATAACACCATCCGCCCGCACAGCTCGCTCGGCTATCGACCGCCGGCACCGGAAACAGCGACGCCGCCATGGCCGCCCTCCGGTTCCGCTGCGCTCCACCTACGGTCGGCCATGGCGCCGGAAGCAACAATGCACTAACAATCAACACGGACCACTCAGTGGGGGCCGATCAAGGGTCGAGGTAAAGCTCAAATTGCGGATCACGATTGCTCTGCAGCGCCCATCTGATCTCAGTTCGGCTAATGTCGCAGTTTACGAGTGCCCGAGTGGACCCGAGAAAAGGGTCGGCCATGAGGGCTACAGCCAACATCAGCATATCCGTAGATCCTTCGATTTTGTCGTGGATGCAGGCCTAATGCAGTATGCGAAATATCAGGAACTCGCTTAGCCGAATTGCGCCATCCTCTCTGGTATGGCGCTTCAAATCAGAGAAAAATTGTATAAATTCGTACCTTGAGATGTCACAATAAATATGCATTTTGAGCCACGGTTTTCATCTCGAAATTTTGAGGCTCACCTTGATTGTAGCGGCACTGCTCTTGGCGCAGGCAACTGCTTCCACCACGCAGCCTTTGTTGAGTGACAGCATTACGCTGGGCGGCGAGAAGGTGTGTTCAGTAGCATTTGATGACCCAAATGCGTCTTCCACGAAGTTCTGGCTAGCGGGTTTTTGGTCAGCATTGCAGTCAGCCGGGGCTCAAACGCGGACGGCGATCAGAAACACGGATGACCTTTTCCACAAGATCAAAGGCGAATGCGCGACAAATCCGGCCAGGAGCATTCAGGCGACGACATTGGACTTGTATCGCCGGAAATAACGCCGCCTACGAAAATGATTCTTAATATCATTGGCTTTGTATCATCCGCAGCCAGCGGGAAGGTAGAAAATTCCCTGCTGCGCTGTCTGATTGGGGTTGGAGTATGCCGGTTGATCGTCGGGTCTTTCTTGCCGGGGCAGGAGCAACTGCTGCCATGTCCGGGATCGCACGGGCAGCCACGGCGCCCTACCGCATTCCCATCACCCTGACGGACTCGCGGGTGCTGGTCGATTGCACCATAGGTTCTCAGGGGCCATTTCGCTTTGTCGTCGACACGGGCGGTACGGTAGGACTGATAGAGCTTGAGATAGCAAAGAAATTGAAGTTGAAGCAAATGGGATCCACTTTCCTCAACCTACACCAGGGTGCTGGAAACTATCCCATTTTCGTCGTGCCCGATCTGATTTTTGCCGGCCAGGTGCGGCAGCCTGTCTCGGTTATCGCCGGCGTCGATGTGGTCAATTTCATGGACGGTGCCATCGGTTCGCTGGCCGCCGGGGTTCTGACAGCGGGCGATTGCGAACTGGATTTCGAAACCAGGGAATGGCGCATCTATCGTGATGGCGCGCCGGACCGCAGTGGCTGGAGCCGCTTTGAGAAGGGCATCTTTCACGCGGGCAATGTGAAGGCGTCAGCCTTTATTGCTGCCGATGCGACGCTGGCGGGCCACAGCTTTCGCTTCGGATTGGACACCGGCTGGACATCGCCAATGCATATCTATCGCAAAACGGCGGATGCGACCAGCCTGTGGAATGCTCCGCGATGGGCGCCTGCCGCGCCCGACGGTAAGGGACGGATGGTACGCGCGCCCTTGCAACTTGCAGGTACGATGACAGACGTCATCGTGACCATCACCGAACATCCCGACTGGGACATCTTCCCACACGGCATCATCGGATTGCCGGTATTGAGCCGCTTTAACATGGCCACGCAGACCAAGGATGAGACGCTGTATCTTAAGCGAAATGCGCTGCCATTCGCCCTTCAAAAGTACAATTTTGCGGGGTTGTGGATCGAGCCTGCCGGTCCGAATGTAAAGATCGGGGTTGTCGGCGCAGGTAGCCCGGCCGCAAAGGCGGACCTACTAGCTGGCGATCTGCTGATCGGGGCCGATTTTAGGAAGCTTCGCAAGCAGATGTTCGAGTCCGCCGGAACCGTGATCCCCTTAACGGTCGAGCGGGCCGGTGCGCGGCGAGACATCAGCCTCACCTTGGAAGATTACCTGTAACATCAGCCCTTGAGGTGGACGATAGCCCGATGTTCGGCCGCCGCTGAACCTTGGCATGATGGCTGCCGGCAGCTGGCTGGCACCACGCTCAGGCAATCGTCGCTGACAAAGCGGCCTTTCAGACCTAAAAGCGACCTCGCCGCAAGCAGTCATCCATTCATGCGGCCTTTGGTTTCTTGTCTGGACTAATATTGTCACGGCAGGGCATTTCAGGCCATTGTCCCCAGTGTCATGGCCAGATGCTCGACAATCGCCCGGACTTTTGCAGAGGGTCTGGGTCCCGCCGGGAAGACCGCATAGACGTGCGCCGGGTCCAGCCGATACGCCTCAAGCAACCGCACCAGCTGGCCGGAGCGCAACTCCTCGCCAGCCATGACATTGGTGGCCAGCGCAACCCCCAGCCCGGCCACCGCCGCCGCCAGAATGCCCGGCGCCGAGTTGATCCAGAGCTTGGCGGGCACATCGACCGATGTCACCGTCTGGTTGTGCGTAAAGCGCCAGCTTTCCGGACCGAAAACGCCATGCTGGACGATGCAATGATGCCGGGCCAGCTCGCCCGGATTGGCGGGCATGCCATGGGCGGCAAGATAGGAGGGGGCAGCAACCACAAGCCGCTCGACCTGGGCGAGTTTGCGCGCGCCGAAGGTCGAATCATCGAGCGTTCCCACGCCCAGGCGGATGGCGACATCGACGCCTTCGGTGATGAGGTTCTGGCGCGCATCGCTCATGATCATCTCGACCCGCAGGTCCGGGTGGCGGGCCAGGAAACTCGCCAGTGCGGGGATCACGGCCCGCGTGCCATACAGCACCGGCATGGCCAGCCGGATCACGCCATGCAGCGAGTCAATGCCCCGCGTCACCTGCTCGGCCTCCTCCATCTCGGCGAGCAGATGTTTCGCGCGCTCCAGATAAAGGGCACCGGCTTCGGTCAAGGAGATGCTGCGGGTCGTGCGCAGCAGCAGCGTGGTCCCCAGCCGGGCCTCCAGCGTGGCGATGATCCGCGAGACCGAGGGTTGAGACAGTTTCAACTCCCGCGCGGCGCGCGACAGGGCGCCGCTTTGGGCGACGCGCACGAAAACCGCCATTTCCTGCCAGCGGTCACTCATTCGAAATACGGATATATGTTGTCCATATTCAAGGAATACACGAGAATTTATGAATGACCTAATTCCCCTTTCACGGCGATCATGCCGCGAGACGGAGAATGGTGATGAAGCTTCAGGACAAGCTCGACGCGCTGCGCGAGGATTTCGAAAACGGGCGCTTTCCGCTGGTGCCCACCCGCGACCAGCTCGACACGATGCAGGGCGCGACCCAGACGCTGATCGACAGCGGGCAGGCCGACTATGCCCTCAAGGCGGGCGATACCGCGCCCGAATTCACCCTGCAGGACGCCGATGGACGCAGCGTCCATTCGCGTGACCTGCTGGCCAGGGGGCCTTTGGTGGTGACCTTCTATCGCGGCGTCTGGTGCCCCTATTGCAACCATGACCTTCAGGCGCTGGAAGAGATCCGCGCGGAGATCGAGGCGCGCGGTGCCAGCCTTGTCGCCATCTCGCCCCAGACGGCAGCCAACAGCCGCAAGTCTCAGCGTGACAACAAGCTAAGCTTCCCGATCCTGAGCGACACGCATACGGCGGTCGGCGCCGATTTCGGCCTCCGCTTCGCCCTTCCCGTCGATCTGATCGAGGTCTACAAGCAGTTCGGCAACGATCTGCCCAAGATCAACGAAGACCCCGCCTGGGTGCTGCCGATGCCCGCGCGCTATGTGATCGGCACGGATGGGGTGATCGCCTATGCCGAGGTCAATCCCGACTACACGCGCCGTCCCGATCCCTCCGAACTGCTGCCGGTGCTTGACCGTCTGCGCGCCGCTTCGCCGGCCTGAAACTCCCCCAGGATTATCATCGGGCCGCGCCATATTGTCCCTATCGACGGGGCGAGCGCGGCCCTCCCCCTTCAGGATGTCTTCTCATGTCCATCAAGATTTACGGCGATCCCGGCTCGGGCAGTTTGCGTCGCGTCACCACGGCAGCAGCGATCATGGGCATCGCCATCGAGCGGGCGAACATCGATCTGTTCAAGGGCGAAAGCCATACGCCCGAGTTTTTGGCACTCAACCCGCATGGCCTGACACCGGTGATGGTCGATGGCGATACCGTCCTTTACGAGGCCTCGGCGATCAACCTCTATCTCGCGAAAAAGGTCGGGAGCGATTTGCTCGGCTCGTCGGCGCGTGAGCGGCATGAGGTGCTGCAATGGATGTTCTGGTCCGGTGAGCAGTGGCGTGTCTTTTCAACCCTCACCTTCAATGAGCGGATCGTCAAACCCTTCATGGGCCAGACCGGGGATGCCAGCATTACCGATCTCGCCTTCGCCAACATTCGCGCGGCGGGTGCCGTGCTGGACCGCCATCTGGCGCAACGTCGATTCATTGTCGGCGACCGACTGACCCTCGCCGACATCGACATTGCCGCGCCCTTTTCCCAATCCGCCCGAACGAAGGTTCCCTTCGACGAATTCCCTCATCTGCTGGCATGGCAGCAGCGATTGCTGGACACCGTACCGGCGTGGGCCGAAACGAAGCGGGAACTCGACGGACGGATGGATGCGGCCATCGCCGCTGTCGGCCTCAAATTCTGAAGCGCGGTGCCCGGGCTTCTGCAGGCGTCCAGCCTCCACCTGCAGAAGCCGCTCAAAGCGCGTTCTTTTTGGCTATCTGCCCTGGATATGGCGGCCCAGATGGCGGCCCTGCTGCCTTCCCGGATGCCACAAACCAAAAGTCAAACGACTTCCGGCGGATCGCCCAGCCCTCTCCCGCTGACAAACCCGCCATTCAGGAGCCACGCCGTGCCCACTTTAACCTGCCCTACGTTCAGGCTGCGAGGCAGTTGTCATGGGCAGTCTCGCTTCAGGAAATACTGGTCCGCTTTACGTGGTCTGCTAATTTATCAAATGGTCGCCGATTGATGCACTTATCGCCAAACTGGACCCTGAAAACCCGGTCTTAAAAAGGTATACTTCGAGCAGACCAATCTCTCTATCACTACTAAAACGCACAAATTAGCATCTGAGGTGATTGTTCGAGCGGCCGCGACGGGTGGCGCTAGGCCTCGCTCACCGAGAAATTGAATATACAAATCTCATAAAACTCCTTTAATATCGACGCTATGCGTATCGCGATGATCTCTCTGCGCGGATTTCTTCCAACCGGCGCAATATTGACGTAACCACATCATATTGTTACGTTCTCGTCATGTTCGAATTTTCAGCCGGCTCTCCTTCACTTTGCCTCGTCGACACCGTGGGAAACCGTGGTGGAGCTGACATCGAGCGCTTGGCGACGCCGCAGGATTTCACGCGCTGGCTGCGGGAAGCATCCTTGCTCGATCCCGAAGGTAGAGAAGCGCTCGAAACCGATCTGGTCGATGCACGCGCGCTGCGGGACGCGCTCTATCGAGCGGCTCTCGCGATCATGAACGGCAAAATGCCGGCACCGGCCGATATCGACGGGATCAATGCTTTGGCGCTGGGAACCCCGCCCCGTCCACAATGGGTGAACAGCGAAGTCGTTCACGTCTCCGGGGATCGCGTGCGTGCGGCGCTTGCACTGCTCGCGGGTGATGCGGTCGGAACTCTGGCCGACGCCCAACTCGGCCGAGTTCGCCTTTGCCCGGAATGCCGGATGATGTTCGTCGACAAATCTCCGGCCGGGAGACGTCGCTGGTGCTCGTCCGCCAGCGGCTGCGGCAACCGCGCGAAGGTACGTGAACACCGCGCCAGAAAATCCCAGGAAGGAAGCGCCACATGAGAACCGAACACCGCGTCCAGTTCGACTTCGAGATCGAGTTCGCCAATGGCGGCGCACTTCAGGGGCAGGAATTCCGACTCGACATCGAGGATGAGGACATCACGGACGACGCCCTGGGCGCCTACATCATCGCCGACCTGCGTCTGCTGATGGTCAGCCGTGTCGCTATTCTCAACAAGCGCGTCATCCAGGAACCGCACAAGCGGGCGCGCAAGACGCCGGCCGCAGCGAATGCGGAAGCGCAGCGGATCGATCTCAGCCATGTGATCGAAGCAGGCATGATCACCTACAAGGGCCTGCCGGTGCCGCTCATCTGCGACCATCTTTCACGCGAGGCGTCGCGGCAGAGCTATGATCCCGGCACCGAGTTTCAGATTGATCGGATCGAGATGGTCGGTAACACCGGCACCTATCTCGATACGCCCTTCCATCGCTACGCCGACGGCTATGATCTGTCGGCACTGAACCTCGAGACGGTCTCTGGCTGCCCTGGGGTGGTGATCAACGTGACGGGAACAACAGGCCGCGCGATCGACTGGACGATGCTCGCCGCCATCGACGTGCGCGACAAGGTGGTCCTCGTCCATACCGGATGGGACGCGCATTGGCGCACAGATCAATATTTCGAGAATCACGTCCACCTGACCGAACGGGCGGCGATCCATCTGCGCGATAGCGGCGCGCGGCTCGTCGGGATCGACTCATTCAACATTGACGATACATCCGGTGGGACGCGGCCCGTTCATTCGGTGTTGCTTGCGGCCGGCATCTCGATCGTCGAGCACCTGACCAATCTTCAGTCGCTGCCTGCGGAAGGCTTCCGCTTCTGGGCGGTGCCGCCCAAGTTCAAGAAGGTCGGCACCTTTCCGGTTCGCGCGCATGCGATCATCGATGGGCGCGAGGTCTGATCCGACAGAGTGCTTAATTCCGCCAGCGTCGCGTTTGCGGGGCGGAAGCCGAGGAGGTTTTGATGACTGTCGCGTTTCTGGGACTTGGCCATATGGGCGCGCCGATGGCGGCCAATCTTCTGAAAACACAGCCGGGTCTGACGGTGTGGAATCGTTCCCCGCCGGCGCTTGAAAGTCTGGCCGAGTTCGGCGCAACGATCGCCCCTTCGGCCCGGGATGCCATCCGGGGCGCTGCCACCGTGCTGCTCATGCTCGCCAACGAGGCGGCGATCGATGCGGTGCTGGAACGCGGTTCCGCGGCATTCGCCGACAATGTTCGCGGCCGTCTGATCGTCCATATGGGAACGACGTCGGCCGACTTTTCTCGGGAACTTGCTGCCGCAATCGAAGCGGCGGGCGGTCGCTACGTCGAGGCCCCGGTTTCCGGGTCGCGAGTGCCGGCCGAGCAGGGCTCTCTGGTCGCCATGGTTGCGGGCGAGGAGGCGGACGTCGCCGCAGTGCGCGACTTGCTTCAGCCGATGTGCAGCAAGACCTTTGCCTGCGGCCGCGTGCCCAGCGGTCTGGCCATGAAGCTGGCCGTCAACCTCTTCCTGATCACCATGGTTACCGGGTTGGTGGAAGCGGCACACTTCGCCCGCGCCGCGGGGCTCGATATCGCGCTCTTCCGTGCCGTCATCGATGCCGGCCCCATGTCCAGCGACGTGTCACGCATAAAGCTCGACAAGCTGGTGAACGACGACTTCACGCCCCAGGCCAGCCTCGCCGACGTGCTGATGAACAGTCGGCTGGTTGCCGATGCCGCCCGCTCCTCGGCGGTTGCAACGCCTTTGCTCGACCACGCAAAAGCGCTCTATGCGCAGGCGGACGAGATGGGATTCGGGGGCATCGACATGATCGGAGTGCTTCGCGCACTTGAGGAGGTCACGCACAACCAGCCGGCGGGGTGATCAACTGGCGCGGAGCAGAGCCGCACCGGCGGCAATGAGAATAGCCGCGATAATGCGCGCGGGCCCCACAGATTCCTTAAGAAAAACCGCCGATATCAGAACACCGAACAGGATCGCTGTTTCCCGCAACGCCGCTACGATGGCGACGGGGACCAGCGTCATGACCCACAGCGCGAGCCCATAGGATGCGGTGGTGCTTGCCCCTCCGACAATGCCCAAGCGCCAGTGCCGCCCCAAGTAGGCGCGGAACACCTGGCCGCGCCGCATGATAGCCCAGCTTGTCAGCGGAATGCCGGTCAGCAGGAAGATCCACAAGGTGTAGGCCGCTGCGGATCCTGATTGCCGCACACCAGCGCCATCGACCATCGTGTAGCCGGCAATGACAACCGCATTGAGCAGTGCGAGGCCCGCCCCCTTGTCCAGCGAGCGGAGCGGGTTTCCTGCCACGCCAAGGATACCGGCACAGACGACAGCGACACCGCACCAGGCTTGCCAGCGCAATGGTTCGTCCAGGATGGTGGTGCTCGCGATCGCGACCAGCAACGGCGCGGCACCCCGCATCAGCGGATAGGTGCGGCTCATCTCCGCGACCCGATATGTCCACGCGACCAGCCCATAATAGCTGATGGACAGGATTGCCGATCCGGCCAGGAAGGGCCAGCTTAGGCGCGCGGGCGCCGGCAGGAACGGCAGGCCGACCATGGCGATTGCTGCCGCAGCCCCTGTAACCAGGGCGGTCATCAAGCCCCTGTCCTCGCCGCCCCGGATGATCGCGTTCCAGGTCGCGTGCAGCGCCGCTGCGACCAGAATGACAGGGAAGACCGCGGCAATCACGAGGAGTCAGCGAAGATCGAGGTGGAGAAAACGACTAAAGCCGCCCTCCGTGTAGTGTGAGAAAGCCGGCCCCTCCTCAAACCCCCGACTACGATAGAGCGCAACCGCCGGGTCGAACGACGGCAGGCTTCCTGTTTCGAGGCTTAGCCGCCGAACGCCGCGAGCCTTGGCCACGGCAATGATCGTGTCGAGGATGGCCCGGGCCGCTCCCCGGCGGAGAAAGTCCGGGTGGGTGCGCATCGACTTCACCTCGGCCGTACCATCAGGCATCATTTTGAGGGCGCCGACGGCGGCGACACGGTGGCCGGACCAAGCCGTCCAAACCGAGACTTCGGGCATTGTAAGCCCGGTCAGATCGAGCGCGTGAACATTGTCCGGCGGGGAATCCGCCCGCATACCTGCCAGATGCAGCGCAAGCAGGGCGCGGGTCTCCTCACCGCTCAGATCATCTTCACGCACCTCAAAAGCCGGGCCTCCATCAGCTTTGAACGGGGAAAGGGATCGCTGCCAATCGTACGCATGCTCCACCGTCGCCACGATCACCTGATACCGATCATACCATACCGCCCGCCCCTGCTCGCGGATGAGCGAATGATCGGGATCGTCCTGCCACGCGTGCGCATCGGCATGGTTGCGCCACCAGCTGACGGTGATTCCGACGCCAGCAGCATCACGCGACGAAACGATCCCCAGATATCCGTCACGCGCTGCCGCGGCGGTTGCCATGGCCTCGGCCGCAGCAGCATAACCCTCGGCATCTGCCTGTGTGCGACCCGAGACGAAGATCACGGCGACCGCGCCGGGAGGAGGTGGACGATCCCTCATGCGGTGGGCGCCACCTGCTGTGCGGCCATACGGAAGTCCGGGTTCCAGCCGAGTGCCGAGATCGCCTTGTCGATGCGGACCTCGCCGCCCGGATTGGCGACGTTGTAGATGCCGGGCGCCCCGTGATCGATCGCGAGAACGGCGGCGTAGGCTGCGGCATCGACATGCAGCGGCGACGCGCCATCCGGCGCCTCGCTCCAGGTTCCGGGGCCGAAGAGCTGGCCGTAGCGCAGCACCACGCCTTCGATCCCCGGCGTCTCGAGCACGGCGCGCTCAAGCGGGACGATCCCTTCCCGAATCGTCGTGCCCCGCGCGCCGTCCGCATCGACTTCCAGCGGGTCCTCCTCTGCATAGGGCGGCGTGCCCGGCGCATAGGCCCAGGCAATGCTCTGCGCGATGATCCGCCGGGCGCCGGTTGCCACCGATGCCCTTACCAGGTTGGGCGTTCCTTCGCGGCGCAGCCGAGCATTGGCACGCCGGGCCGCTTCCGGATCCGTAGCCATGTCGCCGGAAAGATCGGTAAGCTGGTGGATGACGACCGTCGGCGCAGCATCTGCCACCGCGCGCGCCAGGGCCTCGGCATCGAACACATCGACGATCACCGGCCGAGCGCCCGCCGCCTCGAGATGAGCCGCACGCTCTGCCGAGCGCGTCGTACCGAAAACCGTGTGCCCTTGCTGCAGCAGCAATGGAACCAATCGCTGCCCGATAACGCCGGCGGCACCCGCCAGGAAGATAGTGTGAGGCATCGCGCCCTCCTTGATGATCTGCGCATCAGGTGCAGCGCAATGCTGCGCCTGGGAAGCACCAAGACCGCCAGCTTTGACTGTACCATCGTCGTGGTACCGACCTCCCTCAAGGCAATGGTACAGTCGAAATCGGATTTCTTGCGGCTGGCCGTCACGCGCCAAACCGCTACTCCTGCAATCTGCCATCGTCGCAAGGGAAAACGCCCATGACAGAAACAGTCACCACCATGCTCGGCGGATGTCATTGCGGATCGGTGCGGTTCGAAGCCACGTTGAGCGATGGCTTGAACACGATCCGTCGCTGCACCTGCTCCTATTGCCGGATGCGCGGCGCGATCGCCGTCTCGGCTGAACTGGGTGGCATCCGCCTGCTCCAGGGCGAAGAGATGCTCACCAGCTACCGCTTCAACACGCAAACAGCACAGCATTTCTTCTGCTCGCGCTGCGGGATCTACACCCACCATCAGCGCCGATCCAACCCGAACCAGTATGGCGTCAACGTTGCCTGTCTCGATGGGGTAAGCCCCTTTGACTTCGAAGAAGTGCCAGTCTTCGACGGCGTCCGCCACTCCCGCGACAATGACGGAGTTACCCTGCGCGCCGGGACACTGCGATACATCCCGAACGATCAGAGCGATCCGGCGTAAGCCGGTCCTACGATAAGATGATGTATATCCAAACATGATCACCCCATCATCCGTTCGCAGACCTGTGCCGGCCACGATTGCCGCCGTGATCCGGGATGGATCCGTCCTGCTGGTCCGTCGCGCCAATCCGCCGGACGTCGGCTTGTGGGGCTTTCCCGGTGGCAAGATCGACTTTGGCGAGACGATCGCACAGGCCGCCGTTCGCGAGCTGCTTGAGGAAACCGGCATCCAGGCCGAGGCAGGTCCGGTGTTTAACTGCGTCGATGTCCTCGATCGGGCCGAGGATGGGACGATCCGTCACCATTATTTCCTGATCGCCGTGTGATCAACTATTCGGAGTGCACCTTCGTCTTCCCCGCTTCCACACCGGGCTGCGATTTCCAAGTGCGCTTCTTCGCGATGAACAGCGGCGCCGAAATTCCCATCGCCGGCCATCCCACCGTCGGCACCGTGTTTTCGCTGGCAGAGCGAAAGCTGATTGCGCCGGGTCGCCACTCGATCATGCTGCAACTGGGCGTCGGACCGACGCAGATCGATCTGGAATGGCATGAGGGTCGTCTTGCCTTTGCCTGGATGCAGCAGCAGCCGCCCAAGCTCGATGGCGTCATTGGCGACCGCACCGCAGCCGCTGCGGCCATGGGGCTCATGGCGGAGGATCTGGCCGATCTGCCGATCCAGCAGGTTTCCTGTGGCGCGCCCTTCCTCATGTTCCCGGTCAAAACCCGCGCGGCGGTGGACCGCGCGCAGCTCGATCGCGGTGCCATGGGGACTTTGCTCGACAAGGCTGGCTTGATCCGGCGCGGCGTCTTGATTTTCTCGCTGGAGGCGGCCGGTGATAATGCCACCGCCTATAGCCGTATGCTGGGCTTCGGCGTGACCGAAGACGCGGCGACCGGCAATGCCACCGGCCCGTTGGGAGCCTATCTCGTGATCCATGGCTTGGTGCCGCTCGCGCGGGCAGGTCGCATGGTGAGCCGCCAAGGCGTCAAAATGCACCGGCCGAGCAAACTCTACATCTCTGCAACCGGGCAAGGTAGCGCATTGTCGATCAAAATTGGCGGGCGCGCCGTCAAGGCGGCGGAGGGGCGGATGCTTGTTTGACCGTTTTTGGACCGACTCCTTGGTGAACTTTATTCGCAGAGCAGCGCAATGCAGTCAGGCTATCATCAGCCAGATTAAGATCACCATGAACATATCCGCCTAACAGTTCCAAAAGGCTATTCGAGCGGCTTGTTGAGCGCGCTGATGTCGGCAGGCGACCAGCTTACGCCGTTCCGATGCATCTTATGTAACGTCGGTTTATACAAACATCTGCCATCAGGCGCGCTCATATACATTCCGTAGTGTCTGATATCTTTTTGTTCAAAAGATTATCTATTTCTCACCGGATAAATGGCGCACTGGCCAAGCCGTCAAAGACGAATTGTGCTGCAAGCCCTGCCAACAGCACGCCGGAAATCCGGCTGACGACGTCCGCGCCGGTTGCTCCCAGAACCGCGATCAAACGCTCGGCCACGCGCATGGCCCCAAAGGTTAGCAGCATACAGGCCAGAATCATGGCCAAAACGCTCAGGCCTTCGATCCATCCCGCCGTCCGGCCCATGACCAACACCGCGGCAGACAAACTCCCGGGTCCGGCGATAAGAGGAAACGCAAGTGGGAAGACGGCAATGTCACCCGGGCGTTCCGCATCCTCCCGTTCCTTGGAGTTGAGTGAAGAGAGACCGGGACTGGAGAAAGTGAGCGTCAGCGCCTGAAGAAACAGCAAGATGCCGCCAGCGAAGCGAAACGCAGACAAAGAGACATGCAGGAGCGAGAGCACGAGGGCTCCGCCGGTCGCAAACAGCAACAGGACCAGGCCTGCGATCAGAATCGAGCGCCGCGCGAGACTGCCTCGCTGCTCGTGATGGACGCCGGCGGTAAGACTTGCGAAGACAACGGCGGTTTCTACCGGGCCGATCGTCACAAGCAGCGTCACGAAGGCGGACAGGATGTTGGGTGGGACGTGCATGAGTGCTTGTCGAAAGATTCAGAGGCAGGGGTGCAGCCGGGCACGGAGCCCGGCTGCACGGGATTACGGCAAGTAAGCGTCGCTTGGCCTGATCAGATTGTGACGGCGGGTTTGTTGGATGCCGCGTCCTGATCGGGATTCGGCGCGGTCAAGCCATGCGGCGTGGCCGTCGGTGCCACCGTGCCCTCTGGCGCGCAATCGCCTGAGCTTGTCGAGACCAGTTTGGGCTGGGTCGCGCCACCCTGCGATGTGAGCTGCCACGAGCGACTGCAGGTGTGCCGACCATCCGAGGTGGAGACGAAGCTGTAGCTCACGGTTCCGGCCGGCATTTTTCCGAGCGCTGTCAGATCCGCTTTGCCACCTTCAGTTAGACTTGCCAGTCGCAGCGCATCAACCTGACGCATCATCGCGGCGGCCTGCTGGTCCATCTGTGCGAAGGCCCAATCCATGCCAAATGGTGTGAAAGCGACCGGATCGAACAGCGCTGGCGGCATCAAGCGCTTCGGCGGATCGATTTTCACCTGGGGCGCCACATCGCCCTGATATTCGATATGGGCGAGCGAGCCATCGGGGAGATTGACGGTCATGACCTTGCTGGCACCAGAGGCAGCCAGCGCGGTTCCCGCAACTGCAAGCATCGCGACGCCGAAAAGAGAGGCTGTACGAAACAACTTGTGCATCAGTCGTCCTTCCATGATTGGTGTGTTGAAGGGGCAAGCCCGTTCGCTTCAAAGGGCGCGGCCGATGCGCCAGCAAAGTTCGGGCTTCGGATCCGACGCAAGACCCGAGTGCAACGTCACGCGAGCGCGTCGGAGACGACGTTGGGCTTTGGACACATCCATGAACGAGGCAGGAGAGACCCTGCCGATGGCAATAATCGACAGCCGCCTGCCGATCGGAGAAGTGCAGTTCGATCTGCTCGAGCGGATCGCCACCGCCCGTCCAGCCCATCAGCGGCTCGGCAACCGGGGCCCAGCGCGGCAGGAACCGTACACGCCATTGCCCTGCCCTGGCCTTTCCTCCCTGGCTTACCGCACCAGGCAAGGGTTCGATCAGTGCCTGCGCGTCGCGGGGTAGCGCGCTCGCGGGACACGGCGGCGCCTGATTGTCATTGGCGATGGGCCCGGGACCGAAGTCCCGGACCGTTTCATCACGCCGCCTTCCCATGGATCGGGATCCGACGAACATTCTCGTTCGTCGCCTCCGTCACGGGCAAGATGACGGTCAGCACGCCGTTCTCGAACGTCGCACTGACGTTATCGCCGACGATACCGCTGGGAAGGCCGATCCGGCGTTCGAAGCGGCCATAACTCCGCTCGGAATAGCCGCGATCCTTGTCCTCGACTTCGGCGCGCTTCTCACCGCTCAAGGTGAGCGCACCATCCTTGATGCCGATCTCGATGTCGTTCTCGTCGAGCCCAGGCAGTTCGGCGGTGATGCGCAGTTCCTTGTCGGTCTCGGCGAGTTCAACGCGCGGCCATGAGGAGCCGCGGTCGGCTCCGTCGAAGGCCGGCACGCCAAAACCGCGAAAGACATCGTCGAACAGGCGGTTTACCTCACGGTGGAAGTACAGCAGTGACAGCATCTGCGCATCCTGCTGCTGTTCAGCGCGCACTGGAACCGGCAGCCGGTTGTCCCGCCGGCTCCAGGGAATGAGATCACGAAAAGCCATGATGGTCATCTCCTTTCTGGCTGGATGTAAGGCTGAACCTGCCGACGCCGCCGCCGGAAGGGCCGGCAGTGCGTCGGCAGGTCGGTGAGCAGGTCAGGCGGCTTGGCTGACTTGCTCCTTAACCTCGCTGAGGCGCGGGGTCGCCAGCTCGCCGCTACCGATCTCGATACGGCGCGGCTTCATGGCTTCGGGCACGACCCGCTTGAGATCGATCGAGAGAAGGCCGTTCTCGAAGGCGGCGTTTCCGACCTCAACGAAGTCCGCCAGCTGGAATCGGCGCTCGAAGGCCCGCAGCGCGATACCGCGATGCAGATACTTGCCCTCACCATCGTCGCTCGCCCGCTTGCCGGTAACGGTGAGCAGGTTCTGCTGGGCGACCACCTCGATCTCTTCGGGCCGGAAGCCCGCGACAGCGAGCGTGATGCGGTAGCTGTCCTCACCGAGCTTGAGGATATCGAAAGGCGGAAACCCTTCTTCCTCGCGGGCGCTCGTTTCAAGCATGTTGAACAGGCGGTCGAAACCGACCGTGGTTCGCCGATAGGGCGTAAAGTCAAACGTGGTTCTCATCGTTCCAAATCCTCTGTTGAGCGATCTGGGCATGAGCTGCGCCGGTAACGCAAAGAGCCGGCGCCCTCCATGACCCACCGGGCCCGACAGTGGCACCCGGCGCTCGCAATCTAATTTTGTCAAAATCGGCTTCAAGATGGCCTGAGAAAAATTTTTCAAGACCAAGGTTCATCGGCTGCCACTCTCAATCACCGCGTGCGGAATCGCCTGTCATGGCAGCGGCAGAATGGGGTGCGCGGCGCGCCATTCGGTGGGGCGAACGAGCTTGTCATGCGCGATACGCACCGAATGGAGGGGGGCTTCGATCTCGCGCCGCCAGTGGTCGAGAAATCCGAACAGCACCGGAAAGTCGGGCGCGAGATCATAGTCCTGCCAGACGAACAGCTGCAGAAGCGAAGGGGCGTCAAGACGGAAGAAATGGATTTCCGCCGTGGTCAGCCCATAGCCCTTCAGCTGCGCCAGAAAGCCTCTGTCGGTCATTGCAGGGAGCGGTTTGTGTCCTGGCCTTGGTCGAGTTCTCGCATGGCGGCGAGAATATCATCGATCGGGAATGCCCGTTTCGCGCCAGGCGGTTTGCGCAGGGCCGGCTTGTTGCGCACGGCGGACCGATCAGATGCCCAGGAAGCAAGGATGGCACGCTTCACTTCGGGCTCCAGGCTCGGGTGATGCGCGACATCGAAGGGGTGAAGAAAACGTGAGAATGGCTGCGACATGGCCGTCTCTCCTTTCCATGTGTCGCTCTTTCGATGCGTCGGTCGATGCCGACGGCCCGGTATTTTGGTGCGTCATCGAGTCGCGTCAAGATCCGAAATCGGCGAGGGGGGCGTGCCCGAAGACGGTGATCTGGCACTCAGCGAATGTGACTGCCAAAATTTTTTCGGCCCCCTCTTGAACCCGAAAAAGGCTTTTCATAATTTACGCCCACCTGTCGCGCAGATGAACGACAGGCTCATCACATCTTGTTTTGCATCTGGAGGTTTTGCCATGCATTTCCGCCCCTTGCACGACCGTGTGGTCGTTCGCCGCATCGAAGCCGAGGAGAAAACCTCGGGCGGAATCATCATTCCCGATACAGCCAAGGAAAAGCCGCAGGAAGGCGAAGTCGTTGCTGTTGGCCCAGGCACGCGCGACGAGGCCGGTCGGCTCGTCGAGCTGTCGGTCAAGGCCGGGGACCGCGTCCTCTTCGGCAAGTGGTCGGGGACCGAGGTCAAGATCGGTGGCGAGGATCTGCTCATCATGAAGGAGAGCGACATCCTCGGCGTCGTCGAGACCCAGGCTGAGCTGAAACAGGCCGCCTGAGAGCGCTTGTCATCCTCTAACATTCAGGAAGGAAAAATAGGAAAGGAGTTTGGCAATGGCTGCCAAGGAAGTGAAGTTTGCGTCAGACGCGCGTGATCGCATGCTGCGCGGCGTGGATACGCTGGCCAACGCAGTGAAGGTGACGCTAGGCCCCAAGGGGCGCAATGTCGTTATCGAAAAGTCGTTCGGCGCGCCGCGCATCACCAAGGATGGCGTGAGCGTCGCCAAGGAAATCGAACTGAAGGACAAGTTCGAGAACATGGGGGCGCAGATGCTGCGCGAGGTTGCCAACAAACAGAACGACAAAGCCGGGGACGGCACGACCACCGCGACGGTTCTGGCTCAGGCCATTGTGCGTGAGGGCTCTAAGGCGGTTGCCGCAGGCATGAACCCGATGGACGTCAAGCGCGGTATCGACCTTGCCGTGACGACCGTCGTCAAGGATCTTGAGGCACATTCCAAGCAGGTCAGCGCCAACAGCGAGATCGCGCAGGTCGCGACAATCTCCGCCAATGGCGACGAGGAAGTCGGTCGCATTCTTGCCGAGGCGATGGAAAAGGTCGGTAACGAGGGCGTCATCACCGTCGAGGAGGCCAAGAGCCTGGCAACCGAACTCGAGACGGTTGAGGGCATGCAGTTCGACCGTGGCTATCTCTCGCCCTACTTCGTGACCGACACCGAGAAGCTGAAGGTCGAGCTCGACGATCCCTATATCCTCATTCACGAGAAAAAGCTCTCGAACCTGCAGCCGATGGTGCCGCTGCTGGAGAAGGTGGTGCAGTCGGGACGGCCCCTGCTCATCATCGCCGAGGACGTCGAGGGCGAGGCGCTCGCGACGCTTGTGGTCAACAGGCTGCGGGGCGGCCTCAAGGTTGCGGCGGTCAAGGCTCCCGGATTTGGTGACCGCCGCAAGGCCATGCTCGAAGACATCGCCATTCTGACCGGCGGCAATGTCGTCAGTGAGGAGCTTGGCACCAAACTGGAGAGCATCACCATTGATATGCTTGGCCGTGCCAAGCGGATCATCATCGACAAGGACAATACGACCGTCGTCGATGGCGCCGGAGTCGGCTCCGACATCGAGGCCCGCGTCGCCCAGATCCGGGCGCAGATTGAAGCCACGACCAGCGACTACGACCGCGAGAAGCTCCAGGAACGCGTCGCCAAGCTTGCGGGCGGCGTCGCGGTGATCCGCGTCGGCGGAGCCACCGAAGTCGAGGTTAAGGAGCGCAAGGACCGCGTGGACGACGCGCTTCATGCGACTCGTGCCGCTGTCGAGGAAGGGATCCTGCCGGGTGGTGGTATCGCTCTACTGCGCTCCATCAAGGCTCTGGACGGCCTCAAGGTGGCCAATGACGATCAGCAGTCGGGCATCGACATCGTGCGACGCGCCTTGCGGGCGCCGGTCCGCCAGATCGTCGACAATGCCGGCGAAGACGGCGCCTTCATCGTGGGCAAATTGCTCGAAAGCGACGACTACAATTGGGGCTTCAATGCCGCGAGCGGGGACTATGAGGATCTCGTGAAATCGGGCGTCATCGATCCGGCGAAGGTCGTGCGCACCGCTCTCCAGGATGCGGCATCGGTTGCTTCGCTCCTGATTACAACCGAGGCCCTTGTTGCCGAATTACCCAAGGAGGAGAAAGCCACGCCCATGCCGGCGATGGATTTCTAATAGGACAGGCGGGCCCTTGCCTGGGCAGGGGCCCGCCCCATCGGGATTGCCAGCTCCACCCCGGATAGGCGCGTTGGCACACTATAAGGTGATGCGGTCAGTCATGCCGATCCGCAGTTTGGGCATAGGCGGCTGACCTCAACGAGAAGTGCATCGATCTCATAGGGCTTTTCAAAGACGGCCTCGAACAGGTCCGGTCGCCCCCGGCCAATTGCGCCCTGCGCGCCGCTCACGAGAATGATCGGGGTGTTGCCCAGGTCTGGCAGAGCCCGCAAAGCCGTGGCGAGCTCAAGCCCGGTCAGACGAGGCATCATGAAATCGGTGATCACAAGATCGGGCCTGAAAGTTGAAACGTGGGCGAGCGCTTCCTGACCATCCGACGCGGTCTGCACCAGATAGCCAACGTCCTCCAACGCCTCTGCAAGCCACGTCGCTAGAAGCCATTCGTCATCGACGACCAGTATCCGACGCGGATTTTTAGCATCTGCAGCCATTTGCACCGCCTGGGTCGGCTGATTGGCGCGGTGGAAAGGGCTGCAAATTCATTCGATTTCCACCTTGCTCGACAGCGATTCGTCGGGCCCAATGAGGGGATTTCCGGCGAAAGCGGATCTTGGCTATCGGGTATAATACTTAACTGTGCTCAAAGATCCTATCCCTTTGGGTTACGGCGGGTGGTATAACGAAATTCCTTTCGTCACACAGATGGCTCAGTTGGTCGAGCGCGTGGCGCCATAGTGGCGATTTGTCATGCGGCTCGAAGGGCTCTCTGTTGCGTTCGCCTCCTGCGGATGCAACACCTCGCGCATGAACACGATGACCTTTATCGTTTTCTGCGCGTCAGTCATGTGCAGGCGCAGGGGATTGTCGGCACGGTTTCGGATCTGCTGGTGGTGCTGGATAGCAAGCAGCCTCAGCGTCCAGGCCGCGAGCCGCGCATTCTTCGAAACCTTCGGGGTTGATAGCGATGACACCATCGGCCAGCCTTTTTATGCACTGGGCAATGGACAATGGGACATCCCTGAACTTCGGCGCTTGCTGGAGGATGTGATCCCGAGAAGCGCGGCACTCATCAAATATCAGGTCGAACATAACTTCCCGCGCCTGGGTCAACGAACAATGCTGCTCACCGCTGATCCAATGTCTGATATGCCCACCTTTATCATAGACAGCGGACCTTCCGGACGCCACGACTAAGGCGCCATTGGTTCATCTGCCTCATGTGAAACGGAGCCCCGCTCACCTCAGAACGGCCGCCAATCGAAGACGAAATTCTAATAGTTGACCAGACAGATAGAGCGGCTAAAACTGGAGTGCCGAGGAAACCAAATTCGGCAGGCATACTTAGGGAAATTGTGGCTTTTCAAACGCAGGGCGCATTGCGTGGAACAGTTGAAAATTCATCCAACAAGTTTCTTTGAAATCAGATACTTTTTGGATTATTTCGAATCCCACCCTGTCCGCCAATGGTCAAAATCAATGGCTTGCTTGCCTTGGTGCAGGATTCGAGGCGCTTTGACGACCAAGAGAATCCCAATCGGCGCCGTGGGCTGGCATGGATGAATGCTTATTTTTTCGCTAATTTACACGCACAGTTGCAAGATTCGTTGATCAGCCTTTCCGGGCAGTTCGCATCGTTATCAGGAGCGCGCGCGAACCTTCCGATGACCAGAATCGAAGAGCAACCGAAAAGCAGCTTTTCTCTGCATAAGTTGTCGCTGTTCGAATAGATGCGGCTCCTTAACCAGTGGCAGCTTGACTAGGTTTGGGCATCGATAGCGGACTGTCCAGGCACCACAACGAAAGCGCCGCTTCCGGTCCTGGAGCCCGTATCTGAATTGGCGGGCTTCCATTTCTCTGGAAGCCCGCTGCCTCGGTCAGGGTTTTGGTGCAGCCGTCACCATCAGCACCGCCAGCGCCAGCGTTTCCGTCCCGGCGCGAATGGCCGGTTCCGGCACCGGCGCGAAGAAGGGCGAGTGGTTCACCGGCAGCGGCTTGCCTTGCGCCTTGTAAGCCTCGATCATCTTGGGATCGGTGCCTCCCACGCCGAAGAACACCGATTTGGTCACGCCTGCCGCGACGAATTCGGAATAATCCTCGCTTCCCGTGCCGCCCGGCTTCGTGGCCGGCTCCAGCTTGACCTTGCCCGCGCCCATCGCCGCGCCCAGCACGTCTGCTGCCTTAGCCGCCAGCGCGTCATCGTTCAGCACCGAGGCTGTGCCATATTTGTGCACCACATCGGGCGCCGCAGCATGCGACATATCCGCCACCGCCTTGGCCGTGGTGGCGACGCCCTCATTCAGCAGCTTGCGCACATCCGGATCAAAAGAACGCAGCGAGAGCTGCAGATCGGCATGGTCGGGAATGATGTTGGCCACCGTGCCCGCCTGGAAGGCGCCCACCGTCACCACGCCGAATTTCTGCGGGTCTTTCTGGCGGCTGATGACGGTCTGGATATCCTCCACGAAGCGCGCGCCCATCACCACAGGATCAACGCTCTTGTCGGGCATCGAGCCATGCGCGCCCACCCCATGGAAGGTCACCGCCAGCGTGTCCGAGGCCGAGGTCACCACGCCCTGCTTTACCGAAACCTCGCCCAGCGGCGTCGGCCCGACGTGGGCGGCAAAGGCGTAATCGGGCTTGGGGAATTTGGTGAAAAGCCCGTCATCCAGCATGGCCCTGGCGCCGGAAATGATCTCCTCGGCAGGCTGGCCGATAAACATCAGCGTGCCGTGCCACTGGTCCTTCATCGCCAGCAGCGCCTGAGCCGTGCCGACCCACCAGGCCATATGGCTGTCATGCCCGCAGGCGTGATCGGTGTAGGTCAGCTTGCCGTCCACCGTCTGCTGGGCCTTGCTGGCATAGGGCAGGCCGGTCTTTTCCTCCATCGGCAGCGCATCGAGTTCGGTGCGCACCATCACCACCGGGCCGGGGCCGTTTTTGTAGATCGCCACCACACCGGTCTTGCCGACATGCTCGGTGACGGAGAAGCCCAGTTTGCGCATTTTCGCGGCCAGCAGGGCAGCGGTGCGCTCCTCCTGAAAGCCGACTTCGGGGTGGCTGTGGAGGTCCTTGTAAAGCGCATCCAGTTCGGGATAATTCTTGTCGAGACTGGCATCGATGCGGGCTTTGGCGGCAACGGCATCGAAGGTCTGGGCACAGGCAGGCGAAGCCACCAGAGCGGCGGCAAGCAGAAGCATGGTCTTACGCATGAATGTTGTCCTCAAATGCCGACATGAAGATTGATGCCCACCGTGCGGGGCTGGATCGAATAGGTGAGGCCGGTGTAGCCATAGCCATTGCTGACGCCGACATTGCCGACCTTGTCGCCGACATTCTGGCAGAAGATGTAGACGCCCCAGCGGTCCTTCTCGACACCGGCGCGCAGGTTCATCGTCGCGTAATTGCCATAGGCGGTGTAATAGGGATCGGTGGTCCGGAAGGTCGACTGCATCGCGCCGGTGTAGGCGAAATCGGCCCGGATCATGCCGTTCAGCGCCGAACTGATCGCCCAGTCATAGGAAGCCGAGGACGATGCCGTCCAGGCTGGCGTATTGGGGATCAAATCGCCCGCCTTGCCTGTCGAGGCCGTCACCAGCACCGCCGCGTTGGACTGGTCCTGCGTGAGGCGTGCATCGGAATAGCCCGCCGCGCCCGTCAGCGTGATGCCGCGCATCGGCTTGGCGGTGATGTCCACCTCGCCGCCGCGAATGCGCGCCTTGCCCGCATTGGTGAGGAAGGAATAGAGCCCGTCGGCGGTGCGCGCCGCGGTCTGCATATTGCTCCATTCCACATCGAAGACCGCGCCATTGACGATCAGGCGATTGTCCAGCCAGCTGGATTTCAGCCCGATCTCATAGTTCCACAGGCTGTCGGCCTTATAGGCCAGCAGATTGGCGGGCAGCACCGGAATGTTGTTCGCCCCGCCCGGACGGAACCCCTTGGATGCCGTGGCATAGGCCATGATGCGCGGGGTGAACCTATAGCTGATGTTGGCCTTTTCCAGCCAGCCATTGGCCGAGGCCTGCACGGCGGTGTAGGGCGCGGCGATGCTGCCGGTGTAGACGCTGCCCAGATAGGACTGACCGCTGGTGGTCTTCTGATAGTCGTAATAGCGCGCGCCGCCGGTAACCGTCAGGCCGGGCAGCGGCTTGAGCGATACCTCGCCGAAACCGGCGACCTGCCGCTCATCGGTCTCGACATAGCGATAGGAGAAATAGCGCAGCGGCTGATAGACCGCACCTGTCGCAGGATCGGCGCTGACGGTCTGGCTGTCGATATGGTCGTGGCGCTTTTCGTAATAGGCCCCCACGGTCCATTGCAGCCATGCGGGCATATGGTCGTCCGAAGCGAGGCGGACCTCGTAATTCTGAGAGCGCACATAGGCGGGCTGATAACCAATGGCCGGAAGCTGGGCGAGGCCATTGGCGCGATAGGCGCTGAACTGCGCGGCGCTGCAGGCGGCCGACTGGCCATAATAGCTCGGGCAGGCAGCGGTGGAATTGGCATAGGCCTGCGTGCTGGGCGTGAAGTCATAGGCGCGCAGGAACTGATATTTGTAGTAGCTGGCCGTCGCCGTCAGCGTCGCAAAGCCCAGAGCGCGATCGCCCTTCAGGTTGTAGAGCTGCATCTTGCTGTCGAAGGGCAACTGCGTGGGCGAATTGGTCTGATAGAGGCCGACCGAAGGATACCAGCCCTGCTGATCCTTGGCGGTGGACTTCTGATAGGAGACGGTGCCGGTGATCGTCGTCTTGTCGTCCGGCGTATAGCCGATCAGCCCGCGCACGCCCCAATTGCTGCTGTCATTGATGTTCTTGGTGCCGAACAGCACATTGTCGATCCAGCCGGGGCGCTTTTCGTAATAGCCCACCACGCGCACCGCCAGCTTGTCGCTGATGATCGGCGCATTGACCATGCCCTTGACGAAGTATCCCATCGAACCATGGGCCGTGGTGGAGACCTGCTCCTCGGTGGCGGCCTCATACTTCTTGGCATTGGGCTTGTTGAAGATGATGCGCAGCGTGCCCGCCATCGAGCTGGAGCCATACAGCGTGCCCTGCGGCCCGCGCAGCACCTCCACCCGCTCGACATCGAAAAGGTTTATGTCCGCCGCGACACCGCCGGAATCTTGCGTGGTGCCCGAAGGACCGGTGACCGGCGTTTCATCGTAATAGAGACCCACGGTGGCCTCACCCGCCGCATTCACGCCGCGAATGCTGATGCGGCTGGACCCGCCCTGCGCCGAGGTGACGTTGAGGTTGGGCACCTGACGGAAATAGTCCGCCAACTGGGTCGCCCCGGTCTTGGCCAGCGTATCGCCCGAAAGCGCCGCAATGCTGAGCGGCGTGGTCTGCACGGTGGAGGCGCGATGCAGCGCCGTCACCACGATATCGCCGGGAACCGCGGGCTGCGCATCGCCAGCAGGCGGTGTGGTGTCCTGAGCGCTGGCCGAAGCGCTCAGCAGCATGGCGCCGCTCAGCAGGCCCGCGCCCGTCATGCCGCCGCGCAGAAGGCGCGCAAGGCGAGAAGCTGTTCTTGTCACGATGGGGTCCCCTATGTCTTTTGTCACCTGACCTGCCGGTCATCCCTCCCGTGGCGGCATCCTTCCCCGGCCGCCCGGACCCATGACGCAGGCCCGCAAAAGCCCCTCACCGCGCATGACAAATTTTTTGCAGATTTTTTTCGGAGAGCGCCCGAAAGGTCAGAAATTATGGCGCAGCGAAAGCCCGATGCTGCGCGGACGGGCGCGCTGCAGCGAGTCCGTGCTCAACCCGCGCCCGGTCCAGATGATTGCCCGGCTGTCCGCCAGATTCTGCACAAAGAGGTCGATCTGCGAAGGCCCCCGGCGCAGTCCCAGATCCATATCCAGCGTGGCATTATCGCCCATCGCCTGACGCGGCCCATCCGCGCTGCCGCGAAAACTGTCGTAGGAACGCCCGGCGTAACGGGCATTGAGCGAGGCCAGCAGCACCAGATTGCGCGCCACGGCATGGTCGTAGGCCAGCTCGAAACTGGCTGCCAGCGGCGCCACATTGGGCAGCCGGTCACCCCGCTTGCCCGGCGTGGCGGCAATGGCGTTGACCTGATCGCTGGCCAGCCGCGCGTCGGTCAGCGTCGCATCCAGCCGCGCCAGAAAATGCCGCCCCGGCTGCCAGTTGAGCGAGATTTCCCCGCCATCGATCCGCGCGCTGCCGATGTTGGTGATGAAGGAATAGGCGCCATCCGTGGTGGAGGCCGCATATTGCATCCGCGACCAGAGCTGGTGATAGGCGGCGACATCGATCCGCAGCCGGTCGCCATGCAGACGCAGGCGCCCACCCCCTTCCCAACTGGTCAGCCGGTCGTCGCGATAGGCTGCCACGGCGGGATCGAGCCCCGGCACCACATTGATCCCGCCGGGTCTGAAACCGCTCGAAAGCTGACCGAAGATCAGCAGGCGCGGATTGGGGCGCAACTCGATCCGCGCGCGGCCCACCGTCCCATCGGCGCGATAGGTCTCCTGAAAGGAGGTGGCGGCAAACGGCCCGGTGATGGGATTGGGGATCGTCACCAGCCCGGCCGCCTGCCGGCGGTAATCGAAATAACGCCCGCCCGCCGACAGCGCGAGCCACGGCCGCACATGCCAGCTTCCATCGCCGAAGAGCGCGAATTCATCGAGGCTGGTGTCGAAGCTGCGCGTGGCGGTGGGCCCGGTGCCGGGCGTCACCAGCCCGCTTTCGGGATCGACCGGCCATGCGGTGCTGCTCCCCGCATCATGGCGATGGCTGAGGAAAGCGCCGACCAGCCATGTCAGCCGCCCGCTGCCAGACAGGCGGGCCTCCGCGCTGTTCACCCGCACGGTAAAGGGCTGCTCCAGCACGGCTGGCGTCTGGCTGTCCACATAGGCGGCGAAAGCGCCCATATCCTGCGTGCCGCAGGCGGCCTGACGCAGCCAGGCGGCGCAAGCCACGCCGTCGGCGCGATGGCTGTTTTCCGAAGCGGAGAAATCCAGCCGACGATCGGGCGCCCAGTCGAAATGGGCCAGCGAGAGATTGACCTGCAACCCACCGATCGTGCCGTTCATCTCCGCGCTGCCCAGCCAGAGCCGGTCGGTGAAGGGAATGCGGGCCTGTGCCATGGTCTGGTCCAGCCCGGCGCCCACGGTCGCATTGGCGGCGTCAGCGATGTGGCCTGCCTGATAGGCCCCCGTCAGATCGAGCCGCCATTGCGGCGCGGCCTGCCAGCGCAGCGCCAACCGTCCGCCGCTGCGCGTTTGGCGATCGATGTTCGAGCGTCCAAGGCCGGGATTGTCGATCACCCCTCCCCGCGTTTCGCGATAGGCGACGGCGCGCAAAGACAGTTGGTCGGTCAGCAAGGGCAGATTGGCCACTGCCGTCAGCGATCCTCCGGGGCCGCCGCCCTGTGTCACCGCTGTGGAGGCCGCCACCACCGCCTCGCGTCTGGCCAGATCAGGCACCTTGAACAGGATACGCACCGTGCCCGCCAGCGAATTGGTGCCGAAGAGCGTGCCCTGCGGCCCGCGCAGCACCTCGACCCGGTCGATATCCACCAGCATCAGATCGGGGGTCATCAGGCCGGGATCGGTGGTCGAACCACCGGGCCCCGCGACAGGCACAGTGCCGTAATAGAGGCCTACCGTCGGCTCCCCAGCGGCATAGACCCCGCGCAGCGACAGGCGGTTCATTCCCGCTCCCATCGCGGTCAGCGTCAGGCTGGGGGCCAGGCTGGCCAATGCCTGCATGCCGGTGGCGCGGCTGCGCTCCAGCTCATCGCCGGTCACCGCGATCATGCTGACCGGCGTGTCGGCCAGACGTGTCGGGCGGCGCATCGCCGTGACCATGATGTCGCCCGGCGCGATGGCGAGCGGCAGGGGCGGAACGTGCGGGCGAGGCTGGCGCACCGGCGCCGCCTCGATCAGCATGGCATGGGCGTTGATGATCCGCACCCTCAGCCCCGTGCCTGCCAGCAGATGGCGCAGCATGGTCGCCGTATCACCTTTCAGCCGCTGCTGCCCGGTGTGGCGCCCGGCCACCAGCGCGGGAGCGAACAGGATCGTGGTCTGCGTTTCCCGGCCGACCCGCCGCAGCGCATCAGCCAGCGCACCGCCCTCGATCCTCACCACGCCGGAAGCGAGGCTCTCACAGCGGGCCTGTCCTCCGGGCATGCCGATCCAGGCCACCGCAACCATGCAGCGAAAAAATCGGGACCGGGTGGTCAAAAAACGCATAGGCGAGCTGTCTGCCAAAAGCGAAAAGACCTGACCACAAGGTAAACAACGGGGGCCACGGGACGCAGGGTGGCGACAGGGAAAGCAATCTCCACCGGGTTTGAGCGCCAGATCTCGGCGTTGCGCTCGTTTTTCGGGCGCCGCTTGCGCAATCCGGTCGATGTCGACGATGCCGTGCAGGATGTCTGGCTGCGCAGCCATCGCCATATGGCGGGCGGGCATATCGAGAACATCCCTTCCTATCTGTTCCAGACCGCGCAAAGCGTGCTGGCCGACCGCGCCCGCCGCGCCGCCGTGCGCCATGAACACCGTCATGAGGCGCTTGAGGAATTTCATCATCCCGTTGAGTGGATCACGCCCGAACGCGTCCTGATGGGGGAAGAGGCGGTGGAGAGGATCATCGCGCTGCTGGACGACATGCCCGAACGCACGCGCGACATATTCGTTCTCCACCGTTTCGAGAACATCGGCTATGGCGAGATTGCAATGAGGATGAACATCTCGGTGAGTGCGGTCGAAAAGCATATCATGAAGGCGCTCAAGCTGCTGATGGATGAAAGGGCGTGAACCCTGCGGATCCGCAAGGCGACGGCGCGCGCGATCGCGCCATCGCGCGCTTTGCCTCGGCGCCCGAGCATGCCGATGCCGTTTCGACCACGCCCGAGGATGCGGCGGCGCTGAAGCAGGTGAGCGAGGTCTGGCGCGATCTGGACGGCGTGGCCGAGCATCCGGCGATCAAGGCGATGCGGGCACAGGCGCTGGCCCGTCTGGAGGCCGGCAGCCCTGACGAAACCCTGCGCGTCCCCCGCTGGCGTGTGCCAGTGATGGGGGCTCTGGCCGCATCGCTGGTGGCGGTGGTGGCGCTGGGGATGATCTGGCACCCGGCCCGGCCGGTGGTCTCTTCCGACGATGGGCAGATCATCGCCAATGGCCAGCATTTACCGCGCGACGTCGATCTGGCCGATGGCACGCGCATCACGCTCGACAGCCATACGCAGCTCCATGTCAGCCGCGACGGGCGATTGGCGCGGCTCGATTATGGCCGGGCCTTTTTCAATGTCCATCATGACGAGGCTCACCCTTTCGCGGTGAAGGTCGGCGATATGGTGGTCAGCGATATCGGCACCCATTTTGAAATCCGGCAGGCGGGCGATGTGACCGCAGTCACGCTGGTCGAGGGCAAGGTGCGCGTGACGCGCGGCAACGCCTCCACCGATATGAACCCCGGCAGCCGCCTGACGCTGAGCGGCGGGCAGCAGACCATCTCCACCCTCGACGCCGGACGGCAGACCCTGTGGCAATCGGGGATGGTCAGCGCCGATGATGTGCCGGTGGCGGAGATCGTCGCGCAGTACAATCGCTATCTGGCCCGGCCGATCGTGCTCAAGGACCCTGCCCTGGGTGCCCTGCGGATCAGCGGAGAGTTCCGGCTTGATGACCCGCAAGGTTTTCTCGACACGGTGGCAGCCCTTCATGAGCGCAGCCCGACACAATGAGCGAGACCGCCGGAGCTTTTCCATCGGCGGGCATTCCCACCTAAGACTTTGCCGGTTCTTCCAAACCTGACCAACAGCCCGGGCAGTCCGAGGTGACAAAGCGGTTGCGCTCCCCTAGAGGAGTGGCTGTTGACGATCCTGGGACGCTGATGACACCTGTCGATGACAAACACGCCACGCAGCCCATCATCGCGTCGGCGCTGGAGCTGATCGCCGTTCATGGCCTGACCGAACTGACCCTGCGTCCGCTGGCCGAGGCCGTGGGCATGAGCCTCAATGCGCTGACCCAGGCCATGGGCTCGAAGGAGCAACTGGTGGCGCAGGTCATCGCCAGTGCCATAGAGCAGGACAGAAACTTCCGCGAAAGCTGGCTGGAACGCCTTCGCACTCTGGCGCCGGTCGGTGCGGGCCTGCGCGCGGTGCTGGCCGAGACCATTCTCGATCATTGGGTGACGACGCATCGTCCCCTCGCCTGCCTGCTGATCGATCTGGTGCAGGAGGCCGGACGGCAGGAGGGCTGCCCCGAGGCTCTGAGCACATGGCTGGATGAGGTGGGCCTGTTCTGGGCGCAGGTGCTGTTCGACGATCCGCGTCTGGCCGATGCGGCGCTGGGCTATATGCTGGATGAGGCGGGCTTTTCGCTCTTCGCCCATGCCGATCCGGCCTATCGCATGCTGCGCGCCCTGTGCCTGCATCGCTTCACTGGCGGCATCTATCCCCAACCGGACGAGGACATCGGCAGCGGTCGCCATCTGGAGCAATGGATCGCCGCGCTGGCACCCGAACAGACCTATCCCGACACGCCCGACCGCAGCAAGCGCGGCCTTATTGCGGCGCAGGCCGGGCGCCTGATCGTCACCCAGGGGCTGGAGGCGCTGACCCATCGCTCGGCGGCGGCGGCGGCGGGGGTGCCCGCCTCCACGGTGGTCTATCATTTCGGCACGCGTGACGCGCTGATGGTCGCGGCGCTTCACGCGGTTGTCACGAACTTCCGCCATGGGCTGGCGGATAACTTCGGGCAGCCGCATCCCTTCCATGCCAATTATGCTCACTCGCACGATCTGGTCAGGGCGACCTCGATCATTGCCATTGCCGCCGCCCGGCATCCTGGGCTGGCGCATCATGCGCTCGACATGCGGCGGCGGCGCGGGGAGAACATCGTCACCACCGTGCTGTGGGATATGGGCCTGCCGCAAGGCCGCGTGGCGGATCGCACCACATCGCAGGTCGTTTCGGTTGCGCTCTTCGGCATGCGGATGGTGGCCATGGCGCGCGGGCTTGATGAGCATCAGGTGCTCTCGGCCGCCTTTGTCCGGCTGGCGGAGGTCTGCCGCTAAACCTTTGCCCCTCCCTGACAGGATGGGGCGATGAGGCAGGATGACGCCCCGCCCGGTCGCGCGGAACTGCTGGCGCTGTCGCTGCCCAGCTTCGTGTTTTCCGGCTATGAGCTGGCGCGCAAAAGCTATCTGCCCGTGCTGCTCTCCGGAGCTGCCGGGCTCGATCTGGCGCAGACCGGCCTGATCCTGACCATCGTCCACGGCTGGAGCATTCTGGTCGAGGTGCTCTTCGGCATGATCTGCGATATGGCGCCCGATCCGCGCTGGCGCCGCAGCTTCTGGGTGGCGACAGGCACGGTGCTGCAACTGCTGGGCGGGGCGGTGGTGTGGCTGGCGCCGGTGCATGACCGGTCGGTGACCCTGTGGCTGCTCGGGCTGCTGCCTTTGGCCAGCGGCTGGGTGCTGTCCAATCTGGCGCATGGCGCCTGGGCGCTGGAGCAGGCCAGCGGCGTGCCGGCACGCGGGCGGATCTTTGGCGGCAGGGCTCAGGCCGGGATGGCCGGGTCGATCCTGTTTGCCATGGTCCTGCTGTGGAGCAAACATGCCGCCAGGGGATTGGACGACTTCTATGTCATCCTGCTGCTGACACTGATCGGCGCGCCGCTGGTGCACGGCTTGCTGATCTGGCGCGTGAGAGAGCGCGGCGGTGGCGGGATTTCGCCCCGGCTCGATTGGGCGGGCGTGGTGAAGCCCTTTCAGCTCTGCATCGCCTCCCCGGCGGATCGATGGTTGGCGAGCCTGTTTCTGCTGGTCGGCGTGCATATGGCCGTGATCGGCAGCAGTTTTCTGTTTATCGCCCGGCACCGTCTGGCCCTGCCCGAGTGGGGCACGCCCGGCATTCTGACGCAGTCGCTGGCCGCGATGGTGGGCACCGGCATCGCGCCGGGGCTACTGAGGCGGATGCCGCCGCTGCGCATGCTGGGTGTGGTCTTTGCGCTCAATCTGATGCTGGCTCTGGCGCTGCCCTTGCTGCCGGTGGGGCAGGTCGCTCCCTTGCTGGTGTGGTCGGCCGGGACAGGCGCGACCATGGCGGTGGATTTCATGCTGCTGCGCGTGGTGCTGGGGCAGAGGCTGGACCGCGATCGCCTGCGCCATGGCGATGCGCCCGCCGCCGCCTTTTACGCGGGCTTTCACCTGCCGCTCAACATCGGGGTGATGCTGGGCACGACGCTGCTGTTTCAGGGCATGGCATGGACGGGCCTGAGCGATCACGGCCTCGCCCTGACGGAACTGACCTGCGGTCTGGCCGCGCTCTGTCTGGTTCCGGCGCTGGGCTGCGTGCTGATGCTGCGTCGGGCGCTGTTGACGGAGGAGCAGCCTCGCCGGATCAGGCGCGTACTGAACAGTCGTATTTTTATAATGATAAAAAGCTTCATATGAACTGAACATTCGTCTCTGAATTGTCATCTCCGCCGCATAATCGGGCCCCGACGCAACTTGGGGTATCCGAATCATGACCAGTCTTCGCCGTCGCGGTGTTTTCACGCCTGCCTTGCTGCTTGCCGCCACGGCCCTGAGCGCTGTGCCGATGATCGCCCATGCCGCAGATGCTGCCCCCGCCGCTCCGCAGGCTGATGGCCAGCCCGCGCTCGACCAGATCGTGGTCACCGCCGAGCGCCGTCAGGAAAAGATGCAGAATGTGCCGATCTCCATCCTCTCGCTGAGCGGAGAGGCGCTGCAGAACAGCGGCTATCAGTCGCTGACCGACCTGCAATACACCACGCCGGGCCTCACCTATGACCCGACGCAGGGCGCCGCCTTCCAGATCCGCGGCGTGGGCTCGACCTCCTTCGACTTTTCCAACGCCAAGTCGGTGAACGTGGTGGTCGATGATGTGGTGATGGACGCCCAGCGCGATCTGGGCATCACCGGCCTCACCGATATCGAGCGCGTCGATGTGCTGATGGGCCCGCAGGGCACGCTGTTCGGCAAGAACTCCACCTCGGGCGTGATCTCCATCACCACGGTGAAGCCCAAGCTGAACGAGTTCTCCGGCAAGGTCTACGCCAGCTATGGCGAGCGCAACGACCGAACCATCAATGGCACCGTCAACATCCCGCTGGGCCATACCGCCGCGCTGCGCCTGAGCGCCTTCGATGTCGGGCAGGACGGCAAGGGGCGTTATGTGACGCTCAACCGCAATCTGGGCCGCGTCGATGAATTCGGCCTGCGCGGACGCCTGCTGTGGCAGCCGATCGACAATCTCGAAGTGATCCTCGCCGGCGAATACACTCACCATTATGACACATCGGTCCGCACCGCCGTGGGCGGCCCCGCCGGCACCAGCTTTGCGCCGACCGCCGCCGTCACCGCCGCGCAGATCGCCCATGGCGTGACGCCGGGGCCGCAGAATGTCGATACGGCGGATGGCTATCTCGGCTCGATCAACACCACCAACAAGGGCGGATCGCTGCATGTCGCCTATAAGCTTGGCGATCACACGCTGACCTCGATCACCGCCTATCGCGAGACCAAGTATGGCAACGATACGCCCGCCGATCTGCTGCCCAACGATGTCTATTCCTATCTGGCCTACAACTCGGGCCGCCTGAAAACCGACAAGTTCAGCGAGGAAGTGCACCTTGCCTCGCCCACCGGCGGCTTTGTGGAATATCTGGTCGGCGCCTTCTACAATCGCCTGCATGCCGACCAGACGCAAGCCCAGTGGGGGCCGCTGGGCACCAGCCCGCTGATCGTCAATGGTTCGGTGGTCTCGCCGCTCTACGCTAACACCGGCGCCAACGATCCGATCACCGGGCAGTTGCTGGGCAATACGGTGGAGTTCAACGCTCACAATGAGACGCTGGCGGGTTTCGGCCAGCTCAAGTTCAACCCCACGCCGCGCTTCAGCCTGACGCTGGGTGGGCGCTACAACTATGACCGCAACGATCAGCGGATCAGCTATTTCAACATCGATCCGGTCTCGATCTTCGGCCAGTCGGTAAACTTCATCGCCACCGGCACGGCTCCTACCGCCGATTTCCGCTATGGCGTGAGGAGCAGCCGCCGCTTCACTTATCGCATCGCGCCGACCTATCAGTTGAGCAAGGATGTGATGCTCTATGCGACCTATTCCACCGGCTACAAGCCGGGCGGCATCGCCTTCGTGGGCAACAAATACGATCCCTATAACCCTGAATCGGTGAAGAGCTGGGAAGTGGGCGAAAAGGGCGAGTTCTTCAACCACCGCCTGCGTGTGAACGTCGACCTCTTCTCCTCCTCCTACACCAATTTCCAGGCGACCATCCTGACCCCGGTCTCGACGGGCGTGGGCGCCTCGATCCTCGCCTCGGCCATCGGCAATGCGCCGGGGCTGCGCAGCCGGGGTGTCGAAGCCCAGATCGCGGTGAAGCCGACGCGCAACCTCTCGCTCTCGGGCGCGGTGACCTACACCGATGCCAAATTCACCAATTATGTGGCCAGCAGCACCGCCAATTACACCGGCACCCGCCTGACCAACGCCCCGCAATGGATGGCCACGGTGGGCGCCGACTACAACGCGCCGCTGACAGGCAAGATCAATCTGAAGGCCCATCTGGAATACAATTACCGCTCGGACATCCAGACGGTGACCGGCGCCATGCTGGGCGATATCACCGCGCCCGCCGTGAAGCATGCCGATGGCACCTCCACCCCCAATGCCAGCTATTCCTATGTGCCCGGCTATGGGCTGGTGAATGGCCGCATCACGCTGGCCAAGGCCGATGATGGCATTGAGGTCGGCGTCTATGCCCGCAATCTGCTCAACCAGTATTTCTCGACCGGCTGGCAGATCTATGGCGCGCTCGGGCTGCTGCATTACACCTCGCCCGATGCCTATCGCACCGTTGGCGTCTTTGCGCAGATGAAGTTCTAAGGCGCCTTCGGGAGAGGATCATTCCATGAGGAGCAAAGCTTTTTGCGCCGGCGCCGCCATGGTTCTGGGCATGGTGGCCATCGCTGCCCATGCCCGGAATAACGACGATCTGAAGATCAACCAGATCCAGATCGTCGGCACCCATAACTCCTATTCGCAAGGCGTCGATCCGCAGATCATGGCGATGGCCGATGCCATCATCGGCCCGCGCCTGTCGCAGATGGCGGCCCAAATGCCGCCCGAGGCCCGCGCCCAATACAAGGAATATCACCCCAACGAGGTCAGCATGCCCGAGGCGCTGAACTATCGTTACGGGACGCTGACCGATCAATTGGACGCCGGGATGCGCAGCCTTGAACTCGACCTCAACCGCGATCCGGAGGGTGGGCGCTTTCTGCATCCTGCCGCCTATGAGGCAGCCAAGGCCAAGGGCATCCCGGAAAGCCGGTTGCTGCCCCACGACAAGACCGGGCTCGACAGACCCGGGTTCAAGGTGATGCATATCGTCGATTTCGATGTGCGTTCCAGTTGCAATCTCTTCACCGATTGTCTGGCGGAGCTGCGCCGCTGGTCGGACGCCCATCCGGATCACGAGCCAGTCTTCATCCTGCTGGAAGCCAAGAGCGATCCCATCCCGATCTTCCCCGGATCGAAACCACCCCTGCCCTTCACCGCCCAGTCCTTCGATGAATTCGACGCCGATCTCTTCCGCGTGATTGGCCGCGACAGGATCGTCACCCCCGATCAGGTGCGCGGTTCCTATCCCACGCTGGAGGCCGGGGTAAAGGCGGGCAACTGGCCGAAGCTGAAGGATGCGCGCGGCAAGTTCGTCTTCCTGCTGCTGACGGCTTTGGACACCAACGGCCTGTCGGGCTATGTCAGCGGCCATCCCAATCTGGAAGGACGCGCGGCCTTTCTGGAATCGAAGCCGGGGCAAAGCTATGGCGCCTTCCTGCTGATGGACAATGCCACCTTGCGGGCCAAAGAGATCCCCGAACTGGTAAAGCAGGGCTATCTGGTGCGTGCCCGCGCCGATATCGAGACCTGGGAAGCGAAGACCAATGATCTGAGCCGCGCGAAACAGGCCTTTGCCAGCGGCGCGCAGATCGTCTCGACCGATTTCTACAAGAGGGGCAATGCTTATGGCACGGATTATGTGGTGACACTGCCGGGCGGCGGCGTGATGCGCTGCAATCCGGTCAATGCGACGCAGGCCTGCCGATAAGATGACCACACGCCGCACACTCATCAAGGGCGCCACCACTGCGGTGCTGGGGGCAGCAACGGTAAGCACGAAGGTGCTTGCCGCCCCCATCACGCAGCCCTCGCTCGAACCGCTGATGGAGCGGCAACTGGCGCGCGCCCTTGGCGATGAAGGCGTGGCCCGCAAGCTGGCGCCCTTGCTCTTCGATGTGACCATGCTCTGGTCCTATCCGCAGATGCAGGCGCAGGAGGCGGACTCGCTGATCGCCTACAGCTTCGGCAATCGTCTCGCCCCCGGCGCCGATGCGCAAAGCCTGGAGCCCGCGGCATCCCTGCCCGGCCCGATCAACGCCAGTCTGGCCGAGGCCGTGGCCAAAATCCGCGCGAGCCGGACTATTCCCGTCTATGCGCAATGGGAAATCGCGCAAATCCTGCAGCAGGACTATCACATGGATCGGATCACCCCGCTCTATCCGGAGCGGGGCGGGGATGGGAAGATCACCTATCTGAGCACCGAAGGCGTCGCGAAGGCCGCTCTGCGCCATGCGGGCAGCGCATCCGCCCTTGGCCGCGTGGCGATTGTCGGCCATCGCGACCATGTGAAACGCTGCATCCTGACATCGCAGCAGATCGGTCTGGCCGCTGCGGCAATCAGCGGCGTTCCACTGCCGGTCGAATATGACCCGCAGTCAGGCCAGCCCTGGACGCGCGACAGAACGACCTATCTGCTCGGCGACATCATGGCGCAATTGATGATCGAGAGATCAAAGCTGCTGGGATAAGCATCAGCCCGGCGGTTATGGCCAATCCATTCGGCCCATAGCCGGGGCATCAGACTTTCGTGGAGCCCCCTTCCCCTTGCCGCGGCTCGAGCGCATAGGCGCTGCATGAGCGTGACGCCCTCCACCCCGCCGACACGGTGCGACCTGTTTCTGGGCTTTCTCAAGATCGGTCTGATGGGCTTTGGTGGTGTCGCGGCGATCGCCCGGCATGTCATCGTGGTCGAGCGCGAATGGCTGAGCGACGAGGATTACGGCCGGCTGCTCGGCCTCTGTCAGGCCTTGCCGGGGGCGAATACGGTGAATGTCGCGGTCATGCTGGGCGATCGCTATCAGGGGGTGATCGGGGCGCTGGTCAGCGTGGTGGGCATCATGGTCATGCCGCTGACGGTGCTGGTGGCCGCCGCCACGGCCTATGACCATGTGGCCAATCATCCGCTCGCCCGCCTCGTGCTGACCGGCGCCGCCGTGAGCGCAGCCGGACTGATCCTTGGCGCCGCCGCCAAATTGCTGGTGCGCGCAAGGCCTTCACCCGCTGGTTGGGGCTGCGCGGCTGCGGCGATGATCGCGGTGGCCGCGTTTCAGGTGCCTTTGCCATGGACTTTGGCCTGCATCGCTCCCTTGAGTTTGGCCATCGCCGTCTGGAGCTTGCGGCGATCAGAGGGGCGGCGATGAACGGGCGCCTGCTGTTTCAGATCGGCTGGATTTTCGGCTCGCTCTCGCTGATTTCGATCGGGGGCGCCAATGTGCTGATCCCCGAGATCCACCGGCAGGTCGTCGAAACCCATGCATGGCTGGACAGCGAGAGTTTCGCCCGGCTTTTCGCCATCTCGCAGGCCGCGCCCGGCCCCAACATCATGCTGGCGAGCATCATCGGCTGGCACCTGGCCGGTCTGCCCGGCCTGCTGGTGGCGACTGTCGCGATTGTGGGGCCACCTTCGGTCATGGCTCTGCTGGCGGGGCGCGGCATGCGCCGCTGGAGCGAGACGAGAGGCTTGCAGGTGCTGACCATCGGGCTGGTCCCCGTGGCGCTGGGGCTGATGCTGGCCAGCGGCGTGGTGGCGACACGCGCGGCGCATGCCGGATGGGGTGGCTATGTCATCACCGGCGGCGTCGCCCTTGCGGTCTTTGGCACCAAGCGCAACCCGCTCATCTGGATGGGGCTGGGCATCATCGCCTTTGTGCTGTCGCAATCCTTTCAAGCCTGATCTGACGCTGCCTTGATGTTTGGTCAGCAACTGCTCTAGGTCATCTGTCAGCGTGATCGGCCAGAGGGGTGATATATGTTGGGATCGGACGTCATCTGGCCCTTATGGGGCGAAACACCCACAGTCACCTTCGAGAACCCCGACGCCCCGCCCGAAGCGGCGGTGGTTACGGCGGTCGACAACCCGGTTCTTCTCGGCTTTCGCCCGGCCAGGCCCAATGGACGCGCGATGCTGGTACTGGGCGGAGGCGGCTATGTCGCCCTTATGGCGGGGCGTGAGGGTGTTCAGGTCGCGCAATGGCTGACGGCTCTGGGCTATCATGCCTTCGTCCTGCTGCATCGTTTTCCCAATGCCGGGCATGGCATGGCCGCGCCGCTGGATGACGCCATCGAGGCCATGCGCCTCATCCGCGCCAGTGACCCCGCCTTTGACGGTGTGGGCGTGGTCGGCCTGTCCTCGGGCGGCCATCTCGCGGCCTGCCTGTTTGCCACCTATCCCGAGGAATGGACGCAGCAATCCACGACAGCACGGCCTGATGTGGCGGTCATCGGTTATGCGCCGATCTCGACCAATGCCAAGGGGCGCACAATCGTCGCGAACAAGCCGCCGCTGCCGCCGGTCGAAAAGCAGGCGATGTATGACCGGCTGCAGCCTGACGTCCAGCTTCTGCCCTCGCCCCCGCCAGCCTTTCTTGTCTATGCGGGCAATGACCCGGTCGTGCCGGTCGAGAACGCCCATCGGCTGCATGATCGCTGGAGCGCGGCGGGCGGCTCGGCCGAGTTGCATATTTTTGCCGATGCGCCGCATGGCTTCGCGCTCGATACGAAAGGGCTGCCGGTGTCCTTGTGGCCCTCCCTGTGCGAAGCGTGGCTGCGGCAAGTCGGCTTTCTGGACTAGCTGTCCTTACGCCGAGTGCCTGCGTAGCGAGATCGTCACCAGCGTGGCCCCTGCCGACCTGCCGGGGCGGAAGCCATTCTATACCGGTGGCCGCAATGGTTAACGCATTTCGCCTTTATGGAACCTCAGCCCGGCTCAAACCCTTTCCCTTCCAGTACACTGATAGGGAGATATGCCATGTTGTGGACCATTGTCGTCGTGCTGGTCATTTTGTGGGCGCTGGGTGCCTTTGTGGTCCCTGTCGGGGGTGGGTTGATCCACTTGCTGCTGGTGATCGCTCTGGTGGTCATCCTGTTTCAGATTCTGACCGGGCGCCGCGTGCCTTAGTCAGCGGGCGCGGTAATCCTTACGAAACGCTCCACCGGCGTGGTCCAGATCAACCCGTCGCCGACGCGACCGGTATGGGCCACCCGGTGGATGGTGTCGCATAGCAGCGTCACGACATCTTCCGGCGCGACCATCACCACCATCACCTTCGGGGTGTAATCGAGCAGATCGCGCTTGATGCCTGCCGGTTCGGACTGCTCGACCCATGGCGCGCTGCAACCATCGATCTTGATGACGCTCATGCCGGGGAATTGCGGCAACTGGCGCAGAGCGGTGCGCAGGATATCCAGCTTGGCGGGGCGGATGACGGCCTTGATCTCGAACATGCGGAACTATCCTCTCAGGCTTCGAGCGGTTCGCTGTCGAAGAAGCGGTAGATGGTGGGCAGCACCAGCAGGGTCAGCAGGGTGGAGGTGATCAGCCCCCCGATCACCACAATGGCGAGCGGACGCTGCACCTCGGACCCCGGCCCGGTGGAGAAGAGGAAGGGCACCAGCCCCAGCAATGCCACCGTGGCGGTCATCATCACCGGGCGGAAGCGCATGGTGGCGCCCTGCCTTGCGGCCTCGCGCACATCGAGGCCCTCATCGCGCAACTTGCGGATATAGCTGACCAGCACCACGCCATTGAGCACGGCAATCCCCCACAGCGCGATAAAGCCCACCGAGGCCGGGACCGAGAGATACTCGCCCGAAACGAAGAGCCCGATCACCCCGCCGATCGAGGCAAAGGGCAGCACGGTGATGATCAGCGTGGCGAGGCGCAGCGAGTTGAACAGGATGAACAGCAGGAAGAAGATCGCCGCCACGGTGATCGGCACGATGATCATCAGATGGCCCATGGCGCGCTGCATGTTCTGGAACTGCCCGCCCCATTCGAGGTAATAGCCGCTGGGCAGCTTCACCTGCGCGCCCACCTTCTTCTGCAATTCGGCCACGAAACCACCCAGATCGCGGCCCTTCACATTCATGCCGATGACGATGCGGCGCTTGCCGCTTTCCCGGCTGATCTGCGCGGGCCCGTCGACCACCTTGATATCCGCCACATCGGCCAGACGCACGGCGGCGCCTCCGGGCGTGGAGACCAGCAGATCGGAAATCGACTGGATGCTGGAGCGATCCTCAGCGGGCAGGCGGACCACGGCGGGGAAGCGGCGCTCGCCCTCGAAGATTTCGGTGGCCGCCTTGCCGCCGATGGCGGTCTCGATCAGATCGTTCACATCGGTGACGTTGAGCCCGTAACGCGCCACCGCCTGCCGGTCGATGTCGACGGACAGGTACTGCTGGCCCGAGATCTTCTCGATGCGGATGTCCTCGGCGCCCTGCATGCCCCGGCCCACGCGGGCGATGGCCTCTGCGGTGGTTTTCAGCTGGTCGAGATCGTCACCGAAGACCTTCACGGCGATGTCCGAGCGCACGCCCGTCACCATCTCATCCACGCGGTCGGAGATGGGCTGGGCCATCACCACCTGAATGCCGGGGATCTTGGCCAGCTTTTCGCGCATGGCATCGGCAATATCGTCCTGATTCCAGCCCTTGGGCCATTCATTGCGCGGTTTCAGGCTGACGATGGGGGTGGACTCGTTCGGCCCCTGCGGATCGGCGGGGCTCTCGCCGCGTCCCACGCCCGAGACCGCCGATTTCACACCCGGCACCTGCATCACCAGCTTCATCGCCTCCATCTCGATGCGGATGGATTCATCGAGCGAGATGTTGGGCACGCGGTTGATGCCCGGCACCATCGAGCCTTCCTTCATCTCAGGGATAAAGGCCGTGCCGAGGAAGGGGAACAGGCAGAGAGTGGAGACAAAGCCGCCCAGCGCGATCAGCACGGTCTTGCGTTCATTGCCCAACGCCCAGCCCAGCATGCGGGTGTAGCGCGCCTTCATCCAGGCGATCACCTTGGTATCATGATCGCCCTCATGCGCCGGGGGTTTGAGCAAATAGGTGGAGAGCACCGGCGTCAGCGTCAGCGACAACACCAGCGAGATGGCCAGCGCGATGGCGATGGTAAAGGCCAGAGGGGCAAACATCTTGCCCTCCATGCCCTCCAGCGTCATCAGCGGCAGGAAAACCAGAATGATGATGCCCACGCCGAAGATCACCGGCGTTGCCACCTCCACAACGGCGTTGAGGATGATGCGGGCTTTCGATTGCCCCTTGTTCGCCGCCTCGCCCAATTGCGCGAAGGCGTTTTCTACCACCACCACCGATCCATCCACCATCAGGCCAATGGCAATCGCCAACCCGCCCAGCGACATCAGATTGGCCGAAATCCCCAGCCAGTTCATAAACAGGAAGGTCAGCAGCGGCGTCAGGATCAAGGTTGCCAACACGATCAGCGAACTGCGGATATCTCCCAGAAACAGGAAGAGGATCACCACCACCAGCACCGCGCCTTCCAGCAGCACCTTGGTCACCGTATGCAGCGCGGCATCGACCAGTTCAGAGCGGTCGTAATAGGGCACGATCTTCAGCCCATCGGGCAGCATGCCCTTGGCGTTGATCTCGGCCACCTTCTCCTTCACGCGGCCGACGACCTGCTTGGCATTGCCGCCCGCCATCATCATAACCACGCCGCCCACGGCCTCGGCGGTGCCGTTCTTGATGACGGCGCCCTCACGCGTGCCCGCGCCAATCGCCACCTGCGCCACATCGCGCAGATAGATCGGCTGGCTGGCATTCTCACGGATGACGATGGCGCGCAGATCGTCCTCGCTTTTGACAAGGCCCTGCCCACGGATCAGATACTGCTCGGCAAATTGCGGCAGCACGCCGCCCCCGGCATTGGCATTGTTGCGCGCCACGGCCTGAAACACATCGGCCACGCTGACCTGATAATGTCGCAGTCGGTCAGGATCGACCATGATCTGATACTGGCGCGGATACCCCCCTTGCGAGTTGATCTCCGCCACGCCGGGCGTGGAGCGCAACAGGGGCCGCACCACCCAATCCTGCACTATGCGGCGGTTGGTCAGTTCCTCCGCGCTGAGGGCCTTCCCCTCTTCGCCCGCCTTGTCGAGCGTATACTGATAGACCTCGCCAAGCCCGGTCGAGACCGGCCCCAGAACGGGCGCAATCCCCGGCGAGAGCTTCGGCCCTAATTCGGCCAGCCGCTCCATCACCAACTGGCGGGCGAAATAGACATTGGTCTTCTCGCTGAACACCAGCGTGATCAGCGATAGCCCCGGCTTGTTGAGCGAGCGCATCTCCTCCAGCCCCTGCAGGCCGGTCATCGCCACCTCGATGGGGGCGGTGGCCATGCGCTCCACCTCTTCGGGGCTGCGGCCCAGAGCTTCGGTGGCGATCTGTACCTGCACATTGGTGACGTCGGGGAAAGCGTCCACCGACAATTGCCGCGCCGCGCTGAAGCCGAAGCCCAGCAGCACCAGCGCCACCACGACGACAATCAGCCGCTGCTTGAGCGCGGCACGGATCAGGCTCTGGATCATCAGCCTTCGGTCGCCTGACGGTTGCGCTCGGTGTTGAGATGGAAGCCGCCATCCACCACGATCGTCTCGCCCGCCTTCAGGCCGGACTGGACGGCGCGCTTGCCTTCCTCCTCATGGCCCAGGGTGACAGCACGCAGGCGGTAATGCCCCTTGCCTTCGCTGACGAACACGTAATCGGCATTGTTCTCGCGCACCACCGCGGAGGCGGGAACCACCAGCCTGGGCTGGGCCTGCCCCTGCACCAGCATGGTCGAGAGCATCATGGGTTTCAGATCGCCCTTGCTGTTGTCCAGCTCGGTGCGGATCAGCACGGTGCGGGTCTTGGGATCGACGGTATGGCCAACGAAGACCAGCTTGCCGCTGCGCTTTTCATCCTCCAGCGCGGGGATCTCGATCGTGACATTCTCGCCCAGCTTGACCAGATGGACCTGCTGTTCGGGCACCTGAGCCACCGCCCAGACCTTCGAGAGATCGGCCACCACAAAAAGCTGGTCGGAGGGCTGCACCACCTGACCCAGCGCGAGATGCCGCTCCACGATGACGCCACTCATGGTTGCGGTGACCTGCGAGACCGAATTGACCGTCCCACGGCCCAGACTACCCAGGGCCGAGTGGCTCAGCCCCAGCAGGCGAAGCTGATCGGCGGCGGCGCGCATCTCGGCGGAGGAGACGCTGTATTCGCTCTCACGCTTCTGCAATTCGGCGGCGCTGATGACATCGGCGGCGAAGAGGGTGCGGGCACGCTCGGCATTGCGGCGGTTCAGCTCATAGGCCGAACGCGCGCGCACGTAAGCCAGCTGCTGCGTGGTCAGGTCGGTGCTGGTGATCTGCGCCAGCACGGTACCTCGCCCGACTTGCGCCCCGATCTGCCCCGGCATCGCCGAAACGCGGCCGGTGACGGTGGCGCCGATGCGGGCCACGCGGTTTTCGTCGAAATCGATCTGCCCGGCCACGCGCAGGGTTTCCGACACCGGCGCCTCGCCCACCACCGCGGTGCGCAGGCGCTTGGCTATATCGGGCGTAGCGCTCACCAGCATGGGGTCGGCTGGGGCCTTTGCTTCGGGCTTTTCAGCCTTCTCGCCGCAAGCGCTCAGAAGCAGGGGGGCAAGAAGCAGCAGGGCTTTTTTCATGGGGTGTTCCGGGCGGGAAGAGGTTCGGGAGAGGCGACCAGGCGCTGGATATCCACCCAGGCGGCGGCCAGTTCGTAACGGCTGGCGATCAGATCGGCGCGGGCGGCGCGGTAGACGCGCTGGGCATCGAGCACATCGATCAACCCGCGCTCGCCCGCCTTGTAGGCGGCATCGGCAACATTCACGGCAGCGCGGGTCTGGGCGATCAGCCCATTTTCCAAAGCGGCGACCTGCGTCTGCGCCACCTCATACTGGCGCCAGGCGATGCCCAGCTCCTGCTTGATGGCATAGGTGCGGGCGGTGAGTTGCAGATCGCTCTGGCTGCGCCTGGCCTCGGCCTCATGCACCGGGCCCAGCTTGCGGTCCCACAAAGGGATCGAGACGGTGACGCCGACGCGGGTCTGGCGCATTTCGCGATCCGCCTCGCGCGTGGCGCGCAGCGAAACCACGGGAAGGCGGCCGGACTCCTCGTAATCCAGACGGTGGCGGGCCTGCTCAACCTCGGCGCGGGCGCGGGCCAGCGAGGGGTTGGCGGCCAGAGCCTGCTCCTGCAACACACCCAGCGAGGGCAACGGCAAAGGTGCATCCAATTGCCCGGTCAGGGCGAAATCCTCAGGCAGATCGGGCCCGACCAGCGTGCGCAACTGCAGTCTTGCCTGATCCTCGCGCAAAGCCGCCGCCTGAGCCGCCTTTTGCACGTTAAGCAGATCAGCCTCGGCACGGATCAGCTCGATGCGCGGGGCATCGCCCTGCTGAACCCGCAACTGGATCTTGGCATAGACAGACTGCATCAGCGAAAGGTCGGTCTGCGCATTGGCCTTTTCCGCCGTGCGCCGCAAAGCCCCGAAATAGGCGAGGCGCAGATCGGCAATCCAGTCGGTCTCGACAGCGGCATAGCCCGCCTTGCTCGCCTCCAGCCCGGCACGGGCGGCAGCGATGCGCGGCGTGCGGCGGAAAGGCAGGTCGAGAGGCTGCGTGATGCTGTAACTGTCCGATGCGCCCGAAATGCCGCTGGCATAGGGGCGATAGTTCATCGAACCGGCCATATATTCGACCTCGGGGTTCGGATAGGCCCGCGCGGTCTGGATGCCGGCGCGGGCGCCATCGATCTCGGTCGCGGCGGCGCGCAACGCGGGATTGGAGTGCGCCAGCTCTTCAAGCCGATCGAGGGGGAAGCTTTCGCCCGCCATGGCCGCATCCGCGCAAGCCAGGGCCATAAAGGGCAGCAAGGTCTTGAACCAGCGCGCCCGTGACATGCCGAAACCGGCAGAGGAAATCATGAAATAGCCCCGGATGTGATCGTGGCACCGGTTGGCCCGATGCCGATCGGCTCACGCTAGGGCCGGTATTTGTCTGCTTGCTTGCGAGTTTGTAACGAAAGATTGCTAAAAGTTGCATTAATAGCAACGGCAGATGCATCGCGATCACGCGACGGTGATCAGCAAATTAACCCATTAAATCGCCAGATATAGCGTCATTTCAAGCTGGGCATGGCGTGAGACAGGCACCGCCCTGTTCTTGCGCGACGCGCATACCGCTTCGCCTGAACAACAAAAGCAGGGTGTGCAGCAACCGGAAATCGGCTGTTGCCCACTCTGCTTTGTGACGTGCCTGCATCATCCCGCCGGGCAGCCCATGGACAGCCCGGCGCAATGCATGTCTTACGCGCCGTTGACGTCGACAGCCTTGCTGACCAGAATGTTGACCGAGACGCGGCGGTTCTGCGCCTTGCCCTCGGGCGTGTCATTGCTGGCAGCCGGGTCAGCCGTGGCCATGCCGCTGGGGGTCAGCATGCGGTAAGGCTTCCAGTGGCAAGCCTGCTGCAGGTAGTGGATGACGCTGCTGGCGCGCTTTTCGCTGAGCGCCTGGTTGGTGTCATCGCTGCCGGTCGAGTCCGTGTAACCCACCACCAGGATCAGAGCGTTTTCGGTGCTTTCAGCCTGAGAAGCCGTCTGGCAGAGCTGGTTCTTGTCCTCAGCCGACAGCACGGCCTTGCCGGTGTCGAAGTGGACATTCATCGTGCTCTTGATGTTGTACTTGTCGATATCGCCCATGCGGCCACGCAGCGCCTCGGTGGCCTGTTCATTGGCGGCGAAGCGCTGATCGGTGCCGTTGTGGATCATGTTGGCGGTCTTGATGTCGCCGTTGCGCAGGTTGATCTGGCTGGCGAGCAGCGTGCCATCGGGGCCCTGCACCGTCTTCACCGTCACCGGCAGACCGTTCATCAGCGAGGCAACGGCCAGCTTGTTGCTGCCGAACAGGCCCTTGCTGGCCTTGATGACAGTGGCTTCATTGAAGGCGACAGTCTGCTTGGTGCCATCCGGCGCGGTCACCTGCATCTTGTCGGCGTTGCGGGCCGAGATGAAGCCCTTGATCTCCGGACCCTGAGGCAGCTTGGACATATCAGGCGCAGGTTCACCGGTGACGGTGATGTCGCCCCTGGCCGCATTGGCCGGCACGGCGGCACCGCCCTGCTGCTGGGCGAAAGAGCTGGTCGCCATCGGCAAGGTACCGATCGCGAGAAGCGCGAGAATTCCTGCTTTCTTGGACATGACACGCATAACGAGGCTCCTTGTGTAACTCTGTGCTCAAACTCTGTTCATCGTCTTGTCTGTCCAATTCTGTCTCGCAGATGAAGCTCCCACGGGACGGACGGATTCCTGGATGAATGGAGTTTTGCGTGCGGCGAGTTGTGAAGATGCGCTGCCTGAAACTACTCTCTCGACTCAGATTGCACAAGGATGAACAGAGTATTCATGTCAAAGCCTTGGCTGGATGGTTGCCGAAAACAGTGATCGCCACACAAGATTTGTCCTATGACAAGCGCCAGTGGCTTACTCATCTGTTAACGAACAGATTTCTTTGTTTCGCCTTTGCGCAACATGCCGGGCATTTCCACCCGACACTGTCGAAGTCTTTGAAAATGGCCGAAGGCGCGGACCATATCGGACTGTTCGCCACAGCCTTTCGCGACTGGCCCGACCTGATTGCGCCCCCTACCAACGATAGATCATCGCCACATTGCAGCGTTCATAGCGCTTGCCATAGCGCTCCATGATCTCCTCGGAATGGACGAAACCAAGCTTTTCATAGAGATGGATCGCCGCCTCGCATTTGCGGTTGGTGAGCAGATAGAGCGTTTCGATCCCCATGGCACGGGCCCGGTCCAGCGTTGCTGCCAGCAGGAATTCGCCCGCCTTGCGTCCACGGGCCTGCGCGCTCACCCCCATCTTGGTGAGTTCGAACACGCCCTCGCCCATGCGGATCAGCGCGCAGGTGCCGATCACCCCGACATCGGGCGCCTCGACGAAAAGGATTTCGCCGCCGCCGTCGATGATCAACTCGCGCGGGCGGGTGAGGATCTGGATATCATTCTCCTCCAGCGTGAACATGGTCTGCACCCATTCGGCATTGATCCGATAGAAGGCCTCGGCCAGATCATCGGCATAGGGGCGAATGGTCAGCGCGGGCGGCAGCGACAGCACCCGGCTCTCCAGCGATTGCCGGTCCAGCGCTTCCTCCATCTGGCCGACCTGATCGAGGAAGCGGCCATCCAGCCCCTCGCACAGGGTTTTGACCGCGGCATCGACGCGCGGCCAGACCGTCACCGTCGCCTGAGCCATCAGGGCCTGCCCCGCGCTGGTGAGGCGGATCGTCTTCTGGCGCTGGTCGGCGCCGTCGCGGGTGGTTTCGAGAAGCCCCATCTCCATCAGTCCACTGAGCGTGCGAGTGACCACCGGCTGGCTGATGCCCAGCACCTCCACCGCCTTGCCGATCGTGATCGGGCCATAGCGATGGATGGCCGCCAACATGGGGAACTGCGCCGGCTGGATAGGCAGTCCAGCCTCGCGAATGATGCGCGCTGCGTCGGCCTGCAGGCGCTCTGCGAGGCGCTTGAGCCGACTGCCCAGGAACAGGTCACCATAATCTTGCAAAACGTCTGCCATCATGTGCTCCGAATCTATATAGCATGATATATATCTAGGTATGAGACTTTTCAATGGGCCTCGCTGGCTGGGTATTGAGCAAAGCTTCACCGCATTCATGGCGGCGCAGGATATGAGGCCATAACCTCCATCTATATAGGCAGGCGCGCGCGCCCGTGGCATAAGCCAGGCTCTGTAGATCGTTGTTCTGAGACGCTTTGCTCACGCGGAACATCGCCCTATCGTCACAAGGACCAGTTGCGGCATGAGGGAACGCCCCCTGCCCCGCGCTGTCGCAGGGGGAGAGTGTTGTCAGTGCCCGATGCCGTTGTTTCGCAAGCCCCGCATAACCGGCGCCTGATGGCGCTATTCGCCGTGCTGGGCTTTTCGGCGGGGTTGCCTTTCTATCTCTTTGCCACGGTGCTGTTTCTGCGACTGGCCCGGCACGGCGTGGATCTGACGATCATCGGCTTTTTCGGTTGGGTCTCTCTGCTGCCGACGTTCAAATTTGCCTGGGCGCCGCTGCTTGACCGTTTTGCCGCCCCCGGCTTCACCCGCTTCTGGGGACTGAGGCGCGGCTGGATCATGCTGGCGCAATTGGGGATTGGCATCTCGATTGTCGGGCTGGCTCTGGCCGATCCGGACCGCAATCTGGCGATCACCGCCTTCTGGGCCGTGCTGCTGGCCTTCTGGACCACCACCGTGGAAATCGCCGCCGACGCATGGCGCGTGGAACTGGCCCCCGATACTGCCACTCAAGGCCCGCTCTCGGCGGCCAACCTGTGGGGCTATCGCTCGGCCATGGTCGCGGCGGGATCGGGCACGCTGATCATCGCGGACCATTGGGGCTGGACGCTGGCCTATCTCGCCATCGCCGTTACGGCCTGCTGCGCCTTCCCGCTGGTGGCGATCACGTCGCGCGATGCGCATGCCACCACCGCCAGCCGCTGGAACGCGCTGGGCGTGGGCGCGCTGGCCACGCTGGTCGCTTACATCGCGATTGCCGTGCTGGTGGCGGCAGCGGGCTGGGTCGTGCTGGCCATGGCCGATCATCTGGGCATCGGCGCCAAGAGCAATGTCACCACGCCGGTGCTGGTGATTGCCCTGCTGCCCTTTGTGCTGATGGCGCTGGCCTTGCCGAAAATCCGCCGCATGGGGCCGGAGGCACCGCTGCGACGCTCCGCCGCTTTGGGGCCTTATATCGATATCTTCTGGCGGTTCGGTTATGGCTCGATGGTGCTGCTGGGCTTTGTCGCCTTTTATCGCATGGGCGATGTGCTGGCGCTCAACATGTCGAAGCCGCTGGTCAATGCGGTGGGCTATACGCTAACTCAGGTCGGGCTGGCCGACAGTTGGGTGGCGTTGGTCACCAGCATGGCGGGTGTGGCGCTGGCGGGATGGATGGTGACGCGCTGGCCCTATGGCCTCTCGCTGACGATCGGCGCCAGCCTTTCGGCCATCGGCAATTACAGCTTTGTATGGCTGTACCATATGCCGGTGGCGCCCTGGGTGCTCTATGTCGCCACGGGGCTTGAGCAGTTCGGCCATGGGTTCGAGGGGACGGTCTTTGTCGTCTATCTCTCGTTGCTGGTGAACCCGCGCTATGCCGGGTCGCAATATGCCTTCTTTTCCGGTTTCGCCTTTCTGCTGCCGCGCCTGATCGCGGGAGCGGCGGGGGCCTTGACCAAGGTGATCGGCTATGATGGCATTTTCATCATTTCGGGCACGCTGACGCTGGCGCCGTTGATCTTTTTGCCCTTTCTTGCCCGCCTCAAACCGCGAATGGCCACAGACCTATGAGTGACACGATGATCGACGCCGCCTTCGCCCCCGCCGCCGCCAGCGTGGCGCAGGGGCTGATCCCCGGCGCCACGCTGGGCGTGGTGCGCGCCGATGGTAGCCGCGCCGTGCGCTGGGCGGGATTGGCCGCGCGCGAACCCGAGCCCGAGGCGCTGACCCGCGAACACTGGTTTGATCTCGCCTCGGTCAGCAAGGTGATCGCCACCACCACCGCCGTGCTGAAGCTGGCCGACGAAGGGCTTATCGATCTGGATGCGCCGATCATCACCGCCATCCCCGATCTGCGGCAATATGATGTGCTGAATGCTCCGGAACGCCGCATCACCTTCCGCGACTGCCTGACGCATCACACCCATTTCCCCGCCGTCGAGCCGATCTACACCTATGGCGACGATCCGGCGCGGCTGAAGGCCTTTGTATTGCAACGCGAATGGAAAGCTGGGCCGCCGGTCTATTCGGACATCAACTACATCCTGCTGGGCATCGCCATCGAGCGCATCACCGGCCAGCCTTTCGATACGCTGCCCCTGCCCCCGGGGCTCACCTTCCATCCCGACCCCGCGATGAGTGTCGCCACCGAGCATTGCATGTGGCGCGGGCAGATCATGAAGGGGCAGGTGCATGATGAAAACGCCTATGCGCTGGGCGGAGCGGCGGGCCATGCCGGGCTGTTCGGCACGGTGGATGGCGTGCTGGATTTCGCGCTGAGCCTGCTGGACGGTTCGGGCATGTCGGAGGCCGGGCTTTCGGCCATCAGCACCCCCTACGCCCATCACCGCACCGCCGGTTGGGAGCATGCCTTCCCCGGCTGGTCGGGCGGGGAGATCTGCTCACGCGCCACCATCGGCCACACCGGCTTTACCGGCACCGGGCTTTGGGTCGATTTCGAGAAGGGGCTGGCCTGGACGCTGCTGACCAACCGCGTCCACCCCACGCGTCATTTTGACAGCGGCATCTTTACCCTGCGCCCCGCCACCGGCGATGCGGTGATCGCGGCCTTCGCGCCAGACTGAACACCCCCATAAAGAAAGGCCGGGCCACCCTCCTGCGGTGCCCCGGCCTTTCCACTCTGCCCGAGGCAGGATCAGAGCTGGAGGCGCAGCCCCATGCGGAAGCTGCGACCCAGCAGATCGAAATAGCTGCCGGTGGTCGAAAGACCGCCGCTGGCGACGATCGGCGGATCCTTGTCGAGCAGGTTGGTGATGTTGAAATAGACCTCCAGCGAGGAACGGCCCAGCGGCACCTTGCGCGAGAGCGAAAGGTCCAGATAGGTCGCCCCGCCGACATGGTTCTGGTCGATGGTGGGGTAGGAGGTGGTGCTGGCCGGGCAGCCGCTGGCGCACTGGACATAGCTGTTGCTGATCGTGCCGGGCGAGACGCCGCGCACCACCAGCGCACTGGTGAAGTCTTTCAGCGTATAGGTTGCCGCAAAGCGATAGATCCACTGCGGCACGCCATCGCTCATCGAGCCGACATAATCGATGGGCCGGTCGATACCGTTGTTGATGTAATCCTTCAGATATTTCGTGGCCATGCCGCGCAGCGACAGTTCACCCGGCAGCGAAATGCGGCTGAGCGGCAGTTGATACGACGCCTCGAAATCGATGCCGCGAGCATGGATGGTCGAGAAGTTGAAGGGGCTGAGGTTCACCGTCAACTGCGTCACCCCATTGGGCGTGCGCGTGATCGCCGAGCAATAGGCCGTCAGCCCGTTGTAGCAGCGGTTGACGATCTCCTGCGAATAGACCTGACCGATCGCGCCGCTGATCTGGATGTCGTAATAGTCGGTCGACAGGCTCAGCCCCGGAATGAAGCGCGGCTGCACCACCCCGCCGAAGGTCAGCGTGTTGGCGATTTCCGGCTTCAGATTGCGGTTGCCGGTGGTCACCTCCAGGAAGCTGGTGACCGCATTGCCGTTGAAAGGATCGTTGAGCGTGTTGGTGCGCGAGGTGCCCGCCTGATAGAGTTCGCTCAGATTGGGCGCCCGGATATCGCGCGAGCGGGTGAAGCGCAGCGTGATGTCATGGATCGGCTGGAAGGTGGCGCCGCCCTTCCAGGTGGTGACATAGCCCGAGGTGGAATAGCCGGTGAAACGTCCGGCCCCGTTGATGGTCAGCCCCATCCCCAGCGGGACCACGGTTTCGATGTAGCCTTCCTTGACGTCATAGCTGCCAAACGTCGGCAGGAAATTGCCCACCGACCAGCCGGTCTGATACTGGGAGGGCACATAGCCCGAGACCTGCTCGCGCCGATAGGCAAAGCCGGTGGAGAGCGACACCGCCCCCGCCCAGGTGCTGAAGGGATCGACCGAAAGGTTCGCTTCCGCCACGGTCTGCTTGAAGGTCTGGTTGCGATAGGGGTTGCCCAGCACATAGCCCAAAGCCGAGGCGCTCGACACATTGGTGCCAAGGATGTTGAGCGGCGAACAGCCATTGCCAGTGTTGGTCAGGCTGGAGCGGCACACAACCGTCCCCGCCGCCACGCCCAGCGCATTGCCCGCCGGAGCCGACACCGCATCGAGCGCCAGCGCCAGATTGGCGTTGTTGATGATGTTGCGCTCCATCTCATGCGTGTTGGTCACGCCATATTGCGCATAGCTGGTCCAGCGGAAGGTCTTGCCCAGCCATTCGAACTTGCCGTCACCGCCCAGCACATAGCGCTGCACGCTGCGGGTGTTGTCATTGACGCGATAGGGGAAACCCGCGTTCGAGCTGCCCACGGTGATGGTGTTGGTGCCGGTGAGCAGGCTGCCCAAAGTCTGCTGCACGTAAGGGTTGGTTGCCTGCAGGGTGGCCGATGAAATCAGCGAAGGGCCCGCATTGAACACCGTGTGGTGCCAGTTGTAGGAGGCCTCACCATAGATGTTGAGCGCATCGGACACTTCAAAGCTGGTGCGCCCAAACACGCCCCGGCGGTCTTCCTGCGCGTCCAGACCGATGCGGCGGTTGCCATCGGCCAGGGCCCAGTTGCCGCCAACCGAGGTGGTGGTGTTCGAGGTGGTGCCGTAATTGTAGCGGTTGACCGTGCCATTGGCGCCAAAGTAGATGCCGCGCAGCGCATTGGCGGTGGCGCCCGCCGAAGCGTTGATGATGCCGCCGGGCAACGTGTTGTTGGTGCCCGCGCCTGTCACGACCAGATATTGCGGCTGCCCATTGGTGGCAGAATAGCCGGGGTTGGTGAGCAGGCGGTCGCCATTCTGGTTCCAGCTATATTTGCTGGCATCGAAAATGCCGTCCTTATGCGCCCATTCGCCGTCGAGCAGAACATGGCCGCGCCCGCCTGAAAACTTCATGCCCGCCGCGACGCTGCCCTTGTAGTTGAAGCCATCGCCCTTCTGGTTAAAGCCGGATTCAACATTCATCCGCAGGCCGGTGAAGCCCTTGTCCAGCACGAAGTTGACCACGCCCGAGACAGCATCCGAACCATAAGCCGCCGAGGCGCCGCCGGTGACAATTTCGACCCGCTTGATGAGATCCTGCGGAAAATCGTTGACGTCAACATCACCCGTGATGTCCGACCCCACCGAGCGATGCCCATCCAGCAGCACCAGCGTGCGCGTCGTGCCCAGATTGCGCAGGTTCAGAGCATTGATGCCCGCCAGACCCGAGGAAATCGCCAGACGCGAGTTCGCCGGCCGCGTCGATCCCGCCACGGCAGGCAACGTGTTGACGAAATCGGCCACATTGTTGCTGACCGACTGGGTGCGCAACTCGGTCTCACCGATCACATTGAGCGGCGTAGGGGACTGGAAGCCCGAACGCACGATGCGCGATCCGGTCACCAGAATGTCGCTGTTGACCTGTTCTTCGGCCTTGGGCTCGTCGCTCCCGGCCGGGGTGCTGTCCTGCGCCTGGGCTATCGTGGGGCCCCATACCAGGGCCACCGCCAGCGCACCGCTGGCAATCATGCGCTTATGTGCTCGATTCATTTCCGGAGCCCCCATGCTCAATGTTCGTAACAGGTTGACCGCGCCACAAACCATGGCGGATTCCAGTCCTGCACGCTTGATGTTCCCTGCGCCTTCACGTCAGCCTCCCTCCTGTTTTCGCGTCCGGGCGGTCATGCATGTGCCGCCCGATCCGCGTGCCATGGCCTTGACTGTTGCCCAGCCCGGCCATGGTCATGATGTTGCAATCGAGGACGGCTAATCTTTCGAACCGGTCCTTAATTGGTATCAGGCTGCACCTGCCGCTTGTTTCCGTCAATCGCCCAGACCGTTCCTATTGTTGGGTTATCCATAGACTTAGGGCATAAGGTGCAGGATTCCGGCATTTGCAAGGGAAGAGCTACCACTTGACGCCAGACCACTTGAGAGCAATCATGCTGCCTTCATGAATTTTCGGCACATCGAAATCTTCCATGCGGTCTATGTCCATGGCTCGGTCAGCGCCGCGGCCAATGCGCTGAATGTCTCGCAGCCCTCGGTTTCCAAGGTGCTGCGCCATGCCGAACAGACTTTGGGCCTCGAACTGTTCCAGCGCACACGCGGGCGACTGGTGCCCACACAGGATGCCCATGCCCTTTTCGCCGAAGTGGCCGAGGTGCATGACAAGGTCCGCTCGCTGCGCCAGACCAGCCGCAATCTGCGCGATGGGCGCGGCGCGGTGCTGCGGGTGTCGGCGCTGCCCTCGCTGGGGCTGGATCTGATCCCTCAGGCGGTGGCCAGCTATTTACGCCAGCACAGCGAGGTGCTCTTCGACCTGCAAACGCTGCATCACGATGAAATCCTGCGCAAACTCTATGAGCGCGAGACCGATGTGGCGATCAGCTTCCATGTCCCACCCGGCGCGCCTGTCGCTCACCGCGTGATCGGCGAGGGTGAGCTGGTGGTCCTCTACCGCGAGGAGGATATGCCCGAGGCCCCGCCCCGCCTCTCGCTCGACAGTCTGGACGGCCAGCGCTTTATCAGCCCCGTTCAGGCCGGGCCCTTGGGCTGGCTGCTCTCGGGCGAAATGGAGCGGCTGGGCGTCACCCTTCAGGAAACGGTGTCGGCGCGCACCTATTATGTTGCCGCTGGTCTGGTGAAGGCCGGGGTCGGCATGGCTATCGTCGACAATTTCACTGCCGAGGCGGCGCGCGAAAGGGGCCTCTCCTACCGCCCGCTGCAACCGGCGATTGCCTATGATATCAACGCCGTCTTCCTGCAGAGCCGCCCGCCCTCGCAGGCCATGAGCGACTTCCTCGACAGGCTAACAGCGATCATCGACGCCTTATAACCGCCATCTATAGGGTGCGGGAGCAAGGCTATTGGTGCCCGCCCCGCGCTCTCGATAGGCTTGTTTGCACACCTTCTACGCAAACAGGCACGCCATGATCCTTTCTCCCTATCTACTCTACATCGGCCATTCGCGTGACGAGATCGGCATCAAGACTTCCCGAGGTCTGGCCGCCTTCCGCCCGCAGGATTGCACCGGCGAATTCCGCCATGACGATTGCCCGCTAACTCTCGGCCTGCCCCGCCAGACTTTGGCCGAGGGCGTGGCGGCAGGCGCGCGCACTCTGGTGCTGGGCGTGGCCAATGCCGGGGGCCGCATGGGCGAGGATCTGGTGGCCGATGCCCTGGCCGCGATGGAGGCAGGGCTCGACATCGCCTCGGGCCTGCATCAGCGTCTGAAGGATGTGCCCGAACTGGTTGAAGCCGCCAAGCGCCTTGGCCGCAGCCTGCACGATGTGCGCGATCCGCGCCCCGATATCCCCGTCGGCAATGGCCGCAAGCGTGCGGGCAATCGCCTGCTCACGGTGGGCACCGATTGCTCGGTGGGCAAGATGTATACCACGCTGTGCCTTGAGAAAGGTCTGCGCGCGCGGGGCGTCGCCGCCGATTTCCGCGCCACCGGCCAGACCGGTATCCTCATCGCCGGATCGGGTGTGCCGCTGGACGCTGTGGTGGCGGATTTCATCTCCGGCGCCATCGAGCAGATCAGCCCCGAGCGCCATGACGGCGGCTGGGATCTGATCGAGGGTCAGGGCTCGCTGTTCCATCCCTCTTTCGCCGGGGTCTCGACCGGCCTGCTGCATGGCGCCCAGCCCGATGCGCTGGTGCTGTGCCATGATCCCGCGCGCCAGCATATGCGCGGCCTGCCCCATTACGGCCTGCCCGCGCTGGAGGACTGCCTTGAGGCCAATCTGCGCGTTGCCCGCCTGACGAACCCTCAGGTGCGCGCGGTGGGCATTGCGCTCAACACCTCGGCGATGGAGCCCGAGGCCGCCCGCCGCCTCTGCCGCGAGACCGAAACGCGTATGGGCCTGCCCTGCAGCGATCCCTATGCGATGGGTGTCAGCGACATTCTCGACCAATTGCTGGGCGTGCAAGCGGCCTGACAAAGCGGGCCTTGTCAAATGGATGGCAAGGCGGGATGACACGCAAAACACAAGCGTGGGCAAGGAAGCGAAAAGCATGGTGATCGTGAAGCGCTGGCTGGCGTGGCCCCTGTGGCTAAGAGTGCTGGGGGCGCTGCTGCTGGGCGTGCTGCTGGGGCTGACGGCGCCGAGCTTTGTCAGCGGCATCAGCTTCATCGGCGACCTCTTTATGCGGCTGATCCGCATGCTGGTGGTGCCGGTGGTGCTGATCAGCATCGCCAGCGGCGTGGCTGCCATGGCCGACCCGCGCCGACTGGGCGCGGTTGGCGCACGGACGCTGGGCCTGTTTGCGCTCACCACCATCTGCGCGGTCTCGCTGGGCATGGCGATCGGGCTGGTGCTGCATCCCGGCCTCGGCGCCAAGCTGGGGCAGTTGCCGCCCCATGCGCTCGGCCCGACGCCCAGCCTTGGCGAGCAACTGCTGGCCATCGTGCCCACCAACATTCTGGCCGCTCTGGCGCAGGGCGATATGTTGGCGATCATTTTCTTCTCGGTGCTGCTTGGCCTTGCAACCATGACAGCGGGCAGGCAGGGCCGCGCGATGGCGCATGGGCTGCGCTCGGCCAATGCGGTGCTGTTCCAGATGGTGCGGCTGGTGATGGAGGTCACCCCTTTTGGCGTGCTGGCCCTGATCGGCAATGCGGTGGCCAAATTCGGCGTGGCGGTCTTTGCCAATATGGGCTGGCTGGCGGCGGGCGTGATGCTGGGCGTCGTGGCGCAGATGCTGCTGGTCCACGCCCCATTGGTGACGACTTTGGGCCGCATGAGCCCCACCCGCTTCTTCCGCGCCATCCCCGAAGCGCTGCTGGTCGCCTTTTCCACGGCTTCCTCGGCGGCAACCCTGCCCGCCGCGCTGAAGGTTTCGCGTGAGGGACTGGGCGTCGATCCGGCCGTCGCCTCCACCGTGCTGCCCATCGGGGCGAGCATCGGCAAGGATGGCACGGCGATGTATGTCGGCCTGCTCAGCATGTTCGCGCTTCAGGCGCTGGGCATCACGCCCGATCTGCCGATGCTGGCCATCGTGCTGCTGACCGGCGTGCTCGCCGCTTTCGGTACAGCGCCGATCCCGGCGGCCTCGCTCTTTATGCTGAGCGCGGTGATGTCGGCGGTCGGCGTCTCGCCCGAGCGCTGCGCGCTGGTGGTGGGCTTCGTGCTGCCCTTCGACCGCCTGCTCGACATGACCCGCACCGTTGCCAGCGCCAGCGCCAATCTGGCCGTCACCACCGCCGTGGCGCGCAGCCAATAACCTATCCCCCCGCGAAAGGCCCGCTTGCGATGAAACGCTTCAAACTCACGGCTCTCATGCTGGCCACCACCTTGCTGACAGGCGCTGCCGCGCCATCCGGTCAGGCCGATGTCGTGATCAAGGGCGGCACGATCTACGATGGCGGCACCGGCAAGCCCTTCGTGGGCGATGTGGCGATCAAGGGCGACCGCATCCTCTATGTCGGCCCGCACAGCCCGCTGCGTGCCACGCAAACTGTTGACGCCAAAGGCATGATCGTCAGCCCCGGCCTGATCGATGCGCATAGCCATCCCGACACCTATATCCTCTCGCCCGACGCTGCGGTGCGGGTCAATGCGCCATGGACGCGGCAAGGCGTCAGCACGATCCTGGTGGGCGTCGATGGCTATGGCACGCCCGATATCGCCGACTATGCCGCGCAGCGCACCAAGGCCGGCGTGGGCACCAATCTGGTGCCGATGATCGGTTTTGGCGCGGTCCGCCAGCGCGTGCTGGGTCAGGACGCCCGCGCACCCGATGCCGCCGAACTGGATCGCATGAAGGCGCTGGTCGCCAAAGGCATGTGCGAGGGCGCGGTCGGCCTCTCCACCGGCCTGTTTTACCCCCCGCAGAGCTTCGCCAAGACCGAGGAAGTGATCGCTGTCGCCCGCGAGGCGGCCATCCGCGGCGGCCTTTACGACACGCATCAACGCGATGAATCCAGCTACACCATCGGCCTGAAAGGATCGGTGCAGGAGGTGCTGCGCATCGGGCGAGAGGCAGGCATGCCCGTCCATTTCGCCCATATCAAGGCACTGGGCGTCGATGTGCAGGGGCAGGCGCCTCAGGTCATCGCCATGATCGAAGCGGCCCGCAAGGCCGGGCAGGATGTCACCGCCGACCAGTATCCGTGGCTGGCATCAGGATCGAGCCTTGAGGCTTCGCTGCTGCCCGGCTGGTCGGTCGATGGCGGACCGAAAAAGATGCTGGAGCGCTTCGCCGATGCCGCCACCATGGCCCGCATCCGGGCCGAAATGGACAAAAACATGCGCCGCAGGGGCGGGCCGGGCAAGATGCTGCTGATCTCGGCGGGCTTCGACTGGACCGGCAAGACGCTGGAGCAGATGGCCGCAGCCTGGCACCTGGGCCCTCTCGATGCCGCGCTGAAGATCATCACGCAGGACGCCAACAGCGACGACAGGCATTATGGCGGCGCCATCGCCTCCTTCAACATGATCGATGCCGATGTGGATCTGTTTATGAAGCAGCCATGGGTCGTCACCAGCTCGGACGGGTCTGACGGCCATCCCCGCCAATTCGCCACCTTTCCCGAAAAATACGCCCAATATGTGCAGAAACGCCATGTGATCGATCTGGCCAGTTTCATCCGCCAGTCGACCGGGCGCACCGCCGATATCTACAGACTGGACCATCGCGGCTATCTGCGCGTGGGTTACTATGCCGATGTGGCGGTGATCGATCCGGCGCATTACGCTCCGCGTGCCGATTACGTCCATCCGCGCGAACTCAGCGTGGGGGTGCGCCAGCTCTATGTGAATGGGCGGCTGACAGTGGAGTCCGATGCCAACACCGGCACTCTGGCAGGCCGTGTTCTGCTGCGTCCGGCCCCAAAAGCCTGCCCCGCGCATTGAGTATAGACAGGCGGCATACCGCTGCCACCAATTAGCATAGCACAGGGCGGGCCGCCCGCCCTACCCTGTGCCTCCCCCCTGAAGCGAGCGTCCGGGCCTTCCCCTCCCCCCAAGGCAAGGTCGGTCCGGGCGCTCCAACCACCGGGATTGTTCATGTTTCGCATCAATCGCCGCAGGCTCCTGCGTTCTTCCATCGCTCTGGCAACATTGGAAACCGTCATGTGCAGCCCTGCTCTGGCCCGTTCGCTGCCCCTTGCCGCGCGCCGCAACGTGCCCGGAGCGCAAGGCCGGATCGAGATCATCGACGACCATCTGGGCGTCCCCCATATCCGCGCGACCAGCAAGGCAGACGCCTTTTTCGGTCAGGGCTATGTGGTGGCGCGCGATCACCTCTTCGCCATCGATCTGGACTATCGCCGCCGCACGGGCCGCCTTGCCGAAAGCTTTGGCGCACCTTTCGCCGACCATGACGAAGCCTCTCACCTGCTGCGCTATCGCGGCGATCTCGAGGCTGAACTGGCCGCGTTGGGAGAAGAAACGCGCCGCTGCCTCGAAGCCTATGTCAGCGGCGTGAATGCCCGCATCACCGAATGCGAGGCCGACCCCAGCCTGCTGCCGCTGGAATATGGCATCCTCAAACTCCGCCCGCTGCACTGGGACGCGCGCGACCTGATGGCCGGACGCGACATCGCCGTGGGCAATCTGGAGGAAAAGATCCGCCGCGCCGCTCTGGCCCATGCCGGGCGGCTCGATCTGGATGCGATCTGCGCGCCGCTGCGCCCGCCCGCGCCTTTCACCCCGGCGCCGGGGCTCGATCTGGCCGCAATCTCGCCGGAGGATCTGGGCATCCTGCACAAGGCGGCCAAGGGCCTGCCCTTCGGCTCGCTGGTCGATGAGGCCGGGCGCCGCACAGACAATGCCAATGCAGGCAGCAACGCCTGGACGCTGGCCGGAGCGCACACCGCCAGCGGGCGGCCCATTCTGGCCAATGATCCGCATATCGGCATTGGTGGCTTTGCGCCGCGCCATGTCGCGCATCTTACTGCGCCGGGGCTCGATCTGATCGGAGCGGGGGCTCCGGGGCTGCCCGGCATCATGCAGGGACATACCGACCGCTTCGCCTTTGGCCGCACCAATTTCCATATCGATCAGGAGGATGTCTTCATCCTCACCCTCAACCCCGACGATCCCGAGCAATACCGCCACAACGGCGGCTGGCGCCGGTTCGAAAGGCATGAGGACAGCATTGCCATCGCCGGAGCCCCGCCGCGCCAGATCACCCTGCGCAGCTCGGTCCATGGCCCGGTTACCCGGCATGATCCGGCTCATAACCGCGCGGTGGCGATTGCCAGCGTCCATCTGGGCGAGGGCGGATCCACGATGGGATCGATGGTAGCCATCAATCTGGCGCAGGATTGGGACAGCCTGATCCGGGCCGTCGCCCATCATCCGCCGCCCACCAATCTGCATTACGCCGACACCAGCGGCAACACCGGCTGGCACGCCATCGGCTACGCGCCCGAGCGCAAGGGCCACAACGGACTGTTGCCCGTCCCCGGCGACGGCAGCTTCGACTGGCAGGGCATCCGCGCCGTGGCGGATATGCCCAGCATCCTGAATCCCAAAGCTGGCTGGTTCGCCTCGGCCAATCAGGACAATGTGCCCGAGGGCTATACCGGCCCGATGGCGCACAGCTTCTCGGCGCCCTTCCGCTACCATCGCATCGAGGCGGTGTTGCCCGCCAAGCCCCGCCAGACCATCGCTGACAGCGTGGCCTTGCAACATGACATTTATTCCGAGCCCGCGCGCCGCCTGCTGGCGTTGCTGCCGGCTCAGGCGGAGGGTGATGCCGGTCTGGCGCTGGCCATGCTGCGCGGTTGGGACGGCCGGATTGCCGGCGACAAGGGTGCGCCGGCGCTATACGAAATGCTGGTCAGCGCCATACAGCATCACCTGCTCGAAACACTGGTGCCGGAAAACCTGCGCAAGCTGGTGCCGCTGGTGGACAGCGAGGCTCTGCTTACCCTGCTGGAACAGCCCGATCCGCGTCTCGGGCCGGACCCTGCCGCCTTGCGCGCAAGGATGCTCGATCAGGCGCTGGGCGAGGCATGGCAGGCGGCGCGCAAGGCGTTGGGCGACGATCCCTCAAGCTGGCGCTGGGACAAGCTGCACAAGGTCAGCATCACCCATCCCCTGGCGGCTATTCCCGCCATCGCCAAGGCCTTCCCGCCCATCGACACAGCAGGCACCGGAGGCGACACCAGCACCGTGATGGCCCGCTGGTATCGCCCCGGCGGCAGCTTCAACGTGGCGGGCGGGGCCAGCTATCTGATGGTGGTGGATGTGGGCGGGTGGGACAACAGCGTGTTCCTCAACCTGCCGGGGCAAAGCGCCGATCCGCGTTCTCCGCATCGGCAGGACCTTTATGAGCCATGGATCGCCGGGCAGATGCAGCCGATGTTGTTCTCGACCGAGGCCGTCGACAAGCATGCCGCCGCCCGCACCGTGCTGAGCGCGACGGGCGCCTGAACCCTATGGCGGTACCAAAAACCGCCGCCTTCTGCTTGAGACCGGACCATATCGCCATGATGCCGCAGATGACATTCTACAGCGAAAGCCTGCCGCTGTCCCGCCCCTTCCGCATCTCGCGCGGGGCTAAGACCAGTGCCGATGTGGTGGTGGTGGAACTGGCTCAGGGCGGCATGGTCGGGCGCGGGGAATGTGTGCCCTATGGCCGCTATCAGGAAAACTGTGCAAGCGTGATGGCGCAACTGGGGGTATTGCAGGGCCAAGCGTTGGACCGCGCCCAGGTACAACGCCTGCTCCCCCCCGGCGCGGCACGCAATGCGCTGGACTGCGCGCTGTGGGATTTGGAAGCGAAGCTCTCGGGCATCGGCGTGGCGGAGCGTCTGGGCATCGCCACGCCCCCTTCTCTGCCCACAGCGCTGACCGTCACGCTCGACACGCCCGAGGCGATGGCGGCGCAGGCAAAGGCTCTGGGCAAGGCCTCGCTGATCAAGATCAAGGTCGATGCGCAGGCGCCGCTGGAACAGATCCGCGCCGTGCGCCATGCCGCGCCCGCAGCCCGGCTTATCGTCGACCCCAATGAGGCATGGTCTCCCGCCCTGCTGGTGGAGGCTTTGCCTGAACTGGCCGTACTGCGCGTCGATCTGCTCGAACAGCCGATCCCCGCCGCGCAAAGCGAGGCGCTGGCCACCATCACCCCGCTGGTGCCGATCTGCGCCGATGAGGCCTGCCACACCACAGAGGATCTTCCGGCACTGGTCGGGCGCTATCAGGTAGTCAACATCAAGCTGGACAAGACCGGCGGCCTGACCGAGGCCTTGACCATGTTGCGCGACGCCCGCGCCATGGGCTTTGGCGTGATGACGGGCTGCATGACCGCCTCATCCCTGTCGATTGCCCCCGCCATGCTGATCGGCGCGCAATCGGACTTTGCCGATCTGGATGGCGCCATGCTGATGGTCGAGGATCGCCCCGGCGCCATGCCTCTGCGCGATGGCCAGCTATGGCCTGCGGCAGAGGGGTTCTGGGGGTAAGGGCCGCCCGCGATCAGAGGGCGCTCTGGCTGGATTCCCGCAGGATGATCCGCCGGGGCGTCTCCACCTGTTCCTCATCGCGACCGATGGCCATCAGCACGGCCTGACGGGCGATCTGCTCAAAGGGCTGATCCGCCGTGGTCAGCGAGGGGAAGGCGTAGCGGCTCTCCGGGGAATTGTCGAAACCGGCGAAGGCAAGATCCTGAGGCACGCGAAAACCAAGCCTTAGCGCGGTGGTCATCGCGCCCAGCGCTGTGGCATCGTTGACCGCGAAAAAGGCGGTGGGGCGCACCGGTAGCGACATCAACTGGCGAAAGGCTTCCGCGCCGCTCTCGAAGAGCATGGTGCTACGAAAGACGAAGGCGTCCGGAACATCGAGCCCCGCCGCGGCCATCGCGTCGCGATAGCCCAGATGACGCTCCTCGGAAGAGAGTTGATCCGATGGCGGGGCGATCATGGCGATCCGCTGATGCCCCTGCGCAATCAGATGCTCGACCAACTGGCGCGCGACATCGCGGTCATGCACCTTGAGCAGCATGCCATAACCCGGCACCCGCCCCGCGATACGCACGGCAGGAAGGCCCAGCCTTTCAAGCGATGGCAGCATGCGTGGATGGTCCGACCATGGCGGCAGCACGATCACCGCATCGGCATCGCAGGACAGGCCGATGCTCCAATGCTCATCCTCCTCCAGCGCCTGGCGGTCGAAGGTCTCGACGACCAGATGCCAGCCGACCGAACGGCAGGCCTGTGCCATCGCCTGCACCATCATCGAGTAGTACCAATGCGCCGTGTCGGGCACCAGCAGGACGATGATGAAGCTGCGCCCCGTCACCAACTGTCTGGCCGCCAGAGCCGGGCGATATTGCAGCTCGCGGATGGCCTGCTCGACCTTGGCGCGAATGTTTGGCCGCACCGTGTCGGCGCCGTTGAGCACACGTGACACCGTCTTGATCGAGATCCCCGACCGCGCCGCGACATCCTTGATGGTCGCCATGAAGTTCTACCTTCCGCCAGACAGAGTGCGGCAGACGGCGCGCATCGGATCGTTAAGCATGGCGCCATGCTAGGCCAGAACCAGCGCCAGAACAAGGCTTCCCGCCCCATTTCATTCCATCGACAGTCTTTTTGATTGACAAAATACCATCGATGGTATTTTCTAGGCACATCCAGGAAAACTGGCGGAAACGGGAGGGAAAGAGAGGTATGCGCGGATCGGCGCGCTGCCGGCTCGGACGCTTCACGGCGATGCCAGCCCTGACCTGACAGTTTGACTTACCCTGCCTGCCGGGCGGCGCTCAGACGTCGCCCGGTCTTTTGATCACCAGCCTTTTGACCATAAGGACCCTGCGCGATGCCTTTGCTGCGAAAAACCTTGCTGAACGCCGCCGCGACCTTTGCCGCCGCAGCCCTGTTCGCTCAGGGAGCATTGGCTCAGGCGCCGGCGGCAACGCCCGCACCGGCCTCGGCCCCCGCCGCGCAGCATCCGCGCAACATCATCTTCGTGCTGGTGGACGATCTGCGCTTCGATGGCATGGGCTTCCTGCAGCCCAAGGGCCTGCTGCACACGCCCAACATCGATGCGATGGCGGCGCAGGGCACCTATTTTCCCAATGGCGTCACCACCTCCTCGCTGTGCAGCCCGGCGCGCGCCAGCATTCTCACCGGCATGACAGCGCGCAATCACGGCGTGGTCGACAACAACAATTCGACCGAAGAGGGACTGACCTTCTTCCCCGCCTATCTGCAGCAGGCCGGCTATCAGACCGCCTTTTTCGGCAAATGGCATATGGGCAACGACACCGATGCCCCCCGCCCCGGCTTCAACAAATGGGTCAGCTTCAAGGGACAGGGGCACTATTTCCCCCAGACCGACCTGCCTCCGGCCGCCATCGCGGCGGGCAAGAGCAACATGCTCAATGTCGATGGCAAGGAGGTGGCGCAAAAGGGCTATATCACCGACGAGCTGACCGATTACGCCATGAACTGGCTGACCAAAGAGCGTGACCCGAAGAAGCCCTTCTTCCTCTATCTGTCGCATAAGGCGGTGCATTCCGATCCCCTGCCACCGCCGCGCTATGTGCATCAGTACGACAAGACGCAGTTCACCCTGCCTGCAAGCTGGGCCAACACGCCCGAGAACTACAAGGGCAAGCCGCGCTGGGTCTATGATCAGCGCAACACCTGGCACGGCATCGATTTCTTTTACAATTCCGACATGAAGATGACGGAGTATCTGAAGTATTACTATGGCACGCTCTCGGGCGTGGATGACAGCCTTGGCCGCATCATGGCCTATCTGAAGGCCAACCATCTGGAGAAGGACACGCTGGTCGTCTTCACCAGCGACAATGGCTTTATGGTCGGCGACCATGGGCTGATCGACAAGCGCGCCGCCTATGAGGCCTCGCAGCGCGTGCCGCTGGTGATGTGGGAGCCAGGCACGGTGCCGGCGGGCGTGGTCAATCCGGGGCGCGTGCGCGGGCTGGATTTCGCGCCGACCTTCCTCGACATCGCGGGGGTGAAGTCCATGCCCAAGCAGTTCGAGGGACAGGACGCCTGGGGCCTGATCAACGGCAGCGTCAAGCCCGCCGACTGGAAGCCCAGCGACTTCATCTACGAATATTACTGGGAATGGAGCTTCCCCGAAACCCCCACCACCTTTGCCATCACGCGCGGCAACATGAAATACATCCAGTATCACGGCATCTATGACCGCGACGAACTTTACGACATCGGCGCCGACCCGACCGAGATGCACAATCTGGCCGACGATCCGGCGCATCTTTCCGACAAGATGGCGCTGCGCAAGGCGCTGTTCCAGCAACTGGCCAACCGCCAGGGCAAGCATGCGATCCCCTTCACCGAGCGCCAGTCGATCGGCGCGGTGCGGCGCAATATCAACGGCACCGGCGCTGCGCCTTTCCCGCAGGAATGGCTGGTCGAGCCCAACCGCGTCGACCGTCTCGACGATATCCTGCCCGACAGCCCGGCCAAGCAGGCCGCGCATCAGGCGGGCAAGCCCTTTGTGAACATGCCGACGGTGGATCAGCAGCTCAAGAACATTCCCGAGAAGTAAGGTTGTGACTGGGGTGAGCGGACCAATCCGGGGCCGCTCTCCCCTACACATGGATCATTGCCCGCTTGCAGCGCCCGACCACCGTATCTAAGAACGATGACACCGGTGGCAGCAACAAGATGGCGCGGGTGGGGATGATGGCGAGATTGGCGAGAATGATCTTGGCGGCCATGCTTTGCACCGCCATCGCGGGACAAGTGGCGACAGCGCAGACAGGTAGGGCCGACCCCCAACCCGAAAAAATCCGCCTCTTCGTCACCACCGATATCGGCAGCGATCCCGACGACAAGATGTCTATGGTGCGGCTGATGACCTATGCCAACCAGTTCGACATTGAGGGGCTGGTGGCGACCCGCAATGCCGATGGCGTCTTCCCGGAACTGATCGGCCATGTCGTAAGCGCCTACGCCAAGGTGCGCGACAATCTGGAACAGCATGAGCGCGGGTTTCCCGCTGCCACCTCCCTGCAGCCCCTGATCGCCCGAGGGTCGGACCTCGATGGCATGGCGGGCGTCGGCGCCGGGAAAGACACGCAAGGCTCGGATTTGCTGATCCATGCCGTGGACCGCCATGATGCAAGGCCACTGTGGGTCACCGTCTGGGGCGGGCCCAATGCGCTGGCTCAGGCGCTGTGGAAGGTGCGGCAGACGCGCTCGAAAGTAGACCTCGACCGCTTTGTGGCCAAGCTGCGCGTCTATGCCATATCGGATCAGGACGACAGCGGGCCCTGGATACGCCGCGAATTTCCAAAGCTGTTCTACATCGTCAGCCCCGGCGCCACCTTCCATAAATCGACATGGATCGGCATCAGCGGCGACACCTTCCATGGCCGCTTTGCCGGGGGCGATTACGCGCTGGTCACCAACGAATGGGGCCACCGCAACATTCGCGGCAAGGGGCCGCTCTCCGACGAATATCCCGACTGGAAGTATCAGATGGAGGGGGACACGCCCTCCTTCCTTTATCTGCTGAGCAACGGCCTCAACGCGCCGGATCACCCCGACTGGGGCGGTTGGGGCGGCCGCTATGAGCTCTACACGCCCCCGATGCGCAAATGGTTCCTCGCCCCCGAAACCCGCCCGATCTGGACCGATGCCAGCGATGAGGTTCTAGGCCATGACGGCCAGTGGCATGATGACCAATATGCCACGATCTGGCGCTGGCGCTCGGCCTTCCAGAATGATTTTGCCGCGCGCATGGACTGGACGGTCAAGCCCTATGCTCAGGCCAATCATCCACCGGTCCCGCATCTGGGTATGCCCGACCGCATCACCGCCCATATCGGCCAGCGCGTGGATCTAAGCGCGGAAGGATCAAGCGATCCCGATGGCGATGCCCTCTCCTATGACTGGTTCGTCTATGAGGAGCCCGGCACCCGCAGCATGAGCTTCAACAGCAGCGGGGTCAAACTGCCGGTCCAGAACAGCGACCAGCCCAAAGCCTGGCTGACTGTGAAGGCCGACCGCACCGTACCGCCCGGCACGGGCACCATCCATGTCATCCTTGCGGTGACCGACCATGGCACACCACGCCTGACCCGCTACAGAAGGGTGATCATCGATGTCGTGTCCTGACTGTCGAGGCGGGCGACAGAGGCCCGCCCCGACAGGACAGGATCACAAGGCAGGCGGTACGCTCTGCCATCCGCCGCCAAGCGCCTTGAACAGATCGACCCGGTCCGACGAAAGCTGGGTCAGCGCCGCCGCATGGGCAGAGCGCGCATCGAGCATCGCCCCCTGCACCACCAGCATATCGAGCAGCGAGATCGAACCGGCCCGGTAACGCCGGTCGCCCAATTGCCATGCCCGCTCGGCGCGCGCCTGCGCCTCGGCCAGATCGTCGAGCCGCTTTTGCCCGGTTTCCACGCAGGTCAGGGCCTGTTCGACCTCCTTCAGCGCCGTCAGCACCTTGCCATCGAAACTTGCCAGCGCGACATCGCCCTGCGCTTTGGCCTGCTTCACCCGGCTGCGGGCGGCCGCGATGTTCGGGAAGGACCAGGAGACCGCCGGGCCCAGCGAATAGGAGAGGGAATTGCTGCCCGTCACCGTTTCGCTGCGCAGAAAGCCGAGGAAGCCGCCCAGACTGACCTTGGGGTAGAGGTCAGCCGTGGCGACACCGATGCGTGCGGTGTCGGCGGCAAGGCGCCGCTCGGCTTCACGGAGGTCGGGACGACGCCGCAGCAAAGCGGCGCCGTCACCGACCGGCAGCACAGAGGTGGGGGTGGGGGGGATAGCGCACCCCTGCGCTGCCTGAGGAATGGCATCGGGCGTTTGGCCCAGAAGAGCCGCCAGTTCGAAGAGGGCCACCTGCCGCTGCGCCTCGAAAGCGGGCAGAGCGGCGCGGGCTGTCGCGGCGGCGGCGGCGGCGCGCTCCACATCGAAATTCGCGACGGAACCGGCCTTTTCCTGTGCCATTACCAGATCGAGATTTTGCTGGGCCACCTGCGCGGAATCCCGCGCGACCGCCAGTGCATGGCCCTGCGCGCAGGCCGCCAGATAGGAGCGCGTCACCTCGGCGGCGACCAGCACGCGTACGCCATCGCGCGCGGCCTCCTCGGCCTGGGCATCGGCACGGGCGGCCTCGATGCTGCGATGGATGCGGCCGAACAGGTCGACCTCCCACGACAGCGAGCCCGAGGCGTTGCCAAAGCCCTGCCCCTCCCCGATCTGAGCCGAGCCGCCCTGCCCGCTGCCAAAGCTGACGGTGTTGCCATAGCCGCCGCCTGCGGACAGGCTGGTGCCCGGAAGCCGCGCCGACCTTGCTTCGGAGAGAACCGCGCGCGCCTTGGCCAGATTGCCCGCCGCCACCCGAAGATCGGTGTTGGCGGCAAAGGCCTGAGCGATCAGCCCATCCAGCACCGGATCGCGGTACAGCCGCCACCAGTCGTCGGGCAGAGGCGCGGCGGGATCGATGCCCTGCCCTTTGGTCACGAACTGGCCGCCCTTTGGAAGGGCCGCAACCGATCGATGATAGTCCGGCCCAACCGTGCAGGCGGTGGCCAGCAGCGTGGCGAGAAACGCCGGGAACAAGCTCTTACGCATGGGCCATCTCCCCTTCCTGCGCGTCCACGGTGGGCTGGTGGGCCTCCTTGCGCCGATGATCACCGGCCAGCAGCGTGTAGACCGTGGGCAGCACGAACAGGGTGAACAGCGTGCCCACCAGCATGCCGGTCACGATCACCACGATGCCGATCGCGAAGCGGCTGGCCGCGCCGGCGCCGCTGGCGAACAGCAGCGGCACCAGGCCGGCCACCATCGCCGCGGTGGTCATCAGCACCGGGCGCAGGCGCACGGCGGCGGCCTGGCGCCGATCGCCTCGGCGCGCCGCGTCAACCCCTGATGCATCTGCAGTTCGTTGGCGAACTCGACCATCAGAATGCCGTGCTTGCTGATCAGCCCGATCAGGGTCACCAGCCCGATCTGGGTGTAGATGTTCAGCGTGGCGTAGCCCAGCCACAGCGGCACCAGCGCGCCGCAGATCGACAGCGGCACGGTGACCAGGATGATCAGCGGATCGCGCAGGCTCTCGAACTGCGCGGCCAGCACCAGGAAGATCACCACCAGCGCGACAGGCGAAGGAGACGGTCAGCCGGTTGCCTTCCTGCACATATTGGCGGCGGTTCGCCGAGCCAGTCGACGCTCATGCCCGGAGGCAGAGGCTGCGGCCTTCGAGGAAGTCCACCGCTTGGCCCATCGTCACGCCGGGCGCCGGGATGGCCGAGAGCGTGGCCGCGTTCAGCTGGTTGAACTGGGTCAGCTTGTTGGGCTGCGGACCTTAACGGCCACCGACACCACGGTGGAGAGCGGCACCAGCGTATTGTCCTGCGTGCGAACGTACTTCACATAGAAAGCGCCGAGGTTGTCGGGCGTCAGGCGCCTGTCCTGCGGGACCTGCGGGATCACATCGTAGGAGCGCCCGTCCATGCCGAAGCGGTTGACGTAGTTTTCGCCCACCAGCACCGCCAGCGATTCGCCGATGTCGCTCCATGCGGATGCCCAGGCTGTTGGCCTTGGCACGGTCGATCGCACCTCCGCCAGCGGGCTGTCGTAGGCCAGATCGCTGTCCACCAAGGCGAAACAGGCCGCTGCCCCATGCCGCGCCGCTTGATCGCTTCCAGGGTGCGGTAGAGCTCCGGGTAGTCCTGCGGCGCAGCGCAGCACCATCTGCACCGGCAGCCCGCCGGTGGAGCCCGGCAGCGCAGGGGACTGTCCTGAAAGGCGGTGGCATAGACGCCGGTGACCGCAGCGCTCCTGCCGGTGATCTCGGCCTGGATCTGGCCGACGCCGAGCGCTGGCGCGCCTGCCACAGCGTCAGGTTGATGCCGCCGATGCCGGACGCGGTGCCGTCGCTGCCGTTGATGATCCAGCGGCTTTCGGTTTCCGGCATGCGGTTGTAAACCTCGTCCAGCTTGTACGCAAAACGCTCGACATAGTCCAGGTTGGCGTGCTGCGGCGCCTTGATCGCGGTCAGTACGATGGCCTGATCCTCGGTCGGCGCCAGTTCGCGCTGCGGCATCCGGTGAAGAAGACGACAATGGCTGGCCATCATCACCAGCACCGCCAGCAACACCGCGCCGCGCGCCGACAACGGTGGTGCAGCGAGAAATCCAGCGCGCGCGCATAGCGCCGCGTCAGGCCGCCGAAGAACCACTCGGCGGCGCGCGCCACGCGCCCTTCGCTCTGTTTGGCCGGCAGTAGAAGAGAACTCATCACCGGCGACAGCGTCAGCGCGACCACGCCGGATACCACCACCGCGCCGGCCAGCGTCAAGGCGAACTCGCGGAACAGCGCGCCGGTCAGCCCGCCCATCAGGCCGATCGGCGCGTAGACCGCCGCCAGCGTGAGGGTCATGGCGATCACCGGCCCCGCCACTTCGCGCGCGCCGATCAGCGCCGCCGCCAGGGGCCGGCGCCTTCCTCGATATGGCGGTGGATGTTCTCCACCACCACGATGGCGTCGTCCACCACCAGACCGATCGCCAGCACCATCGCCAGCAGGGTCAGCAGGTTGACGCTGAAGCCGAAGGCCAGCATCAGCGCGGCGGCGCCGAGGATCGACAGCGGAATGGTCACCACCGGGATCAGCACGGTGCGCAGCGAGCCCAGGCACAGGAAGATCACCGCCACCACGATCGCCAGCGCTTCGAGCAGGGTATGCACCACCTCATCGATGGAGGCTTCCACGAAATGGGCGGTGTCGAACTGGCTGATGACCTTGAGCCCCGGCGGCGCCACGCGCTGCATCTGCGGCAACAGCGCCTTCACGCCTGCCACGATCTCGAGCGGATTGCCGTCGGGCGTGGGGGCGATGGCGATGCAGACCGCCGCGCGGCCCGAGGACAGCGAGCGCGCATCGTAATTCTGCGCGCCCAGCTCCACCGTGGCGACATCGCCAAGGCGCACAATGCTGTCATCGGCGCCGCTTTTCACCACCATCTGGCGGAAGGAGTCGACATCGCGCAGATCGGTACCCGCCGTGATGTTGATCGCCGTGTTGCCGCCCTTGAGTTGCCCCGGCGCGGCCTGCACATTGTTGGCGCGCAGGGCATTGCCGATATCGCTGGCGCTCATGCCGCGCCCGGTCAGCTTTACCGGATCGACCCAGATACGCATGGCCAGAGGCGCACCGCCGCTGATCTCGGCCGAAGCCACGCCCGGTACTGAGGTAATCAGCGGCCGTGCCACGCGGTTCACGAAATCAGCGATCTGCGATGAGGACAGACGGTCGCTGGTGAAGGCCAGATATTGTACCGCCGAAGCGCCATCGGTGATCTTGGCAATCGCCGGATCGGTCACACCGCTGGGCAGGCGGTATTTCACCTGCTGCACCTTGGCGAGAATATCGGTCATCGCCCGGTCGGCATTGGCGTTCAGCACCAGCTTGGCGGCGATATGGCTCTTGCCCTGCGTCGAGGTGGAGGTGAGATATTCGATCCCCGCCGCCGTCGCGATGGATTGCGCGATGGGCGTGGTGACAAAGCCCTGCATCACATCCTGCGTGGCGCCGGGCAGCGCGGTATCGATGGTGATCGTCGCGCTTTCCATGCGCGGATATTGCCGGATCTGCAGCGCGAACACCGCGCTGAGCCCCACCAGAAAAATCAGCAGGCTGACCACGATGGAGAGGATCGGGCGGCGAATGAACAGGTCTGTGAAGGCCATCTCAGCGCCCCTCCTGCGAAACATGGCGCACGACCTTGACCTGCGCGCCCGGCTGAACCCGCGACGGGCCGTCCGCGACGATAACGTCGCCCGCGCGCAGCCCGCTGGTAACGATCACCGCATTGCCCATGCGCGCGCCGGTCTGCACGGGGACGACCTCCGCGCTGCCCCCGGTCTTCGCATGCTGACCGCGAATGGCGATCACGCTGTCGCCCTGCGCCGAGGTCTGGATCGCGGTGGCGGGCACCAGCAAGGCATCCTTATGCGGCGCCAGGGCCAGAGCGGCGGTGACATACATGCCGGGGCGCAAAGCGAGGTCCGGATTGGCCAGTTGCGCCTGCACCGTCACATTGCGCGTATCCTTGCCGATGGCGGGCTCCACGGCATTGACGCGGGCGGTGAAGCTGCGGCCTGGAAAGGCATCGCTGGTCACGGCAAGCTGCATGCCCGGCTTCAACCGGGTCAGTTCCTGCTGAGGCACGGCGAAGTCGACATAAAGCTGGTCCAGCGCGGTCAGCGTCGCCACCGTGTCACCGGGGTTGAGATATTGCCCAAGGTTGACCCGGCGGATGCCGATCTGACCGGCAAAGGGCGCGCGCACCTGTTTTTGCACCAGCCTTGCCTCAATCTGGCGGACGGCGGCGGCAGCCTGATCACGGTCGGCACGGCGCTGTTCGAGCAATTCGCGCGATTCCGCGCCGCTCGATGCCAGCCCCTGTGAACGGTCGAATTGTGCCTGAACGAAACCGGCCTTGGCGGCCGCGGCCTGACGGTCGGCCTGTTCCGGCCCGTCATAAAGCTGCACGAGCAGCGTGCCGGCACTCACCCGATCCCCGGCGGCGAAGCGGATCGCGGAAATGCGCCCGGCCACTTCGGGCGAGAGCACCACCTCGCGCACGGCGGTCAGGGCGCCCACTGCTTCGATCGATGCCGGGACCTCGCGCGGCAGCACCTCGACGGCGGCGACCGGCACGGCCTGCTGCTGCCATTCCTGATGGTTGCGGCTGCGCATCATGCGCCATGCGAACAATCCGCCCAGCAGGACGATCAGGCCCAGAGCTGTGATCGCCATGATCCGCAGGGGCGCGCCTTGCCTGTTCTCCTCCACAGCCGTCACCGCTCTGCGCCCCGGCTGGAGCTATCGGCTATCGCTTTGGGCGATCCCGAGGTCTCGACAGTGACCGTTTCGCGCCGCCAAACCTGCAAGTTGGGGCAGGTCTGCGGGTTGAGCGGTTGGTAGAACAGGATCATGTCGGCCTCCTCAGGATGCCTCCGCCGGGGCAGAGGGGCCTGCCGGGAAGCAGGCCGACACGCTCCATACAACCTCAACCAAACTTGAGGTCAAGATCGGAATTTCCGATTTTTCCTCCAAGTTTTTCTGATTGGATGATGAGGCGACACCCCCTATCAAACCTGAACATTGGATAAGGAATACCACACTGAACGCACATCCCTCCCTGACCGTGGGCGAAGTGGCTCAACGCAGCGGCGTGCCCGTCTCGACGATCCATTTCTACGAGAAAAAGGGTTTGATCGAAGGCTGGCGCACCACCGGCAATCAGCGCCGCTATGGTCGGCGCGTGCTGCGCCGTGTGGCGATCATCCGCGTCGCCCAGCGCGCGGGCCTGCCGCTGGCGCTGATCAAGGAACATATGGACCGCTATCAGTCCACCCCCATCACGGCGGCACAATGGGATGCGCTCAACCGCGAATGGCGCGCCATGCTGGATGAGCGGATCACCAGCCTGATCCAGTTGCGCAATCAGCTCGACAGTTGCATCGGCTGCGGCTGCCTGTCGCTGGAGGACTGCCCGCTGCGCAACCCAGGCGATGCGCTGTCAGCCGAGGGGCCCGGTGCGCGGCTTCTGGCCGAACCGCCGAGGGCCTCAACCTCCGGGTGAAAGCCTACCAGCCCGTGCAACCGGCATCGACGGGGAAATCCCCTGCCGTGACATAGCGCGCCTCATCGCTGCCCAGCCAGACAGCGGCCCAGGCGATATCCTGCGGCTCTCCAAGCTGCTTGAGCATGTTCTTGGCCAGCACCTTGTCGCGAAACGTCGGGTCCTGATCGAGGTGGCGCGCGGTGGCCTCCGTGCGGATGAAGCCCGGCGCGATGGTGTTGGCGCGAATGCCATGCGGCGCGCCCTCCATCGCCAGTTGACGGGTCATGGCCAGCACGCCGCCCTTGCCCGCGCAATGCGCCAGCGCCGGTGAGCCTTCCAGAGCATGACGCGCGTTCGCGCTGCCGAAATTGATCACGCTGGCCCGCCCGCTAGCCTTCAGCCATGGCCATGCGGCCTGCGTCGGCAGGAAGACGATGTCCAGTTCGCCGGCCAGAGTGACCTTCCAATCGGCATAGCTCAGCGTCTCGATCCAGTCGAAGACCGCAAAGGCCGCCGCATTGACCAGAATGTCGATCCGCCCATGCTCCTGCCCGATGGCGAGAAACAGCGCCCTGACCGCCTCCTCATCCAGCAGATCGCAATCCCGGTCGGCCCCGGCTCGGTCGATGCCGATGACCGTAGCCCCCTCCTGACGGAAGATCTGCGCCACGCCCTGCCCGATGCCATGGGCGGCCCCGGTCACCACCGCCAGCTTGCCTGCCAGACGATCAGCCATGAAGCATGCCCTTGATGGAGGCAGCCGTGTCGGGGCGAGACACGCGCCCCGCAACCAGCAGCACCAGAACCAGCCCGATCACCGCTCCCGCCGACAGCACAGTGAAAGCGCCCAGCAACCCGCCCACCTGCCGGGTGATAAAGGTCACCACCACCGGGCTGAGGAATTGTCCCAAAGCGAAAGAGGCCTGCCACAGCCCGGCACCGCGCGCGCGGATATCAAAGGGCAGCAGGCTCATGGCCCAGACCAGCAAGGTGGGCAGCAACATGCCCGCGCCCAACTGGTTGAAGAAGCATCCGATCAGGAAGCCGTTCGGGGCGCTCGCCCGGCCCATCGTCAAAAAGCCGATCGCCAGCAGGGCAAATTCCAGCACCAACAGGCGCTGCACCGGCCAGCGCCCGATCCGCGAATAGATGAAAGTGCCCAGAGGCACGCCGATGCTGGCGACAGAGGTCAGAAAACCGGCCTGCGCGGGATCGGTCACGCCCAACACATTGAGCCCGCGCGAGGCCTGGATCTGCACCGTGTAAAAGAACACCGAGCCATAGAGGGTGATCCCCATGATTGTCCCGATGCGGCCCCAGGGGAAAGGCGGCCGGGCGCCATGATGCGCCCCGTCGGCAAGGCTGTTCTCGCCGTTTTCGGGTTCGCGGGTGAAGAGGATCACCAGCGCCATCATCACCAATGCCGAGCTGTAGACCCAGAACGGCATGCGCCAGCCATGCGCGCCCAACTGGCCGCCCACATTGAAGAAGATCAGCGCCGACATGGAGGCAAAGGCCGTCTGCCCGGCCAGCCATTTGTCGCGTGCGGCACCCTGATAACAGTCGCCGATCATCGTGGTGGAGAGCACCATGATCAGCGCCTCGGCCAGGCCCACGCCGACGCGGCTGATCAGAATGGCGGTCAGGTCCTGCAGGAACACCGGGGCGATGCCCACCACGCCATAGACCACGAAGCTGCCGATGAGCAGCCGGCGGCGCCCGAAGCGGTCCCCCAGCATGCCCGCGACGGGCGAGAACAGGGCCACGCAGAGCGCCGGGATCGTCAGGATCATCGGCACCCAATAGTCATAGCCGGGCACCGCGCTGAAATTCTGCATGATCTGCGGCAGGATCGGCGCCAGCAGCACAATCGCCATGGTGGAAAGCGTGATCGGCAGCAGCAGCGAAAAGCCGGTCATCACCGTCACTCTCGCGCCTGACGGGCTCCCCGGCGGGATATCATCCCCAGGCATACATCTCCCTTTCCTTTATATGCTGCGCAGTCACGCCTTTATGGCGTCCTTGTCCAATCCATTGTTCCGCAGCCTGTTGATCGATGCGGCAGGAGGGGCTGGCTCAACTGCCGTCGGTGATCAGCGTGCCCCCGTCCACCACCAGATTATGGCCGGTGACAAAGCCAGCCGCCGGGCTGGCCAGAAAGATCGCGGCGCCCGCCACCTCCTCCGGCGTGCCGGGGCGGCGCAGGGGTGTCATGGCCATGCGGCGGGCCATAAAGGCTTCGTTGTCCAGCAAGGGTTGCGACAGTTCGGTGGCGATAAAGCCCGGCGAGATGGCATTGACCCGCACGCCTCTGGGCCCCCATTCCACCGCCAGATTGCGCGCCAATTGCGCCACCCCCGCCTTGGCCAGAGCATAGGCATTGATCGCCCCGTTCCCACGCAGGCCCGACAGGCTGGACATCAGCACCGCGCTGCCCTGGCGCTCCGCCACATGCGGCAGGGCCAGGCCGGTCAGCACCACCTGACTGCGCAGGTTGACCGCCATGACGCGGGCGTAATCGGCCATATCCACGGTCTCGAACCGGCCGGGACGCCCGGTGATGCCGGCATTGCAGACCAGAATGTCGAGGCCGCCCAGCTCCGCCACCGTGCCGGAGACAAGATGCCCCAGCGCATGATCATCGGCGACATCGCAGGCAATGCCCGGCATGCCCAGTTCGGCGGCGACGCTTGCGGTATCCCCGGCATCCTCACTGGAGATCATCACGCGGGCGCCCGCCGCGATCATGCCCTGTGCGATGGCGAGGCCAATGCCGCGGGTGGAGCCGGTGATCAGGGCGGCGCGGCCTCTCAGCCCGAAGTCTGGTGCGCTCATCAATGCGCGACATGCTCGGGCTTGGCCTCGTCCAGAGGTTGGCCCTCATGCAGATAGGCCGGGGCCTCGATCAGGATGAAGGCGATGCGGGTGGGCTTGTCGGTGGTGTTGCGCCACAGATGGTTGGTGCCGCGCTGGATGATGATGCCGCCCTCACGGATGGTCTTCTTGCGGCCATCCTCCAGCTCCAGCTCGATCTCGCCCTTCAGCACGATGCCATAGTCGATGCTGTTGGTGCGGTGCATCGGGCTTTCCTTGCCGGGCAGCATATCGGTGATGCGGATCACGCTGCCACGCTCCAGCGTGAGGCCGGTGGGCAGATCGCGACCGTCGCGCTCGTCATTGTTGTCGGCGGGGACGGTTTCGGTCGTCCAGATCGTCAGGAAGCTGGCATCGCCCGAGGGGATCATTTTTGTGGGGCTGATATCCTCGGATTTGAAGATGGCGCGGCCATCCTCATTGTGCCCGGTGACCACGCGCTGCACGGCAGGCAGGCCGCTGTCGGAGAGGATGTCGCTCATGCCTTGATGACCTTCTGTTCGATGATGCCAAAGGGCGATGCGCCCGTGGGGGTGACGGCTTCCATGCGGACGCTGTCGCCAAAGCGCATGAAGTCGGTGCGCGGGGCGCCCTCATCCACGATCTCGATCCCCCGCTGCTCGGCGATGCAGGAGGAGCCGATCTCGCGGAAATTCTCGTTGGAAACGGTGCCCGAACCGATCACCGTGCCTGCCACCAGATCGCGGGTGCGCGCGGCATGGGCGACCAGTTCGTGGAAGCCATGGCCCATCGGTTCGCCGCTGGCGGCGCCGAAACGCTTGCCGTTCCAGTCGACCAGCAGGTTGAGGCAGACGCGGCCATTCTTCCACGCTTCGCCCAGTTCATCGGGCGTGACGGCAAAGGGCGCCATCGAGCAGGGCGGCTTCGCCTGAACCCAGCCAAAGCCGGTCTTCATCTCGGGACCGGCCAGCTTGCGCAGCGACCAGTCGTTGATCTGCACGATCAGCCTGATGTGTTTCATCGCCGCCTCGGGCGTGGTGCCCATCGGTACGGCATCGACGATCACGCCGAACTCGCCTTCGAAATCGATGCCCAGATCCTCTTCGGGGAAGCGGACATCGTCGTGGGGGCCATAGAAGCGGTCGGAGACGCCCTGATACATCAGCGGACGCTCGGTCTTGAGCGGTTCGACGCCCAGAACCTTGTCCATCAGCGCGCCATGGCTGGCGAACGCCGAGCCATCGAGCCATTGCCACGCACGCGGCAGAGGCGCGGCCAGTTGGGCCGGATCCAGCGCCTGCGGGAAATCGGTAATCCCGGCCAGCGCTGCGGAAACCTTGTCCCATTGCTCAAGAGCCTGTTGCAGCGTGGCGACCGGGGCCTCCGTGCAGCCCTCACCATCGGGCGCGATCACGACCAGACGCCCATCGGCTGTCCCATCGCGCACAGTTGCCAGACGCATCTCTCTCTCCCGTTTCGAAGTTGAGGGGCAGGCTAGCGGCGCGGACGGCGGGCAGCAAAGGCATCGCATCAATAGTGTGCCATCGATCCTATGCGTTGGTCCGTGCGCAAAGAGACGTGGCAGGACGCCGGAGAAACCTGTTTTGCCCCGAGTGCGCCGGGCCATCAATCAAGGATATGAGGATGTTCGAACCCTTCCCCGGCAATTACGTCTGGAATCTGGCGACCAATCTGGCGCTGGTCTGCGGCGGCAATCACGGCGAGATCGACGAAGCCTGCCGCCCCGTGCGCGAGGCCGCCAAATCCGGCGCCGATGCCGGTTCCGCCGCTTTGTTCGATAGCTGGATCGCCGTGGCCGATCAGGTGGCAGCCAATGCCGATGCCGATCTGGCCGATGGCTATGACCTTTCCGCAGGCACCAAATATTTGCGCGCCAGTGGCTATTACCTCGCCGCCGAGCGTATGCAGAGCCGGGATTATGCCCCGCGCTGGGCGGCCTATGACAAGGGCATGGAGCTTTATCTCAAGGGCTCCAAACTGCGCGGGCTGCATGTCGAGAAGGTCGAGATCCCCTATGAGGGCTCCAGCTATACCGGCATTTTCGTGCATGATGGCAGCGGTACAGCGCGCCCCACGCTGGTTTCGGTCAATGGTCTCGATTCCATGAAGGAGCAGGTCAATATGGCGGGCCATGGCGCCTCCAATCTGGAGCGGGGCATGAACACGCTGTTCCTCGACCAGCCCGGCACCGGCGAGGCGATCCGCAAGCGCAACCTGCCCGCCGTCTATGACGCCGAGCGCTGGGGCAGCCCCGCCTTCGACTATCTGCTGACCCGCAGCGATGTGGACCACCGGAAGATCGGCATCTTCGGCCTCTCCTTCGGCGGCTATCACGCGCCGCGCATCGCGGCCAACGATCCGCGCTATGCGCTGTGCGCGGTGATGGGCGCCAACCACGTCTGGGGCCAGCGCCAGCGCGAGCGGGTGACGAACGAGGGCGAAAACCCCGTGCCCCATTACTGGGACCATGTGCTGTGGGTCTTTGGCTTCGAGGACCGCGATGCCTTTCTCGATTATGCCGACCAGATCACGCTCGATGGCCAGGTCGAGAAAATCCGGGTGCCCTTCCTGATCACCCATGGCGAGAACGACCGCCAGATCCCCGCCTTCAACGCCCAGCGCAGCTACGACCAGGCGGTGAACAGCCCCGACCGCCACCTGCGCATGTTCACCAAGGCCGATTTCGAAGTCGAGCACTGTGGGGCCGACAATGGCACCGGCATGCGCGACTATATCGCCGACTGGTGCGCCAAAACCTTCGCGAAGATGGGCTGAGCTCATGGCCGAATTCACGTTCCACCACGGTGGCGTCTCCGTCCCCAGCCTTGACGAGGCGCTGGACTGGTACGGCAATGTTCTGGGCTTCGAGCTGGAAAAGCGCTTCTACATCGAGGCCGCCCGCAGCCACACCGCCATGGTCAGGAAAGGCCCGCTGCGCTTCGAGATCTTTGAGGTCGAAGGCGCCGCCCCCCTTCCCGAGGAACGCCGTCACCCGCCCAGCGATCTGAAAACCCACGGCAACAAGCATGTCGCCTTCCGCGTCGCCGATCTGGAAGCCTTCCTCACCGAGATGGAGGCCAAGGAGGTCGACATTGCTTTCGTGGTGCGCGAAAACTTCGGCAAGGGTTGCTTTATCCGCGACTGCGCGGGAAACCTGATCGAATTCGTCGAAGAATCCAACGATTGAGAGCCCCATATGGTCACCGAAATCGCCCGCCTCACCATCGATCCCGCCCGCGCTGCCGAGTTCGAGGCTGCCGTGGCTGAAGCTGAACCGTTGTTCCGGGCTCATCCGGGCTGCACGGGCTTTGCTCTGGAGCGGGTGGTGGAAACGCCGGAGATCTATCATCTGGTTGTCGGCTGGGTGAGCGTGGAGGCCCATAATGAGGACTTCCGCTCAACCGAGGCATTCCAGCAATGGCGCGCACTGGCCGGGCCGTTTTTCGTGGCAGCGCCTGAGGTGGTACATTTGCAGACGGTGATTGGAACTGTAGAAGTGAAGTGAGAAGCAGGGGGCGTTACGCCCCCTGCACCCCCGTTACGTCTCCCGACGCAAGGGCAGTGGCACCCGATCGGTGCGCGCCAACTCTCCACCTGCACAACGTAAAGCGCCGCAGGCAGGCAAGCCCCGGCGCCATTCTGCATTTTAGAGCCTGCGGCGCAGCGACGTTGCTCTATGGCCGAACCATGTGCACAATGTAGACATTCATGGGAGCGCGAGGGTGTAACACCCTCGCATTTACCCTTCTAAACCCCCTTAAATCGCATGCTCATCATCTTCGGTCAGTTCAGCCAGAACCCCCTCGACAGTCCCCTTCTTGCGATAGGGCTCGAAGCTTTTCCGCTCCGCATCGAACTGCATATCCCATGGGATATCCGGGCCACGAAAGATCGGTGGCGCATTGTTTGCCCAGAGCAGCGAACCGAAGCGGAAATCCCACGCGCGCGGCACCCAATTGTCGTCGACATAGTCGGTATCGGCGTGATATTCTGCTTCTCCGGCGTGGCCGGGCATATCGCAATAGTAGTAGATCGCGCTGGAAATACGGTGGCGGGAAATGCCGCCGCTTGAGTTCATCGACTCGTTTTTCCAGCCTTTGGCTTCCATGATGTTGGCGCCCAGCATCACTTCGTCGATATCGTCGCAACCGAAGGCGATATGCATGAATTTGAAGTGATCCGGAGCGATCGGCAGGTCGCAGTTGACCCAGAAGATCGAGTGATGCTCGAAGGTCCCCGGCGCGCGGGAGAAGATACCCACCCCGCGCGAATGATCGATATAGCGGAAGCCAAGGTGGCGTTCGTAGAATTCGAAGCTGGCGATGTAATCCGGCGAGAAGAAGACGACATGGTTGATCGTCTTGGGGATGGTCTTTTGTCGCCAGATGCGATGCTGGTTGAAGCGCGGATGGCTGGCGGGCGTGTTGACCGGGCTGGCTTCCGACACGAAACTGCGCTTGGCCCAGACACGCAGGGCAATGGGTTGCCCATCGGGGCAGACCGCATGGACGGTTCCGTCAGCATCGTGAACGACAGGGACTTCGCTGGCGAGGCTGGCAGCGATGGTCTCCAGATTGGCCAGCGTGTCGACGCCCCAGACGGTTTCCTTCAGGCCGTCACCGGGGAAAGGGTCGGGCGATGGCAGGCGGGCGTCCCCATGCCGCAGGATCACGACGCGGCTGCCCGAGGCAAGGCGGAACACCGCTTCATCTGGCGTGATGCTTTCCACCGGCAGGCCGAAATCGGTCCAGAAGCGGGCATGCTCGGCCACATCCGCCACGCCGAAAACGGCGCTTTCTACACCCAGAATGCTCATAACTTCTCCCAAGACTATGCCCCCCGTTTATGGCGGGGAGCAGGCTTGGGCAGAAACGCAAAGGATCGAAGCCAAGCTATTTGCGGAACAGCATGGTGATCAGGAACAGGATGGTCCTGACGTCCAGCAGCTTGAGCGCGGCTCTTGCTTCCTCGGGCGTCAGCTTGGCGACCATGGGCATGGCGCCGAAGATCTTGCCGCGGATGACCAGCGCATCGCCATCACGCTCGATCTTGCGGACGGTCATCAGCTCCTTGTCATTGGCGTCGAGCACCCGCATTTGCAGCGGCTTGGTGGTGGTGTTCATCAGATGGGCCCTCCGCAAACCTTGTCGAAATCGATGCCCATATCGTCCATCATCTGGATCGCCGTGGCGCGGCCCGCACCGAAGACCCCGCCGCCCGGATGCATAAAGGGCCCGACCAGATAGAGCCCCTCGATCTGCGGCACGCGGAAGCTGCCGAGGTCCGGTGTGGGGCGATGGCCGACCGACTGATACATGAAGGGCGCGCAACCGTGGATGTCACCCTTGATAAAGCTGGCCGGGCTGTCGCGCTCATGATCGATGGGCGAGCGGATCAGGCGGCCGGTGATGTTGTCGTCGGTGAGGTTGCTGTAGAACTTGCGGTATTGCGCAAGGGCAGCATCGGCCACCTCTTCCTTGCGCTCATCCCAAGCCGCGTGGCCGCCATCAAACAGCTCATAGGGCGCGAAATTCACCCCATAAAACACGCCGGCCCCTTCCGGCGCGCGGCTGGGATCGAAGATCGTGTTGTCGCCACCCGCAATCAGGCGCGGCGCGGTCAGGCCCCGGCGCAGCTTGTCATATTCGAGCAGCATGTCGCGCATGGTGTAGAAGTCCATGAGTTCGGTCATCATGGCATTGGTGTCATTGCCGACCTTCAGCTTGAGGCGTTCTTTCAGCGTCAGATGCGTGAGGTTGATCGAGAAGGTCGAGGGCGTGACGCGCTCGGCCCGTTGCAGCACCGGCTCGGGCGTTTCGGCGACGAATTTGCGCAGCACATGGGGATGGATCGCGCCGATCACGCCATCCTTCGCCATGAAGCTTTCGCCCGTGGTCAATTCCAGCCCGACAGCCTTGCCGGAAGAGATGATCACGCGGCGAACCTCGGCGCTGCAGCGCACCTCGCCGCCCCAATGCTCGATGGCGCGGACCAGCGCCTTGCTCAGTTGCCCCGAACCGCCCTTGGGCATCGAGCAGCCATAGGTATGGATGATCCCCGGCATCAGGAAGGCGCCCATGCCAGTCCCCAATTCATCGGGCATCTGCAGGTTTTCAGTGACCATGCGCAGAATGTGGAGGCGCAGCAGGTCGCTCTCGAAATACTGGTTCACCACGTCCAGAGCGCTGCGGCTCATGACATCGAGCAGGAAGCGGCCCTCGTCGGACTGGTCCATCATCGCCACAAAGGCGCCCATCGGGAAGGGCGGCGCATAGAGCCCGCTCATAAACATTGGCAGGGCGGCCATGCTGGCCTTGGCGAAGGTGCGATAGGCCTCGGCATCGCGCGGGCTGAAGGTGGCGATTTCCTCACAGGTGCGGTCCAGGTCCTTCCAGGAACGCACGATGGTGCCATCGTCCCAAATCGAGGCATGGGGTAGTTCGGGGTAGATATATTCAAGGCCAAACCGGCCCAGCAGGCCGAGTTCGTCCTGACGCAGCATGGGGTTGCCCTGGATCATGATATGCACATTGGAATGCTCATCATGCCAGAAGCCGGGCTTGATCAGTTCGCGGGTGGAGACGCCGCCGCCAAAATGCGGCTTGCGCTCCAGCACCAGCACCTTCTTGCCGGCCTTGGCCATATAAGCGGCGGCGGTCAGGCCATTATGGCCCGCGCCCATCACCACGATGTCGTAATTGCTCAATGGTTTTCTCCCGAAAGGAAAGCACGGAAGGCGGCAAGGCCCGGCACATGGCTGGCACAGCCGCCATCGGCCACCAGCACCTGACCCGTGATATGCCGCGCGGCATCGCTGGCGAGGAAGGCGACCGCCTCGGCAATATCCTCGGCCTCGCCCAGTTGGGTTCGCAGGGTTTCACCCTCGACCGCCGCACGCAATGGGAGCGGGAAAGCCTCACGCAGGGCAGGCGTCATCGTCATGCCGGGCGCGACGGCGTTGCAGCGCACCCCATGGATGCCATGGCTGGCGGCAATCGCACGGGTCATCTGGATGATCGCGGCCTTCGATGACGAATAGGCCGCCTGAATGATATGCCCCTGAAGCGCCAGATTGCTGACGGTGTTGACGATATTCCCGCCTGTTTCGCGCAGATGCGGCAGCGCGGCGCGGCAGCCGATCATCGTGCCGCGCACATTCACCGCATAGGTCCGGTCCCAAAGTGCGGTGGCCATATGCTCGATATCACCATCCTGCTGCGCAATCTCGGGGCCGAGCAGCGCAGCATTGTTGTGCAGCACATCCAGCCGCCCGAAATGCGCAACGGTCTGCGCGATCATCGCCTCGATGCTGTCAGCCTGTTCCAGATCCAGCGCGATCGCCAGAGCGCCCGGCAGCCCCTCCGCCAATTCCCGTGCACGGTCGAAAGCGATATCCGCGATCGCCACCAGCGCCCCGCGCCGCGCCATCAGTTGCGCCGTGGCCCAGCCGATCCCCCCTGCCCCGCCGGTGATCAGCGCGACCTTGCCATCCAGCCGGATTGCGTCCCGAGACATATGCATCTCCCATTTTCCGCGCTTGTCCGCGCGGCTGATCGATGCTCTTAATCCCGCCTCCAACGGGCGGAAGACGGCACTTTTTTGTGCCCTGAACAAAGTCCTGCCCCACGCCAGAACGACGGGAGACGCAGTGATCGATCCGGACGACTTTCCTCAACATCTGCGCTCGGGGCTGAGCACGCTGGCTACGGATATGGCGCAGCATGGCACCCGCCGCGTCGATCCCCCGCGCGAGGTGATGGCCATGCTGGGCGACCGCTGGACCTCGCTGGTCCTGCAGGTTCTGGTGATCGGAGAATGGCGCCATGCCGATCTGAAGCGGGCGCTGTCGGCGCTGTCGGAAGAACAGGCCATCTCGCAACGCGTGCTGACGCTGAAACTGCGCGCGCTGGAGCGTGACGGCTTCGTTGCGCGTCACATCACCACGGATGTGCCGCCGCGCGTCTCCTATCGCCTGACCGCGCTGGGGCTGGAATTGGCGCGCGAGGGGCGGCAGATGATCGATTGGGTCAACGCGCGCAGCGAAGCGATCATCACGGCCCGCGCCAGTTTCGATCAGCGCGAGCCCTGAAACAGCCGATCAGTTGTTGCGCGGTCCGGGCTGGTATTGCTGGAACTGCACCGCGATCTCGTCCCGCCGGGCCTCGGCAATGGGCACCACATTGCTCTCGACCGGCGGTGTGCTTTCCTGCACGTGAGCCGCCAGCCGCTCCACCACCCAGCGCAATGCCCGGTCATTGTTGTTCGAGATATGCCACTGGATCGCCTCGCGGATCGGCGGGATGTCGAAGGGCACCTCACGCATCACCAGCCCCCCTCCCATACCAATAAATCCGGGGACGATCTGGTTGGCCAGACGGCGATGCATCGTGGCGATGCGCCGCGTGCCGATCACCAGCCCCGCCTGCGACAGGAACGTGGGGGCCACCACCTCGATGCGGCGCTGGGTCTTCTGGCGGCGCACGAACCAGTCATCGAAGGCGGGGGTACGGCTCTTGCCGAAACGCGCCGTCACGTGGCCCAGGGCGAAATAGCGCTCGCGCGTGATGTCCCCTTGCAGATCAGGATTGGCGGCATCCCCCACCACCACATAATCATCCTCGAACAGCACCTGGCTGGGATGATCGGCGCTGATCGCGAAATCGATGGTCAACAGCAGGTCGATCAACCCGCGCTCCAGGGTCTCGATGGGATTGTCGCCCATCGGCTGGATCTCGAAGCGCAGGTTGGGCGCCTCGCGCTCCAGCGTGGCCAGAACGCTCGCCAACAGCACCTGCGTGGAATAGTCCGAGGCCATGATGCGCACCTGCCGGTCCGCCGTGGCCGGATCGAACTCGGGCGCGATGGCGACGGTGGTGCGGATCTGCTCCAGCACGGCGCGCACTGGCTCGATCAGTTCCTCGGCGCGGGCGGTCAGCACCATGCCCCGGCCCTTGAGCACCAGAAGATCATCGCCAAAATAGTCGCGCAGGCGGCCCAGCGCGCTGCTCGTCGCCGATTGCGACAGGCAGAGGCGGTCGGCGGCCAGGCTGACGCTCTTTTCCGAAAGCAGGGCGTCGAGCGCCACCAGCAGGTTGAGGTCCAGTCGCTGGAACCGCATGCCCATCCTCTCTTTATGCCAGCGTCTTGAGCGCGCTGGAGACGAGATTAGCAAGATTTCCATCATGCGCAAAGCCCGCCCGATCCGCCGCCGCCGTGGTGATGGGAGGCTGGGCGGCGAAGGCGGCTTCCAGCGCGGCATCGGGTTCATAGCTCACCAGATCGGCCGAGACGCCGCATTGCCGGGCGATCTCTGCCGCCAGATCGCCCATGGTTACGCGCAGGGCAGGCAGGGTCATGGCGCGCGCCGGGGGCAGAAGCGCGGTGTCCACAGCGAGGGCATGGATGAAATTGTCGGCCACTTGCGCCACCGATTCCGCCCAGATCGTGCCCTCGGGCGAAACCGGGCAGGTAAAGACCTCTCCGGCTTTCAGGGCGTGGAACAGATTGCTCATAAAGGCACTCTTCATGCCGGAGGGGCCTTTCGGGCGCGCCAGAATGCCGGGCAGGCGCAGGCTGATGCCCTCGATCAGTCCCCGCGCGGTGAACATGGCGACGGCATGCTCCATCATCGCCTTGTGGCCGCCATAGATCATCTTGGGCACCAGAGGCGTGGCGTCATCCACCTGAGGCGGAAAGGGATCGCCAAACACCGCAATCGAACTGGCATAGGCAAAGCGCGGCACGGAGCCTGCCGCCGCAGCCTCCAGCAGCAGATCATACATCGCATCGACATTGATCCGGCGCGAGGCAGCAGGGTCGGCCTCCGCCGCGCCGCCCGGCACGGTGGCCAGATGGATCACCGCGTCGCAGCCCTGCGACAGGGCATCGGCGCGCACCCCGGCATCACCCAGATCGCCCGCCACCACGCGCGCGCCCTGCGGGATGCCGCCTGCCACCGTGTCCACACCCACCACATCGCGTCCCTGCGCGATCAGGCGGGTGACGATCTGTCGGCCGACAAAACCTCCGGCTCCGGTGACGATGATGGGCATGGATGCGTCCTTCGATACAAGAGAGGAGGAAGCGCAAGGCCTCCTCCCCAAGGCAGGTTCACCGTGATGGGCGTCAGAAATTGACCGACAGGCGCCCGCCGAAATAGCGATGCGAATCCCGCGCGGGCTGGCCGATCACCAGATTGGCCGAGGTGGCGCTGGCGAAGAAATCCTCGATGTTGCTGTAATACATGTGGTTGGTCAGATTGTTGACGAAGAAGGTCAGGCTGGCCGTCTGCGCCTTGTTCTGAAAACCCAGCGACAGATCGACCAGCGCGAAGCCGGCCTGCACCGTATAGGGGTTCTGGTCGGCCTGCATGTTGGTGCTGGTGCGATAGGAGACATTGCCCCCCAGCAGCACATTGAACCTGTCGAGAGGCACGGTCTGCTGCACGCTGCCCGTCAGCTTGAACTTGGGCGAGGAGGGCAGCGGCTTGCCGGTCAAATCCTGACTGTTGGCCGCGACGTTGCAGCCCTGCGCCGCCGTCTGCCCCGGATAGCACACAGCACCCGGAAAACTGGTAAATTTGGCATCGGTGTAGGCGCCTGACAGGTTGAAGCGCGTGTTGCCCCGCACATAGGTCAGATCGCCTTCCACGCCTTGGGTGCGCGCATCGGCATTGGCCAGCACCAGCACGGCGATCAGGCCGGAATTGTCAAAAAGCTGGGCCTGATAGTTGTTGTACTTGGTGTAATAGGCCGCCAGATTGAACGTCAGATGCCGGTCGAGCAGGCTGGATTTCAGGCCCAGTTCGAAGCTGTCGATCGTCTCGCGCTTGGTGGCCGTGGTGAATTTCAGATCGGCGGCACTCGGCGCGGTCTGAGGCGTGGCAAAATCATGCACCGTGTTGAAGGCACGCGGCTTGTAACCCCGCGTATAGGAGCCATAGACCATCACATCGCGCGTCGGCTTGAACTGGATCGCCGCATCGCCGACCAGCGCCGAGGAACTGTCTTTCAGATTCCACGCATAGCCGCCCTGCCCATAGCCGCCGCTGCCATAGATGCCATTGGCCGGATCGAAATATTGGGTGACGTTCCAGCCGATCTTGTCCCAATTGTACCGCAGACCAGCCACCAGCGTCATCTTCTCGCCCAGCTTTGCGGTGCCACGGCCATAGATCGCATAGTTCTGCGTGGTGGAAATGTTGGTCTTGGCCAGCGGATTGAGCGTCCAGTTGCGGAAGCTGGCCTGATTGACCGTCATGTCCGAATAGAAGAAACCGGTGATGTAGCTGAAAGGCTTTGAGGCATCCGATGCCAGCTTCACCTCTTCGGTGGTCTGGTTGACATAACCGTAGAAATGGCCGGTGTTGTTGAAGGGCTGGTTCAGCGCGGCGGGGATCGCGCCCACGCCCTGCAGGAAGTTCTGGAAGATCGTCGCCCAATTGACATTGGCCTCGAAAATATCCTGCGTCTGGTCCTGATTTTCGCGGAACAGCGACGTGGTCGAGGTCAGCACCGAGCCATTGCCCAGATGATAGTTCACCACCAGCGAACCATCCTTGTCCTCATAGCGCGATCCCATCACCGTATGAGAGGCATATTGCGTGTTGCCGTAAGCGACATTGATCCCCGGATACATCACCGCCTGGGTCAGCCCCACCGGCTGGGCGAAGAAATAAGCGCCCGGCGTCATATAGATCGGCACGAAATTCTCGCCGCTGCTGGTCGAGAGCGCATAATGGCCCATCACCTGCGCATCCAGCGCATCGGTGATCTGCCATTTCAGCTTGATGCGCCCGCCCTTGCTGTCAGCGTTGGAATGCTCGTTCAGCGTGGTGTTATAGACCGGATAGGGCGTGTGCTGGTAATAGGCGCTGATGCTGCCGGTGAGGCCGGGCAGGATCTGGCCCGAGCCATGGACATCCATATGATGCTCGCCATCGTCGGTCAGCATGGCGTTGAAGCCGAATTTGGTGATCTCGCTGGGCGCATAAGTCACGAAATTGATCACGCCTGCCGAGGCGGTGCGCCCGCCCAGCGTGGCCTGAGGGCCTTTCAGCACTTCCAGTTGCTGCACGTCTGTGATGGTGTTGGCGGCAAAGCTGTCGGCAGGCACCGGCACGCCATCGACCTGAATGGAAACGCCCGAGGTCAGGCCGATCGCCCCCTCATTGGCATTGGTCGAGATGCCGCGAATACCATAGGGCACGCGCCCGTTGAAGGTGCCCTTGATCTCCACCGAGGGCACGATGCGGTTGATGTCCGACAGGTCGGAGACATGGTTCTGGGCGATGGCGCTGTTGCTCAACACGGCGGCGGCCACGGGAATATCCTGCAGGCGCTCTGTGCGCTTCTGGGCGGTGACCACGATCTCGGCGGTGTCGTCGGGCTTGGCCGGCTGAGCTGCCGCATCCTCGGCCCGCGCCGCATTCACCCATCCGGCCATCATGGCCAGCGCCAGAGCCGATCGGGCTGCCCCCCCGGTCACACAGATCTTCATCACCCTATCCTCCCCAATCGCTTCCGGCCTTCCTGGGTCTGGTGAACAGCCCGGCCGTCTTGTGTTGCTTTGGGGGTAGCGCGAAGATCGGCTCCGGTCTTACCGATTGTATGGATGGGCGCCTATCCATGCTTCGAATTTGCCTGCGCGCGCCCGACCGCTACTTCATAAGGGCATGACACGGGAGAGCATCAGCAGCGTCCATGAGGCGCTCATCGTAGGCGGCGGGATCGGCGGCATGGCAGCCGCGATCGCGCTGGCGGAACGCGGCGTGACGGTCGATCTCATCGACCTGGACCCCCAATGGCGGGTCTATGGCGCGGGGATCACCATCACCGGGCCGACCCTGCGCGCCTATCGGCGGCTGGGCCTGCTCGAAGAGATCAAGGCGCAGGGCGCCATCACCACCAAGACCCGCCTGTTCCGCTATGACGGCACGCATATCAAGGATCTGGACGAACCCATCATCGAGGAAGGCCTGCCCGCCACCGGCGGCATCATGCGGCCTGTGCTGCACCGGATCATGCAGAAGCGCGTGCAGCAATTGAACATTCCGGTGCGTCTGGGGCTGACGGTCGATGCGGTGGAGAATGTCGACCATGGCGTTGCGGTCACCTTCTCGGACGGCACGCAGGGACGCTACGATCTGGTGGTGGGCGCCGACAGCGTGTTTTCGCGCGTGAGAGAACTGGCTTTCCCGCATATGGGCCCGGCTGCGCCCACCGGTCAGGGCTGCTGGCGCATTTCGATCCGTCGCCCGCCCGGCCTGACCGAGGGTGAGTTCTATCTGGGGCATGACAATCCCTGCGGCATCACGGCCTGTGCGCCTGACAGCGTCTATATGTGGATGCTCACGCCCCATGTGGAGCGCGACCGTTTCCTGAGCGATGATGAATTGTTCGACACGCTGAAAGAACTGCTCAAGGATTTCGGCGGCAATGCCGGTTGGGTGCGCGACACTATGACGCGCGAGGACTGGATCAACTATCGTCCGCTGGCCGCCGTGCTGCAGCCGGGGCCATGGTTCAACGGCAGGATCGTGCTGCTGGGCGATGCGGTGCATGCCACGACGCCGCATCTGGCGTCCGGCGCGGGGATGGCGGTGGAAAGCGGCCTGGTTCTGGCCGAGGAACTCGCCGGCCATGACACCGTGGCGGATGGTTTGCAGGCCTATCAGGAGCGGCGTTTCCCGCGCTGTCAGGATGTGATCGAAAGCTCTGTCGCGGTGGGGCGCCTGCAACTGGCCCATGGCGACCCGCGTGAGCATGCCCATATTCTGGAAGGCGCATTGGGGCGTCTGAACGAGCCTTTCTGACAGAACGGGGCGATCGCGATAACCACGGTCGCCCTTTCCTGATCTAACAGCGAACGGAGTGCCTCCCAAGCTGTGAGCATCCTTAAATTCCGCGAAAGAAGAACGAACGAAGCGTTATCAGTTTTTCCAGTAAACGTATGGAAGACAATCCAATCCGTGCTAGGCAGCGTGTTAATCGGATTGGAGGCAACATGTTCGCCCTGGCACTTCTCATCGCGGCGCAGGCTGCACCCGGCTCTGCCCCATATGGCAATGAGCATGCATTCCGCGTGTTCGGTATTGGCGCGACATCCTGCGCGGCAGCCTATGCCAACCCGGATGCCGAAGCCATGTCGGAGGCATGGGTTCTGGGTTATTTCACCGCGCTCAACACACATAACGACCCCGGCGTGGGCAGAACCGTCAATGCCGAAGGCGTGCTCGCCTCGGTGAGGAAAGCCTGTTTTCAGACTCCCTCGGCATCGCTGGATAGAACCGCCTTTGGGGTCTACACCTTCATGCAGAGCATCGGCCGGTAAATCTCGCGGGGATGATCCTGCGCTCCGGCGGGGCATCCCCGGCCGAACCCGCCAATCGGGCGAATGACCCATAGACCCCCAGAAGCGCGGCACTGCGCCTTTCCCAGACCCGAGTCTCGCAGGCGCTTCCAGAAATGTGACATTTTGGTCACATTGCAGCCCGACAGAAGGCCATCAAACCCCCTCTCAGAGCCCTCCTAACGGCCCGTTCATCATAAAATTACAAGGGAATTCAAGAGCACCAAAGAGGGCTCAAAGCCTGCTGTTTTCGGGCCACAGAGGCAGGAACACGATGCCGCTCCGATCGTTCGACATACGATTGCAAGCGAGCGATCGACCAAATCCATTGATAAGATTGTGCTCGCATTTTAAAACTTATGGAAAGCCCGGATCGACAAGGGCGCTGCAGGGAGACGAGCATTTTCAGGCATTGAGGCAGACGTTCTGCGCTGTTGTCGCATGCGTCATGCCATTTCACACATCCATATGGCCCCATCCCCCCGCCTGACGGCCGAGGGGCTGTATGCCGCATAAAATCAAAAGGTTCAGGGAATTAACACAATGAGGGAGATGAACGTGGACAACATGTCATCCAAAAAGGCTTTTCTGGTAGGCGCCGCCTCCACACTGGCCGTTTCCATCGCCGTGATCAGCCAGCCCGCCTTCGCGCAGGGCACCGCTGCGGCCACCACCGCGCCAGCCGAAGCCCCCACCACGGTTGCCGATCCGGCCAATGAGATCGTCGTGACCGGTTCGACCTCGAAGCGTACCCTGCTGAACGCCTCGGTTGCCATCACGCAGATTTCCAACGCCGATCTGGCGCAAAAGGCGCCGCGCAACACCGTCGACATCCTCGAAACCATCCCCGGCATCTTCGTGGAAGGCACGGCGGGCCCGGTGTCGAACAACTATTCGGTGCGCGGCCTGCCGGGCGGCGGCCAGCAATTCGTGCGCCTGCTGGAAGACGGCATGCCCTCGATCTATGGCGGCCTCAACGATGACGAAGTCTTCCAGTATGATGCCTCGATCGATCACGTCGAAGGCCTGCAGGGCGGCACCTCGGGCATTCTGGCCCCCAATGCGGCGGGCGCCTCGATCAACTTCATCTCGCGCAAGATGAATTATGATCACGGTGGCGGTCTCTTCAAGATCACCGGCACCACCTATGGCGAGGCGCGGACCGACTTCTGGTATTCGGCTCCGCTCAAGTTCCTGGGCGACGATGTGGCCTTCGCGGTCAGCGGTTATCTGGATTCCAACCCCGGTCAGCGCGATTCCCAGTTCCGCTACGACACCTATCATGTGAAGGCGCAGCTCGAAAAACGCTTCGATGATGGCGGCTACATCCGCGCCACCTACAAGCGCTGGAACGAGCACGATCCCTATTACGCCGACCAGCCCTACTCCTATGTCGACGGCAAGATCGCCAGCGTGCCGGGGCTGAGCGGGCAATATGGCAACATCATCGGCAATGGCTTCGGCACGATCACCATGCCCAATTCCTGCGCCGTGGGCCAGTGCACCCGCACCTTCAGCGCCAAGGAAGGCATCCATGCGCAGGGCAATCTGTTCCGCATCGATGTGAACAAGCCGGTCGGCCACGGCATCACCCTGTTCGCCAAGGCGCGCTACACCCAGACCAACTGGGACTTCAACGGCGTCTTCGCCGGCAGCGGCTCCGGCAATGCGGGCCTCGAAACGGCGGTCAACTATCTGACGCCCAGCTCGGTCTCGCCGCTGTGGGGCAGCACCCTGCCCTCGTCGAACCCCATGTATGGCGGGCTGAACCTGTTCCAGGCCGCGGCCCTGGCCTTCCCCGGCACGGCGCAATATGGCATCCGCAATCTGACCACCGGTCAGGTGATCGCGGGCAACAACACCGCCGCGCTCAATGCGCTGAACGGCAATGGGCTGCTGCAGCAGACCTGGCTCAACCGCCAGACGATCAACATCCATGATGTCGGCAGCGATTTCGGCGCCAAGTGGGATGCCAGCGGCAGCGGCTGGAAGAACAGCCTGACCGTGGGCGGCATGATCTATCACCAGCGTCAGGACAATGACCAGTCGGCGGTGTCCAACCTGCTCAACGATGTGTCGAACAATTCGAACATCTATGATGTGGTGGCGCTGAACTCGGCGGGCGGCGTGATCGGCACGCTGACCAACAACGGTCTGCTCGGCTATGGCGACTGGGGCGCCGGCGTCAGCTATTTCGACCAGAGCAGCCAGTCGGTCTATGCCAATGACGAGTTCACCTGGCATGAGAAGTTCCACTTCGACGTGGGCCTGCGCTATGAGCATGAAAAGCAGACCAGCTACAGCGGCAACAGCTCGCCGTCGCTGATCGCGCCCGGCACCACCGGCCTGCTGCAGGTGAACCCGAATGCCTTCAACGGCACCTATTCGGTCAACTCGGGCTATGCCGAAAACCCGCTCAACTGGACGGCGGGCATCAACTACACCCACAACTCCCATCTGTCGGTCTATGGGCGCTATGCCCATTCCTATCAGACCAATGGCAACAACTCGAACGGCGCCACCGCGATCACTTTGTGGGAAGCGGGCATCACCTATGCCGGGCATGGCTTTGTGGGGTCGGTGCGGCCCTTCCGCACCATCTTCAAGAACCAGAGCTTCAACGGCCTGATCCTTGACGCGGGCACCAGCACCTCGGAAAGCTTCGTTGCCAACATCACCACCAATGGTGTTGACCTCGACCTGTCCTACCGCCCCACCTATGAGCCGCTGCGCGCCTTCTCGATCCGTGGCCAGGCCACCTTCCAGGACCCGAAATACGCGGGCGCCTGCCTTGGCAGCATCAGCAACGGCATTCTGTCCAACTGCGCGCCCTATCCGCAGGCCGATGGCCTGACGCCGGGCCGCACGCCCAAAGTGATGTACACCATCACCCCGGCGGTGGATCTGCCGCATCATCTGGGCAGCATCTATCTGCGCTACAAGTACATCGGCAAGATCTTCGCCGATCAGACCGGTACGCTGCCGCTGCCCAGCTATGGTGTGCTGTCGCTGGGTGCGGAGCTGAACGTCACCGACCGCATCACGGTCAATGCCAGCGTGGACAATGTCACCAACACGCAGGGCCTGACCGAGGGCAACCCGCGTCAGGGTCTGTCCGAGCAGGTGGTCAACGGCTATTTCTATGGCCGTGGCATTGTCGGCACCAACGGCATGGTCTCGCTGCAGTACAAGTTCTGAGCGGACTGAGCTAACTTATGGGAGGCAATCCTCGGTGAGGATTGCCTCCTCTGCTTCCTGATGAAAGTGGCGAGATGGACCAGCGTATCGGCAAGGTGGTGATCCTGGGGGGAGGCACCGCGGGCTGGATGGCCGCCGCCGCTCTGGCCAAGGTCAACAACCCGAAACTCTTCGACATCACGCTGATCGAATCCGACGAGATCGGCATCGTCGGCGTGGGCGAAGCGACCATCCCCACCATCCACTGGTTCAACCAGTTGGCGGGCATCGATGAGGCCGCGCTGCTGCGCGAAACCCATGCCACCTACAAGCTGGGCATCGAGTTCACCGGCTGGAATGGCGAGGGCAGCGCCTATTTCCATCCCTTCGGCCGCTATGGCGCGCCTTCCGACGGGCCAATGTTCTACCATCGCTGGATCCGCGCGCTTCTGGCCGGCGACACACACGGCGCCGAGGCTTACTCCCTGACCACGCAACTGGCGCGCGCCGGGCGGTTTGCCCATCCTTCGAACGATCCGCGTTCCCTGCTCTCCACTTTGGGCTTTGCCTATCATTTCGACGCCGCCTCCTATGCCGCCTTCCTGCGCCGCCAATGCGAGGCCAAGGGCGTCAGGCGCATCGAGGGTAAGGTCGAACGCGTCGAACAGAACGGCGAAACCGGCTTTGTCACGCGCCTCACCACCCAGCGCGGCGAGGTGATCGAGGGCGATCTGTTCATCGATTGCTCTGGTTTCCGGGGCCTGCTGATCGAGCAGACGCTCAAGACCGGCTATGAGGACTGGACGCATTGGCTGCCCTGCGATCGTGCTCTGGCCGTCCCTTGCGAAAGCGCCGGGCCGCCCACGCCTTTCACCCGCGCCACCGCGCGGGAGGCGGGCTGGCAGTGGTGCATTCCGCTGCAGCATCGCATCGGCAATGGCTATGTCTATTCCAGCCAGCATATCAGCGACGATGAGGCGGCGGAAAAGCTGCTCTCCCGTCTCGATGGCAAGGCGCTGGCCGATCCACGCCCGATCCGCTTCACCACCGGGCGGCGGCGCAAGGTGTGGAACCGCAATGTCATCGCCATGGGGCTGGCCAGCGGCTTCCTCGAACCGCTGGAATCGACCAGCATCCATCTGATCCAGAGCGCCATCGCCAAGCTGCTTTCGCTCTTCCCCACGCGTGGCTGCGACCCGCTGGTGGCCGAGCAATTCAACCGCGTCTATGGCGAGGATGTGGAGACCGTCCGCGATTTCCTGATCCTGCATTACCACCGCACACAGGGCCGCAACGAACCCCTGTGGCGCCAGTGCCAGGCCATGAGCCTGCCCGACAGCCTGACCTACAAGGAAGAGCAATTCACCCGCACCGGCCGCATCGTGCTGGGCACCGATGAACTCTTCCGCGAGGCAAGCTGGTTCGCGGTGATGATGGGGCAAGGCCTTGTGCCACAAGACTACAACCCGCTGATGGACAGCTTTTCGGCCGCGGCCAATGACCAGCATCTGGCCCGCATCCGCAGCGAGATCGCCGCCGCCACACCCAAGCTGCCCCGCCATGAGGATGTGATCCGCCAGCGCCTGCAAACGCCCGCGCCGCGCTGACCCAATTTTGACCGCAGAGCCATACGTTCGGCTTGATCGGAGTTCTATCGATGCTTTTGAAATCCTCCCTCTCGCTTGCCGCCGCTGCCTTGTTGGCCGCGCCTGTGGCGCATGCGCAATCCGCCGCTCAGCCGCTGCAGTTCGAGGTGAAGGAAGGCAACAATCTCAACAGTTTCTACCGGCAGGGGCCGGTGGCGGCGCATCTGCTGCTGCGCTCGGGCCTCGATCCGCGCATTCTGGTGGCCTTCCCGGCGGGCAACAGCGGCGTGGGCCTGTGGTTCGACCATCTTGGCCAGAGCGCGACATGGCGCATGGTCACGCCGCCCACCGCCCAAACGGTGGAGGATGCCAAGGGCCGCAAGCTCTATGGCATCACCGCCACCGCCGAGATCACGGCTCCCGCCTTGCAGGTGAAGCAGGCGGTCCTCTCCTCCGTGCGCGTGCTGCGCGATTATCAGAGCGACGGCATCAAGACCCCAGAGGTGGACACGCTGCCCGTCATCAAAGGCCAGACCCTCCTCTGGCAGCGTGACCGCCTCGATGGCGCGCCGGGCTATCGCCTTGCGGTGACGGTGGTGCAGGGCTCGCTGGCGATGGGCCGCATCACGGCGGGGGCCGATGGCAGGATCACCCTGCGCATCGAGGCCCAGAGCGGTGAAACCCCGCTCACCCCGCTGCAGGGCGACGCGCTGCTCTCGCCCAAGGCCAACCGTGATCCCGCCGCGCGCAACACGCTCAGCTTCCTGAGCTATCGCGAGAAATTCATGGCCGGCTCGTGGCGCTTCAACACCTATTTCGGGCGCGACACGATGATGTCGCTCAGCCTGCTGATGCCCGCGCTCCAGCCCGAGGCCATCGAGGGCGGGCTGCGCTCGGTCATCGCCCGCCTCTCGCCGCAGGGTGAGGCAGCCCATGAGGAAGGCATCGGCGAATTTGCCGTGCTGGACCATCTGCGCCACCACCAGCCCCTCAGCGGCGCCCCCGATTACGACTACGCCATGATCGATTCCAGCTATATGCTGGCCCCGCTGGTCGAGCGCTATATGCTGGACGGCCCGAGCGGTCTGGCCCGCGCCAAGGCGTTCCTCGCCGCCCCCAGCGGCAAGGCAGGCGATAGCAGCGAAACCGCAGGCGCGGCGCTGATGCGCAATCTGCGCTTTGTGCTCAGCACCACGCAGCCCTTCGTACAGACGCCCGCCGTCGCCCATCTGCTGGCGATCAAGGATGGCCGCCCCACCGGCGAATGGCGTGACAGCAACACCGGGCTGGGTCTGGGCCGCTATCCCTATGACGTGAACGCCGCCCTCGCCCCCGCCGCCCTGCGTGCCATCCAGCGCTTGACGGCCTCCGGCGTGCTGACGCCCTATATGACCGGCGAGGACAAGGCCGCCTTCGCCAAGGCCGGCGCCGCAGCGGACATCTGGGCCAGCAAGGCGCCGGGCTTCTTCGATGTGACGGTCCCTGCCGCCCAGGCCAAGGCGGACATCACCGCCTATGCCGCCGAACTGAAGGTGCCCTCCCAGGCCGCGCTTAAGGCTGTGAATGGCCAGCCGGTGCGTTACCACGCACTGTCGCTCAATGCCGATGGCTCGCCCGTCCGCATGGTGAACTCCGACCCCGGCTTCGATCTGATGTTCGGCCACCCCGCCCCCGCCCTGCTGGATCGGGATGTGACCGCCATGATGCGCCCCTTCCCCGCTGGCCTGATGACGGATATCGGTCTGCTGGTCGCCAATGCCGTCTATGGCACGCCCGAGGACAAGAGCCGCTTCACCCAAAGCGCCTATCATGGTCTGGTCGTCTGGTCATGGCAGCAGGCCCTGCTGGCCGGCGGACTGGACCGCCAGTTGAAGCGCACCGATTTGCCGCCCAAGGTCCGCGCCGATCTGGTTGCCGACCGCAAGACCCTGTGGACGGCCATCGAGGCGCATCGCGACATGGCCAGTTCGGAACTGTGGTCCTGGGCCTTTGAGAACGGGCACTACAAGGTGGTGGCCTTCGGCGCAGGGGCTGGCGATGCGGATGAATCGAACGCCGCCCAGCTCTGGAGTTCGGCCTATCTGGGGCTGACGCCTCCCACGCGTTGAGGAGGTTTTGCAGGGAGACATGTGAGGGGGGAGCCCTCCTCACATTCTTCTCTCTTCTACCTCGACAAAATGTGCCCATGCCAAGGCCAAATGCCTGCAAATAAGGGGTAATCCCTAGTCGGGATTCTCCCCAAGGAAGGGATGTTTCACCTAAAATCCCGGTCGAAACATTCAAGGGAGGCCTGGAGCATGACCACCATATCCAGCACCACTGGCGCCGTCGGCGCTCTGGCGACCTATCTCAACCAGCTCAGCGCGGGCAGCACCAGCGGGTCGGGCAGCGACAGCACCGCCAGCTCGCTAATCTCCATGGTGCAGGGCACGGATAGCTCCAGTTCCTCGAACATTGCCACCTTGTTGGGGACCAACAGCTCGACCTCGGGCAATGCCCTGAGCGCGCTGCTGGGCACCACCTATGACACGACCAGCGGCCTGTTGACCGAGATCAGCTCACTGGCCCAATCGCTGGCCGCGACCAGCACCGCCGCGTCGACTTCCACGGACACAACCGGCGCCAGCACGGGCACGACGACGGGCTCCACATCAGGCAGCGATACGTCGACAACCGACACAACGCCCACCGATCCGGCGGCCACACGCGCCAAGATCACCAAACTGCTGAGCGATGCCTTTGCCAGCCAGCAGCAGGGTTTCATCTCGCTGCTGGTCTGAGGCGCCAACTCTCATCGATGCGACAGCAGCTTCATCGCATCGACGTTGAACTTGAAGCCCACGATCCAGGCATTGGGGATGGCATTCGCCCGCAAGGGTGCTCCCGATGAATCCGGGTGCAGCACATATTGCACATTGGGCGAAATCCGCAACGCGCGGCCAAGCTGCGCACCATAGGCCAGTTCCATCATGATCTCGTCCCGATGCGCATCGGGCCTGCCGCCGGCAGCCACGCGCAAGGCGTTCATCCGCTGCATCGCCAGACCGCTGAAGTGCTGGTCATTGATCATAAAGCCGATGGTGTCCTGATCCCGGCCTCGCCAGGTTCCCGTCTGCACCAGTCCCAGATCGAAGTAATGGCTTTCCTCCACCCGGCCCGAGATGTTGGCCATCGCCACGCCGAACACCGCCAGCCCGCGCTGGCTGCGCGGATCGGGCCGCGTCAATTGCTGATCAAAGCGCAGATAAAGCCCGTTGCGCCCCTTGAGCGTGGCGGAAGGCCGTCCTGTCAGTGCCGCGATTCCGCCCGAGGTATCACGCAGAGGATCGGCATAGTCGCCACGGTCAATCCAGCCGCCCAGGATCACATGGCGCGGCAGCCGGGCCGTGTTGTAATCCGTGCCATAGCCCAGTTCGAAGGGCACGATAAAGCCGGTGCCACCCTTGAAGCTGAAGCTGAACCCGTTGTCATCGGCGGCCTTGCGGTTGGGGTTCACCTCATAGATGCCGACATGGGCGAACCAGTCGCGCGCCACCGTCACCTTGACCTTGGCCATCCAGCTTGAGGCCGGGAAATAGGTGAAGTTGCTGTCCTTGAACACCATCGTCGGGTTGCCGCAGGTGGAGTTCGACTGGAAGTTGCAATAGATCGGCGAATTGAGGAAATGGATGTTGGCCTGGCTCTTGCCCGCCTCGATATCCACCGCGCCGCCCAACAGCTTCTGCTCCCAGGTGAGGATCGCCAGATGGGTGTTCTGCGTGCCCCAGATTTCCTGCACCGATGTGTTGTTGCCCAGCGCGATGCTCGACAGGCTCTGGCCATGACGGTTGGTGATGGCCAGATGCAGCGTGGCGCCCGGCACATGGGCCAGTTTACCCAGATCGGCATCGGCGCCGACATAGACCTGCCCCGCATAGGCCGCTTTCCGGTCCAGACCACCGCTCAGATTGGCCGCGGCCTCGCCGGTGTAGCTGAGCGAAAAACTCAGCCCCTTCGCGGCCAGACTGTCGAGCGTCGCCGCCACAGGTGCAGCCTCCGCGCTTGTTTGTGGCGCGTCCACCGGTACCGTCTGAGCCCATAGCGCAGGCGCAAAACCTGCCACCCCCGCGGCGAGCAACGCCGCGAGCCCTTTCATCGCAACCATGACACGAACTCTCCCGACCCGGTTTATTGTTCAGATTTGGGCGCGCCCGCTTGAACGGGCGCCGCTTTCAGCCCTTGACCAGCGGCTTCTTGAGCAGGCCGACCAGCAATGCGCTCACCACGGTTCCGGCCACCAGCGCCAGCGCGTAACCGCCCAGATGGGTCACGGCTCCGGGAATGGGCAGCACGAAGATACCGCCATGCGGCACCCGCAACTCGGCGCCAAAAGCCATCGCGATCGCACCTGCCACAGAGGATCCGACCATCAGCGACGGGATCACCCGGAAGGGATCGCGCGCGGCAAAGGGGATCGCTCCTTCGGAAACAAAAGCCAGCCCCAGCACCGCCGCCGCGCTGCCCGCCTCGCGCTCTTCGGGCGTGAAGCGGTTGGCGAACAGGCGCGTGGCCAAAGCAATGCCCAGAGGCGGCGTCATACCCGCCGCCATCACGGCCGCCATCGGCGTGTAGACCTGCGAGGAAATCAGCGCGACCGAGAAGGCATAGGCCGCCTTGTTCACCGGCCCGCCGACATCGAAGGCCATCATCGCCCCCAGAATGATGCCCAGCAACACCGCGCTCGATCCCTGCATGGCGCGCAGCCATTCGGTGAGAAAGGCCAGAGCCGCCGCAACGGGCGTGCCCACGGCATAGATCATCGCCAGACCGGTCAGCAGTGTGCCCAGCAGCGGCAGGATCAGCACCGGCTTCAATCCGGCCAGATTCTTGGGAAGCACGATCAGCCGGTTCAGCGCATCGACGCCATAGCCAGCGATAAAGCCCGCGACGATCCCGCCCAGAAAGCCCGCGCCCAGATTGGCCGCCAGCATGCCGCCGATCATGCCCGGCGCGATGCCGGGCCGGTCGGCAATGGAATAGGCAATATACCCCGCCAGCGCCGGAACGATGAGGGCAAAGCCTCCCTTCGCCCCGATCAGGAACAGCGCATGAGCCAACGTGCCCGCAGCCGCATCCTCATTGGCGTGAATGCCGCCCAGCGCAAAGGCCAGAGCGATCAGCAACCCGCCCGCCACCACGAAGGGCAGCATGAAGGACACGCCGGTCATCAGATGCTTGTAGGGGCCTGCACGCTTGGCGCCGCTGTCGGCATTCTCGCTGCTGACGGCGCTGCCCTGCTCGACCACCGCCTCGGCCAGCGCCTTGTCGATCAGCGCGGCGCCGCCGGTGATCGCGGGCTTGGTGTTGGAGGTGAAGACGCGCTTGCCCGCGAAGCGGCTGCGGTCGACCTCGCGGTCGGCGGCGATCAGCACCACATCGGCCTGCGCGATCTCCTCGGCGGTCAGCGGATTGCCCGCGCCCACCGAACCCTGCGTCTCGACCTTCAGCGTGTAGCCCAACTGGCGGGCGCCCTCCTGAAGTCCCTCGGCGGCCATAAAGGTATGGGCGATGCCGGTGGGACAGGACGTCACCGCAACGATGCGGGGGACGGCCTTGTCCTCAACAGGCGCGCTCAGCGCCGAAGCGAGCGCCGCATCGGGATCGGCCAGCACCGCCTCGATGGTCAGGCGATGATGCGCGCGCGCCTCAATGGAAGGATCGCTGGCGCCTTCGGGCGCGACGAAAAGCAGCGCTTCATCCGCCCTGGGCGTTACGGGGTTGATAACCCCCTGCGCACTGCGCAATTCGATCTCCAACGGCTGATCGCGTCGTTTGGCTGCGCGGCGCAAAGCCTCTCCGGCCAGCACGCCGGAGACGCCCGTCTCGCCCGCTTCCACAATGGCATAAAGTCTGGTCATCGGGCCTCTCCCGTCCCGCTCGCGCCGATCTGTTCGGCGCTGTCGATTGTTGTGATGGTCACGTCTTCGCTCATGGCATGGATCGTGCCCAGATCGGGCAGATGCGGCCCCGGTCGGCCCAACTTGGCGACAGCAAAGGCGGTGGCGAGGCGGGCTGTCCGCTCCAGCCCGGCGCCTTCGATGACCGCCGCAGCCAATCCCGCCACCATGGCATCGCCCGCGCCCACGGTGCTGGCCAGTTCCCCGGCAGGCAGGCGCGCCAGCAGCGCGCCCTCTCCGGAGAGGAACAGCGCCCCCTCCTCGCCCATTGACACCACCACCAAAGCGATGCCCTGCGCATGCAACCGCTGGCAACAGCGCACCACATCCTCGATGGTCTCCAGCGGCTCGCCCGCCCATGCGGCCAGTTCGCGCCGGTTGGGCTTGATGATATCGGGCAGAACCTGCGCCTTGAGCGCCAGGGTCAGCGGCACCCCGCTGGTGTCGAGCAACACTTTCGCCCCGCGTGACCGCAGGCGCGCGACCATCTCCGCATAGATACCCGCATGGCATCCGGGCGGCAGGCTGCCCGACAGCACCACCAGAGCATCGTCAGCGGCAAAGGCCTCCACCGCTGCCACGACCTTGCCCGTGGCGATATCATCGGCCGACAGGCCATCCATATTGATGTCCGTCGTCTCGCGATCATCGACGATCTTGATGTTGACGCGGGTCGCACCGGGCAGGCGCTCGAAGCGGTCAGCGATGGGCTTGGCGGCGCACAGGGCCTCGAAAGGCGCCGCATTGTCCGCGCCCAGCAGGCCGAAGGTGGTCACCGGCACACCCCAGTCGGCCAGACAGCTCGCCACATTGACGCCCTTGCCGCCGGGGTCCTGCCGCACGGAGTGCGCGCGATGGACCTCGCCGCGAGTCAGATGGCCGACCGTGATGGTCTGGTCGATGGCCGGATTGAAGGTGACCGTGGCCACGCGCGAAGGGGTCGTCATCACAGGTCTCCGCTGTTGAGGGCACGCACATCGGCGGCGGTATGCGCGGCCAGCGCGCGGGCGGCCAAAGCCTGAAGCTCGCCCATGGTGCTGGCGCGGATGCGCGCCTTGACGGAAGGGATATCGCGCGGCGTCATCGACAGTTCGGTCACGCCCAGCCCTGCCAGCAGCGCCGCGCCAAAGGGATCGCCCGCAATGCCGCCGCAGACGCCGACCCAGCGGTTATGGACCTTCGCGCCCTCCACCGTCATGGCGATCAGGCGCAGGACGGCGGGGTGCAGGCTGTCGGCCTCGCTGGCCAGTTCGGGGTTCTGGCGGTCGATGGCCAGCGCATATTGCGTCAGGTCATTGGTGCCGATCGAGAAGAAATCGGCATGGGCGGCCAGCGCATGCGAGACCACGGCGGCGGCAGGCACCTCGATCATGATGCCGATGGGCACATGGGGGGCGTCCAGCTCGGCGCGGATCGCTTCGCAGCGCTCGCGCAGGGCCAGCAGTTCGGGAACGGAGGTGATCATCGGGAACATGATCGAGAGATCGCCCCCCAGCGCCGCCGCGCGATACAGCGCACGCAATTGCGGATCGAGCAGATCGGGCCGGCGCAGCAGCAGCCGCGCCCCACGCACACCGAGGAAGGGGTTCTCCTCCCTGGGCAGGTCGAGATGCGGCACCTGCTTGTCGCCGCCGATGTCCAGAGCGCGCACGATCAGCGGCCGGTCGCCCAGCGCCTCGATCATGCCGCGATAGATGGCGAATTGTTCGTCCTCGGAAGGCGTGTCACCCGCTTCGAGGAAGAGAAATTCGGTGCGCATCAGCCCCACGCCCTCGCCGCCCTGCGACAAAGCAAAGGGCGCCTGATCGGGCCGGTTGATGTTGGCACCGATGGCAATGGAGACGCCGTCGCGCGTGTCAGCGGGGCGGCTGCGTTCGGCCTCCTGCTCCAGCCGCTGGGCCTCCTTGCGGGCGATCCAGTCGCGGGCCGAGGCCAGATCCTCCTGCGAAGGGTTCAGCCACACGCGGCCCACATCGCCATCGACGATGGCCGTGCCGCCCGCTGCGAGGCTGAGCAATTGCGCCCCGCCCGCCACCACCGAGGGAATGCCCAAAGTGCGCGCCAGAATGGCGCTGTGCGAGGTGGGGCCACCCAGCGCGGTAGCGATGCCCATCACCTTGCTGGTGTCCAGCAGCGCAGTGTCGGAGGGCGACAGATCCTCGGCCACCAGAATGCAGGGCGCATCCGGCAGATCGGCCAGCGTGCCGATGCCAAGGCCCGGATCGATCTGCGCCAGAACGCGGCGCCCGACATCCTGAAGATCGGCGGCACGCGCGGCCAGCACCGGATTACCCAGCGCGGACAATTGGCCCGCCATACGCTCCACCGCCTGATGCCAGGACCACGCCACCCCATGCCCCTCGACCATCAACTGGCAGGTCAGGGTGATCAGATCGGTGTCATCGAGCAGCGCGGCCTGCGCCTTGAAGATCGCCGCCTCGCCCGCGCCAAGGCGGCGGGTGGTGTCGTCGATCAGCGCGACCATCTGCGCGCGGGTCCTGACCAGAGCATTGTTGAGCACAACGCCGCCGCTGGCCAGATCGACCGGCGCATCGGCCACGGTCAATTCCGCGGAGGCCAACACATGCACCGTGCCAATCGCCAGCCCCGGACTGGCCGAAACGCCGCCGATCATCTGCGGCGTGCCCGGCGGGGTCCAGCCATGCACCGGCTTGGCTGCCTTTTCGGCGGCGCGGGCAGCATCGGCCTTTTCGCGCGGGGTCAGGCGGGTGACCGCACGATGGAAGGACTGCAAAGCCGCAGCGGCATCCTTGCCAGCGGCCGAGAACACCACCTCATCCCCCGCCTTCAGGCCCAGTTGCAGCAGGGCGATCAGATTGCGCGGATCGGCCATCTCCTCGCCATGGCGCACGCGCAGGGCAGCTTCGCTGGCCTTGGCCGCTTCCGCCCAGGCCGAAGCCGGGCGGGCATGCAGGCCGGTGGGATAATCGACCACCCAACCGATCGTCTCACCCAGATCGCGCGCCTTTTCCGTCGCTGCCGCCGGAGCCGCGTCATCCTGCAAGGCCTGAGCGATCAGATCGGCATCATCGGTGGTGGACAGGATCTTGAGCCGCGCCTCATCCTGGATCAGGCGGGTCAGGCGGCGCAGGATGGTGATATGGCTGTCCGAACTGGCGGCGATGCCCACCACCAGATGCGCGATCTGGCCGGGATTCCACTCGATACCGTCCACGAATTGCAGCACCACCACGCCATCGCGGCGCACCAGCCCCTTGTCCTCGCCCAGCCCATGCGGGATCGCCACGCCCGAGCCCAGATAGGTGTTGGCCACGGATTCGCGCGCCACCATGCTGTCCTCGTAACCGGAAGCCACGCAGCCCGCCGCGACCAGCATCTGGCCGGCCTGGCGGATGGCGTCCTCCTTGCCGGTGGCGCGCGCGTCGATGCGCACCATCTGGTTCAGGGCAACGGCAGTCGGGTTCACGTCGAGCATATCTCTGGCCTCTCCGGGGCGATTTGTGTCGTCGCCTCGCCCTTGAGAAAACGTTTTCTCATATTTTTGTCAAGAGCCCTTGCGCACAGCCATGAAAATCGGGCATTCCTCCCGCAGCGGACACAGAAGCTGCGCCGAATGAGGAGAAAACGTTTCCCATGACGACTGTTGGCATCAAGGATGTGGCCCGAATCGCCAATGTGTCGATCGCGACCGTCTCGCGCGTGTTGTCGGGCCGCACGGTGGCCGCCGATCTGCAGGAGCGCGTGCAGGCCGCCGTCAAGGAGGTCGGTTATCGCCCCAATCTGGCGGCCCGCCGCCTCCGCTCGCGCCACACCAACACCATCGGGCTGATCGTGGCGGACATCCGCAACCCCTTCTTCACCGCCGTCTCGCGCATGGTGGAGGACATTGCCTATGCGCGTGGCCAGCGGGTGATCCTGTGCAACACCGACGAAAATCCCGCGAAGGAGGCCATGTATCTGCAACTGATGCATGAGGAGCGCGTCTCAGGCGTGATCCTGGCCCCCACCCGCGCCGGGCTGGAGCATGTCGCGCGCGCCACCCCCGATTTCCCCATGGTGCTGATCGACCGCACCGCCCCCGACATGGCGCATGACAGCGTGGTGCTGGACAATGAAGCGATGGCGGCAAGGCTGGTCGAGCATCTCCATGAGCGCGGCTTCACCCGCATCACCGGCCTGTTCGGCGCGGACAGCACCACCGGCCCCCAGCGCCGCGCCGGTTTCGAGCAGGCCGCGCGCCGTCTCGGGCTGGAGGCCGAAGCCATCTCGGTACCCCATGGCGTGGGCGAGGCCGAGCAGACCGTCACCACCCTGCTCAACCGCGCGCAGCGGCCTCAGGCGCTGATGGTCAGCAATGGCGTGATGATGATGGCGGTGCTGCGCGCAGTTCGCGCCGCCGGGCTGGAGGTGCCGCGCGATCTGGCGCTGACAGGCTTCGACCGCGAGGACTGGATGGAGCTTGTCGGCAGCGGCCTGTCGGTGATCCAGCAGCCGGTCGAGGAGATCGGGCGCATGGCGATGACCATGCTGCTCGACCGGCTTGACCATCCCGAGATTTCCGCCCGCAAGGTGGTGCTGGCCGGGCGGCTGATCGCCGGCGGATCGAGCACATTCCCCCCTCAGAAGGACCTTCCCGCATGAAACCACCCATCGGCCGCGATACGCAGCTCTGCATGTCGCTCTCGGCCCGTCCCGGTAATGCCGGATCGCGGCTGCACAATGCGCTCTATGAGGCGCTGGGGCTCGATTTCGTCTACAAGTCCTTTTCAACCAAAGATCTGCCTGCGGCCATCGGCGGCATTCGGGCGCTCTCCATTCGCGGCTGCGCGATCTCCATGCCCTTCAAGGAGGATGTGATCCCGCTGATCGACGCGCTGGAGCCCTCCGCTGCCGTGATCGAGAGCGTGAACACCATCGTCAACGATGATGGCGTGCTGACCGGCTACAACACCGATTACATCGCGGTGCGCGACCTGCTGGAGCGCCGCGCCATCGATCCTTCGACGCCTTTCGTGCTGCGCGGCAGCGGCGGCATGGCCAAGGCGGTGGCCGCCGCGCTGCATGGGCTGGGCTTTGCGCAGGGCACCATCGTCGCGCGCAATCAGCCGCGCGGCGAGGCGCTGGCCAAGGCCTATGGCTATCGCTGGAGCGCCGATCTGCCCGAAAGCCCCGCCCCCTTGCTGATCAATGTCACGCCGCTGGGCATGGAAGGCGCCAACAGCGCCGATCTGGCCTTCCCGCAGGACTGGATCGAGGCCTGCCAGACCGCCTTCGATGTGGTCGCCCAGCCCGCCGACACGCCTTTCCTGAAAGCCGCGGAGGCTCTGGGCAAGACCATCATCTCGGGCGCGGAGGTGATCGTGCTTCAGGCGGTGGAGCAATTCGTACTCTACACCGGCACGCGCCCTTGGCCCCAACAAATTCGCGCCGCTGCGGCTCTGGCTCATGGCGAAGCGGTTGCCGCCAAGCTGGCATTGTGAAACATTAGGCCGTTATAACCGTAAGCCAACCCGCCCCTCTCCCCGACAAAAGGCTTCCGCATGTCCCTTTCCCCAGCGCCCCGACATCCGACACTGACACGCTTCCTGATCGAGCAGCAGCGCGAGCAGAACGTGCTCCCCGGCGAGCTGCGCCTGCTGATCGAAACCGTGGCGCGTGCCTGCAAGACCATCAGCCACGCCATTTCCAAGGGCGCGCTGGGCGAGGTGCTCGGCAGTCTGGGGCAGGAAAACGTGCAGGGCGAGGTGCAGAAGAAGCTGGACGTCATCGCCAACGAGCTGCTGCTCGACGCCAATGAGTGGGGTGGCCATCTGGCGGCGATGGCCTCGGAAGAGATGGAGACGATCCACCTCATCCCCAACCGCTATCCCAAGGGCGAATATCTGCTGATGTTCGATCCGATCGACGGGTCGAGCAACATCGATGTCGATCTCTCGGTGGGCACGATCTTCTCGGTGCTGAAGGCTCCGCAAGAGGTCGCCGGGCGGCAGGTGACCGAAGAGGACTTCCTGCAGCCGGGCACCACGCAGGTTGCAGCGGGCTATGCGATCTATGGCCCGCAGGCGCTGCTGGTGCTGACTCTGGGCACAGGCGTCTATGAGTTCACGCTCGATCGCGAAGTGGGCGCCTGGCGCATGACCGACGGGCCGATGCAGATGCCGCAGGGCAAGCGCGAATTTGCCATCAACGCCTCCAACCGCCGCCAGTGGTCGCCCCATGTGGCGCAATATATCGAGGATCGCGTGGCCGGATCGCAAGGGCCGCTGGGCGAGGATTACAACATGCGCTGGACCGGGTCGATGGTGGCCGATGTGCACCGCATCCTCAAGCGCGGCGGGGTGTTCCTCTATCCGGCGGATGCGCGGCAGGCGGGCAAGGCGCGGCTGCGGTTGATGTATGAGGCCAATCCGATGGCCATGCTGATCGAGCAGGCAGGCGGCGCGGCGACCGATGGCGTGACGCGCATTCTCGATCTGGTGCCCAACGGCCTGCATCAGCGCGTGGGCGTGGTGCTGGGTGACCGCGAGGAGGTCGCGCTGGCCACGGAGAAGCAGCCGGATCTTGCTCTGGGCTGACAATGTTGAGAGAAAGACGGGGCCTTCATCGCGGGATGAGGGCCCCTTTTTTTTGGGCAGCTTCAGGCGCCGCCGATCAGGGATGTGATCACGTCCATGCTGAAAAGCCCCGTGGCGACGAGAGCCGCTGTCGCCCAGAAGCGATTGCCGGCCAGACTGTCCGGGATCAGGTGGAACGCGCCGATATAAAGGAAAATGCCCGCCATCGCGGCGAGAAGAAGCGAGAGGATCGGAGCCGGAATGTTGAGGGCGCCTCCCAGCAGGGCGCCGATCACAGGCGCCAGGGCATTGACCAACAGCCAAAGGCTCGCGCTGCGACGGCTTGGGGAGAGGCTGGCGATGTTCACGCCATCCGCCAGATCATGGGCAAGGATCGCCAGAGCGACAAGCCAGCCCGTCCCCACCGTGAGTTGAAAGGCCAGTCCGATGCTGGCGCCGTCCATCAGGCTGTGAAGCACCAGAAAGCCCGGAATGATCGAGGCACGGTGGCCGGATGCGCGGGTCAGCTTCTGCGAATGACAGGCGGTAAACAGGCAAGCAAGGCAGACGATCATGGTTATCAGAAGTGGTAAAGGCACGTGCTCGCCACGCAAGGCGATGGCTTCGGGCAGCAGATCGAAAAGCGCCGCTCCCATCATCATGCCCGAGGCCAGCGCCTGAAACAGCGCCGCTTTCTGAGGCATGCGGAGCACCAAATGCCCTCCGGCAAAGCTGGCGCAGCCTGCGAGCGCGCCAAAGATCAGCGCCCAGTTCGTCATGATACTGTCCACCCCCTCAGCCTGCGGGGGATGCCCTGATTGTGCTGGCCGCGTGGCCTGAAACGTAAACTCGACACACGCGCCGCCCGTGATTAATGATACACTGTATCATATTGGGCGTTTTTACGCGGATTCAAGAGCTTGTTACAATTTTCTGATCCGGCGCTGGCCATGCGGCGCGCCCTGACTTTGGATTGCCCAGAGCCTTTGCCCACCTGATCGGTCGCTTCGCCGCGCGCAGGAGTGGCGCTCAACCGTTATCCAAACGCGGTTAACGGTTGGAGCATAACTTCTCGATAAGAAAATAATGATATATTGTCACATGTAAATCGGGTCGTTTCAGGAGGCATCAAGGTGCTTGGTTTTCGCGCGGTGCACAAGCGCCGCTCTGTTGGTGTGCGTGGACGTTCCAGCCCCAAGCGCTCATTCCTCCTCCCATGTTTCGTGCAGATTGCGATGATGATCGCGGCCATCTCCGGGTCCACCCCGGCAGCGGCAACCGGCGTGCTGCAATGCGTACCCTTCGCCCGCGCCATGTCGGGCATCAACATCCATGGCGACGCCGATAGCTGGTGGGGCCAGGCCGCCCACCAGTTCGATCGCGGGTTGAGGCCCAAGGTGGGCGCCGTGCTCGCCTTCAAGGCGACGGCCGTGATGCCGCGCGGCCATGTCGCGGTGGTGGAGTCCATCATCGATGAGCGGCATATCCTTCTCGACCACGCCAATTGGTCGCAGCCCGGAATGATCGAGCAGGGCGTGCTGGCTGTCGACACCTCCACCGCAGGCGACTGGAGCGAAGTGCGCGTCTGGTATGCCCCCGTCCATGGTTTGGGATCACGCGAGAGCCCGGCCTATGGCTTCATCTACACGCCAGCCCCCGCAGGCCAGAGCGGTGCAGGCATGACCGCCTTCGAACGCGCCTTCGCCACGCTGGATACGCCCCCGGAAACGCAATCAGAAACCCAGCTTGCCCAATCCGACTATGCGCCCGCCGAAACCATCGGCCGCTTCGGGGCCATGGACGAACGCCCCGTTCTCCAAAACATCCTTGCAAGTCAGCATTCGCCCGGCTGACGCGGGCCATGCCATGAGGACCCAGTGCGCCGTCATGACAACGCCTTGATAAGGGCTGAGAAAGGGTTAGCGCTCGGCATATCCGGAGAGGAAATCCTTCGGAAAAGCCGAAGCGCTGGACAGCTCTTTCGCTCCTGCAGCATGAAAAAAGCGTGAACGTCGGCGTGATTTTTTCCGCAAGCTTGCGGAGGCCTTGATATTCAACGCTTATACCATAACCGCCAATCCACGTCACGAAACTGTCACGCTCACATGTGACAGGATCGGCCCGATTATGGGCGCAATCAGGGTTCTTGTGGTCGAGGACGACCCCGCCATTGCCGGGCAGATTTGCCACGGCCTGACGGCGCGCGGCTATTATACCGATCTGGCCGCCACCGGCCGCGCCGCTTTCGACGCCTGCCGCGCGGGCACATTCGACGCTATCGTGCTGGACCGCATGCTGCCCGACACCCATGGCGTGGCGCTGCTCAGCGATCTGCGTGAGGCCGGACCGGTGCCTGCCGTGCTGATGCTCTCGGCATTGGGCTCGGTGGAGGACAGGGTCGAAGGTCTGGTCGCCGGGGCCGACGATTACCTCGCCAAGCCTTTCGACATGAGCGAACTGAGCGCCAGGCTGGATGCCATCTGCCGCCGTGGCGCGCGCTCGGCCGCCAAAAGCGAAACCGGCGAGGAGGGCGATATTGCCGTGGGCCGCCTGCGCCTCGACACCGCCAGCCACCGCGTCGGCTTTGGCGGCGAGGCGATCGAGCTGAACCGCAAGCAATTCTCGCTGATGGCCTATCTGATGCGCCATGCCGACAAGGTCGTCACCCGCAGCATGCTGATCGAGAACGTCTGGGCCTATACCTTCGATCCGGCGACCAACATCGTGGAGAGCAATCTCTCGCGTCTGCGCACACGGCTGCAGGTCTTGGGATGCGACCCCATCGAGACGCGGCGCGGCGAAGGCTATGTGCTGCGCGCCGATCTGTGCCGCTAGGCGCCGCCGCTTTTCCCGCCCCGCCGCCGCGCATCGGGCGTCTGGCGGTGCAGGTGGGGCTGGCTTTCGCCCTGGCGATGAGCGTGGCGGGCGGCATCGCCTTTCTCGCCGCGCGCTATCAGTTGATGAACGAGGCCGATGAGGCGCTGGCCCATGAAAGCCGCAAGCTGATCCTCAAGGGCTATCCCAACGACAGCGCCACGCTGGCACAGCGCGTCATCGCCCGGCGCGCCCAGAAGATCCTCGCGAGCCGGGGGCATATTGTCTACGGCCCCGATGGGCGGCTGTTGGCCGATGGGCTCGATATCCCGCCCCTGCCCGATGGCTATGCCGAGACCATCTATCGCGACCATTCGCACAAATGGCATCAGGGCCGCGCGCTCAGCCAGCGGTTGCCCGATGGCGGGCGGCTGGTGATCGTCGAGCACAGCGAGGTCGATGCGACCATGCGCGAGATGATGCTGATCGGTCTGATTGCGCTGGTCGTGGCGGGCGGATTGGGCGGCATTGGCGCGGCATGGCTGCTGACGCGGCAGATCGCCCGGCGACTGGATCTGAGCGTGAGCACCGCCGATGCCATCGCTCAGGGCGATCTGTCCCGCCGTGTCTCGCTTGAGGGGCTCGATGGCATCTTTGCCACGCAGGCGGCCAGCCTCAACCATATGCTCGATCGCATGGAGCAGATGATGCGCAGCCAGCGCCAGTTCGCCAGCCATCTGGCCCATGATCTGCGCACCCCGCTGACACGGCTGCGCGGGCTGCTTCAGGCCGATGCCTCGCACACCGATGCCGCCGGCCGCCAGCTTCTCGACAAGGCCGAGCGCGAATGCCGCTCGATCATTTCCATTTTCGATGCGCTGCTAAGGCTGTCGGAGATCGAGGCCGGGCGCCACCCCACCGCCATGGCTCCGCTGGCGCTCGATGAGGTGATCCTCGATGTGGCCGAAACCATGGAGCCCGTGATCGCCGACGCGGGCAGCCATCTGGCGCTCGCCCCCCTGCCCCCAGCCATGGTGATGGCTGATCCGGGGCTGGTGCAGCAATTGCTGGTCAATCTGCTCGACAACATCGCGCTGCATACCCCCGCCGGAACGCGGGCCAGCGTGGCTCTGGCGGTGGAGCATGAGCAGGCCACCATCACCATCGCCGACAATGGCCCCGGCATCGTCCCGCCCGACCGCGAGCGCGTCGTCCGCCCCTTCGAGCGCGGCCATGATACGCTCAGGCGCGACAACACCATGGGCAGCGGGCTGGGGCTGGCCATCGCTCAGGCCATCATGCGTTTTCACAATGGTGCGCTGGAATTGGCGGACAATCGCCCTGGGCTGATGGTGCGGCTGCGTTTTCCGGTCAGCGGCTGAACAGGCAGAAAAACAAGTGCGAGGGTGTTACACCCTCGCGCTCCCATGACGTCTCCCGGCGATAGGGTGGCGGCACAGAGACGGCGCGCCCTGTCTCTCCGCCTGTGGCGGAACATGGCCAACATTCTAAACTTGCAATGTTGGGTTCTTCTGGGGCCATCGTAACACAGCCGTCACACGCGCTTCCTACCCGCCGCTCAACGTTCCGCAGGCCATAAAGGCCCGGAAAGCCGAATGGGGTTTTCACCAAGATGCGTGCCAAATTGCTGGCGGCGGCTGCTTTTGCGGCCTGTGCCCTTGTATCCACCGTATCCGCGCCGCTCTCCGCCAAGACGGAGGCCGATCATCTCTCTTATCTCGATCCGGCGCTGTTTGCCCCCGCGCTCAACGTGCCCGCCCCGCCGCCGCGCGGATCGGCCGAGGAAGCGCGCGAACTCGACGCGCTGCACCGCCTGATCGCCGGCGCCACCCCGGAACGTCTCGCCCGCGCCAAGGCCGATGGGCACAATGAGACGCCGGCGTTGTTCAACGATGCCGTCGGCGTCGATCTGAAAACCCTGCCCGCCACCTGGGACCTGCTGACCACGGTGCAGAGCGAAGGCGAAGTGCTGACCGATGAAGGCAAGACCTTCTTCCACCGCACCCGCCCCTACCGCATCGATGCAACCCTCGCCGTCTGCGGCCAGAAGACCGACAGCGACAAGCCCGCCGACCGTGCCTATCCCTCGGGCCATTCGATGCTTGGCTATTCGGTCGGCTGGATGCTGGCCCGGCTGATGCCGAAAAAGGCCGAAGCCATTCTGGCCCGCGCCCATGATTACGCGCTGAGCCGCCAATATTGCGGCGCCCATTTCGCCAGCGACACCGAAGCCAGCCATGCCATCGGCACGCTGGCCGCCGCCCAACTGTTCAACGACCCGCGTCTGGCCAGCAAGATCGCTGCCGCGCGGGCCGAACTTGCCAAGCTCTGATCTCATCCATCCATCACGGGGATACCATCATGAACGCCTCCTATCGCCGCGCCCTGCTGCTGAGCGCCTGTGCCTTCACGCTGAGCCTGACCGGCACGTCCTATGCCGCGACCGCGCCCGCTGCTCCGGTGGCCAATGATCCGGCCGGTGACCCGGCCGACGGCCCGATCCGCAACACCGACGACATTCTCGTCACCGCCACCAGGGTGAACACCAGCACCCCGATCACCGCCTCGGTCCACACCTTCGAGCCGCAGGCGATCGTTTCGCGCTCGATCATCGAGAACTCGGTGGCGCCCACCGCGGATATCTCGCAGGTGGTGATGCTGACGCCCGGCGCCTCGATCACGCCCAGCAGCGGCAATGGCGTGGGCCTGGCCGACACCAAGATCGTGCTGCGCGGCTTCCAGGACGGCCAGTACAACATCACCTTCGACGGCGTGCCCTTCGGCGACTCCAACGACCCCACCCACCACTCGACCTCCTATTTCCCCAACGGCACCTATGAGCGCATCATCGTCGATCGCGGTCCGGGCGGGGCGACCGATCTGGGGCAGGCCAGCTATGGCGGTCAGGTCCATATCGTCAGCCGCGAGCTGAGCGACAAGTTCTTCATCGAGGACCAGTTTGTCTATGGCAGCTTCAACACCTTCATGGACCGCTTCACCATCAACTCGGGCAAGATCGACAAGCTGGGCGGTCTGAAGATCATCGGCATTGGCGAATACAAGCAGACCGACGGCGCGCTGACCAACCAGGGCGGCTGGTGGGTCAACGGCTTCGTGAAGGCCGAGCTGCCCATCGGCAACAATGCGAAGTTCTCGGTGCTCTCCAGCTTCAACAAGAGCCCCTTCCACTCGGCCGACGCCGCCGGTGGCGCCACGGCGGCGCAGATCGCCGCCTATGGCAAGACTTACGGCGCGATCAGCCCCGCTCAGGCAGCCGGCTCGGGCTATACCAATGCCCGTTCAGACTGGAACTGGGCGATCAAGACCACCGATTTCGAAATCGCGCGCCTGCAGTGGGATGTTTCGCCGAGCATCACCATCGACAACAAGGCCTACACCTATTTCTACAAGAACTTCACCCTTTCCACCGAGGACGCCAGCACGCCCTGCACCACGCTCTCCTCGCTGGATCAGTGCACCGGCACGGGCTATTCCAATGTGAAGGCCCTCGGCACCGGCAATGGCGGCGGCGGCGGCAAGACCATCGCGGGCGACATCCCCGGCTATACGAAGGTCAACCAGTACCGCAACACGGGCGATATCTTCACCGTGAGCTGGAAGAACGCGCTGGGCATCCTGAAGGGCGGCTTCTGGTACGAACATTCGCAGTCGCACCGCTATCGCTATGACTATGACTTCACGACCGCCAGCCGCGCGGGCGGGATCAGCGATTACACCTTCAACTTCGACATCATGAACAACGGCTCCAACTGGAATTACAAGGAGACCGACAAGGCCGCCAACACCATGCTGAACGGTCAGTATGTCCCGGCCTATATCAAATATGACGAGAACACGAGCTGGGACCAGATCCAGGGCTTTGCCGAATATGCCTTCAAGCTGTTCGACGACCGCCTGACCCTGACCCCCGGCGTGAAGGCGATGGACTTCACCCGCAAGATCAACACCCCCATCGCCGCGCAGAGCAGCCGTCAGGGCATCGCCACCCAGCAGAGTTACAAGCCGGTGCTGCCCTATGCGACGGCCAACTTCCTGATCAAGCCTGACTTCTCGGTCTATTTCCAGTACGCCAAGGGCTTTATCATCCCCTCGCTCTCGGCCAGCCTTGAGACTGCCGGCTCCAGCAACGCCGCCGTGCCTCTGAACCCGCAGCCGACCAAGACCACCAACTATCAGACCGGCTTCGTCTTCGCGCGCGACCGCCTGAACATCGATGCCGACGGCTATTACATCCAGGCCAGCAACTCGACGACGATGGACCCCACCACCAATCTGGTGACCATCAGCGCCAATCCGGCCACCTACAAGGGCCTTGAGGGTCAGGTCAGCTATGTGCTGGCCAAGGGGCTGACCGGCATCGTCAACGGCACGATCATGTCCTCGCTCGACGATGTGACGCATCTGTGGCTGACCAAGGCGCCCAACTACACCGCCATGGCCGGCATGATCTTCGGCAATGGCCCCTTCAAGCTGAGCTATCTGCACAAGTTCACCGGCCGCCAGTGGGCCGATGCCGCCAACACGTCGCGCATCGCTCCCTACAGCTTCGGTGTGCTGTCGGGCAGCTTCACCCATGGCAATCTGACCGCGGGCATCACCATCAACAACCTGCTCAACAACACGCCGGTCGTGGCGCAGTCGGGCAGCGGAGCCTCGACGCTCTATATCTTCCAGACGCGGCGCAGCTATCAGGCTTCGCTCAAGGTCCGTATCTGACGGTTCCTTCCACGCCTTGCCCATGAGGTGAACGCGAAGGGCCGGGAGCAATCCCGGCCCTTTTGCCTGCGGCTGTTGGCCTAGGCGTTGGCTTATGCGGCACATCCGGCTAGTCCCGGCCTATGGACACTCCAGCCATCCTTGAGCAGGCCCTGCAAAGGGCGGATATCGAAGCCCTTGCCGCGCGCGGCGGCCCTGCCCATCTGCGCGACTGCCAGCTTGCCGAGGTCGACCTCGCCGGGCTGGATCTGAGCGACTGGCAGTTCGAACGCTGCGATATGCGGCACACCAATTTCACCGGCGCAAGGCTGGAACGGACACGGTGGCAGTCCTGCCGGGGGGCCTTCGCAAGCTTTGTCGGGGCCGATCTGGCCGATGCGCGCTTTGCCTCTTCCGATTTCAACAATGCGGGTTTTCGCAAAGCCTCGCTGACGGGCGCGCGTTTCACCAGTTGCAAGCTGACCGGCGCCGATCTGACCGAGGCCGCAACGATGGACGCAAGCTTCGAGGAAACACTGTGCATCGGCGCGCGGCTGGCCGGGCAGTCTTTTCGCAGGCAGACGCTGGAGCGGGTGGACTTCAGCCAGGCCGATCTGCGCAAATGTGATTTCCGCGAGACGGTCTTTGCCCAATGCAGCCTGCGCGACGCGATGCTGACCGGCGCCCGTTTCGACAGGGCGGATCTGCGCGGCGCCGATCTTGGCGGGCTGCGGCTGGTGGATGCCCAATTGTTTCGCGGCGCGATGATCTCGCGCGAGCAGGCCGCGCTGCTTCTGGCCGAACTCGGGCTCCGGCTGGGCTGAGTGACCCGCAGTTATCGCCTCAATGCGCCGGCCCATGCCATCGCGGCGGCGCTGGGCGCCGATGCGGGCGGCGATGTGTGGCAGGGCGGCGATGTGGCTTTCGGCACCTACGCCCCGGTGGTGATCCGCGTGCCGGATCGCGGCAGGATGATGGTGCCGCGCCTGTGGGGTGTGCCGCCGCCTCCGGGCCGTGAGCATCCCCTTGCCAGTTTGCGCAATCTGGAAAGCCCCTTCTGGGTCGGCACCTTGCGGCATACCCAGTTCCGTTGCCTGATACCCGTCACCGCCTATCGCGGAGCGGCGGCGAGCCCTGACGCCAAGGGCTGGTACTCCGTGCCTTCCTCGCCGATCTTCGCGCTGGCGGGGATCTGGCGCGATTCCGAAATCCCCAGCTTTGCCATCGTCTCCACCGAGCCCAATGCGCTGGCCCAGGCGAACCGGGCGACCGTCATGCCGCTGATCCTGCACCCGCAAGACTATGGCCTGTGGCTGACCGGCGACTGGAAACAGGCCCAGAGGCTGGTTTCGCCCTTCCCTTCGCAATTGATGCGGATGGAATGATATCATGCATTGCTATTCGTGACTTCTCCATTGCCAATCGCGCTCTATACACAGGGCGAAGAACAAAGATGTTCGATGACAGGGGAGAGCGTCACGATGGGCAAGGCAAGCTTCGGATTCAAGGGCATCATGGCTCTGGCGATGGGGGCGACCGCCCTTGTGCCGATCATGGCGCAAAGTGCGGCCGCGCAGCAGCAGGTTGCAGTCGAAGGCCGCTCCAAGGCCATTCTTTCGGTCAACGGACTGAAGTTCCGCGATCTGGACGGCGATGGCAAGCTGACCCCCTATGAGGACTGGCGCCTCTCACCCCAGCAGCGCGCCGACGATCTGATCACCCGCATGACGCTGGAGGAAAAGGTCGGACAGATGCTGCATGGCACGCTGCCCGCATTGGGCGCGGCGATCGGCAATTCGACGCTTGGCTATGACATGGCCGCGCTGGCGCCCTTGCTGCGCGAAAGGCATATTTCCAGCTTCATCACCCGCCTCGCCGTTCCGCCCGCCCAGATGGCCGAGCAGGCCAATGCCGTGCAGGCGCTGGCCGAGCAGGACCGCCTGGGCATCCCCGTCACCATCAGCGCCGATCCGCGCAACCATTTCCAGCATGTGCTGGGCGCGGCGGAAAACGGCAAGGGCATGACGCAATGGCCCGAGCCGCTGGGCTTTGCCGCGCTGGGCGATGCCGCGCTGGTCAAGCATTTCGGCAGGATCGCGGGCGCGGAGTATCGCGCGCTGGGCATTCATCAGGCGCTCAGCCCGCAGGTCGATCTGGCCAGCGAGCCACGCTGGGGCCGCATCACCGGCACCTTCGGTTCCGATCCGGCGCTGACCAGCGTGCTGGGCGGGGCCTATGTCAGCGGCTTTCAGGGCAGCGACACGGGCCTTACCCGCGATGGCGTGATGACGGTTGTGAAGCATTGGGTGGGCTATGGCGCCCTGCCCGAAGGCTTTGACAGCCATAACTATTACGGTCGCACCGCGAAGCTGACCACCGCCCAGCTCGACCGCCATATCGAGGCCTTCAAGGGTGCGCTGGCGGCGAAATCGGGCGGGATCATGCCGACCTATCCGATCATCTCGGGGCCCGTGATCGATGGCAAGCCGGTCGAGCCAGTTGGGGCCGGTTACAGCAAGGTGCTGCTCACCGACCTGCTGCGTGGGAAGCTGGGCTATCAGGGCATCATCCTGTCGGACTGGGCGATCACGCTCGATTGCGACAGCCGCTGCAGCGCCCCCACCAAGGATGCGCCACAGCGCCCGCAGGATATCTCAACCGCCTGGGGCGTGATGGATCTGACGGTGCAGCAGCGTTATGTGCTGGGCGTTCAGGCGGGCATCGACCAGTTCGGCGGCACGCAGGACACCGCGCCCCTGCTGGCGGCGGTGAAGGAAGGGCAGATCAGCACGGCACGCCTCGACGCCTCGGTGCGGCGGGTGCTGATCGCCAAGTTCGAGCAGGGGCTTTTCGACGATCCCTATGTCGATCCCGCCAAGGCCGAGGGCGTGCTGGCCACGCCTGCCAACCATGCTCTGGCCGACCGGACCCAGCGTGAGGCGCAGGTGTTGCTCACCAACAATGGCCTGCTGCCGGCGGGAGCCAAGGGCAAGAAAGTCTGGCTGCTCGATGTCGACCCCAAGGCTGCGCAAGCTGCTGGTCTGACCGTGGTGGACAGCCCCGCCAAGGCCGATTTCGCCATCATCCGCGCCGAAACGCCTTCGGAAAAGCTGCATCCCGACCACTTCTTCGGCAGCCGCCAGAAGGAAGGTCGCCTCGATTTCCGTGACGGCGATCCGGCCTATGAGGCTCTGAAGCAGGCCAAGGCGGCGCATGTGCCCGCCGTGCTGGCGATCTTCCTCGACCGGCCCGCGGTGCTCACCAATGTGCAGGACAAGGCCGCCGCGATCCTCGGCAATTTCGGCGCGAGCGATGCGGCGGTGATCGATGTCGTGCTGGGCCGAGCCAAGGCGAAGGGCCATCTGCCCTTCGAACTGCCCTCCAGCATGGAAGAGGTCGCAAAGCAGGACCCGGCCGTGCCCGACGACACGGCCCATCCCTTGTTCAAGCGTGGCGCAGGGCTTTAAGCCTCGCCCAGCGTCAACATGGTTAAAGCGGCGGCAAGCAGGGTTGCCGCCGCAAAGCCCATGGTCCAGATCGGCTGACCGGGGAAGAAGGCCTCCATCACGCTGCGCATCACCGTGGCGACCAGCAATTGCGGCACCACGACAAAGACGTTGAACAGGCCCATCGACACGCCCAGCTTGCTCTGCGGCAGGCTGGAGGCGAGAATGGCATAGGGCATCGCCAGGATCGAGGCCCAGCAGATGCCGATCCCCACCTCGGCCAGTTGCAGCCCTTGGGGCGAGCGGATCACCAGATAGGCCGCAAAACCCGCCGCCCCGACCGTCAGGCTGAGCGCATGGGTGCGCACCTTGCCGATCCGCGCAGACAGCCATGGCAGCAGCACCAGCGCCGCCAGCGCGGCCACACCATTGTAGATCGAGAACAGGCGCCCGACCCAATTGGCCGCCTGCTGATAGGCGGGGCTCGCCGGATCGGTCGTGCCGAAGCCATATTGCGCGACGATGGGCGTGGAATAGATCCACATGATAAACAGCGCCGACCAACTGAAGAACTGGACCAGCGCCAGACGCTTCATCAAGGGCGGCATGCCCGCGAAATCGCCCACCACGCTGGAGAGCATATTGGGCCGACCGGCGCGCGCCATCAGGATCGCGGCGGCATAGGCCAGCCCATAGGCGGCGAGCAGGGCGGCCAGCAGATAAAGCTCCTTGGCCAAGGCGTAATGGGCCACCAGCAGCGACAATGCCGCGCCTGCTGCCAGCCACAGGCCCGCGCTGGCGGGGTTGCGACGGGCCAGCGCGGCATCGGGCGCGGCGACCTCTTGCGCCTCCCCGAAAGCCGCGAGCTGGGCTGGGGAATATTCCTGCGTGGTCAGCACCGTCCACAAGACGGAGGCCAGCAGCGCCGCTCCGCCTGCCCAGAAGCTGTAGCGCACTGTCGCCGGGATTTCTCCGGCGGGAGCGACATTGGACACGCCCGCCCAGTCGAGCAGGCTGGGAAACAGCGAGCCCACCACCGCGCCCACGCCGATAAAGGCCGTCTGCACCGCATAGCCCGATGTGTGCTGATCCTTGCCGAGCATATCGCCGACAAAGGCGCGAAAGGGCTCCATCGAGATGTTGAGGCTGGCATCGAGCAGCCACAGCAGCAAAGCAGCCCCGATCAGCACATGGCTGAGCGGCATCGCCGCCAGCGCCAGCGCCGCCAGAAGGGCGCCTGCCAGAAAGTAAGGCCGCCGCCGCCCCAGCCTGCCCAGCCAGGTGCGATCCGACAGATGGCCGATCACCGGTTGAACCAGCAGGCCGGTCAAAGGCGCGGCCACCCACAACGCGGCCAGATCATCGACATTGGAGCCCAGCGACTGGAAGACCCGGCTCATATTGGCGTTCTGCAGGGCAAAGCCGATCTGGATGCCGAAGAAGCCGAAGCTGATGTTCCACAGATCGCGCAGCCCCAGACGGGGCTTTGCTGCGCTGTGCTGCGCGGTATGATCCTCCGACACCCCAATCCCCTTATGCTTGTGCCTTTTCCGGTCGCATGCGGGTGGACGCGAAGCAATCACGTATACGAATACGTTGGCGCTTTATCCGCCGCTGCTGCGCCGCACGGTCAGCCGCGTTGGCAGTGAGGGCGCGGGCAGATCGCGCCCCTCGATCTGGGCGAGGAGCGTTTCGATCAGCAGGGCGCCTGCCCCTTTCAGATCCTGCACCATGGTGCTGAGCGGTGGGTTGGTCATGCTCGCGGCGGGAATGTCGTCGAAGCCGACCACCGCCACATCCTCGGGCACGCGGAGCCCGCTTTGCGCCAGAGCGCGCATGGCGCCGATGGCAATCAGGTCCGATCCGGCAAAGATTGCATCGAAATGAATACCACGCTCGATCAAGGACATGGCAGCGGCATGGCCGTCATCCTCGGTGGTATAGGCATCGCTTTGCAGCGCCGGATCATGAGGCAGGCCTGCCTCATGCTGCGCAGCGAGAAGCCCGCGATAACGGTCGGCGAATTCGGGATAATGCTCGTCGGCCTGGCCCAGAAAGGCGATGCGGCGGCGGCCTTGCGCGATCAGATGCTGGCCCGCCGCAAGCCCTGCCCCCACATTGTCACTTCCGACAGTCGCGCCGATGTTGTCGCCGCGCACCGAGCCCCAGCGCACAAACCGTGTGCCCTGCGCCACCAGCCCCGTCAGCCGCTGCTCGTAAAGCGCATAATCGCCATAACCCAGCAGGATCAGCCCGTCGGCGCGATGGCTGTCCTGATAGCGCGTGTGCCAGTCATCCTCCATTTTCTGGAAGGAAATCAGCAGGTCGAGCCCGCGATTGGCGCATTGCCGCGTGATGGCCCCCAGCATCGCCAGGAAGAAGGGGTTGATCATCGATTCGTCGGGGGTGGGGTCCTCGAAAAACAGCAAGGCGATGGTGTTGGCCCGCTGCGAACGCAGCGAGGAAGCGTTCTTGTCGACGGTGTAATTCAGCTCGCGCGCAATGGCTTCGATGCGGGCGCGGGTGGCGGCGCTGATCGCCCGGCTGCCGCGCAGCGCACGGCTGACGGTGGGCTGCGAAACGCCTGCCAAATAAGCGATATCGAAGCTGGTGGGCTTCCCCGATCCGCGCTGACTCATCGCCTCTTCCCCCATCCCCGACATGCAAGCTGGCCTGCGTCATCCTCCTGAAAGGAACGCGGCATTTGTGCCACAGCCGATTGCCGAGACTTCTATGCGTATACGTATACCATCTTCAAAGCTGACTAAAGCACGCTGTATCAAGCCCATCGACAGGGCGGATACGGGGGCATGCCAGACATGCGACCGCCCTGAACACCAGGACTAAAACCACAAGCAAGGCCAAGCCAAACGGGCAGGCCGGGTTCATGAGGGGATCTGCAATCATGTCGCATATGTCGTCGCGCAAGCTGGCTGCCGTTCTGGGGGCATCGATGCTCTCGCTGGCCGCCGCGAGTGTTTCCGCCCAGACGGCGCCCGCCGCTCAGGACAGCGCCCAGCAGGCCGATACCGATGCCAACACGCCGGGCGATGCTTCCAAGGTGATCGTCGTCACCGGCTATGCCCGCTCGCTGGCCACGGCGCTGCGTGCCAAGCGCGATTCGGTGGCGGTGATCGAATCCCTGTCGGCCGAGGACGTCGGCAAGCTGCCCGATGTCTCCATCGCCGACGCCATCAGCCGCCTGCCGGGCGTTGCCGTACAGACCCAGCAGGGGCGCGGCGAGATGATCTCGATCCGCGGTTTCTCGGGCGATTTCACCGGGGCGCTGCTCAACCATCGCGAAATCGCGACCATCGATGACAACCGCCGCTTCGATTACAGCCAGTTGCCCGGCGACATGTTCAACCGCGTCGACGTCATCAAGACCTCCAGCGCCAATGTGCTGGGCATGGGTCTGGCAGGCACGGTCGATCTGATGTCGATCGACCCGCTGAGCAACAAGCGCATCCTGTCGATCAACCTGCAGGGCGAGCTGAACGGCTATGCCAAGCAGAACCCCGATCAGACCAACAAGGGCTACAAGGCCACCTTCATCTATTCGGACAAGTTCGCCGACGATACGCTGGGCGTCACCATCGGCGCCTCGGCCATCGAATCGCCGGTGCAGAACAAGCAGTTCGCCAGCTGGGGCTACCCCACCAGCGCCTCGGGCAATTATCAGCTCGGCGGCGCCAAGTGGTTCGCCGACACCAATGTGCTCTATCGCCAGACCGGTTTTGGCCACATCGTCTACAAGCCGAGCGACAAGCTGGAAGTCAGCCTCGACGCGATGTATTCGAACTACAAGTATCGCGAATATCAGCGCGGCGTCGAAGTGCCTCTGGCCTGGGGCACCGGGACGGTCGAGAGCAATGTCTCCTCCAGCGGCGGTTTCGAGCAGAACTCGACCTGGTCGAACATCTATGCGGTGCAGCGCAACAACTACAACACGCGCGACGCCCATACGCTGGCCCTTGGCGGCAATCTGCGCTACCAGTTCAACGACAGGCTGCGCTTCACCATGGACGCCAGCTATTCGCAGGCCAAGCGCCACGACAATGCCTATGAGACCTACACCGGCACCGGCTACAACCGCTCGGGCCAGCCCGATACGGTCAATGTCACGCGTCTGGCCAATGGGTCCTATTCGCTGTCGTCCTCGCTCAACTATACCAACACCTCGCTCTTCAAGCTGACCGATCCCAATGGCTGGGGTTACTATCAGGGCACCGGCTCGGTGGTGCAGGCCGGTTACGTCAACGAGCCCGATTACGGCGACACGATCAAGGCCCTGCGCGGCACGCTGAGCGGCGATCTGGATGCCGGTCTGCTCAAGGGCTGGGAACTGGGCCTCAACTATCAGGACCGCGTGAAGACCAACCACTTCACCGGCTACTATCTGGTGCCCCCCACCGGCACGACCAGCGTGGCGGTGCCGCAGTCGGCGATCATCGGCTCGGTCAATCCCAACGGGCTGTCGATGTCGACGCTGGCCTATTCGGTGCCGGGCGTGCTCTCGGCCCTGTCGGGCACCTTCCGCAACGAGCAGCCCAGCGAGGCCACCAAGCAGTGGTATGTCAATGAGCGCGCGCTGACCGGCTATGCCATGCTCAACTTCGATGGCGATGTCGGCGGGCGCCGCTTCACCGGCAATCTGGGCGTGCAGGTGATCAACACCAAGCAGCGCTCCACCGGTTTCGCCGCCGCCAGCACGACGCAGATCGTCGCCACCGATCTGGGCGCCAACTACACCTATGTCCTGCCCAGCCTGAACATGCGCCTTGAAGCCGCGACCGACACCTATCTGCACGTCTCGATCTCGCGCACCATGTCGCGGGCGCGCATGCTGGACGAGAATTCCTCCTTCACCGTGGCCTTTGTCGATCCCGCCACCGGCGGCACGCCCTATTACATCAACGGCAAGCGCGTGGTGCTGTTCGGCACCGGCGGCAATCCGGATTTGCGTCCCTATTTCTCGAACAACTTCGACTTTTCGGCGGAGAAATACTTCGCTCAGGGTCAGGGCGTGATCGGGCTCAGCGCCTTCTGGAAGCAGATCAGCAATTTCGTCGATCCCAACAACAGCTATCAGTATGATCTCTCTGCCTTCAACGGCACGATCGATCCCACCAAGGTCACCGGGCTGAACTACACCACGCAGGGCTATGTCCTCTCGCCCGCCAACACCGGGCGCGGCTGGGCCGAGGGCGTGGAGCTTCAGGCCACCGTGCCGCTCAAGATCGTGACGGGCTTCCTCGACGGCTTTGGCGTGCGCGGCAGCGCGGCGCTCTCGCGCAGTTCGATCGCCTATGGCAATGGCACTCCGGTGACGCTGCCCGGCCTGTCGAAGTGGGTCATCAACAGCCAGGCCTATTACGAGAAGAACGGCTTCAACGCCCGCGTTTCCTATCAGTATCGCAGCGACTTCCTGGGCGAATATCTGGCCTTCGGCGCTCAGCCCACGCTGATTTCGACCAAGGCGCGCGCCACGGTCGATGCGCAGATCGGTTACGATTTCAAGGCCGGGCCGCTCAACGGACTGTCGATCTATGTGCAGGGCAAGAACCTGACCAATTCGGCCTTCGTCACCTATCAGAACAACGACAAGAACCAGGTGCTGAATTATGAGACCTATGGGCCGACCTGGCTCGCCGGTTTCACGATGAAGTTCTGATGCGATCCGGGCGGCAGGGCCCAGCGCCCTGCCGCCCCACAAAAGGAAGATGGTTATGAGGATCGCACGCTCTGCGCTTGGCGGAGTCATGGCGCTTTGCGCGCTGACCGGCGCCACCGGGCAGGCACAGGCCGACACGCTGGCCCAGATGCGCGCCCGCCTGCCCCAGCAGGAGGTGATCTATTTCGTCCTGCCCGACCGTTTCGCCAATGGCGACACCGCCAACGACAAGGGCGGATTGCAGGGCGACCGTCTGGTGACGGGCTTCGATCCTTCCTCCAAGGCCTTTTACCACGGCGGCGATCTGAAAGGCCTGATCGCCCATCTCGACTATATCCAGTCGCTGGGCGCCAGCGCGCTGTGGGTCGGGCCGATCATGAAGAACAAACCGGTGCAGGGGCCAAAGGGCCACGAAAGCGCCGGTTACCATGGTTACTGGATCACTGACTTCCTCCATGTCGACCCGCATTTCGGCAGCGATGAGGATTTCCGCAAGCTGGTCGATGCCGCCCATGCACGCGGGATGAAGGTCTATATGGACATCATCATCAACCACACCGCCGATGTGATCCAGTATCGTGAGGCCGTTGATGGCCCGGCGCCCTACCGCTCGCTGGGCGACTATCCCTTTTCGCGCAAGGGCGGGGTAAAGGGCGCCCCCATCAACGCCGGTTTCGCCGGAGACCACGATGCCAGCCCCGCCAATTGGGCGAAGCTGACCGATCCTTCCTTCGCCTACACGCCCTATATCCCAGCGGGCGAGGACAAGGTGAAGAACCCGGCATGGCTGAACGATCCAATTTATTACCATAACCGTGGTGACAGCACCTTCGAGGGCGAAAGCGCCAATTACGGCGACTTCTCAGGCCTCGATGATCTGGCCACGGAAAATCCGCGTGTGCTTTCCGGCTTTATCGACATTTACGGAAGCTGGATCGACCGCTTCGGCATCGACGGCTACCGCATCGACACCGCCAAGCATGTGAATCCCGAATTCTGGCAAGGCTTCGTCCCCGCCATGCTGGCGCGCGCCAAAGCGAAGGGCATCCCCAACTTCCATATCTTCGGCGAAGTGGCGACGGGCGATTACGATCCCGCCCTGCTGGCCAACTGGACCCGTCGCTCGGGCCTGCCCGCCGTGCTGGACTTCGCCTTTATGCGCGCCGCCAACGATGCGGCAGGCGGCAAGACCGGAACGGGCGAACTGGCCCGCATGGTCAGCGATGATGCGCTCTATCAGGGCGGAGAAGCCGCCGCGATGCGCCTGCCGACCTTCCTCGGCAACCACGATGCCGGACGCTTCGCCTTTTTCCTGCGTGACGCCAAACCACACATCAGCGCCGAGGAATGGCTGAAACGCGACCTGCTGGGCCATGCCCTGCTGCTGACCCTGCGCGGCGTCCCCACCATCTATTACGGCGACGAACAAGGCTTTGCCGGAGAAGGCGGCGACCAGTCCTCACGGCAGGACATGTTCGCCAGTCAGGTGGCCGAATACAACCATCAGCCATTGGTTGGCCCCGCTGCCGCCAACCGCTTCACGACCACCCATCCGCTCTATCGGGAAATCGCGACGCTGGCCCGCCTGCGCCGCGCCACCCCCGCGCTATGGGGCGGAGCCACGCGACTGCGCGCGTATAGCGACAAGCCGGGCCTCTTCGCGGTCTCGCGCTTCGATCCCAAGACCGGCGCGGAAGTGCTGCTGGCCTTCAACACCTCGGATCAGCCTTTGACCGCCTCCGTCGCGGTCGAGGCGAATGCAAGCAGCTTCACCACACTGGCAGGCGCCTGCCCCGCCACGGTCACCGCGCCCGGCACCGCCAGCATCAGCCTGCCCGCTTTCGGCTATGCCATCTGCGCGGCCTCCCCTGCCCCCTCCCCCAAGGACAAGCACCCATGACCCTTCCCGACACCGCCCCGCAATGGTGGCGTGGTGCCTCATTCTACCAGCTTTACCCGCGCAGTTTTCTGGACAGCAACGGGGATGGCGTGGGCGATCTGGCAGGGATCACGGCGCGGCTGGACTATGTGGCCTCTCTGGGCGTGGATGCGATCTGGATCAGCCCCTTCTTCACCAGCCCGATGGCGGACTACGGCTATGACGTCGCCGATTACCGCGATGTCGATCCCATCTTCGGCACGCTGGCGGATTTCGATGCTCTGGTCGAGAAGGCGCATGGTCTGGGCCTGAAGGTCACCATCGATATGGTCTTCGCCCACACCAGCGACAAGCACGACTGGTTCGCCCAAAGCCGCCAGACCCGCGACAATGACAAGGCCGACTGGTACGTCTGGAAAGACGCCAACCCCGATGGCACGCCGCCCAACAACTGGCAGTCCGTCTTCGGCGGCCCGGCCTGGACCTGGGATGCGCGCCGTCAGCAATATTACATGCATCAGTTCCTGAAAGAGCAGCCCCAGCTCAACGCCCACAATCCGGCGGTGCAGGCGGGTTTGCTCGATGCATTGCGCTTCTGGCTCGACCGGGGCGTGGATGGCTTCCGGCTCGACGCGCTCAACCACTCGATGTTCGATCCGGCCTTCACCGACAACCCTCCCGCGCCCGAGGATGGACGCCCGCGCACCCGCCCCTTCGACTTCCAGCAGAAGGTCAACAGCCAGAACCACCCCGATGTGGTGCTGTTCGTCGAGAAGATCGCGGCACTCTGCGCGGACTATGGCGCCACCTTCACCGTCGCCGAAGTCGGCGGCGACGAAGCTGTGCCGCTGATGAAAGCCTACACCGCAGGCGAAAAGCGCCTGTCCTCCGCCTACAGCTTCGATTTCCTCTATGCCCCGGCGCTGACGGCCGAACTGGTGGTCGATGCTCTGGCACAATGGGGCGAGGCGCCCCCGGCAGACAGCCTGCCCGAAGGCTGGCCAAGCTGGGCCTTCGAGAACCACGATGCCCCCCGCCATATCTCGCGCTGGGTCGGCGAGGAGCACCGCCCCGCCTTCGCCCGCCTGACCGCCGCTTTGCTGGCGAGCCTGCGGGGCAACATCTTCCTCTATCAGGGGCAGGAACTGGGGCTGGAGCAGGATGACATCCCCTTCCACCTCCTCAAGGACCCCGAGGCCATCGCCAACTGGCCCCTGACGCTCAGCCGAGACGGCGTGCGCACTCCCATGCCCTGGGATGGCGAGCATTTTCACGCCGGCTTCACGCAAGGTGAGCCGTGGTTGCCGCTCTCGCCCACCAACATCGCCAAATCGGTGGCGGGGCAGGAGGTCGATCCCGACAGCCAGTTGCACTGGACGCGGGCCATGCTGGCTCTGCGTGAGCAATATCCTGCACTGAAGCTGGGGGTTCTGGAGGATGCGCAGGCCGATGGCGCGCTGCTGACCTTCACCCGCAGTCATGAGGGGCAGAGCATCGCCTGCGCCTTCAATCTTTCGGGCGAGGCCATCGCATACAAGGCGCCCAAGGGCAGCACTGTGCTGGCGGTGAGCGGTGCGACCGATGCCGGCCTGCCGCCTTATGCTGCGCTGTGGGTTCAACCGGGATGAAGGAAGAGAGAATGCGAGGGCCATCGCCCTCGCGCTCCCTTGACTGTCGGCCTTGCGCCAAGGGTTCGGCCAAGGCGCTCAATTTGCCGCGCCGCAGGCATCATCCTGACAATTCCCTGCCTGCGGCGCTTACCCTTGCGCAGGTGGAGAGTTCCCGCACCACGATCGGGCATCACCACCCCATCGCCGGAAGACGTCATGGGAGCGCGAGGGGGTAACCCCCTCGCTTCCTTCCCTTTTCCCCAACTTTATCAAAATCAAAAATCGGAGAGCCCCCCTCATGCCTCGCCTGCTCCCAGCCTTCGCCGCCGCGCTCACTCTGGCCGCCACGGCTCACGCCCAGCCCGTGCCTGCAACCGCCAGCGCAGCCTCCCCGGACGGCAACATCGTCCTGACCGTCTCGACCGACAATGACCAGCGTGCAAAGTGGTCGCTGACCAACAAGGGCAAATTGCTGGTGGCGCCTTCGGGGCTGGGCTTTATCCTCACCGATGGCGTCAATATGACGCGCGGCTGGACGATCACCGGCAGCGAGATCCGCGACCAGGACGACACATGGGAGCAGCCCTGGGGCGAGCGCCGCTTTGTACGCGATCATTATCGCGAGCTGATCGTCCACTTCAAGCAGGACAAGGATCATCACGAAAGGCTGATGAATGTCCGCTTCCGGCTGTTCGACAATGGCATCGGCCTGCGCTATGAAATCCCCGAGCAGGCAGCCTTCAAGACGATGCATATCGCCGATGAACTGACCGAGTTCTCCATCGCCCCCAGGGGCACGGCCTGGTGGATCACCGGCGGCGAGTGGAACCGCTATGAGCAGGTCTATCAGAAGACCCCCATCGATGGCGTCGCCACGGCCCACACGCCGATCACCATGCGTCTGGACGATGGCACGCATCTGGCCATCCATGAGGCGGCGCTGGTCGATTATTCGGCCATGTGGCTCAAGCGCGAGGATGGGCAGACGTTCCGTTCCACCCTCTCGCCCTCCAGCCATGAGGCGCGGGTGACGCGCGATCTGCCCTTCAACACGCCATGGCGCACGATGCGCATTGCGCCCGATGCGGCAGGTCTGGTCGAAAACGATCTGGAGCTGAACCTCAACGAACCCAGCAAGGTTCCCGACATCAAGGCATGGTTCAAGCCGCAGAAGTACATCGGCATCTGGTGGGGCATGATCCGGGGCGACTGGACCTGGGCGACCGGCCCCAGGCATGGCGCCACCACCGCGCGCACCAAGCAATATATCGATTTCGCGGCGAAGAACGGCTTTTCGGGCGTGCTGGTGGAAGGCTGGGACAAGGGCTGGGATGGCAACTGGTTCGGCACCGGCTGGGATTTCAGCTACACCCAGTCCACGCCCGATTTCGATCTGAAGGCGATCACCGCCTATGCCGCGCAAAAGCATGTCCAGCTGATCGGCCATCATGAAACCGGTGGCAACATCGCCAATTACGAGGCCCAGCTTGACGACGCGATGAAGCTCTACAGCGGGCTGGGCGTTCATATGGTCAAGACCGGCTATGTCGCCGATGCGGGCGGCGTACAGGCGCCGGGCGATGGCCCCAACCTCGGCCCCGACAATGTCCGCATGGAGTATCATGACGGCCAGCGTCAGGTGGAGCATCACCTGAAGGTCGTGGAAACGGCGGCCAAGTACCATATCGCCATCGACGCGCATGAGCCGGTGAAGGACACCGGTCTGCGCCGCACCTGGCCCAATTGGGTGGCGCGTGAGGGCGCGCGCGGCATGGAATACAACGCATGGGGGCCCTTCGCCAACGGTCCTAGCCATGAGCCGACACTGGTCTACACCCGCATGCTCTCGGGCCCGATGGACTTTACCCCCGGCATTCTGAGCCTTGAGGGCCACGATCATGCGCCGCTGGCCTCCACTTTGGCCAAGCAGTTGGGGCTCTATCTGGCGCTCTATTCGCCGATCCAGATGGCGGCTGACTTTATCGAGAACCTCGAAGCCCATCCCAAGGAGCTGGCCTTTATCCGTCAGGTGCCCGCCGACTGGTCGGAAAGCCATCTGATCGCCGGTGAGGTCGGCGACTATGCCATCTTCGCGCGCAAGGATCGCAATTCCTCGGATTGGTATGTCGGCGGCGTCAACGATGCCACGGCGCGCACGCTGGACCTGTCGTTCGATTTCCTCGACGCCGGGAAAAGCTACACCGCCACCATCTACAAGGATGGCGAGGGCGCGACCTATCTGACCGACGCCCGCCACAAGATCGCCTACGAAACCCGCGTGGTGAAGAAGGGCGACAAGCTCTCGCTGTGGCTGGCGCCTGGTGGCGGCGCGGCAATCCGCCTCGCACCTGCGGGCGGCAAGTAACAGCCTGAAAATCGGCGCCGTTGCGGGAATTTAGTCCCCGCAGCGGCGCTGAACATACCTGCCCTGCGTTGCCATATCGCTACGATTTGGTGCGCTGCACCCGCTTAGATGCATTTCAAAGTTGAATCCCGGTTCACCTTTCAATATTGTCCCCCTCACGACGCTGGCGCACCAAGATCGCCGCGCGAGGAGAGGACCATGGCACTGACCGCACGCAGCAGCTTCCGCCCGATTTGCGCCTTCCTGCTCTCATCCGTTGCGCTGGGGGCTCTGCCCTCGGCGGCTTCGGCAGCCGATGCGCCCCCGACCGCCAAGCCCGACAATGACGAGATCATCGTCACCGCCCGCCGCCGCTCCGAAACGCTGTCATCGGTGCCGATCGCCATCTCGGCCTTTTCGGGCGACCAACTGGCCGCGCAAGGCGCCGGAGACATCACCGCTCTGGCCGACGAAGTGCCCAACGTCACGCTGGAGCCCTCGCGCGGCACCAACTCCACGCTTTCTGCCTTTATCCGCGGCGTGGGCCAGCAGGACCCGGTCTCGGGCTTCGAGCAGGGCGTGGGCATCTATCTCGACGATGTCTATCTCAACCGCCCTCAGGCCGCCGTGCTGGACATTTACGATGTCGAGCGGGTCGAGGTGCTGCGCGGGCCGCAGGGCACGCTCTATGGCCGCAACACCATCGGCGGCGCGATCAAATATGTCACCAAGAAGCTGGACGACAAGGCGCATGTCCAGTTGCGCGGCACCTATGGCAGCTACAATCAGGCCGATGGTGTGATTACCGCCAGCACGCCGCTCGACAGCAACGGGTTGGTGCGCGTGGGCGGCTCCTTTGCACGATTGACGCGTGATGGTTTCGGCAAAAACCTGACCACCGGGCAAGGCAATTACGACAAGGACATCATCGCCGGGCGCGGCACCATCGAACTGCATGGCAGCAAGATCTTTGCCCGCATCACCGGCGATTACACCCATGACATGTCGAACCCGCGCGGTGGCCATCGCGAAATTCCGGGGCAACTGACCGGGGCGCCGGTGCTGCCCAATGTGTTCGATACGCTCTCGGGCCTCAACAGCCCGAAGCAGGATGTGAAATCATGGGGCGGCTCGATCTTCCTGGAGGCCAAGCCGATTGACGGGCTGACCCTGCGCTCGATCACCGCCTATCGCAAGGATGACTCCGCCTCGCCGATCGATTTCGATGCCAGCGCCTCGCAGGATGTCGATGTGCCTGCCTACTACCGCAACCGGCAGTTGAGCCAGGAGCTTCAGGCGCTCTATTCCAGCGGACGCTTCAACGGTATGGTGGGTTTCTATTACCTCAATGCCACGGCGCTGACCCAGTTCGATGTGCGGCTCTACACCACCGTTTCGGGGCTGACGGCCTACACCGATGCCAAGATCGTCACCGACACGATGGCCGGTTTTGCCAATTTTACCTATGACGTCACCGACCATATCAGCCTTGAGGCAGGCGGGCGCTATACATGGGACAAGCGCGGCGCCACTATCCTGCGCCAGAACTATCTGGGCGGCGGGTCACCCACCTTCGGCGGGGCGGGCATTCCCTTCGGCACGCCCAGCACCAATTTCTTCGGCAATGCGACTTACACCAAGTTTACCCCGCGCGCCTCGATCAACTGGCGGCCGGATGACAACAACACGATCTATGTCAGCTATTCGCAGGGCTTCAAGGGCGGCGGTTTCGACCCGCGCGGCGTGGGTGTGAACGCGCCTCCGGGCGTGTCCCAGGGCCAGTTCCTCAGCTTCCGGCCCGAGAAGGTCGACAATTACGAAGTGGGCGTGAAGACCCGCCTGTTCGACCGCAAGCTGGCGCTGAACCTCGCCGCCTTCCGCATGGATTACAAGGATGTGCAGATCCCCGGATCGGTGGCCTGCACGGTCGCGGGCCTGCCCAACTTCTGCGGGGTGGTCTCCAATGCGGGCAAGGCGCGGATGCAGGGCGTGGAGGCCGAGGGGCACTTCAAGATGGGCCCGCTGACGCTGAACGGATCGCTGGGCTATATCGACGCCAAATATCTGCAGTACATCACGCTGATCAACGGTGCGCCGATGGATGTCGCGGCCTATCGCAAGGTGCAGAACACGCCCGCATGGAACGGCAATGCATCGGCCACGCTGGCGCTGCCGGTGCCCAAGGGATCGCTCGATCTGACCGGCGGCATGTCGTGGAAGAGCACCACCTATCAGTTCGAGATCCCCAACCCCTATCTCGATCAGCCGGCCTATGCGCTCTTCGATGCCAGCATCGTCTATCACGCGCCGGGCGGGCGCTGGACTCTGGGCGTCTATGGCAAGAATCTGGCCGACAAGCGCTACAAGACCTCGGGCTACACCTATGTTGCGGGAGATGCGGTGACCGGGGCGCTGACCCGCAACGCGCAGGGCAATCTGATCCCGACTTTAGGCAAGGAAGGCGTGCTGACCACCTATTGGGGCAATCCGCGTCAGGTCTTTGCAACCGCAACGCTGAACTTCTGAGGAGCGCGGGCGGGGTGGCATGTGCCGCCCCGCCCGATCCGTCAGCCCTTGGGCGAGAGTCCGTCGGCGATAAAGCGCCCGGCATCGGCCAGCGCCGCCGCCGGATCGTCATCGCTCCACACGCCATAGCGCAGGCCGAGGAAGACATTGATCCCCATCAGGGCCCAGGCCCGCACCTCGGCATCGCCCTGCGCGATTTCGCCCCGTTCCATCGCCCCTTTCAACCGGGCGGCAATGCGGTTGGCGGAGTTGGTGTAATGCTCGCGATAGGAGGTCGGATCGACGAATTCGGACTCGTCGATGATGCGATAGATCTCGCGGTGAGAGCGCACGAAATCGAGATAGGCCGCCTGCCCCGCCTGCTCTGCCGCAAGCTGGTCGGGCGCTCCGGCGATGCGCGGGGCGACGAAATCGCGGACCTGCCCGGACATGTCGCGGACCAGAGCGGTGAAGATTTCTTCCTTGCTGTCGAAATAGACGTAGAAGCTGCCCGCCGAAACCCCGGCCCGCGCCGTGATCTGGCTGATCGCGGCATCGTGAAACCCCTTCTCGCCAAATTCCTGAGCGGCGGCGTTCAGCAGCGCGCGCAAGGTGCGGCGGCCGCGCTCGGTCTTGGGCACCTTGTTGGCACCGGGGATGGGGCTGGCGCTGGCGGATTTATCGTCCGATGAGGTGGCTTGCGACATGCCTGACCCGTCTTTCTAATTTGAAACATGATTCATTCTTCACTATTATGCTGCAAAATAGGTGAACACAAGATGACCGCCATATCCACGGACGACACGATGGACAGCAACCCCGAGGCCTCAGCGCGCAAAGCCCGCCCCTTGCGCCCGGCCTTTGTGCTGGCGATGCTGCTGGCGGTTTACACCTTCAACTTCATCGACCGGCAGATCCTCGGCATTCTGGCGGGGCCCATCAAGGCCGAACTGAAGCTGACCGACACGCAATTGGGCGCGCTGGGCGGCTTTGCCTTTGCGCTGCTCTATTCCACCATGGGCCTGCCGCTGGCCTGGCTGGGCGACCGCAAGGGGCGCACGCCGGTCATCGCCGCATCGCTGGCGGTGTGGAGCGGCTTTACCGCTTTGTGCGGCATGGTATCGGGCTTTGGCGCCATGTTCCTGTGCCGCCTTGGCGTGGGTGTGGGCGAGGCGGGCGGCGTTGCCCCTTCCTATGCGTTGATCTCCGACTGCTTTCCGCCCCATCGGCGAGCGCGGGCGCTGGCGATCTATTCACTGGGCATTCCGCTGGGCTCGGCGGCGGGCATTCTGCTGGGCGGCTATGTGGCGGCGGCGGTCAATTGGCGCGCAGCCTTTCTGAGCGTGGGCTTGGCGGGGCTGGTCTTTACTCCCCTCTTCGCATGGCTGGTGCGCGATCCGCAACGCCCCACCGCCAGCCAGGCCCCTGCCCTGCGCGACGTGCTGGTCATCCTTGCCGCCAAGCGCAGCTTCTGGCTGCTCAGCTTCGGCGCGGCCTCCAGTTCGATGATGGGCTATGGCATGGCCTTCTGGCTGCCCTCGCTGATGCGGCGGTCTTTCGGGCTGGGGCTGGTGGAAACCTCGCAGTTCTTCGGCCTGCTGCTGCTGATCGGCGGCACGGCGGGCGTGCTGGCAGGCGGCGTGCTGGCTGACTGGCTGGGCGGGCGTAACAAGGCGGCCTTCGCCTGGCTGCCTGCCTTCGCCTATCTGATCGGTGTGCCGCTGTTCGTCGGCGGGCTCTATTCCGGCTCGGGAGGCGCTGCCTTCTGGTGGTTCCTGCTGCCTCAGGCGCTGGTCTATCTCTGGCTGGCGCCGGTGATCACCGCAGTGCAGCATCTGGTTCCGGCCCCGATGCGCGGCACCGCCTCGGCCAGCTTTCTGCTGATCAACAATCTGATCGGTGTGGGGCTCGGCTCGCTCAGCATCGGCAAGCTGTCCGATTTGCTGACGCCCACTTTCGGCAATGACGCCCTGCGCCATGCCATTCTGGCGGGGCTGGGCTTCTATCTGCTGGCCGCCGTGCTGATGCTGGCAGGCGGGCGGTATCTGGCGCGCGAGTGGATGGACTAAGCGCGAAGCAGCGCGCTGTCGAGATAGGGGCGCATGATCGTCCAGACGCTGCCCGCGCGCGCATTGCGCTCAAGTACCTCAAGGCTGACCTTGCGCTCGCGCACGGCCCGGCGCAGCGCCTCGACCGCCGTGGCGCGCGCCACCAGACGGGGGTGGCGGAACACATCGGCCAGCGTCTTGGCCAGACCATAGACCGGCACATTCACCCCGCCGATAGCGTGATGCTCCACCCCCTGCCGCAGATAGGGTTCGGCAAAGCGCAGGATCCGCAAGGGCGGACAGCTTGGTCCCGGCGCCCAGTCATGCGGGCCCAGTGCCATCCAGACGCGCGGATGCTCTTCATCGACCAGCCCATGAAACGCCAGTGCGGAGACCATCGTGACGATCCCCTTGGGCACCCGCATCGAGGCCACCGCCAGAGCATGATGCCGCGCCACATCGACCCGGCAGCGCTGATAGAGCCCGCGCGACACGCGCTCGATTTCGCCATCCTCCACCGCGCGCGCGATGGCGGCGGGGGTGATGCCGGCATCCTTCAATTCGCTGGCCCGCATGACATTGCGCGGCCCGAAAAGCGCCAGCAACCGATTGCGTTGAGAGTGTTCGATCGAGGGCATAATCCTATCCTCTGACAAATGTCATGTGTATCAGAGGGGACCTTGCCAACCCCGGCTCAGGCCCTAGGCGAATTGCCGGAGGCGGGCTCCTCAGGCCGCATGACTGGCACCGTTCGCCCTGTCGCGCCGCATTTTTTTGTCAACATACATAGCTCCGTCAGCCTGCTGGAGCGCTTGCTCCGGAGTCGTCTCATGCGGGTCGGCCAGAATGATGCCAAAGCTGGCGCCGGGGTAGTCGATGGTGCAGCAATCGAGCGCGAATTGCCCCTGAATCAGCGGCGCCAGACGGCGGCGCATGGCGCTGGTCAGTCGGCGCGCATCCTGATCGACCACCGGCCCCAGCCCGACCAGCACGAACTCATCGCCGCCAAGCCGCGCCAGCAAATCGCTGCTGCGCATGCCTCTGGTCAGACGCTGGCCGATGGCGACCAGAAACGCGTCGCCCGCCTCATGGCCATAAGTGTCGTTGATCTGCTTGAAACCGTCGAGGTCGATAAAGGCGATCAGCACCTTGCGCCCCTCGCGCTGGGCCAGACCGAACAGACGGCGCAGCTCCTGAAGGATAAAGCGGCGGTTGGGCAGGCCGGTCAGCGGATCGGTGAAGGAAAAGGCCTCCAACTGGCGATTGGCGTCCTGCAACCGCTCGAGCAGATGCTCGCGCTGGATATGCTGCCCGATCAGCGAGCCGAACAGCGAGAGAACCTGCCGCCCTTCCTCATTGATCGGCTTGCGCTCGGTGCTGGCGGCGCAGAGCGTGCCGAAGATCGATCCGTCCTCCAGACGGACCGGCGTCGTCACATAGGTGTTGATGCCAAGCGCCCTGGCCGCCTCTGAATCGCCCCAGCAGCCTGCCACATCATCGGTGAAGACCCGCCCCTCATCCAGCGCGCGCTTGCACAGCGTGTCTGCCCAGGGCACCGAAAGCCCTTCCGGGATCTGCATCGTGCTGGTGTTGCGGGCAAAGAGGATGCTCTGCACCCCCGCTTCCTCATCGATATGGGTGAGATAGGTGCTCTCCAGCCCGGTCACCCGTTCCAGCAGGGTGAGCAGGGGGCGAGTCAATTCCTCGGTGGTTTGCGCTTTGGTCAGCGTTTCGGAGATCTGGCCCAGCAATGCTTTTGGCATGGCATCTTCCCGGCATGGCGAAGGAAACATGATTGCGCCGGGCGATGCGACCACGCCCGGAACTCGATGCGGATTTTAGCGTAACTCTCTTGTTATTTCAAACAATTGCCTCAGTATTTTTCCTTGCCGGTCATTGCGTTTACCATCGCATCACGCGCAAAACTTGCCTTATCGGCAGGCTGTGGAGGCTCCATATCCACCATCCGCCGGCCCTCAGGACGTCAGGCCATAGCGCCCGGCCAGTTCCGCAATCCCCGGATTGATCGCCTTGGCAGCGGCGATCTCGGCCTCGCCCTTTTGGGCCTGCCCCTGGCGCAGATAGGCCAGCCCCAGCCCGTAATGCGCCCAGGCCGAGCGAGACAGCATGGAGAGCGCTTTCTCATAGCTCGCCTGCGCCTCGCCATTGTGGCCCTGCCTCAACTGCACCAGACCCAGCGTGCTGTAGAACACCCCCTGATCCTTGTTCGCGCGGATCGCCCGGTTGCAATCGCTCAGCGCGCCATCGAGCTGCTCATTGGCAAGGCCGCGCGCCCAGCAGCGGGCATTGAGAACATCGGGCAGATCCGCATCCTCGGCATGCAGGCGGATCCAGTCATCCAGCAGCGGCAGCGCCTCTGCGGGCCGCTCCATAGCGACGTAAAAGCTCGCCAGCACCCGCGTGCGCGCCGAGCCTGCGGGGGCCAGTTTGCGCGCGGCCTCGATATCCTGCTCGGCGGCGGCCTTGTCCTTGCGGGCGTAACGGATGCGGGCGCGCAGTAGCAGGGCATCGATGTTCTGGTCATCGAGCCGGATCGCCGCGCCCAGATCGTCCATCGCCTCATCGGGTTTGCGCGCGGCAAGGCGTGTGCGAGCGCGCGTCAGGCGATAGGCGGCCACATCGGGCGCCTCAGCGATCGCGGCATCCAGATCGGCATTGGCCTGCGCGATTTCCCCTCGCGATAGATGCCCCTGCCCGCGCAGCGCGTAATCGGCGGCGCTCAGCTTGGCGCCGTCATCTTTGGCGGGCGCCGCCGTGCCGGCCGGCGCCTTGCCAAAGGTGAACATGCGGCCACCGTTGTAGGTGAAATAGATCTTGTGCTGGCTGTTGGCGATATAAACGTGATGGGCCAGAAAGAAGTCGATGCCCAGCAGCATGTCGGGCGCATCGCTGCCCTCCCCGAAATCGCCGTCGATCACCAGCATCTTGTTGTGCTGGATGGTCTCGGTGCCGATGGCATAGGTGTCGACCGGCAGGATCCAGCTCTTGCGGCTCTGCCCGCCCACGCCGCGTGTGACCAGGCCACCTCCGGCGTCGGCCTTGCTCATATCGAGCCCGACGCGCTCCGCAGCCCTTCGCGAGATCTCCGTGGCCTGCGCCCCGGTATCGAGCAGGGCCCGCACCGGGCGGCCGTTGATCATCACATCCACGAAGCTGCGGCGATCACTCTCCTTCTCCGCATGATGCAGCTCGGCGGTCTGGAACTGGCCGTCCTTGGCCCAATAGGCCATGGCCAGACTGCCGCAGCCCGAGGGCCTGAACAGCTTGAACTGCCCATTGGCCAGATCGATATCGGCATCGAACACATCGATCAGATTGGCGCCGATCACCCCCATGCCCGTATCGGAGCCGCCAACCAGAAACGTCATGTCGTGCAGCGTCACCCCCAGCAGGCCCAGATCCTTGACCCTTGTCAGATCGACCGAGGTGCTGCCGCCGACCCCGCTCATGCGCATGCCGAAAGGGGCACCTTCCCGCTTGAGCCCCAGCGCCTCGACATTGGCGCGGGCCAGCGTGCCGTAAGTCGCCCCGGTATCGAGCATGAAGCGCGTTTCCTTGCCGTTCACACCGACCATGGTGGTGGCGCGCTGCCCCACGACCTCAACCTGCATCATACCGTAATTGACCACCTTGCAATCGGCCCAGGCAAGCGAAGGCAGGGCGCAACAGACAATCGACAGAGCACCGGCAGCAACACGGGGTGACATCTTCACGCTCAGACCTTTCGTGATGGTCCAGGCTTTGGAGAAAAGCCCGATCGCGCAAGATTTATATAGGAATTTTATACAATCAAGCCGATTTTGGCATCTTGCCAAAACCTCCGCTTTCCAGGCTGAAGCACCCCCGTTTTGGGCAAGGCAGGCTTTTCCCCGCGCCGATCTTGCATTTGCCCTTCAGCGAGGGTTTATGACAGCCATGATCAAGCCCCGCTCCCGCAGCCAGCGCAATGCTCCCACGATTGCCGATGTCGCCAGCCATGCCGGGGTCTCCCCGATGACGGTGTCGCGCGTGATCAATGAGGGCTCGATGGTGCGGGCCAGCACACGCGAGAAGGTGGAGGCCGCGATTGCCGCGCTCAATTACGCCCCCTCGGCCGCCGCGCGGCAATTGGCGGGCGGCGACGACACACGCATCGCGCTGGTCTATTCCAACCCTTCCTCGGCCTATCTGTCGGAATTTCTGATGGGCAGCCTCGATCGCGCGGGCAGCCTCAATGTCACCCTCACCGTCGAGCGTTTCGATGAGGATGCCGATCTGGCCGATCTGATGGCCCGCATGCAGCGCGGACGGCTGAACGGCGTGCTGCTGCCCCCGCCGCTTTGCGAGAACGAGCCGATGCTCGCCGCGCTGCGCAAGGAGGGGCTGGCTGTGGTCGCCGTGGCGGCGGGCGTGCCCCGCCCCGATGTCGCCTCGGTCGGCATCGACGACTTCCATGCCGCCGAGAGCATGACCAGCCACTTGATCGCGCTGGGCCATCGCCGCATCGGTTTCATCAAGGGCAACCCCGATCAGAGCGCCAGCGAAAGGCGCCATAAGGGCTATCTCTCCGCACTGGAGCAGGCGGGGATCTCGCCCGATCCTTCGCTCGTGGCGCAGGGCTATTTCACCTATCGCTCGGGGCTGGAGGCGGCAGGGACCATTCTGGACGCCCATGACGCCCCCACCGCGATCTTCGCCAGCAATGACGATATGGCCGCAGCCACGGTCGCCACCGCCCATGCGCGGCAGCTCGATGTCCCCCGTGACCTGACCGTCTGCGGTTTCGACGATACGCCGATGGCCACCACCATCTGGCCCGAACTGACCACCATCCGCCAGCCCATCAGCGAGATGGCGCGCGCCGCGATGGACCTGCTGGCCGGGACGATCCGGGGCAAAGCCGCTCAGGGCGGCGTCCGCCATGACCAGCTCGACTATACGCTGATCCAGCGCCAGTCGGATGCGAAGCCCCGGCGCCGCGCAAAGAAAACGGGCGGTCTGTAAGACCGCCCGCTCTCCATTCAGCCTTCCATATCTTCCAGCTCTCGCCCTCTGGTTTCATGCACCAGGGCGCGCACGAAGAAGAACGACAATCCGGCAAAGCAGGCATAGCCCACATAGGCGCCCGCCAGACCCGGCGACACCACCAGCGCGGGGAAGCTGACCGAGATCGCCGCATTGGCGATCCACTGCGCGAAGCCGGACACCGCCAGGCCCGAGCCACGGATCTGGTTGGGGAACATCTCGCCCAGCATCACCCACATGATCGGGCCCCAGCTCATGTTGAAGAACAGCGTGTAGAGATTGGCGGCAACCAGCGCGATCATCCCATGGTTGCCCGGCAGCGCCATCGCGCCATCGACACCCTGCGTCGCGGTCGAAAAGGCCCAGGCCACGGTGCCGAGCGTGACAGTCATGCCCGCCGAGCCGATCAGCAGCAGCGGCTTGCGCCCGATGCGGTCAACCAGCGCCAAGGTCGCCAGACAGCCACCGATCGAGACCACGCCCGAGATGATGTTGATCTGCAGCGCGTCGCCTTCCGAGAAGCCCACCGCCTGCCACAGGGTGGCGCCGTAATAGAACACCACATTGATGCCGACGAACTGCTGGAACACGGCAAGGCCGATGCCCGTCCACACGATCTTGCGAATACGGCCCGTCGAAGGGTCCTTCAGATCGGCCAGCGAGGGACGATGATGGTCAGCAGCAAGGCTCTGGCGGATTTCCACCAGCTTGCGCGCGGCGGCAGCGGCACCCAGCAGGCGGGCCAGCACGCTCTGCGCTTCACCTTCACGACCGACGGCCACCAGGAAGCGCGGGCTTTCCGGAATACCCAGCAGCGCGAGGAAATAGATCGCGGCGGGCAGCGCCTGCAGCCAGAACATCCAGCGCCATGCCGGTTGCCCAGCCCAGAGGATCGCCGTCGAACCGCCCGCATAATGGGCCAGCACATAGTTGACCACGAAAGCGCCCGTCAGGCCGCTGATGATCATCACCTGCTGCACGCTGGAGAGGCGGCCTCGCACGCTGGCAGGCACCACCTCGGAGATATAGACCGGCGAGATCACCGAGGCCGCGCCCACGCCCAGCCCGCCAATGATGCGCGCAAAGATGAAGATCGCCGACGATCCGGCCGCCCCCGCCAGCAGAGCACTGACCAGAAACAACACAGCGGCCGCCTTCATCACGCCGCGTCGCCCGATGCGATCAGCCAGACGCCCGGCGCTGAAGGCACCGATCGAGCTGCCGACCAGAATGGCGCCGACATTGATGCCAATGCCCACCTTGCCCAGGTCGAAAGCGGCCTCCAGCCCCTTTTGCGTGCCATTGATCACGCCGGAGTCATAGCCGAACATAAAGCCGCCAATGGTCGCCACCGCCACAATCGCGGCGATGAAGCCCATATTGGCTTTCTCTTGATCCTTATCCTGCATCCCCAACCCTCTCGTTTTATTCATTTACACGCGGGCGACATGGCCTTCCAACCCGGCCACGCCCGCATCGAAGGCAAAGAGCGCACCTGCCAGAGGCTGCGCCGCAAGCTGAGCTTCGCTCAGCCCCTTGGACGCCGTGGTCGCGTAAGCGGTGCGCAGATCGCTGCCCCCAAAGGCAACCTTGGTGATGTTGGCCACCGGCATGGGGATGGTGGCGATCAGCCGCCCGCTCGGATCGTAGCGCCGCACCGCCCAGCCCGCGAAAAGACCGACCCACAGGCAGCCCTCGGCATCGACGGTGGGGCCATCGGGATAGCCCGCGCCATCCTCGATGTCCGCGAAAAGGCGCGTGGCGGTCACCTTGCCATTCTCCACGCTGCTGGCCCAGATTTTGCGGCCCAGCGTGTCATGATGGTAAAGCGTGGCGCCATCGGGCGAGAAAGCCGGGCCATTGGTGATGCTGACGGGCGGCAGACCGGTGTCGGCACAGATGCCGCCATGCAGGCGCCAGATGCGCCCGGTGTCGTCCTGCTCAGCATCGTCCATCGAGCCGAACCAGATCGCGCCATCCGCCGCCACCGTCGCATCGTTGAGACGATTGCCGGGTCGGCCAGCCTCGGGCGCATGGATCAGCTCGCAGCGGCCCGAGGCCGGATCGAAGCGATGCACGCCGGACTGCAGCCCGGCGATCATCCCGCCTTCCGAAGATGGCAGCACCCAGCCCACCTGAGCGGGAACATCCCAGCTCTGCTTGGCACCGGTCGACGGATCGAAGCGATGGATCGCGGGCGCCTTGATGTCGACGAACCACAGCGCCGCCTCACGCGCGACCCAGACAGGTCCCTCGCCCAAGGTGGCGCCCAGTTCCCAGACGGGCTCGGGGCTCAGCGCCATCCGGCGTCGACCCAATAGTTGTGGCCGGTGATCAGACGCGCGTCGTCCGAAGCCAGGAACAGCGCCAGCGCCGCGACATCGGCGGGCAGCAGGCGCCCGTCCATGCATTGCGCGGCGACGATTTCGGCCTCGCCCTCGGGCGTGTACCATTGCTCCTGACGCGGGGTCTTCACATTGCCCGGAATGATGGCCGTGACGCGGATGTTCTCGCGGCCGAGTTCGCGCGCCAGACCCCGTGTCATACCTTCGATGGCGGCCTTGGCGGTCTCGTAGAGCACCAGATCGGCCAGGCCCAGATGCCAACTGATCGACCCCAGATTGATGATCGCACCGCCACCCGCGCGCTTCATCGCCGGTGCGGCAGCCTGCGCCACAAAGAACTGATGGCGCAGATTGACCGCCATGCGCTCGTCCCAATAGGCGGGCGTCACATCGGCCACGCTGTGACGATCGTCATTGGCGGCGTTGTTGATGACGATGTCGATGCCGCCCAACTCCGCCTCGACCTGCGCCATCATCGCCTGAACGGCTTCGACGTCACGCAGATCGCAGCGGTGGAAATGAGGCTGGAAGGCGGCATCCGCGCCAAGGCGCTTTGCCACCGTCTCGCCAGCTTCCTGAGCGATATCGCAGAAAGCGACATGCGCGCCCTGCGCCACGAAGGCTTCGACGAAACCCTCACCGATGCCGCTGGCGCCGCCGCTGATGAAGACGCGCTTGCCCTTCAGGCTGGGATAAAGAGCCCGGTTGCTCATGCTTCTGCCTTCACCTTGAGCAGGCCGCGCTGGGCCAGATTGGCGTAAAGTGCCGCGATGCCCTGGGTCCAGGGCGCGGCATCGCGCGAGGTGACCACCGTGTTGACCAGACGGCCCAGACGCGGCGTGGCAATCGAGACCACATCGCCCACCTTATGGGTGAACCCCCGGCCCGGATCATCACGATCCTGCACGGGCGCGAAGAGCGTGCCGAGGAACAGCACGAAGCCATCGGGATACTGATGCTCGCTCAGCGTCTGGCGCACCAGATCGAGCGGGTCGCGGCTGATCTGGTTCATCGAGGAATGGCCTTCGAGCTTGTAACCCTCGGGACCGTCGATCACCAGTTCGACCTCGGCATTGCGGACGTCGTCGATGGTGAAGCCATCGTCGAACAGGCGCACCAGCGGGCCGACCGAGCAGGAGGCGTTGTTGTCCTTCGCCTTACCCAGCAGCAGCGCGCTGCGCCCCTCGATGTCACGCAGATTGACGTCATTGCCCAGCGTGGCGCCGACAGCTTCGCCGGCGGCATTAACCAGCAGCACGACCTCGGGCTCGGGGTTGTTCCAGGTGGAGTCCGAACGCACACCGACATCGGCCAGAGCGCCGACCGTGGCCAGCACCGGCGCCTTGGTGAAGACCTCGGCGTAAGGCCCGATGGCGACTTCCAGATATTGCGACCACAGGCCATCGGCCAGCAGCAGTTCCTTGAGCGCCTCGGCCTCGGCCGAACCGGGGACCACGCTGCGGATCGAGCCGCCCACGCGGGCCTCGATACGGGCGCGGATTTCCTGAGCCTTGCCCGCGTCACCGCGCGCGCGCTCCTCGATCACCCGCTCCAGCGTGGAAGTGGCGAAGGTCACACCCGCCGCCTTGACGCATTGCAGGTCGATCGGGCTGAGCAGCGGCAGGTCCAGCGTATCGAGCGAACCCAGGATCACGCCACCGGCAGCCGAGAGCGGCAGATGCTCGACCAGTTGCGAGACGGTCGGGGCGACATGCGACATGTCATAAACTTCGCCGCCGACCACCAGAATGGGGCTCGGCCCCTGCGCGGTCTGGACACGGCCAAGGAAGGTTCCCTCCCGCCAGTCAGACGGCAACAGGTCACCGATGGAAATGGTCTTGGCCAACTTTTCTCTCCCGGACGCTTTGTGTGATGGCCATTCGTGGTGACCATAAAGTGATAGCGCTATCATTTCCGTCCGAACGCGCGATTGTCAAGCGATTCCGCTCAAGATTGTCCACATCCGCGATCACGACAAAGGCAGGGCGGTGGTATATTTGGTGGTCGACAACGCAAAGTGCGACGAGGCCGACCCCACCGCCGGATGCTCCAGCAGGGTACGCATCAGAAATTTCTCGTAATCGGCCACATCGGCCACGGCGATGCGCAGCATGTAATCCCACTCACCCGACATGGAGTAGCACTCGATCACTTCGGGGCGGCCTTTCAGAAAATCCTCGAAAGGCTTGCGCACCTCCTGAGCATGGTTGCGCACGCGGATGTTGCAGAAAACATTGACCGCCAGCCCGATCTGCTCGGGATCGACCAGACGCACAGTGGCGGTCAGGATGCCCGCCGCCTCCAGCGCCTTGATCCGCCGCCAGCAGGAGGCTGCCGAGGCCCCCACCCGCTCCCCCAGATCGGCATGGCTGAGCGAGGCGTCGCGCTGCAGGATCTCGACGATTCGTTTGTCGATCGCGTCCATTCGAAAACTCCATCTCGCGAAACGAGCCAGTTCGCGAATTTCATTTCACCATGCCGCGTTTCTGCCCCCATTTTGAAACGCAATCAATCCGGCTCTGTGAGACAGTCGCGTCATGGCCAACGACACCCTCGCCAGACCCGCCTGCGCCGCGGATGACTGGACGGTTCCGCAGGAGTGGGACCGCTATGGCGCGGATGAGCATGCCATGTGGGACCGCCTGTTCGAGCGTCAGGCCCGCCTGCTGCCTGGTCGCGTGGCTCCCGCCTTTATCGACGGGCTGGATGTGCTTCGCCTGTCCAAGCCGGGCATTCCCGATTTTGCCGAACTCAATGCGCGGCTGATGGATGCCACGGGCTGGCAGGTGGTGGCGGTGCCGGGGCTGGTGCCGGATGACGTGTTCTTCGACCATCTGGCCAACCGCCGCTTTGTCGCCGGGCGCTTTATCCGCAAGCCCGACCAGATCGACTATCTGGAAGAGCCCGACATCTTTCACGATGTCTTCGGCCATGTGCCCCTGCTCGCCAATCCGGTCTTTGCCGACTATATGGCGGCCTATGGGCGCGGCGGGCAGCGCGCCGCCGGGCTGGGCGCCATCGAGAGGCTGGCGCGGCTCTATTGGTACACGGTCGAGTTCGGCCTGATGCGCGGACCCGAAGGCCTGCAGATCTATGGCGCGGGGATCGTGTCCTCCTTCAGCGAGACGCTGTTCGCGCTGGACGATCCCTCGCCCAACCGCATCGGTTTCGACCTCAAGCGGCTGATGCGCACCAACTATCGCATCGACGACTTCCAGCAGAGCTATTTTGTGATCGACAGTTTCGAGGATCTGCTGCGCCAGACCATCGAGACCGACTTCGCCCCGCTTTACGCAGAGCTTCACGGCACGCCCGATCTGGCAGTCGATGCCATCGAGCCTGACGACCGGATCTATCATCGTGGCACGCAGCATTATGCGCGCTCCCGCCCATCCCAGACAGGGAATCCCCATCATGAGCCATGACAATCCCCTCGGCCTCGACGGCTTTGCCTTTTGCGAATTCACCTCGCCCGAACCCGAGGTGATGGAGCGCCAATTGCGGCAACTGGGCTTCACGCTGGCGGCGGAGCATGATGCGGGCCGGCTGCGGCTCTATCGGCAGGGGCGGATCGCCTTTGTGGTGAACACCCTGCCCGCAGGACAGGCCGCGGAGTTCCGCAAGCTGCACGGCCCCTCGGCCAATGGCATGGCCTTTCGTGTGGCCGACGCGGCCAAGGCGCATGGGCTGGCGCTGGAGCGCGGCGCCACCGACGCCGACACCTCGACCTCCGCCCTGCCCGGCGCCAAGGCGCTGGAAGGCATCGGCGGGTCATTGCTCTATCTGGTGGAGGGTGATCCCTTTGCCGACTGGGATCAGGTGCCCGGCTGGCAGGAAGCCACGCAGCACAACAGCGTCGGGCTCGATCTGCTGGACCATCTGACGCATAATGTGAAACGCGGTCAGATGCGCGTGTGGTCCGCCTTTTATGCGAAACTCTTCGGCTTCGAGGAGCAGAAGTATTTCGACATCGAGGGCAAGCTCACCGGCCTGTTCAGCCAGGCGATGACCGCGCCCTGCGGCAAGATCCGCATCCCGATCAACGAGAGCCAGGACGACAAGAGCCCAGATCGAGGAATTCATCCGCGAATACCACGGCGAGGGCATCCAGCACATCGCCCTGACCACCGACGACATCTACGACACCGTGCGCAAGCTGCGCGCCAACGGCGTGAACCTTCAGGACACGACCCGACACCTACTACGAGCTGGTCGACACCCGCGTCGCCGGGCATGGCGAGCCGCTCGAGCAACTGCGCGAACTGAACCTCCTGATCGACGGCGCCCCGGGCGACGACGGCATCCTGCTGCAGATCTTCACCGAGAACGTGATCGGCCCGATCTTCTTCGAGATCATCCAGCGCAAGGGCAACCAGGGCTTCGGCGAGGGCAATTTCAAGGCCCTGTTCGAATCCATCGAGCTCGACCAGATCCGCCGCGGCGTTATTACCGTCGACGTCTAAGGATGGATCGGACTGCTGGGTGGCGCGTTCTCCCCTCACGCGCCGCCCGGCAGACAGGAGAGTGAATGATGATCCAGCCCCTGAATGACAAGGAGCTGCAGGCCGCGCTGACCGCCCTGCCGCAATGGACCCATGATGCCGGGCGCAAGGCGCTCCACCGCCGCATCGTGACCAGCGATTTTGCCGAAGCCCTCGCCCTGATGGTCCGCATCGGTGTGCAGGCCGACAAACGCGACCATCATCCCGAATGGGCCAATGTCTACAACAAGCTCGATATCTGGCTGACGACCCATGATGCCAAGGGCATTTCGCAGCGCGATGTCGAACTGGCGCAGGTGATCGATACAATCGCCTGATTTCAGGCGGTGATCAGAACTCCTTCGCTCACCGCCACCGGCCAGCTTTCCAGGAAGCGCCCCACACAGGGCCCGCCGACACATTCCCCATCCTCGATGCGGAACAGCGCGCCATGCCACTGGCAGGCGATCATGCTGCCATCAGGCGTGAGGTAACCATCAAGCTCCTGCGTCAGCGGCAAGCCCGCATGCGGGCAGCGGTCGACATAGCCATACACCGCATCCCCCTGCCTGACGACAAAGCCATGAAACCGCCCGGCCTTCATCTGGATGACGATGTTGCGGGCCCTGCCCCGTGCCACCATGTCGATGGGCCCCAGTTTGATGCCTGCCGGGGTGGAGAAAAGCCGCTCATCCTGCATCGTGCGGTGATGGCATCTTCCCCTGCCCTCAACAACCCCCATCCTGGGCCGGAACGGAGGCTCCCCCGGTCAGCGCCAGTTCCGCAAGCGCCAGCGCCCCCAGCGGCCCGGCATCGCTGCCCAGAGCGGCCGGAACGATCATCGCGCCGATCTCCGCATCATCGAGCGAGGGCAGATAGCCACCCAGCTTCGCGGCGATCCGCGCCTTTGCCATCGCCAGCAGATGAGGCCGCCCCAGTCCCACACCGCCACCGATCACGATCCGCTCGCAGGCGAGTGTGAGCATCAGCGCCGCGATCCCCTCGGCCAGAGCATCGGCCACCGGCAGCCATGCTGGATGGTCCTGTGGCAGCACATCCGCCGTCATACCCGTGCGCGCGGCAATGGCCGGGCCAGAGGCAAGACCCTCAAGACAATCGCCATGAAAGAGGCAGACCCCGGCGAAATCGTCGCCGGGCAGGCGCGGCACACGCAGATGTCCGGCTTCGGGATGCATACGCCCCGTCACCGGCCGCCCACCGGCAATGATGCCCATGCCGACCCCCGTGCCCACGGTGATATAGACCAGATCCTCTAGCCCGCGCGCTGCCCCCCAACGCTGCTCGGCCAAGGCTGCGGCGGTGACATCGGTGTGAAGCGCCACCGGCCCCGGCATCGCTCCGGACAGCACGCCGAGAATATCCGCGCCCGACCAGCCCGCCTTGGGCGTGGGCAGCATATGGCCCCGCACCACATGCCGCGCGCCCAGAGCAATCGGCCCGAAGCTGGCGATACCCAGCGCCTCGGGCTGATATTGCCGATGCCAAACGCGCAGTTGATCCGCGACCGCGCCCAGCGTCTCGTCCGGGGTGGTGGTGGGGAAAGCGATCCGTTCAAGGATCTCCCGCTCGCGCCCGATCACCGCAATGGTCTTGGTACCGCCCAGTTCGACACCGGCACGAAGGCCGCCGCTCATGGTGTTACACCCTCCGGGTGCAGGGTGAAGCTGAAACGGCGCTCGCTTGGCGCGATGCGATAGGGTGCGAGCGGCTGGCCGTGATAGTCCCAGGTGGTGTCACCCCCCAGCCCCATCTGCGCCGCATCGACCAGCAGAGTGACATGGTCGCGGGGCACGATATCGCTGCTCTTGGCCTCACCGATGGGACGGCGGCGCAGGTCTTCGTATGGGAAAGCCAGCACATTCATCGTCAGCGGCGTGGGGCCGCCAACACGCAGGCCCGGACCGCCGCCGGAGAGTGCCATCCAGCGCACATCGGTCTTGGTGCCGGTGTCCTGCGGACGGATGAAATCGTGATACTGGTCGGCGATGGCGCCGCTCCAGATGCCGATCATCGCGCCACTCTTGCGGTCGGCATAGCTTTCGTGAGGGCCTCGGCCATACCATTGCACAGTCTGGAAACGGCTGGGCATGGCGAAGGACATGCCGATCCGCATCGGATCGGGCAGGCCGGATTTCAGTGGCATAAAATGGCTTTCCACCGCCACGCTGCCGTCGCCCATCATGGTGTAGCGCGTTTCGAATCGCGCCGCGCCCTCGCCGAGGCCATAGCGGATGGTGATGCTCTGCCCCTTTTGCTCGACGGCCTCCACCTTGCGGCTTTGGGACATGGCCTCCCATGGCGCGGCGGCCTGGGCAGTGCCGGTGCCCAGATCATTGTCGGTGGGCATCCGGAAAAAGTTGGGCGCGCCCCCGGACAGCACCGCTGCGCCCTTGACGCTATAGCTGGCGATCAGTCCGGTGCCGCGGTCGACAGAGAGTGTCGCCCCTGCTGCGGAGAGGGTGAGCGCCTTTGCGACAACAGGCCCCTTGGGTGGCAGGGGAAGTACCGGGACGATCTGACCATAGGCGAACTGATCCCATCCCACGACATGATCGGCAGGCTCATAGGCCGGGTGTGCAGCGGCATCGTAAGCTCGGATCGTGATCAGATACTCCGCGCCTGGCTTGCGGTCGACCTTGGGCAGGTTCAGCGCGAAACTCTCGGTGCCGCGAGCCGGGGTCTTCAGCGACGGGACCGCGCCATGGGCGATGCTCACGCCATCCTGCGTGACCTCCCAGTCGAAGCGATAGTCCGACAGATCGCGGAAATCGTTGCGGTTGGTGACGGTAAAGCGCCCCGCCGCCGCATCCGGCGCGCTGAACTGCACCGGCGCATAGACCTTGGCCACTTCGAACAGTTGCGGGTTGGGTGTGCGGTCCGATTGCAGCAGGCCGTCGCCGAACTCCACATCGCCGCCCGGATTGGGGCCATATTCGCCGCCATCGCCCCAATAGCGACGCCCGTCCCTGGTATAGCGATACATGGATTGCTCGACCCAATCCCAGATAAAGCCGCCCTGCAGACGATCGGGATGGGCATAGATCGCGTCCCAGTCATCCTTGAAGCCGCCGCCCGAATTGCCCTGCATATGGGCATATTCGCATTGGATCATCGGCTGCCTGAACTCGGTGTGCTTCGCGTAATCCAGCATCTGCGCGATGGAGTGATACATCGGCGCATAGATATCGGCATAGGCATTGGGGCGATGATCCTGCGTCGCCGTATGGCCGAGGAAGGAGATCAGGCGGGTCGGGTCCATGGCGCGAGCGGCGGCGGCGGCCTTCTCGAAGGTGGGGCCGATGCCGCTCTCATTGCCCAGCGACCAGAAGATGATCGAGGGGTGGTTCTTGTCTCGCGCGACCATATTGGTGACGCGCGAGACATGCGCGGCCTCCCATGCCGGATCGTAGCCCAGCAGATAGGCTGCCCGCTTGTCCGGATGCTTGTTGGCGGCGGAGAGGTAGCCGTGGCTCTCGATGTTGGCCTCATCCATCACATAGAGGCCAAGCTCGTCCGCCAGCACGTAGAGGCGCTCGTCATTGGGGTAATGCGAGGTGCGCAGGGCATTGATGTTGTTGAGCTTCATCAACTCCAGATCGCGGCGCATCGAGGCTTCGGAGATGACGTGGAAGGTTTCCGGATCATGCTCGTGACGGTTGACGCCGCGAATGGTGATCGGCTTGCCGTTGACGGTGACCAGCCCGTTGGCAATCGCCACGGTGCGGAAACCGATGCGCTGGGCGCTGGCCTGCACCACCTGTCCCCTGGCGTCGACCAGTTCCAGCAGCAGCGTGTAGAGGTTGGGCGTTTCAGCGCTCCAGCTGCGGATGGCGGGCAGGCTGGCGGTGATGGCCTGCTTGTCGCCTTGCACCGGGGTGGAGCGGGTGAACAGGGTGGTCTCGCCATCCTTGACGCTGGCGCGGATGCTCATGTTTTTCGCTGCGGCGGTGGTCTGGAGGGCGATGTCCAGCGTACCGTCGCGATAGTCGTTGGCAAGGCCAGCCTTGACGAAAAAATCGGCGATGCGCGCACGCGGCTGGGCGATCAGATAAACCGAACGCTCGATCCCCGAGACGCGCCAAAAATCCTGATCCTCAATATAGCTGCCGTCAGACCAGCGATAGACCTGGATCGAGACGCTGTTCGCACCGGGACGCAGGAAACGGGAGATGTCGAATTCGGAAGGAAGCTTGCTGTCCTCGCTGTAACCCACCTTCTGGCCATTGACCCAGACGTAATAGGCCGATCCCGCCGCGCCGATATGCAGCACCACATCGCTGCTCTTCCAGTCGCCGGGCACGGTGAAATCGCGACGGTAGGAGCCGACCGGATTGGTGGCATGCGGGATCAACGGGCGGTTGGCCGGGAACGGATAGGTGATGTTGTTGTAGCGCGGCTGGTCATAGCCTTCGGCTTGCCAGTCGGCGGGAACCTTGATCTCCTTCCAGCCCGAGACATCGAAGTCGCTCTTGAAAAAGCCCTGAGGCGTGGCATCGGCCGAGGGCGAAAAGACGAATTTCCACAGCCCATCGAGCGACTGGTAGCGTGCCGAGGCCGCCATCTTGCCGTCCAGCGCCTGCCGGGCGCTTTCATAGAGGAAGGCGGTGGCGCGGGCGGGCATCTTGCCAATGGCGAAGACCGCCGGGTTCTCCCAATCCGGGCGGCTGGCATCGACCTGCGGCTGGACCGGCAGCGGCACATCCGGCGATCCGGCCATGGCAGCGGTGCTGCACAGCAGGAAAGGCAGGACGGACAGGGCACGGCGCTTCATGGGAAAGTCCATTCCAGAATGCTGGGAGTGTTGTCGAAGGTCAGCCGCACAAAGCGGGCCTTGGCGATGGCGGGGATGGCGATGGGCGAACCGCTGGCGGTCATGGCGCCGCCGATGTTGCGCCAATGCTCCGCATCATCCGATGCCTGAACGGTGAAGCGCAACGGCTGGCTTGGGCGTGAAGGGCGCAATTGGCTGGCGCCGATGCCGCGGGATGCACCAAGGTCGGCCTGAAGCCATGAGGTCCCCCCCGGCGCCGGCTGCCAGCCGGTGGCGTAATTGTCATCCGCCGCCTTGCCTGCCGCATGAAGCGGGTCTTGGGCGGATGAGGCCGTGAGGCGCACAGTGCGCCCCGTGATGCGATGCGCGGCGGTGCCGGGCACATCGGCGCCTTCATGGGTAGGCGTCACTGGCAGCATGCGGTCGCCCGCGATGGTCAGCGCGTCCACCGCGACCTGACGAAGCACCTCGTCACCCTCGCGCGGGAAAGGCAGGGCCTGGCGGTGGTAGAGGATAAAGTCGCGCCCGCCCTCGCGGAAGATGGCGTGATGGCCGGGGCTGATAATCTGGCTCGCCGCATCGGTGGCCAGCAGCGGCTTGTCCTCCGGCTCGTGGAAGGGGCCAAAGGGGGTGTCGCCCACGGCATAGCGGACCTGATAGGTGTCCTTGGTGGTGTTGCCCCAGCTTGAGGTCAGAAAATAGCGCCCGTTCCGCTTGAGCATAAAGGGGCCTTCGAAATAATGCTCGGGCGTGATGTCGCGGACTTCGCCATCGAAACTCACCATATCGGGCTTCAGCTTCACCACGAAGCAGTGGCCGTTGACCCAGTTCAGGCCCGACCCCCAGTAGAGATAGGCCTGCCCGTCATCGTCGATAAAGGCCTCGGCATCGATCATATGGAAACCAGGGCGGAAATTACGCGGGATCAGCGGCTTGCCGCCATTGGCGTCACGCCATGGGCCGGCGGGATGATCTGCGGTGCCAACCCAGACCTCATTGCCGACCGAGACATACATCCAGAAATGCCCGTCACGCCCCCGCACCACCGATGGCGCCCAGACGCCGGAATTGCCCGAGGTGGGGCTGGTGGCCGCCGCTTTGGTGGGCCAATTGGGTGTGGTGAAGGTCCAGTCGCGGAAATTGTGCGAGCGCCACAGGCCAAGGGTGCCCTCCCCCCATGGGTCGATGGTGGCGTAGATAAACCACTCGCCCTTGTCGTGGACGATGGAGGGATCGGCGAAATAGCCGGGCAGCAGCGGATTGCGCGCATGGGCCGCAAAGGCGTCGGGGTTGGGCGCCGGCGCAGCGAGTGCCGCACTGGAAAGGCCCAGCAACAGGGCGGTCGCCAGCCGGATCACAGGCCAGTCCCCAAAGCTTCGAGCGAACGGCGCTTGGTTTCGGGGAAGAACAGCAGCACCACCACGAACTGCGCCGCCATGCAGGCCGCGAAGAAGATGAAAGGCAGGCCCTTCATATGCTGGGCCACCAGCGGGAAAGCCGTGGCGATCACCGCATCCATGAACCAGTGGGTGGATGAGCCGAGGCTCTGGCCGCGCGCACGCACATCGCTGGGGAAGATCTCGCTGATATAGACCCAGATCACCGCGCCCTGGCTGAAGGCGAAGAAGGCGATGAACATGATAAGCAGCGGCAGCAGCAGTTCCTGATGCGTGTTCGACATGAACACCGCCGCCACACCGGCCAGCGCGATGGTGACACCCACAGCGCCCACCAGCAGCAGCGTCTTGCGCCCGAAGCGGTCGATCACGGTCAGGGCCAGCGCGGTGAACAGCAGGTTGCAGGCGCCGATCACAATGGCCTGACGGTCTGCGGACACGCTGTCGAAACCGGCGGCGGCAAAGATGTTGTTGAGGTAATAGAGGATCGCATTGATCCCCGAGAACTGGTTGAAGGAGGCAATGCCAAAGGCCAGCAGGATCGGGCGGCGATGGCGGGCCCAGCTCAGGCGCGGGGCGGCGGTGGCCGCCTCTGCACGGGCGTAGCTGGCCACTTCGGCATCGGGGTCGGAACTGCCCAGCGATTGAAGCACGTCGCGCGCCTCACCGGTGCGCCCCTTGGCGGTCAGCCAGCGCGGGCTGTCGGGGATGGTGAACATCATGACCAGCAGCACCAGCGCCGGAATGCCTGTGACGGCAAATTTCACATGCCAGTCCAGCGCGCCCAGCGCCAGCGAGGTCACCACCGCATTGCTGAGATAAGCCACCAGAATGCCAAGCACGACATTGAGCTGGAAGGCCCCCACCAGCATGCCGCGCTTATCTGTCGGCGCGATCTCGGCGATATAGACCGGGGCCAACACCGAGGACGCGCCGACCGCCAGCCCCGCCAACACGCGGAAAAAGATCAGCGATCCCAAATTCCACGCAAAAAAGCAGCCCAGCGCCGAAGCCAGATAGAGCATGGCGATAAAGATGAGCGAGGTGCGGGCGCCATAACGGTCACCCGGCACACCCGCCAGCAGCGCTCCGGCCAGCGTGCCCCACAGCGCGCTGGACACGGTGATGCCCAGCCCCGCCGCATCGAGCGAAAAGGCGGCACGAATGCCCTCCGTCGTACCCGCGATCACGGCCGTATCGAAGCCGAACAGCAGGCCGGCGAGCGCGCCCACCGCCACGCCCCGGATTAGCAGTGCATTCATAGACCGACTCTCCCATTTATCATATTATCAGACTATCAATAGGTGAAGCGGACGCCAACGCGATAGGTGCGACCGATCGTGTCGAAATCATTCTGCACATTCACGAGGTAGGGGTTGACCATCTGATTGAACAGATTGGTAATCGAGAGATAGGTCTCCCACTTCACCGCGCCGGGGATGCGCGCGGTCAGGCGCGTATTGACCAGCAACTGACCATGGAAGGAGCGCTGCGGAAGGTCGGTCGCCGCCGTGGTCTTGTCATAGAAACCGCCGCCTGAGCGCCGAGACCGCCGCGCGCCGCGACACCGCTGCCGGGGCGCTGCCGCCCGCCGCCAGCGAGGCAACGCTGCCCGCGATCACAAAATCCCTTCGGTTCATGCCTCTAGCCCCTTGTTCTTATCTCACACGGGGGCGCGATCGCACGCGCCATGCCACGCGGCGATTCACCCCATTTAAAATCCGACAATCCACGGCGACCACCGGAATAATCCGATTAATTATTAAAAATGATTGCGATATTCAACCCGATATCGTCCAATGCGAAATTGGTATCGATCCATGCGGGATGCCCATCGATAGGGCGGATAATCGCTCAGGAAACAGGCTGCGTGCCACCCTCGGCCGGCAATAGCAGACTGCCGAAAGCCAGCAAGGCTCCGCCCACCGCCGCCGCATCCTCGGCCAGAGCCGCGATGCGCACGGGCGCCAAAGTGGGCATATCGGCGGCCCGCGCTTCCAGATTCGTCTGGGTTTGTCTGACCAGACGCCGCAGCAAGGGCATGGGCAGCCGCCCCCCGAACAGCACAGCCTCGGGGTTCAACAGGCAGTTCACAGCGATCAGCGGCTCGACCAACGCCTCGGCCGAGCGCGCGATCCAGCGGTCCAGCGTCCCGGCCAGAGCGGGATCGTCCAGCGCGCGGATCGCCTCTTCGCCATGCCCATCGGCCACCAGGGCGGCAGAAAGCCCCGCCAAGGATACAATCGAATGAAGCGAGGTGCGGCCGCCCTGCCCGTCATCGACCAGCATAAAGCCGATCTCGCCGCTGCGCCCCTGAGCACCCCTGTCGTAAAGGGCATTGGTCACCACGCCGCCGCCCAGCGCGAAGGTGAGCAGCAGATGGAAAAAGCGCGTCAGATCCTGCCCCAACCCGAATTGCATCTCACCCATGGCGGCGGCGGCGGCATCGTTCTCGATCAGCACCGGCACATCGACCAGGGGCGCCAGCAGATCCTCGACATCGACCGAGGACCAGTTGTCATGATCGGCCGGATAGCCCGGCAGCGCCAGAATGCCCAGATCGTCGGGAACCGCCAGCCCCATGCCGACGATCGCGGCACGCTCGATCTGCCCTTGCGTCAGCAGCGTTTCGAGATGCCGCGAAACAAAATCCCTCACCTGATCGGGGCCGGGATGGATGAAGGGCTCGCTGATGCGCGCGCGCACCGCTCCGGCGAAATCCACCGCCACCATCGTCAGATGATCGCGGTCGATGTTGAGACCCAGCGCAAAGGCGCCCTCGGCCCGCACCTCCAGTTGCAAGGCCGGTTGCCCGCGCCCGCCGCGCAATTGCCCCACGCTGGCCAGCAGCCCTTCATCGAGCAGGCGGTTGGTGATGTTGGTCACGGTGGCGGTGGTCAGCCCGGTGCGCGCCGCGATGCGCGAGCGGGTGATCGGCCCGTCGGCGCGGATCACCTGCAGCACGACGCGCAGATTGTGGCGCCCGGCATGTTCGATGTTGGTGCCGGCCAGACGTGTTGCTCGATCGATCACGGGACAAGGTGCTCCGTCACAGGTGTTTGACAGCAGTCATAATCAAAAGCACCGGCGTGCGACAGCCCTTCCTCTACGGAACAATACGCAAGCGCGCGACAAGGTGCTTTCATCTTTTTGACATTCCCCCACCCTATCAAACCCGATAGGATCACCGCGCAACATTCGGGGAATTGGTAAGCCCATGAGCATCTTAAACCCCTTCCGCAAGGCTCGTCCAGCCACCGGACCGGTCGAAATCACGCTCGATGGCCCGCTGGCGCAGAAGCATCGCGTCCATGTGGTGGGCGACGGGCCTGATGTCCTGGTCTTTTCGCATGGGCTGGGTACGGACCAGACCGTCTGGCATCCAGTGCTGGAAGGCCTGCCCGAGCGTTATCGCGCCGTGCTGCTCGACCTGCCGGGCGCGGGGCCGCTGCTGCCCGAGGATTTCGATCCCGCCGCCTATGACAGGCTCGACCGCTTTGCCGAGGATCTGCTGGCACTGTTCAAGGAGATGGGGATCACCCGCTGCCGCTATGTCGGCCATTCGGTCTCCGGCATGATCGGCGCGTTGGCCGCGATCCGGGCGCCCGAAATCTTCGAGCAGATGGTGTTCCTCAACGCCTCGCCGCATTACCTCAACGACAATGACTATGTCGGCGGGCTGGAGCCGGAGGATGTGCAGGGTCTGCTGGGCCAGATGGCCAGTCATTATCAGGGCTGGGTCGAGGGCTTCGCCCCGCTGGCCATTGCCGAAGCCATGCCCGAGGCGATCAAGGACTTCACCGCAGGCCTGCTGGCCATGCGCCCGGACATCACCGTGCAGGTCGCCCGCACCATTTTCCTGTCGGATGTGCGGCCCATGCTGTCCAAGCTGAAAGTGCCCACGGTGCTGATCCATTCGCATGGCGATATCGTGGTGCCCGATGCGGTTGCGCATTACCTCAACCGCGCGATCCGCGACAGCCGGCTGGTGTGGATCGCCGCGCGCGGGCATCTACCGCATCTTTCCGCGCCCGATGAAATCCGCCGCGTGCTGCATGTCCATCTGGGCAACTGACCAACCTTACTGTCACCAAAGTTACGCAAAGCCGCATTAGCTGGGCGGGGTCGAAAGGCCCTGTCCCATGTCATCCGCGTCCGTTCCATCGCCTGAGATCATCCGCTGGGTGGCCACGCATGTGGTGCCTCAGGAAGGGGCCGTGCGCGCCACGCTGCACCGTCTGGGTGTCAGCGCCAGCGATGCCGACGACATCATTCAGGACGCCTATTGCCGCTTTGCCGCGCTGACCTGCGTCGCGCATATCGACCGGCCAGGCGCCTATTTCATGCAGACGGTCAAGAACCTGTGGCGCGACCAGCTCCGCCGCGCCCAGATCATCCGCTTCGAGGATTTTACGGAAAATGCCGAGAGCTTCGTCGAACCCGAAGCGATGGGCATCGAAGCCGTCTGCGCCGCCCGCCAGCAATTGCGTCTGGTGGAGGCGATGCTGGCCAGACTGCCCGAGCGATGCCGCACCATCTTCACGCTGAAGCGCGTGGAGGGATGCTCGCAAAAGGAGATTGCCGCGCGCCTTGGCGTCAGCGAAAGCGTGGTGGAAAATGACGTGCAGAAGGCCCTGAGGTTGATTCAGGCCGAAATGCGCGCCACAGCAGGCGCGGCCGGGGATGACATCGCCCCGGCGCGGGAAAACGGACAGTTACTTGACGAAAGAGGCATCACACAGCGACGGACCATCGCCCTCAACGCTTGAGGCCGAAGCCGCGCGTTGGGCCGCGGCCCTTGATGCCAAAGCCGACGAAACACCCGAAGGTCTGGATGCATGGCTGGCGCAGAACCCGCGCCATGCCGGAGCGCTGCTGCGCGCCCAGGCCACGCTGGCGCTGTTCACGCCCCCGCTTCAACTTGTGCCTGAGGCCGAGCCCGAGACACCTCCCTCCAGACCTCAACGCGCCATTGGCTGGCTGACACGGCATCGCACCCGCGTGGCCGCTGGTGGCGCCCTGATCGCGGCGGGCATCGCGGGCCTGTTGTTCTATGCCCCCGGCACGGAACGCTACACCACCGACATCGGCGAGATGCGGCAGGTCACGCTGGCCGAAGGCTCCTCGCTCTCGCTCGACACGCAGACCAGCCTCAAGGTCGAGATGGAAAGCGATGCCCGCGTGGTGAAGCTGGCCGAAGGGCGGACCCTGCTGCGCGTGCGCCACGATGCCGCCCGCCCCTTCCGGGTGCAGGCAGGAGCGATCACCATCACCGACATCGGCACCGTCTTTCAGGTGATCCGCCGGGGCGATGCCGTCACCGTGCTGGTCAGCGAAGGGATGGTCGAAATCACCGCGCCGGGCGGCAAGCTGCGCCTGGGCGCGGGGCAAACCGCCAGCTTCGATGGTAAAGCGAACCTCGGGGGCATGCCCGAAGCACAGACCATCTCCTCCGCCTCCATCGAACGCGCCACCGCCTGGACCAATGGCCGCATCGAACTTGATGGCGAGCGTCTGGATGCCGCCATCGACGAGATGAACCGGCACAACCAGCTCAAGATCACCCTGACCGATCCGGCGCTGGGCGCGGAAAAGCTCTATGGCGCCTTCCGCCTCGACGATCCCTCCGGTTTCGCCCGCACGGCGGCCCTGAGTGTCGGCGCGCAGGCGCGGGATTCAGGCGAAACCATCCGCATCGCAAAATAATTTTGCGCCCGCGAAAAGGAAATCCCCAGAGCCATCGTCGAGCAGGCAGAGGCCCCGAACAGGGGTCGCTTTTGCGGGGATCATCATGCTTGCCACTCGTCGCCATCTGATCGCGACCACCGTTCTGGCCTCCATGGCCGCCACGTCCGTGGGCGCACAGGCCACCGGAGCCATCTCCAGCTTCCATGTGCCCGCACAGGATGTCACCAGCGCGGTGCGCATCTTCGCCAAGCAGGCGGGCGTGCAGATCGTCGTCTCGGGCAGCGTGGCGCAGGGGCGCCGCAGCCACGCCGTCTCGGGCAAGATGGGCACGGGCGAGGCGCTCAATCGCATGCTGGAGGGCACTGGCCTCGCCGCCAAGGCCACCGGTGACAGCACCTATGTGATCGTGGGCGGCGCGCCAGAGCCCACGCCCACCGCCTATGACGCGGCCGATGCGCATGACCCCATCGTCGTCACCGGCGCGATGGTCGCCCAGCGCGAGGCTGTTGCCGAAAAGCGCAATGCCGACAACACGGTGGAAACGCTGCACGCCAACGATGTCGGCAAGCTGCCCGACCAGAACGTTGCCGAAGCGATCAAGCGCCTGCCGGGCCTGACCGCCGCCAACGATCAGGGCGAGGGCCGCTATGTGGTGATCCGTGGCATCGATCCGGGTCTGGCCAATGTCACGCTCAACGGCATGACCCTGCCCGCGCCCGAGCCCGATGGCCGTCAGGTCAAGCTGGACGACATTCCCAGCGCGATGATCCAGTCTGTGTCAGTGTCGAAATCGCTGCTGGCCAGCCAGGACGCCAATGCCATCGCCGGCGAGGTCGCGATCCGCACCAAGACCGCTTTCGACAGCAAGAAGCTGTTTTTCCTCGATGCGCGCGCCTCGGTCGGGCATTATACGCTCAACAACAAGACGCCCTACGATCTGGACGCCACGGTGGGCGGGCGTTTCGGCGCGGACAAGCAGTTCGGTGCGGTGATCTCGGCCAGCTATTCGCGCCGCCCCATAGAGAGCGAGAACTATCAAGGGTCGAGCAACTGGTCCTCGACGGGCGCGCCCGATGGCAATGGCCTGCGTGACTACAATCTGTCGCGCACGCGCCTTGGCGTCGTTGGCAATTTCGACTGGCATCCCAATGAGAAGGTAAAGCTCTACCTGCGCACCTCCTACTCCGAATTTCAGGATCACGAGACGCGCGACCAGAACCGCCTCGCCGTGACCGCCTATGACGCCACCACCGGCGTCCCCACCAAGGGCACCGCCACCATTCTGGTGCGCCAGCGTCAGGAAAACGACCATACGCAAAGCGCCATTCTGGGCGGCGATTTCAGCGATGTGGCCGGCGGCACGCTGTCGGTGGCCGCTGGCTACACCCGCGCGGTCAAGCAGGACCCGCTGCGCAGCGAGTTCACCTTCACCACCGCCAAGGGCGGGGTCAATCTGGCCTATGACGGCTCGACCTATCCCTACACGTTGGCGCCCGCCACCGCCGGCTATTTCGGCAATGCCAGCAATTTCTATTTCAGCAAGTACAACATCGAAAACCGCTATGCCTATGAGCAACTGTGGCAGGGCAAGCTGGATTACACCCATCCGCTGGCCATCGGCGACGGCTCGGAATTCAGCTTCGGCGCCAAGATCACCGATCGCCACAAGGATGACGATCACAACAAGATGACCTACTCGGCCACCTCGACCAAGTGGTTCCTGAACAATGTGGGCTACACCGGGAACACCGGTTTTTACGGCAACCAGTTCAGCTTTGGCCAGCGCATCAACTATTTCGCCGCGCGCGACTATCTGACGAGCAATCTGTCCACGCTGGCAACCGGCTCGGCCACCACCTCGGGCAACATTTCGGACTCGCTGGCCAGCGACTACGACGTGCGTGAACGGATCACGGCGGGCTATGCCCAGCTCAAGCTGAAGTTCGGCGCCCTGACGCTGATCCCCGGTGTCCGCGTCGAGAACACCTATGACAGCACCAAGGCCAAGATCGTCAATGCCGCCTCGAAGATCACCGATGGTTTCAACACCTTCGGCAAGGTCAATTACACCGACGTCTTCCCCGGCCTGAACGCCAAATATGACGTGACCAGGGACCTGCTGCTGCGCGGCGCGGTGACCACCTCGATCGGTCGTCCCAACTATCCGCAGCTCGCGCCCTATGTCACGGTGACCGACACGTCGCAGACCGCCACGGCGGTTTCGATCGGCAACCCCAATCTCAAGCCCTATCGTTCGGTCAATCTGGATGCCTCGGTGGAGTTCTATCCCGCGCAGGGCAGCATCATCTCGGCCGGGATCTTCACGAAATCCATCGACAATCCGATCTACTCGACCACCACGCTGCAGAACAATGTCACGCTCGGCAATGTGCTCTACAGCGCCGCCAATGTGACCCAGCCCTTCAACGCCGACCATGAGAATGTCACCGGCGTGGAGTTCAACCTGCAGCACCAGTTCACCAAGCTGCCGGGCGTACTGTCGGGCTTTGGCGTTTCGGCCAACTTCAGCCATGTGTGGGGCAGCGCCAATGCGGCGGCAATCCGTGGCGGCAATGTTCCGCTGGCCTATCAGTCGAAGAATGTCGGCACGGCGCAGCTTTTCTATGAGAAGTATGGCTTTGGCGCGCGACTGGCCTTCTCCTACCGCTCGGCCTATCTCGACACGCTGGGCAGCTCGGCGGCGACCGACCAATACACCGACGCCAATGGCCAGCTCGACCTGCATGTCAGCTATCAGATCATCCCCGCCGTCACCGTCTTTGGCGATGCGGTGAACCTGACCGACGCCCCATGGCGCCGCTATATGGGCGCCAACCGCAACTGGCTGATCGAACGCGAGCATTACGGCACCCAATTGCGCGGCGGCGTGCAGGTGCATTTCTGATGCGCCGCGTTCTGGCAAGCGCCGCTCTGGCCCTGATGGCGGGGACGGCTCACGCGGCCCCTGCCCCGGAAGGCCTTACGGTCGACCGTGTGGTGATCGTGATGCGCCATGGTGTGCGCCCGCCCACCAAGGCGCAGCCCATGCCTGCGGGCGTCACGCCCGAGACATGGCCCTCATGGCCGGTCGAGCCGGGCTTTCTCACCCCGCATGGTGCGCTGGCGGTCGAGCGTCTGGGCGCCAGCGATAGCGCTGCCCTGCGTGCCCAAGGCGTGATCCCGGCAAAGGGGTGCCCCACCGTCCGCATCGTGGCCGACAGCGACCAGCGCACCATCGAGACCGCCAAGAGCTGGGCCAAGACCTTTGCGCCGGGCTGCGACCTGCCCAGCGACCACCAGCCGCAGGGCAGCAAGGACCCCCGCTTCGGGCCCATCGAGGCCGGTCTGGTCAAGCTGGACGCAGGCTTGGTCGATGCCGCCGTGGCGCAAGGCGTTGGTCCGGGCGGCATGGCGGCGGTCGAGGCGGCGCATCGCCCTTTGCTGACGCTGGCCGACCATATCCTGTGCAAGGACGGCGCTTCGGCCAGTTGCGGCATCGGCGGCGAGCCCAGCGCGATCGCTCCGGCGACCTCCGCCAAGCGTCCAAAGATGGCGGGCGCGCTGGACCGCGCCTCCACCGTGGCGCAAATCATGCTGCTGGAATATGGTGAGGGCAAGCCCATGCCGCAGGTCGGCTGGGGCCGGGTGACGCCAGCCCAGATCGCGCAGCTTTCCGCGCTGCACGCGCTGGAGTTCCGCCTGCTGGCGCGGCCTTATCCTGTGGCCTCGGCCAATCTGTCGGGCCTGCTGCCGATCATGCACGAGGGGCTGACCGGTGACACGCCTGTCACCATGATTTCGGGCCATGACACCAATATCGCCAATCTGGGCGGACTGCTCGATCTGCACTGGCAGGTGCCCGGTCTGGCGCAGGACGATCCGGCACCGGGCGGCGCCATCGTGCTGGAGCGGCTGAAGGCCAAGGACGGTAAGCTCTACGTCCGCGCCTCCTACCGCGCGCAGTCCTTGGAGCAGATCCGCGCCGCCACGCCGCTGAAGCCCGGCGCAGCCTATCGCGCCACCATGGCCATCCCCGGATGCGCCGCCGAGCAGGTCAACGGCCTGTGCCCGCTGGACAAGGCACTGACGCTGCTGGGTGCCAGCCACTGACCTCACACCGGCGCTGCCTTGGCACCCAAGGCAGCGCCATCCGGAATGCTCCCCGGAATACATTGCCAAAACCCTACCGCCAGACTAGCCACAGGCGCCAAGGAGGCGCATGTGACAGCCGGCAATATGGTCTATTCCGCTCCAGCTCTGGAAAAGGGGCTCGACATCATCGAGCTGCTTTCCACCGAGCCTGACGGCCTCACCGCCAATGAGATCGCACGGCGGCTCAAGCGGTCCATCAACGAAGTCTTCCGCATGATCATGGTGATGGAGCAGCGACGCTGGCTCAGCCAGTCGTCGGACAACCGCTATCGCGTCACCTATGAGGTGGTGAAATTCGCCATCCGCGCCACCCCGGCGCAGGGGTTGATCGATGCCGCGGCGCCGATCATGCATGATCTGGCGCGCTCGACCTATCAGTCCTCGCATCTGGTGGTACTCTCGCAGCAGCAGGGTTTCGTGCTTCACCGGCAGGAGAATGTCGGGCCGGTGGGCTTCGGCATGCGGCTGGGCGCGCCGATCGATCTGGTGGCGAGCTGCTCGGGCAATGTGCTGCTGGCCTTCAGCCCGGCCGATCTGGTGGATGAACTGCTCAAGGAGCTGCCCCGGCCCAAGGCGCTGACGGTCAAGGCGTTGAAGGCGCAACTGGCCAGCATCCGCGAGAAAGGCTTCGAAAGCCGCCCCAGCCTGCGGACCGAGGGCGTGCACGACATCAGCTACCCTGTTTTCGGCTTCGACGGCGCGCTGGCGGGGGTACTGACCATCCCCTATCTGCGCCTGATCGACGGATCGCAGCAGTTCGATTTCGACGGCACGGCGGCGGCCCTGGCACAGGCCGCAACGAGGATTTCCAGAGTTCTGGGCTGGGCGGGCTGATCAGCCCGCCCGCTCGCAGGGTCAGGCTTCGGGTTCCTGCGTGATCCGCTGCTGGGTCAGGGCGAAAAGCAGCACCACTGCAAAGCATAGCGCCGGAACCAGCATCGCCAGCCGCAGCGATCCCGAGACTTGCGACAGGAACCCCATCAGGGGCGGAAACACCGCCCCGCCCACAATCGCCATTACGATCAGCGGCGCCCCCATCGCGGCAGCAGCGCCCAGTCGCGCGATCCCCAACGCAAAGATCGTGGGGAACATGATCGACATGAAAAAGCTGGTCGCCGACAGCGCCACCACCGCCGCCACGCCCGATCCCGCCGCCGCACCAAGGCTGAGCAGCACGCCCGCCCCGGCATAGAGCAGCAGCAGCCGGCTCGCCTCCACCTTCTGCATCAGCGCCGCGCCCGAAAAGCGGCCGATCATGAAAAGGAACAGGCTGAAGGAGAGCAGATAGGCGGCATGGCGTTCGGAAACCTCTGGCTGCATCTCCTTCACGAAATCGACAAAGAAGCTCCAGACGCCGACCTGAGCGCCCACATAGAAAAACTGCGCCACCACCGCCGGCAGCAACCCCGGCTGGCGCAGCAGCCATCCGGCCTTCGGCGAGGCATCGTCCCCGCCCCGTCGCCTGGACAGGCTCGGCAGGCGGACCTGGGCCACGGCCAGCGCGATCACCATCACCACGCCTGCGAGCACCAGATAGGGCATACGCACCATCGCCGCCTCGAAAGCGCGATAAGCAGAGAGATCCTGCGCGCTCATCAGCGCGAGTTCGGCATGGCTGCGCTCAACGCCCGAAAAAATGAACATGCCGCCCAGCACGGGCGCGATCACCGCGCCAAGCCCATTGAAAGCCTGAGCGAAATTCAGCCGCTGCGAGGCGCGGCTGGGGTCTCCGAAGCTGGCGATATAGGGGTTGGCGCTGGTCTCCAGAAAGGCGGCGCCCGAAGCCAGCACGAACAGCGCCAGCAAAAACGGCCCATAGCGCCCCATATAAGAGGCCGGATAGAACAGCAGCGCCCCGCCCGCGTAAAGCAGCAGCCCGACGATGATCCCCACCCGATAGCCAAACCGGCGCGCCACCAGCCCGGCGGGCAAGGCCATACAGAAATAGCCGAGATAGAAGGCAAACTGGATAAACCCCGCCTGAGCGCGATCGAGCGCCAGCGCCTTCTGAAGCTGCCGAATCAGGATATCGTTGAAATTGTTGGCAATGGCCCAGAGCATAAACAGGCTGGTGATCACCACAAAGCCCAGCTCATAGCCCTGGGTGATAAACCGTCCATCCACGCTCGCGCTTTTGGGCCCGTCTCCGGGCGGGGCAGGCACCGTGATCGCGCTGTCCATATCCTCTCCTTCCCGTGGCTTGAGGCTGCCCGCTTTTGCGGATCAGCCCGTCTCAGAAACGACCGATGGCCTTCATGATCGACGGCTGGATCTCCAGCTCGAAACTATGCGTGTGTAATGGCTCGGTGGGAATGGTGCCGTCCGCCAGACAATCGATAACCTGCTGGAAATCTTCACGCAGCGCGTTGCGGCTGCCGATCAGCGCCTTTTTGCGCTTGTGAAATCCGGGTCGCTGAAGGTGATGTCGTCCTTGATGACGCTGACCAGCACAGCCTCGCCCGCACCCGGCATGCCCTATCACCCGCGGATAGGAGAGGAAGGGCTGATTGCCTTTGAAAATATGAAAATCCGTGCCGCACAGCCACACGCGGCGGATGCGGATCAGCGCCTCGTCAGGACCGGCTTGCGGGGCTGCTCGGTCCTGCAGGGTCAGCTTCATGGGCGCTTCGCAGATGATCGCTTTCATGCATCATGTCCGCCGGTTTCCGTGACTCGCCTTTTTACATGTGAAAGCAACTGCCGCAAATCAAAATCAGCACCAGTGGCTGAATGGCCCTTGCGATATCCGCTAAATATAAAAATTACTTTTACATCTGACAAAAATATGATGCATTACCGCTGGCAAAACAGGATGGAGAGAGCGATGCACGCCGGCAGCCCAAAGCAGGTCGAAACCATGCGAGCGCCCTTCTCCCCTTGCGCAAAGGCAGGGATGTGACCGAGACCAGCTTCCCCCTCACCCGTCGCCAGGCCATCGGCGGCGCTTCCGCGGCGCTGACCGCTCTGGGCATTGCGCCGGATCTCGTCTGGTCGGCAACGCCTGCGGCCGAGGCGAACCAGCTATGGTATCAGGCACCCGCCAAGGTCTGGACCGAGGCACTGCCGGTCGGCAATGGCCGTCTTGGCGCGATGATCTTCGGCGGGCTGGGGCAGGAACGCATCCAGCTCAACGAAAGCACGCTGTGGGGCGGCGGGCCCTATCAGCCGGTCAATCCGGCGGCGAAGGAAGCTCTGCCCCGCGTCCGCCAACTGATTTTCGATGGCCAATACGAAGAGGCCGAGAAGCTGGCCGAAAGCGATCTGCTGGGCACGCCGAAACGCCAGTGCGCCTATCAGGCGCTGGGCAATCTGCTGCTCGACATGCCCGGTTTCGACGATGCTCAGGCCACCGGCTATCGTCGTGAGCTGGATCTGGATGCCGCGATCAGCACCACGCGCTTTACCCGCAACGGCACGCAATATCGGCGCGAGGTTCTAGCCTCGCACCCCGATCAGGTGATCGCGATCCGCCTGACAGCCGAGGGACCGGGCCGCATCGATCTCGATTGCGGCATCACCTCGCCCCAGAAGCGCGCCTCAGTCCATGCGCAAGGCACCGATGGCCTTGTCCTGTCCGGCCATAATGACGACAGCAACGGCATCCCCGGCGCCTTGCGCTTCGAGGCCAGACTGAAGGCTATCACCAAAGGCGGGAAGATCGCCTCCGCCGATGGCAAACTCTCCATACGCGGAGCCAGCGAAGTCGTCCTGCTGGTCGCCATGGCCACCAGCTATCAGCGCTTCGACAAGGTGAATGGCGATCCCACCGCCATCACCAGCGCGCAGATCATCAAGGCCGCCGCGCGCGGTTTCGTGCCGATCGCCAGAGACGCCTCGGCGGATCATCAGGCGCTGTTCCGCCGCGTCGCCGTCGATTTCGGCACCAGCCCCACTGCCGCGCAGCCCACCGATGCGCGCATCCGCAGTTCGGAAACCTCCGATGATCCGGCGCTGGCGGCGCTCTATTTCCAGTATGGGCGCTATCTGCTGATCTCGTCCTCACGCGCGGGCGGGCAGGCGGCCACGCTGCAGGGCCTGTGGAACGACAGCACCAATCCGCCATGGGGATCGAAATACACGATCAACATCAACACCGAAATGAACTACTGGCCCGCCGAGCCGACCAACCTGCCCGAATGCGTCGAGCCACTGGTCGCGCTGGTGCGCGACATCGCCATCACCGGCGCGGTGACCGCGCGCAAGATGTATGGCGCGCGCGGCTGGGTCACCCATCACAACACCGATCTGTGGCGCGCGACAGCCCCCATCGACGGCGCCAAATTCGGCATGTGGCCGATGGGCGGAGCATGGCTGTGCACCCATCTGTGGGACCATTATGACTATGGCCGGGACAAAGCCTATCTCGCCTCGGTCTATCCGCTGCTGAAGGGCGCGTCGGAGTTCTTCCTCGATGTGCTGGTGAAGGCCCCGCGCTCGGGCTTTCTGGTGACCAACCCCTCCATGTCGCCCGAGAACAACCATGGGCATGGCTCGTCCCTCTGCGCGGGGCCGGCGATGGATATGGAAATCCTGCGCGACCTGTTCGACCAGACGGCACAGGCGGCCAGCATTCTCGGGCTGGACGGCGCCTTTGCCGGGCAGCTCCGCGAAACACGCGCCAAACTGGCCCCCAGCAAGATCGGCAAGGCCGGGCAGTTGCAGGAATGGCAAGAGGATTGGGACATGGATGCCGGTGACATCCACCATCGCCATGTCAGCCACCTTTACGCCCTGTTCCCCAGCCATCAGATCGACATCCACAAGACGCCGGAGCTTGCCGCCGCCGCCGCCAGATCGCTGGAGATCCGGGGCGATCGTGCCACGGGCTGGGCCACGGCATGGCGCATCAATCTCTGGGCGCGGCTGGGACAGGGCGATCATGCCCATAGCATCCTGCGCTTCCTGCTGGGGCCGGAACGTACCTACCCCAACATGTTCGACGCGCATCCGCCCTTCCAGATCGACGGCAATTTCGGCGGCGCCTCGGGCATGACCGAGATGCTGATGCAAAGCCTGGGCGATGAAATCCGCCTGCTGCCCGCCCTGCCCAAGGCCTGGCCGACCGGTTCGATCCGGGGGCTGCGCGCGCGGGGCTGCTGCCTAGTCGATGTGAACTGGCGCGATGGGCAACTCGACAGCGCCACCATCCGAACCACCCTGCCGGGCCGCCGCCGCATCGTCACCGGCGGCGCCAGCATCGACATCGACATCGCCCCCGGACGCCCTGCCCGCCTTCTCGGCCCGGCGCTGCGTCAGGCGTAAACAGAACAGGATCGTTATTGTGAGACTGAAAGGAAAAACCGCTCTCGTGACGGCCGCCGCCGCAGGCATCGGTCGCGCCGTGGCCGAGGCTTTCCATGCCGAGGGCGCCACCGTGCATGCCGTCGATCTGGATGGCGCCGGACTGGCCACGCTGGAGGGCGTCAACGCCCATGCCATCGATCTGCTGGACCTTGCGGCATTGGAACAGCTTGCCGCCGCGACCGGCCCGGTCGATATCCTGTTCAACGGCGCAGGAATGGTCGCCGTCGGCTCGGTGCTGGAATGCAGCGAAGAGGATTGGGAACGGTCCTTTGCGCTGAACGCCACCACCATGTTCCGGCTGATCAAGCTCTATCTGCCCGGCATGATCGCGGCAGGCGGCGGATCGATCGTCAATGTCGCCTCGGTGGCATCCTCGCTGATCGGCGTGCCGAACCGCTTCGCCTATGGCGCCAGCAAGGCCGCAATCATCGGGCTGACCAAAGCGGTCGCCGCCGATTTCGTGGCTCAGGGCATCCGCTGCAACGCCATCTGCCCCGGCACGGTGGAGAGCCCGTCCCTGCTCGCCCGTGTGCACGCCCATGCCGAGGCGGCCGGCATCAGCTTCGAGGAAAGCCACGCCCAGTTCAGCGCCCGCCAGCCGGTGGGACGACTGGGGCAAGTCTCGGAAATCGCCGCGCTGGCGGTGCATCTCGCTTCGGACGAGAGCCGCTTTACCACGGGCACAACAGCCGTCATCGACGGCGGATGGACGGTGATGTGATGACGAAGATTACCGGCCTGACGACGCTCGACATCCGTTTCCCCACCAGCGAAAGCCTCGACGGATCGGATGCGATGAACCCCGATCCCGATTATTCGGCGGCCTATGTCATCCTCGCCACCGATCAGCCGGGGCTGGAGGGGCATGGGCTGACCTTCACGATCGGGCGCGGCAATGAGATTTGCGTTGCCGCCATCGAGGCCTTGCGCCCCCTTGTGGCGGGCCTCGATCTGGCATGGATCGCGCAGGATCCGGGCCGCTTCTGGCGCCATATCACCGGGGACAGCCAGTTGCGCTGGATCGGGCCGGACAAGGGCGCGATCCATCTGGCGACCGGCGCGGTGGTCAATGCCGTGTGGGATCTCTGGGCCAAATCGGTGGGCAAGCCGGTGTGGCAACTGGTCGCCGGGATGAGCCCCGAGGAACTGGTGCGCGCCATCGACTTTCGCTACCTCACCGATGCTATCACGCCCGAGGAAGCACTGGACCTGCTGACCCGGCGCGCCGAAGGCAAGGCCGAGCGCATCGCCCATCTGCGTCGCGAGGGCTACCCCTGCTACACCACCAGCGCGGGCTGGCTGGGCTATTCGGACGACAAGCTGCGCCGTCTGGTTCAGGAAGCCGTCGATGAGGGCTTCACCCATGTAAAACTGAAGGTCGGCCGCGATCTGGAGGATGACATCCGCCGCCTGCGCATCGCACGCGAGGTGATGGGCCCCGACCGCAAGCTGATGATCGACGCCAATCAGGTGTGGGAGGTCGATCAGGCCATCGAGTGGGTCAATGCCCTCGCCTTCGCCGAGCCATGGTTTATCGAGGAACCGACCAGCCCCGACGATGTGCTTGGCCATGCCCGCATCCGCCGGAACATCGGCGCGGTGAAGGTGGCGACCGGCGAAATGTGCCAGAACCGCATCCTCTTCAAGCAGTTCATCATGGCTGGTGCCATCGATGTGGTGCAGATCGACGCCTGCCGCCTCGGCGGGGTGAACGAGATCCTTGCCGTGCTGCTGCTGGCCGCCAAATATGATCTGCCCGTCTGTCCCCATGCGGGCGGGGTGGGGCTGTGCGAATATGTCCAGCATCTCTCGATGATTGATTATCTGTGCTTTTCGGGAACGCAGGAGGGGCGCGTGGCCGAATATGTCGACCATCTGCATGAGCATTTCCTCCAACCCTGCGTCATCCGCGATGCCGCCTATGTGGCGCCCGAGGCGCCGGGCTTCTCCATCGAAATGCGCGCGGAGAGCTTGCGCGATTACCGGGTGCACGCATGAAGCTGGGGCTCGATGGCAAAGTCGTCATCGTCACCGGCGGCGGAGCAGGGATTGGCGGGGCAATCTCCACCGTGCTGGCAGAAGAGGGCGCGATCCCCGCGATCATCGGGCGCAGCCCGTTGCAGCCGGATTTTGAAGCAAGGCTGCGCGCCCTGCAACCCGAGCTGATCTTCATTCAGGCCGATCTCACCGACGATACCGCCTGCAAAAGCGCCATCGCCGCCATTGCCGCGCATGGTCATGGCATCCATGGTCTGGTTAACAATGCGGGAACCAACGATGGGGTGGGGCTGGACAAGGGCACGCAAGCTTTTACCGCCTCGGTGCAGGCCAATCTGGCGCATTATTATGGCATGGTGCACCACTGCCTGCCCCATCTGCGCGAGAGCCGGGGCGCCATCGTCAACATCTCATCCAAGACGGCGCTGACGGGCCAAGGCGGCACCAGCGGCTATGTCGCGGCCAAGGCGGCGCAACTGGGGCTGACCCGCGAATGGGCCGCCGCGCTGCTGCCCGATGGGATCAGGGTCAACGCCGTGCTGCCCGCCGAGGTGATGACGCCGCTCTACGAAAGCTGGCTCGACAGCTTCGACGATCCTCAGGCCAAGCTGGAAAGCATCACCAGCAAAATCCCGCTGGGCCAGCGCATGACCGAGGCGCGCGAAATCGCCGATATGGTGGTCTTTCTGCTGTCGGAGCGTTCCTCACACACCACAGGGCAGTGGATCGTGCCGGATGGCGGCTACACCCATCTCGACCGGGCGCTGACCTGACAAGACGGGCGCGGTGTTGCCGCGCCCGCCCCGCCCTTACTTCTCGGCAGGCACCGTCACCTTGTTGTTCAGCATGGTAATTTCCGGCGCATCGCCGGGCAGCGCCACGCGGACAGTCAGCCCCTTGCGGGCGATCACCGGGTTCAGGGTGAAGCGCAAGGTCTGCGTCTTGGGCAGCAGGTCAGTCGGCGCGGGCAAGGATCCCAGCGGCTGCGAGGCCAGCACCGCACCATCCGCGCCCAGCAGTGTCACCGTGCCGCCGCCGGTGGCGACAGCGCCAAGGCTGTGCACCGTCACCTCCACCTTGCCCCCGGCGACCTTCACATCATCCTGCCCGATGCCCAGATCGGGGCGCTGGTCGACCGGCGTGCCGGCTTTCACCAGCTTCAGTTCGATCGTGGTTTCGCCACCGGCCGCAAATTGCACCGGCACGCTGGCGCTGCGCTCCAGCCTGACGGTGACCGGCGTGCCCTGCCCGACCTGCATGCTCCATTCGCCGGGCGGGATATCCCAGGTGGACATGGTGGCTTGCTGGATATGGTCAGTGGTGTTCCACCCCTTGATGCGGATATGATCGGGCGTGGTGCTGCTGACGAGCAGAGCCACCTTGTCGCCGGCATCGGGCTCAGCAAAGCGCCAACTCACCAGATTGCCGGGCCAATATTGCCCGCGCACAAGAGCAACGCCGCCCAGACGCTCACGCTGCAGAATGTCGGAAGGCGTTTCCACACGATCGGACCACCAGTGGCCATCGGTCATCATGCCCATGCGCTGGGTCTTTTCGACGATGGCCTCTTCATGCAGCTTTTCCAGCGAGGCGGTGTCGCCCGTCTTCAGCCATGCCGCATAGCGCCCGAAGCCGCCAGTGCTGGACGGCGAAGCCTTCGCCAGCAGAGCCGCACCATCGGGCAATTGCGCAAAGCCATTGCCATCGAACTGGTTCAAGGCATTCAGCCCGCCCTTGGCAAGGATCGTATCGATGGGGCGCAGATAGCGCGTATCGCCCGTCAGCCGCCACGCCGCCCAGGCCGCCTGAGGCGGCAGCGAGGCCCCGCCGCCGTCGCCCACCCGCTCTTCATCGCTGCGCCAGTTGATGTCGTTGGGGAACTGCCAAAGCCCCTTGGCGTCCTGCTTGCCATGAGCCAGCAGGCCATCCATCAGCCCCGTCACCAGCCCCTTCGCCGCCGGATTGCCATTGTAGAGCCCGACCAGAATGGGCCCATGCACCACCGAGAAGGAATAGGGCTTCTGCCATTCCCAAGGCCCTTCGCGGTAGATCTTGCGCGCCCCGTACCAGTTGCTGGCGAAATGCATATGGCCCGTCGGGTTCTTCAGGATCACCGACTGGAGCGCCTTGGCCGTCTCCATCAGCCGCTCGACAGCTTTGGGCTCGCCCCAGTTGAGGTAAAGTCGCTCGCCGTTGGAGTTGAGCCCTTCCTCATAGGCGTGAAGCTCATCGGTGGTGATATAGCCAAGGCCATTCACGATCATGCCGTTCTTGTAGACGGCATCGGACAGAGCCCGCACCGAGGCATTAATCTTGTCGGGCTCGACACCCATCAGCGCCAGGCCCGGCCATTGCTGCACAAGATCGGTGTCATCCGAAATGCCGCCGCCGAAATCGCCATAGGGCACCTGCCGCTCGTCGATCCACCAGTTCACGAAATGGCGCACCAGCCCCAGATCCTGCAACTGCCGCGCGGCCCATCCCGGCACGCCTTGCGGAATGGCGGGCAGCGCGACCTTCGGCAGATTTTCCGGGCGATAATCGATGTCGGCCCAATAGGTGCGGCCCTCGACATTGTCGGGATCGACGCGCAGCAGATCGGTCACATCGCCATGCAGCCGGGCATAGAGCCCTGCGCGCATCGAGGCGGTGTGTTCCTCGACCAGATAAGCCCAGTTGTCCTTCACCTGCTGCAGGCGGTCGGCGACATGCTCCTTGATGGCCTCGTCGCGCGGCTTGAAGATCAGGCGGATTTTCGTGCCATCGAGCGAGGCGGCGTTGAAATCCGCCGCGCCCGAGGCGACGGTCAGATAAAGGCTGTCGTTCGAAAGGATGCGGTCGCGCAGATCGAGCCACAGCGTGTGCGCCTCGCCGGGCTTCACCGAGACCGAGACGTCGATCATATCGCGCTGCGGCCAGATCGGGTCCTTGATGCGGATGTTGAGCGGGATCAGCCCGGACTTTCCGGGCGTGACATGCAGCGCGGGCAGATCGATGGCCACGCCGTCCAGCCCGTCATGCATGTTCTGCCAGCCATAGTCCCAGGCGCGGGCCAGCGGCTGATCGGCTTTGGCCTCGCCGAAGCTGGCGGGGATTAGGATATGAACGATGGGGTCGGGGTGAGCGGGCAGCGCATTGGCCCCCCCGCCCCCGGCAGAACCGGCGCCCACCGCCGCCTTTACGCCGCCCGCAGGCATGGCCAGCACGGTGCTGCGTTCATTGGCCGGATAGCGCCCGGCGATAAAGTCGTTGAGCGAGGCCAGCGGCGCGATCCGGGGCGACAGGCGCGAATCCACCGCATAGCTCAGCTTGAAACTGCCCTCTGGCTCCTTGCCTGCGCCGACGTCATAGGCCCAGATCTCCTGGATCGGCTGCTCCTGCATCTCGTTGGTGAAGGAGAGCGTGCCGCCCTGCTTTTGCGCAAAGCTGGTCACGCTGCGCACCACGCCCTTGGGTCTTTGCGCCAGCAGGCTGGCCTTGCCATCCGCACCTGACCAGTCGAGGCGGCCATAGGCGGCGCCCCGGATTTCCACGCGGTTAACCTGCTCGCCGGGGGGCACGGTCAGGTCATAGCGTTTGCCGCCCTCGACATAGACGTTCCAGTCGGGCAGCTCGAAATAATCGTCGCGGCCCGGCAAGCGGGAGCGGTTGTAGACGCCCGGCCATGTGGTTTCGGCGATGCCGTCGACGCCTTTCCACATCCGCTCCTTCATATCCTTCGCGTCGGCAAATTCGACCTTGCGGATGCTTGTGGTTCCGGACTCCAGCGCGGGCGGATCGCCCTGATCCCAGCCATAGCGATGCAGCCATGCAATACGCTGGGCCGAGGCATCGGGTGCGGGCGCCGCGCGCACCTCGCCCTTGGCGGCCAGAGCGGCGATGTCGGGCGTATCGAGCATGCGATCATAGACCCGGATCTCGTCCAGATCGCTGCCGCGCGTGAAATTGTAGCGGCTCTGCACCTGATGCGGGGACAGCACGCGCCCGGCCATGCCGAAGCCGTCGAGTCCGCTGTCCAGATCGGCCTTCTGGTCCTTGCGGGCGACTTCATGGCCATCGACGAACAGGCGCACGCCCTGCGTCTCGTCCCAGGCGAAGGCGATATGCTCCCATGCGGTGGGCGACGGGGCCTGAGGGATGGTCCATGACACGCGAAGACGCGAGAGATTGGCGTCGGTGACAAAGGCGTCGAAGCCATGACCGTTCCAGTCGATGCGCAGGAAGGCCATGTCCCAACTGGTGTGATCGGCAAAGCCTGCGCGGAAGATCACGAAGGGCGCCTCGCCCACCGGCGTGCGTGAGCGCCAGAAGAAGGAGAGCGTACCACGCGCCGCCTGCATGTTGCCCGGCGCCTTCCAGGCGACATAGCCGTCATCGGCCCAGCGCGCCGCGCCGCCCATGGCGCCATCGGGCGTGATGGTGACGCCGCTGCGGAAATTGGGGATGGCGTCGCCGCCCGCGACATCGGCGCGGAAATCATGGTCAAGCGAGGCACGGAACAGCAGGCCGTCAGCATGTGGCTCGACCTTATCGGGCGATGCCATGGCAGGGGCGGTATAGCTCGCCAGCGCCAATGCCAGAAGCGATGCGGTGACCAGAGGCCTCATCCAAGTGTCCTTTCCCAACCCCGGCGAGCGGGTGATCATTTCATGTTTTTATGCCTCTCCATAGGACTGGAAACCGGTGTCATCAACCAGAGATGCGCTATGGAGGTTGGAAAAATCGGCCTTGCGCGCATGGCGGACAGCAGGCCGCGCCGGGGGCATCGAGATGACATTTGCCCAAAACGTGCAAAGGAGAACGATAAATCAGCATGATAATCGATATGATCGCGCATAAAGGGGCACAGCAAACTGATCGAAAATTGATAGAGATGTCGTTTTACCGCCTCGATGGCAGCAACCTCGCCCCGCCAATCTCTGCAAAGGTAACCGCTAGACATTCGTGTCGATTGCGAAGAAGAATGCTGACACACTCAGCACCAGGAGGGGACATGATGGAAGCGCACATGCCAATCAGCCCTCTTGTGTCCACGCGGCCGACACAATGAGCCTTCCCGATATCCCGTTCAGCCGACGCGCAATGTCCATGGGCCTGCTGGCTCTGGCTGGCAGACCCGCACTGGCGCTGGGCAGAGGCCCTTTCGATGCCGTGGTCGAACAGGCAGCCTCATCGCAGAGCGGACGCCGCTTTGCCGGACTGCAACAAGCCATCGACGCCGCCCCAACCGATGGCAAGCTGCCCTATCGCATCTTTCTGGGCCCCGGCACATGGCAAGCCGCCTTCCTGATCGACCGCCCCAGGGTGCAGTTGATCGGCGCCGGCGTTCAAGCCACACGCCTGATCTTCGCGGCGGGCGCGGGCCAGATCGCCCCGGACGGTAAACCCTATGGCACCTTTCGCACCGCGGCACTGAAGATCACCGCACCCGATGTGCATCTCTCCGGCCTCTCCATCGAGAACAGCTATGATGCCGTCACCGAAATGCACAAGCCCAACGGACTGAAAGCCGATCTGCCCGGCAGCCAGCAGGCCATCGCCCTGACGCTGGACGGCGACACCGATCGCGCCGTGATCCGTGACTGCCACCTCGCCAGCCATCAGGACACGCTCTATTGCGCGCGGCGGCGGGCGCTGTTCACCAGCTGCAGCATTCTGGGCAGCTATGACTTTATCTTCGGCGGCGCTGCGGCCCGCTTCGAAGGCTGCACCATCGTCTCGCGCCCCCGCGTCGAGCCGGTCGAGGGGTGTATTGCCGCCCCCAGCACCCTGCTCGATCAGGCGGCAGGCTTGGTCTTCGACGGTTGCGACCTGACCGCTCAGCCCGGCGTGCCCGATGGCAGCGTATTTCTCGGTCGCCCATGGCGCGCCTCGACGATGGTCGGGGGCAAGCGGATCGGCGATCCACGCTCGGTGGGGATGGCAGCCTATCTGCGCTGCCGGATTGGGCGCCATATCGCGCCCTCGGGCTGGACCCGCATGTGGTACACCGGCGCTGACGGCAATCCACGTACCTTCTTCGAACCCGAGGACGCCCGTTTTGCCGAGTTCCACAACATCGGGCCCGGCGCTCAGGGCACAAGACGCGGCAAGCAGTTGAGCGCGCAGCAGGCCGATGCCCTGTCGCGCGCTGCCATGTTCGGCGACTGGCATCCGGGCTGATCAGCCTTACCCCAGACCGGAGTTGCACGGATGAAGCACGTCCTTTCCGGTCTTGCCTCCACCGCCGCCCTGATGGGAGCGCCAGTTACCCAGGCCCACCAGGCCGCGCCCGAGCCGCCCAAGCCCGCCGTGCCGCGCGAAATGCCCAAACGCATCCAGCCGTCCAAGATCATCCTGGTCGGCGATTTCACCACCGCCGTCTTCGGCGGCTGGGGGCCGAGCTTCTGCGCCGATCATGTGACGGCCTTTGCCGTCTGCCTCAATGTCGCGCGCGGCGGGCGCAGTTCGCGCACCTATATACAGGAGCCTGGGACATCGCCCTGCGTGAGGCTCAGACAAAAGGCTATCAGCATGTCTGGGGGCTGATCCAGTTCGGCCACAACGACCAGCCGGGCAACAGCCGCTCCACCGAGCTGGCGCAGGAGTTCCCCGGCTACATCCGCCGCTATGTCGAGGATGCGCGTGAGGCAGGAGCCACCCCGGTGCTGGTCACGCCGCTGACGCGCCGCATGTTCAGGGACGGCAGGCTGGTCAATGATCTGGCGCCATGGGCCGATGCCATTCGCACTGTCGCCGCCGAGATGAAATGCGCCCTGATCGACCTCAATGTTGACAGCGCCACCGCCGTTCAGGCGATGGGGCAAACGGAAGCCGACACGCTGGCCGAACTGCCGCGTGGATCAACACCCACCGACCAGACGCCTGCGCGCGCCCAGACCGAGGTCAACGTGCTGCCCACCGCCCAGCCACGCCAGTCTTTCGACAGCACGCATCTGGGACGGAAAGGCGCCGACCTCTTCGCCGCGATGGTCGCGCGCGAACTGGCCGCCAACGTGCCAGAGATGCGCCCGCTGCTGGTTGTGAACTGACAGCAGACCCTCCCTTGGGTGGTCGCTATCGCACTCCCCGGTCGCCACCTCTTTTTGCCTGCCGCGCCCCTTGCGTCACGCGCATCGGGCAGCCTAGGATGAGCAAGCTTTCCCCCTCATCCCCATAAGGCATCATCATGGCTTCCCCTGTCTTTCTGCGTGAAACCGCCGCCCTGCTCGATGACGGACGCGTGATCGAGGCCATCACGCTGGGCCGCCCCGATGGCGTCCATGCCCGCATCCTGACCTATGGGGCCACGCTGCAGACCTACGCTATTGCAGATCGCGCGGGGCAGTATGAGGACATCCTGCTGGGTTTCGACGACCCCCTCGATTATCACCGCCATCGCAACTGGCTTGGGGTGACGGTGGGGCGCTATGCCAACCGTATCGCCGGGGCCAGTTTCACGCTCGATGGCGTGACCTACAGCCTCGACCGCAACAATGGCGAGAACACGCTGCATGGCGGCGATCACGGCTTCGACTGCAAGCTGTGGCAGGTGGAGGATGGTGGAGAGGGTCCCAACCCATGGGTCGCGCTGCGTCTTGAATCCCCCGATGGCGAGGGCGGCTTTCCCGGCCATGTCACCGCGCGGGTGCGCTATGAACTGGCACCCGATGGCGCGCTGACCATCGAAATGAGCGCCACCAGCGATCGCCCCACGGTGATCGCCATGACCCAGCATCCGCTCTTCAATCTGGCGGGCGGCAGCAGCGCGGACAGCGCCCTGACCACCGTGCTGACAATCCCGGCCTCGCGCTTCACCCCGGTCAACCCGGATCTGATCCCCAATGGCGAGTTGCGCCCAGTCGCGGACACGCCGTTCGATTTCCGCCAGCCGCGCGCGGTCCGCGATGCCGTGGCCCAGCCCGATGAGCAATTGCGCCTTGCCGGGGGCATCGACCACAATTTCGTCATCGATGCAGGTGAGACCGAGACCCCCAAGCCCGTCGCCCGGATCAGCCATGCCGGCAACGGGCGCCAGCTCGACATGCTCTCCACCGAGCCGGGGCTGCAGGTCTATGGCGGCAATGTGTTTGACGGCACGCTGCGCGGCAAGGGCGGCACGCCCTATCAGGCCGGAGCCGGTGTGGCGCTTGAACCCCAGAAATTCCCCGACACGCCCAATCAGCCGCATTTCGGTTCGGCACGGCTCGATCCGGGGCAGACCTATCGCCATCGCATGGTGCTGGTGCCCTCGCTGGCGTGATGGTCAGCCCTTGCCGTCATGAGCTGACCGGGTCGAGGGCGTTTCGGAAGGGGTGAACCCCATCCTGGCCAGATGATCCATCATCGACTGGGCATCGGCTGTCGCCTTCGCTTTCGATCCGGGATGGCGCAGCATCTCGAGCGCGGAGCGCGCCAGACCCTGGGCCTTGGCAGCCAGCCTGTGCCATTGAAGGAAGGTCACGATCACTCCTCTCGAAGGCCGGTGATCCGCCTTGCGGCGGCGCTCCGGCCTTTCGCCATGAATGTCTGTTTATAGAGAGGCAAACCTCCATCACCGCGATGGTTCCATCTCCGCGCCTCCTTCACCAAGCGGCAAAACCGGCTTCACCTGCGACAAATCGCGGAAGACAGGCATGATTTTAGGGGTATAGATGGTCGGCAGGCACAGAGAGGCTCAGGCCCGGACCAGACGCGCATCGGCTCGCCCCTTCCTCTCGCGCGCAAGGAGATGCCGATGAAAATTCGCCTCAAGGATTACCGCATTGCTCCGGGCGAAGAGGTCGACCTCAAGAAGCGCAAGACGCTGGTGAAACCTGCCTATCGCTCGAAGGACGATTATCGCGAGATCCTGGCCGATCATGTCGCGCGCCTGAGCGACCTGCAGCAGCGCCATTATGCCGCCAACAGCTATGGCGCGCTGGTGATCTTTCAGGCGATGGATGCCGCCGGCAAGGACGGGGCGATCCGCCATGTGATGTCGGGCGTCAATCCGCAGGGCTGCAAGGTTTCCAGCTTCAAGCATCCCAGCGCGATCGAGGCGCAGCATGACTTCCTGTGGCGCGCCACCCGCGAACTGCCCGAGCGCGGCCAGATCGGCATCTTCAACCGCTCCTATTACGAGGATGTTCTGGTGGTGCGCGTGCATCCCGAGATCCTGGAGGGACAGGGCGTGCCCGAGCACCGCTATCGCAACGATACGCTGTGGGAGGAACGCTATCGCTCGATCCGCGATTTCGAGAAGCATCTCCACGCCAATGGCACGCGCATCGTGAAGATCTTCCTCCATTTGTCGAAGGAGGAGCAGCGCAAACGCTTCCTCGCCCGCATCGACGAACCGGACAAGAACTGGAAGCTGAGCCCCTCGGACGTGGTGGAGCGCAAGTTCTGGAAGGATTATCGCAAGGCCTATGAAGGCGCGATCAGCGCGACCAGCAGCGCCGAGGCGCCCTGGTATGTCGTGCCCGCCGACGACAAGGAAAATGCGCGACTGATCGTCTCGCAGATCGTGCTCGATTTGCTTGAAGGGCTGAAACCCGCCTTCCCGACCGTGACCGCCGACCGGGAAGCGCAATTGCAGGCCATTCGCGCCGATCTGGTGGCGGAGGAGGAGTAACGCCGGGGCCCCTTTTTGGGCACTTCCGCAATGCCCACAGCAAATGCGGCAAATTTACAACACTTTGCGACGACCTATGCCGCACATGCGAACCGTCACAAAGTTGCCATAAAAATGTCATCCACGCCCCTTAATCGCGAGGCATCGACCTTGGTGGCCCATCCGCCCGGCTTTCACGCCGGTGGATCGCGGCTGCCATAAGGTGCTGATCGATATCAGACAGGGGACTTAATTCAGATGACCATCACCCGCTCCGCCGCCTTGAGCGCGGCCAGCATGCTTGTGCTCGCCTGGGCGCCCGTCGCTCACGCACAGACCGCCCCCGCTCCGGCCGAACAGGCCGACACGCCCGGCGACATCGTGGTGACCGCGCAGCACCGCAAGGAAAGCAACCTCACCGTTCCCATCACCCTCTCGGTGGTGAGCAACGAGCAGATGAGCGACTACGCCTCGGGCGGCGGTGACACGCTGATCAAGCTGTCGGGCCGCGTGCCCAGCCTCTATTCGGAATCGACCACGGGCCGCATCTTCCCGCGCTTCTACATCCGTGGCCTGGGCAACATCGACTTCTACCTCGGCGCCTCGCAGCCGGTGTCGCTGATCCAGGACGATGTGGTGGAAGAGCATGTCGTGCTCAAGTCCAACCCGATCTATGACGTGGGCGACATCGAAGTGCTGAAGGGTCCGCAGGGCTCGCTCTTCGGGCGCAACACCACGGCGGGCATCATCAAGATCGCCAACGCCGCCCCCACGCCCGAGTGGAAGGCCCATGCCACCGCTTCGTGGGGCACCTACAACAGCGTCAATCTGGAAGCCGGCGTCGGCGGCCCGCTGAACGCTGACAAGACGCTGATGTTCCGCGCCTCGGGCCTGTACCAGCACCGCGACAACTGGATCAGCAACAACTACACCGGCCCCAGCGACGATGGCACCACCCCCGGCAAGAACGTCATGGGCGGCTTCAACGAGCGCGACGGCCGCCTGCAGCTGCTGTGGCAGCCCGACAGCGACACCAGCGTGAAGCTGGAAGGCCACTATCGCCACTATGACGGCAGCGCGACGGTCTTCTATCGCCAGTCGGTGGTGCAGGGCAGCACCAAGCCCGCGCTCGGCCTGAACCTGCGCGCGGTGAATTACGCCGAGGGCAACAACAATCCCCAAGCCTATGACACCCATGGCGAGCAGCTGAAGATCGACCACAAGTTCGGCGGCGTGACGCTGACCTCGATCTCGGCACTCGAGCATGTGCAGGGCTACAGCCGTGGCGACACGGACGGCGGCGCGGCTGCCGCCTATGGTGCCAACGCTCCGGTCTGCACGCCCTCGGCGGCCAATCCCTATGCCGGTTGCGGCCAGTCGATGGGCCGCGTGGCCGGTCTGACCCAGCTGACGCAGGAAGTCCGCCTGTCGAGCGCCGACAATGGCAAGTTCAAGTGGCAAGTCGGCGGCATCTACTTCGACTCGCGTGACGACACGCAGTTCTATCAGCGCGCCTTCTTCCTGCAGAACAACGCGCTGGGCACCGCCCCCAACCCCAACAACTGGGTGCAGCTGCACAACATCAACACCAGCTGGGGCCTGTTCGGCCAGGGCACCTACAACATCACCCCGGCCTGGAGCGTGACCGGCGGCGTGCGCGTCACCAACGACACCAAGAGCACCGCTCTGGTGACCCCGCCGCGCACCGTGACGGGCGCCTCGACCTTCCCGGTCACGGCACCGACCTATGTCCGCATGTCGGACACGCAGCCGAGCTGGGATATCTCCACGCTCTATCGCCTGGACAACAACGTCAGCTTCTATGCCCGCGTGGCGCGCGGCTTCCGTGGCCCGACCATTCAGGGTCGTTCGGCAGTGTTCAGCTCGCCCTTCACCACGGCCAAGTCGGAAACCAACACCTCTTACGAGGCTGGTCTGAAGAGCGTGTTGTTCAACAACCACGGCCACTTCAACCTCACCGGTTTCTACTACAAGGTGAAGAACATCCAGCTCAACGGGCAGGACAGCAACGGCAGCGGCGTGCTCTTCAACGCCAATCAGGCGCAGGGCTATGGCGCCGAGGCCGAGTTCGACGTGCGCGTGCAGAACCTGACCCTGAACGCCGGCCTTTCGGTGCTGCACACCGAGGTGGACGATCCCAACGTCTACGCCCAGGTCGGCGCGGTGGGCGGCGTTCCGGCGGCCACCATCCTGAACCGCACGGTGACCACGGCGGGCGGCGTCTTCGCGCAGATCGACAACAACGCTCTGCCCGATGCGCCCAGCTACAACCTCAACTTCGGCGCGCGCTATGACCTGCCGATCGGCCCCGGCAAGGCCTTCGTCTCGACCGACTGGACGCTGCAGGGCAGGATCTCGCTCACGCCTTACAAGACGGTGGAATACACCACCAACGGCACCTACGAGGGCGCTCTGCGCGTGGGTTACGAGTGGAAGAACTACTCGGCCTCGCTCTTCGTGCGCAACCTGACCAACACGCGCAATCTGATCGGCGTGCTCGACACCAACTGGTATCGCGCTGGCGCCTACAACGATCCGCGTATCATTGGCGCGACGCTGACCGCCAAGATCCGCTAAGTATCAAACCAGACAGGCCGCCTTATGCGGTGCTGAGATCGAGGGGGCTTCTTCGGAAGCCCCCTTTTTCGTGCCCATTGCTGGTCCGCCCAAAATAATCCAGGCCCGCCAGATATGGTTTATTTTTAAAAACCATGATTTTTCAGTGACGACATTCCAATCCTTAACAACATCTGCCGATACCGGACTGAACTTATCCTGAAACCGCCTAGAGCCGCTCAAGGCAATCTTAACGGCGGATCGCCATCGTGGCGGCCAGACAAAGCCGCGATGTATGCCGATGCTTTCCAGCCTGTTTCAGCAGATTACGCATAGTCCTGACGCCATGCTCAAGGAGCAGTACAGCAATCTGCGCGCGCAGATTCCGCTGATGTACGGACTTATGCTGGTCAATGCCTGCTTTCTGGGTATCGCCACCTATGGCGAGGTGCCCTTTGTCACCGGCCTTGGCATTCCTGTCGTGCTGTGTCTGGTCATCCTGGTGCGCATGATCGTCTGGCTGACCCGGCGCCGCGAGGACATCCGCCCCGGCCAGATCCGCCGCTATCTCTATGGCACCACACTGGGGGGCGCGGGGTTGAGCGCAGCTTTCGGCGGCTGGGGCCTGCTGCTGCTGCATGAAGCTCCGGCGATGCGCAGCACGGCCATCTCGCTCTATGTCTTCGTCGGCGCGATCTGTGCCTGCTATTGCCTTCAGGCACTGCCCATAGCCGGCTGGCTGGTGCTGCTCTGCGGCGCCCTGCCTGTCACCATCCGCCTGCTGTTTTCGCATGACTGGTATTCCATCGGCATCGGCTGGACCTTCATTCTGGCCGCGGCAGTGCTGCTCAAGACCCTGTCGAACAGCTTTTCCGCCTTCAAGGAGCTGCTGCAGTCGCGCTCGGACATGGGGGCGCTGATCGCGGCGCTGGAACACAGTCAGGAGCATTACCGGCATTCGGTGGATCTCAACCCGCAGATTCCCTGGCTGGCCGACGCCAACGGCCATCTACTCGAGATCAGCCCGCGCTGGTGCGCCCTTACAGGCATGACGGTGAAGGAGGCGCTGGGACTGGGCTGGGCCACGGCGGTTCATCCCGACGATCTGCCCGGCGTGGAAAAGATCTGGGAACGTGCCCTGACCACGGGCGACGCGCGCTATGCCGATGTGCGTTATCGCCTGAAGCAGAAGGACGAGACCTATCGCTGGTATCGCGCCCGCGCCTTTCCCCGGCGCGACAATGCGGGCGCGATCCTCTCATGGTACGGCAGCCTTGAGGATATCGAGGAGCAAGTGCTGGCCGAAAGGGCCCTGCAGGACAGCGAGGAGCGTTATCGCCTTGCCTCGCTGGCCTCCAACGACATCATTCTCGACATTGCCCTCGACTATGACCGCATCGACTGGGGCGGCGCCACGGCAACCATCTTCGGCCATGAGGGCATTGTCGGGGGTACATCGCGCCGCTGGTGGATCCAGCGCATCCATCCCGAGGACCGGCCGATGGTGCTGGCGCGGCTCAAGCATCTGTCGGATGCCAGCATTTCCCTCTGGCGGCAGGAATTCCGCTTTCAGGCCGCCGACCGCACCTATCTCACGCTGATCGCGCGCGGCCATGTGGTGCGCGATGCCCATGGCGCCCCGCAACGCCTGATCGGCACGCTTCAGGATGTCACCGCCCGCAAGCGCGATGAGGACCAGTTGCGCTGGGCCGCCCATCACGATCCGCTGACGCAATTGCCCAACCGCGTGCTTTTCGCTGAAAGGCTGGAGGAAGCCCTGCGCGAAGCCCGGCTGAACCGCCGCCATGCCGGCTTGATCCTGCTCGATGTCGACCGCTTCAAATCGGTGAATGACAGTCTGGGCCATGATGCGGGCGATTGCCTGCTGCGTGAGGTTGCGGTGCGCCTGACCCGCTGCGCGCCCTTCTCTGCCACGGTGGCGCGGCTGGGCGGCGACGAATTCGCCATCATCCTGCCCGACCTGCCCAGCCCCGAGGCGCGCAACCGTATCGCGGAAAGGCTGTTCTCTCAGGTTGGCGGCCCCATGCTGTACGAAGGGCGGCAGATCGATGTCAGCCTGAGCATCGGTTCGGCCGTCGCCTTCAACGATGGCGAAACGCCCGAGGATCTGCACCGCAGCGCCGATCTGGCGCTCTATGCCGCCAAGGATGAGGGGCCGGGCCATATCCGCGCCTTCAGCGGCGATCTGCGCGAGGCCGCCGCCCGCCAGAGCCAGATGCTCACCGATGCCCGAGCGACCTTGCGCGACGATGGCATCGTGCCTTTCTACCAGCCCAAGGTGTTGCTCAGCTCGGGCATCTGCGTCGGTTTCGAGGCCTTGCTGCGCTGGCATGATCGGGGGCTGCGCTCGCCCGGCGGCATTCAGGCGGCATTCGACGATCCGGGCCTGTCGGTTCAGCTCACCGACCGCATGCTCGACCGCGTGATCGCCGATATGGTTTCATGGCGCCAGCGCGGCATCGCCTTCCACAGCGTGGCGGTCAATGGTTCGGCGGGGGATTTCATGCGCGGCGATTTTGCCGACCGCATCCTCAGCCGCCTGCATCAGGCCAATCTGCCGGCCTCCGCCATCGAACTGGAGGTGACCGAGAGCGTCTTTCTGGGCCAGTTGGTCGAGAATGTCAGCAAGGCGCTCAACACGCTGTCGCGCGAGGGGGTGACGATTTCACTCGACGATTTCGGCACAGGCTATGCCTCGCTGACCCATCTCAAGCAGTTCCCGGTGGACTCGCTCAAGATCGACCGCTCCTTCGTCTCGATGCTGGGCATGGTCGAGACCGAGGATGCCGCCATCGTCGGGGCGGTGATCGATCTGGCGCATAATCTGGGCATCCGCACCGTGGCCGAGGGCATCGAGACGCCCGAACAGCTCTCTCATCTGGCGGTGAAAGGCTGCGACATCGGCCAGGGCTTCCTGCTGGGCAGGCCGATGGCGGCCAAGCAGGTGGTCGAGGCGCTCAGCACATGGGACCCGGCACGGATCAGTGCCCTGTGCGGCACAGCGGACTGGATGGAGGCCGCGCGAAGCAGCCATCGCGACAGGTTCGCCTGAAGCGAAAGATAGCTGAAGCGGGACTGAACCATGTGACAAACCTGCTCTTTTGCTTCCTGCCCGAAGCGTCTGGCCGCCGGATGATGAGCGGTCTGGCGCAAGCCGGAAACGGCTTGGCTTTCTCGCCTGACGCTGGATCGCGCTATTCACATCCGGTCGCGATATCGGGGCGGCTGGGCGCCTTCGATTGCCGCCAAATACGTTGCAACGCAGCATGGATCGCCGTATAAAAATTCCATGCAAAAACACTCGCGCCGCAGCTTCGTATCAGGCATGGCCCTGTCAGGATTGACGGCCGGTGGTCTGGTGGACATTCCTCTGCTGGGGGCCTCCTCCGCGATGGCCCAGACAGGCAGCGGGCGAGGCCTTCTGCTCGGGGTCAATTTTGCCGGGGCGGAGTTCAACGCGATCGGCGGGCGATGGCACTGGCCCAAGCTCGACAATCTGCAATATTATCTGGGCAAAGGCTTCCGCATCTTCCGCATCCCCTTCCTGTGGGAGCGGCTGCAACCCCAATTGCATGGCGAGCTTGATAACGACGCCCTGTCGGGCCTCGAAACGATCCTCGGCATGCTGGAACAGGCCGGCGCCATCGCCCTGCTCGATGCCCATAATTACGGCAGGCGTCAGGGGCAGATCATCGGTGATCCGGGCTCCCCGGTGGACATCGGCGCCTTTGCAGATTTCTGGGGGCGGATGGGTGCCCGCTACCGCTCGCGGCGCCTCGTCTGGTACAATCTGATGAACGAGCCGCATAGTCAGGACCCGCAGACCAACCTCATGGCACAGAACGCGGCCTGCAGGGCGATCCGCGCCGCCGGAGCGACAACCAAGGTGCTGTTTTCAGGCATTGCCTGGACGGGTGGCCATTCGTGGATTTCCAGCGGCAATGGCCAGGTGATGCTGGGCGCGCGCGATCCAGCGAACAATTACGCTTTCGACGTGCACCAATATCTCGACAAGGGCTTCGGTGGGTCGAGCGAGATCGCCATCCCCGGTGTCGGCGCGCATATCCTGACCGCCGTCTATCAATGGGCCAGCGCCAATGGGAAGAAAATCTTCCTTGGCGAATTCGGCACCGGCCCCAGCCCGGCCTCTGTGGCCGAGCTGCATGCGATGATCGACTTCATGGCGGCCCATCAGGATGTGTTTATCGGCGGGACCATGTTTGCCGGTGGCGGCACCTGGGGCCGCAATCCCAAGTCCGCGGATCCGATCGACGGCGTCGACAAACCTCAGACGATGCTGCTGCGCCAGTATTTCAACCGCTGAACGCAGATCAGCCTGGCGGACAAAACCTCCCGGCAAAACCCTGAAACCGTTCATCCGTTTTTCAGAACGGCATATCGCCCCTTCACGCCATCGCCACGACCGTATAACCACGCAGCCGATTGAATTTTTCCGCAACAGCGAACAGACTGCATTAACCACCGCCTGCGGTGCCAGAAACAGATGGACGGACAGACACAGGATGGTGATGCTAAGAACTGCACCTCGCAATCGCGAAGCCATGCTGCTCAATCTGGGCGCGGTGTCGAACGTCCCGACGCGGGCTCAGACAAGGCGGGCCCGACTGTGCTTTGCAGCCGTGGCGCTGTCCATGTTGCTCAATTTCTTTCTGGCCTTTCTCAACACGCATGGCGTGGCGATGAACGAGGGCAAGGTCACCATCATCCAGATCGCGGTGACCGGGCTGAGCGGCTGCCTGCTGCTGACCCGCGTCGCTCAGGCGCGGGCGGTGCCGATCATCACGCTGGCCGTGCTGATCGTGACGCTGATCGTGATGAACCTGATCAAGACGCCCAACCCCAAGGCCTTTTACGATTGCCTGATCGTGCCGCTTTACATCGGCGTCGGCGCCTCGGCCTATGGGGTGCGCGACAGGTGGATGAGCTGGCTGTTCTGGTTCGTGGTCATCATCGTCGCGATGGAGGCCCTGCTGCCCACCATCTATACCGCCATCGTCAATGCCGGTGACTATTTCCGCGCCACGCGCGCCTGGGTGGCCAGCACGGCGGCGAACAAGGCCACGCAAGACGGGCTTTACGCCGGCGCCTATCGTGGCGGCGGCACCTCGGCCTTCTCGATGATCGATCACCGCGCGGGCGGGCCCTTTCTGGAACCGCTGTCGCTCGGCTATTTCTCCGTGCTGATGACGATCTATTTCTCCGGGATGCACAAGGGTGGCTTTTTTTACCGCGCCATCGCGGTGATCGCCTGTCTGGTGCTTTCGATGGCCTCGGATTCGCGCGCTGCCTCGGGCCTGCTGTTGCTGTGCGCGCCCTTGCTGTTCGCCCGGCTCAAGCTGCCCTCCATTCTTATGTGGGTCGCCAGCCCCATCCTGCTCTTTATCGCTTGGTTTTACTACACACATCACACGGGCGATGGCGGAGAGCTGTATTATCGCATCTCGTTGACCTTCGATGGTCTTGCCGGTTCCAATGTCTGGGAAATGCTGGTTGGCGATGTGAACACCGAGCATGCCAATGACAGCGGCTTCCTCTATCTGACCTATAATTTCGGGTTGGTGGGCGTCTTCCTTGCGGTGTTTTACTACAGCGGGCTTTTCACGCGCCAGAGGGGCTCGAACCCCTCGCTCTTCATCTGCTTTTCCCTGCTGGCCACGCTGACCCTGCTTTTCGGAGGGGCCTTGCTCTCGATCAAGAGCGCCAGCCTGATGGGCTTCCTGGTCGGCATGGCCGGTCGCGCCCCCGAGGAGGTGGTGGAGGATGAAGAGGAAGGAGAGGATCTTCCTCAACCCCTGCCCCTCGGCCGACGCCCCGCCAAGATGCTGGCATAAACTGAATTTCACCAGGAGCATGGGTTTCCCGATGACGACAGCTTCGATCAAGGCGAGTGCGGAAGACCATGGCGTGCCGCCCCGCGAGGTCGTGCGCGGTCTCGACACGCTTCGCTTCGTGACGGCGATGTGGGTGGCCTTTTCGCATGGCGCCCGCTTTCCCATCGATCAGGTGCTGCAGCCCACCGGCGTCATCAACAAGATGCTCTATGCGCTGGTCAACACCACCTTCAACGGCACGGCGGCGGTCAGCGTTTTCTTCGTCATCTCCGGCCTGCTGATCCATGGCGGAAATGTCGGCAAGAGCCGGGTCGACATGCTCTCCTTCTGGACGCGCCGCGCCGTGCGCATCGGGCTGCCGCTCGGCGTGGTGCTGATCCTGGCGCAAGTGCTGGGCGGCGATTATGGCGAGAGGCTCAGCCATGTGCTGTGGTCGGTCTATGCCGAGCTGATCTATTACGGGCTCTATCCCTTCGTGCTGCCGATCATCTTCCGCTTCGGCATGGGGCGGGTGCTGCTGGTCTCGCTGGCGATTTCGCTGGGGATGCTGCTGCTGTTGAAACCGGATGCGCTCTATCTCTGGGAATTCGGCCATCAGCTCAACTGGCTGTTCTGCGCGCCGCTGTGGCTGATGGGATGCTATCTGGCGGAAAACCGCCAGCGCATCACCGCCATGTCGCGGCGCCTGCCAATCTGGGGCCTGCGCCTGGGCGCTGTCGCCTATTGCTACATCTCGACCGTGATGCTGGCGCATATGGGCCGCTTCTCGATCGGCTACACCTGGACGATCTGGATCTTCGGCCTGTTCTGCATGGTATGGCTGGCGGCGGAAATCGCGCGCGGCACCGGCAAGCAGACAATCGGCTGGATGGAGCGTTTCGGCATCGCGGGCTACAGCATCTATCTGACGCATCCTTTTGCGGTCAATGCGGTCAAGCAGAACCTTACGGCACTGGGCCCGCTGGCGCATTGGCTGGCGGTTCTCGCGGCCATCGGCATCGTCACCACAGTGTTCTATCACGCTGTCGAATGGCCCGCTCACCAGCTTGCCCGCCGCCTCGGCCGTCGCAGACCCGCCGTCAAACCGGCGTAACGCCCTGCCAGAGCGGCAGACGGACAAGGTTACACGCATTCCGGACCGCCATTTGTGTTGCATCGCAGCACGAGCGCAGGCATGTATTTCTACAGATCGATTTACAATCCTGTGGATCGGGGTCTCGTCGCATGCCGACGGACGACATCATGACCATTCCAGCATCGCACGGACGGAACAGCGCCATGGCCGAAAGCAAGAAAACCGCGTCCAACCAGATTTATGGGTTGGACCTGCTGCGTTTCGTGGCCGCACTTTTCGTGGTGATGTTTCACCTGACCTACGGTTTCTGGGCCGATGGCAGGCAATCGGGCGAGATGTCGGAGCGGACCTTCCACGTCTATGCTCCGCTGGGCGAACATTTCGCCATCGGCTGGATCGGTGTGCAGATCTTCTTCGTCATCAGCGGCTTCGTGATCGCCTATACCGCCAATGGCCGCAGCCCGATGTATTTCATCCGCCGCCGTTTCCTGCGATTGCTGCCAGGCATCTGGGCCTGCTCGCTGCTGTCGGTGCCTTTCCTGCTCGCCCTGGGCATGCCGGTGAAGGAGATCGCCTTCCGCATGGTCAATTCGGTGCTGATCCTGCCCTTTGTCGCCCATGTGGCAAACTCCTATTGGACGCTGCCGATCGAGATGTGCTTCTACACGGCCATCTTCGCGATCATCCTCACCAACAATTTCAAGCATCTGGAAAATTTCGCCGCGCTCCTTATCGGCTGGAGCGGCTTTTTCTGGATCGGCCATTTCACCGTGCCCCAGCACAACATGCTGCTCTCGGCGCTGTTCGGCATGAACAAGCTGACCCAGCTTGTGCTGCTGCAATATGCCGCCTTCTTCGCGCTGGGGATCCTGATCTGGCTGAACTTCAAATTCGGCCTCACGGCGCGCCGGGCCGCGCTGGTCGCGGTGGCGGTCGTCATCGATGTGGTCGCCATTCTGGGCGAGACCCAGAAATCCAGCCAGTGGTTCGCCGATCAGCAGAGCTTTGGCGTGGCGGTCTCGATCTGGGCCGTGTCGCTGCTGTTCTTCGTCTTCTCGATCTATCGCAACGACCTGTTCGACAGGATGAGCCCCCGGCTGAAGATCGCCATCCGCTGGATCGGCCTGTCGACCTATCCGCTCTACCTCATCCACCAGCCCTTTTCGGAGCCGGTGCTGGGCGCTCTGCTCAAGCAGGGCTTCAACCCCTGGGCCGTGCTCGCCTTTGGCCTTGGCGCCAACATCGCGCTGGCACTTGGCATCGCCATCTATCTCGAGCCGCTGCTGCGCGATCGCTTCGAGGTGATCGCCGATCGCCTCTTCACCTATCTGCCGGTGGAGAAATGGGGTCTCAACCGCTATCGCGACCCGCTGGATATCTGACGCGACCTGCGGCGGCACCGCTGATATCGAATGCCGATGAGCATCGACGAACGCCTCGCGACCTATGGAACGCTCGCGCCCGGTCGGGTGAACCATCATCATCTGGCCGATCTAAAGGGGCGCTGGATCCCTGGCAGCGTGACAGGCCATCTGGTTCAGCGAGGCTGGGGCGCGACCCTTGGCTATCCGGCCCTCATTCCGGCACCGGACGGTACAGAGGTCGAGGTTCACCTTTTCCTCTCGCCCGACCTGCCCCACCACTGGAGCCGCCTCGACGCCTTCGAGGGCGCCGAATACCGCCGCGCCAGAATTGATGTGCTCACGCCGGAAGGCGTGATGGAGGCCTGGATCTATCTCGACGCGCAGCCCTGACCGGGCTCAGAGTCTGTTTGGAAATCCGGCGGAAGCCGGATTTGCGGCACCAGCCCTCTCCCCCACCCGACCACCCAACGGCAGTATTGTATGAGTGGTCGGGTGGGGGAGAGGGCTGATCCCGCGCTGAACATGCGCTTTCGCGCATGTTCCAAACGGGCTCTCAGGCCAACCGCAGCAGCTTGCGGGCCTTGTCCTTCAGCTTACCGGGCACGGGCACAACATCGATGGCCACATCCAGATCCCGACGGCAGAGCACCAGACACAGCCCCCCGAACAGCGGCAGAGCCACCATCAAGGCTCCGCCGGCCTGCAGGATATTGGCAGGCCGCAACCCCAGCGATAGCGCCCAGACATAGCCCCCCAGCCCGATCGCCAACGCCAGCACCTGAGGCAGCAGCACCCGCACCGTCAGCAGCGGCTTGAGCGAGGGGATTTCCCGCCGCATGAAGATCAGCATGCTGCCCAGCGCCAGATAGGTACAGACCGTATAGCCAATGGCCGCACCATTCACCCCCGCCAGCTTGCTGCCCACGGCCAGACAGGCGCTGCTGGTCACCAGCCGCACGAAATTGGCCCACAGCACCATCCCGGCCCGACCGCGCGCGATCAGCAGCGGCTGCGAGGGCGAGATCGCCATGGTCGGGAAGACCGGTGCCAGGAAGATCAGCACCCAGCCCAGCCCCGGCCAGCTCTTGCCCAGAAACACCGCACGGAAGGCCTCGGCGCCGAAGATGGTGCACACCTCCACGCCCGCGAAGATCAGGCTACAGGACACCACGATCTTCACGTACATGCGCAGCGCGCGCTCGGGTTCCTCATTGGCCTTGGCGAAGATCGGCAACAGCACATTGGCCAGCGGCGTGAAGGTCACGCTGGTGATGAGATCGATCACCGTGCGCGCCAGACGAAAGGCACCGGCCCCGGCCGGGCCCACGAAATAGCCGACAATCAGATCGGACAGACGGGTATTGCCCTGCGTCAGGAAGGATGAGCCATAGAGCATCCCCGACTGCCGCACCACGCGCCGCACCTCGTTGCCGGTAAAGGGCTCGATCACGCGCACCGGACCGGCCAGCAGCGCCACCGCCGACATCACCGCCGGAGTCAGAATGGCCTGAATGACCAGGCTCCACGCGCCATAGCCCATCCATGCCAACACCACGCAAGCCAGCCCCGCGACCGAGATGCCGATGGTGCGGCGAATGGCCAGCATGCGAAATTCGAAATGGCGCGTCATGACGCCCTGAGACACCGCGCCAAGCCCCGCCAGCAAAGGCACGCTGGCCGTCGCCATCATCAGCGGCGCCACCGCCGGCGCATGCACCAGCAGGCTGATCGGCCCGGAGGTCACCAGCACGAACACCCCCAGCGCCACCCCCGCCGCGATGTTGAACCAGAAGGCCGCCGCGATGAAGGCCGGGCTCGCCTCGCGGTCCTGCACGATGACCTGACTGGCCCCCTGCATCACCGCGGTGAACACGGCGGCGGGCGCCACCGCCATCGCCGCCAGACCGAAAGCGGTCGGGTCGAGCAGGCGCGCCACGACGAAGAAGACCAGCGTCTGGAAGAAACGCTCCCCCAAGGTCTGAACGATGTTCCAGAAAACCCCTGCTGTTGCCAGCTGCCGATTCGCCATTGCCCCGTTCACCTTGCTCAGAAACGTTCCGCTTTGCAGCATCGGGTGATGCGCATCGCCGACAGATATGCCGCTTCTCACATGACCGGGCGCACCCGTCATTGTGCAAAGCAGCATAAACGCTTTCTTGGCCCGGCTCCCGCGCCGTGACAAGAAGCAATATAGGTTGAAAGACTTATCTCAAGCCGAGGGGAGCGACACCAGCGCCAGCCAGCCGGCAATCTCGCCGATCAGTTGCATTGCACCCAGAACATCGCCGGTCTGCCCGCCGATCTGGCGACAGGCCACCCAGCCCATCAGCGCCACGGCGAGCACCATCCCCAAACCCGCAGCCAGCCCGGCCAAAACGCCCAGCCAGCCCAGCAGCACAGCCCCGCCCAGCCCCAGCCCGACAGCCAGCCGCCACACACCCACGCCCGAAGCCGACCGCCCCAACCCATCCGAACGCGCCGCAGGCATCAGTGCCAGCGCCGCGACCAGCAGCGCCCTGCTGGCCACCGCCAACGCCACGATCCGCCACGGCGTGCCCGCCTGAGCCAGCAGCAGCCAGCGCAGCCCCAGCGCCATCACCAGAGCGATGGCACCATAACTGCCCAGACGGCTGTCCTTCATGATCTCCAATTTGCGTTCGCGCGTATGCCCGCCGCCAAAGCCGTCGGCGACATCGCCCAGCCCGTCCTCATGCAGTCCACCGGTCGCCAGCAGGCCCGCGACCATGGCGACGCCCGCCGCCACCGCGGCAGACCAGCCGAGCGCCTGCCCTACCGCCATCACTCCCGCCACCACGCCGCCCACCGCCAGCCCGGCCAGCGGGAAAGCCCAGGCGGCTTGAGCCAGCGTCGGCACCGGCTCGCCAAGGCGCCCCGCAGGCAGCCGCGTCAGCAGCATCAGCGCCACCTGCACTTCGGACCAGCGGCGGCGCAGCACCGTCATGCCTCGCTGACACCCGCTTCGCCGAAGGTGGCCATGCCATTGTGGCACTCCAGCGCCGCCCGGACGATGCCCAGCGCCAGCGCGGCGCCCGATCCCTCGCCAAGGCGCATGTCGAACTCCAGCACGGCTCGCTTGTTCAGCGCCGCGAGCAGGCGACGATGCCCCGGCTCGGCGCTGGCATGGCCGACAAGGCAGTGGTCGAGCAGTTCGGGCGCCACGCCATGCAGCACCGCTGCCGCCGCCGTGCAGATAAAGCCGTCGAGGATCACCGGAATACGCGCCGCCCGCGCCGCCAGCACCGCGCCGCAGATCGCAGCCTGCTCGCGCCCGCCCAGCGCGGCCATAAGAACCATGCCACGCGCCGCGCTGTGCAGTTCCAGCCCTTGCGCAATCACCTGAGCCTTGCGCGACATGCCCGCGCTGTTAGCCCCCGTGCCGGGGCCGACCCAATCCTCGGGCGCGCCGCCGAACAGGGCGCAGGCCAGCGCGGCGGCGATGGTGGAATTGCCGATCCCCATCTCGCCCAGCACCAGCACATCGGCCTCGGGATCGACAGCCTCGGCGCCGCGCCGCAGCGCATCGAGGGTCTCGGCCTCGCTCATCGCGGGGCCTTGCGTGACATCGCCGGTGGGGCGGTCCAGATCGAGCGCGATCACCGACAGATCGGCACCCGACGCCCGGCAGAGTTGGTTGATCGCCGCCCCGCCATGCTCGAAATTGGCGACCATCTGCGCGGTCACTTCACTGGGATAGGGGCTGACGCCATGTACACAAACCCCGTGATTGCCCGCAAAAACCAGCGCCTGAGCGCGCTTTATCGCCGGGCGCGGCGTGGCGCGCCATCCGGCCATGAAGATCGCGATCTCCTCCAGACGGCCCAGGGATCCCGGCGGCTTGGTCAGGCTGTTCTGCCGGGCGCGCGCCGCATCGGCGGCGGCCTCGTCGAAACAAGGGGCGTTCAGGGCAAAATCGGCAACTTCGACAAGACTGGCAAACATCATTTCACTTTCATGGGCAGTCCGCAGACCGCCAGAACAACCTCATCGGCCATGGCCGCGACGCGCTGGTTGAGCAAGCCCGCCATATCGCGAAAAGCCCGCGCCAGAGCGTTGTCGGGCACGATGCCCCCGCCGACCTCATTGGTGACCAGCACCACGGGCGAAACGCGGGCGGCCAAAGCCTCCAGCAGGCCCTGCGCCTGCCAGTCGCGTTCGGCCAGCATGATGTTGGTGAGCCACAAGGTCAGGCAATCGACAAGGCAGGGCGTATTGTCGCTCTCGCGCAAGGCATCCGCCAGATCGAAAGGTGCATGAAGATTGCTCCATTCGGGCCCGCGCCGGGCTTGATGGGCGGCGATGCGCTGTTCCATCTCGGTATCGAAGGCCTGCGCCGTGGCGATATAGGTCGCGCGCCCGGTAAAGCCCAGAGCATGGCCTTCCGCGATGGCGCTCTTGCCCGAGCGGGCGCCGCCGGTGACCAGAATTATCCGCGCCATAAGGCTCAGCCTTTCATCAATCGCTTGCCGAATCGCCTGCACAGAAACCAGAAGCACCGCCAACTCAAGAGGAGATGTGGCTTTTGGCCTCGGCGCCCACCCAAGAACTGCTGCTGATCCGCCATGCCCCCGCCCTCAACGAGGGCCGTCTGGCCGGGCGACGCGATGTGCCCGCAGACATTGCGGATGAGGCAGCCTTGGCGGCCCTGCGCAGGCATCTGGGCACGGTGGACCGCGTGATCGCCAGCCCCGCGCTGCGCTGCCGCCAGACCACGCAGGCCCTGTGGCCGGAAACCGAGCCCCGGCTCGACCCGCGCCTGTGGGAGCAGGATTTTGGTCTGTGGGAGGGTCTGCCCTTCACCGACATTCCCGATCAGGGCGCCCTGCCGCCTGAACAACTGGCCCTGCTTGCCCCGCCCGATGGCGAGAGCTTTGCCGATCTGTGCGCCCGCACCGCTCCGGCAATAGAGCAGATCGCCGCTTTGCCGGGGCGCAGCGCCATTGTTGCCCATGCCGGAACGATCCGCGCGGCTCTGGCCATGGCGCTGGGAACCATCGGCCCGGCTCTGGCGTTCAGCATCGATCCCCTGTCGATCACCCGGCTGATCCCTTGCGGCGCGCAATGGGCCATCGCCGGCGTCAATCAGAAAGCCTGCCCATGATGGCCCTGCATGCCGCGCAGATGCTGATCGGACTGGCGCTGGAAGCGATGCTGGGCTGGCCGATGTTCCTCTACACCCGCATCGGCCATCCGGTGAGCTGGCTGGGCCGCCTGATCGCGCTGGGCGACCGGCACTGGAACGACGAAAACGAGGACGACGACACCCGCCAGTCCAGAGGCACGATGCTGGCGCTGGGCATCATCCTGCTGACCGGCGGTGTGGCGCTGGCGCTTTCCCTGCTGCTGGTGCGGGACTGGACGGGCGCGGTGGTCGGCGGCATTCTGGCGTGGCCTTTGCTTGCGGCGCGATCGCTGCATGACCATGTCGCCGCCGTGGCCGAACCGCTCGCCGAAAACGATGTGCCGCGCGCGCGCAAGGCGGTCTCGATGATCGTGGGCCGCTCGCCCGAAAAGCTCGACAAGCCCGCCATCACCCGCGCCGCTGCCGAAAGTCTGGCCGAGAACACCTCGGACGGGGTGATCGCGCCGCTGTTCTGGGGTGTGCTGCTCGGCCTGCCGGGGATCGCGGCCTATAAGGCGATCAACACGCTGGATTCGATGATCGCCTATCGCACGCCGCGCCATATGTTTTTCGGCCGCACCGCCGCGAAGATCGACGATGTCGCCAATTGGATCCCGGCGCGGCTGACGGGGCTGCTCTATGTGCTGGCCTGCAACCGGCCGATCACCGCCTTGCGGGTGATGCTCTCCGACGCGCGGCATCATCGCTCGCCCAACGCCGGTTGGCCCGAGGCCGCCTTTGCCGGAGCTTTGGGCATCCGCCTGTCCGGCCCGCGCCTCTATGCCGAGGGGCCGAGCCAGGACCCATGGCTCAATGGCGATGCGCCCGATCCCAGGCCTGCCAATCTGCTGGCGGGCCTCAAACTCTATCGCCGGGTGGTGATGCTGGCGGCATTGTGCGCGGCGACGCCCTGTGTGATCGCAATGTGGACATTCCAAACCTATGCCCTGTGACACTATCCGGCGCGATCATGGCGGCGATCTCGACAGGGCCTGCAAGGCACGCGGCGGCGATGACTGGATCGACCTGTCGACCGGCATCAACCGCGTGCCCTATCCGGTGCTCCCCCTGTCCCCCGAGGCATGGACCGCCCTGCCCACCGCCAGCGCGCGCAATGCCCTGCTGACAGCCGCCGCTCAGGCCTATCGCACGCAGGCACCGATGGTGGCGTTGGCCGGGGCGCAGGCCGCGATCCAGATGCTGCCGCTGGTGCTGGCGGGGCGCAAGGTGCGCGTGCTCTCGCCCACCTACAATGAGCATGCCGCCTGCTTCACCGCCGCTGGTTGCAACGTGGAAGAGGTCACCACGCCCGAAGCCTTGGCCGGCGCCGAGATCGCGGTGGTGGTCAATCCGAACAATCCCGACGGCAGGATCATCCCGCCCGCCGATCTGATCGCGCTGAAGGGCCGGGTCGGCACGCTGGTGGTGGATGAGAGCTTTGCCGATCCGCTGCCCGAGATGTCGGTGGCGCCGCTGGCGGGCGATCAGGGGCTGGTGGTTCTGCGCTCTTTCGGCAAGTTCTATGGTCTTGCCGGGGTGCGGCTGGGCTTTGCCATCAGCGATATGTCCACCATCGAGCGCCTGACCGCTATGGCAGGCCCGTGGCCCGTGGCAGGCCCCGCGCTGGAGATCGGCGCCTCCGCGCTGCGCGACACCGCATGGGCGCAGGCGACGACGCGGCGTCTGGCTCAGGAAGTCGAGCGGATCGATGCGCTGGCGCTGGCCCATGGCTGGGCGCTGGCGGGTGGGACGCATCTCTTCCGCCTTTACGACACGCCGGATGCGCAGGCCGCTCAGAACCATCTGGCCGACCATCGCATCTGGAGCCGCATCTTTCCATGGTCGCCACGCTTGATAAGGTTGGGTCTGCCGGGCATGGAGGCAGAGTGGCTGCGCCTTGCCGCCGCACTGGGATGACAAGATAAATGGATTTCACGCAGGACGAGGCCTCCACGCTGGAGCGCATCATGCGTTGGCGCCGCGATGTGCGTCATTTCCTCGATACGCCGCTGGATGAGGCTCGGATCGAGCGCTTGCAGGCGGCGATGGATCTGGCTCCCTCGGTGGGCAATGCGCGGCCATGGCGGGTGATCCGCGTGGAAGCCCCCGCGCTGCGCCAGGCGGTCCATGACAATTTCATCGCCTGCAACGCTCTGGCCGCGCAAAGCTATGAGGGTGAGCGGCTGGACGAGTACAACCGGCTCAAGCTGGCCGGGCTGGACAAGGCGCCGCTGCAACTGGCTGTCTTCACCGTGAGCGATCCGGCCGAGGGGCACGGCCTGGGGCGGCACAGCATCCCTGCCACGCTTCAGGCCTCGACAGCCATGGCGATCCATACGCTGTGGCTGGCGGCGCGGGCGGACAATCTGGGGCTGGGGATGGTGTCGATCCTCGATCCCGACACCATCGAGCGCCTGCTGGAGGTCCCCGAAGGCTGGGCCTTCTCGGCATGGCTTTGCATCGGCCACCCAGAATTTACCGACGATACGCCCCTGCTGCATCGTGCGGGCTGGCAGGAAAACCACCAGCATGAATGGACGCGGCGCTGACGCCTATTGCGCCAGCGCCAACAGCCCGGCCACATCGGCATGGGCCTCGATATGGTCGGCAAGAGCATCGAGCGTCGCCTCCACCTGGGCGCCATAGGCCAACCCTGACGGCCGCGCGCCAAGGCTAGCGATAAAGGCCGAGCGAAAGCCATCCTGCGTAAACAGGCCGTGCAGATAGCTGCCCATGATGCGCCCATCCGCCGAGATCGCCCCCTCGGGCCGCCCCGTGATATGGGCGAAGGGCCGCGCGCAATCGGGGCCATTGGTGACCCCGAGATGGATTTCATAGCCCTCCACCCGAAGCCCGCTGGCGGCGTGGATTGCCTGAACCTGCGTCAGTTTTTTGTCGCCCTGCATGGTGGTCGCCACTTCCAGCAGGCCGAGGCCCGGCATCTCGCCCGCCGGGCCTTCCAGTCCTTCGGGATCGCTTACCACGCTGCCCAGCATCTGATAACCGCCGCAGATCCCCAGCACATACCCGCCGCGCCGCACATGCGCCGCCAGATCGACATCCCAGCCCTGAGCGCGCAAAAACGCCAGATCGCCGCGCGTGCTCTTGCTGCCGGGCAGGATGACCAGCTTTGTGTCGCCGGGGATCGCCTGCCCCGCGCGGACCATCACCAGATCGATATCGGGCTCCTGCGCCAGCGGGTCCAGATCATCGAAATTGGCGATGCGGGAGAGGGCCAGAGCGGCCACCTTCACCCGCCCGCCCGATGACACGGCTCCAAGATCGAGCGCGTCCTCGGCGGGCAGCAGATGGGCCTGCGCGAACCACGGCAGCACGCCGAAACCGCGCCAGCCGCTGCGCTGCTCGATCAGGCGATAGCCATCGTCGAACAGCGAGGGATCACCGCGAAACTTGTTGATGAGAAAGCCGCGCACCATCGCCGCATCCTCTGGCGAGAGCACTGCCTTTGTACCGATGATCTGGGCGATCACCCCGCCCCGGTCGATATCGCCTGCCAGCACCACCGGCACCTGCGCGGCGCAGGCAAAGCCCATATTGGCGATGTCTCCGGCACGCAGATTGACCTCCGCCGGGCTGCCCGCGCCCTCCACGATCACCAGATCATGGGCAGCTTTCAGGCGATGGAAGCTCTCCAGAACCGGGGCCATCAACTGCGGTTTCAGCGCGGCATACTCCCGCGCCTTTACCGTGGCGATGCGCCGCCCCTGCAACACCACCTGACTGCCGACTTCGCTCTCTGGCTTCAGCAGCACCGGGTTCATATCGGTATGCGGCGATAATCCACACGCGATCGCCTGCAGGGCCTGAGCCCGCCCGATCTCTCCGCCATCGGCGGTGACAGCGGCATTGTTCGACATATTCTGCGGCTTGAAAGGCGCGACACTCAGCCCCCGCCGACGTGCCGCCCGGCACAGCCCCGCCACCAGCAGGGACTTGCCGACATTCGAGCCGGTCCCCTGGATCATCAAGGCTGGCATGGAGGTTTAGAACTCCACCCCGGCCTGCGCCTTGATGCCGCCGCGGAAGGGGTGCTTCACCAAAGTCATCTCGGTGACCAGATCGGCCTGCTCGATCAGTTCGGGCGCGGCATTGCGGCCGGTGAGCACCACATGGGTCATCTCGGGCTTTTCCTCGCGCAGGAAGGTCAGCACCTCCTCCAGCGGGAGATATTCGTAACGCAGGGCGATGTTGATTTCGTCAAGCAGCACCATGCGGATGTTGGGATCGCGGATCAGTTCCTTGGCCTTGTCCCAGCCCTTGCGCGCAGCGGCGATATCGCGGGCTTTGTCCTGCGTTTCCCAGGTAAAACCCTCCCCCATGGCGTGGAACTGGCAGAGATCGGGGAAATTTTGCTCGATCAGACGGCGCTCGCCGGTGTCCCAGGCGCCCTTGATAAACTGCACCACCGCGCTGGGCATGCCATGCGCGATGCAGCGCAGGATCATCCCGAAGCCGGAGGACGACTTGCCCTTGCCCGTGCCGGTATGAACGATCACCAGCCCCTTTTCGCCCTGCTTGCTGGCCATGATCTTGTCGCGAGAGGCCTTTTTCTTGGCCATCTTGGCGTTGTGGCGGTCAAAGTCAGCTTCGGGGGCGGGGGCATCGGCGGTCATGGTACACTCCTGATCGCGGCATTCCTTGACAGCCCCGTCGCAATCCCGCAATCCCCACCGCGTTGGTTCCTTGCGGCGGAGCAATCCACCAAAAGGCGAAGAGGGAATGTGACAGGGCTTTCGTCAAGCCCGAAGCACAGCCGCCCCCGCGACCGTCAACGGATGAGGCAGCTTCGATGCCACTGGCCGCAAGGCACGGGAAGGCGAAGCTGACGCAAGGCGTAACTGCCCCCGATCCGCCAGCCGGGAGACCTGCCAGCACGAGGAAACGGACAGCCGGGGTGCGCTGTGGCCGGTCGATCAGGCGCCGAACGCGGGTTCGGTGCCCGATGGCCTGTGCAGGCGCGCCTCATTGGGGAATTGAAGCGTCGTGGGTCACAACACCGTCCTTTTTGTCTGCACCACCTGCCGCGCGGGCCAGACGCCCGAGGAAGGCGAAACCGTGCCCGGCACCCTGCTGGCGCAGGCGCTGAGCGCCGCCAATGCGGATGGCGACGTGGAAGTGCGCCCCACCGAATGCCTCTCGGCCTGCACCAATGGCTGTTCCATCGCGCTGACAAGGCCCGGCAGTTGGACCTATGTCTACGGCCGCCTGTCCGACGCCGATGTGCCCGACATTCTGGCCGGCGCCAGCGCCTATGCGCAAAGCCCTGACGGCATCGTGCCGTGGCGCCAGCGCCCCACCATCTTCCGCAAGCAATCCATCGCCCGCATTCCCCCGCTGGAGCTTTAAGCCATGTCTCTGGAAAAAATCCCCGTCACCATCGTCACCGGCTTTCTGGGCTCGGGCAAGACCACGCTGATCCGCCATCTGCTGCAGAATCCGGGCGGGCGCCGCCTGGCGGTGCTGGTCAATGAGTTCGGCACGGTGGGCGTCGATGGCGAAATCCTGAAGGCCTGCGCCGACGAGAATTGCCCCGAAAGCGCGATCCTCGAACTGGCCAATGGCTGCATCTGCTGCACCGTGGCCGATGATTTCATCCCCACGGTCGAAAAACTGCTGGCCCTGCCCCAGCGCCCCGATCACATTCTGATCGAGACCTCGGGTCTTGCCCTGCCCAAGCCTCTGCTCAAAGCCTTCGACTGGCCCGCGATCCGCAGCCGCATCACCGTCGATGGGGTGATCGCGCTGGCCGATGCCGAGGCCGTGGCCGCTGGCCGTTTCGCCCCCGATGTGGCGGCGGTCGATGCCCAGCGCGCGGCGGATGACAGCCTCGACCATGAAACCCCGCTCTCGGAAGTCTTTGAGGATCAGCTCGCCTGCGCCGACATCGTTCTGCTGACCAAGGCCGATCTGGTGGACGCCCCAACGCTGGATCAGGCTCGCGCCGTGATCGCCGCCGAGGCGCCGCGCCCACTGCCCATGCTGCCTGTCACCGATGGCGTGATCGATCCCGCCGTCATCCTCGGCCTCAATGCCGCCGCCGAGGACGATCTGGCCGCCCGCCCCAGCCACCACGATGGCGAGGACGAGCATGAGCACGAGGATTTCGACAGCACCATCATCACCCTGCCCGAAGTCGGCGATCCCGAAGCGCTGGTCGCCGCCGTGCAGCGTCTGGCGCGCGAGCAGTCCATCCTGCGCGTAAAGGGCTTCGTGGCGGTGCAGGGCAAGCCGATGCGCCTGCTGCTTCAGGCGGTGGGCGAGCGTGTGCGTCATCAGTACGACCAGCCCTGGGGCCAGCGCCCGCGCGTGACGCAACTGGTGGTCATCGCCGAGCACGATCACCTCGACACCGCCGCCGTCCGCGCGGTGCTGGACACAGTTCTGGCCCCGGCGTAACCCTTCCGCGATGCATGTCATCTTCCGCGAGAGCCGTGGGCTGGAGGAAACCGAGGTCGCGACCGACCTCGGCCAGAGCCCCGCGCCGCTGATCGTCCTGTCCTTTTCGGACAGCGATCTGGGGGCTTTCGCGGCCGGATGGCATGCGGGGCGCGATCATTTGCCTGAACTGCGTCTGGCCAATCTGGCAGCGCTGAAACATCCGCTCTCCGTCGATACCTATATCGAGCGCACTGTCTCGGGCGCCAAGGCGGTGCTGGTGCGGTTGATCGGCGGCGCGGGCTACTGGCCCTATGGCCTCGCGCAACTGAGCGATCTGGCACGGCGCGAGGGGCTTGCCCTTGCCGTGCTGCCTGCTGACGGGCGCCCCGACCCCGCGCTGGAGGCGGCCTCCACCCTGCCCCCAACAGTGCTGCGCCAGCTTGCCGATCTGTGCGACACAGGCGGCGCCATGGCGGCTCAGGCAGCGCTGGCCGAACTGGCACGCGCCGCCGGCCTGCCCGCACCAACGCCGGAAGGCGCCACCACCATTCCAGACTGCGGCTGGTATCAGCCCGGTTTTGGCGTGGTCGATGCGCCCATCGCGGGCGAGGCCCCGCTGGTGGTCGTCAGCTTCTATCGTGCCTATCTCACCAGCGGCGACACAGGGCCCATCGATGCCCTGATCACGGCGCTGACCAAACGCGGCTTTCGCGCGGCGGGGTTGTTCGCGCCCTCGTTGAAGGCTCCGGGCGCTCCGGCATGGATCAGGACCACGTTCAGCCACCACACACCCGCCGCCATCGTCAATGCCACCGCCTTTTCCGGGCGTGACGACAACGGTGCCTCGCCACTCGACGGGCCTGGATGCCCGGTGTTTCAAGTGGCGCTCTCCACCGCCGATGAAACGGCTTGGGCTGGTGCCGAACGTGGCTTGTCTCCAGCCGATCTGGCCATGCATGTCGTCCTGCCCGAGGTTGACGGACGGCTGCTGGCGGGCGTCGCCAGCTTCAAGACGGCGGAGGTGGTCGATCCCGATCTGCAATGCGCCCGCACGCTGCACCGCCCCCATCCCGAACGGATCGAGGCCATCGCTGACAAGGTGGGCGCATGGCATGCTCTGGCCGTCACCCCGGCGCGGGATCGGCGGGTGGCGCTGATCCTCTCCACCTATCCGGGCCGGGCCGACCAGATGGCGCATGCCGTGGGTCTGGATGCCTTGGCCAGCGCCGAAGCGATGCTGGCAACGCTGGCCGCGGCCGGATACCACACCACAGCCGAACCACTCGCCGCCGCATTGCAAGGCCATACCATCGCCTGGCCGCTCTCGGCCTATCGGGAGGCGCTGTCCGCCCTGCCCGACAGCCTGCGCGCGGATCTGGAGCAGGCATGGGACCAGCCCGAAAACGACCCCGCCTTTGCCGAGGGCGCTTTCCACTTCGCCGCCGTGGCGCGCGGCCATGCCTTCATCGCCCTGCAACCCGAACGCGGCGATGCGGCCCGGCGCGATGACGACTATCACGATGTCTCGCGCATCCCGCGCCATGGCTATGTCGCATTTTATCTGTGGCTGCGCGCTCAGGGCGTGCATGCGCTGGTCCATATTGGCGCGCATGGCACGCTTGAGTGGCTGCCCGGCAAGGCCGTCGCCCTGTCGGAGCGCTGCTGGCCCGAAGCGCTGATCGGCCCGCTGCCGGTGATCTATCCCTTTATCGTGAACGATCCGGGCGAGGCTGCCCAAGCCAAACGCCGCATCGGCGCGCTGACGCTGGGCCATATCCCCCCAGCGATGGTGGCCAGCGCAGTGCCCGAAGGCCTGCTGCGCCTCGAACGCCTGCTCGACGAATATTCGACCGCCGAAGGGCTTGATCCCGCCCGCCGCGACCGGCTGATCACTCAGATCCGCGATGAAGCGCAGGCCAGCGGCGTCACCCAAGACCTCGGTCTGCCGCAGGACGCCAGCGCCGCAGAGGCCATGGTGCGGATCGACCGCTTCGTCTGCGACATCAAGGAAAGCCAGTTCGGCGACGGGCTCCATATCTATGGCACCGCCCCCGGCGAAACCGAAGGCCTGCTCACCGCGCTGGATGGGCGGCGCGTGCCCCCCGGTCCCTCCGGCTCACCGGCGAGGGGGCGGAGCGATGTGCTGCCGACCGGGCGCAACCTGTTCAGCGTCGATCCGCGCGCCGTACCCAGCCGCATGGCTCATGCCCAGGGCGTGAAGCTGGCCGAGGAACTACTGCGCCGCCATATTCAGGACCATGGCGACTGGCCGACCGGTCTGGTGGTGGATCTGTGGGGATCGGCCACAATGCGCACGGCGGGCGAGGAATTTGCCATGGCGCTGCATCTGGCGGGCCTCGCCCCGCGCTGGGATGCCGACAGCGAGCGGGTCTGCGGCTTCGAGATCCTGCCGCCCGTCCTGCTGAACCGCCCGCGCATCGATGTGACCTTGCGCGTCTCGGGCCTGTTTCGCGATGTCTTTCCGGGTCTGGCCCAATTGTTTGAGGCCGCCGCTGCTGCTCTGGCCGAGCGCGACCATGAGGAGCCCGGCGAGAACCCGTACCTCACCCGCACCCCGCGCGTCTTCGGACCCAGGCCGGGCCTCTATGGCCTCTCCATGGAAGACCCGGCAGAGCATCTGGGCGAGGAAGCCCGTCACGCCGCGGGGGAAGCATGGCTGGCCGCCTCGGCATGGGCGCTCGATGCGCAAGGCGCCATCGCCCATAACCGCCCCGCGCTGGAGGCCCGTCTGGCCGGGGCAGATGCCTTTGCCCATGTGCAGGATCTACCCGAAACCGACCTGCTGCTGGCGCGTGACTATGCCGCGCATGAGGGAGGCTTTGCCGCCGCGATGAAGGCTTTGGGCCGTCCGGCGCCAGCGCTCTATCATCTGGACGCGACACGCCCCGAAACCCCGCGCGCGCGCACTTTGGCCGAGGAAATCGCCCGCGTGGTGCGCGCGCGTGCCAGCAATCCGCGCTGGGCGCAGGGCATGATGCGCCACGGCTTTCGCGGCGCCGCCGAGATCACCGCCACCATCGACAATCTGGCCGCCTTCGCGCAATTGACCGGGCAGGTGCCCGCGCATCTCTTCGACCTGTGTTTCGATGCCACGCTGGGTCAGAGCGACATCGTTGCCTTTATGGATGACGCCAATCCCGCCGCACTGGAACAGTTGAGAGTCCGCTTTGCCGCTCTGGCAGAGGCAGGGCTGTGGACCACGCGGCGCAACTCCATCGCCGCTCAACTGGCGGATCGGCCATGAACGCGCCGTATGATCGTCTGGTCAAGGGCTGGTGCCCCGGAGCCTTGCGCCCCATGCTCTCGGGCGATGGGCTGGTGGTGAGGGTGCGCGCATATGGCGGCCGCCTGACGCAGGATCAGGCGCGCGGATTGGCGGATCTGGCCTCGCGCTATGGCAATGGCCTGATCGATCTGTCCGCCCGCGCCAACCTCCAACTGCGCGGCATCCGTGACCATGCCGCTGTGCTGACGAAACTGGCGACGCTGGAGCTGATCGATGGGGATGAGGCCATTGAGGGACGGCGCAACATTCTCGTCACGCCCTTCTGGCAGCAGGGCGATGGCACGCAGGATCTGGCCGCCGAGCTGATGCAGGCTCTGGCCACCAGCGATCTGGCACTCCCCGGAAAATTCGGCTTTGCGCTGGATAGCGGCGAAACCGCAGTGCTGCGCCAAGCCTCCGCCGATATCAGGATCGAGAAGGCAGGCGATCGCTACCTGCTGCAGGCCGATGGCGCCACGCTGGCCGCCGCCACCACCCGGCACAGCGCCGTAACCGAGGCGCTCCATCTGGCCCGCTGGTTTCTGGAAACAGGCGGCGCGCGGGATGGACGCGGGCGCATGCGTGACCTTCTGGCGCGGGGCGCGTCCCTGCCGCCCCATTTCACCCTGACCGCTCCATACGTGACGGATGAAGCCCCTCACCCCGGCCTCACCCCGGCAGGCGCGTTGGTCGCCTTGCCCTTCGGCCAGACCGACAGCCGGACGCTCTCGGCCCTCGCCGATCTGGCGCCCTTGCGGCTTACTCCATGGCGGATGCTGCTGCTGGAAGGGTTGAACACCATGCCTGACCTGCCCGGCCTCATCACCACTCCCGCCGACCCGCTGCTGCGCGTTACCGCCTGCAACGGAGCACCGGGCTGCGCTCAGGCGCTGGCGCCAGTGCGCGATCTGGCTCGCCAACTTGCGCCGTCTGTGCCAGAGGGCGCCATGCTGCATGTCTCGGGCTGCGCCAAGGGTTGCGCTCATCCCTCCGCCGCCGATATCACGCTGGTGGCGCGGGGGCGGGATTTCGCGCTGGGATATGGATGCACCGCCAAAGATACACCTGACACCCCGTTCACGCCCGCGCAACTGCTGGCCGATCCAACCTTGCTGATGACCCGGAGCTGATGCCCTACACCTATGAAATGGATGGCGCCGCCATCTACCGGCAATCCTTCGCCACGATCCGCGCCGAGGCCGATCTGGCCCGCTTCACCCCGGCTCAGGAGCCGGTGGTCGTGCGCATGATCCATGCCGCCGGTCTGGTCGGGCTGGAGGCGCATGTCGCCTTCACCCAAGGCATGGCCGAGGCAGCGCGCGCCGCTCTGGAGGCAGGCGCGCCGATCCTGTGCGATGCGCGCATGGTCTCGGAGGGGATCACCCGCACCCGGCTGCCTGCCGACAATCCGGTGATCTGCACCCTGCATGACCCGCAGGTGCCCGACATGGCCCGCACCATGGGCAACACCCGCTCCGCCGCCGCGCTGGAGCTGTGGCGCCCGCATCTGGCCGGCGCCGTGGTGGCGATCGGCAATGCGCCCACGGCCCTGTTCCATCTGCTGAACATGCTGGAAGACCCGGCAACGCCCCGTCCCGCCGCAATCATCGGCTGCCCGGTGGGCTTTGTCGGCGCGATGGAATCGAAGGAAGCGCTGATGGAGGCCGCCCCCTGCCCCGCCATGGTGGTGCGCGGACGGCTGGGCGGCTCGGCGATCACGGTCGCGGCGGTCAATGCTCTGGCCAGCAGGGCGGAATGATGGGCCGGATCATCTGCGTGGGGCTGGGCCCCGGCGATCCCGATCTGATGAGCGTCAAGGCCGACCGGCTGGTGCGCGGCGCGGCGCATGTCGCCTATTTCCGCAAGGCCGGTCGCAGCGGGCAGGCAAGGCGCATCGTGGCCGATATGCTGCGCGCCGATGTGGTGGAACATGCGATGGAATATCCCGTCACCACCGAAATCGCTTTCGACAGCGCCGATTACAACAGCCTGCTTGCCGGTTTTTACGATGACTGGACAAAGCGTCTGGCCGATCTGGCGCAGCAGAATGAGGTGATCGTGCTGTGCGAGGGAGATCCATTTTTCTACGGATCTTTCATGCATTTGCACACCCGCCTTCAGGGCCTGTGCGAGGTCGAGGTCGTCCCCGGCATCACCGGCATGACCGGCTGCTGGCATGCCACCGGCGTGCCGATCACCTGGGGCGACGATGTGCTGAGCGTGCTGATGGGCACGCTGCCCGAAGCGGATCTGATCGCCCATATGCGCAAGGCCCATGCGCTGGCCATCATGAAGACCGGGCGTAATCTGCCCAAGGTGCGCCGCGCTCTGGCGGCGGCGGGACGGCTGGATGAGGCATGGCTGGTTGAGCGCGGCACCATGCCGGGCCAGCGCGTGGCCCGCCTGGCAGAGACCGAAATCGACGATTGCCCTTACTTCGCCATCGTGCTGGTGCATGGGCAGGGGCGCCGCCCCATGGCTGCATCATGACCGGCTCGTTAACTGTCGTGGGCCTTGGCCCCGGCCATGAGGCGATGGTTACACCCGAGGTAACCGAAGCTCTCGCCCGCGCTACCGATATTCTGGGCTACACCCCCTATGTGACGCGGATTGCCCCGCGTGAGGGCCTCACCCTCCACCCCAGCGACAATCGCGAGGAGTTGGTCCGCGCCGCCCATGCTTTGGAACTGGCGGCAGAGGGGCGGCATGCGGTGATCGTCTCCTCAGGCGATCCCGGCGTCTTCGCCATGGCCTCGGCGCTGTTCGAGGCGCTGGAGGCCGCGCCACAGCATCTCGATCTGCCCATCGCCATCCTGCCCGGCATCACCGCGATGCTGGCGGCGGCGGCGGCGGCCGGGGCTCCGCTGGGGCACGATTTCTGCGCGATCAATCTGTCAGACAATCTGAAGCCCTTCGCGCTGATCGAGCATCGCCTGCGCATGGCGGCGCGCGGCGATTTCGCCATGGGCTTCTACAATCCGCGCAGCGCCAGCCGCCCGCATCAATTCGCCCGCGTGCTGGAGATCCTGCGCGAGGAATGCGAGCCCACGCGTCTCATCCTCTTCGCCCGCGCTGTTTCGACGCCGCAGCAGGCGATCCGCACCGTCACGCTGGAGCAGGCCACGCCCGAGATGGCCGACATGCGCACCGTGGTCATCGTGGGCAACAGCGCCACACGGCAGGTGGGGCGCTGGGTCTACACGCCGCGCTCCGCCGGAGCCCCTGCATGAAGCCAGCACATCACCGCCTCCACACTGCGGCAGACCGGGCGAGCGGGCACAAAGGGCCGCTCGATCAGGATCACCGGCAGGCGCAACCGGCGCGCGGCTTCCAGCTTGGCGGCGGCACCGCTGCCCCCGGCGTTCTTGGCGACGACATGGGTGATGCCATGGGCCTGCATCAACGCCAGATCGCCCGCCACGGTGAAGGGGCCGCGATCCACCACCACGCTGGCGCCCGACAGGGGCTGAGGCGCGGGATCGACAAAGCGCAGCAGATAGTGATGAGGCAGCCCCGCAAAGGCCTCCAGATTCTGCCGACCGATGGCCAGAAACACCCGCGCCGGATCGGATGGGAGGGCGGCAACGGCAGCCTCCAGATCGGGCACGATACGCCAGTCGTCACCGTCTTGCGGCGCCCAGGCTTCGCGTTCCAGCGCCATCAGCGCCGTGCTCGTTTGAGCGCAGGCGGCCACAGCATTGGCACTGATCTGCGCAGCGAAGGGATGGGTCGCATCCACCAGATGGGTGATCGCCTGCTCCCGCAGATAATCCGCCAGCCCCTCCACGCCGCCGAAACCACCGATCCTCACCGGCAGGGGCTGAGCGATGGGGCTCGCCGTGCGCCCGGCGTAGGAGAAGACCGCCTCCACCCCTGCCCCGGCCAAAGCCCGCGCCATTGCGCTGGCCTCGCTGGTGCCGCCCAACAGCAGGACGCGTGGCATGGTTGAGGCTGTGACGGAAAAGGCTTGGCTGTCGATCATCGGTATCGGCGAGGATAGGGCAGAGGCCCTCCCCCCCGCAAGCCGTCTGGCGCTTGCCGAGGCCACACATATTTTCGGCGCGCCGCGTCATCTGGCTCTGGCCGGGCTGGAGGGTGATCCGCGCGCGCATATCTGGCCGGTGCCCTTCAGCGTCGATCCGGTGCTGGCGCTGAAGGGGCGGCACGTCGCCATGCTGGTCTCGGGCGATCCTTTCTGGTTTGGCGGTGGGGCGAGCATCACGCGGCATCTGCCGACGGCTGAGTGGCGCGCCTTTCCCGCTCCCTCAACCTTCGGTTGGGCTGCGGCCCGGCTTGGCTGGAGCCTTGAGGACACCGCCTGCCTCGGCCTGCATGCCGCCCCTTTCGAGAGGCTGGTGCCGGTGATGAGCCACGGCGCGCGCGCGATCTGCCTGTTGCGCGATGGGGCTTCGGTAGGCTCCTTGGCGGCATGGTTGAGCGAGCGCGGGTTTGGCGCCAGCCTGTGCCATATTCTGGAAGCTCTGGGTGGAGAGCGGGAGCGCATCCGATCCGCGCCCGCTCGGGATATTGCTTTCGACGATGTGGAAGCACCTGTGGCCATAGCCATTGCCTTTAACGGCCCTGCGGGTCTGCCGCGCGCCAGCGGGCTGGCTGACGATCTCTTCGCGCATGATGGCCAGATCAGTAAAAGGCCGATGCGCGCTCTGGCGCTGTCGGCGCTGGCGCCGCGTGCGGGGGAGATGCTGTGGGATCTGGGGGCGGGCTCGGGCTCGATCAGCGTGGAATGGTGTCTGGCCGGCGGGCGGGCCGTGGCGGTGGAGCGCAAGCCCGACCGCGCCGCCAACATCCGTCAAAATGGGCAAAGCTTCGGCCTCGGCCATCGCCTGACGGTGATCGAGCATGACCATGCCGATCTGCCTGATCTGCCGATGCCAGCCGCCGTCTTTGTCGGAGGTGGCGCGGATGAGGGGCTGCTGACCCGCCTCTGGGCCATGCTGGCGCCGGGAGTTCGGCTGGTGATGCATGGCGTCACGCTGGAAACCGAGGCCTTGCTTCTCCATGCCCATGCCCGCCATGGCGGCGATCTGCTGAGGATAGAGCTGGCGCAGGCCGCGCCTCTGGGGTCGATGCGCGGCTGGCAGCCCGCCCGACCCGTCGTGCAATGGAGCGTGGTGCGATGAGCGCTCCGCTCTGTGTCGCCGGGCTGGGCTGCCGCGCCGATGTTTCCCCCGAGGCACTGCATGAGGCGTTGCGGCTGGTTGCCGAGCAGCATCCCATCGATGCGCTGGCCGCGCTGCAGGAACGGGCCGCATTGCCGGCCCTGCAAACCCTGTCGCGCGACAAGGGTCTGCCTCTGATAGCCCTGCCGCGCGAAGCCCTTTCAGGCATCGCCACGCCAACCCGATCGCCGCGCATCCTTGCCCGTTTCGCCACCGGCTCGGTGGCCGAGGCTCTCGCTCTGGTCGCCATCGGCGCTGACGCCCGGATCGCGGCATCCCGCCAGATCTCCACCGATGGATCGGCCAGCGCCGCCATCGCTATCCGGATCCCATCATGACCGTCCATTTTATCGGCGCCGGCCCCGGCGCGCCCGACCTGCTGACCCTGCGCGCCGCAAGGCTCATCTCCGAATGCCCGGTCTGCCTCTATGCCGGATCGCTGGTGCCGGAGGGCGTGCTGGCGCATTGCCCGCCCGGCGCGCGGATCATCAACACCGCGCCGCTCTCGCTCGACCAGATCATGGAGGAAATCGCCGCTGCCCATGCGCAGGGCCATGATGTGGCGCGGCTGCATTCCGGCGACCTCTCGGTCTGGTCGGCCATGGGCGAGCAGATGCGCCGGCTGCGCGTCATGGGTGTGCCCTATGATGTGACGCCCGGTGTGCCCGCCTTCTCCGCCGCTGCCGCCGCCATCGAGGCGGAACTGACCCTGCCCGGCGTCGCGCAATCCGTGGTGCTGACCCGCACGCAGGGCCGCGCCACGCAAATGCCCCAGGGCGAGACCCTGGCCGCTTTCGGGGCGACTGGCGCGACATTGGCGCTCCATCTCTCGATCCATCTGCTGGACAAGGTGGTGGCCGAACTCACCCCGCATTACGGTGCCGACTGCCCCGTCGCGGTGGTCTGGCGCGCCAGTTGGCCCGATCAGCGGATCGTGCGGGCCACGCTCGCGACGCTGGAAAGCGCGGTGGACGGCAGCATGGAGCGCACCGCGCTGATCCTCGTTGGCCGTGCCATCGGGCATGAGGATTTCGCCGAAAGCCAGCTTTACGCCAAGGACTACGACCGGCGCTATCGCCCGATGGGCACCTCGCCCCGCTTTCCGGACGAGCGCTGATGGCGCTGGCCGGAAGACCGCTGATGGCGCCGGGCCTGATCGTCTCCGCCCCGGCTTCGGGCGCGGGCAAGACCATGGTGACGCTGGGGTTGCTCGCCGCGTTTCGCGCGCGGGGACTGGTTGTGCAGCCCTTCAAGAACGGGCCGGATTACATCGACCCGGCGTTTCATGCCGCCGCCGCCGGGCGGCCTTCCTTCAACCTCGACAGTTGGGCGATGAGCGAGAAGCGCATGGCAGGCCTCGCCGCTGTGGCGCAGGGCGCCGATCTGGTGCTGGCCGAGGGGTCGATGGGGCTGTTCGATGGCGTGGCCGTCGCCGGAGAGACCGGGAATGGCGCCAGCGCGGAGATCGCGGCGCGTGCCGGATGGCCGGTGGTGCTGGTGCTCGATGTGTCGGGGCAGGCGCAATCGGCGGCGGCGGTGGCTCTGGGCTTTGCGCGGATGGCGCAGGATGTTCGTCTGGCGGGCGTTATCCTCAACAAGGTGGCCAGCCCCCGGCATGAGGCGCTGATCCGCAATGGCATGGCGCAGGTGGGGATCGAGGTGCTGGGCGCCCTGCCCCGCCGCACCGACCTCACCCTGCCCGAGCGCCATCTGGGGCTGGTGCAGGCCGAAGAGCATGAAGGGCTGGAGGCCACGCTGGCGGCGCTGGGCGGTTTTGTCGGCGAGCATGTCGATCTTGACCGACTGCGCGCTCTGGCCTCGGGCGGTTTTGCCTCGGGTGAAGTCCTCGGCGTGCCCCCGCCTGGGCAGCGGGTGGCGCTGGCGTGGGACAGCGCCTTTTCCTTCGTCTATCCGCATCTGCTGGCGGGATGGCGGACGGCGGGGGCGCAGATTTTGCCCTTCTCGCCTCTGGCCGATGAAGCGCCCGATGACAGTGCCGATGTCTGCTGGCTGCCCGGTGGCTATCCCGAACTCCATGCCGGCAAGCTGGCAGCGGCGGAGCGGTTTCGCTCTGGACTGCAAGCCTTTGCGCTAACCCGCCCGGTGCATGGCGAGTGCGGCGGCTATATGGCGATAGGGCAAGTGCTGGTCGATGCTCAGGGGGTGGAGCATCGCATGGCCGGGCTGCTGGGGCTGGAAACCTCCTTTGCCAAAAGGCGGATGCATCTGGGCTATCGCCTCGCCACGCTGGAGGCGCCGATCCCCGGTTACGCGGCGGGCGCAAGGCTGCGTGGGCATGAGTTCCATTACGCCACCATCCTCGCCCAGCCCGATGACCCGCTGGCCCATGTGGTGGATGCCAATGGCGCGGCAGTGCCCGAAACCGGGTCGCGCCGGGGCCATGCCACGGGCAGCTTCTTCCATATGATTGCGCAGGCCAGCGCATGATCGAGCTGGTTCTGATCGGCATCGGCACGGGCGGGCCGGATCAACTGACGCTGGCGGCGGTGAAGGCCATCAACCGCGCCGACCTGATCCTGATCCCCCGCAAAGGCGCCGACAAGGCCGATCTGGCCGATCTGCGCCGGGCCATCTGCGAGGATGTTCTGACCAACTCGGCCACGCGTATCGCGGAGTTCGATCTGCCGGTGCGCGATCCGGCACAGCCGGATTATCTGCGGCGCGTGGATGACTGGCATGATGCCATAGCCAAGGTCTGGCAGCGGACCATTGCCGATCACCTCACGGATGGCCGCGTGGCGCTGCTCGTCTGGGGCGATCCGGCGCTTTACGACAGTTCCCTGCGCATTGCCCGGCGCCTGCCCGATGTGAGCGTGCAAGTCGTGCCGGGGCTGATGTCGATCAATGTGCTGACCGCCGCGCATGGCATCACGCTCAATGAGGTGGGGGCGCCTTTTCTGGTCACCACCGGGCGGCGGCTGCGCGAGGAGGACTGGCCTGCGGGCGTCGAGACTGTGGTGGTGATGCTGGATGGGGAATGTTCGTTCCGGCATCTGCCGCCCGAGGGTATCGCGATCTGGTGGGGCGCCTATGTGGGCATGAGCAACCAGATGCTGTTGTCCGGTCCTCTGGCGCAGGTGAGCGAGACCATCGTGGCGGCACGGGCAGAGGCCCGCGCGCGCCACGGCTGGATCATGGATATCTATCTGCTGCGGCGATCACGCTGACCGCACCTCGACCTCGTCGAGCCGCTTGAAGCGGTAGATCGCGAAGGAGAGCGCCCAGCTCAGCGCGAACAGGCCGACGATCCCGAAGCCCAGCAGGTTGAAGCTGCCCGCCAGATCATCGAACACATCCCACAAGCCGCCGGTCAGACGCAGATGGCTGGCGATCAGTGCCAAAGTCTCGATCCCGCCGATCAGGATCGCCACCAGCGCCGCCACCAGCGTGATCGTCATATTGTAGTAGAGCTTGCGGATCGGCTTGACGAAGGCCCATTCATAGGCGCCCAGCATCATGATGCCGTCGGTGGTGTCGATCAGCGCCATGCCCGCCGCAAACAGCGCCGGGAACAGCAGCACCACACTGAAGGACATGCCCTGCGCGGCCTGAGAGGCCGAGAGGCCCAGCAGCCCTACCTCGGTCGCGGTGTCAAAGCCCAGCCCGAACAGAAAGCCCAGCGGCGCCATATGCCAACTGCGGGTGATCAGGCGGAAGAGCGGGCGCAACAGCCGCGCCATCAACCCGCGCCCGGCCAGCAGCATGTCGAGATCCTCCTCGACATAGACGCCGCCCGCCAGCACCCGGCGATAGGAACGATAGACCGCGCGCAGGATCATCAAATTCATCCCCGCGATGGTGAAAAGGAAAAAGGCCGAGACGCAGGTCGAAATCAACCCGCCTGTTGCCTTGAAGCCCTCGATTCCCGTGGCCGCGCCCGCCATCAGCGCGATCAACAGCGTGGCCACCAGCACCACCGCCGAATGGCCGATGGCGAAGAAGAAACCCGTGCCGACCGGGCGCTGGCCATCCTGCATCAGCTTGCGCGTCACATTGTCGATGGCGGCGATATGGTCGGCATCGACTGCATGGCGCAGCCCCAGCGTATAGGCCAGCAGCGCGGTCCCCAGCATGCCGGGCGCCTGGTGCAGCACCACCCAGCCCCAGATCCACACCCCCAGATTGGCCACCAGCAAAAAGGCATAGAGTGCCCCGATGCGCCGCCGCAGCGGCGTCATCCCGCCGCTGGTGGCGGAAGCCTGCCCAGCACCTTGAAGTAAACGTTCCATCTTGCAACACGTCCGTCGGCGCCCGCGAAACGACAGGCCGCGCCACCGCCGAAGCGGTCGGCATGCCAGAGGCGCGCGCCTGCGACGCCCGAAAGCATGCCCGTTAGGGCCCGGCCATACTGATGTCGCCCAGACGGTGGACCGTGCCATGGCCATCCCCTGGGCCGTGGCAAGAGCGACCCCATACCGGCAGGTCTCCTGGCTCGCGGGTCGTCACGCGATGCGCAGCCTTCCCGAGCCTCGCATGATTTTGCGTCCGGCCCAGTGGCCGTGCCGACCCTCCTTGGGGTGACACAGGCGTATCGCGCTCGCCGCTCACAGTTGCAGGGACAGCCCGGTTTCGGATCCTCGATCCTTACCGTGTTCCCTTTCAAGCCCTTGCGGGCACCGGTGCGGGATGCAAAACCGGCAGGACCGGCTTGCTCGGGCCTGATAGGGCAGATGGAGGGCTTGGCCAAGGCGCTTTCGCGGCCAGCGGGCCAAATCTTCTTTCCCGGCCCAAGGTTGGCTGCCTATACAGGGCCTGCCTGCGGATCTGGTTCGGGAGCAGCATCATGGAGTTCAGCCTTACCCCCATCGGCCATGTGCGCGGCGGACGCGCCGATCCGCTTGACGATCACTGGGGCGAGAGCCGGGCCGCCATCGACCTGGACGCGGACCGCTTCGGGCCGGAGGCGCTGGCGGGGCTGGCGGATTTCAGCCATGCCGAGGTGATCTTCCTCTTCGACCGCGTGCCGCCCGAGCGCATCGAAACCGGCGCCCGACATCCGCGTGGCCGCGCCGACTGGCCACTGGTGGGCATTTTCGCCCAGCGCGGCAAGAACCGGCCCAACCGGCTCGGCGTGACGGTGTGCCGGATCCTCGGCGTCTCGGGCACGAGGCTGGAGGTCGAGGGGCTGGACGCGATCGATGGGACACCAGTCCTCGACATCAAGCCGGTGATGCGCGAATTTCTGCCGCGGGGCGATCTGCGCCAGCCCGAATGGTCTGGTGCGCTGATGGCCGATTATTGGTAAAGGTTTGAAAGAGCGGGGTGTCGCGCAAGCGAAACCTGCCGCTGGCAGGGAGATCCAGCGCTAAAGCGGAGCAGCTTCCTTCATGGCCCTTCCCAAAACCGCAGGTCTTCCCGATTTCGTTCTGCTCGGAGGGGTGCCCGAGGCAGCGCGCTATCGCCTGAGCGCAAGACTGATCGGCGAGCGGATCGACACGCGTTACGTCGCCGACGCGCAGGCGACCGGCGAATGGGCCGGAAAAGCGGTGTTCGGACCGGGGCTGACCATCGTGTTTCGCGATGGCGTGGTGGTGTCGATCAGCGATGAGGAGGTGGCGCAGGATTTGCCCGACGCGCTGCTGCTGCCTCATACCTTCGATCCCGAGGCCTTGCCCGAAACGGAAAGCACCGTGCTGATCGTCAAGCCCGGCTCCAACGACAAGATCGCGGCGGACGGACAGGTGCAACTGATCGACGCCAGCCCCGAGCGCTTCCTGCTGGTGGCCGTGGTCCTGGCGCGCAGCGTGATGCTCTCGCGCGACGAAATCCTGGTGTCCGAAGCCTTCGACCGGATCAGCCCCTTGGTGGCCGATCTGCACAGCAACGGGCAGGCCCATCTCTCGATCAAGCGGGCGATGCAGCTGGTGGGCAATGCGCTGGCGGCGCGGCATCGCATCATGGGCAGCGCTCAGGCCAATGACCGGCCCGATCTGCTCTGGGACCACCCCGATCTCGACCGTCTCTACACCCGTCTTGAGGACGAATATGAGCTGGACGAGCGCCATGAGGTGCTGGAGCGCAAATTCGTCGCGCTGGGCGATGTGGCCGAGGTGCTGCTCGACATCGTGCGCGACAAAAGGGCTTACCGCGTGGAGCTGGCGATCATCGCGCTGATCGGTTTCGAGATCGTGATCTCGCTGGTGGATATGGCGATGAAATACGCGGGGCGTTAGGAAGGCGTTTCAAGAAGCCGGGGCCTGCTGCCCCGGCGCGCCATGGGCGAGCAGCAATTGCTCCAGTGCCTCATAGGCCACGGGCTTGACCAGATGATGGTCGAAACCGGCCTGTGCCGCCAGTTCCTTGTCGCGGTCCTGCCCCCAGCCGGTCTGCGCCACGATCAGCGTCTGGCGGAAGTCATCGTCCTGACGGAAAGCGCGGCAGACCTCATAGCCATCCATCACCGGCAGGCCGATATCGAGCAGAATGGCGTCGGGCCGATAGTCGCGCGCCGCCTCAAGCGCCTCGCGGCCATCGTTGACCACCTGAAAGTCGTGGCCCATTTCCTCCAGCATCCAGCCCATGCTCATGGCGATCATGGCATTGTCATCGACCACCAGAACCTTGAGCGGGCGGTTGGCGGCGGCCTGCGGCGCATCCTCGGCCATGGCTTCACCTGCCACCGCCTGAGCAAGCGGCACACGCAGGGTAAAGGTGCTGCCCTGCCCGATGCCGCCGCTATGCGCCTCGATGGTGCCGCCATGCATCTCGACCAACTGCCGCGCCAGCGCGAGGCCAATGCCAAGCCCGCCCTTGGCATGGACCGAATGATCCTCGATCTGGGTAAAAAGCTGGAAAATCCGCGACTGCATCGCCGGGGGAATGCCCAGCCCATTGTCGCTGACCGCGATCACCGCCTCGCCGTTCTCGACGCGCAGCGACAGACCGATCTGCCCCCCTTCGGGCGTGTATTTGGCGGCATTGTTGAGCAGATTGCCCAACACCTGCGCCATGCGCGTCAGATCGGCATCGAGCCAGATCGCGGCATCGGGCACATCCACCGTCAGCCTGTGACCATGGCTTTCGATCAGCGGGCGGCTGGCCTCCAGCGCGAGGCGGACGATCTCGGCGGCCTGAAGGCGTTCGCGGCGCAGTTCGATCTTGCCCTGGCTGATGCGTGAAACATCAAGCAGATCGTCGATCAGCCGCACCATCTGCGTGAGCTGGCGGTCCATCATCGCGCGAATGTCCTCGGCGCTGTCGCCATCGGGCTTGCGGCGCAGCACATCGATCCCGTGGCGCAGCGGCGCCAGCGGGTTGCGCAATTCATGCGCCAGCGTGGCGAGAAATTCATCCTTGCGGCGGTCGGCCTCTTCCAGAGCGGCGCTACGGGCTTTCAGTTCGTCGCGCTGCGCGGCGATCTGCTGGCGCTGGCGATGGAGTTCGAAGAAAACATCAGCCTTGCTGCGGATGATATCGGGCTCGATGGGCTTGTGGATGAAGTCGACCGCGCCCGCCTCATAGCCGCGAAAGCGCCGCTGGCTGTCGGCATTGCCCGCCGTCACGAAGATGATCGGCACATGGCGGGTGCGGTCATTGCCGCGCATCAGCTCGGCCAGATCGAAGCCCGACAGGCCCGGCATCTGCACATCGACCAGCGCCAGCGCGACATCATGCTTGAGCAGCAGTTCGAGCGCCTCGTCACCCGAGCGCGCCTTGAGCAGCACCAGCCCATCGCGCCGCAGCAGGGCTTCGAGCGAGAGGAGGTTCTCCTCCAGATCGTCCACCAGAAGAAAGCTGACGGGGGTCATGCGGGGTGGTTCCTTCCCGGATCACCCCGGCCCAGCTCCAGTAGGAAGGCCGAAATGTCCTCGATTGTCATAATCTTGGCCTGCCTGCATGCCTCGATGGCAGCTTCGGGCATGGCGGTGGCATAGGCACCTTGCGGATTTTGCACAATGGCCGTTCCGCCAGCATCGGCGATGGCGCGCAGTCCGGTTGCGCCATCCTGATTGGCGCCCGTCAGCACGATGCCCACCAGCGCCTCGCCATAGGCGTCCGCCGCGGTTTCGAACAGCACATCGATGGCCGGGCGCGAGAAATAGAGCGGCTCATCGCTGGAAAGCGACAGGCTGTGGTCCTGCTCGACCAGCAGATGGTAATCAGGCGGGGCGAAATAGACGGTGCCGGGGGCGATCTGCTCCTTGTCCTGCGCCTCGCGCACGGGGATCGCGCATTTGGACTGGAAGAGTTGCGGGATCACGCAGTCACGGTCAGGGCGGATATGCACCACGATCAGGATCGGCAGCGGGTAATCGGCAGGCAGCACCGGCAACAGCCCCGAAAGCGCCGCCAGCGCCCCCGCCGACGTGCCGATCACCACGGCCCGAGGCGTCGTTTCGCTCATCCTTCGGTCTTCTGGTAGATCTTGTCGCCGGTTGCCAGTTCGCTGAAGCTGGGAGCATGGGCGGAAAAGCGCAGGCTCTCCTTCGAGCCCAGCCCGAGGAAGCCCTTGCGGGTCAGGGAGTCATTGAAAAGCCCCACCGCGCGATCCTGCAAGGGCCGGTCGAAATAGATCAGCACATTGCGGCAGGAGATCAGATGCATCTCGGCAAAGACCGCATCGGTGACAAGGCTGTGATCGGAGAACACCACGCGATTGCGCAGGCTCTTGTCGAAGGCGCCTTTGCCATAGGCGGCGGTATAATAGTCCGAAAGCGAAGATTTCCCCCCCGACTTGCGGTGGTTCTCGGTGAAAAGCTGGAAGCGTTCGAGATCGTAGATCCCCGCTTCGGCCTTGGCCAGCGCGTCCTGATTGATGTCGGTGGCATAGAACAGCGTGCGCTGCTCCAGCCCCTCCTCGCGGAAGAGGATGACAAAGGAATAGAGTTCCTCGCCCGTGCTGCAGCCCGCGATCCAGATGCGCAAGCTGGGATAGGTGCGCAGATGCGGGATCACCTTCTCGCGGATCGCCTTGAAATAGGATGGATCGCGGAAGACCTCGCTGACCTGCACCGTCAGATAGGACAGCAGGCGCGGCAGCATCTCGGGATCGTGCAGCACATCGTGCTGAAGCGCCGAGATGCTGCGATAGCCCAATTGCTCGCGCGCCTGCCTCAACCGCCGCTTGATCGAGGCCTGCGCGTAATTGCGGAAATCATAATGATAGCGCCGGTACAGCCCTTCGAGCAGCAGGTGGATTTCGATATCCTCCACCCGCTCACTGATGAGACCATCGCTCATCGCGGCATCCACACGCGCACGAGCGAGAGCAGCTTTTCGACATCGAGCGGCTTGGCCATATAGTCATTGGCCCCGGCGCGGATGCAGCGCTCCTGATCGTCGGGCATGGCCTTGGCCGTCAACGTGATGACCGGCAGCGCCTTCCACGCCGGATTGCGGCGGATGGCGCGGGTGGCGGCCAGACCGTCCATCACCGGCATCATCACATCCATCAGCACCAGATCGATGGCGATCTCGTTCTGCGCCGAGGCCTTTTCCAGCACCTCCAGCGCCTCGCGCCCGTTGCGCGCGATCTCGATGATCGCGCCGCGCGGTTCGAGGATGTTGGTCAGCGCATAGACATTGCGGATGTCATCCTCGACAATCAGGATGCGGCGGCCTTCGAGAATGGCGTCGCGGTTGCGCGCCTTGCGGATCATCGTCTGCTGCTCGTCCGACAGATCCGAGACGACCTGATGCAGGAACAGGCTGACCTCGTCGAGCAGGCGCTCGGGCGATTTGGCCCCCTTGATGATGATCGATTTGGAATAGCGCCGCAGCTTCTGCTCATCGTCGGCAGAGAGGTCGCGCCCGGTGTAGACGATCACCGGCGGGAAGGAATAGGCCTCCTCGCGGCTCAGCGTTTCCAGAAGCTGATAACCCGAGGCATCGGGCAGCGACAGATCGAGCACCATGCAGTCGAAGGTCTGGTCCTTGAGCAGTTCCAGACATTGCGCCGCCGTGCCCGCCGCCACCGTCTCGACATCCTGCGAGGCGAGCAGGCGTTCGACGGCATCGCGCTGCACATCGTCATCCTCGACCACCAGCACGCGGTGCATGCGCTGGGCGAGCTTGGCCTCCAGACGGCGCAGCACCTCGGCCAGATCCTCGCGTTTCACGGGTTTGAGCATATAGCCCACCGCGCCCAGCGAGAGCGCGGTCTGCGCGTGATCGCTGCCCGAAACGACATGGATCGGGATATGCCGCGTCTGCACATCACGCTTCAACCGATCAAGCACCGACAGCCCCGACTGATCGGGCAGACCCACGTCCAGCACCACCGCGCTGGGCATATATTGCTGAGCCAGCACCATGGCCTCTTCCGCCGTGCTGGCGACCAGCGCCTGGAAGCCCATCTCACGCGAGAGATCGCGCAGGATACCCGCGAAAGCCTCATCATCCTCGATCACCAGCAGGATACGGCGGGTCTGGTCGACGGCCTCGCCCAGATGGTCGCGGTCATCCTCCACCTTGCGCGGCAGCACCAGAGGGGCCAGCGCGGGCGGCGCCGGTTCGGCGGCGACAGGGGCCTGTGCGATGCTGGCCGTGGGCCGGTCGGGCCGGGGCTGCACCGCCGCCGGATCATAAGCGATCGGCAGCTCGACCGAGAAGGTGCTGCCCTCGCCCAGCGTGCTTTCCAGACTGATCGTGCCCCCCAGCAGCCGTGCCAGCTCGCGCGAGATCGACAGGCCAAGCCCCGTGCCGCCATATTTGCGGCTGATCGTGCCGTCGGCCTGACGGAAGGCATCGAAAACGCTCTGCTGCTGCTCGGGCGACATGCCGATGCCGGTGTCGCGCACCGACAGCGCCACACGCCCCTCGCCCACGCGCTGCAGCGCCAGTTCGACCCGGCCCTTCTCGGTGAATTTGAAAGCGTTGGAGAGCAGGTTCTTGAGCACCTGCTGCAGGCGCTGCACATCGGTCTCGATCACATCGGGGCAGCCCGGCGCGACCTGAATGGAAAATTCCAGCTTCTTCTCGCGCGCGATGGGCTCGAAGGTCTGCTGCACCTCCTTGACCAGCCGGTCGACCGAGGCGCTTTCCGGGCGGATCTCGACATGCCCCGCCTCGATCTTCGACAGGTCCAGAATATCGTTGATCAGATTGAGCAGATCGGTGCCCGAGGACTGGATCGTGCGGGCAAACTTCACCTGCTCTGCGGTCAGGTTCTCCAGCGGATTGTCCGACAGCAGCTTGGCCAGAATCAGCAGCGAATTGAGCGGCGTGCGCAATTCATGGCTCATATTGGCAAGGAAATCAGACTTGTACTGGCTGGCCTGCTCCAGCTCGCGCGCCTTGAGCTGTACCGCGCTGGCCGTGCGGACCAGATCGTCGCGCTGGGTTTCAAGCTGCTGGGCCTGTTCCTCAAGCTGGGAATTGGTGGTTTCCAGCTCGGCCTGCTGCTGCTCCAGCCGGACCTGCGATTCCTTGAGCGCCCTGCTCTGCTCCTCCAACTCCTCGTTGGAGACGCGCAGTTCCTCGCTCTGGACCTGCAGTTCCTCGGACTGGCGCTGGGTTTCCTCGATCAGATCCTGCAATTCGCTGCGGTAATCGGCCGAGCGGATCGCCACGCCAATCGCCTCGGACGCCTGGCCGAGCAGCTCCAGCGTCATCCTGTCCATGGCATGGATAAAGCCGAGTTCGATCACCGCATTGACGCTGCCATCCATGCCCGCCGTCGAAACGACCAGATCGCGCGGCTTGTCACGCCCCAACGCGGAGCCGATGGTGAGATAGCCCTCGGGCACATCGCGGATGACGATGGGCCTACCCTCGGCGGCCGTCTGGCCCAGCAGGCCCTCGCGCATGCCGAAACGATCGGGCAAGGGCGCGTCACTGGGCACGCCATAGCTGGCGACCCGGCGGAAATCCCCGCCCGAACGCACGAAAAGCGCCCCGGCATGAGCGTCGAGATAGCGCGCCAGAAACTGCAGGATGTTGTCGCCCAATTCCTCGGTGCGCTGGTCGCCCTGCATGGCGGCGGCAAGGCCCATCTGGCCTGACTGCAGCCACTCCTGACGCTGACGCGCCGCCGTTGCCCGCATGATCAGAATGCCCACCACACCGGTCAGCAGCATGCCGAGCAGGCCCGAGAGAATGCCGCTGGCCAAGGCCGTCTGATAGGCGCCGTCCATTTCGGTGAGGCGCGACTGGCGCAGCGCGGCCTCTTCCTGATCCATCACCGCAAGCTGGGCGCGGATCGTGTCCATCTCCGCCTTGCCCCGGTCGGAGCGCACCACCGCAAGCGCCGCTTCCTCGCCCTTGCCGCGACGCAGGTCGATGGTTTCGCGCAATTCGCCCAGCTTGGCCTCGACATGCAGCCGCAGCGGCTTGATGCGCGCCTGCTGCTTGGCATTGTCGCGCGTCAGCTCCGCCAGCGTGGCGATCTGCCCCTGCAGCGAGAGCACCGCCGCGCGATAGGGCTCCAGATAGCGCTCATCCCCGGTCAGCAGAAAGCCGCGCTGGCCGGTTTCGGCATCCTTCACGCTGGAGAGCAGCTCATCGAGCGTGCCGATCACCTCATGCGAATGGATGATCAGCTCATTGTCCTGCTTGAGCGTGCGGATGTTGAACCAGGCAATCCCGCCCACGATCAGGAAAAAAACCAGAACGGCCGCAAGGCCTGTCATCACGAGGGGTTCCAACGCCGATTGACGCTTGGCGGTGGCAGGCGCGGAGATGGTGTTCATGGAGGCTTTCACAGGGAAGGTGGGGCACAGGAAGGATAAGGCGCCGGAGTGTCATGCATGGCGCCGACCGAAAAGCATATGGGGAAAGAGGCCGCGGAGCCTCAACGCGATTGGCGCATGATCGCTTTTACGAAAGGCCGGACATCAGCCTGCCGCATCGGCCCTGCAACAAAGGTTTCTGAATGCCCGGTTTTTGCACATATCCCCCATTGATGCGCGACCACCGGCTTTAAACACCCTTGTCGGCACATGGTTCCATGGGTTTGCGTATTTTTGCGCGAACTGCGCGCATCGGGCAGGACGCGCGCAGCATTAACCTTTATCTCTCGCGAATTGACGGGCCTTTTCAACCCTTGGGCGTCACCCAGACCTCGACCGGCGCAACGAATTTCCCCGGCGCGGGCTTGCCGACATGGACGCGGTCGGCGGTGACCAGTTCACCACTGGCAAGATTGAAGCTGACCCAGGGTTTGGGCATCCGGCCGAAGGTCATTTTCTGGATCGGCTGGCCGGTGGTCGAATTCATGATGGTGGCGATGATGCTCATCCGCCCGCCGCTAGCGCCGCCCGCCCCCTCGCGTCCACCGCCGGCCACCGGTTTTCCACGAGGCGGCAAAAGCTTCGCCATGGATCAATTGAGGCAACCGGCGCTTTCATCCCGGCACCCTGAACCATCAGGGGCCATCCGCAGCAGCAAACCGAAAGGAATGTTCATGAGGTTCCATCCCAAGACCACCCTGCCCTTCACCGCCGTGGCGCTGGCCGCCATGGTCAGTGTCGCGGCCCCCGCCTCGGCGCAGGTCACGCATGAGACCCAGGAACACCACAGCACGAGCACCAACACCACCGTGCCGGGCAATGTCTCGACCAACAAGGTGAAGACCGTGCACATCAAGAAGCATTTGGCAGCCCCGGCCAAACCCGCGCCCGGCTCCGCCGTCCACACCACGGTGACCAAGACGGAGCATCGCAGCGCTTCGAGCCAGTCGGGCCAGTAACGTCCCTTTGGCCAGCCGGCCATAACGCCGCCCGCCTCTTCCCCCAAGAGGCGGGCGGCTTTGCCTGATGCGCGCATCCCGCGGCTTGAGCGCAATCGATGGCACAGCCCAAACGAAGGCAAGACCTCCGTTTTTTCACGGGACGGCATGCTCGCGGAAAATTTAACTCAAAATTTTTCTCTCCACGCCATGGTGCGTCGCAACACGCCACGTAACCACGGCCATACCCATGCATGTCGACCTGACCACCCTTTATCTTCTTGTCATCGGAACGCTGCTGGTCAGCGCTGGCATGACCCTGTGGGAGCGCAAGATCCGCCCGGAGCGCAGCCTGTCGCTCGACCTGTGGGCGTCGGGTTACGTGATGCTGGCGCTGGGCTGCTTCGCGGCGACGGACCGGGGCCATCTGCCCGGCGTCTGCGGCGCGGCGCTGAGCAATCTGGTGATCATGAGCGGCTATCTGCTGATCCTCAACGGCGTGGCCTCGCTCAGCGGTCGGCATTATCGCCTGTCCTCGATCGGCATGCTGGCGGGCCTTGCGCTTATGTGGTCGCTGGGCGGCACGCGCTGGCAGGGTGTCATCTGGGCCTATATCTCGGCAGGGCCGATCGCGCTGGTCAGCGCGGCCACGGCATGGGAAATGCTGCGCTGCAAGGGTCTGCGGCATCTGCGCTCCAGCCGGATCGTCATCGCCGCGACCAGCGCCTATGCCCTGCTCTATGCCGCGCGGGTGGTGCTGCTGCCGTTTCTCACCAGCCTTTACGGACAGGACTTCCTGGCCTGGGCCAGCGTGGTGACGATGTATGGCGGCGTGCTCTATTCGGTCGGGCTGCCCATGGCGCTGCTGACGCTGATGCGGGAGGAAGCCCATGACCGCCTGCTCCAGCTCTCGCTCACCGATTATCTGACCGGGCTGGGCAACCGCCAGTGGTTCTTCGAGCAGGGCGCGAAGGTGCTGGGCAGCGCGAAACGCTCGCTCTCGCTGCTCGCCTTCGACATGGACCATTTCAAATCGATCAACGACCATCATGGCCATGCCACCGGCGATGAGGTGCTCAAGGTCTTCGCTCGCATCGCGCGCAGCCTGCTGGGCCCCGATGCCGTGATCGCCCGCATCGGCGGCGAGGAATTTGCCGCCCTGCTGCCCGATTGCGATGGCACACAGGCGCGCCACATCGGGCAATTGGTGGTCCAGACCTTCGGCAGCACCGTCGCCCTGACCGCCAGCGGTGTGGCTGTGCGCTCGACCGTCAGCATCGGTCTGGCGGAAATGAACTGTGCCCGAGCTCCCCATTCAGCCTCCGAAAGCGAGCTGCGCAAGGATCTGGCGGCGCTGCTTTCGGCGGCGGATCGCGCGCTTTATGCCGCCAAGGCTCTGGGGCGCAACCGGGTGGAAACCGCCGCATCTGCCGGGCTGCCGCGTGTCTCCTTCGGCTGAGATAAAATTTCCATACGAAAGGCACCCGTCGAGCGCTTGACGCAAGCGTGATCGCGTGATGGAAGGCCTCGGTGACCGACCAGCTCAAACCCGAATCGTCCGCCGAAAACCGCCCTCACGCCAAGGCCGAGGTGCGCGCCGCCGAAGCCGCAGCGATCCGCCGCCGCTGGATCACGCTGGGCGAGGTGCTGGCCGTGCTGGCGGTGATCATCTCGGCGCTGACCCTGTGGAACAACTGGAGCGAGCGCCACGCCAGCGATGCGGTGAAGAATGCCGATGCGGCCAAGGCCTCGGCGCGGGCGGGCACTTTGCTGCTGGTCGCGATCAATTCGGGCAAGAGCGAGCTGGTGCTCAAGCCGGGTTCGGCCGAGCAATCGGTGCAGAGCCAGCAGATCAGCTTCCCCTCGGCCCTGGGCATCGCGCCTGCCGAGACCACCGGCGAGCCGCGCCTTGAGGCCGCCTGGTTCGACAGCGCGCTGAAAAAGGCGCGCAGCGACGCGCAGATGCCCGATGACAGCCGGGGCGACGAACGCCTTCCCGTGATCATCACCACCCATTTCCTGGTCGATGGCGAGCCGCATGAGGATGTGGCGCTTTACGACATCGGCTACAGCATTTCCGGCCGCTGGCTGGGCGGCCACAGCGTGACCCTGCGCGGTGTCTCGCTGGTGTCACGCACGAAGGGCAATCATGCCCAGGCCGCGCTCGATGCGCGATGGAGCCGATTGTTTCCCAAGACATAATCCGGCAGCTTAGGTCTCACCCCGAGGCCGTCGGGGCATGCGGAGAATGGCATGCGCACAATCCTTCTCGGGCTGACTTTGAGCATCTCCGCCGCGCAGGTCGCGGCCCAGCCTGCCCCTCCCGGTCAGGCGCCATCCCCGCCGCCCTCCACCTCCGGCGGCCATGACATTCTGGTCAAGGCCACTCCGGGCAAGAGCAGCGGCTGGCGTCGCGCCGAAACCGACCATTTTATCGTCCTGAGCGATGGCAGCGAAAGCGAATTGCGCCGCGTCACCGCCAATCTGGAAACCTTGCGCCATCTGCTGACCCGGCTCTATCTGGGCGGCGAGAAGGACGATCCCACCGCCCGGCTGACGATCACCCTGCTGCCCTCGCGCGATGCCCTGCGCGATCTGGGGCTGGCAATCAGCACTATCGCGAAGGCCCCTATGGCGGCGGGATCGGCGATCAGCGCTATTATGACCCGCGTGAGGATGGCGCGGTGCTGGCGTTGGCCCGTGTCGACCAGAACCTCCCGATGGACACCGCGAAAGCCCGCGACCGCGATTGCGAGGATATGGCGGCCCAGGGTCTCGACTGCATCGACGCGAAGCCCGTCTATCACCCCGCCCTGGTCCGCACATGGCAGGCGGTGCTTTATGGCGCCTATGCCCAGCACTTCATCCTTTCGCATCAGCCCGCCGCCTATCCGCGCTGGTATCTCGACGGGATCGGCGCGCTGTTCTCCACGGTGGAGTATCGCCGCGATGGCGCCGTGGATTACGCCGGACCGCCGGAGAATTATCGGCAGGTCACGCGCTCCTACGGGCTGCTCAACATCAGGGATGTGCTGACGGGGCGCTATCTCGATCCGGCCTATCACCCCATGGTCTGGACGCCCTATCACGCCTGGCTGATGGCGCAGTTCTTCCTCTACTCCCCGATCAAGCCTGAGCGGCGGGAGCAATTGTCCCGCTATATGGCGGCCATTGCGCAGGGCACGCCGATGGCGCGGGCCGCCACGGTTTTCGGCGACATGCAGCACCTGCAGCGCGAGTTCGAGGTCTATGCCGAAAAGCCCGCCAGTCTCGCGCGCACCGACAAGCATGCCGTCCAGTCCGCCGAACCGGTGATCGCTGCCCTGTCGCCCGAGCAGGCCGCGCTGATCGCGCCGCGCATCCAGCTCGCCGGATGGACCTCCACACCCGATGCTTCCGGCGCGGAGCGGTTGAACCAGTTGCAGCAGGGCCTTGCGGGGCTTGGGCAGGACAGCGACGCGCTCCTCCTGGCCGCTCAGGCCGATTGCCGTGCTGGCCATGCCGAGCGCTGCCTCGCTCAGGCGGAGCAGGTGCTGGCACGCACGCCCGACAATGCCACGGCGCTTGCTTGGAAAGGCATTGCCCTGACCGATCGCGCGCTCTCGGGGCCCGCCGCTGACCGCGCCGCTGGTCTGGCCGCCGCTCGCGACGTGCTAGGCCGGGCGATCCACGCCGATGACAGCGCGACCCTGCCGCTGATCTTCTATTTCGAAAGCTTCACCCGCGCGGGCGAGCCTGTGCCCGAACCCGCGATGCAGGGCATGGTGCGCGTGGCGCGGGCGATGCCCGAAGCACCGCAGCCCCGGCTCGAACTGGCCGGAGAGCTGCTGCGCGAGGGCAAGGCGGATCTGGCGCGGCGGGTGATCGCGCCTGTGCTCTATGATGCCGATGAAACCCCGGACAGGATCCGGGCGCAAAGCCTCTTCGCGATGAAGGATACGGCAGCGCATCCCTGATCTACAGGCAAAAAAGCGACGGAGGCGGGGCTTGGCCGCCCCCGTCGCGAGATCAAAGGGTCATGCGCCGGATGAAGAGCAGCCTTCGATCGCGGCGGCGCATCGACGCGGAGGGTCCAGATGGGCAAGATCCGGCTTCCGCGTCGATCGGTTAATCCCTACTCATAAAATAGGATATTGTCCTGCAACGCATCTTTTGCCCCGCCGAAGAAAAACTTCGATGCCCGCGCCTTGCGCGATTTTCGGGGTTTATCGCCTGACAGAACAAGTTTATTCCTATTTATCAAATAGGGTTTAACCTGAGCGTCATGGCGCCCCCGCCGGATGGAGACAATCATGACCCTGCCCACCCCGATCCAGCGCGGCGATGATCATGCCTCTGCGCTGGAAAACAGCCTCGCCGAGGTGCGCAATGCGCTGCAACGCCTGAAATATGGCCAGATCGCCATCACCATTCATGATGGCAGGGTGGTGCAGATCGACGTGACCGAGAAAAAGCGCTTCGCCTGAGCCGCCTCAGCCCGCTTCACGCTCCCCCATGAAGTGGACCAATATGCCCGGCAACACACCCGCCGCCAGAGCGTTGGCATCCCAATTGGTCATCCGCACGCAGCCATGGCTGGCGGTCTTGCCAATCTTGTCGGGATCGGGCGTGCCGTGCAGGCCATAGCTGGGGGCATTGAGATCGATCCACACCGCGCCGACCGGATTGTTCGGCCCCGGCTTGATCACCAGCTTGCCCGCCTTGCGCGGCCCCCAGTTCAGCTTGGCCGGATCATAGGTGTAATCGGGGTTGAAGGCCACACCCACCACCTTATGCGTGCCGCTTGGCGAGGGGCGATCGGTTGATCCGACGGTCGCCGGATAAAAGGCGATCAGCTTGCCATCCTTGCCATAGGCGCGCACCGCTTCCTGTGCCTTGGCGACCTCGATCCGGGAGACATCGCCCTTGGCCAACGCCGGCGCCCCGGCGTCGACCACCAGGATCCGCTGGCCGGCTTTCGTGAAATCCACCCCGGCATTCAGCGCCTTGAGCAGGTCCTGGCTCATATGGAACCGCTCGGCCAAGGCCTCGACCGGATTGGTGAATTGCGGGCCGTTTGGCAGGGCCGCCAGCTTGACGAAGTCCTCGCCCACATCCTGCGCGAAGGGCCCCTGCACATCCTGAGGCGTCAGTGTGTAAAGCTGCGCCACCCCGCGCCCGCCCTGAGCCTGCGCCAGCAGCGCCTGCCACGTCTTGCCATCGATGCTGCCGTTGTCGGGCAGATCATGCGCGCTCTGGAAAGCCGCGACCGCGTGACGCAGATTGGTGCCCAGTTTCCCGTCGATCACCCCCGGAGAAAAGCGCGCGCGGGCCAGCAGCACTTCGGCTCGAATGATAAAGGGATCAGGCGCGGCCTGAGCCGCCGGGCTGGCAGGCATCGGCGCAACACCCTCGGGCAGGGGCAGCGCCTGATTGATCCGCGCCACATCGCCCGCACGCGGATCGGGAGAGGCCGGCGCGCTCGCCCCGGCTGATGCGGCACTCTGCCCGGCTTGTCCCACCGCGGCCTGACCGGGGCCATTGTCGCAGGCGCAAGCCAGTAAGGTCAGCGGCCACAGGACAAGCTGTTTCTTCATGATATCACGACCCTTTACGGTTAAGCTTGCCTATCGGAAGCCGCGCGCCGGGGGCTTTGTTCCACAAGCATCTCACCCCATCGCAAGGACGGAACGCGCCGCGCCCCGCTTCATCCACCGTTCAGCCAGCGCCGATAGATTTCCGGGCACTTGAGACGGAGAGGAGCCACACCCAATGCGCATGTCGCCCAAAGTCCTGATCACCGCCGCCGCCCTGTCGCTGGCGGTGGCCTGCACGGCGCAGGCCGCCACGGCCAAGCTTCACACCATGCTGGTCAATCTGCCCGACGGCACCGTCGCCCATGTCAGCTATGCCGGCGATGTGGCGCCGAACATTGTGTTCCAGCCGGTCGATGCGCCTCAGGAGGCCGCCATGGAGACCCGTGCCATGGCCGATCCTTTTGCCCAGATGGCGATGATCTCGGCCATGATGGACCGCCAGACCGATGCGATGATGCAGCAGGTCGCCGCCATGCAACAGGCAGCCGCCACGCAGGGCAGCGCGCCGGGCATGACCGCCACCGGCGCCCAGGCTCTGCCTCAGGGCATGCATATGACCTATGTGTCGACCACGCAGGATGCCAATGGCTGCACCCGCACGATCTCCTATTCCTCGGACGGCACACAGGCCGCCCCCAAGGTGACCGAGGCCGCCTCGCACGGCTGCGGCGCCGCCACGCCCGGCCAGCAGGCCGCTCCGGGCAAGGCCCCTGCCGAGCAGGCCGTTTCGCCCGACCGCCGCGTCTGATTTTCACCACACCCGAACCATGCGCGAGCGGTTCCCGATGGGAGCCGCTCGTTTGCTTTGAGCCGAAGCCATGGAGCCGCAAAGAATTTCTTGTAAGACGATATGGTTGGTAGAGTTTACACGAAGGCTCACCGGCCCCGCCCGTCATGGCAGGCGCCCGGAACAGTCTTCAGGATGGAATAATATGGTTCAGACAACACCCCATCCTCTGGCCGATATCGAAACCGCCCCCCTTCCCATTGCTATCGTCGGCGCCGGATTTTCAGGGACACTGCTGGCGATCAACCTGCTGGCGCAAGGCGCCCATGTCGTGCTGGTCGAGCGCCAGCGCGAGAAGCTGGCGCAGGGTCTGGCCTATCAGACAAAGCAGCCCGAGCATCTGCTCAACGTCCGCGCCAACAATATGAGCGCCTATGCCGACGACCCGGACCATTTCCTGCGCTGGCTGGAACAGGGCCAACCGGCTTCCGCCACATCGAGCGAGGAACAGGCCAACCGTTTCGTCCCCCGCCCCACCTATGGCCGCTATCTGCGCGAGCAGTTGATGAAAGCCATGGCCAGCGCGCCGGGCCGCTTCACGCTCAAGGAACAGGATGCGGTCGCGGTCGAATGGCGTCAGGACCGCGCGGTGCTGCAACTCGACAGCGGCGAGGTGGTGCATGCCGCCTCGCTGGTGCTGGCACTGGGCCATGTCGAGCCCTCGCCCTTGCCGGTCTTCGCCCATCTGCCCCCGCATCTTGCGGTGAGCAACCCGTGGTCTCCCCGCGCCATCGAGGGCCTGGGGCCAGACGACCATATCCTGCTGGTGGGCACGGGGCTGACGATGGTCGATGTCGCCATGTCGCTCGATGCGGCGGGATGGCGCGGGCGGATCACGGCCTGCTCGCGCCGGGGGCTGCTGCCGCGGGTTCATGCCGAGACGGGCCCCAATGTGACGCCGGTCTTCCCGCCGCAGAAACATGGTTCATGGCTGCTTCACCATCTGCGCGAGCGGGCAAGGCAGGTCGACTGGCGTCAGGCCGTGGATGAGATCCGCCCCCATGCGCAAAGCCTCTGGCGCCTGCACGACACAAGCGAACAGGCCCGTTTTCTGCGCCACGTCCGCCCGTGGTGGGATGTGCATCGCCACCGCATGGCCCCGCCCGTGGCCCAGCGCCTTCACGCCATGCAGGAAGACGGTCGCCTGACCCTGCTGGCCGGGCGGATCGAGGCGGCGCAGCAGCAGGGCGATGCGCTGAACGTCACCCTTCAGCCGCGCGGCACCGAGCGGGTGGAAACCTTGCGCGTCACGCGCATCATCACCTGCACCGGGCCCGAGGGCGATATCACGCTGAACCCTGCTCCGCTGCTGGCCGCCCTGCTGGCGCAGAAGCGCGCGCGGCCCGATGTGCATCGCATGGGGCTCGATGTCGATCGGCGGGGCCATGTGCTCAACACCGTGGGCAAACCGCAGCCACGCCTCTTCGCGGTCGGCCCGATGACACGGGGCGAGGCATGGGAGACGGTCGCCGTGCCCGATATCCGCCGTCAGGTCTGGCATCTGGCGCGCACGCTGACGGACTCGCATTGGGTCGAGGGCGACGGGCTTTGACGCGATAAGCGCGCGGGGATAGAAACGGGCCATGGATGACGCTCTGTCAGACCCTTTGTCGCTTGGTCGCGCGCTGCGCCGTTTCCGGCGGCTGCATGCCATCAAGCAGACCCATCTGGCCGAGATGCTGGGGGTGAGCCAGGGCAGTGTTTCGCGCTGGGAAAGCGGCACGCATCAGCCCGACCCGGCACAGCATGACCGCCTGCTCGACCTGATGGCGGCGCGCGCCGATGCGGTCGGCGATGCCGCCCTGAAGCGCCTGATCGCCACCTCGACCGCGCGGGTTCATCTGGTCTGCGATGTGACGCATCGGCTGCTGGCGGTGTCTCCGGCGCGGGCGGCATCGTGGGGCGGGGATGTCGGGGCCTATATGGACCGCTCGCTCTGGCGCTTTGCCACGCCCGAGATCGTTGAGGCGCAGGAAGGCCTTGCCACGCAGGGCTGGTTCGAGCGGCCCTTCGGCACGAAACGCTTCCGCACCAGCGCCAATGGCAGCAACACCATCTCGATCCAGCCCGGCATCATGATGTGGGAAAGCCTGCCGCTGGCCGATGGCCGGGTCGGGCGCCTGACCACCGCGCTGGATTGAGGCTCCACGCATAATTCATTCGTGGGCGCGGCGGCGATGGCGGCGCAGAGACGCCGCCATGAACAGACCCTGGAACACCATCACCCTGCTGTGGCTGACCGGCGTGATCGCCGCCGCCCAGCTTGCCAAATTCTCCGCATTGGCGCCGTTGCTGCGCGATATCTTCGGGCTCGATCTGATGCGGGTCGGGCTGCTGATCTCGCTGCTGGAGGTGGGCGGAGCGCTGCTGGGCTTTCCCGCCGGGCTGATGCTGGGGCGGATCGGCAGCCGGAGGGCGCTGCTGACCGGATTGGTTGTGCTGGCGGTGGCCAGTCTGGTCGAGGCCTGTTCTCAAGCTCCGGGCCTGCTCTTCGCCACCCGCGCCATCGAGGGGCTGGGCTATGTGCTGGTCGTGGTGGGCGCCCCCACGCTGATCACCGCCATCGCCGGTGATGGGCCACGACGCGGCAAGGCGATCATCCTGTGGAGCAGCTTCGTGCCCGTCGGGCTGGGGCTGGGCACCATGCTGACCGGCTTTGTCGCCGGACTGTCGAGCCCGCGCATCGCCATCGCGCTGTGGTCCCTGCCGTGCCTGCTGGCGCTGGTGCCGGTTCTGCGCCTCGATGCGGAGGCGAATGCCTCGCGCGCCAGGGCATGGCCAGCGCCGGGCGCATGGCTGCTGGCGGCGGGCTTCGGCTGCTACACGATGTTTGTCTGCGCATTGGGCGGGCTGCTCCCCAGCTTTCTGATCGAACGCCACGGCGCCAGCCTGACCGATGCCGCGCTTGCCGCCGGTCTGGTCTCGCTGGCCGCGCTGCCCGGATCGCTGCTGGCGCTGCCGGTGCTGCGGCTGAGCGGCAGGCCGGGGCGTGTGCCCTGCCTTGCGCTGCTTGGCGCGGCGGTGCTGGCGCCGCTGGTCCTTCGCGCCTCGGGGATGATCGCCTGCACGGCTCTGGCCATCGCGCTGGTGGTGCTCAGCGGACTGGCGCGCAGCATGCTTTTTGCCCGGCTTCCGGTGCTGAGCGGTAGCGAGCGGCCTGGCGATCCGCGCATCGCCTCGGCGCAGGGGCTTTTGACGCAATGCGGCGCGGGCGGTGCTCTGCTGGGCCCGCCGCTGGGCGCCTGGGTGGTGGAGCGCGCCGGGTGGGACGGGCTTGGCCTGCTGGCCTGCGGGCTGATCCTGCTGCTCACCCTGCTTTACGCGGCCGCAGAACATGCTGAAAGCCACCGTCATCGTGCATTGCGGCAAGCCAGTGCTTGACCCGGTGCGGGCGGGCCAATACCCCGCAAACATGCACGATATCCGATTCATCCGCGAAAACCCGCAAGCCTTTGACGCAGGCCTCGCCCTGCGCGGACTGGCCCCTCTGGCTGACAGCATTCTGGCCGCCGACGCCTCGTCGCGCTCGATCCAGAACAGCCTGCAGGAGCTGCTGGCCGAACGTAACGAGGCCTCCAAGGCCATCGGTCAGGCCAAGGCGAAGAAGGATGAGGCGCTGGCCGCCCAGTTGATGGAGCGCGTCACCGCGCTGAAGGAAACGATCCCCGCTCTGGAAGCCCAGCACCGCGAGGCGGCCGAGGCTGTCAGCACCCTGCTGGCGGGCCTGCCCAACCTGCCGAGCGAAGGCGTGCCCGAAGGCAAGGATGAGGACGAAAACGTCGAGGTCAAGCGCTGGGGCGATCCCAAGCCTGCCGAGGGCGCGAAGGAGCATTTCGACATTGGCGCCCCCCTGGGCCTCGATTTCGAAAGCGCCCAGAGCGTTTCGGGCGCACGTTTCGCCTATCTGCGCGGCGGCGTGGCGCGGTTGAGCCGCGCGCTCGGCCAGTTCATGCTGGACACGCACACCACCAAATTCGGCTATGAGGAAGTCGCCCCGCCCGTGCTGGTGCGTGACGAGGCGCTGTTCGGCACCGCCCAGCTCCCCAAGTTTTCCGAAGATCTGTTCCAGACCACCGATGGCCGCTGGCTGATCCCCACCGCCGAGGTGAGCCTCACCAATCTGGCGCGCGACCAGATCGTCGAGACCGCCGCCCTGCCCCTGCGCTTCACGGCGCTGACCTCCTGCTTCCGCAGCGAAGCCGGTGCGGCGGGCAAGGACACGCGCGGCCTCATCCGCCAGCATCAGTTCGACAAGGTGGAACTCGTCTCGATCACCACGCCCGAGGAGTCGGACGCCGAGCATGAGCGGATGACCGCCGCTGCCGAGTATATTCTCGAAACGCTGGGCCTGCCCTATCGCCGCATGCTGCTCTGCACCGGCGACATGGGCTTTTCGGCCCGCCGTACCTACGATCTGGAAGTCTGGCTGCCGGGTCAGGGCAGGTATCGCGAGATCAGCTCCTGCTCGAACTGCGGCGATTTCCAGGCCCGCCGGATGGATGCTCGCTACAAGCCCGAAGGCCAGAAGAGCACGCGCTTCCTGCACACGCTCAACGGTTCGGGTCTGGCCGTGGGCCGCACGCTGGTCGCCGTGCTGGAAAATTACCAGAACGAGGACGGCAGCGTGACCGTGCCCGAGGCCTTGCGCCCCTATATGGGCGGCCTCGACGTGCTGCGCCCCTGAATTCAATAGAAAGTTGCCCCATGCGTATCCTGCTGACCAATGACGATGGTATCCACGCCCCCGGCCTGAAGGTGCTGGAAGCCATCGCCCGCCAGCTTTCCGACGACATCTGGATCTGCTGCCCCGAAGAGGAACAGTCGGGCGCGGGCCACTCGCTGACGCTCAGCCGCCCGGTGCGCATGCGCCAGTATGAGGAGCGCCGTTTCGCCGTCAGCGGCACGCCCACCGATTCGGTGACCATGGCGCTGAAGAAGATTTTGCCCGCCGCGCCGGACCTGATCCTGTCAGGCGTCAACCGCGGCGCCAATCTGGGTGATGATGTGACCTATTCGGGCACCGTCTCCGCCGCGATGGAAGGTGCGCTGGCCGGAATCCGCTCGATTGCGCTCAGCCAGGTCTATTCCAAGGAGGGCATGGGTGATTCGGTGTCCTTCTCGGCGGCGGAAGCATGGGGATACAAAGTTTTACAGCCATTGGTGAATGCCCCGATTGCGCCACGCACCTTGGTTAACGTAAATTTCCCTCCGATTGCGGGCGATCAGGTGAGGGGCATTCGCGTGGTGAGGCAGGGTTTCCATGATTACGCACGCGGCTCGGTGGTCGAGGGGACCGATCCGCGCGGCTATCGCTACTTCTGGTTCGGCCTGCATGGCATCGAGCACACCACCGGCCACAACACCGATCTGGAGGCCATTGCCGACGGTTTCGTCTCGGTGACGCCGCTGCAGCTCGACCTGACGCATGATGCCTCTCTGGCCGCGCTGGGCGCAAGGTTTCAGGCGTGAAGGCGCTGCCGCTGCTGGCAGCAGCTCTGGTGATCGCCGCTCCCGCTGTTGCCGCGCCCGAAAAGGCGCCCGCGAAAAAGCACAAGCCTGCCGAGGCCAAAGGCGAGAATGACGTCCCGCTCGACCGCGAGCATGTCCATATGGTCAAGCCCGGCGAGACGCTGGGGGGCATCGCTCACCGCGCCAAGGTGCCGCGCATCCTGATCATCGAGGCCAACTCGATCAAGCCGCCCTATGACGTCCATGCCGGGCAACGCCTGATGCTGCCCCGCACCCGCCGCCACACGGTGAAGGAAGGCGAGACCGGCTTCGACATCGCCTATCACTATGGTGTGCCACTGTCCTCGATCCTGGTCGCTAACGGCCTGAAGGATGGCACCAAGCTGGATGTGGGGCAGTCGCTGCTGATCCCGACGATGCTGTCGTCGGGCAAGCAGGCCGCCGCCGCACCGTCAGAGGACAAGCCCGCCAAAAAGGACAAGCCGGCCGCCGACAGTGATCCCGCTGACACCCCCGCCCCGCGCGAGGCCAAGGCGGATCATGGCGACGGCGGCTCGGCCAAAAGCGCGCCGCATTTCTCATGGCCGCTGGCCGGCAACGTACGCCGTGGCTACACCCCGCGCGGCAAGGCCAACTTCCACGACGGGCTCGATATCGTGGCGCCGGAAGGCAGCGCCGCGCGTGCCGTCGCATCGGGCACCGTGCTCTTCGCCAAGGAAGAGCCCGACAGCTTCGGGCGTCTGGTGGTGATCGACCACGGGAATGGCTGGCAGTCGGCCTATGGCTTCCTCAACAAGATCACCGTGAAGGAAGGCGATCCCGTCAAGGCGCATGAACGAATCGGTCTGGTCGGCCACTCCGGCAAGGCCACGCGCGACGAGCTGCATTTCGAGATCCGGCAGGATAATCATCCCGTCGATCCGGCGGGCTTGCTGCCTGCGGCTCCGGTTGTAGTTAATGCGGAGAAGCTCGCTGTTAAGAAGGTCGTGAAGAAAAAGTGAGGAATGCGAGGGCCATCGCCCTCGCGCTCCCTTTACTGTCTACGTCGCGCTTCGGGTTCGACCTTGGGCCCAAGATCGCTGCGCCGCAGGCTTTAAAACCCAAAGACCGCTTTGATGGATCACTGCCTGCGGCGCTTTGGTTCGCGCAGGTGGAGAGACGGAGCACTCCGATGCGGGATCACCGCCCTATCGCCGGAAGACGTTATGGGAGCGCGAGGGGGTAACCCCCTCGCATCTTTCTTACCTTCAACCCCTTACCTCAAAACCCAGAACACCGTCCCCATCCCCAGAAACGCAACCATCCAATACCCGGCATCCACCAGCGTTTCCCGCCAAGCCACCCCATGCCGCCCATCGGCCACAACCTGCGCGGGGATGATGATCGACAAGGCAAAGCCCCCGCTCATCATCCAGTAAAGCCATGGCTTCACCGCCAGCGCATCCACACCGATCCGCGCGAAATTGTGCCCGATCAGCGAGGTGGGGATGAACAGCGCCAGCAGTCGCCACGCCGGAGGCACGCTGCGGCGGCACAGGGCATACCATGGCCACGCGATGCCCGCGGCCACCGCCGCTCCGAGGATCACCGCGATCCAGTTGACGGGCCCCATAGGTGCAATCCTTTCGCGCGCATTCACGATATAACGCCAGCAGTAGCGTTTTGGGCGCTTTGGGTGTAGGGGCGCGTCCGTTATGTCCAGCGAAAACACGATCACCGTTCTTCCCGATGCTCCCAAGGTCGGCATGGTCAGCCTTGGCTGTCCCAAGGCCCTTGTCGATTCCGAGCGGATTCTCACGCGTTTGCGGGCCGATGGCTATGCCATGAGCCCCGACTATGCCGGCGCCGATGTGGTGCTGGTGAACACCTGCGGCTTCCTCGATTCCGCCAAGGAAGAATCGCTGGCCGCCATCGGCGAGGCGATTGCCGAAAACGGTCGCGTGATCGTGACAGGCTGCATGGGCAATGAGGCCGATGTGATCCGCGCCCGCTTCCCCGATGTGCTGGCCGTCACCGGCGCGCATCAGTATGAGCAGGTGGTCGACGCGGTGCACACCGCTGCGCCGCCCTCGCAGGGGCCCTTTGTCGATCTGATCCCGAGCCGCGATGGCGAGGTGAAGCTGACGCCGCGCCACTATTCCTATCTGAAGATCTCGGAAGGCTGCAATCACTCTTGCTCCTTCTGCATCATCCCGCAACTGCGCGGCAAGCTGGCGAGCCGCCGCATCGATGCCGTGCTGCGCGAGGCGGAAAAGCTGGTTGCGGCAGGGACGCAGGAACTGCTGGTCATCAGCCAGGACACCTCGGCTTATGGCGTTGATATCCGCCATGAAAGCCGCATGTGGAAGGGCCGCGAGGTCCGCGCGCACATGACCGATCTGGCGCGCGAGCTTGGCAATCTGCGCACCGCCGACGGCACGCCGCCCTGGGTGCGCATGCATTACGTCTACCCCTATCCGCATGTGGATGACATCATTCCGCTGATGGCCGAGGGGCTGATCACGCCTTACCTCGACATTCCCTTCCAGCACGCCGCGCCCAATGTGCTGCGCGCCATGAAGCGCCCCGCCAACGAGGCCAAGGTGCTGGAGCGCGTGAAGAAGTGGCGCGAAATCTGCCCCGATCTGGCGATCCGCTCGTCCTTCGTGGTGGGCTTCCCCGGCGAGACCGAGGAGGATTTCCAATATCTGCTCGACTGGCTGGATGAGGCGCAGCTCGACCGCGTCGGCGGTTTCCGTTTCGAGCCCGTCGAAGGCGCCACCGCCAACGATCTGCCCGGCGCCGTGCCCGAGGCGGTCAAGGAAGAGCGCTACGCCCGCCTGATGGAAAAGACCGAGGCGATCAGCGCCGCGCGGTTGCAGGCCAAGATCGGCCGCACCATTCCCGTCATCATCGACGAGGTGGGCGAGGCTGACGAAGAGGGCGATCGCGGCGCCACCGGCCGCAGCCAGGCCGATGCGCCGGAGATCGACGGGCAGGTGCTGCTGCGCGATGTGCCGGCGGATCTGGCGCCGGGCGACATCGTGCGCGTGCATGTCGAAGATGCCGATGCGCATGATCTTTTTGGGGTGATTGTCGAAAATTAACCTCGTTTCAGCGACGAACCGTGCCTCAATGCAGGGTGAATTGCTGGAACGAAATCCTCAGTTGCATTTATTGCAATGCACTACGTCATTTTCGCATTTGCAACAACAACCGTTTTCCGGCTTAAGGAGCAGGCCTTTCAGGCATCCTCTCCCAAAACTTTCATAGCCCGGTCGCAAGACCGGGCTTTCTTTTTGCCGGCATCCGGTCGGGCGGAGACCGCCTTCCTTTTCAACCATCGCGGCGCAGGCCAATTGCCGCGCGGATCAAGCCATGTCACCTTGCTGTCATGCTGCTTCTCGCCCTGGCCCTGCTTGCGCAGGATGCATCTTCGCCCTCCCCTCAGGACGCCATCAGGGCGCAGATGGGAGCTTGCGGCTTTCCCCATGCCAAGGTGGAGGAAGCCTATGACAGCTATGCCGTCACCCTCAATCCGGCCACCCCGCCCGGCGATCAGCAACTCGAATGCGCCGCCAAGCTGATGGTGGCCGACAAGCTGTGGCCCGGCGACAATGCCCCGGCGCTGGCCCAGCAATTGCGCCGCTTCCTGCTGCCCGCCATGCTCAGCAACGGGGAAGACATGCGCCAGCAGATGATCGAGCGCGACCAGCTTGCCCCGCAGATCGCCAAGCTCGACGCGGTGCGCAACGATGCCCCGGCACTGGCCAAGCAATTGGGCGATCTGTGCGGGCCCCACAGCAAGGCCATGCTCAAGCTGGTCAGTGCCCCCGGCGGCGGTCAGCCCAGCCTGGCGCTGGGCCGCATTACCAATCCCGGCCATAATGCCGCAGAGACCGACAAGGCCTTTCTCTGCCTGCTGAAACTCTCCTCCGCCGCCGATCTGCACATCGGCTTTGTGGGCGATGAAGGGGGCAAGTCAGCCCCCCTTCCCAGCCCGGCTCCCGCCCGCTAATCCTCCCTCCATGTCAGCAGCTTCCCCCGAGTCCGCCCGCATCTACACCGCCGCCCTGATCGTGATCGGAGACGAGATCCTCTCGGGCCGCACGCATGACAAGAACATCGCCCAGATCGCCAGTTGGCTGGGGGTGCAGGGCATCCGCCTGCGCGAGGTGCGCGTGGTGCCCGATGTCACCGAGGCCATCGTCGAGGCGGTGAACGCGCTGCGGGTGCGCAACGACTACCTCTTCACCACCGGCGGCATCGGCCCGACGCATGACGACATCACCGTCGATGCCATCGCTCAGGCGCTGGGCGTGCCCGTGGTGGTCCATGAGGAAGCGCGCGCCATCCTCGAGGCCTATTACACCAGCAAGGGCAGCACGCTGACCGAGGCCCGCCTGCGCATGGCCCGCGTGCCCGAGGGTGCCGGCCTGATCCCCAACCGCTATTCCGGCGCGCCGGGCATCCAGTGGGGCAACATCTACATCATGGCGGGCGTGCCCCATATCACCGCGGGCATGCTCGACGCGCTGACCGGATCGCTGGAAGGCGGCGCCCCGGTGCTCTCGGCCACGCTGGGCTGCTGGGTGGGCGAAAGCGAGATCGCCGACCTGCTCGCCAGCACCGAAAAGGCTTTCGCGGGTGTGCAGATCGGCAGTTACCCCTTCTTCCGTGATGGCAAGACCGGGGTCAATTTCGTGATCCGCTCCACCGATGCCGAAGAGCTGGCTGCCTGCACCACCCAACTGACACAGGATCTGGCCGCTCAGGGACATCACGCGATCGAGGGAGGCATCTGATGCTGCTCCCCCTGCTGATCGCCCTCCAGGCCGCTCCCGAGGCCCCTCACGGCAAGCTGATCGACCAGTTCGAGGCGACGCTCAACAGCACCGACAGTGCCACCATGGCGCTCACCCAATGGTGCGGCCAGCGCAAGATGATGCCCGAGCCGCGCATCACCGCCACGCTGGTCAAGGGCGAGGACGCCTTGCCCGCTCCCGACCTCTCCGAAACGCTGGGCACCGAAGACCCCGGCTACCGCCATGTGCGCCTGAGCTGTGGGCCCCACGTGCTCTCCGAGGCGCACAACTGGTACAATCCCGAGCTGCTGACGCCCGAGATGAACAAGCTGCTGGCCACCACCGACACCCCTTTCGGCAAGGCCGTCGCCGCGCTGCATTTCAGCCGCGAAAAGCTGGCAAGCCGCCGTGGCCCGCTGCCCGGCTGCCCCGCCGACACGATCCTTGCCAACCGCGCCCTGCTCCGCCTGCCCGATCATCGCGTGCTGGCCCTGGTGGTGGAGTGCTATACGTCGGCCAATCTGCGCTGAAGCGGAGCTTCTGCCCATTGCGCCGGGCGGCAGCTCGCCTTACCTTGGGCCTATGACTGTGGCCCCCTCTCTCGATGCCTGCCACCTCGACGGGCACCTGCTGCTCGCCCTGCCCGGCATGCCCGATACTCGCTTCGAGGATGCGGTGATCGCCCTGTGCCTCCACAATGCCGATGGCGCGATGGGCATTGGCATCGGCCATGAGCTGGACGGCATTTCGCTCCACATGCTGCTGAAAGATCTGGAGATCGACCCCGGCACGGCGCCGGATGCCGCGATCCACTTCGGCGGCCCGGTCGAGCCACAGCGCGGCTTCGTCATCCACTCGCCCGACTACACGGGCGCGGGCACGATCACGCCCAGCCCGCTGTGGTCCGTGACCGCCAGCCGCGAGATCCTCACCAGCATCGCGCAAGGCCATGGGCCAAGGCACTGGCTGGTGGCGCTGGGCTATTCAGGCTGGGGCGCCGGGCAGCTTGAGGATGAGATGCGAGAGCACGGCTGGTTCGCCGCTGACAGCCATCCGCGTATTCTGTTCGAAACACCCGTCGATGATCGATGGCATGCGATCTGGATGGCGGAAGGGATCGATCCTTCGCATCTGTCCGGGCAGACTGGGCGGGCTTGAGGTTTTTCAAGGTATTAAGGCAAGAAGTTAAGAGGAAATGCGAGGGCCATCGCCCTCGCGCTCCCTTTAATGTCTACGTGGCGCACCGGGTTCAGCCTTGCGCCCAGCTTGCCGCGCCGCAGGCTTTCATATCCCAAGCGCAGCCTATGATATCCGCTGCCTGCGGCGCCTTGCGTTACGCAGGTGGAGAGGCCGGGCGCTCGGATCGGGAGCCACTGCCGCATCGTCGGAAGACGTTCCGGGAGCGCGAGGGTGTAACACCCTCGCATTTTCTTTTCTTCCCTCCTGCACCGCAGACAAAAGAAAAGGCCGGAAGGTTTCCCTCCCGGCCCAATCTCTGTCAGCAAAACGACTGAAAAATCAGCCGCCCTGCACCTGGCTCAGGTCGACCTTCAGGCCGGGGCCCATCGAGGTCGAGAGGCCGATCTTGCGCAGGTACTTGCCCTTGGCGCCCGACGGCTTGGCCTTGACGATGGCATCGACGAAAGCGTCGAAGTTGGCGCGCAGCGCTTCGTTCGAGAACGAGAGCTTGCCAATGCCGCCGTGGATGATGCCGGCCTTTTCGACGCGGAACTCGATCTGGCCGCCCTTGGCAGCCTTGATCGCTTCAGCGACGTTCGGGGTCACGGTGCCCAGCTTCGGGTTCGGCATCAGGCCCTTGGGGCCCAGCAGCTTGCCGAGGCGACCCACGACGCCCATCATGTCGGGCGTGGCGATGACGCGACCGTAGTCGAGGTTACCGGCCTGCATGTCTTCCAGCAGGTCCTCGGCACCAACCTTGTCGGCGCCGGCGGCCAGAGCGGCCTCAGCCTTGTCGCCACGAGCGAAGACGGCAACCTTGACGTCCTTGCCGGTGCCCGAGGGCAGGGTGACCATGCCGCGGACCATCTGGTCGGCGTGGCGGGGGTCAACGCCCAGGTTCAGCGAGATCTCGAGGGTCTCGTCGAACTTGGCGCTCTTGAGGTCCTTCAGGAACTGGATGGCATCGTCGATGCCGTGCAGGTTCTGGTTGTCACCCAGCTTTTCGGTGAGCGACTTCTGCTTCTTGGTCAGCTTGGCCATGGTGTCAGCCCTCCACAATCTTCAGGCCCATCGAACGGGCCGAACCTTCGATGATCTTCGCGGCAGCGACGATATCGTTGGCGTTGAGGTCCTTCATCTTGGACTCGGCGATCGACTCGAGCTGAGCACGCGTGATCTGGCCGACGCTGTCCTTGCCGGGAGCCTTCGAACCCGACTTCAGGCCCAGAGCCTTCTTGATGAAGAAGGTGGCGGGCGGGGTCTTCGTCACGAAGGAGAAGGACTTGTCCGAATAGACCGTGATGATGGTCGGCAGCGGGGTGCCCTTTTCGACTTCCTGAGTCGCGGCGTTGAATTCCTTGCAGAAACCCATGATGTTCACGCCGCGCTGACCCAGTGCGGGGCCGATCGGCGGGCTGGGCTTTGCTTCACCAGCTGCGATCTGCAGCTTGATGTAACCGTCAATTTTCTTGGCCACAGTGGCCTCCTTTCACTCTGTCGGGGATGGTTTGGGCCAGCCCCCTCAAGTCAAGCGGTCAAGCGGGGCGGAGCCCCTCCCGCACGGACACCCGGCGGCGCATGCCACCGGGAAGCGGTGCCCTTAGACGGATCAGGCGAAAAAGCAAGCAAAAATCAGGCAGGTTGCATGCCCGCTGCCGGATCATGCGCCTGGCGCGCGGCCCAACGAGCGCGGATCGCGCGGCGGGCGGGCACTTCGACCAGCCGATAGGCCGCCTCGGCCGCCAGCAGGGCCAGCAGCAGGATCATAGCCTGGCTCAGCGCCAGGGCCGCCATGCTCAATCCTTGCGGCGGCCAGATCGTATCGACCGTTTCGACCACCAGCATATGCATCATGTAGAGGCCGAAGGAGCGTTCGCCGAGCCATAAAAACAGCCCGCGATCCAGCAGAGACAGACGCAAGGCCAGAACCACCAATGACGTCCAGGACAGCACCAGCAGGGGCACCAGCGCGCCGATCCTTGTGTCATTGAAGTACAAACCGGCTCCGGCGGCCAGCACCAGCACCAGCCAGGGCACTCGCGCCAGAGGCCCTCGCCCCCGCCAGAGCAGTTGCCCCAGAAAGAACCCCAATCCGCCGCGTGGCAGGAATTCCCCCGTCCAGGCTCCCGGCAGAGACCCCATAGAGGCCAGCCACACTCCACAGACCATCACCATCAGCAGGCTGACCGCCAACAGCGCACGATCTCCGGCGCGCGCGCCCAAGCTGAACAGCGCATAGCAGGCCATTTCAATGCTAATCGACCAACTCACCCCATTGAAGGCGGTGGCGGCGACAGGATCGAAGCCCTGGAGCATCGCCAGATGCCACGCCAGAGTGCGGATCGTGTTGTCACCGCCCCATGCGAAGAGCGCGAAGCTTCCCAGCGTCACCAGATGCAATGGCCACAACCGGGCCACCCGCGCCACCCAGAAATCTGCCAGCGCGCCGGGACGGCCAAGCTGTTGCGGCGCTCCATAGACATGAGCGAAGACATAGCCGGAAAGCACGAAGAACAGATCCACCAGTGTCCAGCCCCAGCCAAACAACCAATGGAAAGGCCAGATCAGCACAGGATGGAGATGCGGCCAACTGGCCATGTGATAGACAACCACACCCATGGCCGCCAAACCGCGCAAGGCGTCCAGCCGGGTCAGGCGAACTCGGCCTTCTTGTGCCGTTATCCCCATCCGCAGTCTCCTGAATACTGCGGCACACGGCAGGGAGAGCTCATGCCATCTGCTCCCTTCCCGTCGCGAAACCTGTGCGCCACGCACTCCAGCGCGCGCGGATCATTCTGCGCGATGGCACTTCCACGAGCCGATAGGCAGCGTCCGCCAGAACGAGAATGAGTCCAGCAGCCAGCAGTTGAACCAGCAACATCATCGGCCGTTCAAGCTGCGCCAAGGGCAGGACGCTCCGCAAGGCGCGGATCACCCCCATATTTACCAGATAGATGCCATAGGAGCGCTCCCCCAGCCACAGCATCAGCCTAGCCTCCATCAAAGGGAAGCGCAGCGCCAGCATCAGCAGCGACGGCCAGACCAGCAGGCCCAGAGGCACCAACGGACTATAATCCCCCACCTGCCACCAGAAACCCGCCATGGCCAGCAGCCCCCAAATCGCCGTCGGCACGCGCTCCAGATGGCGGTGGTTGCGCCACAGCAACATCCCGCCGAAGAAGCCCAGCAAGCCGCGCGGCAGGGCGTCAGCGACCCAGGGGCCACCCGGCTGCCCCACCATGGCGCACCACCACAGCCCCGCGCCCCATGAAAGGCCAACAATCCAACCGCCCCGGCGTCCGCCTAGCCAGCTGGCCAGGCAAAAGATCGCATAACAGGTCAGCTCGATAGTCAGCGACCACGCCGCATTGTCGAAGCTTCGTACAACGGGCGCAACAAAGCCCTGCAGCATCAATAGATGAGCCAGAAAATGCGGCCCATCATGAGCTGGCTCACCCCATGCGAAGAGAGCGAAGAACCCCAGCATCACCAGATGAAGCGGCCACAGGCGCGCCACCCGTGCGACCCAGAAATCGCCAAGCGCCGAGGCGCTTTTCAATTGCCCCGGCGCTCCATAGACGTGCGTGAACACCGCTCCCGATAACAGAAAAAACAAATCGACAAGGCTCCAGCCCGACGTCCAGAGCCAATCGGTCATCCAGCGGAGGGGCACTGGCGCGAGAGGCCAGCCTCCCATGTAATAAAACATATGATGCAGCGCGACACCGAAGGCGGCCACGCCGCGCAAGCCGTCGAGCCGGGCAAGACGGGGCGCCCTGTCTGAAACGGTGGATGGGGCGTTAAGCATGATGGTTCCGCGAATGCACCATCACGCCTCTACCCGCACGATGGTTAAGAACCGGTGCCAAACAGCGCCCACAAACAAAACAGGCCCCTTTCAGGGCCCGTTTTCCGTTTCCCGCAAAAAGCGGAAAGGCTTACTTCGAGAGTTCGACGTGCTCGAAGTCCAGCTCGACCGGGGTGGCGCGGCCGAAGATCGACACCGACACCTTGACGCGGTTCTTGTCGAAATCCAGCTCTTCCACGATGCCGGTGAAGCTGCTGAACGGGCCGTCGAGCACCTTGACCGAATCGCCGATCTCGTAATCGACCGCGACATGCTTCTTGACCTGCGAGGCGACAACCTCGCGGTTGCCGAAGTAACGCTCGGCATCGCGCTCGCTGATCGCCTGCGGCTTGCCGTTCAGGCCCAGGAAGCCGGTCACCTTGGCGGTGTTCTTCACCAGGTGGTAGATGTCGTCGTTCATCGCCAGCTTGGCCAGCACATAGCCGGGCATGGTCTTGCGCTCGACCTGAACCTTCTTGCCGCGCTTGACCTCGGTCACCTGCTCGGAAGGCACCTCGATCTGCTCGACCAGCTTTTCCAGACCCAGGCGCTCGGCCTCGGCGATGATGGCTTCCTTGACCTTGCTCTCAAAGCCGGAATAGGCGTGAATGATATACCAGCGGGCCATGTTTGCCTCTTGTCGTCAATGGTTTGCGCCAGAAGCGCAATGAATGGGTGAAAACGGGCGCGAAGCTTACGCCAGGGACAGCAGGAACTGCACCAGCTTGCCGAACACGGTGTCGATGCCCAGGAAGAACACGGCCAGGATCAGCATCAGGATGCCGACGAAGATACCGGTCGTCAGCGTTTCCTGACGGGTGGGCCACACCACCTTGCGTGCCTCGACCTTCACCTGATTGATGAATTCGCCGGGGCTCAGCTTGGCTCCGTCATTGGCGGCGCGGTCATTCATGCCTGTCACATCCTTGGCAGTTTCATCATGCCTTCCGCCAAGGGCTCCGCGCCGCCCCGGATCAGGTCCGGGAGGGGCTTTTCAGAACATCCATGTCGGGAGGTTTCTTTGGACTTAATGCGGACAGCCGGATTTTGCAAGCACCGGGCGCGCAAAACGCCCGAGACGCCGCGCTTCAGTCATCATCACGCGGCGGGTGAGGATTGGCGCTGCCCTCCAGCTTCAGGTCAGGCATATGCTTGAGCTTGGCGTCGATCTTCCGCTGCGCCGGCGAATCGGGCAGACGCGGCTTCTTGCAGCGATCGGGCACGATGCCGGTGTTGGGCAATTGGGCCAGCAGCACATCCTTGCCCTGCCACACCAGTTGCGCGTGATCCGGCAGCGTTTCAGGCACCTTGGCGCCGACATAGAGCAGCCAGTCGGCATGATAGGCCGGACGGATGCAGTCAAGCCGCACCGGCTGGTAGATCGACTGCAGCAAGCGGTGCGAGGGGTCGGCGAAACCGGGGCCGCCCTCCTTCACATGCAGCATATGGATATGCGGCAGGGCGAAATTCATGTTCACCAGCGCATGGCGCCGGATCACGATGTAGCCGCCGACATGCTCCTGCTTGTTGAACCACCAGAATTCGCGCGGGGTCAGCACCACGCTGGCCACCTTGGCGCCTTCGGGAAGATAGTTCAGCGCGGTGAGGATCTCGTCGGTCTGGCGCGAATCTTCCTGCCAGCTCAGCGTGGTGGTCGCCAGACGCACGGCATAGAGACCCGCGGGCGCGCTCAGCACCCACCATGGCGGACACCAGTCGATCGCCATCACGCAGACCATCAGCCCGGTGGTGATCAGGCGATAGTCGGCCAGATCGCCGCCCGAAATATGGCGGGGCACCACCCAGCTCAGGATCAGCAGGCCAAGCCCGGCCCAGCCCAGACGGCCGTCGATCCAGCGCCGCCCGTCAAGGAACCACCAGCCGCCCTTCCAGCGCTTGAGCCCCATGGACAGCGCCGTCAGCAACAGGCCAAGCACGATCGCGCTGCCCATCGCCCAGAGCGACACATGGTCGAGCAGCCAGTTGGTGTCGCGCATCGCGCGTTCCCAGGTCGACTTCTTGTAGAGCCACCAGAAACGCCCATAGCTGTTGTCGCTGGAAGTGCCGGGGATCAGCACCATCACGATGACGGGCACGAACATCGGCAGGCTGGTGAGCGCGGGGCGCCACCAGCGCCGCCAGCCCTCGCCCAGCCGCTGGCTGAAATCGGCGCCCGCGACCATCACGATCAGCACCGCCCAGGCCGAGATATGGCTGACCCATACCACCAGCCCCGCCGCCAACAGCAGCAGCCAGCGCCAGTCCATGGCGCGCTGCCATACGCCGCGCGGCCCCATCTCCACCCAGGCGGCGAAGAAGATCAGCGCCAGCGCCTGCCCCAGCGCATAATTGACCAGCCCCAGATTGAGCATCGGCGACCAGATGAAGGACAGGCCCAGCAGCGTGCCCACGCCGATCCGGCGGCGCAGCGCCCATTCGCTCCACACGATGCCGATGCCCGTCAGCGGCGGCACCAGCGCGACGATGATCCGCGCGCCCGCTTCCAGCCCGAAGATTTTGGCGAAGGGGAAGATCAGCAGATCGACGCCCAGATTGCCGGTCCATTTCCATTCGAAGCTGTAATATTGGGCGAACCACGGATTGGCGCCATGATCGAGCATGACCGCATAACGCGCCATATGCGCGGGGAAATCGATCATCTCGGTATGCGGCGCCATCAGCACCGGCAGTGCCGATGCCAGAGCAAGGATCAGCGCCGCCCACACCGACGCCGAGCGATACCAGGATCGCGACCGGATCAATGCCTCATCGGCCGTGCGAAGCAACATGGATACCCTATCCCCCGAGCGCCGCCATCCCGTGCGAGGCCGTGTTCAAAATCGTAAAAACGCACAGGCGCCCTCAAAGGACGCTTTTGTGCAAACCACGCCTGTTAGCCGCCGCTCCGACGAAATCAAGCCACCTGCTGAGTGATGCGGGGCATCGATCCCGTTCGTCTGGCAGAGGGTTGATCCACGAAAATCGGCTGATCGGCAAGAAAACGCGCAAATGGAACACCGCCAAGCCGCTGTCTGGCGAGGGATTTTCACATGAATTCACAAGGCTGTTCGCGGCAGCGGCATGGTGGCACGAATCGCCACCATCATGCGCATCGTCCCGTCGGCCAGGATGCGCCAGGCGCGAAAACAATTGAGGCGGTTCACGCTTAGCATGAACCGCCTCAATTTTTACCCTGTCGCCATTCGAAAATGGCAGGAGCGGAGGGACTCGAACCCACGGCCCTCGGTTTTGGAGACCGATGCTCTACCAACTGAGCTACGCTCCTGCGGGGTTCGCGGCCACTAGAGCGAGCGAACCGGGATGGCAAGGGCAAACAGGCAGGCCGATGTGAAATTTTCCGAGTTTATTCACAGCCACGCTCCATTTCGGTGTCAGCAATATCTGGGTCAGGCGCGACGAACTGCTATAATGGGACGATGGATGATCGCAGCAGCCCCCTCATCGACCCGTCACTGGTGATGCTGGCCTATCGCAGCGGTATCTTTCCCATGGCCGACCGGCGCGACGACCCCGACATCTTCTGGGTGGAGCCCAAGCGGCGTGGCATCCTGCCGCTCGACAGGTTTCGCTGCTCGCATTCGCTGGCCCGCACGCTGAGGCGCGGCAGGCTGCGCGTCACCTGCAACGCAGCCTTCTCACAGGTGCTGGCCGCCTGCGCCGCCCCCCGCATGGCGCACAGCGGCGATTCGGGCGAGGAAGCATCAGGGGAAACCTGGATCAGCCATCGCATCGCGGGCACCTATGAAAAGCTGCATACGCTGGGTTTCGCCCATTCGCTCGAATGCTGGCAGGATGGGCCCGATGGCGCGCCCGTGCTGGTGGGCGGCCTTTATGGCGTGGGTTTCGACCGGGTGTTCTGCGGGGAAAGCATGTTCTCGCGCGTCAGCGAGGCATCGAAAGTGGCGCTGGCCTGGTTGGTGGTGGCGCTGCGCATGGGCGGGGTCGAGCTGCTCGACTGCCAGTTCATCACACCGCATCTGGCCTCGCTAGGGGCGGTGGAGATCAGCCAGAAGCGCTATCTCTCGCTGCTGCGCCATGCGCAAAGGGGCGAGGGCTATGAAACCTCGCACCGCTCGGCCGAATTGCTGAGCGCACAGCAGGCGCATCAACTGGCCAAACCTCAATTGGCCAAACCTCAATTGGCCAAACCTCAATTGGTAGGCGGAGCATCCCCGCCATCAGCCTCATTCCCGCCCGGCAGCACCGGCGGCGGGGTCACCACCGGCGTGCTGGCGCTGCCCGAAGCCTTCGGCGCCTTGGAGGCGGCCTTGAAGTCTTCCGGTGCTTCTTCCTCGCCGGGGAATTTCATCGCGCAGTCCTTGACCCAGACGTCATAGACCGGGTGCTCGACGACATTGAGCGAGGGGCTGTTCTTGAACAGCCAGCCCGAGAACACCTTGCGCCACACCAGCGGCTGCGACACGCTGGTCCGCTCATGCACCAGCACCTGCACGAAAGCGCCGATCTCCTGAGGGCTTTCCCAGGGCGCGGTCTTCTCGCAGGTGGCCAGACGCACCACCACATTGCCGATGGTGCGCTGCTCGCCCGATTTGAGCTTGAACTCTTCGGTCAGATTGTTGCGCTTGTTGATGATGCCCAGCGTGGCGACCCGGTCCTTGACCGGCGTGCCATACTGCGTCTCCACCGTACCGCCAGCGGGGCGCGCGGTGGGTTTGGGCGCATCCTTGTCCGAACTGTCACCGCCGCCGATCTTCTGGCAGCCGCCCAGCGCCAGCAGGGCCACGCCCGCACACACCAAGGCGCGCGGACGAAGCCCGCGCAACACCGGGGCGACTCGCAGAACGGAAAGGACCATCAGCAGGACGCCCGGCGCTCAGCTTGCGCTCAAGCCTCGGGCGACCAGGCTTCGTAATCGCCCGTCGCGGCGGGGCGATGGCCACCAGCGGCCAGCGAACCGGCGGGGTGATGCGCCTTGGCGGTGCCGGTGGCGTTGGGGGTGTACTCCACCTCCCAGATGCGCGGCGGGGGCAGATGGCTCTCGGGCACGCCGTCATAGGAATTGTGCAGCCAGCCGTGCCATTCGGCGGGCACGCGGCTGGAATCATTGTTGCCGTTGTAGATCACCCAGCGACGCTCACGCCCGGCGAAGGGGCTGTTGGCGCCAGCGGGGATCTTCTTGGTGCTGCGGTAATACTTGTTGCCCTGAAAGTCGGTGCCGACATGCTCACCGTGCAGCTTGTTGTTGAGCCAGGTTCCGAACGTCGAACCGTTCCACCAGGTGAAGAGCATCGGACACATCCTTCAAAAGACAAAGCCAGGCCAAAGCCAAGCATTACGCCTGCCGCCTAGCGGAGGAAAGGGGGCAAGGGCAATAGGCGATAAGGCGAAAGAGGCAGGATCAGTCCCAAAATCCGCCCGACGGCGTTTCTCCGGCCTCCGCCACCCAGCTTTCCGCCTCTTCCGGCGAGGTCTGGGCCAGCAGGGCGCGGGCCACACCCATGGCGTGCCCGGCGCGCAGCAGGCTGGCCATCTGCTTTTCGCGCAGGGCCGGATCGAGCCTCTCGCCCTCGCCCAGCCCGCGCGTGAAAGGCCCCAGCCCCTTGCGCCGGGCGAGCGCGAAAACCGCGCGGCGGGCGGCACCTTCGTCGGGGGCATGATCCGAGCGGATCGCCTCGCTGATCCCCGCCGCATTCAGATCCTGGGCGATGCGCCTTGCCCCATAACCCCGGCGCAGCAGGCTGGTGGACCGCATCCGCGCGAAACCGGCATCATCGACATAGCCAAGCTCCGCAAAGCGCGCGAGCAGCGCCGCGATGGCCTCGCGCCCGTCCCCCTCGCCGTCCCAGCCGCGCTCCTGCAGCTTGCGGGCCAGATAGGCTTCCAGCTTGCCCGCGCTGGTGGCGAAGCGCGCGACATAGGCCAGCGCCATCTCCTCCAGCCGCGCGGGGGCCAGCGGGCGCGGGGCCTTGCGCTCCTTGCGATCACGGGATGGGCGCCCACGGGATGGTAAATCGTCCTGGCTGTCCATATCTGCCTTATTGTCCATCATGCGGCCTTAATCGTGCCACAGTCGCGCCGCAAAGGGGAGCCTGCCGCTGCCCCTGCAAGGTGGTGAACAGACAGTTTTTGAACCCGGCCTTCCGTCTCTCGCGGCCGAATCAGCCGGATACACACGGAGGCGCCTCCCCTAAAGCGCCCCGCCGGAGGATGCGAGAGGAGGGCCGAGACCGATGGACCCGAGACCCATGAGCGAAGTGTCGCAAACAAACGTGCTTGAACGCAGCGAAACCATTCTGCAGCCCACGCCCAACGCGTGTTCGGTGCCCCGTCGTCTGGGCACCTTCGGCACTTTTGGCGAGGCGCTGGACTATGCCGCCAGCGGCAGCCGGGGCATGAATTTCCACGATCCGCGCGGCAATCTGACGCGCCCCTATCCTTTCTCGGAACTACGCAAGGACGCGCTGGGCGTCGCCTATCGCCTGATCGCGCGCGGCGTGAAGAAGGGCGACCGCATCGCCCTGGTGGCCGAGACCGGCCCGCAATTCGCCGCCCTGTTCTGCGGCGCGGTCTATGCCGGCGCCTGGCCGGTGCCGCTGCCCCTGCCCACCAGCTTTGGCGGCAAGGACAATTACATCGACCAGCTCGCCGTTCAGCTTCGCAGCTCGGACCCGTCGCTGTTCTTCTATCCGCCCGAGATCGCCGCGATGGGCGATGCCGCCACCGCCGCCCATAACGATGCCAATGGCGCTGCCTGCCTCGGCCTTGGCTGGGACGTGCTCTATGGCGAGCCTGTCGTCCCCGCCGATCTGCCCGCCGTGTCGGGCGATGACATCTGCTATCTGCAATATTCCAGCGGCTCGACGCGCTTCCCGCATGGCGTGGCCGTGACGCATGCCTCGCTGCTCAACAATCTGGCCGGCCATGGCGAGGCGATGAGCCTGATCGAGAGCGATCGCTGCATCAGCTGGCTGCCCTGGTATCACGACATGGGTCTGGTCGGCTGCTTCCTGTCGATCATCGCCAATCAGGTGTCGACCGACTATCTGCGCACCGAGGATTTCGCCCGTCGTCCCCTCGCCTGGCTCGACATGATCAGCCGCAACGAGGGCACCTCGATCAGCTATTCGCCCACCTTCGGCTATGACATCTGCGCCCGCCGCATTTCCAGCCAGACCCATGTGGACGAGCGTTTCGACCTGCACCGCTGGCGTCTGGCCGGCAATGGCGCCGACATGATCCGCCCGGACGTGATGCAGGGCTTCGTCAACGCCTTTGCCCCCGCCGGTTTCAAGGCCAGCGCCTTCCTGCCCTCCTATGGTCTGGCCGAGGCGACGCTGTCGGTCACCATCATGCCGCCGGGCGAAGGCATCCGCGTCGAGCTGGTCGAGGAAGAGCGCCTGTCGGGCACGCCGCGCGATCTCTCGCGTCCGGCCCGCTATCGCGCCATCGTCAATTGCGGCAAGCCGGTGAAGGACATGGTCGTCGAAATCCGCGACGGCGTCGGCCACATTCAGGCCGACCATCACATCGGCAAGGTGTGGTGCAAGGGCCCCAGCGTCATGCACTCCTATTTCCGTGATCCCGAAGCGACCGAGGCCTGCATGGTCGACGGCTGGCTGGACACCGGCGACATGGGCTACATGGTGGATGGCTATCTGTTCATCGTGGGCCGCGCCAAGGACATGATCATCATCAACGGCAAGAACCACTGGCCGCAGGACATCGAATGGGCCGTGGAACAGCTTCCCGGCTTCCATCAGGGCGACATCGCCGCCTTCAGCCTTGAGACCGCCGCTGGCGAGGAAACCGCCGCCGTGCTGGTGCACTGCCGCGTCTCCGACCCCGAAGAGCGCGTCAAGCTGAAGAATGCCGTGGCCGAGAAGGTCCGCTCGATCCTGGGCCATCCGGCCGTGGTCGAGCTGGTGCCGCCGCGCACGCTGCCCCGCACCTCCTCGGGCAAGCTGAGCCGCGCCAAGGCCAAGAAGCTGTATCTCTCCGGCGAGATCGAGCCGTTCCAGCTGGCGGCATGATCGCGCCCCGCTGAGAACAGGCTTGTGGAACGGCCCGGTGCGACTGTCGCACCGGGCCGTTTTGCTGTCTGGGCTTCGGGCATCCATATCCGGAATGGAGGGGATGAGGCCCGGATTGCGGACAATGCGCTGAATTGCCTTCGTAACGGTTGCTTCCTCGCCTTGGCGGATGAGGATGCGCTGCGCATGCTCGGCTCCGATGGTTCCCACCATAAAGGATGCGACCTTGAGCAAGCGCCCCCTGCTGATCTTTTGCGATACGCTGGTCAATCTGGGCGATCTGGCCCTGCTGGCCCAGAGCGTGGCGGCGGGGCGAAGCCAGGGACGGCAGGTCTATGTTCGCCAATGGGCGCCTCCGCCGCCCGTGATCGCCCGACAGGTCGAGGCTCTCGGGGCCACCATCGTCTCGGAACGCGAGCTGGCGGCCCTGCTGCGTCTGGCCCCACGCTGCGATGCGGTGATCGGTGGCGGGCAGATGGTGCGGGGCAATGTCTCGCTGCCCAGCCTGATCGCCATGATCTGGACCCTGATGCTGGTCAGGCTGGGCGGCGGCAGGGTGTCGGGATGGGGCATGGGCGTCGGGCCGGTGCGCGGGCGGCTGACGCGCAGCCTGTGGCGTCTGGTGTTCAGGCCGGGCGAGCGGATTGCCGTGCGCGATGCGCGCTCGCTGGATCACGCAAGGCGGCTGTTTCCGGCACGCACGGTGGTGCAGAGCGCCGATATGGCCTTTCTGCCGGGCACTCTGCACCGCAGCCTCACCGCGCCGGACAGCGAGCGCACCACCGTCCTGATCGCTCCCTGCATCGAAGGCAGCGAGGGCCGCTCGATCGATGGCGACGGCTTTCCCACCCTGCTGGCCTGCGTGCGGCAACAGATGCCCAAGGCGCCGCTGGTGCTGGCCTGCCATGACCCCAGACCCGAGGTCGATGGCGGGGCCGCCGACTGGCTGATCGCCTATTACGACCTCAACGATGCCCAGAAGCTGGACGACAGCCAGCTTTCCACCCTCTGCGAAGCCTATCGCCATGCCATGCTGACCATCACCAACCGGCTCCATGCCAGCATCTTCACCCTTTTGTCGGACGGAGCCTTGCTGGTGGTGGATGATGGATCGGACAAGATGCGCGCGCTGTGCCGCGATTTTGGCATTCCCTCGATCCGCATCAGCGGGCCGCCCGATGCCGCAGTCATCGCCAAAACCCTGACGGCGGCGCTGAATTTCGACCGCAAGGCCCGGAAAAAGGCCATGGTCCGTATCGCGCGGCGGGCTCAGGGCAATCTGCTGGCACTGGGTGGGCATGCCGGCACGCAACCGCTCGACAGATCTGGTCTGGTCGCGGCGCAAAGCCCGTCTGCCGCGCGCCAAGCGCCTTAGTCTCGCAATACAGCTTGCAGTCAGCGGCTTGATGCCCCACATCATAAGGCCATTCATGTCGTTGACGAAAAGCAGGTGCCCATGGCCTCCACGCCCACGCAACTCGATGCTCCCACCATCACGCTGACGCCGCCCGATCCGGTGCCGGTGGTCGCGCCCGCACAAGCCGCCGGGCTTGTGCCGCTGTCGAACGAGCAGACCAGCAAGCTGGACCAGAAAGTCGATGCCTTTGTCGCCGATCTGGTGGCGCAGGATTCGGCCAGCCCGGAATTCGGCAAGCGCGTCGACCAGCTCACTTCCATGGGCCGCAAGGAGATCGCGGCCGCCGCCGGCCTGTCCAACCGCTTCCTCGACCGGCCCATCCGCGCCATGGACAAGGACAGCGGCGTGGGCGCCAATCTGCTCGAACTGCGCAAGACGGTCGAGGATCTCGATCCGGGCAAATCGGGCATCATGGGGAAGCCGCGCAAGCTGCTGGGGATCATCCCCTTCGGCGGCAGTGTGAAGAAATATTTCGACGGCTATGTCTCGGCGCAGAGCCATATCAAGGCCGTGCTGGACAAGCTCTCCAGCGGCAAGGACGAGCTGCTGATGGACAATGCCGCCATCGATGTGGAGCGCGGCAAGCTGTGGGAGGCGATGGGCAGCCTCGAACAGATGATCCATATCTCCAAGAAGCTGGACGAGAAGATCGAGGACAAGGCGAACGATCTGGACGCCACCGATCCCGCCAAGGCCAAGGCCCTGCGCGAATCGGCACTGTTCTACACCCGCCAGCGCACGCAGGATCTGCTGACGCAGATGGCGGTGACGGTGCAGGGCTATCTGGCGCTCGATCTGGTCAAGAAGAACAATGTCGAGCTGATCAAGGGCGTCGAGCGCGCCAGCACCACCACCGTGGGCGCGCTGCGCACCGCCGTGACCGTGGCGCAGGCCATGACCAACCAGCGGCTGGTGCTGGGGCAGATCACCGCGCTCAACACCACCACCGCCAACATCATCGATTCGACCAGCGCCCTGCTGAAGGACCAGACCAGCAAAATCCACGAGCAGGCCGCCAGCAGCACCATCCCGGTCGAGACGCTGCAGCGCGCCTTCCAGAACATCTATGACACGATGGACACGATCGACACCTTCAAGCTGAAGGCGCTCGATTCGATGAAGCAGACGGTCAACACGCTCTCGGGCGAGGTCGAGAAATCGCGCGCCTATATCGCCCGCGCTCAGGGCACGGCCCAGGCGCAGGTGGCGCATGACACGCCCAACCTGCTCTCGCTGGAAGGCTGAGCCATGGCGGATTCAGCCCGCGATTCCGATGCGATCCTGGCCGCCGCGCGTTCGACGTTGAACCAGCAGCGCGCCGGTGGCCGCCGCGTGCAAGGTGCCATCGGCCAGCGCTCGGCAGCGATCCGGCGTGAGGCGCAGTGGCGCCAGTTGCGCAAGATCATGGTGGCGCTGATTGCCGGTCTGGCGCTGATCGGCATGGGGTCGTTTATCCTCCACGCCATCAGCACCATTCTGGTGGTGGTTGTGCTGGCGCTAATCGCCGTGGCGGTGCTGGCCCTGGGGCGCCAAACCGCGGTGAAGATCCCCAAGCTGGACGATCTGCGCAAGGCCCCCGCCAAGACGCTGGTGGGCAACACGCAGCTCTGGCTGGAGGCGCAGCGCCCCGCCCTGCCCGCGCCTGCACTGAACCTGGTCGGCCAGATCGGCGGGCAGTTGGATCTGCTCGGCACGCAACTCGACAAGCTGGATGAAAGCACGCCCGCCGTGGCGCAGGTGCGTACGCTGGTCGGCCAGAACCTGCCCGATCTGGTGAATGCCTACACCGCTATCCCTCAGCCTCTGCGCTCGCAAAAGCAGGGCGATGCTTCGCCTGACGAGCAGCTTGCCGCCAGCCTTGGGCGGATCAGCACCGAGATCGACAGCGTGACCCGGCAGTTGGCGGAGGGCTCGATCGACAACCTCGCCATTCAGACGCGGTTTCTGGATTACAAATACGGCGGGGATGAGGTTTCCAAGGAATAGAGGGCATCGGTCTTTCCGATTCTTACGCGAAGAACAGTCCTGCATGTGCATGCCCAACATTCGCATACGTAATAGCCGGTTGATCCGTAGCGCCCCCTTGTGACAAGCCGGGCAGGACATGGCGGAAAACTATCCGCATGATTCGGAGAGATTAGCATGGTTCTGCGTTCAGCCGTTGTGGGTGGGTTTATTGCGGCCGCCCTGTCCTTCAGCCTGCCGGCCTACGCCGCGGGCGATGCTCAGGCGGGTGCGGCGCTGGTGAAGGCCCGCTGCCAGATGTGCCATGTGCTGAACAAGGGGCAGAAGTCCACCGCTCTGGCGCCCAATCTGAACGGTGTGATCGGGCGCAAGGCCGGTTCGACCAGCGATTTCGCGCTCTATTCGCCCGCGCTGAAGGCTTCGAACATCGTCTGGACCCCGGCCAAGGTCGATACCTTCCTGCAGGCGCCGGGCAAGATGGTGCCGGGCACCAAGATGGTGATCAGCGTGGCCGATGCGAAGGACCGCGCCAACATCGTCGCCTTCCTGGCCGGCAACAAGTAATTAACCAAAGGCTCATCCCCTCCGTGCTAGAAGCCGGGGGATGAGCCTGAAGGTCGATCCTGCCCCGCATGATCCGGGCCATTGGCACGGAGCCGGTGGCTGGCAAGCGCGCGCCGGCAGTGCCGCGCTGGCCTTTGTGGTGCAGGCTCTGGTGCTGGCGGTCCTGCTGCTGGGCCTGAGCCCGGCAGCTCGACAAGCCGTCAGGCAGAATGCGCTGGCGGCTTTTGTGGTGGACGATACGCCTCCCCCGCCACCGCCCTCCCCAACAAAGGCACCGCTTCATGCGGCCCCGCAAGCTGCGGCCTTGAGCGGCGCGGCGGGTGCCCATGCCGTGCCTCGCGCGGTGATCGCACCTGTCCCCCTTGTTCCTCTGGTCCGCCCGCCGGCGCCTCAGGTGGCGGCCTCGGGTTCTGCCGACACCTCGGGCATGCGCGATGCCGGGTCAGGCACGGGTGCTGGCGCAACCGGCACGGGCGGCGGCAATGGTGCCAGCGGCACCGGTCAGGGCGGAGGCGGCGGATCGGCGCTGGTGCAGATCTCGGGCAACATCGACTCGGCAAAGGACTACCCCCGATCGGGCCGGGACGCGCGCATCGGCCACAGCGCGCTGATCGTCTTCACCGTGGGCACCGATGGCCGCGCGCATGACTGCCATGTGCGCGAAAGTTCGGGCGATGCCGACAGCGATGCCATCACCTGCAAACTGGCTCAGGAACGCTTCCGTTTCCGCCCCGCAACCGATGCCTCGGGCCGCCCTGTCGAGCAGGTGCATGGCTGGCGGCAATCGTGGTTTTACGGCGCCGCTCCAAAACCTTGATCCCCCTTGACGCGGGCGTTGCAACCGCGAAGACTGCCCCCCGCCGGTTGACGGACCTTTCCAACCGGCACGTATAAGTATGGGAGCCTGATCGTGTCCACCACCTACCCCGTGCCCGCCGAATGGGCGGCGCGCGCCTTGATCTCGGCGGAAGCCTATGCCGACAAATACCGCCAGTCGATCGAGGAGCCCGAGGCTTTCTGGCGGCAGGAAACCGCAAGGCTGGACTGGATCAAGCCCTGGACGCAGCTCAACACCTCCAGCTTCGATGAGGCCGATTTCGGCATCGGCTGGTTTACCGACGGCACGCTGAATGTTTCGGCCAACTGCCTCGACCGCCATCTGGCCGAGCGCGGCGAGCAGACCGCGATCATCTGGGAAGGCGACGACCCCAGCCAGACCGTCCGCCTGACCTATGCGCAGCTTCATGCCGAGGTGAACCGCTTCGCCAATGTGCTCAAAAAGCTGGGTGCCAAGCGGGGTGACCGCATCACCATCTACCTGCCGATGATCCCCGAGGCGGCCATTGCCATGCTGGCCTGCACGCGCATCGGCGCCATTCACTCGATCGTTTTTGCCGGTTTCAGCCCCGATGCTCTGGCCGGGCGCATTCTCGATTGCGGCTCTCGCCTCGTGATCACCGCCGATGGCGGCAATCGCGGGGGCAAGCTGGTTCCCCTGAAGGACAATGTCGACAAGGCGCTGGAGCAGTGCCCGGATGTCAGCGCGGTGCTGGTGGTCGATCACGCCCAGAACCCGGTGAAGATCGTCGAAGGCCGCGACGTCTGGTGGCTGGATGAGCGCGATGGCGTCGCCGCCGACTGCCCGCCCGAGGAAATGGGCGCGGAAGATCCGCTGTTTATCCTCTACACCTCAGGCTCCACCGGCAAGCCCAAGGGCGTGATGCACACCACCGGCGGCTATCTGACCTGGGCCGCGATGACGCATGAGTATGTCTTCGACACGCGCCCCGGCGATATCTACTGGTGCGCCGCCGATGTGGGCTGGGTGACGGGGCACTCCTACCTCGTCTATGGCCCGCTGGCCAATGGCGTCACCACCGTGATGTTCGAGGGCGTGCCCAACTACCCCGATTTCAGCCGCTTCTGGCAGATCGTCGACCGTTATCAGGTCACCGCTTTCTATGGCGCGCCCACCGCTCTGCGCGCGCTGATGCGCGAGGGCGACGAATGGGTGAAGAAAACCAGCCGCACAAGCTTGCGCATTCTGGGCAGCGTGGGCGAGCCGATCAACCCCGAGGCCTGGGAATGGTACTATCACGTCGTGGGTGAAGGCCGCTGCCCCATCGTCGACACCTGGTGGCAGACCGAAACCGGCGGCCATATGATCACGCCTCTGCCGGGCGCAACACCGCTCAAGCCCGGCAGCGCGAGCTGGCCGATCTTCGGCGTGGTGCCCCAGATCGTGGACGCCGATGGCACGGTGCTGGAGGGCGCCACCGAGGGCAACCTCGTGATCGCGCAGAGCTGGCCGGGGCAGATGCGCAGCGTCTGGGGCGATCATGAGCGCTTCTTCCAGACCTATTTCACCACCTATCGCGGCAAATATTTCACCGGCGACGGCTGCCGCCGCGACGAGGATGGCTATTACTGGATCACCGGCCGTGTGGATGACGTGATCAACGTCTCGGGCCACCGCATGGGCACCGCCGAGGTGGAGAGCGCTCTGGTGGCGCACACCAAGGTGGCCGAGGCGGCGGTCGTGGGCATGCCGCATGAGATCAAGGGACAGGGCATCTATGCCTATGTCACGCTGAACGCGGGCGTCGATGGCGATGAGGCCACTCGCAAAGCCTTGATCGCATGGGTCCGTCAGGAAATCGGGCCGATCGCGACGCCCGATGTGATCCACTTCGCGCCGGGCCTGCCCAAGACGCGCTCGGGCAAGATCATGCGGCGGATTTTGCGCAAGATCGCCGAGGGGGATACGTCGAATTTGGGCGATATATCGACCCTGGCTGATCCCGGCGTGGTCGACCATCTGATCAAGACCAAGGTTTGACCATAAGGGGGAAGGCGCGAGCATGTAACATAGCCGCGCCTTCCCCTTCCGTTTTCAAAGGCGCTCGATCTTCTGGGTCGCCTCATCGATGATCTTGGCGATTTCGAAGCCAAGCTGGCTCTCGGCGCCCTCGCGGCCCAGACGCTCCATCAGAGCAGCCTTCATATTATGGACCGCGCGGCGCACCGGGGCACTGTCGGTACGGCTCGAGGCCTCGCCCAGCTTGGCGAGACGGGCGAAGAGCGCCTCGATGGTCTCCTTGTTGGTTTCGACCTCGGCGCGACCGGCTTCGGTGGGCACCCATTGGCGCTTTGAGCCGGTGCCGCCCTCGGCATGCTCGATCATCTCTTCATCCTCCAGCAGCGAGAGCAGCGGATAGAGCACGCCGGGGCTGGGCGTATAGGCATCATTGCTGCGCTCGGCAAAGAGACGCTTGAGCTGGTAGCCATGCTCGGGCTTTTCGACCAGCAGGGCCAGCAGCATCAGCCGCAGCTCATCGCCGGTGAACATCTTGCCGCGACGACCGCGTCCGAAGCCATCGCCCCGGCCACCGCCAAAGGGGCCACCACCCCCGAAACCGCCGCCGCCGAAACCGCCCCCGAAGGGACCGCCAAAGCCGCGCCCGAAGCCTTCGCCATCGGGGCCGTCGAAGCCGCCGCCAAAACGGCTGGCGAAACGATCGCCGAAGCCGCGCTCCATCATCATATGCATCATGCGGGCGGCCCGGCCATGGCGCTCACCATGGCCATGTCGTTCGCCCCGGTGCTCGTGCCTTTCACCCTCGCCGCAGCGGCGTCCATGAAAGTGTCGCATCATTCTTTCTCCTGTGAGTCTTGTCATGAGGAGAAGATACGCATCACTCACGATCTTTCAAGATATATCTTGAAAGATTTTCAAGGCACGAGAAAGGCGGCGCGGAGATGATCCCCACGCCGCCTGTTCCGTTACGCCAAGCGCCTGTTATTCGGCGGAAACGCCTCCACCCAGCGCCTGATAGAGCGCCACCGTATCAGCAAAGCGGCTGCTGCGCGCCACCACCAGAGCCGCCGCCGCCTGAGCCCGCGCGCTCTGCGCATTGAGCAGATCGAGCGTGCCCACCCCGCCCAGCTCAAGCTGGCGACGGGTGAAAGTGAGCTGGCGCGAAGCGGCATCATCAGCACGCGAAGCGGCATCCAAAGCCCGCCCATCGCCCGACAAGCCAGCCAGCGCATCCGACACATCGACAAAGGCCTGCAGCACGCTGGCACGATATTGCGCCTTGGACTGGTCGAAGGCCGCCTTGGCCGCGCGCTGCTGGTTGAGCAATTGCCCGCCATGGAAGATCGGCTGGGCGGCATTGCCGATCAGCGTCCAGAACAGATTGCCGCCCGCGAACATCTGCGAGAAGGTCTCCCCCTGCCCGCCGACATTGGCCGCCAGACTGAGCGCGGGCAGACGCGCCGCAATCGCGCTGCCTACATCGGCCGCCGCACCCTGCATCGCGGCCTGAGCCGCGCGCACATCGGGCCGCTCCGCCACCAGCACCGAGGGCACCGAGACCGGCAGATCGGCAGGCAGATGCAGCTCCGACAGCTTGGGCAAAGTCGGCAAAGCCGTGCCCGGCGCCACGCCCAACAGCGCCGCGATCAGCGCCTGCTGATGAAGCTGGCTGCGTTCCAGCGCCGGCAAAGCCGTTTCCGCCGTCGCCAACTGCGTTTCCTGAACCGCAATGTCCGAAGCGCCCACCGCGCCCAGCGCCTGCCGCTTCTTCAGCAGATCAAGCACGCCACGCGCCGAGGCAATCGCCTCACGCTGCGCCGCGACCTGATCGGCCAAAGCCGCCTGCTGCACCACCGCCAGCACCAGATTGGCAACCACGGTGGTTTTCGCGGCCCGCGTCCGCCACGCCTGAGCAGCGGCGGCGGCACGGGCGGATTTCACCTTGCTGGCCACCCCGCCGAACACGTCGAGCGGGAAGGTCACCGAGGCGGTTGCCGTATGCAGCGTGTAGAGCGTCTGGTTCGGATCAGCCAAGGGCGGCGAGATCACATTCGAAACCTGCGCGCGCTGCGCATTGTAGCCGACATCGACCTGAGGCAGGCGATCGCCCGCCGCAGCGCCAGCCAGAGCCCTGGCCTGACGCAGCGCCGCATCCGCTGCGGCCAGATCATTGTTGGCCTTCAGCGCCTGATCGACCAGCGCATCCAGATCGGCATTGCCGAAGCCCTTCCACCATTGCGTGGGCACCTTGGCGCCCTGGGTGAAGTGCTGAGGCTCGCCGCTCACTGGATCGACCGGCAGGATCTCGGCATTGCCGGCCCCGGTGGGGGCCAGCGAGACCGGCGTTTCAGCCTTGGGCCCCAGCGAGGTGCAAGCGGCCACAGCCCCCAGAGTCAAAGCCATTGGGGGCATCAGAAGGAAAAGACGTTTCATCACGCGCCCTCCCCCTGCGCTTCGATGGAGTGGTGCGGATCGCTGCCATGAGCGCCGCGATCATTGGGGCCAACGTGACGGCTGAACTTCTCGACCAGCACGGGCAGCACCAGCAGGATCAGGATGGGGGCCAGCGTCATGCCGCCCACCACCACCAGCGCCAGCGGCTTCTGCACCTGAGAGCCGATGCCCGTGGCAACGGCGGCAGGCAGCAGGCCGATGGCGGCGACCAGACAGGTCATCACCACCGGACGCAGGCAGTTGCTAACGATCACATGGCGCGCCTCGCTCCGGCTGGAGCCTTCGTTCAGCGCCTGGTTGAAGGTCGTCACCACCAGGATGCCGTCCATCACCGCGATGCCGAACAGCGCCACGAAACCGATCGCCGCCGAGATCGAGAAGGCCGTGCCCGTCAGCGCCAGCGCCATCACGCCGCCGATGATCGCCATGGGGATCACGCTGAAGGCCAGCATCGAATCGCGGAACGACCGGAAGTTGGCCATCAGCAGCCCGAAGATCAGCAGCAGGCTGATCGGTACCACGATCTCCAGACGATGGACGGCGTTGGTCAGATTGCCCATCTCACCCGCCCATTCCAGGTGATAGCCCGGCGGCAGGATCACGTTCTTCTGGATGCGGGCCTGAGCCTCGCCCACCGCGCTGCCAAGATCGCGGTTGCGCACCGAGAACTTGATGGGAACGTAACGCTCCTGATGCTCGCGATAGATGAAGCTGGCGCCGGTGGTCAGCTTGATGTCGGCCAGTTCGGACAGCGGCACCTGCATCATCCCGCCATTGGGATTGGTGACGCCCACCGGGATGCGACGGATCGCTTCCAGACTGTCACGCTGTTCGGCCTTCAGGCGGACCATGATCGAGAAGTGGCGGTCGGTGCCCTTCTCATAGAGGTCGCCCGGAGACTGGCCACCGATAGCGGCCTGCACCACGGCATTGATGTCGTCAGGCAGGATGCCGTAGCGGCTGGCCTTCACCCGGTCGATGTCGATGCGCACGGTGGGCTGGCCCAGCGACTGGAACACGCCCAGATCGGTGATGCCCTGCACCTTCTGCATCTCGGCCTTCAGCTTGTCGCCAAGCTGGACCAGCGTCGCCAGATCGGGCCCGAAGATCTTGACCGAATTGGCCCCCTTCACGCCCGAGGCGGCTTCCTCGACGTTATCCTCGATATACTGGCTGAAGTTGAACTCGATGCCGGGGAAGCGCTTTTGCAGATCAGCGTTCATCTGCTGAGTCAGCTCTTCCTTGGTGATGCCGCCGGGCCATTCCTTGGCAGGCTTCAACGGCACGAAGAATTCGGCGTTGAAGAATCCGGTGGCATCGGTGCCGTCATCCGGACGCCCCTGCGCCGAGAGCACGCTTTCGGCCTCGGGATAGGTGGCGATCACCTTGCGGATGGCGTTGACCGTGGGCTGGCCGCCCTCAAGGCTGATCGAGGCGGGCAAGGACGCGCGGATGTACATGTTGCCTTCCTCCAGATGGGGAAGGAACTCCACGCCCAGCGAGCGCATGCCGAACATCGCGATGACGAACAGCAGGCACGCGCCGCCCAAAGTCAGCACGCGATTGGCCAGAGCGAAACGCGCGGCAGGCACATAAAGCCCGCGAATGCGCGCCACCAGCCAGGTGTCGACCTCATCCAGCTCATCGGGCAGCAGCATGGTGGCCAGCACCGGAGCGATGGTGAAGGTGGCGATCAGACCGCCCAGAATGGCATAGGCATAGGTCTTGGCCATGGGGCCGAAGATATGCCCTTCCACACCGGTGAGGGTGAAGAGCGGCAGGAAGCTGGCGATGATGATCGCTGCGGCAAAGAAGATGCCACGCGACACTTCGGACGATGCATGCAGCACCGAGGACAGCCGCGTCGCCAGCGAGAAATGGCCATGGCCAGATTTCACATGTTCTGATCGCTCGACCATATGGCGGAAGATGTTCTCCACCATGATGACCGTGGCATCGACCACCAGACCGAAGTCCAGCGCGCCCACCGACAGCAGGTTCGCGGATTCGCCCTGAAGCACGATGATCAGCACCGCGAAGGACAAAGCGAAGGGGATGGTGATCGCCACAATGATCGCGCTGCGCAGATTGCCCAGAAAGGCCCATTGCAGCACGAAGATCAGGATGATGCCCACCACCATGTTCTCGATCACGGTCGAGGTGGTGTGGTTGATCAGATCCGAGCGGTCATAGATGCGCTCCAGATGGACACCGGGCGGCAATATGCCGCTGGCGTTGATGTCCTCTAACTGCTGCTTGACGGCGGTGATGGTCGGCATCGACTTGGCGCCGCGCTGCATCAGCACCACGCCCTCGACGATGTCGTCCTCCTGACCGTAGCCCGCGATGCCCAGACGCGGCTCATTGCCGATCTCGACCTGCGCCACATCTTTCAGCAGCACGGGCACGCCGCCATTGGTCGTCACCAGCACATTGTTGATCTGCTCGACCGACTGGATCAGGCCCACGCCGCGCACGATGGCGGCCTGGGGACCAAAGTTGATCGTCTGGCCGCCGGCATTCGCGTTCGAATGGCCGATCGCCTGCATCACCTGCGCCACGGTGGCGCCGTGACCGCTCAGCTTGTTGGTATCGACCGTGACCTGATAGCTGCGGATCTTGCCGCCCCAGCCGGTCACATCGATGACGCCGGGAATGGCCTTGAACTTGCGCTCCAGCACCCAGTCCTGCAGCGTCTTCAGGTCCATCACCGAATAGCCCTTGGGGCCAACGACGCGGTAGCGGAAGATTTCACCGATGGGGCTGGTGGGCGAGATGCCCGGCTGGGCCCCGCCCGGCAGCGTGCCCATCTGCGACAGGCGGTTGATCACCTGCTGCTGGGCTTCCTGGAAGGTGTAGTCGTAAGTGAACTGGATCTTCACGTCCGACAGGCCGAACAGCGAAATCGCCCGGATGGTGTTGAGATGCGGAATGCCCGCCATCTGCACCTCAATGGGGATGGTGACGTTGCGCTCCATCTCCTCGGCGGAAAGCCCGGAGGTTTGCGTGACGATCTCCACCATCGGCGGAACGGGGTCGGGATAGGCCTCGATGTTGAGCTGTGAAAAGGCAATGCCGCCCGCCGCCAGCAAGGCGACAAGGAAGCCGATGATCAGCATGCGGTTACGCAGCGACAGGCGGATGATACTGTTCATGGCAGTATCAGTTGTCCAGCCCGGCTTCGTTGACGAAGATCGCCCCGGTGGTGGCCACCACCTCGCCCGCCTTCAGCCCTTCGGTGATGCGCACGCGCCCGCCGCTGCTGTCTGCCACCTGCACCTCGCGCGAGACGAGCCGGCCATTGCCCTGCGAGATCCACACGCGGGCGGCGTCGCCCTCATGGATCACCGCCTGAGCCGGCACCGTTACGCCATCAGGGCGGTTGCCGGTGTTGACGGCATGGCGAATGGTGAAATTGGCGAACATCTGCGGCTTGAGCGCGCGATCAGCGTTCGCGATCGTGGCGCGCACCGGCAGGCGGTGCGTGGTGGGATCGAGTTGCTGGGCCACATTGTCGATGGTGGCATGGAAAACGCGGTTGCCGAGGCCCGGCACCGTCACATCCACGCCGTCGCCCAGATGGACGGCGGAGGCATCGCTCTCAGCCAGTTGCGCCACCAGCCAAACGCGGGCCGGATTGGCGATGGTCAGCACCGGGCTGGAGCCGCCCGACTGCACATACTGCCCGGTCGACACCGCACGCTGCGAGATCACGCCCGCGATGGGCGCGTGGAACACGGTTTCGGCATGGAGCCCGCCAATGTCGCCCGCATGCTGCAGCTTGCCGATTTCCGCGCCGGTCTTGCCGAAGACCACCAGCTTGTCGCGCGCGGCGGCAAGGGCGCTTTCGGCGCTGCGCTGGGCGGCCTGGGCGGCAACGAAGTCGTTCTGCGCCTGCTGATAGTCCTTCAGCGCGCCGCCTGCCGTCTTGTAGACCTGCTCGGCACGGGCGAGGTTGGACTGGGCCAGCTTCAACTGCGCGGTGGCGCTGGCATGCTGGGCCGTGGCGGCAAACAGCGTGTTGCGCGCGTCGACCACATCGCCAGTGCGCACCTTGAGCAGCGGCTGGCCCGGCGTCACCTGAGCGCCCGCCTGCACATACACATCGGTCACCTGCCCGGAGTAAGGCAGGAAGACCGGCGTGGAGAGCGTATCATCCGCCGCGATCTGGCCGGTGGCCTGGGTGCGCTGGTAATCGTCGCCAGCGTCCACGCGTTCAAGCTTCACGCTGGCCATCTGGCTCTGCGAAAGCTGGACCACGCCGGGCGGGAGCGGTGCCGCGGGCTTGTCCTCATGATGAAACAGGGTTTTCCCCAGCATCACCAGTGCCGTGATGGCAGCAACCCCGACACCCGCCAGGACCAGATAACGCACTTGCACCGATTTGGGCAAAGCATGACGCGCATCGACCGAATCATGGCCAACACCATCATGCCCGCCAGACACGTGGTCTGCAGACATTCCAATTCCTATCCCCAAAATCGTCGGGAAGATCCCGACAGATTTTGCCAAAGCCACACTGCCTTATGCGTCAGCCTGATTGAACTCAAGCTTTCCGGTAACGCAGGGGGTCCCCCTGCATCTGGCGGTAACACAAGACAATACGGTGACTGACGGAAGAGAAACCTGTCCTTAAGACCAACCGTGCCAGACATGCGGCAGGGCCATCAAGGCAAAAAACCATATAAAACAGGAAGAAGCAGGGGCACAAAGGCCCCTGCAGTCGAACATCAATCCATCGAGCACAGGCGCCTCGATGCACCTCGATAGCCCTCGTTGCCGAGGGGGGCCTTCAGCCCCGGCGCCCGCCTTGTGGTCGGTGCGCCAACAGGCACCGCGTGGATGCCTGACAATCGAGCATCGAAACGCCCATTCAGTGTGATCCGAATCCGGCGCGGGTCCGGATGGGGGTATCCTCTGCGGGGACAGAGGCGGGTGGATCACCATGGAAGGGGTCACCGAGGGGGGAAGATCGGCGGCCATCATCCATATGTCTGAGCGGATCGTAAAATCCATGGGCCGACAGCAGATGCCGACGACACCACAATGATCGATCTGACGCGTTGTTCCCGGACCTGCTGAATTTTTCTTATAAGGGCGGTGGCGCGGCCGGAAACAGGTCTGCAGCGGCATCATCGCTCATCGTCACCCGCCGCGTCGCGCGGTCGAGGATCAGGCGATAGGCGCTGCTGGCATAGGCGAGAGAACCGGCATCGGGGGCCTCCCAATCCGCCACGCTCATCGCCTCGCCCTGCCTGTTGGTCCAGACGCCGTCAGTCGGGAATTGCTCGAAACGCTCGGCCCTTGCCGCGCGCCAGGCCGAGAGTAGCGCGACATCATCCTCCAGCGCCTCATCGCGACCGGCCCAATCAACCCAGCCAATCGGGCTGTCCTGACAATAGGCATTGTTGTTGCCCTGCTGGCTACGACCGAACTCATCCCCCGCGGTCAGCATGATCGTGCCGGTGCTGGCAAACAGCGTGGCCAGCAAGGCGCGCGCATCACTGGCGCGGGAGGCCTGCACCCCGGCATCATCGCTGGGCCCCTCCACCCCGTGGTTCCAACTGTGATTGTCGCCATGGCCATCGCGGTTCTGCTCGCCATTGGCCTCATTGTGGCGCTGCTCATAGGCGAGCAGATCGGCCAGGGTGAAGCCGTCATGCGCGGCGAGGAAATTGACACTGCGGCAGGCCTGCTCGCCAAAGACATCGCTGCTGCCCGCCAGCCTTGTGGCCAGAGCGCCGATCCCGACCTCCCCCTTCCAGAACCGGCGCAGATCGTCGCGATAGCGATCGTTCCATTCCAACCAGTTGTCGGGGAAGCGCCCCAAATGGTAACCATCCTCGCCGATATCCCATGGCTCGGCGATCATGATGCGGTCGCCCAGCACGGGATCGGCAGCGATGTCTTCGAACAGCGGCGCATGGGGATCGTAATCGGGCGAGCGCGCCAGCACCGGTGCCAGATCGAAGCGGAAGCCATCGACCCCGGCCTGCTCGACGAAATGGCGCAGGCTGGCCAGGGTCAGCGCGCGCACATGCGGCCGGGCGAAATCCAGCGTGTTGCCGCAGCCGGTGACATTCACCAACTGGCCATCCGCCTCATGGGCGTAGCTCTCATTGTCCAGCCCGCGCAGGGACAGCACCGGGCCGCCCTCATCGCTTTCGCCGCTATGATTGAACACCAGATCGAGGATCACCCCGATCCCCGCCGCATGCAGCGCGGCGACCGTATCGCGCAACTCGGCCACGCCACCCGGACACAGGCCCGGATCGAGCGCCATCATCGCCACCGGATTGTAGCCCCAGAAGTTGCGCAGCCCCAGCGGCGGCAAATGCCGCTCATCCACCCAGGCGACGATGGGCATCAGCTCCACCGCGCTGACCGACAGTTTCTTCAGATGCGCAAGGATCACCGGATGGGCCAGTGCCGCAACCGTGCCGCGCAAAGCCTCCGGCACATCGGGGTGCAGCAGGGTAAATCCGCGCACATTCAGCTCATAGATCAGCCCACCGCGCACGAAATGCGGCGCCTCACCGGGGACAGGCTCGCGCTTGCCCGGCACGATGGCACGGGGCACCAGCGCCGCCGTATCGACGCCGAACCGCGACAGTGCAGGATCGTAAACAAAGCGCCGATCCAGCTCGACGGCATAAGGGTCGACCAGCAATTTGGCCGGATCGAACCACTGGCCCTGCTCGGGCGCCCAGAGGCCGTCGGCGCGGTAGCCATAGGTCGCGCCCGCCAGATTGCCTTTCAGCGTGGTGCGCCAAAACTCGCCCTGCCGGTGCATGGGCGTGGGATATTCCTCGCCCTGAGCGAAGATGCACAGGGTGACCGCCTCGGCATGAGGGGAGCGCACCGCGAAATGAGTGTACTCCCCGCCCTCGCCGGCGATGACATGGGCGCCCAGCAAGGCATCCGATGCGATTCCGGCGGTCTCCAGCATGATCAGGTGATCACGTCAGGCTCGGTGCGGCCCGTGTGACGGGTGATGCCCGCCAGTTCCTGAGCCGCGGCGATCAGATCGGCCAGCATATCGGGCGTCTGCGCCGCCAGATTGCCGCCGACCGGTTCGTAACGTTCCAGATAGACGCGCAGCGTGGCGCCCTCGGTCCCGGTGCCCGAGAGGCGGAACACGATGCGCGATCCGCCCTCGAACAGGATGCGCAGGCCCTGATTCTTGCTGACCGAACCATCGACGGGATCGGTATAGGAGAAGCTGTCAGCCGTCGCGATGGTCAGCGGGCCAACGACCTTGCCGGGCAGCGCAGGCAGCGAGGCCGTCAGTTCCGCGATCAGCGCATTGGCGACATCCGTGGGCAGCGCCTCATAATCGTGGCGGGCATAATAGTTGCGGCCATAGGTCGCCCAATGCTCGGCGGCCAGATCGCAGACGGGGATCTGCCGCACCGCCAGAATGTTGAGCCAGAGCAGCACCGCCCAGAGCCCGTCCTTCTCACGCACATGGTCGCTGCCGGTGCCCGCGCTTTCCTCGCCGCAGATCGTGGCCATGCCCGCATCGAGCAGATTGCCAAAGAACTTCCAGCCAGTGGGGGTTTCAAAGGCGGGAATGCCCAGCGCCTTGGCCACCAGATCGGCCGCCGCGCTGGTGGGCATGGAGCGAGCGATGCCCTTGAGCCCGCCCTTATAGGCCGGGGCCAGATGAGCGTTCGCCGCCAGCATCGCCAGACTGTCAGAAGGCGTCACGAAGATGCCCTTACCCAGGATCAGATTGCGGTCGCCATCGCCATCGCTGGCCGCGCCGAAAGCCGGAGCATCCGGGCCGAACATCGTGTCGAACAGCACCTTGGCGTGGACCATGTTCGGATCGGGGTGATGGCCGCCGAAATCCTCCAGAGGGGTGCCGTTGCGCACCGTGCCAGGCTTGAAGCCCAGCCGCTTCTCAAGGATTTCATGCGCATAGGGCCCGGTGACGGCATGCATGGCGTCGAAGGTCATCGACAGGCCATCCTTCACCGCCGCACGGATCGCGTCGAAATCGAACAGGCTTTCCATCAGCGTGGCGTAATCGGCCACGGAATCGATCACCTCGACGGTCAGGCCCGCGACATCGGTGCTGCCCTGCACGTCCAGATCGACATCGGGCGTGTCCACCGTCAGCCAGCGGTCGATGTTGGTGGTGCGCTCATAGACCGCATCGGTGATACCCTCGGGCGCGGGGCCGCCATTGGCGATGTTGTATTTGATGCCGAAATCTTCATCCGGCCCGCCCGGATTGTGGCTGGCCGAAAGCACCAGACCGCCGCTGGCCCCATAATGGCGGATCACATGCGAGGCGGCGGGCGTGGAAAGAATGCCCCCCTGCCCCACCAGCACCCGGCCATAGCCATTGGCCGCCGCAATGCGGATCGCCTGCTGGATCACGGTACGGTTGTGATAGCGGCCATCGCCGCCGATCACCAAAGTCGCGCCCTTTTCGGGCTTCACCACATCGAAGACGCTCTGGATGAAATTCTCGGCGTAGTTTTCCTGAGCGAAGATCTTCACCTTCTTGCGCAGGCCCGATGTGCCCGGCTTCTGCCCGGCAAAGGGCGTGGTGGGCTTGGCGATGACGGTCAGCGTGCTCATTGGTCCCCCGGAAGGTTGACAGCGCCCTCGACAGAGGGCTGATCTACGTAATTGCGGTAAAGCGCGGCATAGGCTGCCGCACTCTGGTTCCAGCTGAAATCCATGCGCATCCCGGCGCGGCGCACCTCGGTCCAGGCGTCCTGCTGGTGATAGAGATCGACGGCGCGGGTGATGCCCAAGGCAAAGTTCTGATAATCCACCCCGGCGAACTGGATGCCGGTGGCAGCCCCCGCCTTGATCGCGGCAAGATTGGCATCGACCACCGTATCGGCCAACCCGCCGGTGCGCGCCACCACCGGCACGCAGCCATAGGCAAGGCCGTAAAGCTGGGTCAGCCCGCAAGGCTCGAAACGGCTGGGGACGAGGATGGCGTCGCCGCCGGCCTGCATGCGATGGGCCAGCGCCTCATCATAGCCGATGCGCAGCGAGACGCGGCCCGCATGGCGCGCGGCGCCCCGGTGCAATTCGCTGACCAGCGCGGCGTCGCCCGTGCCCAGCAGCGCCAGACGCCCGCCAAGGCCGACCAGATGGTCCAGCACCTCGCACAGGACATCCATGCCCTTCTGCCAAGTCAGGCGGCTGACGACGATAAACAGCGGGCCATCGTCGCGATCGAGCCCGAATTCCTTTTCAAGCGCGCGCTTGTTGGCCACCCGCTTGGCCAAGGCCCGCGCGGAGAAATGAGCCGCGATGGCGGGATCCTTGGAAGGATCCCATTCCTTCGCATCGATCCCGTTGACGATGCCGCGCACATTGTCGCCCCGGCTCTGGATCAGCCCTTCGAGGCCCATGCCGAACTGCGGGCTGCGGATTTCCAGCGCATAGGTCGGCGAGACGGTGGTGATGCCATAGGCCGATTCCAGCCCGGCCTTCAGAAAACCGACGCCGCCGTGATACTCCACACCATTGACCGCCCAGGCCTCGGGCGGCAGGCCCAGACGCGGGAAGATGTCCGCCGGATAATAGCCCTGAAAGGCCATATTGTGGATCGTCATGATCGAGGGGACGCTGCGCCCTCCGGCAGGCGGTGCGAATTTGAGATAGGCAGGGGCCAGCCCCGCCTGCCAGTCATGGGCGTGGAGCAGGTCGAAGGTCAGCCCCTCCACCACGCCGCCCGCGACATCGGCTCCCGCGCGCGACAAAGCCGCGAAACGGCGCCAATTGTCGATCCAGTCACGCCCCGAGCCATCGGCATAGGGGCTGCCGTCGCGGTTGAAGAGATGCGGCGCATCCAGCACCAGCAGATCGCCCGCGTGATCGCCATCGAGCTGACCCGAAACCAGCCGCGCCGGGCCGCCGAACAGGTCTTTCCATTCATGGACGACCGGCGGGGCGGCAGCCTTCCTGGCCTTCCCCTTGCCCTTTACGGCAGGCGGGCCGAGCCGCGTGAGCACCTGCGGATAGCCGGGGATCATCACGCTCATCTGAACGCCATGGGCGGCAATGGCATGCGGCAGAGCGCCCACCACATCGGCAAGGCCGCCGGTTTTCACCAGCGGCACAGCCTCCGAAGCGAGCGAGAGAACCCGGATCATCCTATTGCCCCGCCAGATAGTGGTCCATCATCGCCTTGGTGATCAGGCATACACCATTTTCCGTGCGGCGCCAGCGGGTTGCGTCGAGTTCCGGGTCTTCTCCGACGACCAGATTTTCCGGAATGCGCACGCCCGAATCGACGATCACCCGCTTGAGCGAAGCCCCTCGCCCGATGTTGCAATAAGGCAGGATCACCCCTTCGCTGACGCTGGAGTAGGAACCCATCTTCACGCCGGTGAACAGCAGCGAGCGATGCGCCGTGGCGCCCGAGACGATGCAGTCCTGCGAGATCAGCGAGGAGACCGCGGAGCCGCGCCGCCCTTCCTCGTCATGCACGAATTTGGCCGGGCTGGCGACGACCTGATCGGTCCAGATGCGCCAGTCGCGGTCATACATGTTGAGACGGGGGACGACATCGGTGAGGTCCAGATTGGCCTCGAAATAGGCGTCCAGCGTGCCGACATCGCGCCAGTATTCGCCGATTTCCTCAGCCGCGCGCACACAGCTTTCGGTGAAGCGATGCGCCACCGCCTTGCCGTGTTTCACGATGCGCGGGATGATGTCGTTCCCGAAATCGCGGCTGGAGTTGGGATCGGCGGCGTCTTCCTTCAGCCGCTCGAAGAGATATTTGGTGTCGAAGACATAGATGCCCATGCTGGCCAGCGACCAGCCCGGCATGCCGGGGATCTCGGGAGGATTGGCGGGCTTTTCGACGAAATCGGTGATCGTGTCGCTTTCGTCGACATGCATCACGCCAAAGGCCGTCGCCTCTTTCTGGGGGACCACCAGACAGCCGATCGTGACATCCGCGCCGCTGTTGACATGCTGGCGCAACATCAGCTCGTAATCCATCTTGTAGATGTGGTCGCCCGCCAGAATGACCATATAGCGCGGGGCATGCGCCGCGATGATGTCGATGTTCTGATAGACCGCATCCGCCGTGCCTTCGTACCACTGGCTTTCGGAGACGCGCTGGCTGGCGGGCAGGATGTCGAAGCTTTCGTTACGCTCCGGGCGCATGAAGTTCCACGCGCGGTTCATGTGGCGGATCAGGCTATGCGCCTTGTACTGCGTCGCCACGCCGATGCGGCGGATGCCCGAATTGATCGCATTGGACAACGCAAAGTCGATGATCCGGCTCATGCCACCGAAATAGACGGCGGGTTTCGCGCGATTGTCGGTCAACTCCTTCAGACGGCTTCCCCTGCCGCCTGCCAGCACATAGGCCATTGCCTCACGCGCCAGTGGTTGTCCGGAGGTGTCCCTCATGCAGCCTTCTCCCCTTTGGTCTTTTGACCGGTTGTCTTGCCCGAAGTCGCCCGCACGGCGGCCTTCGACGTATCCTTCTTGCCGGTCCATTCCAGCATCACCGTGGCGAGCGGCGGCAGGACCATCACGCCGCGCCCATCGACCGCCACCACCTGTCCCATATTGCCCACGCCGCTGCCGCCATATTCGACGGCATCGGTGTTGACGATCTCGGCCCAGATGCCGTCATGCGGCAGGGGGACGCGATAGCCTTCGTGGACGTTCGGCGTCATGTTAGCGATCACCGCCACCGGATGTTCCCCCGGCGCCTTGCGCAGCCAGGCAAAAACCGAATTGGCCGCATCATCGACGATCAGCCATTCAAAGCCCTCAAGTTCGCAATCGCGGGCGTGGAGCGCGGGCTTCTCGCGATAGGTGCGGTTGAGGTCGCGCACCACATCGCGGATGCCGCGATGGGGGGCATAGTCCAGCATCTCCCAGTCGAGCGCGCGTTCCTCGGACCATTCGCGGCGCTGGGCGAACTCCTGCCCCATGAAGAGCGACTTCTTGCCCGGATAGGCCCACATCATCGCGTAATAGGCGCGCAACGTGGCGAATTTCTGCCAATCATCGCCCGACATTTTGTGGATCAGGCTGGCCTTGCCATGGACCACCTCATCATGGCTGAGCGCCAGCACGAAATTCTCGTCGAAAGCGTACATCAGGCCGAAGGTGATGTCGTCGTGGTGGTACTTCCGATGCTCAGGCTCGCGCGCCAGATAGCGCAGCGTGTCATGCATGAAGCCCATGTTCCACTTGAAGCCGAAGCCCAGCGCCGAGGGGCGCCCCGCGGGCGACGGCGCCTCCACCTCATAGGCGGGGGTGGTGACGCCGGGCCAGCTTGTCGCTTCCTCGGCGATGGTCAGGAAACCGGGGTGGCTGGCATGGACGGCGCGGTTCATCGCGCGCAGGAAATCCACCGCCTCCCAGTTCTCGCGCCCGCCCTGATCGTTGGGAAGCCAGTCGCCGCCCTCGCGGCTGTAATCGCGGTAGAGCATCGAGGCGACCGCATCGACGCGCAGCCCGTCGACATGATAGCGCTCGGCCCAGAACAGCGCGTTGTTGACAAGGAAGGCGGCAACCTCGCGCCGCCCGAAATTGTAGATCGCCGTGTTCCAGTCGGGGTGAAAGCCGAGGCGCGGGTCTTCATGCTCATAGAGCGCCGTCCCGTCGAAGCGGGCGAGGCCATGGGCATCGGTGGGGAAATGGGCGGGGACCCAGTCGAGAAGTACTCCGATCCCGGCGCGATGCGCGCCATCGACAAAGCGGGCAAAGCCCTCCGCATCGCCAAAACGCGCCGAGGGGGCGTAAAGCCCGGTCGTCTGATAGCCCCATGACGGATCATAGGGATGTTCGGAGATCGGCATGAACTCGATATGGGTGAAGCCCATATCCACCACATAGGGGATCAGCCGGTCGGCCAGAGCATCCCAGGTGAGGAACCAGTCATCATCATCGCGCTGCCAGCTTCCGGCATGGACCTCATAGATCGAGATCGGCACGCGGCGCGGATCGACGCTGGCCCAATGCTTGAGATGGGCCTCATCGCGCCAGTCGATCTTCACCGGATGGGCGGTGAGGCTGGCGGTGGCGGGGCGCAATTCGCTGGCCAGAGCGAAGGGGTCGGCCTTCAGGGGCAGCACCGTGCCATCCTCGCCGGTGATGCGGAACTTGTAGGCATGGCCCACACCGAGGCCCGGCATGAAGATTTCCCAGATGCCGGTGTCGGCGCGGCGGCGCATCACATGGCGCGCGCCGTCCCAATGGTTGAAATCGCCCACCAGCGCCACGGTTCGGGCATGTGGAGCCCAGACGGCGAAATGCACGCCCTCGGCTCCCTCATGCTCGATCAGGTGAGCGCCCAGCTTGTCGAACAGGCGCAGATGGCTGCCCTGCCCGATCAGGAAATCATCAATGGGCCCCAGCACCGGGCCGAAGCTGTAAGGATCGCCGACCAGCCATTCATGACCATTGGCGCTGGCGCGATAGCGCAAGGGCTGAGGGGGGCCTTCCAGCACACCCTCGAACAGCCCTCGCCCATCAACCTGCTCCAGCACGCCCAAAGGCGCGCCGGAGAGGCTTTGGGCCTCGACATGCTCGGCCCCCGGCACGATCACTCGGGCGAAGGCGCCCAAAGGCCCCCGATGCACCCCCAACAAAGAGAAAGGATCACTATGGCGCCCTTCGATCAGGGCTGAGATGGCGTCTTGGTCTGGGTTCACAAAACGCCCCAAATGTCCTTTGCATATTCCGCGATGGTCCGGTCCGAAGAGAACCACCCAACATTGGCAATGTTCCGTATCGCACTGGCGCGCCACGCCTTTTGGTCGAGCCAGCGGGCATCGACATCGCGCTGGGCGGCGGCATAGGAGTCGAAATCGGCCGCGACCATGAACCAGTCATGCTCATGCAGGCCCGCCATCAGCCCGGCATAGCGGTCCGGATCGTCGGGGCTGAAGACGCCGCTGGCGATGGCATGGACGGCCTGCTGCAGCTCGCAACTGTTGTCGATGATGGACTGCGGATCGTAGCCATTGGCGCGCTTCTCATTCACCTGATCGGCGGTGAGGCCGAAGATGAAGATGTTCTCGTCGCCCACGCGGTCCTTGATCTCGATGTTGGCGCCGTCGAGCGTGCCGATGGTCAGCGCGCCGTTCAGGGCAAACTTCATATTGCCCGTGCCCGAGGCTTCCATCCCCGCCGTGCTGATCTGCTCGGAGAGGTCCGCCGCCGGGATCAGCCTTTCGGCAAAGCTGACATTGTAATTGGGCACGAAGACCACCTTGAGCAGCCCGCCCACGGTCGGATCGGAATTCACCCGCCGCGCGATGTCATTGGCCAGTTTGATCGACAGCTTGGCGTTGTGATAGGATGAGGCCGCCTTGCCGCCGAAGATTTTCACGCGGGGCACCCAGTCCTTTTCGGGATGGCTGCGGATCTGGTCGTAGAGCGCCACCGTCTCGATCAGATTGAGCAACTGGCGCTTGTATTCATGGATGCGCTTGATCTGCACATCGAAAAGCGCATCGGGATCGAGCCGCACGCCCATCGTCGAACGCAAATGGGCGGCCAGCGACACCTTGTTGGCACGCTTCACCTCGGCGATGCGCTCACCAAAGGCGGCATCATCGGCCAGAGCATTGAGGTCGCTCAGCTTCTCGGTGTTGTCGAGGAAATCGGGCCCAATGGCGTCGCGGATCACGCCGGTCAGCCCCGGATTGCACTGCTGCAGCCAGCGGCGTGGGGTGACGCCATTGGTCTTGTTGTTGATCCGCGTGGGATAGAGCTTGTGCAGATCGGCAAAGACCGTGGTCTTCATCAGATCGGTATGCAGAGCGGCCACGCCATTGACGCTGTGGGCGCCCACGAAAGCCAGATTGGCCATGCGGACGCGGCGCTCGCCGCCCTCGTCGATCAGGCTGATGGCGGAAATCTGCTCACCGCTCATGCCGGCCTTGCGCGCCTCGCGCAGAACCCGGCTGTTGATCGAATAGATGATCTGCATATGGCGCGGCAGCAGGCGTTCGAACAGCGGCAAGGGCCAGCTTTCCAGCGCCTCGGGCAGCAGCGTGTGGTTGGTGTAGGCGATGGTGCGCTTGGTGATGTCCCAGGCCTCGTCGAAATCCAGATTATGGACATCGACCAACAGGCGCATCAGCTCGGCCACGGCCACGCTGGGGTGGGTATCATTGAGCTGGATCGCGGCGCGGTCCGGCAGGGTGCGGATGTCCTCATCATACTGCACATGGCGCCGCACGATGTCCTGAATGGAGGCACTGGAGAAGAAATACTCCTGACGCAGCCGCAGCTCCTGCCCGGCGGGCGTGCTGTCGGCGGGATAGAGCACACGCACGAGGCTGTTGGCCCGCACCTGCGCCTGCAGCGCCCCGGCATGGTCGCCCGCGTTGAAGGCATCGAGCCGCAGCGGATCGGGCGCATTGGCCGTCCACAGGCGCAGCGTGTTGACGCGCTTGCCGCGCCAGCCGGCGACGGGCGTGTCGATGGCGCTGGCCTCGATCTGCTCCTGCGGGTGCCATGTCACCCCGCCCGAAGCGCTTTCGCCCACCTCGCCGCCGAAGCCGACGAAATAGCTGCTCTCACGCCGGTCGAACTCCCACGGATTGCCATGGCTCAGCCAGGTCTCGGGCAGTTCGACCTGCCAGCCATCGTCGATGCGCTGGCGGAACATGCCGTTCAGATAGCGGATGCCATAGCCATAGGCCGGAATGTCGAGGCTCGCGAGGCTCTCCATAAAGCAGGCGGCCAGACGGCCCAGACCGCCATTGCCCAGCGCCGCATCGGGCTCCAGCTCCTCAAGCTGCGCCAGATCCAGGCCATGGTCGCGCAGCGCCTTGGCCATCTCGTTGGTGAGGCCCATGTTCGAGAGCGCATCGCGCATCAGCCGCCCGATCAGGAATTCCAGGCTGAGGTAATAGACCCGCTTGCCGCCGGTGTCGTAGGTGCGCCGCGTCGAATCCATCCAGGCATCGACGATCTTGTCGCGCAGCGCGAGGATGGCGGCATGAAACCAGTCATGCGGCTTGGCGGCGCGCTCATCCTTGCCGATCCGATGGCGCAGCACATCGAGCACCAGATCGTGGATATCGTCAGCAACGGCGGTGTCGGGCAAAGGCTGCACTCCCAGACGGGGCCACGCGCCTGAAACCTTCCGCGCGACCGGTTATTCCTGATGCCCTTCGCGGCGGTGGGGCTGGTCCGAGGGGGTTTGCACTCCCCCGGCCAGCCCTCTCCTCTTCCCATACTTCCAATTGCGGAGGCTAAGCCAGACAAGGCCGCCGAGACAAGCACAGATCAACAGGGCAGTGAAATTTTTCCGCCGAGTCACGCCTTCCTAGAGATGGATCGTTGCGCAAACCTTTCCGCCCCCTCCCGAAGCCGCGAAAGATCAGAGCCTTTCGGCCTGAGCCACCGAACCGCTGGCCCGCAGGGAGGAGACGATCCGCGTGAGATGCGCCAGATCGGCCACATCCAGATCGACCTCATAGGTGCCGAACAATTCATCGCGGCTGGCCATCTTCAGGCTGACGATGTTGGCCTTGGTGCTGGCGAAGATGCCGGTCACCTCGGCCAGCGTGCCGGGGCGGTTGTAAAGCACGCAGCGCACGCGCCCGATGGCGCCCGTGGTGCGCGCGCCCCATGACAGGTCCAGCCAGTCATGATCCTGCCCACTGGCCAGCACGTCACAGGAAATGGAGTGGACCTCCACCCCCACGCCGGGCTTCTTCACGCCCACGATGCGGTCGCCGGGCACCGGATGGCAGCATTCGGCCAGATGGAAGGCCAGACCGGGCGTGAGCCCCTTGATCGAGATGGCACGTTCCTGCTTGGGCCACTGGTCGGTTTCGGCCAAGGTCTTGGCGCTGCCGGGCAGCACGGCTTCCATCACCGCGGCATCGTCCAGCTTCGCGCTGCCGATGGCGACGAGCATCTCTTCCTCGGTCTTGAAGCCGAGACGCTTCACCGCCTCGCCGCGCGCCTTCTTGCCCACCTTGGTCGGCAGGCGTTCGACCAGTTCGTCGAAGAGATCCGCGCCGATGGCGGCGATTTCCGAACGTTCTTTCGCGCGCACCGCGCGGCGGATGGCAGCGCGCGCCTTGCCCGTGACGGCAAAGCCCAGCCACGCCAATTGCGGACTGGCGCTGCGGTTCTTGATGATCTCCACCACATCGCCATTGCCCAGCGCGGTGCGCATCGGCACATGGCGGCCATTGATCTTGGCGCCCACCGCCATGCTGCCCAGGTCGGTATGCACGGCATAGGCGAAGTCGATCGGCGTCGCGCCCTTGGGCAACTGATGCAGCGCTCCCTTGGGGGTGAAGGCGAAGATGCGATCCTGATAGATCGCCATCTTGGTGTTTTCGAGCAGCTCCTCGGCATCGTGGCTGTCGTCGATCACCTCGATCAGATCGCGCAGCCAGCCCACCTGACCATCGGGCGCCACCCCACCCTGCTTGTAGCTCCAATGCGCGGCGAGGCCATATTCATTGGTCTCATGCATGTCCCAGGTGCGGATCTGCACCTCCATGCGCATCGAGTTCTCATAGATCAGCGAGGTGTGCAGCGACTTGTAGCCATTGCTCTTGGGGGTCGAGATGTAATCCTTGAAGCGCCCCGGAATCATCTGCCACGTCGTGTGCAGCAGGCCGATCGCGCGATAGCAATCCTCGACATCCTCGACCAGCACGCGGAAGGCCATGATGTCGGTGATGCTGTCGAAGGAGACATGGCGCTCGGCCATCTTGCGCCAGATCGAATAAGGATGCTTCTCGCGCCCCCAGACCTGACATTTCACCCCCATCGAGGTCAGCGTCTGGCTGATGGCCAAAGCAATCTCATCGACCTGCCCGCCATCGGTCTCGCGGATCTGCGCCAGACGGGCGGTGATGGTCTCGTAAGCCTCGGGCTCCAGCTGCTGGAAGGCCAGCAACTGCATCTCGCGCATATACTCATACATACCCACGCGCTCGGCGAGCGGGGCATAGATTTCCATGGTTTCCTTGGCGATGCGGCGGCGCTTGTCCTCGCTCTTGATGAAATGCAGCGTGCGCATGTTGTGCAGCCGGTCCGCCAGCTTCACCAGCAGCACGCGCAGATCCTCGCTCATGGCCAGCAGGAACTTGCGCAGGTTCTCCGCCGCGCGCTCCTTTTCGGTCATCGCCTCGATCTTGGAGAGCTTGGTCACGCCATCGACGAGCCGTGCCACATTGGGCCCGAAGAGCTTCTCGATCTCGTCGACGGTGGCCAGCGTGTCCTCCACCGTATCGTGGAGCAGCGCGGTGATGATCGTTTCGACATCGAGCTTCAGCTCGGTCATCAGCCCCGCCACCTCGACCGGATGGCTGAAATAGGGGTCACCGCTGGCGCGCTTCTGGCTGCCGTGTTTCTGCACGGTGTAGACATAGGCACGGTTCAGCATCGCCTCGTCCGCGTCCGGGGCGTAGGAAAGCACTCTTTCGACAAGTTCGTATTGGCGTAGCATCGTGGGCTTAATGTGAGCGATGCGCCACGGGCGGGCAAGCCTTAATGGGCGATTTGTCTGATCGTGAATGTGCTTTTGATGCGTGTTTGCCACAGGGTGTGCCGCAATAGCCAGATACCGGCCAGATACGTCAAATCCCCCAAGCGGCTGCAGCCTGTCGCTGGCGCGGAACCTCTTGCCGTCGCGCGCAACACTCGTAATAAAGCTGCCCACACGCGCAAGGATTCTAAAGCGCGCCGAACAGTTCCGGGAGCCGCCTGCAATCATGACCAAGTTTCGCTCTGCCCTGCGCTCTTTCGCGCTGATCTCTGTCGCCTCGCTGGCACTGGCCGCCCCGCTGGCCGCCCATGAGGATGACGATGCGCTCGACATCGCGGGCATGACGCTGGGCATGGGCCCGCAGACCCCGGCCAAGGAAGAAGCCGTCTCCACCGCAGGCCCGACGATCGCCGAGGCCGCCCTGCCGCTCGACCCGCGCTTTTCGCCGGCGCGCATTCAGGCCGATGTGACCTTCTTCGCCGACGATCTGCTGCTGGGCCGCGACACGGGCAGCCAGGGCCATGAGATCGCCGCCCGCTATGTCGCCTCGCGCTTCACCGGCCTGGGCCTGACGCCGATGGGCGACCAGTCCGCGAATGGCCGTAGCTGGCTGCAGCGCATCACCTTCCAGAAGACCACCCGCGCCGAAGGCCCCTCGGGCGTGGACTTCACGGGCGCCAACGGCAAGGCGATCACCTTTGCCCAGGGCAAGGACGCGCTGGTCGGCATCTCGGTCACCGAGAGCAAGCTGGACGTCTCCGCCCCGCTGGTCTTCGTCGGCTATGGTCTGGAAAACGCCCAATACGGCCTCGACGACTACAAGGGCCTGGATGTGAAGGGCAAGATCGTGGTCCTGCTCTCGGGCTTCCCTTCGGGTCTGCCCTCGGAAGAAGCCGCCCATATCGGCGCCACCAAGGGTGAGGCCGCCGCCGCTCACGGCGCCATCGGCATCATCACCATCGGCACCAACGCCTCGCTGAAGGTCCGCCCGTGGGAGCGCAGCCTGCAATATGCCGGCACCCCGCGCTTCAACTGGGTCGACACCACCGGCCCCAACGCCGGCAAGGCACATGACAATGCCACCGGCATCCGCGCCAGCGCCTCGCTGGACGACGATGCCGCCAATGCCCTGCTGGCGGGCGCGCCGCAGTCGCTGACGCAGCTCCGCGCACTGGCCGAACGCCCGTGGGTCAAGGGCAAGCCGGTGGCGGTGAAGGGCTTTGCGCTGAAGGGCAGCGCGCGGATCTATGGCAACTTCGCCTCGACCCGCGTCACCAGCCCCAATGTCGCGGGCATGATCCCCGGCAGCGATCCGGCGCTGAAGGACCAGTATGTGGTGCTCTCGGGCCATCTCGACCATCTCGGCGTCGATGCCCCCAAGCCCGGCGAGCCTGCGGACAAGGACCGCATCTACAACGGCGCGCTGGACAATGCGGCGGGCACCTCCACCCTGCTCGAAGTCGCCCACGTGATGGCGCAGGAGGCCAAGCAGGGTAAGGGCCCGCGCCGCAGCGTGATCTTCCTGGTCTCGACTGGCGAGGAAAAGGGCCTGCTGGGCGCCGACTTCTTCGCCCGCCATCCCGCCGTGCCGGTCGAGAAGATCGTCGGCAATGTCGATCTCGACATGCCGGTGCTGCTCTATCCCTTCACCGATCTGGTGGCCTTCGGCGCCGACCATTCGACGCTGGGCAAGATCGTGGCCAATTCGGGCAAAGCGATGCAGCTCTCGCTCAGCCCCGATCCCATGCCCACCGAGAACATCTTCGTCCGCTCGGACCACTATATGTTCGTGAAACAGGGCGTGCCTGCCGTGTTCCTGGCCACCGGCTATGCCAATGGCGGCGCGGCGCAGTGGGGCCAGTTCATGAAGACCACCTACCACAAGCCGGGCGACGACCTGTCGCAGCCCATCAACTGGCGCGCGGGCGCCCGCTTTGCCGAGGCCAACTGGCGCATCACCAGCGCCATGGCGGATTCGGACACGCCGCCGCTGTGGTACAAGGGTGACTTCTTCGGCAACCTCTTCGCGCCCAAGGCGGCGCGCGCCGACAGCAAGTAAGCCTTCGCGAAGGGGCGCGGTGCGCCGCGCCTCTTCAGGCGGATGGCAGGCAAAAGAAAACCGGCGGGGGCATTATCGCAGCCCCCGCCGGTTTTTCGTTTCAGCGCGTCAGGTGCCGATCAGCACTTCACGAACTTGCCCTTGGCGTCCTTGCAGGGGCCCTTCTTCTTGGCGGGGGCGGCAGCAGGCTCGGCCTTGGCCATGGGCTTCATCGCCGGAGCGGCGGTCATCGCGGGCGCGGCCTTCATGGCGGGAGCCGCCTTCATCGCGGGCGCAGGCTTCATGGCAGGAGCCGCCTTGGCAGCACCGTCGGGCTTGGCGCCGGGCGTGCCGCACTTGGCGAACTGGCCCTTGGCATTGCGGCAGGTGGCCGCTTCGGCCGTGGCGGGAACGGCGAGAACAGCAAGCAAAGCCAGAGGCAAAATCAGTTTCTTCATGTCATCCCTCCTCAAGAGACAAGTCGCGCCAGGCACGCAAGCGAAGCGCGGATGGGAAACTATTGCGCGGCGACCGAACCGTCAATGAACAGCCTCACCATCACAAGAATTTACGCGGATGACATTATCGCTCGGCGCTGGAAACGCTGGCACTCCAGCGACGCGGATCGGCGAAATAGCGCACCAGCGCGACATGAAACCACACATCCTCGGCCGCGCCGCCCAGTTCCAGCCCCGGTTTCACCACATCGCCGGGCCGGTGATAGTCGGTTTCGAGGTAATGCTGGAAACGCGGCCGGTCGCCATAGGCCGAGGTGATCATCACCGCGGGAATGTCATGGCTGATCAATGCCCAGCCATCCTGCCGCTTGAGAAAGGTGTTGGGCCAGTCCGAGGCAGCGATCTTGCGATGCTGCTCACGCGCGACGGTGGCCAGCCCCGAGTCGAGCCGCGTCATCCCCTGCCCCACCACGCCCAGCGGGCCACCGGCGGGCGCAATCGCGATGCTGTCGAGGTTGAAGGCCGCCACGATCTTGCCCAGCGGCAGCGGCGGGCTCTCGGCAAAGGCCTGGGCGCCCAGCAGCCCCATTTCCTCCGCCGTGGTGGCCAGCACATAAATGTCGCGATCCGGCGGCCCGCCCGGCTGATGCACCAGACGGCGCGCGATCTCGGTCAGCCCGGCCAGGCCGCTGGCATTGTCGATGGCGCCATTGCAGATCAGATGCTCGCCGATCTTGCCCGTGCCGCAGGTGCCGAAATGGTCCCAATGTGCCAGCAGCAGCACCGCGCCTTCCTCGGGATGACGCCCCGGCAGGCGACCGATGACATTGTGGGTGCGGATGGTGGTCTGGCGGGTGGTCGCCTCGAAACTGCCGGTCAGGTCGAGCAGACGCGGCGCGAAATCCGGGCGATTGGCCTCGTTGGACAGCGCGTCGAGCGCATCGCGTCCGCCCAGAAGCCGCGCCATGCCCTCCATGGTGACATAGGCCTCAAGATCGCCCTCGGGCGCGTCATCGGCCAGAGCAAAACCCTGATGGCGCCGCCGCTCGCTGACCGAAGCGATGGTGCGATAGCTGTCGAGAATGGTGAGCACCGCCGCCGCGCCGCCCTCGAGCAGGGCGTTCTGACGCACCGCCAGCGGCAGCACCTCGCCCCCCACGCGCGGCGAGGGCTTGTCGAAGATCACCGCGACGCGCCCCGCCAGTTCGGTGCGCGAAGGCAGATCACCCGCCATGCGGCCCACGAAATAGAAAGGCGCATTCTGCACGATGCCCCGGCGCCCAAAGGTCATCACCCGCACGTCCTCGGGCCCGACCAGCACCGGTCGACCTCGCCGCGCGAAACTCGCGCGCGAGCCCACCGGTTCGCGCCCCACCAGCGTCACGGGCTGAAACCAGGGATGCGAGGGATCATTGGTGCCCGAGACCAGCCCGATATCGAACCATTGCTTGGCCAGATAGCGCAGGGTCTTTTTCTCGCCCTCGGTGCCCGGCTCGCGCCCGGCGAAGTCGTCGCTGGCCAGTTGCGTGATGCTGGCGAGCAATTGCTGCTCCAGCCCGGAATCGTGATGCGACGAGGCAGCCGCCAGCGGCTGGCACACCATGGCGACCATCGCCATAGCGGTCAGGGCAGCACAGCTTGACTGTGTGTTTCGATTCGTCGCCAACTTGAACCAGTTCATCGGCGTGTAAACCATCACAAAGCGGCGCGCCGGGCAAGATGCTTCCTGCCCCATCCCGCGCGTGATACACAGCATCGTCAGCCAGCAACGGCTGCGCAACAAAAGGGCCGGAAAGCCCAAGCTTTCCAGCCCCTCTTTTCAGACCGTGCGAAGAGCGATCAGTAGACGCGCTTCTTGGGCTTGATGTAGCTGACGTCGTCGGTCAGCGTGTATTCGTGGACCGGACGGTAATCCAGCTTCACACCGCCGCCATTGCCGCCCCAACCGTCGAACCAGGCGACGGTGTGCTTCATCCACTCGGCGTCGTTGCGATCGGGGAAATCCTCATGCGCGTGGGCGCCGCGGCTTTCCTTGCGGGCATGGGCGCCATGCAGCGTGACCGAAGCCTGGCTGATCAGGTTGTCCAGCTCCAGCGTCTCGACCAGATCGCTGTTCCAGATCAGCGAGCGGTCGGTCACCTTGATGTCCTTCATGCGGGCATAGGTGTCGGCCAGCTTGTGCTTGCCTTCGGCCATCAACTCGTCGGTGCGGAACACGGCGGCGTGCTGCGACATGGCGCGCTGCATCTCGGTGCGGATTTCCGCCGTCGAGGCAGTGCCATTGGCGTTGCGGAAGTGGTCCAGACGGCCCAGCGCCAGATCGGCCGAGTCCTTGGGCAGTTCGGGCTGGGCAGCGCCCGCCTTCACGATTTCCTTCAGACGGTGACCAGTGGCGCGGCCAAAGACCACGAGATCGATCAGCGAGTTGGAACCCAGACGGTTGGCGCCATGCACCGAAACGCAGGCCGCCTCACCCACGGCGAACAGGCCGGGGACCACGTGATCCGGATTGCCGTCCGGGCCGATGGTCACGACTTCGCCGTGATAGTTACAGGGGATGCCGCCCATGTTGTAGTGCACGGTGGGCACCACAGGCAGCGGCTGGCGGGTCAGGTCGACACCGGCGAAGATCTTGCCGCTCTCGGTGATGCCCGGCAGACGCTCGGCCAGCACCTTGGGATCGATGTGATCGAGGTGCAGGTAGATGTGGTCGGCATGGGGACCCACGCCGCGACCTTCGCGGATTTCCAGCGCCATCGAACGCGACACCACGTCACGCGAGGCCAGATCCTTCGCCGAGGGAGCATAACGCTCCATGAAACGCTCGCCCTGCGCGTTGGTCAGATAACCGCCCTCGCCGCGCGCGCCCTCGGTGATCAGCACGCCCGCGCCGTAAATGCCGGTGGGGTGGAACTGCACGAATTCCATGTCCTGCAGGGGCAGGCCGGCGCGCAGCACCATGCCGCCGCCGTCGCCGGTGCAGGTATGGGCCGAGGTGGCGGTGTAATAGGAACGGCCATAGCCGCCGGTCGCCAGCACCACGGCCTGCGAACGGAAGCGGTGGATCGTGCCATCATCCATGCACAGCGCGATCACGCCGACGCATTTGCCATTGTCCATGATGAGGTCGATGGCGAAATATTCGATGAAGAAGTCGGCGTCATACTTGAGCGACTGCTGATACAGCGCGTGAAGCATGGCGTGGCCGGTGCGGTCGGCAGCGGCGCAGGTGCGCTGCACCGGCGGGCCTTCGCCCATGTTCTGCATGTGGCCGCCGAAGGGGCGCTGATAGATCGTGCCGTCGGCGTTGCGGCTGAAGGGCACGCCGGCGTGCTCCAGCTCGTAAACGGCGGCAGGGGCCTCGCGCACCATATATTCGATGGCGTCCTGGTCGCCCAGCCAGTCCGACCCCTTCACGGTGTCGTACATGTGCCAGGTCCAGTGGTCGGGCGTGTTGTTGCACAGGCTGGCCGCGATGCCGCCCTGCGCCGCCACGGTGTGGCTGCGGGTGGGGAACACCTTGGTGATGCAGGCGGTCTTCAGACCGGCTTCGGCAGCACCCATCGTGGCGCGCAGGCCCGAACCGCCCGCGCCCACCACCACGGTGTCATAGATATGGTCGATGATCTTGTAGGAAGGGGCGGACATCTCAAGCAGCTCCCAGAGCGAGGCGGGCGATGGTGAACACGCCGTAGAAGGCGGCGCCGAAGACCACGAGGTTCAGCGCGGCGAGCGCAACGAACTTCGTGCCGGCTTCATGCAGATAGTCCTCGATCAGGACCTGCATGCCCAGGCGCACATGCCAGAACACAGAAATGATCAGCAGCGACAGCGCCACCGCCGACACCGGGCTGACGATCCAGTCATGCACGGTGATGTAGTTGAAATTGGGCAGCAACAGCAGCGAGACGGCGAACCATGCCGTCAGCACCAGATTGCCGATGGCCGAGACGCGCTGCACGATCCAGTGATGCGCGCCCGAATGCGCCGAGCCCAGCCCGCGAACGCGGCCGATCGAGGTTCCGTTACCCATCGTTTCTCTCCCTCAGCGCAGCAGCAGGATGGCCCAGAAGGCCACGGTGAGCGCAACGCCGAACACATGCGTCAGGATCGACCACATGTTGTTGGTCTTCACCTCGAAACCGCCGCCGATGTCCATCAGCAGGTGGCGCAGGCCCGAGCACAGATGGTTGAAATAGGCCCAGCTGATGCCCACGAAGATGATGCGGCCCAGCGGGCTCACCGCGAAGGCGGCGTATTTCGCATAGGCCTCGGGACCGGCAGCCAGCGTGCCCAGCCAGCACAGCAGGGCACCCAGCCCAACCACGGCCAGACCATTGCCCGACACGCGGTGCATGATCGAGGTGAACATCGCCGGGCCCCAGCGCCAGATCGAAAGGTGCGGGGAAAGCGGCCGTGCCTTTTTGCCAGTGGCGCCTTGGGCCATCGGTGAAATCCTTTGTGCTTGCTGCATTCACGTTGCTGCATTGCGGGACATATCCCGCGCGAATGCTTCCCATAGCCAAAACGCGACACCATGCAAGCGCCAGAAAGGCCTTACGACCATCCGCCGTTCAGCTTCTTGCCATACGCATGCGCTCCCGAGGCATATCAGCCGGTAAGCCGACTACCCCTTGGCGCGGCCCGGCACTGGCGCTATGCCGCGCGGATGGCCCGTAAACCCGCATCCCAGAACCCCGTCACACCTCCCGCCGATGAAGCGCAGGAGCAAAGCTGGCAGATCACCCTCTTCGGCCCACGCTGGCAGATCGAGGCCGCGCTGATCGCCCATGAAGACGCCTGGGACTGGGACGAGACGGTCATCCTCTCGGGCTGCGAAATCGCCGACGACAAGCCCGAAGACTGGCGCATGGACGTCTTCCTGCCCCGCAAGCCCGCCGCCGCCGACCGCGCCGCGATCAAGGCGCTGTTCGCCGGAGACGACGGCAAGGGCAAGGCGCCCAAGCTGATCGAGGAACGCCTGCCCGATCAGGACTGGATCACGCTGTCGCAATCCGGCCTCGAACCGATCCACGCCGGGCGTTTTATCGTCCACACCCCCGATTTCCCGGTGGACGCCCCAGAAGGCATCCGCGCCTTCACCATCCCCGCCAGCCGCGCTTTCGGCACCGGCCACCACGCCACCACCGCCGGATGCCTGACCATGCTCAGCCTGATGAAGGCCGAGGGTCTGGTGGTACGTAACATCGCCGACATCGGCACCGGCACGGGCCTGCTGGCCTTTGCGGGCCTGCATCTGTGGCCCCGCGCGCTGGCCACCGCCTCGGACATCGATGCCGCCTGCCTCGGCGTGGTCGAGCATAACATCGAGATCAACGATATCGCGCCGGGTGCCGGTCTGGGCCAGCTCACCATGCTGATCGCCGACGGCATGGACGATCCGGTGCTGCAATCGCGCGGGCCCTATGACCTGCTGATCGCCAACATCCTCGCCGGGCCATTGATCGATCTGGCACCCGATTTCGCCAAGGCGCTGGTGCCAGGCGGGTCGCTGCTGCTGGCCGGGCTGCTCTCCACGCAGGAGGAGCAGGTGCGCGCCGCCTGCCGTCGCGCCGGGCTGCGGATCGCGCGCCGGGCAGTGCATGGGGACTGGTCCGTGCTGTGGCTGCGCAAGCGGAACGATGTGCGGGTGCGGGCGAGCCGTCCGGGACAGTTGCCAGATTGGGCGAAGAAGTGGTGATAAGGATTTAAGGTAGAAAGAGAAAATGCGAGGGCCATCGCCCTCGCGCTCCCTTTAATGTCTGCCTCACGCATAAGCTATCGGGCAGGCACGGGTTCATAGCGCCGCAGGCTTTCATGCCGCCAGCGCAACCCATCGTTTAAAGATTGATTGCCTGCGGCGCATTGCACCGCGCAGGTGGAGAGGTCAGACGCCACGACCGGGCGCCACTGCCCTTGCGCCGGAAGACGTTATGGGAGCGCGAGGGGATAATCCCCTCGCACCTTCCCTTACCTTATTTCCCCTTGGGCTTCTGGAACAGAAACACGAACTGATCCGTCTTGTCGTGGATCTTGAACACGCTGACGGTATGGTCATCGGCGGCATTGGCCAGAGCCTTGCTCTCACCCACCAGCTTGAACCCGGCCTTGGCGACTTCGCTCTTCACCAGTTCGGGATCGATGCGGTGCAGCGCATCGGTCTGGCTGTCCCCCGTACCCTTAACCCCGGCGTGGTCGGTCACGAAGTAATAGCCGCCGGGCTTCAACGCCGCGAAGGCCGCCGCATTGGTGGCTTCGGCATTGCCGCCATGGTGGTGAAGGTCGTGATAGTTCTGGCTGGTCCAAACCAGATCCAGCTTCTCGGGCGCCGAGAAGGCAGCGCCGCGCACCAGCGAGACGTTCGTGTAGTTCACATCGGGCACAACCTTGAAGTTCGCCACCGACTTGGGCGAGGCAACATCGGGAATCCACGAATAGACCGCGCCCGCATCACCCACCGTCTTGGAAAGCAGGCGCGTGAAATAACCGCCGCCGGGCAGCAGTTCGCCCACCTTCTCGCCGGGGTGGACGCGGGCGAAGGCCAGCAGCGTGGCGGGCTTGCGGGCGGTATCGCGCGAGGTGTCCGTTTCGGGGCGCGCCTTATCGGCCAGAGCAGAGGCGATGGCGGGCGATGTGCCTGCCGCATGGGTCGGCTTGGCCGTGGCCAGTCCCGCGCCCAGCACGCCAAAGCTCAGCACCATGGCCAAAGCCGCGCCGCGTCCTACAGACTTGCTTATCATCGCACTCTCCCTTGGGACGCCGTCAGAGCGAGAGCGTCGCGGCGATATGGCTAATCCAATCGCGGCAGCGGCCCAAGAGGGAATTGCCGTATAGCGTTACAAGCGCAATTTATCCCGCGCGCGCAACGATCTGGGCCCATTCGGCCTCGTCGATGACGGGAATGTCGAGCGCGGCGGCCTGCTTCAGTTTCGAGCCCGCACCGGGGCCTGCCACCACCAGATCGGTCTTGGCGCTGACCGAGCCTGCCGAGCGCGCGCCCAGCCTCTCGGCCTGCGCCTTGGCCTCGTCGCGGCTCATGGTTTCGAGCTTGCCGGTGAAGACGACGGTCTTGCCCGCGACCTCGCTGGCCTTGGTTTCCACGATGTAGTCGGGCGGGCTGACCTGATCCATCAGGTCTTCCCACACATCGACATTGTGCATCTCGTGGAAGAAGTCGATCAGGCCGACCGTCACTTCCGGGCCGACGCCGGGGACGCCGATCTGTGCGGCCATTTCATTGGCCAGCTTGCGGGCGAAACGGATCTGGTCGGGGGTCTTGATATCCTCGCCATCATCGGAGGTCAGTTCGGCATGATAGCTGGCCTCTTTCTCGTCGCGGTGGCGCGAGAGCACCTCGATCTTGCGGCGCAGCGCATCGAGCGTGACGAAACGCTTGAGCAGATCGCGCGCCGTCACCACGCCGACATGGCGGATACCAAGGCCGAACAACAACCGGGCGGCGTCGGGCTGACGCTTGGCCTCGATGGCTTTCAACAGGTTGTCCACAGACTTATCCTGCCAGCCCGGACGACCGACGATCTCGTCGCGGCGGGTTTTCAGGCGGAAAATGTCCGCGGGGCTCTCCAGCCAGCCAAGGCCGAAGAACTCGTCGATGGTCTTTTCGCCAAGCCCTTCAATGTCTAACGCGCCACGGCTCACAAAATGCTTGAGCCTTTCGGTGCGCTGGGCCGGACAGATCAAGCCGCCGGTGCAGCGGACATCGACCTCGCCCTCTTCCGCAACCGCTTCGCTGCCGCATTCGGGGCAGTGGTCGGGGAAGTGGAAGGGCTCGCGGTCCTCGTCGCGGGTGACGTTCTCCACCACCTGCGGGATCACATCGCCCGCGCGCTGCAGCACCACCCGGTCGCCCACGCGCACGCCGAGGCGCCCAATCTCGTCGCGATTGTGCAGCGTGACATTGGTGACGGTCACCCCGCCCACCAGCACCGGCGCCAGACGGCCCACCGGGGTCAACTTGCCGGTGCGACCGACCTGAATGTCGATGGCCTCCAGCGTGGTTTCGGCGCGCTCGGCGGGGAATTTGCGGGCGATCGCCCAGCGCGGCGCCTTGGCAACGAAGCCCAGACGAGCCTGCCATTCCAGCGAGTCGACCTTGTAGACCACACCGTCGATTTCATAGGGGAGCCCGGCGCGGCGCTTGGCCAGATCGTTGTAATAGCCGACCGCGCCATCCAGATCGCGCGGATGCCATTCCTCCAGGGCGGTGTCGAAGCCCCAGCCCGCGATGGCCTCCATCACGCCGCCCTGCGTGGTGGCGGGCAGCGCGGAATGCGCCCCCCAGCCATGGGCGTAAAACCGCAAGGGGCGGCTGGCCGTCACCTTGGCATCCTTCTGGCGCAGCGAGCCGGCGGCGGCATTGCGCGGATTGGCGAAGACCTTGTCGCCCTTCTCCTCCTGCGCGACGTTCAGAGCGGCAAAGGCGGCCTTTTCCATATAGACCTCGCCGCGCACCTCGAAGAGGTCCGGGACGTTATCGCCCTGCAACTGCTGGGGAATATCCGCGATATGGGCCACATTGGGCGTCACATCCTCACCCACCTGACCGTCGCCGCGCGTGGCGGCGCGCACCAGCACGCCCTTCTCATACCGCAGCGAGCAGGACAGGCCGTCGATCTTGGGCTCCGCCGTCATCGGCACCGGAGCATCCTCAGGCAGCGCCAGAAAGCGGCGGACGCGCGCCACGAACTCGGCCAGTTCCTCGTCGGAAAAGGCATTGTCCAGGCTCATCATCCGCACATCATGCGTGACCTTGGACAAAGGTGACGCCGCCACCTCGAACCCGACCTTATCCGTGGGCGAGTCGGCGCGCTTCAGATGCGGGAAGGCCTCCTCCAGCGCCTCATTGCGCCGGATCAGAGCATCATACTCGGCATCCTCGATCTCGGGCGCATCGTCGAGATGGTATTTCTGCCGGGCCCGGTTGATCTGGCGGGCAAGCCGCATCAACTCATTGGCGGCATCGGCTTCGTTCAGGTTCAGATGGTCTTGCGGGTCACTCATAAGCTGCCCCTTAGCCGCGCCGCAGCGCCATCGCTACCAGCCTTGCACGCTGGCGGAAACCCAACTGTTCATAAAGCGCGATTGCCCCGGCATTATCAGCCCAACTGTGCAGAAAAGCCGCATCGCCGCGCGCCGCAAAGCCCGCCATCACCCGCCCGATCAACCTTGCGGCATAGCGCTTACCGCGAAACGCAGGATCGGTGCACACGCCGCTGACCTCCGCGAGTCCCTCTTGCGGCCGCATCCGCTCGCCTGCCATGGCGATGACGCTTGTCTTGTGGCGAATGCCGTAAAAGGTGCCGTAGAGATGGGTTTTCGCGCCCCAGGGCCCCGGCTGATTGGCCAGCGCCAGAGCAGTCATGTCGGGAACATCGCTTTCACCCAAAACCTCGATACCCTCGGGATCGAAGGCAGGCGGAGCGCCCTGTGCCACCATCTGTGTCAACGCGCCTTGTTTCACCACGCGAAGATTGGGCGGAGGGGTGAAGCCCTCGGGCTCGACGACCCAGATTTCATCCTCATCGGTGGTGAGAAGGTCGGCCAAGGCATGGTCCTCGCCGGGCGCGGCGGCGGCGAAGGGGCCGTAGCCGGGGTCGATCCTCAGGGCTGTTTTTGCCGAATTCCATTGCGCCAATGCGGATTGGGGGCCGTTGAGAGCGGACCAGGCGGGGCGATCCAAAGGGAGCATGAAGGGCCTTTAAGAAAATAGATGCGAGGGCCATCGCCCTCGCGCTCCCTTTAATGTCTTCGTCGCGCCCTGACTATGCGTCAGCCACGTATTCAGAGCGCCGCAGGCTTTAAAATCTCGGGTTCCGCCTTGGGGTTCAAGGATCGATTGCCTGCGGCGCATTGCCTTGCGCAAGTGGATAGTCCAGACACACCATCCGGGTGCCACTGCCGCTTCGTCGGGAGACGTCATTGGAGCGCGAGGGGGTAACCCCCTCGCATTTTCTCCCTTAAACCCCTTCCAGCAACCTATCAGCCTGAGCCCGAGCCTCCGGCGTAATCTCCGCGCCCGAGAGCATGCGGGCGATCTCGTGCCGCCGCCCGTCCTCGTTCAACTGCTGAACCCCGGTGCGCGTCACCGTCCCATCGCTGGATTTGGCGATAAAATAGTGCTGGCGCCCACGCGCCGCGACCTGAGGGCTATGGGTAACCGCCAGCAACTGGCCGCCGCCCTGCCCGCCAGCAAGGCGCGCCAGACGCTCGCCGATGGCCTGAGCCACCGCGCCGCCCACGCCGCGGTCGATCTCGTCGAAGATCACAGTGGCCGCTCCGCCTTCTTCGGCCAGCGCGACCTTCAACGCGAGGATAAAGCGCGAAAGTTCACCACCCGAGGCGATCTTGTTCAAGGGCGCGAAATCGGCTCCGGGGTTGGTGGCGATCATGAACTCCACCGCATCGACGCCGCCGGAGCCCCAGCGATCCTCGGGCAGGCGGACGACGGCAGTGCGGAAGCGCGCGGCGTCCAGCTTCAGTGGGGCCAGCTCGCCCTTCACCGCCACGTCCAGACGCGAGGCGGCCTCGACTCGCGCGACGCTCAGCGCTTCGGCGAGGGCGCGATATTCCAGACCGCCTTCATGGGCCGCTTTTTCCAGTGCGGCGAGACCTTCCTCGCCCGCCTCGATGGCGTCGAGTTCCTCACGCATGTCGCGCATCTTGCCGGGCAGATCATCGACCGCGCAAGCGTGTTTGCGGGCGGCGGCGCGCAGCTCGAACAGGCGGGTTTCGATGCGGTCGAGGGCCATGGGGTCGTGGGCCAGCGCCTCGACGGCGCGCTCGATGCGCTCCTCGGCCTCGCCCGCCTCGATCATGGCGCGGTCCAGCGATTCCAGCGCCTCGCCCAGCAGGGCATGCTCGCCGGCGATACGGTCGAGGCGCCGGGCGGCAGCGCGCAATTGCGCCAGAGCGCTGTCGGAACCGCTAAACAGATGCGACAATTCGCCCAGATCGCCTGACAGGCGCTCTCCCTTCTGCATATCGGCGCGGGCGGCGGCGAGTTCATCCTCCTCGCCCTCTTCGGGGGCCAGCGTCGCCAGTTCGGCGACATGGGCCAGCAGCAGGTCGCGGTCTTCCGAAGCCTTGGCCAATCGGGCGCGAGCGGTGGAAAGGGCCTCCTCGGCCTTGCGCCAGCGGCGCCATGCCATTTCGACCGCGCCCGCATCCACCCCGACACCATGCCCGACATAGCGATCGAGCAAAGCACGGTGGCCGCGCGGATTGACCAGCCCGCGATCATCGTGCTGACCATGGATTTCGACAAGGAAGGGAGCGATTTCGCGCAGCAGCGCCACACTGACCGGCTGATCGTTGATATAGGCGCGCGATCCGCCATCCTGCTTCAACTGGCGGCGCAGGATCAGCGGCTCGCCCGGTTCGATCTCCACCCCGGCCTCGCCCAGCGTGGCGGCGATGCCTGGCGCCAGATGCGCGCCGTCGAAGCTGGCGACGACGCTGGCCACGCTTTCCCCGGCACGAATCAGCCCGAGATCGGCGCGCGCGCCCAGCACCAGCCCCAGCGCATCGAGCAGGATCGACTTGCCCGCACCGGTCTCGCCGGTCAGCACGCCCAGGCCAGCATGAAAGTCGAGGTCAAGCGCCTCGATCAACACGATGTTGCGGATGGAGAGGGTCGTCAGCATGTTCGCGCGCTGTTCTAGCGCAGCATCCCCGGCCCGTCACCCCGATATTACGATTTTCGTAAATCCGCCGATCACATCAGCAGGCGATAGAGGCCCAGCCCGACAGCGGCCAGCAGGCCCACGGCAATCAGCACATATTCGATATGGATCGTGCGATCATCCCCGGCCACGGACAGCGCATCGCAGATTTCCTCGGCCGAAAGGCGGGTTTCGTCACGCACATCATTGGCAGGCGCACGGCGCACGGCGCGATCGTCATCAACCAGCGGCGCGGCAGCGGCAAAATGCGGCAAGGTAGCCATGGATCACAAACCCCAATGCGGGGCGCGACAACCGGCCCACTGGCGTTGTTTTTACGTCAGGGGCATTAACAGATGTTCATATGGGGATACTTAAAAATGTTCACGCGGACATCGTTAAGAAAACATCACCAGCACCCTAGCGAAGACCCTTATTGACCCGAGAAGGTCGTGGTAAATCAGGTGATTGCTCGAAGGGAGCCTCAACTTCGATGGGGTCGGCCAGCGTCAGCCTGTCGAGCATGGCGGCCATTTCGTCGCGAAGGGCTAACATTAATCCGCGCAGCCTGCACTCAACCTCGGGCAGGCAGTTGGTGCAGTGTTCATGAGCATAGCGGCTGGCGCAGGGAACCAGTGCCAGCGAGCCGCGCGTCAGCCGGATGATGTCGCCATAACGCAGGTCGCAAGGTGGAAGGGCCAGCTCATAGCCGCCCTCACGCCCGCGATGCGAGATCACCACGCCTTCGCGCACCATCTCCGAGAGGATGACGGTGAGGAATTTGCGCGGAATGTTCTGGGTCTGTGCGATATCGTCGAGCCGGATCGGCCCCTGGCGATAGCGATCGGCCAGATGCTGAAGGGCACGGATCGTATAACGGGTTTTTTGCGAGAGCATGGGATCGATCAGCCGGGGTTGCGGCCACCTTGGGCCGCGTGGGTCACTTGAGCGCGCATTGGCCCGAAATGTCAACCTCAGCGCTAGATTTTTACAGCCGGACGAAGATTGATCGAAGGAATCGATCAGGGTTGAGTCTTCCCATGGTAAACCCCGCAGCTTGGCATACCGCTACAATGATTGCCGTCATGGGGCGGACATGGCACAAGGACGGTAACCAAGGATGATCGTCATGCTCCCGCTTCTGATGGCCCTCGCCCTGATGGCCGATGGCCCCACCAAAGCTCCTGTCCACGACAATGGGGTCTGCACCGGCATCTCGTGGATCACGCTGGCGCCCGGAGAAAGCGCCACGGTCGACACCGGCGCCGATTTCGAGGTGATGCGTTTCTCTGGCCCGCTGGGGCCCGAGGACAATTGGTGGAGCGTCTACAATGGCGACCATCCGCAGGTCACCGGCAATGGGCCCGTGCTGCTGGAGCGCGATGGCGTCACCGTGCGCAGCGCGCTGACCAACGGCCTGTTCCGGGGCTATGTCGCGCAGAAGGGCGATGGGGCGCTGAACCATTTCTTCGGCTCGATCTTCACCGGCACGCCCACGGACAAGGCGATTTTCGACCGCATCGATTTCGGTCGCAAGCGCGATCTGCTCTGCGGCAAGGACAAGGGCGGCGAACATCCCGCCGACAAGTAGGCGTTAACACAGGCTACGGAAAAAGGCCCCGCAGTCACCCGCGAGGCCTTTTTCATGGGCATCCCCGATGAGGGGCCGATCAGGTGACCTTCAGGCCCGGATCGTACTTGTTCATCAGCTTGTAGGCCTTTTCATACCACTCGCTGCCCGGATAGTTGGCGCCCAGCACGGCGGCATACTTCTGTGCTTCCTCGGGCAGGCCGATCGACAGGTTGCTTTCCACCAGACGGAACAGCGCCTCCGAGGCGTGGCTGGTGTTGGCATAGTGGTCGACCACATTGCGGAAGCGGATATCGGCGGCCAGCCAGCGACCCGAACGCTCATAGAAACGGCCGATGTCCATTTCCTTGCCCGCGAGGTGGTCGTTGATCAGGTCGATCTTCAGCTTGGCATCGACCGCATAGCGCGTGTCGGGATAGCGGCGCACCACATCGTTCATGGCGCTGAGCGCCTGAAGCGTGATCTTCTGGTCGCGGGTCACATCCTGGATCTGCTCGTAATAGCTGAGCGCGATCAGGTAATAGGCATAGCCCGCATCCTTGTTGCCCGGATGGATCGACAGGAAGCGCTGAGCGGCCTGGATGCCCTTGGTGTAATCCTTGGCGCTGTAATAGGAGAAAGCGCTCATCAGCTGGGCGCGGCGGGCCCAGGGCGAATAGGGGTGCTGACGCTCCACCTCGTCGAACAGCGCGCCGGCGGTCTTGGCCTCGCCATCGTCGAGCTTCTTCTTGGCCGCCAGATAGAGCGAATCCACATCGCGCGCCACATAGGCAGTGTCCTTGGCCTTGCCGCCCTTACCGGCGCAACCGGCTGTCAGCGTAACCGCCATGGCACAACCCGCAAGAGCAAGCGCGCGCATCAGCGACAGGGAAGCAAAGGGCGAAACCGAGGGCGAAACCGAGGGCGAAACGCGAGGCGATGCATGATCCATGATCAGCGCCTATAACCAGCCCTTGGCGGATCGCCAAGCGAAAGGCGTGGTGCCGATCGGGTTGTGACATCTCTTTTTATCCAGCGCCACGCAGGCCTGCCTTCCTGAACGGGTCTAAGGGTTTATTATGGATTTCTCCCTAGCTGCACCACCTCATGATCGCCGCTCCACATCAGACCGATTCCCGATGGCGCGCGCGATGCCTTGCCATGGCTCGAATCATGGTGAAGCTGGCGTTCACCCTGCTGGCGATCCTGATGGTGGCGATGCCGGCCATGCGGGCCGAGGCGGCGCCTGTCTCGCCCGATGCCGATATCCCGCTTCAAGTCTGCACGGCCGCCATTGCCCCCGGCGATTCGCCCATGGCGCGGCTGGCCTCGCTCAAGGGCTTTGACTGCCAGACCCGCTCCTACCGGCTGGGTTCGGGCTCCTATTGGGTGCGCTTGGTGCCCGGTCCGCACATGCATGGCGGCATGCGCAACCTCTCCTTCATTCCCGGCTGGCAGCGCAATGCCACGCTCTATCTGCACCATGCCAACGCCGCAGTGGAGCAGATCGCCCTCGACAATCGCACCCTTTCCCGCCTGACGCATATTGGCGCGCAGGTCGTCGTCCCCCTGCCCGACCGCGCCTCGACACCCGATGCCATGCTGCTGCGGATCGAAGGAGCGGTGAACACCAACGGGCTGATCTCCTGCCCCACCCTGCGCACCCTGCCCGCCAGCCACCGCGATGAATTGCAGGAAACCGCGATCTATTGCGCCTTCGCGGGCCTGTGCCTGGCGCTGATGGCCTACAATCTGGCGCTGCTGATGCCGATCCGTCAGGGCTTCCAGCTCACCTACTGCCTGATGCTGGTGAGCATGCTGACCTATGCCTGGGCCCATTCGGGCGGCTGGTCGCTGTGGTTCCCAGACAGCGACATCAGCGGTCGCATCCGCCTCGGCTATGTCGCGCTGGGGATGACATCGGCCTTGGCGGTGCGCTTCTTTATCGACTTCTCGGAAAGCGGCACCCTGCCTGCCTGGCTGCAAAGGCTGGCCCTGGCACAGCGGCTGGCCCTGATGAGCTGTTCGGCGCTGATCGTGATGGCCCCGCTGAGCCTGCTGCCCGTGCTTGATCGGATCTATGTCTGGCTCTTCGTCGCGCTTCAGGCGCTGGCCCTGACCATGACCATCACCGCCCTGCGCCGGGGCAGCCGGGCGGCGCGCGTCCTGCTGCTGAGCTGGACCATCCCGCTGCTCAGTTGCGTGATGCGCATCGCCTACACGCTGCATCTGGTCAGCTACACGCTGCTCAGCGACCACGCCCCGCTGCTGGCGATGAGCGTCAACGCGCTGCTGTCCTCACTGGCCATCGCCCTGCGCGTCAAAATCCTCACCGAGGAACGCGACGAGGCCCGGCAGGAAGAACGCATCGCCCGCCGCCTCGCCGACATCGATCCGCTGACCGGGCTGCTCAACCGGCGCGGCCTGCTCGGGCGGGCGGCGCTGGGACAGGAACCCCAGCGGCTGCTGGTGATCGATGTGGACCACTTCAAGGTGATCAACGACGGCCACGGCCATGATTGCGGCGACGCGGTGCTGCGCGATCTGGCGCAGCTTCTCACACGCCGCTGCGGCGCGCGCGGTCAGGTAGCACGGCTTGGCGGCGAGGAATTTGCGGTGATCGGCCCGGCGCGGGATATCTCCTCCGGGCTGGCGCTGGCCATTCTGAACGATGTGCGCGGACACAGCTTTGCCCATGGGCTGAAGGTGACCGTCTCGATCGGTGTGGCCGAAGGGCTGATGGCTCAGGACCCGCAGGACACATCGGGCTGGAACGCGCTGTACCGCCGCGCCGATACCGCGCTCTATGAGGCCAAGACGGGCGGGCGTAACCGCGTGGTCGATGCCGGGCTGTTGGAGGCCGGGATCGGCGGGCTGGGCGATGAGCCTCAGCAGGTTTTGGTCAGTTAGAAAGAAGATGCGAGGGTGTTACACCCTCGCGCTCCCATAACGTCTCCCGACGCAACGGCAGGGGCGCCGAAATGTTGCGCCCTGCCTCTCCAACTGTGATGGGTCAGATCAGGCCGGCGTGTTCCAGCGCGGCATCCACCGCCTTCTTCGCTTCGGCGCTGGCTTCGACCAGCGGCAGGCGCAGCTCCTCGCGGAACCACGGATGCACGCGCGACAGCGCATACTTCACCGGGCCCGGCGAGGCATCCTCGAACATCGCATAATGCAGCGGATAGAGGATGTCGTTCAGACGGCGCGCCTCGGTCAGGTCGCCAGCAGCGCAGGCCGCCTGGAACTGAGCGCACAGAGCGGGCGCGACATTCGCCGTCACCGAGATGCAGCCCACGCCGCCCGCCGCGAAGAAGGGCAGCGCCAGTTCATCGTCGCCCGAAAGCTGGCAGAAATCCTTGCCGATCCCCATGCGGTGGTCGGTCACGCGCGACAGGTCGCCGCTGGCGTCCTTGATGGCCACGATCTTATCGGGATAGCGGCGCGCCAGCTCGCATACCGTTTCCGGCTTGATGTCCGTCACCGTGCGCGCGGGCACGTTGTAGAGCACGATCGGCAGGTCGTTATGCTCGGCCAGATAGGAAAAATGCGCGATCAGACCGGCCTGGCTCGGACGGTTGTAATAAGGCGCGACCAGAAGAGCGGCACTGGCCCCGCTCTTCTTGGAAAAATTCATGTGGAGAAGCGCATTCTGCGTGTCGTTCGAACCGCAGCCCGCAATCACCGGAACCCGGCCCGCCGCCTGCTCCACGCAGAGTTCGATGACCCGATGGTGTTCAGCATTGGAAAGGGTGGAATTTTCCCCCGTGGTGCCGCATGGAACGAGGGCCGACGAACCGTTCTCGATCTGCCAGTCCACAAGGCGGCGAAAAGCGGCCTCGTCAAACGCTCCGTCGCTGAAAGGCGTCACCAGAGCGGGAATCGAACCGGAGAACATGGACATTATTCCTGATTATGCCCCAGCCTGAAGGCGATTGCCGTTCCAGCATCCACCCGACCCGAGCCGTTGTTATCGCGTGCCCGCCTGATAGGGAGCCATTGCCCCATATGTCCACCCTTTCCTTAGGCCATCCCCCCGCATCCCCCTCGATCCCCCCGCACGCACGCGCGGCGCGGCTGCGGCGGCGCATTGCGGCGCTTTCGCTGGGCATTCTGGTCTGCATGGCGGCGCCCGCCCAGTGTCAGGACGGATCGGAATGGGACCGCGCCCGCGCGCAATTGCTCAGCTCCGCGCCGGGCAGCATCGGCACGGCGATCAGCCGCTGGCGCCAGTTGGTGGGCACCGACTCGGCGGGCTTCGATGCCTATGCCAGCTTCCTGCTGGCCTGGCCCGGCCTGCCCGATGAAACCCGCATGCGCATGAATGCGGAAAAATCGCTGGCGCTCTATCCGGTGGACGCCGGGCGTCTGGTGGCCTTCTTCGACCGCTTCCCCCCACTGACCAACCCGGCCCGCGCGCAATACGCCCTCGCGCTGGCGCAGGTCGGCAGGCCCGAGGCCGCGCAGGTCGCCCGCGCGGCATGGCGCGGCGGCACCATGGCCGACAGCGCCGAAAGCGCGATCCAGCAGCGCTGGGGCAGCAGCTTCACGCAGGAAGACCAGAACGCCCGCCTCGACGCCGTGCTGTGGGACGGCAACCGCACGCAGGCCGCGCGCGTGCTGCCCTATGCGAGTCCCGCGCTTCAGGCCGTGGCTCAGGCCCGCATCGCCATCCAGAGCGCCAATGGCGGCAGCGACGCGCCCAATGGCAGCATCCAGCCCTCCGACGATGCCGCCGCGATGGAGGCCGCCACCCGCGCCGCCAACCCCGGCCTGTTCACCACGCCGGTGCCCAGCGCCTCCTACGCGCCACCGCCTCCGCCGCCCGCTCCGGTGGTACCGCCGCCCAGCGCCGAGATGTTGTCCGATCCGGGCTATCTGGTCGACCGCGCCCGCATGCTCTTCCGCCAGAGCCGCAGCTATGAGGCGGCCGGCATGTATGCCCAGCGCCCGACGCCGACAAAGCCCGCGCTCGACGCCCGCCGCTGGGTGCAATCGAACCTGATGGCCGCCCGCGCCGCCGATCCGCGTACCGCGATCAATGTGGCGCTCAATGCCCAGAACGGCTTTGCGCCGGGCACCGATATCTCGCGCCAGCCTTTTGGCGTGCGTGACGATTACACCTCGCTGATGTGGCTGGGCGCCTCTCAGGCGATGTGGGCGCAGAACGATCCGATGTCGGCCTCGACCCTGTTCGTCCGCTATGCCGGGGCCGCGCGCACGCCCCAGACGCGGGCCAAGGGGTTCTATTGGGCCGGGCGCGCGCTGGAAAAGGCCGGGCAGTCGGCGCAGGCACGCAGCTATTTCCAGTCCGCCTCGGCCTTTGCCGATGAGTATCACGGCATGCTGGCGCTCGAACGCCTTGGTCTGCCCCTGCCGCCGCTGGCCGACCCGCGCCACCCCGTGCCCGACGCCCGCGCCCGCGCCGCCTTTGCCGCGCGTCCTATCGCTCAGGCCGCGCGTGAGCTGGCGCGCGACACGGACTGGACGACGGCCATCAAATTCTTCCGCGAACTGGCCGATCAGGCGAAGACCGAGCAGGATTTCGTGCTGCTGGAGGATTTCGCCCACAGCATCGGACGCCGCGATCTGGGCGTGATCGGCGGCCAGGCGGCGGAGAACCTCGACATTCCCGGCTTCCGCGCCATGGCCTTCCCGCTGATGCCGGTGCCCGCCGGGGCCAACTGGACCATCGACCATGCCATCACCCGGCAGGAAAGCCAGTTCAGCCAATATGCCATCAGCCGCACCGGCGCGCGCGGGTTGATGCAGTTGATGCCGGCCACCGCCGCCGATCAGGCGCGCAAGCTGGGCATCGCCTACAGCCCCTCGACGCTGAGCAGCGATCCGCAGGCCAATCTGCAACTGGGCGACGCCTATTTCGCGCGGGTGTTGGCGGGCTTCAACGGCTCCTATCCGCTGGCGATCGCAGCCTATAACGCGGGCGGCGGCAATGTCCGCAAATGGCTGGCGGCGCGCGGCGATCCGCGCGGCGGCTCGACCGACAACTGGGTCGACTGGATCGAGAAGATCCCCTTCAGCGAGACCCGCGGCTATGTTCAGCATGTGCTTGAAAACGCCGTGGTCTATGAGGCGATGAACCCGTCCCGCGCCAAGGTGAGCCGGGGCAGCACGCCGCTCAGCCACTTTATCAAGGTGCCAGCGCCCATGCCCGTCACGCCTCTACCCCCGGCGCCGGTGGACAGCGCGCCTGCCGATGGCTTCGTCTCGCAGCCGGTGGTGCAGCAGATCCCCCCCGGAGCCAACTGAGTATGCGCGTGCTGGGCGCCGTGTTGGCGGGCGGGCGCTCCTCGCGCTTTGGCAGTGACAAGGCGCTGGCGCTGCTGGAGGGGGTGAGCCTGCTCGACCATGCGCGGGCAGCCCTCTCCCCCTTTTGCGCCGAGGTGGTGGTCTGCGGTCACCCCCATCCCGGCGCCCGCGTGCTGGCCGACCGGCCCGCGCCCGATATGGGGCCTTTGGGCGGGCTGAACGCCGCACTGCATGAAGCGCTGGCGGGCGGCTTTGATGGGGTGCTGGTCACCGGCTGCGACATGCCCAGCTTTCCGCCCGCTCTGGCCCATGCGCTGATCGGCGATGGTGCGGCGGTGCTGGAGGGGCAGCCGCTCGCCGCATGGTGGCCAGCCAATCTGGCCGAGGCGCTCGATCGCCATCTGGCCGAAACGAGCAGGCATTCGATCCATGGCTGGATCGAGACGGTGAAGCCGCGCATCGTCACCATGCCCGATCTGGTGCTGCCCAATGTCAACCGGCCCGGCGATCTGGAACAGTTAACGCGGGCGACGCGCACCTGAGCCTTAACGCTGCAGGGCCTCTTCCACGCTGACAAAACGGCCCTGCCCGCGCGGCGCCAACGCCTCGCCGATCAACAGCAGCGTCGGGTCCTCCTCGCTGATGGCCGCCACCAGAAAAGGCAGCGCTGCCAGCTTGCCACGGATCAGCCGTTCATCCGGCCGCGAGACATTGACCGCCACCATCACCGGCGTTTCGGGATCGCGCCCGGCCTCGATCAGTTGCCGCGCGATCTCGCCCGCCGCCGCGCGGCCCATATAGATCCCCAGCGTGGCATGGGGCAGCGCCAAAGCCTGCCAATCGAGCTGCAACGGCTCCCCGGCGCGCAGATGGGCGGTAACAAAGGTCACGCCGCGCGCCGCACCGCGCAAGGTCAGCGAAGCCAGAGCACCCGCCGCCGCCGCGCTGGCGGTGGTGACGCCGGGGCAGACCCGCATCGCAATGCCATGAGCGGCCAGATGATCCATCTCCTCGGCGCTGCGCCCGAAGATCGAGGGGTCACCGCCTTTCAGCCTCACGACCCGCAGGCCCTGACGCGCCGCCTCAACCAGCAGATCGTTGATCTCGGCCTGGGTTTTGCTGTGGCAGCCTGAACGCTTGCCGACGCCTTCCAGCCGCGTCTCCGCGCGGGCCAGCGCCAGCACCCCGGCGCCCACCAGCGCGTCGTGAAAGATCACATCGGCGGCGCGGATCAACCTTTCGGCCTTACGCGTCAACAGCTCGGGATCGCCCGGCCCGGCGCCGACCAGCCAGACCATGCCAGCGGGAAAATCCTCAGTCATGGTGCTTCTCCATGCCGGGATCATAGCGGAAAACGGGATGGGGGTTAAGCCGCCCCAAAAAAGGAGAGGGGTGTGCGAACCCACTCCGCACACCCCTGAGGTAACACCTGCGCAAGACAACGTCAGGTCGGGAGACCCGGACGCCATGGTGGAGACACGGCGTCCGGGATGTTTGAGGCATCGATCCGGGCCAGATCCGGACCGATGCCCCAGAGCGAAACCGCAGCGCTGACCCACCAGCTGCGCACGGTTTCGTTTCGGAAAAACTCAGGCCATGGCGGGCACCCGATGCTCGGCCGGAGCCGGGGTTTGAGCGCAGGCATCCGCCAGCAGATCGATCAGCCACGACAAGGCGGCGTCACCCCGGCTGCGCTCGCTCCACAGGGCGCGACAGGTGAAGCGGCCCAGCTCGCGCGGCGCCTCGACGATGCGCCAGCGGCCAGAGGCACCCTGCTCGGCCAGACGGCGGGGCACGGTGGCAATCAGGTCGCCGCTCAGCATGGCGGGGGCGAGGAAGGCATAGGGCAAGCTCATCACCACGCGGCGGGGCCTGGTCGAGGCCGCCTCGACAACGTCCTTGCCGTCATGGGCGGCCGCCACAGCGATATGGTCGCAATCGAGATAGCTCTCCAGATCGATGCGTCCGCGCGCGGCAGAAGGCGTGGCCAGCCAGCGATGGTCGGGCGCCATCAGGCAGACCAGATCATCCTCGAACAGCAGGCGCTGATGGTGCTGGGCGGGGTCGCCCTCGCCGCCGGTCAGGATCAGGTCGATGTCGCCCGCCGCCAGAGCGCGATGGCTGTCGCGCGACAGAGGCACGATATCGATCCCGGCATGCGGAGCCTGCGCCATCAGCCCCGGCAAGGCCGGCCCCGCCACCGCCAGAGCGCCATAATCGCTGCTGGCGATGCGAAAGCGCCGCGTCAGCGTTTCGGGCGCGAAAGGCGCCACGCTGACCAGCGAGGACACACCCTCCAGCCATGAGGACAGCGGCCCGGCGATGCATTGCGCATAATGCGTCAGTTGCATCCGCCCATTGGCGCGGATCAGCAGCGGATCGCCGAAAAGATTGCGCAGCCGCGCCAGCGAACGGCTGACGGCGGGCTGGCTCATCCCCAGATGCTCGGCCGCGCCGGTCACATTGCGGCGGTTGAGCACCACCGCCAGAATGCGCAGCAGGTTGAGATCCACCGTGGCGGGGTGAAAACCGCCGACCGGGCCGCCCAAAGCGTGGTTCGAGAGGGGATGGGTTCCCATAATGATCCTCAGAGCCGGGTCGAAAGGGCGGTTGCGGCACTCCGGTCCGCCACGCCCGCTTGGGACGAGGTGACAGGCCGGCCGACAGACCGGAGCGCCGACCGCGCCTGAGCGATGGCCCACTCAGGCGCAGAAAGAACAGGGCGGCAGAAGCGAAGCGACGCAACCGTGGCGGATACGCGATCAGCCGAGGTCCGGGCTCTCTTCACGGCGGCGATGCCGGGGCGTAAGGAAAGGATCATCACTCGCTCCTGTCTGCTGCATATTGCTATAGATTCGCAATATCATATTGCAAGCAAAACCTGACATATCCCGCGCGGCATTTCCGACATGCCGCCGATGCATGGCGGTCGGTGCGAAAATCGCCTCTGCGCCGCCCCCATCCCCGTCATCTCCCTTATTCCCCTAAGGGCGTGCTTAGCAGGCTGTTCATCGCTCGGGCCTAGAACGGATCCCCATAAACCGGGGCTTTTGCAGCAGTGTCGACATTTCTCCCCCGGACAGGGCGGCTATGAATTACTTGTGGATGTGCCTGCGCGATCAACATGACCATCGCCTGGTCCTGCTCGCCGGGCTGGTCTGCATGATGGGCGCGCTCTCCGCCGTGCTGCTGATGCGGCAGGCGCGCGACACCTATCCCGACAAGCACAGGCGCTGGGTGGCGCTGGCCGGGCTGGTGGCGGGCTTCACCATCTGGGCGACGCATTTCATCGCCATGCTGGGCTATCTGCCGGGGACCGCCATCGGTTTTCGGCTGTGGCCCACCCTGTCCTCGCTGTGTCTGGCGAGCGGGGCGACATGGCTGGGGTTCCTGATGGCCCTGCGCTATCGCGGCAAATCCGCGCGGATGCTGGGGCCCCTGGCGGTGGGCGCGGGGATCGCCGGGATGCATTATGTCGGCGTTACCGCGCTGACCCTGCCGGTGAAGGTGATGCTGGACTGGCGCTATGTGATCGCCTCGCTGGTGTTTGCCGTGGTGCCGCTCTACCCCGCCATGGTGCTTTGCCTGAACTACCGGGGCTATCGCAGCAGCCTGGAATCGGCCTTCCTCGCCTGCATGGCGGTGATCCTCCTGCATTTCACCGGCATCGCCGCCATCCGCCTGCTGCCCGATCGACAGAGCCCCGGCGATGATCTGATCCTGTCCTCGCAATCCATGGCCTCGGCGCTGGCGGCGGTGGCGCTGATCGTGGTGGCCAATTGCCTGATCGTGCTGATCGCCAGCCGCCACACAAGAGAAGCCATCCACGCCAGCGAGCGCGACTTCGCCCTGCTGGCGCAAGGCATTTCCGATTACGCGATCCATATGCTCACGCTCGACGGACATATCGCCAACTGGAACGCGGGGGCGCAGCGCCTGATGGGCTATAGCGCGGATGAGGCCATGGGGCGCCATGTCTCGATCTTCCACACCGCCGCCGATCGCGCGCGCGACAGCGCCAGCCATGCGCTGGCCATCGCCACGCAGACCGGGCGCTGCAGCGGTGAAGGCTGGCGCAAGCGGCAGGACGGCTCGACCTTCTGGGCGCATTTCACGCTGGAGAAAATCCACGACGCGCAGGGCTATCCCATCGGCTTTGCCCAGATCACCCGTGACATGACCCGGCTGAAGGAGGATCAGGACCGTCTGGCGCGGCTGACCGCCCAGCTCGACACCGCGCTCGACAATATGCATCAGGGCTTGTGCCTGCTCGATGCCGGGCACCGACTGGTGCTGCATAACCGGCGCTTTGCCGAAATCTGGCAATTAGGCGACATCGATCTGGAGGCGGGCCTCGATCTGGATCAGTTGGCCGCGCAGGCTCTGGCCGCGCGCCTGCCGCAGAATGGCGGCGACCGGGCCGCTTTGGCCACCATGCTGCGCCATGCGATCCTGAGCAGCGATGCCGAACCGGTCACCGGCGAATTCGGCGAGGGTCTGGTGCTGGCCATCGCCAGTCGCCCCCTGCCCGATGGCGGTCTGGTCGCCACCTTCGAAGACATCACCGAGCGCCGCCGCAATGAGGCGCGCATCGCCCATCTGGCCAACCATGACGCGCTGACCGCCCTGCCCAACCGCGCGCGCTTCGTCGACTGGATGAACAGCGAGCTGCCCCGTGCCCTGGCGCAGGAACGCCACGTCGCGCTGGTCGCCTTCGACCTCAACAGCTTCAAGGAGGTGAACGACCTGCGCGGTCAGGCGGTGGGCGACCGGGTGATGGTGGAACTGGCCGCCCGGCTCAACACGGCCCTGACCGAGGGCGAGATGGCCGCGCGGCTGGGCGGCGACGAATTTGCCGCGGGCAAGCTGCTGAGCGCCGACCATGATCTCGACGGCTTTGTCACGCGCCTGGCCTCCTGCTTCGAGCGCCCCTTCGACATTGAGGACACGCCCGTGGTGCTCACCGCGCGCTTCGGCATCGCGGTGGCACCCATCGACGCTCAAACACCCGAGGCCCTGCTGAACAACGCCGATCTGGCCGTCCAGCGGGCCAAAAGCAGTCTTCCCGGCAACATCGCCTATTACGAAAGCGGCATGGACAAGGCCGCGCGCACCCGCCGCCAGATCGCCGCCGATCTGCGCATGGCCATCGTGCGCGACGAGTTCCATCTGCTCTATCAGCCCCAGCACAATGTCGCTTCGGGCAAGCTGACCGGCTATGAGGCGCTGATCCGCTGGAACCACGGCAGGCTGGGCGTGGTCTCGCCCGATGCCTTCATCCCGGTGGCGGAGGAAACCGGCGAGATCCTCGCCATCGGCCAATGGGTGCTGCGCCGGGCCTGCAGCGATGCCGCCCAATGGGGCGATGGGTTAACGGTGGCGGTCAATCTCTCGCCGATCCAGTTGATGCAGCCCGATCTGGTGCGGACCGTTGGACAGGTGCTGATCGACAGCGGTCTGCCCGCAAGGCGGCTGGTGCTGGAGATCACCGAAAGCGCGATCATCGCCGACAAGGCCCGCGCGCTCCATGTGCTGCGGCAGATCAAGGCGCTGGGCATCTCCATCGCAATGGATGATTTCGGCACCGGCTATTCCTCGCTCGACACGCTGCACGCCTTCCCCTTCGACAAGATCAAGATCGACAAGTCTTTCCTTCTGCAATCCTCCACCAGCCGTCAGGCAGTGATGATCATCCGCGCCGTGGCGGCGCTGGGCCGCAATCTGGGCATTCCCGTGCTGGCCGAAGGGGTGGAAACCGCCGAGCATGTCGCCCTGCTGGTGCAAGAAGGCTGCGATGAGGCTCAGGGTTATTACTATGGCATGCCCATGGATCTTTCACAAAGCAGTAATCATGAACAGGCTGCGCTGTAGAGCCAACAAATTGACCAAGAAGTAGCCAACTCCGGATTTTTCCTCAGTATGTATTTTCCGGATTGTATTCGCTTCGTGGTTAAAAGCGGCTTATGGTTTCTTTTTCCCTCAATTGGAAACTCCGTAAGGGAGCATGCGGCACCTCGCTGGGTACAGCGTCGCTGATCTGCGCCGCGCTGATCTGCGCCACGCCGGCCATGGCCAAGCACAAGGCCCCGCCGCCCTGCGAGCATGATTGCCCGCCCCAGCCCGGTCTGGTCACCATTCCCCCGGCCGATGCCGAGTTCTGGGCCGGTTTCGACGCGCCCGAACTGTCCGCGCTGATCGCTCAGGGCATGGCGGCCAATCAGGATCTGGCCAGCGCCAAGGCCCGCCTCGCCGTGGCCCGCGCGCGGCTCAAGACGGCCAACTCCAAGCTGCTGCCCTATCTGTCGGCCGGGGTTAACGGCACCAAGAACACCACCGTGGTGGGCGACATCCTGCAATCGGGCCTGCTGCCCAGCGCCGAGCTGGATGTCGGCTACGACCTCGACCTGTTCGGCGCCAACCGCGCCACCCGCCGCGGCGAAAGGGCGCGCGTCAAGGCCAGCGCCCATGATCTGGCCGCTTTGCGCCTCTCGCTCTCGGGCGAGATCGCGCGGGCCTATATCGCCCTCTCCTCGATCGATGCCGAACTGACCACGCTGGGCACGCAGAAAGGTCTGGTCGACAATCTGGCCCGGCTGATCGCCATCCGCACCGCCGAACATGAATCCGGCGCCTTCGAGGCGGGCCTTGTGGTGCAACAACAGGCCAGCCTGCTCGCCCAGCTCGAGGTGCTGAAGGAAAACCGGCAGGAAATCCTCGCCAGCCTCGCGGTGTTGATCGGCCAGGAACCCGGCCAGTTGCAACTGACGCCCATTGCCTTCAACGCGCTCACCCTGCCCTCGCTGGGCGAGGTCCAGCCCAGCGATCTGCTGGCCCGCCGCCCCGATGTGCTGGCCGCCGCCGACCGGCTTGAGGGCGCGCGTTTCGACGAAAAGGCCGTGCGCGCCTCGCGCCTGCCCAGCGTCAAGCTGAGCGCCAGCGGCGTGATCGGCATCGCCACCGGCGGCGGTTTTGCCGCGCTGGCCAGCGCGGGCGGCACGCTGTTCGCCGCGCTGTTCCAGGGCGGGGCGATCACCGCCCGCAACCGCGAGGCCGCCGCTATCAGCGATGATGCGCTGGCCGCCTATCGCAAAGCCCAGCTTAACGGTTTGCGCGAAGCCGTCTCGGGCCTGGCCGCCCAATCCTCGGCGCAGGCCCGCGAAAGGCTGTGGCTGCTCTCGATCGACGCGGTGGGCCGCTCGGCCCGCGTGGCGCAGGCTGCCTATCTGGAAGGCGAAGTGCCGATCAATGTGGTGACCGACGCCCGCGCCAATGAGGTCGCCAGCCGCCGCGCCCTGATCGAGGCAAGGCGCGACCGCATGAACGCCGCCATCGACATCTACCGCGCCATGGGCGGCGCCCCCGCTCCAGCCGACGTGCTGGTCCCCGCGCCCGCCGTTCTTCAGGCCGATCCGGCCACCTCGCCCTCCGGAGCGCCCCTGCCGCGCAAGCCATCTCCGCCCACGGCAAACGCGGAGCCGCCCGTCTCAAAGCCTGTCGCCGCTGCCACGCCCGCGCCTGACGCAAGGCCTGCGCCACCAACACCAAACCCGCCGTCTTCCGCCCTTTCCGGCGGCAATCTCGCCGTCTCCGCCACTAGGGACTTTTATCGTTAATCCTTTGCATGCGCGCTCCCTGCGCGATCAGCTAGGCCCGACTTCACGGCCCAATAGGCCTGAAGGGCTAAGTTGAAAGAGTGCGGAACCACATGTGTGCCGCTTAGGAGCTTGAAGACGATGCCCGATCCTGTCACCAATCTTGATGCCAAGGTCTACGAAGCGGTTGATACCCTTGGCCTTAGCGGAAACCTGTCGCCGCTGAGCAGCCTGGATCAGGCTGCCGGTTCGCTCGCAACGGCACCGCAAACGGTTGTCGGCGGCATCGCGAATCAGGTGGACAGCACGCTTGGCGGCGGTCTTGCTCAGGTTAACAATCTGGCAGCAACGCCGCTCAGCAGCGGCCCCTCCTTCGGCGCCCTGCCCACCATCGACCTCAATCAGGCCGAGCAGGGCGGCACGGTCGGCGGCCTGACCGCTGCGGCCCAGCCCGTGGTTCAGGCCTCCTCGGTGGGCCAGTCCGGCAATCTGACGCCCGAGCTCGGCGCCGGTCAGCTCAACGCCGCGTCGCAGAATGTGCAGAACGCGGTCAATCAGGCCGCCGCGCAGGCTGGCGGGCCCTCGATCACGAACATCACCAACAACACCGGCGGCACGGGCGGCACCGGCGCCAGCGGCCAGAACGGCACGAATGGTGGCACCGGCGGCAATGGCGCCCCCGGCGCGCCCGGCACCACCACGGTGATCGAAGTCCCCGGCACCGGCGGCACGAATGGCAACAACGGCTCGAACGGCAGCAATGGCGGCGGTGGCGGCACGGATGGTACACCGGGCACTCCCGGCACCCCCGGCCTGAACGGCAACCCCGGAACCCCCGGCACCCCCGGTACGGATGGCAACCCCGGTACGAACGGCCATGACGGTTCTCCCGGCATTCCCGGCCTGCCCGGCATCCCCGGTCTGCCTGGTATCCCCGGCCTGCCCGGCACCCCCGGCAACCCCGGCACCGATCCCGGCAATCCCAGCAACCCCAGCAATCCCAGCAATCCCAGCAATCCCGGCACCACGCCCGACACCGACCTGATCGCCAATGTCGACGTCAACCACCTGCCCGGTCTGGGCGACGTGAACCTTGGCGCCAACATCAACCTCGATCCGCTGGAAAACCTGCTGGGTCAGGACATCGACCTCAATCTGGGCAGCATCGTCAACACCGCCCCCATCACCGGCGCGCTCAATGATGTGCTGGGCGGTCTGGGCACGGGCCTTGGCACCGGCGGCAGCACCGGCCTGAACATCACCACCGGCCCCACGGTCGATCACAGCCCCACCGACACCGATCTGGTGGTCAATGGAGCTCTGGGCATTCCGGGTCTTGGCACCACCGGGCTGAACACCAACGTCAACCTCGATCCGGTCGAGAACCTGCTGGGTCAGGACATCGACATCAATCTGGGCGCGGCGCTCAATGCCTCGAACCTCACCGGCAACCTCACTCCGGCGATCACCAATCTGACCGCGCCGCTGGGTGAGGCCCTTGCCCCTGTCACCGGCCCTGTCGGCGATGTGGCGAACAGCCTGCTGGGCACGGTCGGCGGCCTGACCGGCGGCGCCGTCACCGGCTCGCTCAACCTGCCCGGCAGCACCGGCGACAGCGCTCTGGGTCAGGCGGTCAACAATCTGACCGAGGCCCTCTCCCCCGTAACCAACCCGGTCGGCCAGGTGCTGAGCGAGACGCTGGGCACGCTCAATGACGCCACTGCCGCCACCGGCGGCGTGGCCGGTGTGCTCAACGGTCTGGCGGCCCCGCTCTCGCCCGTGACGGAGGCGCTGGCCCCGGTGACCAGTCTGGTTAACTCCAGCGGCCCCGTGCGCGAAGCGGTGGAAGGCCTGAACGGCGTGGTCAATGAACTGGTCGGCAACGTTCTGTCCGGCATTCCCAACGGCGCGGGCAGCCCGACCGCCGCGATTGGCAACACGCTGGGCTCCACGCTCGGCGGCGCGACCAGCGCGCTTAACGATGCGCTGGCCCCGGTCACCAACACGGTCGGTCAGGCGCTGGGCGACACGCTCGGGCAGCTCACCGGCGCGGCTGCCGGGACAGGCGCGAGCGCTCCCCTCACCGCGCTGGGCGACACGCTCGGCGCCCTGACCGGTGGCGGCGGTGCCACCGATCCGGTTGCACCGCTCAATGGCGCGCTGGGCGGCCTGGGCAATACGGTCAACGGCACGGTCGGCTCGGTTGAAAACGCCCTGAACGGCGCCGTGAGCAACCTCACCGGCGCGGCGGGCGGCTCGGATCTGGCCAATGCGGTGAATGGCGCACTCGGCTCGGTCGCGGGCGCCCTGAATGGCGCGGGCGGCACCACCGGCGGCGCCAGCGTCGGCGAGCTGACCAATGCGCTGGAAAGCGCTCTGGGCGGGTTGACCGGCGGCGCAGGCACCACCGATCCCACCTCAGTGATCAACAATGCGCTCGGCGGCGTGACCGGTGCCCTGAACGGCGCGGGCGGCTCGGTGGCCGATGCGCTGAACGGCGCGCTTGGCCAGTTGAGCGGCGTGGGCGGCGGCCAGGACCTGACCGGCGCGCTGAGCAACGCCCTGGGCGGCCTGACCGGAGCGCTCAACGGCGGCGCCACGGGCCCTGTGTCCGGCATCAATGGCGCAATCGGCAATGTGAACGGCCTGCTTGACGGCGCGACCGGCACGCTGGCGAACGCCCTGAACGGAGCAACCGGCGCGCTGAACGGCGCAGCGGGCAGCACCAATCTGGGCGGCACGCTGAGCAATGTCGTGGGCGGCCTCACCGGCGGCGCTGGCACCACTGACCCTACCGCTGCCCTGAACGGCGCGCTTGGAAACCTGACCGGCGCCCTCAACGGTACCGTGGGCGGCGTGGCCAACACTCTGAACGGAGCCCTCGGCGGCCTCACCGGCGGCGCTGGCACCACTGACCCCACCGCTGCCCTGAACGGCGCGCTTGGAAACCTGACCGGCGCCCTCAACGGTACCGTGGGCGGCGTGGCCAACACTCTGAACGGAGCCCTCGGCGGCCTCACCGGCGGCGCTGGCACCACCGACCCCACCGCTGCCCTGAACGGCGCGCTTGGAAACCTGACCGGCGCCCTCAACGGAACCGTGGGCGGCGTGGCCAACACTCTGAACGGAACCCTAGGCGGCCTCACCGGCGGCGCTGGCACCACCGACCCCACCGCTGCCCTGAACGGCGCTCTGGGCAACCTGACCGGCGCACTCAACGGAACCGTGGGCGGCGTGGCCAACACTCTGAACGGAGCCCTCGGCGGCCTCACCGGCAGCGCTGGCACCACCGACCCCACCGCAGCCCTCAACGGCGCCCTCGGCAACCTGACCGGCGCACTCAACGGAACCGTGGGCGGCGTGGCCAACACTCTGAACGGAGCCCTCGGCGGCCTCACCGGCAGCGCTGGCACCACCGACCCCACCGCAGCCCTCAACGGCGCCCTCGGCAACCTGACCGGCGCCCTCAACGGAACCGTGGGCGGCGTGGCCAACACTCTGAACGGAACCCTAGGCGGCCTCACCGGCAGCGCTGGCACCACTGACCCCACCTCTGCCCTGAACGGTGCCCTTGGTGGACTGACCGGCGCTGTGAACGGCGCTCTAGGTTCGACTACCGGTGCCCTCAACGGCGTACTTGGTTCGCTGCAGGGCGCGGCTGGTGGCACGGGCGCCACTGATCCCACGGCTGCTCTGAACGGTGCTCTCAGCGGGCTGACTGACGCTGTGAATGGTGCTCTAGGCTCGACCGCTGGTGCTCTCAACGGCGCGCTCGGCTCGCTGCAGGGTGCTGCAGGCGGCACGGGTGCTACCGATCCCACGGCTGCTCTGAACGGTGCGCTTGGCGGGCTGACGGGCGCTGTGAACGGCGCTCTGGGCTCGACCGCAGGGGCTCTCAATGGCGCGCTCGGTTCGCTGCAGGGTGCGGTTGGTGGCACGGGTGCTAACGATCCCACGGCTGCTCTGAACGGTGCTCTCAGCGGGCTGACTGACGCTGTGAATGGTGCTCTAGGCTCGACCGCTGGTGCTCTCAACGGCGCGCTCGGCTCGCTGCAGGGTGCTGCAGGCGGCACGGGTGCTACCGATCCCACGGCTACTCTGAACGGTGCGCTTGGCGGGCTGACGGGCGCTGTGAACGGAGCTCTGGGTTCGACCGCTGGTGCGCTCAACGGCGCGCTCGGTTCGCTGCAGGGCGCGGCTGGTGGCACGGGTGCCACTGATCCCACGGCTGCCCTGAACGGTGCTCTTGGCGGATTGACCGGCGCTGTGAATGGCGCTCTGGGCTCGACCGCCGGGGCTCTCAACGGCACGCTCGGTTCGCTGCAGGGTGCGGCTGATGGCACGGGTGCTACTGATCCCACCGCAGCGCTGAACGGTGCGCTTGGCGGGCTGACTGGCGCTGTGAACGGCGCTCTAGGTTCGACCGCTGGCGCTCTCAACGGTGCACTCGGTTCGCTGCAGGGCGCGGCTGGTGGTACGGGTGCCGCTGATCCCACGGCTGCCCTGAACGGCGCGCTTGGCGGGCTGACCGGCGCTGTGAACGGCGCTCTGGGTTCCACCGCTGGCGCTCTCAACGGCGCACTCGGTTCGCTGCAGGGTGCGGCTGGTGGCACGGGTGCTACTGATCCCACCGCAGCGCTGAACGGAGCGCTCGGCGGGCTGACTGGTGCTGTGAATAGCGTTCTGGGCTCGACCGCTGGTGCCCTCAATGGCGCACTGGGTGGGCATGACCTGACAGGGGCGCTTAACGGTGCTCTGGGTTCGACCACTGGTGCTCTCAACGGCGCGCTCGGTTCGCTGCAGGGCGCGGCTGGTGGCACCGAGCTGGCCAGCACGCTTGCAGGCACCGTCAATGGTACGCTGGGTGCGGTGGGCAGCACGCTCGACAATGCAATGGGCAATCTGAATGGCGCTCTGGGCAGCAGCGGGCTGACCAATGCGGCCAATGGCGCGCTCGGTTCGGTGACCAATGCCGTCGGCAGCGCCCCCATCGCCAACACGCTGGGCAGCCTGCTCAACGGCACCGGCACCACCGATCCTGTCTCCTCGCTGACCGGCGGCGTCAATGGCACTCTGGGCGGGTTGACCGGCGGTCTCAACAGCGCGCTGGGCACGCTGCAAGGCGCGGCTGGCGGCCATGACCTGACCGGCGCGGTGACCAATGCGGTGAACGGCCTGACCGGCGCCGCCGATCCGACCGCGGCGCTCAACGGCGCGCTGAGCGGCCTGGCCGGAACGGTCAATGGCGCGCTGGGCGCCCTGAACGGCGCGGCCGGCGGCACGGGTGCCACCGATCCCACGGCGGCGCTCAATGGCGCTCTGGGCGGGCTGACCGGCGCGGCCAATGGCGCGGCAGGTTCGGCAGCCAACGCTCTGAACGGCGCTCTGGGCCAGATCACCAACACCGGTACCGGAACCGGCACGGGCGGCGGGGCGGCCTCGCTCTCCTCGCTGACCGATGCGCTGGGCAATCTGCTTGGCGGCACCGGCACCGGAACGGGCGGCAGCACCGGCGGCCAGCATTCCGCGCTGACCGTCAACACCGACACCGGCCTGCCGGTCCTGGGCGACCTGGGCCTCAACGCCAATGTCAACCTTGATCCGGTCGCCAGCCTGCTGGGCCAGCCCGTCAACATCAATCTGGGCACCAACCTCGACACGCAGTCGGCGCTGAGCGGCGTGACCCATGCGCTGTCGCCGGTCACCACGCCGCTGGCTCCGGTGACCACGGCTGTCGGCAATGCGGTCAACAGCACGCTGAACGGCGTGGGCAGCGCCACTGGCGGTCTGGTAAGCGGCAGCCTGCTCCACGGCAGCACGGGCACCGATCCGCTGGCCTCGCTGACCACCGATGTCGGCAGCCTGCTGAACGGGACCACCGCCGTTGATCCGACCTCCTCGGTTGTCGGCGCGGTGAGCAGCCTGCTCAACGGGTCGAGCACCGGCGGGACGGGCTTCAACGACATCTTCACCCAGATCGGCCACATCACCTCGGTCGACTCCTCGGTGGGTGACATCGCCTCGCCTTCGGCTCTGGCCAGCACGGTGAGCGGCGTCCTGTCGACGGCCCTGCCCAGCGTGGCAACCACCACCGGCGATATCTTCCAGGCGGTGAACACCAGCCTGAGCGATGCCGGCTCGACCCTCAACTCGACGCTTTCGGGCACGGGCAGCGTGCTGACCGGCACCTCTGCCGATCTGGGCCATGCCCTGACCGGTACGCTGGGTGATGTGGGCAGTGCTCTGGGCGGCACGGTTTCGGGTGTGGGCTCGGCTGTGACCGATACCACCTCTGGCCTCGGCTCGGCTCTGGGCACCACGCTGGGGAACGTTGGCACCACGCTGACGGGCACCACCGGGACTGTGGGCACCGATCTGGGCCATGCCGTGACCGGTACGCTGGGCGATGTGGGTTCCACCGTGGGCGGTGTGGTTTCGGGCGTCACTGGCGCCGTCGGCACCACCGCCTCCGATCTGGGTTCGACGCTGGGCAGTGTGCTGTCCGGCACGGGTTCGGCGGTGACCGATACCACTTCGGGCCTCGGCTCGGCTCTCGGCACCACGCTGGGCAATGTCGGCACCACGCTGACGGGCACCACTGGCACTGTGGGCACCGATCTGGGCCATGCCGTCACCGGTACGCTGGGTGATGTGGGCTCCACTGTGGGCGGTGTGGTTTCGGGCGTCACCGGCACTGTCGGCACCACCGCCTCCGATCTGGGCTCGACGCTGTCGGGCGTGGGTTCGACACTGACCGGCACCACCGGCACAGTGGGCACCGATCTGGGGCATGCCGTCACCGGTACGCTGGGCGATGTGGGTTCCACCGTGGGCGGTGTGGTTTCGGGCGTCACCGGCGCTGTCGGCACCACCGCTTCGGATCTGGGCTCGGTGCTGTCGGGTGTGGGTTCGACACTGACCGGCACCACCGGCACTGTGGGCACCGATCTGGGCCATGCCGTCACCGGTACGCTGGGCGATGTGGGTTCCACCGTGGGCGGTGTGGTTTCGGGCGTCACCGGCGCTGTCGGCACCACCACTTCGGATCTGGGCTCGACGCTGGGCAGCGTGCTTTCTGGCACGGGTTCGACGCTGACCGGAACGGCCGCCGACGCTGGCCATACGGTCAGCTCCACCGTGGGCAGCACGCTGGGTGATGTTGGCTCGACACTCTCGGGCGTGGGTTCGACCCTGACCGGCACCACCGGCACCACCGGCACTGTGGGTACCGATCTGGGCCATGCCGTCACCGGTACGCTGGGCGATGTGGGCTCCGCGCTGGGCGGTGTGGTTTCGGGTGTGACCGGCGCTGTCGGCACCACCACCTCCGATCTGGGCTCCGCGCTGGGCAGCACTCTTTCGGGCGCCACTTCGGCGCTGGGCGGGACCAGCAGCACCGCGACCGATGCCGCTCACGCCGCGACCTCTACGCTGGGCAGCACGCTGTCGGATGTGGGTTCGACGCTGGGCAATGTCGTCACGGGTGTGACCGGTGCGGTGGGAACCACCACCACCGATCTGGGCTCGGCCGTGGGTGGCCTGCTTTCGGGCACCACCTCCGCTCTGACCGGAACCAGCAGCACCGGCACCGATGCCGCCCATGCGGCGACCTCGACGCTGGGCAGCACGCTGGCCGATACCACATCGGCACTGGGCAGCGTGGTCGGCGGCACGACCAGCGCGGTGGGCACCACCGTCAGCGATCTGGGCTCCACGCTGGGCAGTGTCCTGTCGGGCACGACCTCGGCGCTGAGCGGATCGTCCAGCAGCGCGACCGACGCCACGCACGCCGCGACCTCCACGCTGGGCAGCACGCTGTCGGATGTGGGCTCGTCGCTGAGCAGCGTTCTGTCGGGGACGACCTCGGCCCTGACCGGGGCGGGCACGACCACCGGCACCGCGACCGACACGGGTTCGTCCCTGTCGAGCCTGCTGTCGGGCACGACCTCGTCGCTGACGGGTACGACCGATACCTCGCACACCACCTCCTCGCTGAGCGGGCTGCTTTCGGGCGCCACCTCGGCGCTGAGCGGGACCACCGCGAGCACTGGCACCACCGGCACGGCCACCGATACCAGCTCGACCCTGTCGAGCCTGCTCTCGGGTGCCACCGGATCGCTGACCGGCGCCTCCACGGGCACCACCAGCGGCACGACCGGCAGCCTGACCGGCTCGCTGCTCAGCGGCACCAGCTCGCTGACCAGCCCGGCCAATGACACCAGCAGCCTGTCGCACACCACCTCGTCGCTGCTGGGTTCGACCACCAGTTCGCTGGGCAGTGCCTTGGGGAGCACGACCAGTTCGCTGGGCAGCAGCCTGCTTTCGGGCACTACCAGCAGCGCTCTGGGCACCGGTTCGGTGGCCAGCAGCTCGACCAGTGCGTTGACGGCCATCACCAAAACCTTGGCGACCACCAAATCGCTCATCGGAGTCTAGCGGGGTCACGAATGCAAAGATTAGTGCTAGCCAGCCGGCCATCGCGCGCGGTTCTGTTCACTGCCACCCTGGTCATCAACCTGACCGCACTAACCCTGCCCATGGTGGCCCGCCAGATCATCTCTCGCGGGCAGCAGAACCCCCATGGGTCCACGGTGATCGTGCTGGTAGCACTTGTCATTGCGGCAGCAGCCATCGAGGGCCTGCTGAAACTGAACCGGAATCTGGTGATCGCGCATACCGATCGCCTGTTCCTCACCCAGCGGTTGCATTGGCTGATCGACCGGGTGGTGCGGGCGCGGCGGCTGGATTTCAAATCCGCCGCCGCGGCCAGTCTCGATTACTCCGGGGCCATTCACCAGCTCAAGGGCATCGCCAATGGCGAGGTCCAGCTGGCCAAGGCCGAGATCGCCTTCGCGCCGGTCATCCTGCTTCTGATCTATGTGATTTCATGGCGCAGCGGCATCGTCGTCACGGTGTTTCTGGGCTGTCTGGCCGCTTTCACCTGGCATTCGGCGCATCGCTATTCGGTGATCGCCGAAAACAGCCGCGATGCCATCGAACACCGTTTCGACATGCTCTTCACCATTCTGGAGCGCATGCATCTGGTCAAGGCGCTGGCCGTCGAGCCCCAGATGGTGCGCGTCTATGAACAGGCCCATGGCGAGGCCATGCGCAACAATCTGGCGCTGGCCAATTCGGCCTCGCGCCTCACCCATTCCAATGCCATTGCCGGCATGCTGCTCAACATCATCCTGCTGTTCAGTTGCGCTCTGGCCGCCGAGCGCGGGGCGATGAACCTGGCCATGGTGATCTCCACCATCCTGCTGGCCAGCCGCCTGATGGAGCCGATCCAGCGCGCCGTCTTCATGCATATTCAGGCGCGCGACCGCGATGCCGCCCATGCCAAGATCCGCAAGCTGGACGAGGAAACCCGCATGGATGCCCCGCCCCGGCGCGGCGTCACCTTCACCACGCTGCAGCAATACCGGCTGGACGGCGCGGTGCTGGCTCCGGTCTCGCACACCAGCACCGGCCCCGTGCCGCTGCCCGCGCCGATCGATCTGGTGATTGAGCCGGGCGAATGCATCGCCATCTCCTCGGCCAGCCGCAAGGAAGCGCGCGCCCTGCTGCGCGCCATGGCCGGGCTGGACGAGCTGGCGGGCGGCGCGGTGACGGTCAACGATGTGCCCTTCGAGCACTATGGCCCCGCCGATCGCAACCGCATCCTGACCTATCTGTCGGCCGACCACCGCCTGTTCGACGGCACCATTCAGGACAACATCACCCGCTTTGGCGAAATTTCGGTGGAGGCGGCCTATGAGGTCGCCCGCCTGCTGGGCATCGACAAGCGGCTCGACGAGCTGCCGGGCGGCATGCAGACCCCGGTCGGGGATTCCGCGGGCGGTACGGTGGCGCCGGGGCTGGAGCGGCAGATCGCCATTCTGCGCGCGCTCACCCATCGTCCGCGCATCATCCTGTTCGATCACGCCGATCAGGGGCTGGACCGCGACGGTTATGCCCGCCTGATCAACTTCTTCAGCGAGGTGCGCGGCATGGCCACGGTGGTGATCGCCAGCGAGGACGCCAACCTCGCTTCTCTGGCCGACCGGGCTTTCCGCATCGAGGACGGGGTGCTGACGCCCTGCGACACGATCGTGCCCTTTGCCCTTCCCTATCGCTCGCTGGTGCTGTGATGCAGACAACAACGCTTTCCAATCCGGCGCTTTCCGATCAGGCCCCGGCTGTGTCGGGGGCTTCATCCAAGGCCTCCGCTCTGGCGACCATGCTGAGCCGATCGGCCCATGGCGCGGATCATGATCCGGCCTTCTTCACCCTGCTCAGCCTGCTGTGCACGCGCTTCATGCCCAATGTGCAGATCAAGGATGTGCTGGGCACCGTGCCGCGCAACCACCATCGCGGTACCGGGCAGCGCCTGCTGGCCGCCGCGATGAATCTGGGCTTTACCGTGCGCGAGCACAAGTTCGGCCTCGACCGACTGCGCCCGTGGGACTGCCCCGCCCTGCTGCTTCCCGCAGGCGGCGAGGAAGCCTTCCTGCTGCTGAGCGAAGGCACCACCATCACCGCGCTGGACGGCGAGGGCAAGGAACGCGATCTGGACTCGCTGCCCAAGGGCGCGATCCGCAAGCTGCAGCTTGAAGCGGCGGCCAATCCGCTCTCCCCCGAAAGCCGCAAGCATACCGGCTATAGCTGGCTGCGCGCGCTGGTCAGCTCCTTTGGCTCGATGCGCTGGGTCGTGGTGGCGACCACTTTGGCGGTGGTGATCGTGACGATCGCCCAGCCCTTCGTGATCTCGGCCTTCTACCGTTCGGTCTTCACGCGCGGCGACGAGCTGGCCATGCCGTGGCTGCTCACCCTGCTGCTGATCCTGGTGGTGATCATGTGGGGGATGCTGGCGCTGCGATCGCATGCTCTGGCGTGGTTTGCGGCGCGCCTTAACTATGTCGTGGGCTGTGCCACTTTCGACAAGATGATGCATCTGCCCGCCTTCCTGACGCAAAGGCTGGACGCGAAAGACCAGTCCTCCCGCGTGCGATCCTTCGAGAACGTCAGCGACTTTCTGACCAGCCCGCTGGCCGCGATCCTGCTCGATCTGCCGGTGTCGATGCTGGGGCTGATCGCCGTGCTCTGGGTGATGCCGCCTGCCGGGATCGTGCTGGTGGGCGCGGGGCTGTGCTATGGCGGGCTGTTCTTCTTCTGTGACCGGCGCATGGGCGTGCTGACCAGCATGCTGGCCGACCAGGCCACCGAGCTGCAGCATGTGATGGTCGAGACCTTCGAAAAGCGCGAACTGATCCGCGAATGCGGCCTGCAGCACCGCTGGGCCGATCTGCAGGAGCGCCGCATCGAACGCGCGCAGCTGGTGCAATATGCCATGTCGCGGCTGATGGCGATCGTCGAGGGTCTGGCCAGCTTCTTCTTTGCCGTGGCCTTCATCATGGTGATCGGCACGGTCGCGCTGTGGTCGGTGAAGTATGAGCTGGGCCCGGCCGAGCTGCTGGGCGTGGTCCTGCTGACCTCCAGCGTGCTGGCGCCGATGCATGCGCTCTGCCTTGCGCTGCCCCGCTTCGAGCAATGCGGCAAGTCGGTCGAGCAGATCAACGCCTTCATGGATCTGGAGACCGAGGCCGTCACCGATGTGCAGCGCCGCCGCCTGCCGATCATTCGCGGCAATGCCACGATGCGCAACATCACCATGCGGATCGGCAATGGCCGCCCGATGCTCTTCGGTCTCGATCTGGACATCAACGCGGGCGATCTGATCGGCATCCATGGCTCGGCCGGCACCGGCAAGTCGACCATCCTGCATCTGCTTCAGGGGCTGACCCAGCCCTCTTTCGGGGTGGTGCAGATCGAGGGCGTGGACATGGAGCAATTGCCCGTGCGCACCCTGCGCAGCGCCATCGGCTATATCCCGCAGAACCCCAGCCTGCTCCCCGGCACGCTGCGCGACAATCTGGACATGGCCAATCCGGTCGCCTCACCCGCCGATGTCGAGCGGGTGCTGGCCGCCGTCGGCCTGCAGAACATCGCGCTGGACGACATCCATATCACTGAAAACACACAGATGTCGGAAGGTTTCATCTGGCGCTTCGCCCTTGCCCAAGCCTTGCTGTCGGGCAGCGGACTTATCCTGATAGATGAAATCCCCAATGCTGTGGTTAATGCCGGTTTTGACAAGATCTTCCATAATGTTCTTCGCTCAGCGAAAGGACGAGTCAGCGTGGTCTTTGTTTCCGGTCGATCCGATCTGCTTGCCCTGGCTGACAGGGTGGTGGTGCTGCGCCAGGGCCGCGCGCCCGTGGTGACCTCGCCCGAAATGCTGGCGGATGCTGCCTGATGCCGGCCCGCCTCCACCTCGTTCAGGCCGCGCGGGATGCCTTCCCCGGCGCGGACAACGCCTCCAACGACACGCTGGAGCTGCCCGAACTGCTGATGCCGCTGGGCGCCAGCGACGCGCATTCCGGCCGCATCCTGCATGGCACGCTGATCGCCCTGAGCGCCGCCGTGGTGGTCGCCATCGGCTGGGCCGCCATGGCGCAGGTCAGCGATGTGTCGCAGGCCGTCGGCACGCTGGAACCCGATGCCCATGAACGCCGCATCGAGCATGTCGATGGCGGCCAGATCTCGCGCCTGCTGGTGCATGAGGGCGACAAGGTGGTCGCCGGACAGCCGCTGATGGAACTCGACGGCGCTCAGGCGGCGGGCGATGTCGCCTATGCCAAGGAGCGGCTGGCGATGATCGACAAGCAGCTCAGCACCGTCAAGGCGCTGGAAAACAAGGGTCTGGTGGTGCGCGGCGACAGTGCCGAAGCCCAGCGCGCAGCTTTCCTCGGTGCCGAGAACCGCGCCGCCGCCGCCCGTGCCCAGCAGCAGGCCGCCAGCATCGCGCTGATCCGCGCCCAGCTCACCACGGCGGAATCGGCCGCCAAGATCGCCCGCGATGACCGCGACCGCGCCCAGCGCCTGTTCTCGGCCGAGGCCGTCACCCGCTCCTCGCTCAACCAGCGTGAACAGCAGCTCAACGATGCCGATGGCCGCGTCAATGCGCTGCGCCAGCAGCTTTCGGTCGCCAGCGGTGGCTTCGAACAGGCTACCAGCGAGGCGGCCAGCGTGCGCTCGCGTCAGCAGGTCGATCTCTATCAGGAGGGCAACACGCTGGCCCTGCAGGGGATCGAGGCCAATGTGCTGCTCAAGCGCGCCATGGCCCGCACCGATCGCCTGATCGTGCGCAGCCCCGTGGCGGGCATGGTCAAATCGCTGACCATCGCGCCCGGCAGCGTGGTGGCACCCGGCGGCCTGCTGGCCGTGGTGGTGCCCTCCAACGAGAAGCTGATGATCGATTCGCAGATCCCGGCCACCAACATCCACGATGTCCGCGCCGGGCTGGACGCCCATGTCCGCATCAACGGCTTCGACCTGCCCGGCAAGGGTTGGATCGACGGGCAGGTCCATTCGATCTCGCCCTCATCCTTCGCCGATGATCGCGGCAACCGTTTCTACAAGGTGCGCATCGCGATCACCGACAAGGACCTCGACCGCCGCACGATGGCGTCGCTGGCTCCCGGTCTGGAGGCGCATGCCGATATCATCACCGGCCATAAATCCGTGCTGTCCTTCCTGGTCAGCCCCGTCCGCCACGGGCTTGACGCCGCCCTGACCGAAAAGTGAGCCAGCATGAGCGCGCTGCCCGACTTCCAGAGCTTCGACGCCGCCGTTAACCATGGTCAGGTGGCTCCGCAGCCGCCCGTGCCCCCGGTGGCGCAACCCGCCGCTCCCGGCGCCGCGCCTGCGGGCGGCCAGGGGATGCGTGTTCTGCTGGTCGAGGATGACCGCATGGCGGCGATGATGGTGTCGTCCATGCTTAGCGATCTTGGTTACCAGGTGGAGATCGCCCAGAATGGCGCGGAGGCCTATGCGCTGCTGCGCGAGGCCCCTGCCCGTGCCGATATGGTTCTTACCGATCGTTTCATGCCCGCGCTCGACGGGTTGGGCCTGACCCGCCGCCTGCGCCGGGAACCGGCCACCCAGCACATGCCGATCATCATGCTGACCGGCACCGGCGATTCCTCCTCGGTGGCCGAGGGGATCGAGGCCGGGGTCCAGCAATATCTTACCAAGCCGGTCGACCCCAATCTGCTGCAGCAGGTGATGCAGGCCACCGTCCGCCAGATCGAACAGCGCCGCGCCGCCGCCCGCACGCTGCAATCGCACCAGTCCGGTTTCGGCAACATCCAGCGCATCGATTTCCATCTGCGCAAGATGTCGGATGTCGCCCCGGTCGCGAGCCTGCTGGCCAGCCTGGCCGACAATCCCGAAAAGGTGATCGTGGGCCTGCGCGAACTGCTGACCAATGCGGTGGAGCACGGGCTCTATCGTCTGGGCGGGCAGGCCAAGGCGCATTATCTGGCCAATGGCACGCTGGATGCCGAACTCGCCCGGCGCGAGGCTGACCCCGCCTATGCGGGCGTGGCCGAGGCCGCCGCCCAGCGCCTGCCCGAAGGGCTGAAATTCGCCTTCCGCGATCCGGGCCCCGGTTTCGCATGGCAGCGCTTCATCCGGCCCGATCCGGCGCAGGGCATCGGCCAGACCGGGCGCGGCATCGCGCGCGCCGCGCTGATCTTCAGCAAGCTGGAATTCCACGGCACGGGCAATCTGGTCACCGCCACGCTGGCCGCGCGTGCGGCCACCGTATGGTGACGCTGATCAGGCGCGCTGCACCCTCTTCTGCCGGATATGACGGCATTGCCCTCAAAGGTGGCCCCATGAGCATCCTTCTCAAGCGCCATCTGATGGCCATCGTGCTGGGTTTTGTCGGCCTGCTGGCCGTGATCTTCACACTCTCCGCGCTGGAGACGATGGACCGGCTGGGCCACGCACAATTCGTCTCCCAGACCGAGGCGCATGAAACCGCGCTGCGCACCCAGATCGACCATCTGGTGATCCGGCTGAAGGACACCGCCAATTACGTCAACAGCAATGCCCCCGATCTGGCCGCCCAAAAGCTGACAGGCGCGCTCAACGGCTCGCCCTATGTGCAGGATGAGGGCTATCTGGGCGCCGACGATCATCTGCGCCATTCGGGCATGGGGCGTAACGCCCTGCCTTCACCGCAGGCCGCTGCCGAGATCGACAGCCTGCGCGCCCTGACGCAGGCCCGGCCTGCCTATGTCCATGTGGTGGCGGCCAAGGCCTATCCGGCGCTGTTCGGGCAGGACAAGCAGGATGCGCTGGTGCTGGTGCAGAGCCAGCCCGTCGCCACCCCCGCCGACCGTCTGACCTATGTCCTCTTCGACTTCGCCCGCCTCTGCCGCGACGAGGCCCGCAAGGGCAATTTCGCAAACAGCTGGTCGATCCGCACCGTTGGCGGCGGCATCGATGCCGGTTGCACCACGCAGCGCACAGGCGCCCCCGGCTGGCCGATCTCCGGCGAGGACATCATCCACACCCTGCCGATGACGCATACGGTGGGGCTCGAAATCCATACCGAGCGGCTGGTGCCGATGCTTGGCGCCGTGATGACGATGCTGATCTTCGCGCTGGTCGCGGTGGCCGCCATTGCCGTGGCGGCCTTTATCTCGCGCCGCTGGCAGCAGCAGGCTTCCGACGCGCTGATGGAGGCCGTGCATACCGCTCAGGCCGCTGCTGCCTCGAAGGATGAATTTCTCGCCAATATGAGCCATGAGATCCGCACGCCCCTCAATGGCGTGCTGGGCATGGCCGAACTGCTGGGCCGCCGGAACCTCTCCGAGACCGACATGCGCTATGTCGATCAGATCCGCAATTCGGGCTCGGCGCTGCTGGCGATTTTGAACGATGTGCTCGATCTGGCCAAGATCGATCAGGGCATGCTGGCGATCGATCCGATCCGCACCAATCTCTATCAGCTCTTGCAGGATGTGCTGGGACTCTATGCCGGCAAGGCGCATGAGAAGAACGTCAGCCTGATGATCGATGTCGATCCGCAGGTGCCCAAATGGGCGATGATCGATCCGACGCGCCTGCGCCAAATTCTGGGCAATCTGGTCTCCAACGCGGTAAAGTTCACCGAAAATGGCGAGATCATGGCCCAGATCGCCACGGGCGCCGCGCAGGGCCGCGAGTGGCTGACGATCTCGGTGCGCGACACCGGCATCGGCATGACGCCCGAGCAGCAGGCCTCGCTCTTCGAACGCTTCACCCAGGCCGAGGCGGGCACCGCGCGCAAGTTCGGCGGCACGGGGCTTGGCCTGTCGATCGTACGCCAGCTCTGCACGCTGATGGGCGGCGAGATTTCGGTCGAGAGCCAGTATGGCCGGGGCTCGACCTTTATCGCCCGCCTGCCTCTCGACCGGCTCGACGGCGACACCGCCAGCCAGCCGATGACCGCGCAGGGCGTCGGCCTTGTCACGCCCTCGCCCTTTGTGCGACAGGTGGTGGAGCGCGTTCTGGCCAAATCCGGGCTGCGGCTGCAGGCCTTCGCCTCGATGGATGAGGCGGTGCGCGCGCTGGTGCCGGGCAACAGTCTGGACCTCTCCGGCCTGATCCTCGATGAGGCGCAGGATGTCCATGCCGCCTATGACGGCTGGACGCGCATTGCCGCGCAGCGGGTGCTGAACGGTCAGGGCTGGGCGATCCTGCTGGCCGACAAGCAGTTGCATCAGCGCTACAGCGCCTTCGACAAGGCACTGTGCAAGCCCTTCCTGCCCGAGGATCTGGAGCGCGCGCTCGCCGCGCTGATCAACCGCGGCGGCGCTGCTGTGGCACCGGCCACCCCGGCGATGGCCGCGCCTGCAGGCCCGGAAAGCTGGCCCACCGTGCTGGGCCCCGATGCCAACAGCACCGTGCGTTTCGACGGCAAGACCTGCCTTGTGGTGGATGACAACACCGTCAACCAGCTCGTCATTTCCGAGCTGATGCAGGATTTCGGCTTCACGATCACCACGGCCAGCGACGGGCGCAAGGCGCTGACAGCGGCTCAGGAACAGAAGTTCGACATCATCCTGATGGATTGCCGCATGCCGAACATGGATGGCTATGACGCCACCCGCAATCTGCGCCAGATGATGAAGGCGGGCACCGTGCCGCATACGCCCATCGTGGCCCTGACCGCCAACGCCATGAAGGGCGACAGCGAGAAGTGCCTGGCCTGCGGGATGGACGCCTTCCTCTCCAAGCCGGTCCGCGTGCCCGAGCTGATCGACGTGCTGGTCTGCCTGCTGCCGCTGACCGATGACGCCTCTTCGGGCGATGTGATGTGGCTGGATGCCGCCGATACGCCGCCGGCCCCGGCACCTGCGCCCGCTGCCCCGATGGCTGCGGCTGCGGCTCCGGTGTTTGCCGCTCAACCCGCGCTGACCGCGGGGGGGCTCCGATACGGCCCCGGTCTTTGCGACGCAACCGGCACCCCCGCCTTTCGCTCCGCCGCCGATGGCCGCACCTGCGCCCTCGCCGGTCTTTGCCTCCCAGCCTGCCGTGGCGCCTTTCACGCAGGCGCCCGCATCGCCGCCGGTGCTCGCCGGGCAGCCTGCGGTCCAGCCGTTTGCCCAGCAGCCTTTCGCGCAAGCGCCTGCCGCCGTGCCACCCTTTGCCGGGCAGTACCAACAGCCGCCGCTGGACATGACCGAAGCGATGGCGCTGCCCCCCTTGGCCCCGCCGCCTCCGGCTTTTGCGCCGGTCACTCAGCAGCCTGCGCTGGCCCCTCAGGCGCCGCGTCCCGCGTTGCAGGCGGTCGTGCCTGCGCCCGCTCCCGCACCGGTGGCCCAGCCTGCTCCGCCCCCGGCACCGGCACAGCCCGCGCCCGCCGGGTCACCACCTCGCGTCTCGCTCTTCGACGAGGCCACCTTCGAGACCCTGCGCACCACCATGCGCAGCTTCCCGCAACTGATCGAACTCTATCGCACCGATACGGTCGATTACCTCAACCAGATCGAAAAGGCGCTGGCGCTGGGCGAGAAGGAGGAAGCCGTCCTGCCCGCCCACACCATCAAGAGTTCGAGCAAGATCGTCGGCGCCACCGGCATGGCGGCGCTGGCCGAGGTGATGGAAAAGCGCCTGCGCACCGGCCAGGGCGACAGCATCGGCGAGATGACCGAGCTGCATGCCCGCATGAAGGCCGCCTACGCCCAGACTCTGCTCTGCATCGACATGCTGCTGGCCCGCCAGAGCGGCAGCCCCCCGCCACCGCGCGCGGCAGCGGGGTGAAATCTCAGGCCGGGGCCATCGCGCCCAGACGGATGAAAACCGCCTCGGCCTGATCCATGATGCGGGCGATCAGATCGGCGCAGGTGGGAATGTCGTGGATCAACCCCTGCGACTGCCCCGCCCAGACCAGACCATTCTCGATATCGCCGTTTTCCAGCGTCTGGCGGCCCTTTTCGCCCGCCACATAGGGGCGCAACTGTTCAAAATTCACGTCGGGCTGGCGCTGCAACTCGACCACCTTGCCCGAAACCGGCGTGAAGGCCACGCGCCCGGTGTTGCCGATGCCGCGCAGGATCAGGCGCGTATCGCGCTCGTCATTGTTCAGGATAACCTGTTTGACATTGGCATGGATCGGCGCCTCCTGCGTGGCGCAGAAACGCGTGCCCATGGTGATGCCCTGAGCCCCCAGCGCCAGCGCCGCCGCCAGACCGCGCCCATCGGCAAAGCCGCCACAGGCCAGCACCGGGATCTCCAGCGCATCGACCGCCGCCGGGATCAGCACCAGACCGCCGACATCATCTTCGCCGGGATGACCCGCGCATTCGAAGCCGTCGATGGTGACGATATCCGCCCCCATCCGCTGCGCCGCCAGAGCATGGCGCACCGAGGTGCATTTGTGGATCACCGTGACGCCATGCGCCTTGAAATCCTCGATATGCTCATGCGGGGAATGGCCGGCGGTTTCCACCACCTTGATCCCGCTCTCGATGATGGCGCGGCGGTATTCGGGATAGGGCGGCGCGCGGGTGATCGGCATGAGGGTGAGGTTCACGCCAAAGGGCTTGTCGGTAAGGGCACGTGTCGCATCGATCGCGCGGCGCAGATCATCCGCCGTGGGATAGATCAGCGCCGTCAGCAGGCCCAGCGCGCCCGCATTGGACACCGCCGAGACCAGCTCGGGCTTGCCCACCCACATCATCCCGCCCTGAACGACGGGATGGTCGATGCCCAGCATCCTTGTGATCGTGGTGGAGATGGGCATCGCCTGACAAACCTTTCCTCTTACATGTTGGGGTAATTGGGTCCGCCGCCGCCCTCGGGGGTGACCCAGTTGATGTTCTGTGTGGGGTCCTTGATGTCGCAGGTCTTGCAGTGGACGCAGTTCTGCGCGTTGATCTGCAGGCGCTTGTCATCCGCCTCGCCCACGAATTCATAGACGCCCGCCGGGCAATAGCGCGCTTCGGGACCGGCATAGACCGGCAGGTTGACCTGCGTCGGGATCGCCGGATCGGTCAGGCGCAGATGGCAGGGCTGGTCCTCCTCATGGTTGGTGAAGGAGAAAGCCACATTGGTCAGCCGGTCGAAGCTGAGCACGCCATCGGGCTTGGGATAGGCGATGGGCTTGAAGGCGCTGGCCTTCTGCGTGGCCGAGGCATCGGTGTGATGCTTCATCGCGGGCAAATTCACCCCCGCCACGCGCAGCCACATATCCGCGCCCGCCAGAACCGTGCCGATGGTGCCGCCGAATTTGGCGACCAGAGGCTGGGCGTTCTGCACCAGCTTCAGCTCATCGGCGATCCAGCTTGAGCGCAGGGCGGTTTCGTATTCGGCCAGTTCGTCCTGACCGCGCCCCGCCTCCAGTGCCGGGGCAATCGCCTCGGCGGCCAGCATGCCGGATTTGAGCGCCGTATGGCTGCCCTTGATGCGCGGCACATTGACGAAGCCCGCCGCGCAGCCCGCCAGCACACCGCCGGGGAACGTCAGCTTGGGCACCGACTGCCAGCCGCCCTCGTTGATCACGCGGGCGCCATAGGAGACCCGCTTGCCGCCCTTCAGGATGGCCGCGATCTCCGGGTGCTGCTTCCAGCGCTGAAATTCCTCATAGGGGCTGACGAAGGGGTTCTTGTAATCGAGCGCCGTCACAAAGCCGAGCGCCACCTGCCCCCCCGCCTGATGGTAGAGGAAGCCGCCACCCCACGATCCGCTTTCCGACAGCGGCCAGCCCTGCGTATGCAGCACCCGGCCCGGCACATGGTTTTCGGGAGCGATATCCCACAATTCCTTGATGCCCAGACCGTAAACCTGCGGCTGGCAATCGCGCTCCAGATCGAACCTGGCCTTCACCTGCTTGGTCAGCGATGCCGCGCGCGCCCTCGGCCAGCACGGTGTAGCGGGCCAGCAGGCGCATGCCGGGCTGGAAATCGGCCTTGGGCTCGCCATCGCGGCCCAGCCCCAAATCGCCGGTCTGCACGCCGATCAGCACGCCACTGTCGTCGTAGATCACCTCGGCGGCGGGGAAGCCGGGGAAGATTTCCACGCCCAGTTCCTCGGCCTTGCCCGCCAGCCAGCGGCACAGGCTGCCCAGCGAAGCGGTGTAGCAGCCATCATTGCTCATAAAGGGCGGCATGATGGCATGGGGCATCGCGGTCTTGCCGCTCTTGCTGAGCACCCAGTGCCAATTGTCGGTCACCGGGGTTTCGGCCAGCGGGCAGCCCTCGTTGCGCCAGTCGGGGAACAGCTCATCCAGAGCGCGCGGATCGACCACCGCGCCCGACAGGATATGCGCCCCGATCTCGCTGCCCTTTTCCAGCAGGCAGACCGCCAGATCGGCATTCAACTGCTTCAGCCGGATCGCCGTGGCCAGCCCCGCCGGGCCGCCACCCACGACGACCACGTCATACTGCATCTCGTCGCGCTCGACCACGAAGCTCATGCCGCTACTCCTTCAATCGGCTGGACAATCAGCGTGGAGGTCGCCGTCGCCAGATCGCGGCCCTGCGCGTCACGGATCACGCCCTCGGTGACCACCACCTGACGGCCCGCCTTCTGCACCCGCCCGACGATCTCGAGCGTCCCGCTGTCCGCATGGATGGCGCGAAGATAGGCAACCTTGATCTCCAGCGTCAGACAATAATGCCTGCCGTCCTGCACCGAATGCGCCGCGGCCCCGCAGGCATTGTCGAGCAGGCTGGCAATGTAGCCGCCATGCGCGATCCCCACCTGATTGTCGAAGCGGTGGTCAGGCGTGGCGCTGAGCACGACTTCGCCATGCTGCGCGGAGACCACCTCGACCTCCAGCAGACGCATCATCGGCGAACGAGCCATCGTCTCCTTCAGCGCCAGCACCTGATCCACACCGCTCATCATCCAACCTTTCAGAACAACGCCTCATCCAGCGCCATCATCGAGCCCTTGCCCGATTTGATCGCCAGATAGCAAGCCGCCGTCTGTGGCAGGATACGGTCGTAAAAGAAACGGGCCGTGGTGATCTTGGCCTGATAGAACTCCTTTTCCTGCGTGCCGGAGGCCAGTTCCTGCACGGCGATCTTCGCCGACAGCGCAAAGCAATAGGCCAAAGCCGTCAGCCCCAACTGGCGCAGATAGTCGGTGGCGGCGGCGCCGGCTTCCTCGGGGTCTTTCAGCCCACGCTGGGCGATGATCGCGGTGGAGCCCTGCAAAGCCTCGAAAGCGCGCTTCAGCCCGGTGACGAAGGGTTCGATCGGCCCTTCCCCGGCATTGTCCTCGATAAAGTTCGAGACCGGATGGAAGAAACTGCGCAGATAGCGGCCCATATGCGCGCTCAGCTTGCGGCCGATCAGGTCGAGCGCCTGAATGCCATTGGTGCCCTCATAGATCATGCTGATGCGGGCATCGCGCAGATACTGCTCCACGCCGCTTTCGACGATATAGCCATGGCCGCCATAGACCTGCACCGCATGGCTGGCGCTCTCCAGCCCCAGATCGGTGAAGAGCGCCTTCACCACCGGCGTCATCAGCGCGACGAAATCCTCGGCGCGCTGGCGGGTTTCGGGATCGGTCGCGTGCTTTTCAGCATCGAGCGCACGGCTGATCCAGCCCGAAAGCGCGCGGCAGCCCTCATTGTAGGCGCGCATCGTCATCAGCATGCGGCGCACATCGGGGTGGACGATGATCGGATCAGCCGCCTTCTCGGGATATTTCGGGCCCGACAGGCTGCGGCCCTGCAGGCGGTCCTTGGCGTACCACACGGCGGACTGATAGGCCGCCTCGCCCACGCCCAGGCCCTGAATGCCCACGCCCACGCGCTCGGCATTCATCATGGTGAACATGGCTTCGAGACCCTTGTTGGGCTCGCCCACCAGCCAGCCGAGCGAGTCCTCGAACTGCATCTGGCAGGTGGCGGAGGCCTTGATGCCCATCTTGTGCTCGATGCCGGTGCAGGCCACCCCGTTGCGGATCGCGGGCTGGCCATCGTCATCCAGCAGCAGCTTGGGCACGAGGAACAGGCTGATCCCCTTCACGCCCTTGGGCGCATCGGCCAGGCGCGCCAGCACCAGATGGACGATGTTGCCCGACAGATCATGCTCGCCCGCCGAGATGAAGATCTTGGCGCCCGAAATCTTGTAGGTGCCGTCGCCCTGATCCACCGCCTTGGTGCGCAGCAGGCCCAGATCGGTGCCGCAATGCGATTCCGTCAGGCACATCGAGCCCGACCATTCGCCCGAGACCATCTTGGGCAGCCAGATCTGCTTCAGCTCATCGCTGGCATAGGTGGTGAGCGCAGCAATCGCCCCGCTGGTCAGGCCCGGATAGAGGCTGAAAGCGACATTGGTCGCGCAGACCATCTCCTCCACCATCTTGCCGACGGCCTCGGGCAGGCCCTGCCCGCCCCATTCGGGCGGCGCGACCAGCGAGGACCAGCCGCCTTCCACAAACTGGCGATAGGCCTCCTGAAAACCCTTGGGGGTGCGGACGGTGCCATTCTCGAAATGGCAGCCCTCGGCGTCTCCGCTGGCGTTGAGCGGCAGCAGCACCTGCTGGGTGACGCGCGCGGCTTCCTCCAGCACGGCGTCGATCAGGTCGGGGGTGAAGTCTTCATGGCCGGGCAGATCGCCGAAGCCATCGCCCTGATGCAGTTCATGAAGCACGAAACGCATATCGCGCAGGGGAGCGGTGTAGACTTGCATGATAATCCTCTCCGGCGGACTGTTGCCCGCTCGATCTTAGTTTCGCAGGGGCTTGCCGGTGGTCAGCATCGCCTCGATGCGCGCCATGCTGCGTTGGTCGCGCACCAGCGTCACGAATTGCGCGCGTTCCATCGCCAGCAGATCCGCCTCGGTGACGGTATCGACCATATCGAAATCGCCGCCGCTCAGCACATGGGCCAGCTTGCCCGCGACCACCTCGTCATACGGCGTGGCGAGCCCCCTTGCCCGGAACCCCCGCACCGCCAGATCGAGCGCGGCCTTGCCCCCGGCACCCGGCAGGCGGAAAACCGGCGGCGCGGGCGGCTGATAGCCCTCGGCCAGCGCCAGAGCCTTGGCCTTGGCATCGTTCAGCAGCCGGTCGCGGTTCATGGTGATGCCGTCGCTGGCGCGCAGATAGCCCACCTCCTTGGCATTGGCCGCCGATTTGGCGACGGTGGCAGTGGAGATCGTCTCGAAGGCCTTGGCCACGGCAGGCATCGGGCCATGCGGCAGCTTGGGGTTTTCGCTGAAACGCTGGATCATCTCGCCGCAGCCGCCCCAGCCGGGGATCAGCCCCACGCCGCATTCGACCAGACCGATATAGGTCTCGGCATGAGCCTGCACGGCATCGGCATTGAGGCAGATTTCGCAACCGCCGCCCAAAGCCATGCCGAAGGGCGCAGCGACCACCGGGAAGGGTGCGTATTTCAGCGCCTTGTAGGCCGCCTGACCGCCTGCGACCAGCTTCTCCACCTCGCCCCATGCGGCGATGTTGATGGCGAACATGGCAAGGCCCAGATTGGCCCCGGCGGAGAAATTGCGGCCCTCATTGTAGACCACCAGCGCCTTGTACTGGCTGGCCACAAGCGGGATCGCCTTGCCGATCAGCATCATCACATCGCCGTCGAGCGCGTTCATCTTGCCGGTGAACTCCAGCGCGACGACGCCATCGCCGACATCCCACAGCGCCGCCGAACCATTCTTCAGCAGAGGCTTGGAGGCGGCCTTGATGTCCTCCAGCAGCAACACGCCTTCGGGGCGGGTGATGGCATGGTACTCGCCATCGAGGCCGAGGAACTGGCGCTGGCCATTGTCCACGCGGTAGAAAGGCCGCCCCGCAGCGATACGCAGGATTTCGGGCACCGCGATGCCTTCGGCTTCCAGACGCTTGGCCAAGACATCGCTGCCCAGCCGGTCGATCAGTTCGAAGGGGCCATAGCTCCAGTTGTAGCCCAGCTTCATCGCCGTATCGATGCCGAGCACATCATCGGCCGCCTCGCCCACCAGCGAGGCCGAGTAGGCCAAGGTCGGCCCAAGCACCGCCCAGGCATAGGCGCCCAGCTTGCCCGGCAGGCTGACCAGCGCGTGCAGATCCTTCTGCGCCGCGCCCGGAATGGAGACGGGCTTGGCGGCCTTGCGGTACTCGCCCGTCGCCAGATCGATGGCCTCCTTCACCTTCCCCGCCTCGCGGTTGATGCGATAGAAGCCGCCCTTGCCCTTGCGCCCGGTATAGCCATCGCCGATCATCTTGAGGATCAGCGGATGGTCCTTGGCGATGGCCTGATAGGGGTCGTCCTGAGGCAGGCTGCGCGTCAGGCTGGTCTTGAGGTAGGGCATCAGATCGATGCCCACCAGATCGACCAGGCCGAAGATGCCGGTCTTGGGCACGCCCATCGGCTTGCCCGCAATGGCATCGGCATCTTCCACCGAGACACCCAGATCGAAGGCCGCATTGATTGCCGACTGCAGCCAGAAGGTACCGACGCGATTGGCGATAAAGCCCGGCGTGTCGCGCGCCGTCACCACGCTCTTGCCCAGAGCGCGATCGGCGAAGGCGCTGATCCCGGCGACCAGAGCGGGATCGCTCTGCGGCCCGGCGACCACCTCCAGCAGACGCATATAGCGCGGCGGGTTGAAGAAATGGGTGATGAGGAAATCACGCTGAAACGCCTCGCTGCGGCCCTGCGTCAGCACAGCCAACGGCATGGTCGAAGTGTTGGAGGACACAGCACTGCCGGGGCGGCGCACCGCCTCCAGCTTTTCATAGAGCGCCTGCTTCGCCTCGATCTTTTCGATGATCGCCTCGATCACCCAGTCGCAATCCGCGACCTTGGCCAGATCATCCTCGATGTTGCCGACTTCGACCAGCTTGGCGGCAGCTTTGCTCATAAAGGCAGCCGGTTCGGCCTTGCCCAGCTTTTCCAGTGCCTTGCGGGCGACCACGCTGCGGTCCGGCCCCTCGGTCATCATATCGAGCAACAGCACCGGAACGCCCGCATTGGCGACCTGAGCGGCAATCCCCGCCCCCATCGTCCCCGCGCCGATGACGCAGACTTTTGAAACGCCGCTCATCACACCGCCTCCAGAACCGTGGCGATGCCCTGCCCGCCGCCGATGCACTGCGTCGCCAGCGCATAGCGCCCGCCCGTGCGTGCCAGCAGCGAGGCCGCCTTGCCCACGATGCGCGCGCCCGTGGCGCCCAGCGGATGGCCGATGGCAATCGCGCCGCCATCGATGTTCACCTTGGAAGGATCGAGCCCCAGATCGGCGATGCAGGCCAGCGCCTGGCTGGCAAACGCCTCGTTCAGCTCGATCACATCGAGGTCGGCAGCGGTGATCCCGGCGCGCTCCAGCGCTTTCTTGCTCGCCGCGACCGGGCCGATGCCCATGATTTCCGGGCTGCACCCGCTGATCGCCACGGCTTTTACGCGGGCCAGCAACGGCAGATTATGCGCGCCTGCAAAGGTCCCGCTGGTCACCAGCACCGCGCTGGCGCCGTCGGTCAGCGGCGAGGCGGTACCCGCCGTTACGCTGCCGGTGGCGCTGAAGGCCGGCTTCAGCCCGGCCAGCGCTTCCGCCGTGGTGCCGGGGCGCAGGCAGCCGTCCTTGTCGACCACGCCCGCCTTGGTGGCGATGGGGACGATCTCTTCACTCAGGCGCCCTTCGGCCTGCGCTTCGCCGGCCTTGCGCTGGCTTTCGACGGCGAAGGCTTCCTGCTGCTCGCGGCTGATGCCATAGGTTTTGGCCACATTTTCAGCGGTGTCGCCCATGCCGATATAGGCGGCGCTGCGCTTGGCCAGCTCGGCATTTGGCAGCGGATTGAAGCCCATCATCGGCACGCGGCTCATCGATTCGACGCCGCCGCACAGGAACGCCTGCCCCGCGCCCAGAGCGATCTGCCCCGCCGCATAATGGATCGCGCTCATCGAGGAACCGCAAAAACGATTGACCGTCATCCCGCCCACCGACAGCGGCAGATCGGCCAGCAGCCCCACCAGACGCGCGACATTGAAGCCCTGCTCGCCCTCCGGGAAGGCGCAGCCCAGCACCAGATCCTCCAGCGCGGCGGCATCGATCCCGGTCCGCTCGACCAGCGCGCGCACCACGGCGGCGGCCAGATCGTCGGGACGGGTACGGGCCAGAGCGCCCTTGCCCGCCAGATGGAACGGGGACCGGGCATAACCGGCAATCACCACATCTTGGCTCAACTCAGCCATCACACATCTCTCCACATGGCGTCCGTGAGTCGCTTGCTCCGGACCATCTGCATTAATGGTGCCCAAATTGACCTATACGTCAACATAGTTTTGATGCATGATGTGATTCGCCAATTCGGAAAGTTCTGGCACAAAGCGAAAGAGGGCGAAGACAGCCCTCTCGCTTTCCAAGAGGATGGAGATACCCATGAGCCTGATGCTGATGGCAGCAGCCCTGATGGCCCAGAGTGTGGCAGTCGCAGACGCGCCCAAAGGTGCGCCTGCCGGAGGCACCGCCAATGCCGTGATCGGCCGTTGGGCCACGCCCACCAAGCAAGGCGTGGTCGAGATCCACCATTGCGGCCCGTCGATCTGCGGCACGCTGGTCGATTCCGAAGGCATTCGCGCCAATTCCGACCTGCGCGACATCTACAACAAGACCGAATCACAGCGCAGCCGCGTGCTCAAGGGCATCGAAATTCTGCGCGATTTCCGTCAGATGCCCTGGGGTTGGGACAAGGGCACCATCTACAATGCCGATGACGGCGGCACGTATAAAGCCACCATCACCGTTATGGATGCCGATACGCTCAATGTGAAAGGCTGCATCGTCTGGCCGCTCTGCAAGAGCCAGACATGGAAGCGGATTCGATAACAAACGCATTCGGTGAGCCCGGTCAACCGGGCCACCAACAAGTGGGAGAAGACTGATGAAAGCATTTGCCACCCGCTGGCAGGCGCCGGCCTATGGTAAACGCATGCTTTGGCTGGCCGGCGGCCTCCCCGGAGCCATAATCGCCGGAACCATGCTGAGCGCCGCACCGGCCATGGCCGGCGGCTTCTATCTTCAGGACCAGTCGACCAAGGCCTCTGGCCGTGCCTTTTCGGGCGAAGTGGCCGACCAGGGTGCCGAAAGCCTGTGGTGGAACCCCGCCTCGATCGGCGGGCTGGAAGGAGGCAGCGCGGCGATCAGCGTCACCGCCATTCTGCCGCGCGCGGACGTGTCCAATGTGAACACGCTGATCGTGCGGCCGGGGCAGGCTCCGGCGCCGGTGGGCGGCGACCAGACCACGCATAACCCGATCAACAATGGCGTGCTGCCTTCGGGCTCGATCGCCCATGGCATCGGCTCGCATCTCTCGCTGGGTCTGGCGATCACCGCGCCCTACAACTTCACCACGGAATATTCCCCGACGAGCTGGGCGCGCTATACGGCGATGACCACGCGCCTGCGCACCATCGACATCCAGCCCTCGATCGCGGCCGAGCTGGCGCCCGGCTTCAGTGTCGGCGCGGCGGTCAATGTCGAACGGGCCACCGCCTATCTCAGCAATGCCCTGCCCAATCTCTCGCCGCTGCTGCCCGATGGCAGTCAGGCGCTGAAGGGCAGCGGCTGGGATGTCGGCTTCTCGCTGGGCGCGCAGTTCCACCGCGGGCCGATCAGCCTTGGCGCCAGCTACAAGTCGGCGATCACCCATACGCTCAACGGTTCCGTGACGGTGGCCGGGCTGCTGGGCCCGCTGGCCGGGCAGAACACCACGCTCAACACCAGCGCCCAGTTCACCACGCCGTGGCAGGTCAACATGGGTGCGCGTTACAAGATCACCCCCGGCCTGACGCTGAACGGCAGCGTGACCCGCTATGGCTGGAACAATTTCAAGAACATCTATCTGGGCGCGCCGCTCAACACCGCCATGCCCGAGAACTATCGCAACACCTGGAGCTATGCCGCCGGTTTCGATGCCGACCTCTCCCCCACATGGACGATCCGTGGCGGCGTGCAGCGCGACCTGACCCCCGTGCGCGGTGACCAGCGCGACGCCCGCGTGCCTGACAGCAACCGCTGGAACTTCGCGGCGGGTGCCACGCATAATTTCGGCAAGAGCTTCAAGATCGACGCCGCCTTCAACTATCTCACGCTGGACAATGGCGCGGTCAACCGCACCACCGCCGCCTATGCGGGCACCGTGGTGCAGACGCCCATCCTGGTGAACGGCGCGGTGACCTCGCCGCATGTGTTCATCCTCTCGCTGGGTGGCCGGGTGAGCTTCTGACGCAACGACACGACACAGATTAAGCAAGGCGATCCCCTTTCATGGCCACCAAACCACGCCCCGTCATCGAGCCGATCCCGCACAATTGGGAGTTCGAGCCACGGCTGGTCACCGACTTTCTCGACCATGCCGTGCTCGAACATGCCGAGCGCCCCGCCGTCGATTTCCTGGGCCGCACCTGGGCCTATAAGGACATCGGCATATTGGTGGAGCGCACGGCACGCGGCCTGCAGGATCTGGGGCTGGCGAAAGGGGATCGCTTTGCGCTGTGTCTGCCCAACACGCCCTATTTCATCGTGCTGTATTTTGCCGCGCTGAAACTGGGCGCGGTGGTGGTCAACATGAACCCGCTCTACACCGAGCGGGAGATGGAGCACATTCTGCGCGATTCCGGCGCGCGCATGGTTGCCGTGCCGGATATCGCCGCGATCCATGCCAAGGTCCGCAATGTGGCGCAGGCCGTGGGGATCGAGAAGATCGTCATGTGCCCGATGGCCGCGATCCTGCCCGCGATGAAGTCGCTGGGCTGGCGCGTGCTGAAAATCCGCGAGCATGCCCATTTCACCGAAGATGGCCTGCATGTCGCCTACAACCGCCTGGTCGAGCGGCGCGAGCCCCATGATCCCGTGGAGGTTCTGCCCGAGGATCTGGCGGTGCTGCAATACACTGGCGGCACCACCGGCACGCCCAAGGGGGCGATGCTGACCCATGGCAACCTGACCGCCAATGCCCTGCAGCAGCGGGCGCATATCGGCCAGGGGCTGAAGGGCCCGCAGCGCACGCTGGCGGTGCTGCCGATGTTCCATGTCTTTGCCTTAACGGCGGTGCTTAACTTCTCGGTAGAGATCGCCGCCGAGCTGGTGCTGCTGCCGCGTTTCGAGATGGGCCAGTTCCTGGAAACCATCAAGCGCAAGCCGCCATCGCTGTTCTTCGGCGTGCCCACGCTGTTTATCGCCCTGAACGCCCTGCCGGAAGAGCAACGGCCCGATTTCTCGGGTCTGCGCGCCTGCATTTCAGGGGGCGCGCCGCTGCCTCTGGATGTGCGCCAGACCTTCGAGGAGCTGATGGGCGCGCGGGTCTGCGAAGGCTATGGGCTGACCGAGGCCTCGCCGATCGTCGCCTGCAATATGGTGGACGGGGTCATCAAGGAGAACAGTTGCGGGCGGCGGTTCCCCGGCACGCTGATCGAGATCCGCGATATGGACGATCCCACCCGCGTGCTGCCGGTGGGCGAAAAGGGCGAGATCTGCGTGCGCGGCCCTCAGGTGATGGCCGGTTACTGGAACAAGCCGGAGGAGACGGCCAATGTCTTCGTCGATGGCGCGCTGCGCACCGGCGACATCGGCTATATCGACGAGGACGGCTATATCTTCCTGATCGACCGCATGAAGGACATGATCCTGTGCGGCGGCTACAACGTCTATCCCCGCGTGATCGAGGAGGCGGCCTATCAGCACCCCGCCATCGAGGAGGCCATCGCCATCGGCGTGCCCGATCCCTATCGCGGCCAGGCACCCAAGCTTTTCGTGAAACTGCGCGAGGGGCATGAGGCCACGCCGCCCGAAATCCGCGCCTTTCTCGAAGGCTGGCTCAACCGTATCGAGCTGCCGCGCGAGGTGGAAGTGCGCGAAAGCCTGCCCAAGACAATGGTCGGCAAATTATCGAAGAAGGAACTTGTGGAGGAAGAGCGTCTGAAGCGGGAAAAACCCGGCTAAACTGCTCATTGACGCTTAGGTTAACCATCATTACGGCATCGATCAGGCATGGAAGGGACGCCATGGACGAGATTGCCCAACAATCAGGCGCTTCGCCGCCCCCCCGCAGCACCGCTGACGCCAAACAGGCGCCGTCCTTGCGCGGCATTCAGGATGTGGCGACACATCTGGGCGTAACCCACCGCACCTTGCGTTTCTATGAGGACAAGGGGCTGATCGAACCGCAGCGCGTCGGCAACACCCGTATCTATGCCAAGCGGGATGTGGCGCGCATGCAGCTGATCCTGCGCGGCAAAAGGCTGGGCTTTTCGATCAAGGAGATCAAGGATTTCCTCGATCTCTATGATGCCGACCCCCAGCATGTCGAACAGAACCAGATGCTGCTGGGCCAGGTCCGCAAGCGCATCGCCCAGTTGGAGCATCAGCGCGAGGCCATCGACAAGACGCTGGTCGAACTGCGCGCCATCGAGGCCGAGAGCAACGCCTACGATGGGCAATAAAGCGTTTCCAGGCCGGGTGGCATCAGCCGGCGGCTCGGAAAACGCTGCCAAGCTTTCCCGCATGGAACCGGCGCGATGCGCGCGGCCTTTCCATGGCGATGGCTGAGCTTCCTCCCAACTTCTTCGACCGCGATTCCGTGTCTGTCGGGCGTGACCTGATCGGGGTCACGCTGCTGGTCGATGGCGTGGGCGGACCGATCGTCGAGACCGAGGCCTATGACCCGCTCGACCCGGCCAGCCACGCCTTTCGCGGCCCCACGCCGCGCACCGCCAGCCTGTTCGGGCCGCCGGGCCACACCTATATCTATCGCAGTCACGGGCTTCACTGGTGCCTCAACATGGGCTGCGGCAAGGGGCGCGGCGTGCTGATCCGCGCGCTGGAACCCATGTTCGGCATCGAGGCCATGATCGCGCGGCGCGGCATCGCGGACAAGCGCGGCCTCTGCTCGGGCCCCGGCAAGCTGACGCAGGCGCTGGGGGTGGATCATGGGCTCTACGGCCAGCCGCTCAGCCAGCCGCCGTTTCACCTGATCCCCGGCGAACCGGTGGAGGTGGTCGAAGGCCCGCGCATCGGCATCAGCAAGGCGGTGGACACGCCATGGCGCTTCTGCCTCAAAGGCTCGCCATGGCTGAGCAAGCCTTCACCGGCCTGAGGTCTTCTCGCAGAAACGGATACGGTTGCCGAAGGGGTCATGCACCTCGATCTGGTCGCCCCACGGCAGGGCCTCGACGCCGGGGCGGCCATAGCCATAGCGTTTCGCGGTCAGCTCGGCATGATAGTCATGCAGCCCACGCATCCAGACAAAGACCGTCGATCCCGGACAGGCATCGCCGTGATGCTCGGAAAGATGCAGGTCCAGCCCCGCCCGCTCCACCGCCATGTAAAGCGGCAGGTCGGGTTCGAAACGATGCTCCATCGTCACGGTGAAGCCCAGGAAATCGAGGTAGAACTCCCGTGCCTTGGCCACGTCGAAGATACGCAGGATGGGGATCGTGCGTTCAAAAGCGATCGTGGCATCAGGCATGAGATCGGCCTCCCTCAGCGCAGCACCATCCACAGCGCCATCGCCACCATCATCACATTTTCGGTCAGCGAGAGAAAGCCCAGCGGCACGGTGCTCGATCCGCCGACACAGGCGCATTTGAGCTCCCGCTTGTCGATATAGACCGCCTTGAACACCGACACCGCGCCGATCCCGCCGATGAACAGGGCGATCGGCACCGAAAGCCATGTCAGCACCCCGCCCACCATCAGCACGCCTGCCAGCGCTTCGGCAAAGGGGTAGATGCGGCCATAGGGCACCCATTGCTTCGCCAGCAGATCGTAATTGAGGAACATCGTCGAAAAACGCTCGATATCCTGCAGTTTCAGCAGCGCCAGAACGCACATCGAAAAGCCGATAAACCATTGTGCCGCCTGCATTGTGAAAGGCGTGCCCGCCACCGCCTGACTGGTGCTTAGCGCCATCAGCGCGGTGATCGCAAACAGCGCCGCGACGGGGCGATAGCTGGTCGCCTTGGGATCGGCCACCGCAAGGCCCAGATGGCGGCGCAGATCGTCATGCCCGCCGATGCGCTGGTCGTCGATGAAGATCTGAGGCGTGGTCTTCACATCATGCGCGGCCTTGAAGGCGTCGGTTGCTTCGCGCGTGGTCAGCCATTTGTCCTCCACCACATAGCCTCGGCTGCGCAGCAGATGGCGCGCCTTCAGGCCGAAGGGGCAGGTGTGGCCGGGCATCACCATGCGATAGAGCGTGGCGGTTGGGGCGGATGGGGACATGGCAAGCATCTTTCCTGTTGGACAGGCCTGCTCTATACGCTCCGTACCATAGTACGGAGTCAAGCGCATGAGTGACATGACGATCTCGACACTGGCCCGCGCGGGCGGCGTGGGGGTGGAAACCATCCGTTTCTACCAACGCCGGGGCCTGCTCGACGTGCCGGCGCAGAGCCAGATGCATGGCCATGGCGGCAGCATCCGCCGCTATGGCCAGGGCGATCTGCGGCGGCTGCGCTTTATTCGCTCGGCGGCGACGGCGGGGTTTACGCTAGACGAAATCGGCGAGTTGATCGCGCTGGACAGCACGCTGGACCGCCCAAGGGCCCGCGCCATGGCCCAGACCCGCATCGCCGCGCTGGAGCGCAACATCGCGGAACTGACAGCGGCGCGCGATGCGCTTTCCCGTCTGGCGCGGGATTGCGCGCATGGGCAGGAAGGCCCCTGCCCGATCATCGAAGCCTTCGAGACCACCGCCTGCCACACGGCGCTTGGTCAGCACGCAGAGCTTTGATATCGAAGCACTTCAACAGGAGCGGATGAAGACCATGATGGCAAGGCTGTGGCGTTCGACATGGGTGCTGGCCGCATTCTGCGCGGCAGGCACGGCCATGGCCAAGCCGGGCGAGCTTGCCTCGATCAACTGGCCCAATTCGGCATGGCGTCTGACCGCCACGCAAGGCCCCGAGGTGCCCGACCCGGTGATGGACGAAGGCACCGTCCCCGGCGCGATCCGCCTGTGCCTCAGCAAGGATGGCGGGCGCAGTTGCTCCCCCGCCCTGCCCAATCTGCTCGCCCTGTCGCATGGGCCCGGCGATACCTATTCGGACGCCCATTATCTCAATGACGCCCGCATCGTCTATCCGCGTGAGGGCAGCCCGCTGCTGCTGGTCGGCGTCTCCAGCATTCATGCCGTCAACAACGACCAGCGCGTGGGCTTTGCCGCCCTCACCTATGACAAGGCGAAGGACGGTTTCACCCTTGCCTATCGCGCGCAGACCGGGCGGAACAACAATCAGGAAATCCGCTATATGGAAAGCGGCCCGCTGCGCGGCGCGATCATCTGGGCCGAGCCGACCAGCGATGCGCCTTTCGGCTTCTGGATCACGGTCAGCAAGCCGGGCGCGAACGGCATCTATACGCAGGCCCTGCGCTATCGCAGCGCGACCCGCTATGGCGACGGCAATCCGCTGGCGGCGATCGATTCCGACATGCCCAACATCCTGCAGCGGCTGGGCCTGTGGCATCCGGGCATGAAGCTGCCCGTGCCCAACGCCAAATGCACCACCCCCCATCTGAAGGCGGGGGCCCTGTGGTGCTGATATGTGGTGCTGATATCCGCAGAGAGCCCCGCCATCACTGCCGCGGGGCCATCTCCACGATATCCTCGAAGCTGCGCACTCTGTGATGGGCGATCACTTCATCATCTTCGCCAAGATCGTCCCTGATCTTCTTGATTTCATACATGATCCTGTCGGCAGCATTGATCACCTCCTCGACCGAGGCCTTCGTCCCCGGCATCAACACCACCGCCCCTGAACTCACCCCCACCCGCCAGTCGGTATGGGCGATGCGCAAGGCAATCGCATCGTTGAGGCGGCGCAGAATGCCATCGACATCCTCCATCCCCGCGCCGGGCAGCAGCAGCACGAACTCATCGCCCGCAATGCGATAGAGCGTATCCCCGCCACGGATCGCGCCCTGAATGCCGCGCGCCACCTCGACCAGACAGGCATCGCCCACCGCATGGCCCAGCCGGTCATTGACCTGCTTGAAGTGATCGAGATCGAGATAGGCCACCGCCAGACTGCGCGGCGCCTCGGGCAGCCCGCCCATCTCGGTCGCCAGCCGCTGAAGCATGGCGCGGCGGTTGGGCAGGCCGGTCAGCGCGTCGCGCAGGGCCAGGTTTTCGGCCTCCTTGCGCTGGGAGATATCCTCCACCACGGCGAGGAAAAAGTCGGGCGTGCCATCCTCCAGCGTCACCATCGAAACGGTCAGATAGGTCCAGACCGCACCGCCATCGGGCAGCAGATAGCGCTTTTCGAGCTGATAGTGGTCGATCTCTCCGGCCGTCAACGCGGCAAGCTGCTCCAGATCGAGCGCCAGATCGTCGGGATGGGTGATGTCCTGAAAGGTAAGCTGGCACAGCTCATCGGCGCTGCGCCCGGTCACCACGCAGAACCGCTTGTTCACCCGCAGAAAGCGGCCATCCGGGCCGACATGCACCATGCCGACCGCCGCCTGTTCGAAGGTTGCCTCGAAACGGCGGGCCATGCTCCTGTGGTTTTGCGCGGTCTCGATCTGGACGGCGCTGGCGATGCCGCAGGCGATGGGGGCGACCAGCAGCCCGGCCACCATCATATCGTCCTGACCGAAGGCCTCGGGCTGGCTGGAAAACACCTTGAGCACGCCGACATGCTCGCCCTGAAACGGGATCGGCACCACCACCATCGAGCGGACATGCGTGGCCCGGCAGGCCTCGCGGTTGACGCGGTTGTCGCTCTCGCTGTCATGGCAGAGCAGTGCCTCGCCGCTCAGCAGGCAGGTGCCCGACAGGCTGCCCGCCAGCTTCATGCGCAACCCGATCCGGTCGCGCAGCATGGCGCCGCTGGCCGCGCGATAGACGATCTCCTCGCCGTCGCGCATCTCGATGACGGCGCCGCTGGCTTGCGGCATCGCCACGAAGACCGCTGTCACCACCGCTTCAAACACCGCCTCGATCTGGCCTGCCGCCGCGATGATCGCGCCATGGGCATCGAGCAGGCGATGGAACTGATCCTGCCAGTCCTTCACGTCTTGCCTCCCATCCCTCCATGCGCGGCAATGCACCCAAGTGGTTAAAACCAGTCGAGAGACTATGATTAACGGGCCTGTGGGCTGCGCGCGTCGAAGCTCTCGGGGGGCCTTGCCAGCGCGGCGGCAATATCCCACAGCATCCGTGATCAGCGAGCAGAAGGATGATGCGGGATCGATGTGGCTGGAACGCAGAACCCCCGAAACCCCCAAGAGCTTCGACGCGCGCAGCCCCGGCGATGTCGATTACGGACGGGTGGTGCATTCGGCCTCGTTCCGGCGGCTGCAGGGCAAGACGCAGATCCTCAATCTGGGCGACAGCGATTTCTACCGCACCCGCCTCACCCATTCGCTGGAGGTGGCCCAGATCGCGGGCGGCCTGATCAAGCAGTTGCGCCACAATGAGCCCACCCATCCCGCGCTGGAGCATCTGCCCGATCACGCGCTGATCCAGGCAATTGCCTGCACGCATGATCTGGGCCATCCGCCCTTCGGCCATGGCGGCGAGGTGGCACTCAACTATTGCATGCGCGACAATGGCGGTTTCGAGGGCAATGGGCAGACCTTGCGCATCCTCTCAAGGCTGGAGAAGTTCTCGGCCAGGCATGGCTCCAATCTGACCCGCGAGACCTTGCTGGGCGTGCTGAAATATCCGGTGGCCTATGCGCAGGTCGCCAATCCCGCGCTGCGCCCGGCGATGCTGGACGGCACCAGCGGGACGCCTCTGCTTGATCGCCATGCCTCGGTGCCGCCCAAATGCTATCTCGACGGCGAGAGCGACGTCGTGGACTGGGTGCTGGCGCCGCTGGATGACAGCGACCGCGAGCGCTTCATCAGCTTCGACATGCGCGAGGGCAAGCATGGGCGGGCGCGGCACAAGTCGCTGGCCTGCTCGATCATGGATCTGGCCGACGATATCAGCTTTGGCATCCACGATATGGAGGATGCGCTGGCGCTGAAGCTGGTGGATGCCGCCCAGTTCCACCGCCATCTGCCCGCCGAGCGCTGCAAGGGCCTGCTCGATTATCTCGCCCAGCAGTATCCCGGCGAATATGGCAATGATGTGCATGGCGAACTGGCCAAAAGGCTGTTTGCCGATGGCGGCAAGCGCAAGCACCAGATCAACCGCATCCTCAATTTCGTGATTCCGCAGGTATGTTTCGCGCAGGATGAAGCTTTCCACGAACCGCGCCTGCGCTATCGCGCCAGCCTGCCGGGGCCCGTCGCGGATTTCCTGAAAGCGGTGACCGATTTCGTCTATCAAACGGTGATCCGCAGCCCCAGCGTCCAGCATCTGGAGTTCAAGGGCCAGCAGATGGTCATCGCCGTCTTCGAGGTGATGAAGTCGGAGCCCAGCGCCTTCCTGCCCATCGACATTCAGGCGAAGCTGGATCGCGCCCCGGACCCGCTGCGCATCATCTGCGACTATGTCTCGGGCATGACCGACGCCCATCTGCTGCGCACCTATGAGCGGCTGTTCGCCCCGCGCATGGGATCGGTCTTCGACAAGTTATAGCGCCTTACATCGCCGCATAGGGCGAAAACCGCGCCATGCGGATTGCCCCGTGGAAATGGTCCACGCCGTTGAGCCGCGCCCCCACCGAGCACCGCCCCGGCCCCTGAGGCGCGAAAGGCAAAGGCGTTTCCATCTGCAGCTCGCCATTGACGAAGCTGCGGTAATGCTGCCCGTCGAAGCTCTGGGCGACATGATACCACTGCCCCAGCGGATAGCGGCGGCCCGGCACGATCAGCGTCTGCTTGTAGCCCGGCCCTGTGGCAAAGGCGTCAAGATACCATTGCCCATCGGCCACCCGCAGCTCGAAGAGCATGCGCGTGGTGCTGGCGCCGGGCGCCGCGGCAGGGTCGAGAATGCTTTCCAGATGGAACCAGCGCTGGGCAAAGGCGCCACCATCGGGGCGGAACTGGGCCTCGAAGGTAAAGGTTTTGGCGCCCGCCAGCGGATGGTTATCGATCAGCAGCGCATCATGCGCGCCGTCGAAGACGATGGCCGGGCCCCATGGGCTGGTGGTCAGGCCGGGTTGCCCCAGCACCTTCACCGCATGGCCGCCGATCCTGTCGAGATTGTCGAAGTGCCATTCAGTGGGGGCTTGGGCGGCGCTGACTTTGGCAGCAAGCGCGGCTTTGGGCATCAGCCCCATGGCGGCACCACCCAGCATCACCCCGCGACGGTTCAACAGCACATCCTCTCTCCCTGACGCCCTGTCCGGCGTCCGGGTGTACCATTCACCGATTGTCTTACGATGGCAAGCCGTCGGCGTTACCGCTTTTGCATCGCCAGAATGGCCGCCACCAGATCGCGCGCGCCGCCCGGCGTCAGATGCGAATGGTCGAAATGGATCGGTGCCCCGTCGCTCGCCAGCATGCGGCAGCGGCCATCCGGGCATTCCAGCGCTGTGGCCGACACGAAGGTCACGCCCTTGCCTTGCATCGCCTGCGTCATCTCGCGATCGAGCGCGATGCGGTCCATCAGGCGATGCGAGGCCAGCGGGTCGGCGCCGCCCCGGTCGGCCTTCTCCCAGGCATGGCCCAGCAGCGAGGGCATATCGGCATCATACTCCACCATCGGGCCGACCACCGTCACGCGGGCACCATCGGCCTGAAGTGTGCGGATCGTGGCCAGCAGGTTCGGAATCTCGTTGGGAGCCCACCGCCCGGCGAGAATGACCTCATCCACGCGGTGCGCCGCCACCAGAGCAAAGCCGCGCGCATGGATGCGGCGACAGCGCGGCAGCCCCGGCCCCTCGATCAGCGGACGACATCCCGCCGCCGTCACCTGCAGGAGTTGGGCAGGCGCGGGGCCTTTCGCCAAAGCCTCACGCAGGGCCTGCGAGAGCTGGGCGGCATGGCTATCGCCCACCAGCATCACATGGCGCTGTCCGGGCTGCGGCGTGACACAGGCCAGATGATCGGCCCGGTCATCGGGCGAGCCATCGGTGGGCAGGATAAAGCAGTGTCCGGTGCTGAACTGGCGCTCGCCCGCGGGGGTCTTGTCCCAGTCCAGATAGCTCACGATGCGGCGGACATCAGGCGCGATGGGGCGGATATGCTCGGAATTGGCCGCCACCGCCTGCCCCACCAGCGCCATGCCCACCAGACCGACCAGCGCCGCAACATGCGGGCCCCGGCTCTTGCCATGCCGCCAGCGGCGCAGCGCGGGCTTTTCCACCAGCCAATAACTCAGCGCTCCGGCCAGCAGGCACAAGGCGAACAGCGTCAGCTTCGCCGTCCAGCTTGCCCATTCCACGCCCTGGTTCATCTCGTAAAAGGCGATGATCGGGCGATGCCAGAGATAGACCGAATAGGAGATCAGCCCGACCGCACGAAACGGCATCCACGACAGAATGCGCGCCGCCACCGTATCGGGCCCCAGCGCGATCAGCAGCGCCGCCCCCGCCACCGCTGGCACTGCGGTGGGCGACGGGAAGGACCATGTCGCCTTGAGCAGCACGCAGCTTCCGCCAATCGCCGCCAGAGCGGCAAGGCTCAGCACGTCGCGCTTGGCCTTGTCACCCGGCACCTTCACCGCGCCCAGCGCAACCAGAGCGCCTGCCATCAGCTCCCAGATGCGCGAGGGCAGCAGGAAGAAGGCGCCCGTGCTGTCGGCCAGCCCCCACGCCCAGCCGCCCAGCAGCGAGAGCACCGAGGCGCCGATCACCCAGCGCCGCGCCTCACCCATCGGGCGGCGGACCAGCAGCGAGAGCAGCAACGGATAGATCAGGTAGAACTGCTCCTCCACCGCCAGCGACCATGTGTGCACCAGCGGCTTGGCGTCGGAGGCCTGAGCGAAATAATCGGCGGTGAAATAGAAATAGATGTTGGAGGCAAAGGCGCTGGTCGCCGTGACCGACTGGCCCAGATCGCGCAGCCTTACCGGCCACATGGTGAGCAGCGCCACGCCCAGCATCACCACCATCATCACCGCCAGCGCAGGCAGGATGCGCACGATGCGGCGGCGGTAGAAGCCCATCAGGGTGAAGTGCCCCTCGGCCATTTCGCGCCCGATGATCGCGGTGATCAGATAGCCGGAAATGACGAAAAAGACGTCGACCCCGACAAAGCCGCCGCGCAGGCCCGGCAGGCCGCAATGCAGGAACAGAATAGGCAGAATGGCGAGGGCACGCAGGCCGTCGATATCGCCACGATGGGCCAGTGGCGCTGTAACGGCTCGATCCATGGGCTTGGGTTATATCGCTTTGCTGCGTTGCGGCAATCGCTTTTAGGCGTATTCCCTGATCCGCTCATGGCATCCGCGACACGGCAGCTTACGAGCCTTTGTCCGCCCCGCACCCATCCTTGACCCTGGCGTCGATATCCTCGTCGCCGCCATCGACATAGACCAGCACCTGCTCGGCCTGCTCGGTCGCGACATAGGCGGTATAGCCCTGCGCATTGCTGACGCCCTCATAATGCCGGGGCGGCTTCGAGCAGACCACCAGCACATAGCCCATACCCGGCAGCCCATGTTTGCCTTTCGGGTCGGTGAGATGGAAATCCTCGCCATTGGGCCCCGAGCCGAACCTTTCGCGCAGGCGCCAGTTGGCGGGCTTCACCCGGAAGGGCAACGCGATGATCGGTGTGCGCCCCTGCGCATCGGTCACGCCCTGATAGACCTTTTTGGCATCCGCCACGAAAGGCAGGCCATGGCCCCGCATATTCTGGGTGCTGAGCGCAAAGGGCTTGTTCGGTTCAAGCGCATGGCGGGCGTCGCGCAGTTCGAACTGATAGAGATAGCGACCAGAGCCCAATTGCGCCGGGCCGGAGGGCTGAAGATTGACCGGCGCCAGATAGGAGCCCCCGCGATCCGCCGCGCATCCCGCCAGCGCCATACTGGCCGCGGCAAGGCAACCATATGCAAAAACCTTCAACCCATCAGCCTTTCATCTTCCCGATATCGCGATGGCCCTGATAAAGGCCCGATCCTGAACCGCCAGAGCACAAACCGGTTCCTGCCAACACCGAAAACACGCTTTACCTCTTCACAGCGCGTTCCACCCTTGCGGCGCGGCGCCATCACGAATAGCCGATGTTTCAATCGACAGCATCAGGATCACTGCATGAGCATCAAGCGATATTCTGCCGGCATGCTGCTATCGGCCCTGCTGGCGCTCGCCGTGACGGACAGGGCGGAGGCCGCGCCCACGCCCAAGGGTTGCGCCTTTGTGACCGGGCTGCTGGAAAAGGCCGTCACGCCGCAGAGCAAGGTGGAGATGACCGAGGCGGGCTGCCATATCACCGATGTGCAGCTCAAAAAGGGCACCTATCAGTCCTGGATGATCGCGGATCTGAGCGTGGCGGGGCTGGAAGGGTGGGATCGCAAGTCGAAAACCTTCCCCAGCCACATCAAGCTGACGGCCAGGGGCATCCGCTTTTTCCCGCAGATCGGCAATTCGCACACGCGCTATCAGATCGCGCTGACGCAAAAACCCTTCGATGTGCGGCTCGATGCCGGGTTCGATCTGGCCAGCAAACAGATCGTCATCCGCGAACTGGCGCTGGAAAGCCCGTGGATCGGCCATATCGGCTTTGAGGTCGAGGCCAGTTTCGCGCCTGACGAAGCGGGCGGACCCGATCAGCCCTCGCTTCAGGATATGAAAGGCGGCTTGCGGATTTTGCACACGCGGCTCGTTCTGGACAACCGCACCCTGTTCGAGGGCATGCTGATGCCCATGATCATCGCAATGATCCCGCCTGACGATGATCCGGCCGAGGTCATCCCCAAATGGCAGAAAAAGGCCGAAGCGGATCTGCGCAAACTGCCCGACAGTCTGGTGGATGCGGCCAGCCGCGATGCGCTGATCCGCTTTACGCGCGATTTTCCGCATCCCACGGGCCATTTCGACCTCGACATCCGGCTCGCCAGGCCGCTGGGGCTGGGGGAACTCAAGCCCGGCAAGGATGGCAACAATCCGCTGAAAGGGGCGAAGCTGACCGCGGTTTACGAAACGCCCACCGCACCTGCGAAATAGGCCTGCGCCAGCCTGTAATCGCATTTGGCGCAAAGTCTGATCGATTTTTCGCAATTGCAGCAAAAGGCGCCTTCTGCCAGAAGGGCTGTGCCTTTCAGGCATCCTCTCCCAAAACTTTCCAAGGGCCGGTCTTCTGACCGGCCTTTTTTTTCGCGCCTCGGCCTGTCAGGCGGTGATATCGATATACAGCCCCGACCCGTTGTAGAACCGCCGCCCGTCCTGATAACCATCGAGCGAGGCCGAGGGCGAGAAAGCCTCCAGCGCCTTTTCGATCGCCTGCAGCGTGGGCGATGAAGCCGCCTTCAGGGCCGCCGTCACGGTTTGCGCGGCGTTGGCCTGTGTGTCGCTGTCAGGCACGGCCGCACCGCTCTGCTGCTGCAGCCGCGCCGTACCCGAAATGCTGATCGAGAGATGGCTGCCCATCACGACATTGGAAACGTCCATCATGCTCTCCTTCGGGCCGCCCCAGAATGCAGCCCGCGCCCCAGAACGGCGCGGCATCGGATTTTTTGAGATTACCCTCTTTTTTCAGCGACGAAGCGTGCCAAAGTTCAGGGCGAGATGAAGCCCGAGAACAAACGCCCGGCCCGTTGCGCATCATCGCCAGCGATCTATACACAGGATCGACTTCACCGCAGGACGAACAAGCAGCATGATCCTCGCTCTGACACTGGCCCTGGCCGCAGCGCAACCGGCCATGGGGCAGGATGGTCCCAATGACGTCTTCATCGGTACGATCACCATCGAGCAGAACGCCGCCGTCCTCTCCCGCTGCGATCTGGGCAACACGCCCTATGTGCTGCGCGATGCCGCCGGACACCATACGGTGCTCGATCTGGTGCGGGGATACAGGTCCGGCGACCAGCCGATCTATGGCGAGGTGATCGCCAGCTATCAGGAGCAGGATGGCACCAACATCCTGACCGTCGCCAGCATCGAATCCCGCAAGATGGGCAAGGATTGCCATTTGACCCCGCCGCCGGCGCCTGCCGGAGAAGCCAAGGGCGATCAGGCCTTTACCGGCCATTATTACCTTTCTGGCGTGCATGAGGTCGGTTCGGAACTGCTGCTTGGCGCCGATGGGCATTTCGACTGGATGATGGCCTATGGCGCGGCGGACAATGCCGCGAAGGGGCACTGGGCACGGCAAGGCAACCAGATCGTCCTGACCGCTCAGAAGCCCGAGCATGACAAGCCCCTTTTCGCACTCAAGCAGGTCACCGGCTGGACCGACGAAGCCGAAGAGCTGATCCGCGACGAACGCCGCGATGCGCTGGAAAGCAAGGTGCACGCCGCCTGCCCCTTCTTCGCCGAGGATGCCGCCGCCACCGCGACGATGATGCCCGATCCCAACGACCACCCCACGCAAGCGATGCTGGAAGCCCGTGCCGCCAAGGCACTGGCCGACGCTTTGGCCGAGCGCGGCAGGCTGGAGGCCTTGGCCCAAAAGATCATGGCCCTGCCCGATCCTCTCTCTCGCAGAAAGAGGCGGCGCAAAGCGCGCTGTTTGCCTGGATCGCCGCGCATGATGCCGCCGACAATGCCGCCGTGGAGGCCCGCCTGCCCAAGCCCGAGATCGCGGAGCCCAGACTGCCGGCAGCCTGCACCCTGCCCTCGCCGGATGATCCAGCGGCGGCCCCCATCGGCGGCAGGGCGGTGATGATCGGCGATGACGCAGGCTATGGCATCAAGGGCGTGTCGGTGCAGATGGTGCTGGCCAGTGGGCGGCGCGAGGCGCTGCGCACCAATGGCCACGGCTATGCATGGCTGGCCAATGATACGGCCCCCGGCGCGGTCACGACGCTGATCCTGAAGCTGGCAGATCATGAGCAGACAATCGATCTCACGCCCTTCGACAAGGGTGTCATCGCCCTGACGGTAGATGTCGGCCAGTTGGTCCAGCCCGCCTTCGAAACGATGAGCCTGACCATCAAGGGCAAGGATCTGCTGCCCGAAGGTATGGGCACGGGGCGCTACACCCGCACGCCCTGAACACCCGCACAGCATTTCAGGAGTTACCATGCGTTACCGCCTGCTCGCTCTGGCCCTCGCCTGCCTTCCGGCCGCGGCGATGACCCAGATGTCCTCCGGCAATTGGGACGATACGGCAGCCAGCATCAAGGCCGCATGCCACCGCATCGGCCAGCCCCGCCCGCCTGCCGCCGACCGCCCCTCGCCCGCACAGATCAAGGCGCTCAAGGGCTGCGATGCCGAAGCGCTCTACTATGGCGAGGGCATGGCGGTGGATTACGTCAAGGCGCGGCAATGCGCATTTGCCCAAGCCACCGAAGGTCAGAACGTTGTCCCCGTCTTCGGGGGCGAGACCATGCTGATGCAGATCTATGCCAATGGCCATGGGGTGAAGCGCGACCTCGATCTGGCGACCGCCTATGCCTGCCGGATCGACGGCGCGCCCATGGAGAATGAGTTGCGGGTCACCCATCTCCAGTCGCTGAAGGTCAAGCCGGGCAGCTTCGACTATTGCGACGATATCACCAGCGGGCTGGCGCAGGGCGAATGCCAGAGCCGCCGCTCCAACCAGGCGGCGGCCCGGCGCGACAGCCAGTTGCGCGGCATGCTGGCCCTGTTTCCCGCCGCCGCGCGTCCGGCCTATGCGCCGCTGGCCAAGGCCTTCGATGCTTTCGTCGATGCCCATGGCGATGGCGAGGTCGATCTGACCGGCACGGCCCGCGCCGCTCTGGTGATCGAGGAGCAGGACCGCGTGCGCAACCAGTTCCGCAAGGATCTCGACCGGCTGCGCCTTGGGCAATGGCCTGCCGACAGTGACGCCCAGACCGCCGATGCGCAGTTGAATACCGCCTATCGCAAGGCATTGCTCTGGGCGGCGGGCAAGGACAATCTGACCACCACCAAACCCGAGGATATCCGCAAGGCCCAGCGTGCATGGCTGGCCTATCGCGATGCCTGGCTCCGCTTTGCCGCCCTTGCCGCGCCCGGCACGCCGAGGGATGCCGTGCTGGCACGGCTGACACGCCTGCGCACAGCCCAGCTCGACGATCTGTCGCGCATGTGAGCGCCGATGGGTGTGGCCATGGCGACGGCTTGTCTGTAGGGAGCGCAGGAAAATCCCGTCCAGTCAGGCAGACCCATGGCTCGCAAGCATTCCAAATACGATCCCTATGAAGGCATCCAGAGCGAGGATGACGAGGCCGCGCCGCCGCCCGTCCCCTGCTGGCTGTGCGGTCGCCCCACCGGCAAGACCATCGTGTGGCACCACCCCGTCCCCAAGAGCCGGGGCGGGCGCGATGTGGTGCCGATGCACCCCATCTGTCAGCAGACGCTGATCGCCAATTTCACCAATTCGGAATTGCAGCGCGCCGGCATGGATGTCGAGCTGCTGCTGGCGCATCCGCCGATCCGCAAATTCGTGGACTGGGTGGCCAACAAGGACCCCGATTTCACCGCAACCACCGCCAAGAAGCAGCGCTGAACAACTGCCCCCATGGCCACCATGGGGGCAGGCTCAAGGGTCAGACAGCAACGGGCAGCGTGCTGGCCTTGTCCAGCCGCGACAGGTCATCCGGGGTCAATTCCAGCCGCAGCGCGCCCAGCAGGTCTTCCACCTGTTTTACACTGGTGGCGCTGGCGATCGGCGCGGCAATCCCCGGCTGAGCCGCGATCCAGGCCAGAGCAACCTGCGCCAGACTGGCCTCATGCGCCGCCGCCACGGCATCGAGCGCATCAAGCACGCGCGGGCCATGGCCCTCGATATATTTCCCGACAGCGCCGCCGCGCGCGCCCTTGGCATCCTCCGCCTTGCGGTATTTGCCGCTGAGATAGCCACTGGCGAGACCGTAATAGGGCGTCATGCCGATATCATGGGCGACGCAATAATCCTGCACCGCGCCTTCATAGTCGCCGCGTTCCAACAGATTGTACTGGTTCTGCAGCGCCTGATAGCGCGCCAGCCCCTGCGCCTTCTGCCCCTCGACCGCCGAGGCGAGCCGGTCGGCGGTGAAGTTGGAAGCGCCGATGGCGCGCACCTTGCCTTCTTTTACCAGACGGTCGAAGGCTTGCGCGACCTCGGCCTGATCGGTGCCCTCATCGTCGCGATGGGCCAGATAGAGGTCGATATAATCGGTGCCCAGACGCCGCAGCGATCCCTCGACCGCCTTGGCGATATGCGCGGGTGTAAGGCCCTGCACGCCATCGATGGGCAGCATGCCGACCTTGGTGGTGATGACCACATCGTCACGCCGCCCGCGTTGTTTCAGCCATGCGCCGATCACCGCTTCGGACTCGCCGCCCTTGTGGCCGTCAACCCAGGCGGAATAGACGTCGGCGGTGTCGATCACCTTGCCGCCACCCGCGACAAAGGCATCGAGCACGGCAAAGCTGGTGTCCTGATCGGCCGTCCAGCCGAAGACGTTGCCGCCAAGGATCAGCGGCGGGGTGGTGAGATCGGATCGTCCGATGCGGCGCAGTTCGGTCATGGGAGGCTCCTTTGCTGAGACGCTTGGCTCTGCCGGCAAGATAGGAAGACAGGGGGAGCCCGACCAATGAGAAGATGTCATGTCATGGCTCGACACAGCGCGATTGAAACACAGATCGCCCGCGCGCCAAACAGCGGTTGCGACCACCCGCCACTGACCATCGACCAATGGAGCTTTGCCTTGCCTTCCATGAGTTTAACCAGTCCCGGGTGGAGAGGTTGAGCGCAACGGTTGGATGCCCCTGCCCTGGCGTCGGGAGACGTTATGGGAGCGCGAGGGTGTAACACCCTCGCCCTTCTCTTCTTCCCCTTACTTTGGTCCACTGTTGTTAACCCAAACCCCGCCCGCTAGACTTCGTCCAACCCCACCCTCAGCAAGATCGCCGCATGACCGTCACCGATATTGCCAAGCGCACGTATGACCACAATTTCCGGCTCGATCCGATTGTGCGCAGCCTGCTCGACACCGATTTCTACAAGCTGCTGATGCTGCAGATGATCCGGCACATCCATCCGGAGGTGCGGGCGACCTTTTCCCTCATCAACCGCAGCAGGCATGTGCGCCTTGGCGAGATCATCGATGAGGGCGAGTTGCGCGCGCAGCTCGATCACGCCCGCACGGTGCGCTTTTCCAAGAAGGAGCTGATCTGGCTGGCGGGCAATGCCTTTTACGGCAAGCAGCAGATGTTCGCCCCCGATTTCATCGCCTGGCTCGCGGATTTCCGCCTGCCCGAGTATGAGCTGCGCAAGGCCGATGGCCAGTATGAGCTGCATTTCGACGGCCTCTGGACTCACACCACCATGTGGGAAATTCCGGCGCTGGCGATTGTCAACGAGTTGCGGTCACGCGCTGCGATGCGCGGCCGGGGGCGGTTTGCGCTGGATGTGGTCTATGCCCGCGCCAAGGCGCGGCTGTGGGAGAAGGTGGAGCGGCTGCGCAGCCTGCCCGATCTGCGCATTTCCGACTTCGGCACGCGGCGGCGCCACGGTTTTCTGTGGCAGCGCTGGTGCGTGGAGGCGCTGAAGGAAGGCCTCGGCGAGCGGTTTATCGGCACCTCCAACGTGCTGCTGGCGATGGATGCCGACCTGGAGGCCATCGGCACCAATGCCCATGAGCTGCCGATGGTGGCAGGCGCTCTGGCACGCGACGATGCCGAGCTGGCCCATGCGCCCTATCAGGTGCTGGAGGAGTGGCGCGCCCATTATAACGGCAATCTGCTGATCGCCCTGCCCGACGCTTTCGGCAGCGCGGCTTTCCTGCGCAACGCCCCGGCATGGCTGGCGGGCTGGACCGGCTTCCGCCCCGACAGCCTGCCCCCCATCGAGGCGGGCGAGCAGATCATCGCCTGGTGGCAGAAGCATGGCGTCGATCCGCGCGGCAAGCTGCTGATCCTGTCGGACGGCATGGACATCGACAGCATCGAGGAGGCCTATCGCCATTTTCACGGGCGCGTGCGGCTGAGCTTTGGCTGGGGCACCAACCTCACCAATGATTTCCGGGGCTGCGACCCGGATGGCGCGGAGGGTCTGGAGCCGATCTCGCTGGTCTGCAAGGTGACCAGCGCGAACGGCCGCCCGGCGGTGAAGCTGTCAGATAATCCGGCCAAATCCACCGGCGATCCCGCCGAGATCGCGCGCTATCTGCGCGTTTTCGGCAAGGAGGGGCAGGTTGCCCTGCCCGTCTCGGTTTAGATCAGTTGATCCGATTACATCGGGTCAACTGATCTAAGCTTTTGTTTAGACGCGTTTTCCGAATCGCCGGATGATTCCATCCGGCTTGAAAACGCTCTAGGTTCAGCGCGGGCGGTACATCTTGAACAACTGCTCCGGCGTGATCTCGAAATAATCCGCCGGGCCGCCGCCGCGCAGGATCGTGCCCGATTTCGCGGTCTGATAGACGCCATCCTCGATCAGCGCGCGGTCGATATGGATGCCCACCGCCTCGCCCATCACCAGCCATTGGTCCAGTTCACGGCCCTCCTTGGTGGTCAGGCGGATGATCTGGGTCACCTTGCATTCGAACTGCACCGGGCTGCCCGCCACGCGCGAGGGCTTGACCAGATGCGAGGGCAGTTTCTCGATCCCCGCCAGCGCGAACTCGTCAACCTCGGGTCCAACGGCGGCGCAGGAGGCATTCATCACCTCGGCCTGAGGGCGGGTGACCAGATTCCACACGAATTCGCCGGTGGCCTGCGCATTGGCCACGCTGTCCTTCCAGCCCATCGAGGAAAAGCCGATGAGCGGCGGCGTGTAGTTGAAGACGTTGAAAAAGCTGTAGGGCGCCAGATTGGCCACGCCATCCTCGCTCAGCGTGCTGATCCAGCCGATGGGGCGCGGCGCGACAATGGCGTTGAGCGGATCATGGGCCAGTCCATGGCCAAGGCGCGGCTCGTAAAAATGCTGGTCAGTCATGGGTTTCTTCCGCAAAGAGGAACAAGATCTCTGGCCAACAGATAAGGCCATCAGCGGGAAAGTGAACAGCCGATGGCCTCACGCCAGAGGATCGGCTAAACAGCGCGAAAGGGGGGAACGAGGCAGCATGAACGGATCTGACGTCACATCGCTCTCCCGCGCCGCGCTCGAAGCCGAGGTGCTGCGGCTGCGTCAGGCGCAGGAGGCGGGCGGCATCGGCCTGTTCACCATCGACCTGCGCGAGGATCTGCTGATCCCCACGCCGGAGTTTTGCCGCCTCTATGGCCTGCCGGTGGTGGACCAGTGCCCCGCCTCGCTGATCGAGGAGCGGGTGATCGAGGAAGACCGCAGCATCATCTCCAACGCGCAGTCACGCCGCGCGGGCACGATCCGGGGCGAAGCGGAGTATCGCGTGATCCGCGCCGACACTGGCGCATTGCGCTGGATCGCGCGCAAGGGCGAAACCGAATTCGATGCCGATGGCCAGCCGCTGCGCTTTATCGGCATTGCCCGCGATGTCACCGCCGAGCGTGAGGCCCGCGACGCGCTGGCCCGCAGCGAGGAGCGTTACCGCGCCCTGTTCGACGCCATCGACGATGGCTTCTGCATCATCGAATTCTTCGACGGGCCCCATGGCCCCCTGAGCGATTACATGCATGTCGAGGCCAATGCGGGCTATGAACGCCACACCGGCATCGCGGGCATCGTCGGCAAGACGCTGCGCGACATCGCTCCCGACGATGCCGATGGCTGGCTGGAGCTGTATGGCGGCGTGCTGCGCACCGGCAAGGGCGTGAGCTTCGAGCGCCATTTCGCCGAGGCCGGGCGCCATATCGAGGTTTCCGCCGCGCGGGTCGAACCGGCCAGCCGCCGTCAGGTCTCGGTGCTGTTCCGCGATATCGAGGCGCGCAAACAGGCCGAAAACGCCCTGCGCGCCAGCGAGGCCATCGCGCGCGAGAACATCCAGCGGGTGCAACTGGCGCTTTCGGCCGGGGCGATCATCGGCACATGGTTCTGGGACATTCCCGGCGACCGCTTCACGGTGGACGAGGCCTTTGCCCAGGTGTTCGGCCTCGATCCGGCGCTGGGGCGTGACGGGCTCAGCCTGGAGCAGGTGATCCTCGGCGTCCATCCCGACGACAAGCCCGGCCTGACCGAAGCGATCAGCGAGGCGATCCGCCGGGGCGGCGCCTATGCCCATCAATATCGCGTGAGCCGCGGCGACGGCCACTATCGCTGGATCGAGGCCAATGGAAGGGTCGATCTGGCGCCGGACGGCTCGCCGCTCAGCTTCCCCGGCGTGCTGCTCGATGTACAGCAGCGCCGCGCCGTGGAGGAAGAGCGCGACCGTGCCGCCGCCGCCTTGCGGGCGCTCAACGAAACGCTCGAACAGCGCGTGGCCGACCGCACCGCCGAGCTGATGCAGGCCGAGGAACGCCTGCGCCAGTCGCAGAAGATGGAGGCGGTGGGCCAGCTCACCGGCGGGCTGGCGCATGATTTCAACAATCTGCTGGCGGGCGTCTCGGGCGCGCTGGAGATGACGACGCGGCGGCTGGAGCAGGGCCGCGTGGGCGATGTGGGCAAATACACCGCCATCGCTCAGGATGCGGTGCGCCGGGCCGCCGCTCTCACCCACCGCCTGCTGGCCTTTTCACGGCGCCAGACGCTCGACCCGAAACCCACCGATGTTCAGGCGCTGGTGCAGGATATGATCGATCTGGTGCAGCGCACGGTGGGGCCCGCCATCGCCATCGAGACCCGCGTCGGGCCCGATCTGTGGCCCACGCTGGTCGACCAGAGCCAGCTTGAGAATGCCTTGCTCAACCTGTGCCTCAACGCACGCGATGCCATGCCCCATGGCGGACACATTCTGATCGAGACGGCCAATGTGTCGCTCGACGGGCCTGAGGCGCGCGCGCTCGATCTGCCGCCGGGCGACTATCTTGCGCTGCGCGTCACCGACGATGGCGTGGGCATGAGCGAGGACACGATCGCCAAGGCCTTCGACCCCTTTTTCACCACCAAGCCGCTGGGGCAAGGCACCGGGCTTGGCCTGTCGATGATCTATGGCTTTGCCACGCAATCGGGCGGGCAGGTGCGGATCGCCTCGCAGCCGGATGAGGGCACCACGGTGACCCTGCATCTGCCCCGCCATGCCGAGGCCCTGCCCGACACGGCCGGCGAAACCGCCAAGGGCGCCCTGCCCGTGCCTCAGGGCGAGACGGTGCTGGTGGTCGATGACGAGGCCAGCGTGCGCCTGCTGATCGTCGATGCGCTCGAAGACATGGGCTATCGCGTGATCGATGCCGAGGATGGCGCTTCGGGCCTGAAGCTGCTGCAATCGGAGGAGCGGATCGACCTGCTGGTCAGCGATGTCGGCCTGCCCGGCGGGATGAACGGTCGCCAGATGGCCGAGGCCGGGCGGCAGTTGCGCCCCGACCTGAAAGTGCTGTTCATCACCGGCTATGCCGAGCATTCGGTGATCGGCGATGACCGGCTGGAAACCGGCATGCAGGTGCTGACCAAACCTTTCGCGGTGGAGGCGCTGGGCGCCCGGATCCGGACCATGATCGAGGGCTGATCGCCTCCATCAGGGGGCAGCGTAAAAAAATACCGAAATGGTGGATCTTTTTCAGCGCCGAGTCGTTTCATATGAGCGATGAAAGGAGTTGAACCATGACGGTGCTGACAAACTTCTCGGAAAAAGCCCATTCTGACAGCAATGTTTCGGAACTTGCCCTCGCACCCAGAACCAGCCCGGTCAGCGATGAGCTGCGCGCGCTGACCCATCTTGTCGAAGATGCCTGCCCCTGCCCCATGCAGGTCAGCTTCACCTTCGGTCAGGAACTGAAGATCTCCATCGATGTGCGCACCCTCGAGGAAGTGAACATGGTGGAAACCACCCTGCCCCGCCTGGCGGGCGGGCTGTTTGACAACATCTGCCGCAGCGCCATCCCGCATCACGCTTTTCTCAAGCGGGTGAGCGCAACGGTTCACAAATAACCCCAGCCCGCTCCGGCAGGGGGAACGAGAAGGCTGCACCTCGGCCGATGAAGGGCCGATGCGCGAAAGCTTTACGCCATGTGCGGTAGCGCGCTATCGCTCAGCGCAGCCTCTTGCCGGAGATCCCCTTGATGCCCCTCGCTTTTCCCTCTCGCCTGCTGGCTTTGTCCGCCTGCCTGATCGCGGCCGGCCCGGCGATGGCCGAGCAGGTCTATGAAGGCACCGTCGGCAGCGCCCGCATCGTTCTGGCGCTCGATGACGACGGGAAGGGCGGGGTCAGCGGCCATTACTTCTACCATGCCACAAGGCTGGACATCGACCTGACCGGCACGCATCAGGGCACGGCGCTCACGCTGGCCTCCGAAATCACCGGCGATCATCTGGCGCTGACGCAGAGCGGCGCAGGCCTTGCGGGAACGCTGACCACCGCCAAGGGCAGCGCCCTGCCCATCCATCTGCATAGCGCCGCCGCGCCGCACGACCTGCCCGCCGATCTGCCGCCCAAGCTGGGCCTTTACGAGACGTTGCAGCTCTCCGGCCTGTCACTGGCGCCGCAGCAGAGCGTCAGCCTCAACGGCAAGACCATCCGCTGGTATCGCGAGGGCCTGACGGGGCTGCGCCTCTTCCGCCTCGAAAGCGGCTATCCGGCACCCGCCATGGCGGCGATCAACCATGCGCTGACCCGCCAGCAATGGAGCGAGGTCTCGGCCTTTCTGGGCTGCACCGGCAGCGATGGCCACCCCGGCAGCGAGATGTCCAAGGCCGACACGCCATGGCTGGGCGCCCATGCGATGAGCTACACATGGAGCTCAAGTTGGAGCTGCGCCCGCGCCGCGCATCCTGACTTCGGCACAGAGGGCCACAGCTTCGACACGGTGACCGGACGCGAACTAACGCTGGATGGCGTACTGCCCTTCGGCAAGGGCCCCATCCCCAGGGCGGATAGCGATGCCTGGTACAGCTACCGCGACAAAGTCTTCGCTCCGGGCCTGATCGCCCTGCTGCGCCGCTATCACCCGCAAGAGATGAAACCCCCAAAAGCTGGCGACGAGGATGATTGCGACTACACGCAGACCGATGTCTGGAATTTTCCCGCCTGGTCGCTGGGGCCCAAGGGTCTGTGGGTCGGCGCGATCTTCCCGCGTGTGATGCGCCCTTGCGACAGTCCCGACTGGGCGATCATTCCATGGTCGGCGCTCAAACGGCAGCCATAAAGCCCATCCTGCGGGGACTTGTGGCCGATACGCGCCGGGCAGCCGCGCCCGGTGGACCCAAGCCCCGGCCCCAGCCCTTCCCTCCTGCACAGAGGAGAGAAGGAATGAACATTTCCCACGATGCACTGATCCTGGTGGCCGATGGCCGCAAGCGGCTGTTGCTGCGCAATGGCGGCAGCGCCGAAGAAATCGCCCTGCGCGTCGAGGAGCATCAGACTCACGACAGCCCCGCCGACCGCGACCAGAAAAGCGATGCCGCAGGCGCTGCCTCCTCGACGCAGGGCGGCGGCACCTTCGCCCCCTCACGCGGGACGATGGGCGAGACCGACTTCCACCAGCAGGAGGAAGACCGTTTCGCCATCCAGACCGCCGATCTGGTGAACCGCATGGCGCTGGAATCCGCCTTCGAGACACTGATCGTGGTGGCCCCGCCGCAGGTGCTGGGCACGCTGCGCAAGCATTACCATGGTGAGGTCAAGGCACGCCTGGTGGGCGAGTTGAACAAGGACCTCACCTCCATGCCCGTGCCCGATATCGAACAGGCACTGCTGGCGGCCTGACCTGCCGCGCAGGGCGCAGGGCGAAGTTGCCTGGGCCCTGCGCCCTGCGCCTTACAGCGGCTCGCCCTCGCGCAGGTGCCCCTCGCGCAGATGACGGGGCCGAACGATCTCGCGCAGCGTGACCAGCGTTTCGAAATCGCGGACATTCTCGTCGGCGGCCAGCACTTCATCGGAGAAACGCTGATAGGCCTCGATCGAGGGGACGGTGACCGTCAGCAGGAAATCGGTGCGCCCGGTGACGTTCCACGCGCCGATCACCTCCTCGCGCCCGGCGAGGCGTGCGGCAAAGGCCTGCTCCACCCGCAAACCGCTCTGCTTCAACTCCACCAGCACATGGATCAGGATGGCCGGCGCCAGCCGCGACGGGTCGATCACCGCGATATCCGCCATGATCACCCCGGTGGCGCGCAGCCGCCGCAAACGGCGCAACACCGCGCTTTCCGACAGCCCGACCTGCGTGGCGATAAGGCGTGCGGGTTCCAGATTGTTGCGGCGTACAATGGCGATGATTCGCCGGTCAAAATGATCGAGATCGACAGGTTCCGCCATTTCAGCTTCCCAAAATGATGAATTCCGTCACCTGATGCATGATTTCGCCGACCTTCGCCAGCGCAGCATTGCTATGAGGAGGACATGACCACGCTTTCCGCCTCTTCCCCCAGCAGCTCCCTGTCGCGCGCCTTGCCCTATCTGGCGCTGTGCGGTTCGATCGCCTCCTTTTGCGTGGGCACATCCTTCGGCAAAAGCCTGTTTCCGCTGGTGGGAGCACAGGGCACGGTCAGCTACCGCGTGGGCTTTGCCGCGCTGATCCTGCTGGCGATCTGGCGGCCTTGGCGCCAGAAAATCAGCCGCGCCGACCTGCTGGCCACCATGCGCTATGGCGCGGTGCTGGGGCTGATGAACTTCTGTTTTTATATGGCGCTGCGCAGCATTCCGCTGGGTCTGGCCATCGCCATCGAGTTTCTCGGGCCGCTGACCGTCTCGCTGCTGCATGCGCGGCGGCTGGCGCATATCGCCATGGTGGCGCTGGCGGCGGCGGGTCTGGCCCTGCTGCTGCCCCTGCGCCAGATGAACCATGCGCTGGACTGGACGGGCGTGATCTATGCCCTGTGCGCGGGCGTGTTCTGGGGCCTCTACATCGTCTTCGGCAAGAAAACGAGCCATCTGCCCGGCGGACAGACCGTGGCGCTGGGCATGGCCACGGCGGCGCTGGTGGTGGTGCCGATCGGCGTCCACGATGTCGGCGCGGCTTTGCTCACGCCCTCGCTGATGGCGAGCGGCGTGGTGGTGGCCATGCTGTCGAGCGCGCTGCCCTATTCGCTGGAAATGATCGCGCTCAAGAGCATTCCCGAGAACCGTCTGGGCATCCTGCTGAGCGTCGAGCCCGCAGCGGGCGCGCTGGCCGGGGCGCTGATCCTTGGCGAGCATCTGACCCCGCTGCAGCTTCTGGCGATTGCTCTGGTGGTGGCTGCCTCGGTGGGCAGTGTGCTGATGGGCGACAAGGTGCCCGAACATGCCAAATGCGTGGGTGACCCGCTTTAAGATGGGTTTTCGCTAGGGCTTTTGATTTGGGCACTCTGCTGCTAGGCGCGGCCCATGCTTAATCTGACGGGAATCACGGTCCGCCTGGGCGGACGCACCATCATCGACGACGCCGGGGCCAAACTGCCGCCGCGCGGGCGCATCGGCCTGATCGGTCGCAATGGCGCGGGCAAATCGACGCTGGTGCGCGTGATTGCCGGCATGCTGGAACCTGACGCGGGTTCCGTCAGCATGCCGCGCGGCGCTCGTCTGGGCTATATCGCTCAGGAAGCGCCGGGCGGCGACGCCACGCCTTTCGAGACCGTGCTGGCCGCCGACACCGAGCGCGCCGAGCTGATGGCCATCGCCGAAGCCGAGGACAATCACGACGACCTCCACCGCCTGGGCGAGATCCACGAGCGGCTGATCGCCATCGACGCGCATACCGCGCCCTCGCGCGCCTCGCGCATTCTGGCGGGTCTGGGTTTCGATGAAGAGGCGCAGCACCGTCCGCTGGAAAGCTTCTCCGGTGGCTGGCGGATGCGTGTGGCGCTGGCCGCGCTGCTGTTCTCGCAGCCCGATCTGCTGCTGCTCGACGAACCTTCAAACCACCTCGATCTGGAAGCCGTGCTGTGGCTGGAGGATTTCCTCAAATCCTATCCCGCGACCATCCTGCTGGTCAGCCATGAGCGCGACTTCCTCAACAATGTGGTCGATCACATCCTGCATCTCTCGGGCGGCAAGCTGACGCTGTACCCCGGCGGCTACGACGCTTTCGAGCGCCAGCGCGCCGAACGGCAGGCCCAGATCGCCTCGGCCCGCGTCAAGCAGCAGGCCGAGCGTGAGCGCCTGCAGGATTACATCGCCCGCAATTCGGCGCGTGCCTCCACCGCCAAGCAGGCGCAGTCGCGCCAGAAGGCCCTCTCCAAGCTGCAGCCCATCGCCGAGATGATCGACGATCCCTCGCTCAGCTTCAACTTCCCCAATCCGGACGAGCTGCGCCCGCCACTGATCACGCTGGACCTCGCCTCGGTGGGCTATGGCGACAAGACGATCCTGAGCCGCCTCAACCTGCGCATCGATCCCGATGAGCGCATGGCCCTGCTGGGCCGCAACGGCAACGGCAAGACCACGCTGGCGCGCCTGCTGGCGGCGCAACTGACGCCGATGGATGGCGCGATGAACGCCAGCGGCAAGATGCGCGTGGGCTATTTCACCCAGTATCAGGTGGAAGAGCTGGACCGCGACGAGACCCCGCTGCAGCATATGACCGCGCTGATGAAGGGCGCCACGCCCGGCGCGGTGCGCGGGCAGCTGGGCCGTTTCGGCTTCTCGGGCGACAAGGCCACCACGCAAGTCGGTCGCCTGTCGGGCGGTGAGCGCGCGCGTCTGGCTCTGGCGCTGATCACCCGCGATGCGCCGCATATGCTGATCCTCGACGAACCGACCAACCACTTGGACGTCGACGCGCGCGAGGCGCTGATCCAGGCGCTCAACGCTTACACCGGCGCGGTGGTGATCGTCAGCCATGACCGCCACATGCTGGAAATGACCGCCGACCGTCTGGTGCTGGTGGACAAGGGCACCGGCAAGGATTTCGACGGCTCGATCGAGGATTACATCGCCTTCGTGCTGGCCAAGGAGCCTTCGAAGGAGGGCAGTTCCGCCTCCAAGGGCATGAACAAGAAGGACCAGCGCCGCGCCGCCGCCGAGGCCCGCGAAAAGAGCCAGGAGCTGCGCAAGCAGGCCAAGAAGCTTGAGAGCGAAGTCGAGAAGCTGACCAACACCCGCAACGCCATCGACAAGGCGATGTTCGACCCCTCGACCGCCGAAAAGCACCTCACCAAGCTGACCATGACCGAGCTGATGAAGCGCCGCGCCGAAACGGACGACGCCATCGAAAAGGCCGAAGCGGCGTGGATGGAGGCCAGCGAGGCGGTGGATACCTTTATGGCGCTGGCCTTGTCGGCGTCTCAGGCCTGATGAGCGTCGCCTTCCGCCGCGACGGCGATGACGAGCATCTGGAACCCAAGTTCGAGATCCCCATCCCGCCCGGCCCCAATCTGGTGACGGCGCGCGGGCTGGCGCTGATCGGCGAGAAGCTGGCGGCGCTGGAGGTGGAACTGGCCGCCAAACTGGCTGACGCCGGCGAAGAAGCGCAGATCAATGCGGTCAAACGCCAGCTGCGCTACTGGACCACCCGGCAGATCACCGCCGAACTGGTGCCCGCGCCCGATGGCAGCGTGGTGGCCATCGGCACGCGGGTGAGTTTCACGCTGAACGGCAAGCGCCGCGATCTGGCCATCGTGGGCGATGACGAGGCCGATCCGGCGCAGGGCAGCATCGCCTTTTCAGCGCCTCTGGCCCGCGCGCTGATCGGCGGCGAAGAAGGCGAGTTCCTGCCCTTCAACGGCAAGGAAGACGCCCTGGAAGTGCTTGAGATCGCGGTGATCTGAGGCGACTTAACCCTCTGCTTCGCCCTGCTGGGCGCGCTCCATCATCTCCATAAAGTCGCGGGCCGTGTCGCGGTCCGCCGGATCCTTGAAGGCCACGTCCAGATCGGGCGCGGCCCCCAGCATGGTGAGCAGCGCCCAGAGCGCAAAGCGGCGCCCGCGATCCTCTTCCATCCCCAGATCGACCTGCATCTTCTCGATGCCCGATTCGAGCGCGCCTTGCGGCACCTGCGACAGGTCGGTGGTGGCGAAATAGCGGCGCAATTGATCGTCGAAATCCATGCCAGCGGCCTAACACATCATACCGCCAGGCGCATAAACGAATTTCACCGGACTGCGAATGAGTTGCAAAAGCTTAAATTCCACGATACATTAGGTGATAGTCGGATACATGATCGCTAATGAGAATCATTATTGACTGACCGGGCAAATGCCCCTAGGTCGCCCCCAACCATCCAAACAGGGGGAAATCATGAGCAAACTCTCCAGCCCATCGCGCGTCCGGGCCTCGCTGGCGCTGTCCTGCGTCAGCACCGCGATCCTGCCCTTCACCGCCGCCGCCCTCCACGCGCAGGACAGCAAGCAGGGTGAAGAGCGTTCGCTCGGCGGCGTCACCGTGTCGGACACGGCGATCGACGATGTGGAACTGGGTCGCCGTCAGGCCTCCCCCAAGGCGCTGCGCCCCCTGCGCGACACGCCCCAGACCGTCACCGTCCTCTCGCGCGAGGTGATGCAGCAGCAGAACATCGTCTCGCTGCAGGAGGCCCTCTCCACCGTGCCGGGCATCACCTTCGGCGCGGGCGAAGGCGGCAGCGGCTATGGCGACAGCATCACCCTGCGCGGCTACACCGCCAGCAACGACATTCAGGTCGATAATGTGCGCAGCAGCGCGCAATACACCCGCTCGGACAATTTCAACGTCCAGCAGATCGAGGTGACCAATGGCGCCAGCTCGGTCGTCAATGGCTCGGGCTCGGTCGGCGGCAACATCAACCTCGTCAGCAAGCGCCCGACCGACAAGGACCAGACGCTGGTGCAGGGCGTCGTCGGCACCGCCAACTATTATCGCGGCACGATCGATGCCAGCCATCACCTGTCGGAGACCGTGGCCGTGCGCCTGAACGGCATGGTCCACCACAATGACATTCCAGGCCGTCAGGTCGAAAAGAACGACCGCTGGGGCATCGCGCCCTCGGTCACCATCGGCATGGGCACCCCCACCCGCCTGACGCTGATGTATGTCCATCAGGAAGACCGCAACATCCCGCAATATGGCCTGCCTTATTTCGCCAACAATGCGGCGGGCACCAACGGCTACACCGGCGTGCTGCCGGGCGTGGACCGCAGCGCCTATTACGGCTTCAGGAATTACGACACGCAGCGCATCAACTCGAACCAGATCACCAGCATCTTCGAGCATGACATCAGCAGCAAGGTGAAGCTGCGCAACCTGATGCGTTACGATCAGGTGTCCCAGTTCTCGCGTTCGGACGGTCCGGAAGGCACCTTCTGCATGCCCAATGGCCTGACCCCGGTGGGTCTGGCCTGCGCCACGGGGCAGGCACGCGGCACCTTCGTGCCCAGCGGCGGCTCGCGCGGCAACACCCGCGATACGCAGAACCGGATGTTCTATGAGCAGGCCGACCTTTCGGCCACCGTCAACACCGGCGGCATCGAGCATACGCTGGACGCGGGGCTTCAGGTCTCCAAGGAGTATTACAACCTCTCCTCGGGCAATTCGCAGCGCAATGCCGATGGCAGCACAGTGACGATCCCGGCCTATGATCTGTTCAATCCGAACAATGGCAACACCTACACCGGCCCGGTCAACTTCATCGTCGGCAGCAAGAGCCGCAACGATATCGAGGACTATGCCCTCTATCTGTTCGATGCCGCCAAGTTCGGCAGCCATTTCGAGCTGAACGGCGGCGTGCGCATCGACCGCAACATCGGCCACTCCACCGCCTATACGCTGGCCACCGCCGCCGGCGCCGCTCCCGCCACCGCCAATCTGGTGACGCCGGGCTCGGCCGTCACGCTGGGTCAGGCGACCACGCTGACCACGCTGCGCAATGCCGCCACCATGTTCTCATGGCGCATCGGCGCGGTCTACAAGCCGATCGACGCGGTCAGCGCCTATATCGCCTATGGCAATTCCAAGACGCCTTCGCAGAACACCGTCAACGGCGCCTGCACGGTTTCGACCAGCACCACCACGACATCGACCTGCAATACCGCCCCGGAAACCGCCAAGAACTACGAGATCGGCGTCAAGGCCGAGCTGGTGAAGGGCCTGCTGCTAACCGCCGCCGTGTTCCGCAACGAGCGCAACGCCTACAAGGTCGTCTCGGGCGATCCGCTGGTGCCGGACCAGACCAACCAGGGCAAGTCGCGCGTCAACGGCGTGGCGCTGGGCGCCAGCGGCAACATCACCGACCGCTGGCAGGTCACCGCCAACTACACCTATCTGGACAGCAAGCTGATCCGTTCGGTCTCGGCCCAGTGCCTTGCCAATCCGGGCACGGGCACCTGCACCAACACGGTGGCCTATCCCAACCCCGGCGGCGGTTCGGAACTGGTGCAGACGCCCAAGCATTCCGGCAGCATCTTCACCACCTATCGCTTCCCCTTCGGCCTGATGGTCGGTTACGGCGCGACCTATCAGGGCAGCTTCGCGCTGAACACGCCCGGAACCACGCTGGCGTCGCAGACGGTCTATCGCTCGCAGTCCTATGTGGTTCACAATGCGACGATTTCCTATGACATCACCAAGCGTCTGAACGCGCAGATCAACGTCAAGAACATCGGCGACAAGCTCTATTACACCCGCATCCGTGCCAACAATGGCTGGGCCACGCCGGGTGATGCCCGCTCGGCCACGCTGACGGTGTCGTACAAGCTGTAAAGGGGCCGCCTTCGGGCTGACCTCAAAGCCTTGAGGGCCGGGTGTGGAGAAAGCCCCTCTCCGCGCCCGGCCCTCTTCGCGTTCTTGCCTTATGGCGAGCGAAACCGCACAAGACGTTTCTGATTTGCGTTAGCGCATTTTATGTCCGCCATCATGGGCTTAAAGAGCCGCCATCACCTCTGCGAAAGAACGCCCAATGCTGCTGCACATCCCCTCCCTGCTGAGCGCCGACGACCTGCAACAGGCCCGCGCCCTGCTGGAGGATGCCCAATGGCAGGATGGCCGCAGCACCGCCGGCCATCGCGCCCAGGGGGTGAAACGCAACCAGCAACTGCCCATCGACAGCCCTGCCGCCCAGCAACTGGGCGCCCTGATCGCGGGCCGTCTGATGCAGAGCCCCGCCTTCCTCTCCGCTGCCCTGCCCCTGCGCATGGTGCCGCCCCGCTTCAACCGCTATGAGGGCGAAGGCGAGTATGGCAACCATGTCGACAATGCCATCTTCCCGATCCCCGGCACGGCGCAAAGCGTGCGCACCGATTGCTCGATGACCGTCTTCCTGAGCGATCCCGAGGAGTATGACGGCGGCGAACTCATCATTCAGGACACCTTCGGCCAGCAGGAGGTGAAGCTGCCCGCAGGCGATGCCGTGCTTTACCCCGGCACCAGCCTGCACCGCGTGACGCCAGTAACGCGCGGTGCCCGCCTCGCCTCCTTCCTCTGGGTGCAGAGCCTGGTGCCACAGGACCATCGGCGGCGGCTGCTCTACGATCTCGACCAGTCGATCCAGGCCCTGTCCGCCGATCATCCCGATCATGAGAGCGTCGACAACCTGACCAATGTCTATCACAATTTGCTGCGCGAATGGTCGCTGACATGAACGCCCTGCCCGAGGATATCCATACTCTCGCCGATTACGAAAGGCATGCCGCCAACCGCCTGCCGCCCGCCATCTGGGGCCATATTCAGGAGGGCAGCGGCTTTCACGGCGCGCCCGACAACGACCGCATCGCGCTCGACCGCCTGAAGCTGCTGCCCCGCCGCCTCACCGATCTGCGCGGCGGCTCGACCGCGATCGAGCTGTTCGGCCAGCATCACGCCACGCCGATCCTGCTGGCGCCGGTCGCCTATCAGCAATTGGCCCATCCCGAAGGCGAACTGGCCACGGTGCGCGCCGCCACCGCCATGGGCATCGCGATGGTGCTCAGCATGCTGTCGAGCATCACGTTGGAAGAGGTGGCCCATGCCGCGCAGGATGCCGCGCGACAATTGGCCAAACCCGCCCTGCCGCACTGGTTCCAGCTTTACGCCCAGCCTGACCGGGAGGCCACGCTGACACTGGTCCGCCGCGCCGAGGATGCGGGCTATCAGGCCATCGCTTTCACCGTCGATGCGGCGGTCAAACGCGCGGGCTTCCCCCTGCCTCCCGGCGTCGAGGCGGCCAACCTGCGCGGCTTTCCCACGCAGCAGCAGATCACCGCGCATGACGCGATCCTCTTCGGCACGCCGCTCACCGAGCATGCCCCCCGCTGGGAGGATCTGGCGTGGCTACGCGCACAAACCACCTTGCCCCTGCTGGTCAAAGGCCTCGCCGCGCCCGAGGATGCGCGCCGCGCTGCCGACACAGGCGCCGATGCCGTGGTGATCTCGCATCACGGCGGGCGGGTGCTGCCCGGCATGCCCTCGGCGTTGGAGCTGATCGCGCCGGTGCGCGATGCTGTCGGGCCCGATTTGCCGCTGCTGGTCGATGGCGGGCTGCGCTCGGGCACGGATATCGCCAAGGCGCTGGCGCTGGGGGCTCAGGCGGTGCTGGTGGGCCGGCCGCAGATGCATGCGCTGGCGGTCGGCGGCTTTACGGGCGTCGCCCATATGCTGCACATCCTGCGCGCCGAGCTGGAGCTGGCCATGGCGCAACTGGGTTGCCCGCAAGTGTCCGCGCTCGGCAGCCAGCATCTTTTCAGGCCCTGATTTTGCGGGCCTGATTCCTCCCCAATCGCGGTCGGGGCAGAGATTGACATGGCCGTGTCACACACAGAATACATGACGCCCTTTCGCGATCATGGCCATCGGGGCCGACTGCGCAACATTGGAAGGCCCCCCGGCGCATGAGCGGACAGATGAGCGGACAGCGGCAGATCCCCTGGACGGGCATGGTGCTGGCCCTGGTGACCATGCTGGCGATGGTCGTGGCCAGCGTCTCGCTGGTGCTGGTGCTGGTGGTCACGGCGATCTGGCTGTTCACCCTGTGGCTCGGCCGCCCGCCCGCCGAAGACCCCGAGCCGATCCGTCCGCCGCTCTCCGAACGCCCCGATCTGGACGCCATCGCCCGCAATGCGATGGAGGCGACCGTCGAATCGCTGAGCATCCCGATGATCCTCACCGACGAGACCCGCATCCGCGCCGCCAATGCCGCCGCGCGCGCCGTGCTGGGCAAGCATCTGGTGGGGCAGGACACGCGCATCGCCCTGCGCCATCCCGACGCCATTCGCCTGCTCGATCAGCCCGATGGCGCGACGGTGACCGTGCCTGCCCTCACCGTCAGCGACAGCGTGTGGCATCTCACGCGCCACGGCATCGATGGCAGTTATCGCGTGATCGAGATGCGCGACCGGACCGCCGAGGCCGATGTCAGCCGCGCCCATACCGATTTCGTCGCCAATGCCGGGCATGAGCTGCGCACCCCGCTCTCCTCGATCATCGGCTATGTCGAGACGCTGAGCGATGCGGGCGACAAGGTCGATGGCGCGCTGACCCAGCGCTTCCTGGGCACCGTGCTGCGCGAGGCGCGGCGCATGCAGACGCTGCTGACCGACCTGATGTCGCTCTCGCAACTGGAGGCTGAAAAGCACGATCTGCCCGCGACGCTTATCGAGCTGCCGCAACTGGCCCAGCGCGTGGTCAGTGAATTTGGCCCCACACCGGGGGGGGCAATCCGCGTGCAGTTCGACAAGCAGAGCGAGCTGCCGGAAGGCACCGCGCCGCCGACCGTGCGCGGCGATGTCAAACAGCTTGAGCAATTGCTGCGCAACTTCATCGACAATGCGTTGAAATATGGCGATGGCGAAACCCCGGTGCGCGTCGCGCTGAAGCCCGCTCCGCGCAACATGACCGAACTGAGCGTCACCGACAGCGGCGCGGGAATCGCGCCCGAGCACCTCCCCCACCTCACCCGCCGTTTCTATCGCACCGATCCGGGCCGCAGCCGCGCGGCGGGCGGCACCGGGCTGGGGCTGGCGATCTGCAAGCATATCGTCGAGCGCCATCGCGGGCGGCTCGATATCGCCAGCAAGCTGGGGGTGGGCACGACCGTCAGCGTTCGCCTCCCGCTCGCTTCGGACTGACACGTACAAGACGAAAAATTACAAAACGTCACAACACTGTCATCATTTTTCGGCACGGATGCAACCATCGAAGCGGGGCCGCGCAGGCTTTGTTACTTTTTTGTGACATAGCTGGACGCACGGTTTAAGGCCGTCGTTTTGGTCAGAGTGAGGTTGCACGGTGGTTGAGCATACGGTCAAGGCGTTTGATGAAGACATTACCCGTCTGCGCGGTCTGATTGCGGAAATGGGCGGTTTGGCCGAAGTGGCGATCAGCGAGGCGATGACCGCGCTGGTCAAGGGCTCCACCACGCTGGCCGACGCCGTGATCGCCCGCGACAAGAAGATCGATGCCCTCGAAGCCCAGGTCGACAAGCTGGCGGTCCGCGTGATCGCCCTGCGCGCGCCCATGGCCGACGACCTGCGCGAGGTGATTGCCGCGCTGAAGATCGCGGGCATTCTGGAACGCATCGGCGACTATGCCAAGAACATCGCGCGGCGCACCAGCCGCATCACCGACCGCGACCGCTTCGGCCCCTTCCCGCTGATCCCCGCCATGGCCGAGATCGCGGGCGAAATGGTTCATGACGTGCTGACGGCCTATGCCGCGCGCGATCCCAACCTGGCCACCGAGATCGTCGAGCGCGACGCCAAGGTCGACGCCTTTTACGACAGCATTTTCCGCAATCTGGTCAGCCATATGGTTGAAAAGCCCGAAAGCGTGGGCACGGCGGCGCATCTGCTGTTCGTGGCCCGCAATCTGGAACGCATCGGCGACCACGCCACCAATCTTGCCGAACAGGTCTATTTCGCCGCCACCGCCGACTATCTGGGCGATCGCGGCGAACGACCTGAAAATTAAGACAGTTTTTATTGCCGCATCGTTCTTGCGAAAACCGGTTCTCACGTTTTCGCACGATGCTCCCAAGATGGAGGGATAATCTGATGAATCCGCCCCGTCTGCTGCTGGTCGAGGATGATCCAGCGCTTGCCGAACTGCTCGAATTCCGCTTCCGCGCGGAAGGCTATGGCGTTTCGGTCACGCCCGATGGCGACGAAGCCCTGCTGCTGGCCGCCGAGGAAATTCCCGACCTCGTCATCCTCGACTGGATGATCGAGGGCACCAGCGGGATCGAGGTCTGCCGTCGCCTGCGCCGCGACAAGGCCACGGCCCATGTGCCGATCATCATGCTGACCGCGCGCGGCGCGGAAGACGACATGATCCGCGGACTGGAAACCGGGGCTGACGATTATCTCACCAAGCCCTTCTCCCCGCGCGAGCTGATCGCCCGCGTCGCCGCGATCATGCGCCGCATCCGCCCCGCCCTTGCCGGCGAGATGGTGACGGTGGGCGATCTGACGCTGGACGCCACGGCCCACCGGGTCACGCGCCGCAGCCAGATCATCTCGCTGGGGCCGACGGAGTTCCGCCTGCTCAAATTCTTCATGGAGCATCCGGGCCGCGTCTTCTCGCGCGGGCAGTTGCTCGATGCGGTGTGGGGCACGGACAGCGATATCGAGCTGCGCACGGTGGACGTCCATATCCGCCGGTTGCGCAAGGGTATCGAGCAGGAAGGCGCACCCGATCCGGTGCGCACGGTCCGCTCGGCAGGATACGCACTCGAAGCGGTGTAACATCCTACGTAATGCTGAAAACAAAAAGGCCGGGGCGAACACCCCGGCCTTTCTTTTGGCATTGATGCGGCGGATCAGCCCGAAGATCAGGCTTCCTCACCCGGCTCCGTACCAAGGCCGACATGGCTGTGCTTCTTGCCATAGGCAAAATAGATCACCAGACCGAATGCGGCCCAGCTGAAGAACAGCAGCAGCGTGTAGAACGACAGGCTGAAGAACAGATAGATGCAGCCGATCAGCGAGATCGCAGCGACAACGTTCACCGCCGGCGTGCGGAAAGGACGCGGACGATCGGGATCGGTACGGCGCAGCACCGGCACGGCAATCGTCACCATGGCGAAGGCGAACAGCGTGCCCGAGTTCGACACATCGGCCAGCAGACCCACCGGGAAGAAGGCCGCGAACACCGTCACGAAGATGCCGGTGGCGATGGTCACCACATGCGGCGTCTTGAACTTGGGGTGGACGTTGCTCAGCTTGGCGGGCAGCAGACCGTCGCGGCTCATCACGAAGGCGATGCGCGTCTGGCCGTAGATCATCATCAGAATCACCGAGGGCAGCGCCATGATGGCCGCCAGGCCCACGAAATTGCCGATCTTGGGAAAGCCGATCTGGCGCAGCGTCCAGGCCAGAGCCTCCTTCGAGCAGACCACAGCCTGGCCGTTGATCTTGCCGCAGGCGTCAGTCAGTGCGGTCGAACCGGTCGGCAGGGCATGCCCCATCGAGTCGAGCATAGGCTGGGCGCCCACGCTGCCGATCACGCCGGCGGCGACCAGAATGTAGAACAGGGTGCAGATGGCAAGGCTGCCGATCAGGCCGATCGGCATGTTGCGCTGGGGGTTCACCGTCTCTTCAGCGGCCGTCGACACAGCGTCGAAGCCGACATAAGCGAAAAAGATCGAGGCCGCCGCCGCCGACACGCCGCCAAAACCGGTGGGCATGAAGGGGGTGAAATTCGCGCCCTTGATCACCGGCAGCGCCAGCAGGCAGAACACCGTCAGCGCGGTGATCTTGATCACCACCAGAACGGCGTTGACCGTGGCGCTCTCGGTGGTGCCAAGCACCAGCAGGGCGGTGGTCGCCGTGGCGATCAGCATGGCGGGCAGGTTGACAATGCCGCCAGCGGTCGGCCCATTAGCCAGCGCATGGGGGATCACGATGTTGGGCAGAAAATCCGCATAATCATGCAGATGGCCCAACATGCCGGTAAAATAGCCCGACCAGCCGACCGAGACCGCGCCTGCCGCAATGGCATATTCCAGCACCAGCGCCCAGCCGACCATCCAGGCCACCAGCTCGCCCATCACGGCATAGGAATAGGTGTAGGCCGAGCCCGACACCGGCACCATGCTGGCCATTTCGGCATAGCACAGGGCCGCCACCGCGCAGACGAAGCCCGCGATGATGAAGCTGATCATCATGCCGGGGCCGGCCTTTTGCGCCGCTTCCGCCGTCAGGACGAAAATGCCCGTACCGATGACCGCACCCACGCCCAGCATCGTCAACTGGAATGCTCCCAACGATCGGTGGAGCGATTTTTTTTCAGCCGTCGCCAAAATGGCATCCAACGGCTTGATGCGACCAAACATGCAGTTCCCCTCGGGCGAAGCCTCTTGGGCAAGAAAATTAACGACCTGCGCAACATTCGCAAGGGGCATCTGTCCACTGCACAGTCAGAAATCTGTGAATCCCCGAGGGTTTGTGCCAATTTGACCGCCCCAGGGTTGATGCTCCTTTGACTTTCCCCCGCCGCCACGCTGGTCTATCAGACTGATATGTCCACGACCTTTCAGCTCGATACCGCCACCAGCCGGGCCAACCCCACGCCCGCGCCGGTCAAGCGCCTGACCATTCCGGCGATCCGTCGCCGCAAGAAAAATGGCACGACCGATCAGCCGATCGTGATGCTCACCGCCTATACGGCGCGGCAGGCCCAGTTGCTCGACGAACATTGCGACCTGCTTCTGGTGGGTGATTCGCTGGGGCAGGTGATCTATGGCCTGCCCTCCTCGGTGCCGGTCACGCTCGACATGATGATTGCCCATGGCGCCGCCGTGGTGCGCGGCAGCTGGCATGCCGCCGTGCTGGTCGATCTGCCCTTCGGCACCTATGAAGCCAGCCCGGCGCAGGCTTTCCAGACCTCCGCGCGCATTCTGAAGGAAACCGGCTGCGCGGGCGTGAAGCTGGAAGGCGGCGAGGCCATGGCCGAAACCGTGCGCTTCCTGACGCAGCGCGGCATCCCCGTGATGGGCCATGTCGGCCTGACGCCCCAGGCGGTGAACCAGTTGGGCGGCTATGGCGCGCGCGGCCGCGACGCTGCCGAGGCCGAGAAGATCATCGCCGATGCCAGGGCGCTGGACGAAGCCGGAGCCTTCTCCATCGTGGTCGAAGGCGTGGTGGAGCCCATCGCCATCGCCATGACCGAAGCCGTGTCCTGCCCGGTGATCGGCATCGGTGGCTCGGCGCGCTGTGACGGGCAGGTGCTGGTGACCGAGGATATGGTCGGCATGTTCGAGCGCGTGCCGCGTTTCGTGAAGCGCTATGCCGATGTCGCCAGCGTGATCTCGCAGGCCGCCGCCGATTATGCGGCAGAGGTCAAGGACCGCAGCTTCCCCGGTATCGAGCAGACCTATCAGCCGAAGTGAGTCGGCCGAAGTGACCGGAACCGTGCTGTCTCTTGTGCGCCGCAATTTCACCGGCGCCTTGCTCTTCACCCTGCTCTGCCTGATCGGCGGGGCGGCCTATGGCTGGCAGGAAAGCCACAGCGTCGAAGGCGTGTTCGAGGTGCTGTGGATCGTCGGCGTGCTGGCGGTGCTGGAGATCTCGCTCTCCTTTGACAATGCCGTAGTCAATGCCTCGGTGTTGGGGGAGATGGACGCGGTATGGCGCAAGCGCTTCCTGACCTGGGGCATGGTGATCGCGGTGTTCGGGGCGCGGGTGGCCTTTCCGCTCGCCATCGTCGGCATCGGCGCCGGGCTGGGGCCGGTGGAGGCGCTGCGCCTTTCCCTCACCCACCCGGCTGACTATGAGCGAATCGTCAGCGGCGCGCATGTCGGCATTGCGGGTTTTGGCGGCGCCTTTCTGGCGCTGGTCGGCCTTGGCTTTTTCCTCGACGACGAGAAAGATGTTCACTGGCTGGGCTGGGTAGAACGGCGACTAAGCAGCCTTGGCGGCATTCATGCGGTCGGCATCGCGCTGGTGCTGGCGGTGCTGCTGCTGATCGCGCGGGCCTTGCCCGAGCATGATGGCTTCGTGCTGCTGGGCGCGGGCATTCTGGGCATCGTCACCTTCGTGGCTGTCGAGGGGCTGGGCCACTGGCTGGAAAGCCGCGCGGCGGTGCGGGCGGTGGCCGGGGTCGCGGCGCGGGCCGGGCTGGGCAGTTTTCTCTATCTCAATGTGCTCGATACCTCCTTCAGCCTTGATGGGGTGGTCGGGGCCTTTGCGCTGTCGAACAATATGGTGGTGATCGCGCTGGGCCTGTCGATCGGCGCGATCTTTGTGCGCTCGCTGACCGTGCTACTGATCGAGCGCGGCGCGCTTTCGGAATATCGCTATTTGGAGCATGGCGCTTTCTGGGCCATTCTGGCGCTCAGCGTCATCATGCTGGCGGGTACGCTGATGGAGATTCCCGATGTGCTGACCGGCCTGATCGGCGCGGTGCTGATCGCGGCCTCGCTGGGCTGGTCGCTGCGCTATCGCCGCAAATTCGGCGCCGAATAAATGACGTGATTTTCTATAAACCAACCACTGTGGTTATACGGCAACGCTTCATGTCATTTTTTTGACTTATGCCGAAAGCTTGTTGCGGAAAGGCCCGCAGTTTGGCAATTCTGGTGTCGGAAGATAATGGGAGGGGAAAGGGCGGCTCTAAGAGCCGCCCTTTTTCACGCCATATTGGTGAAATTCCAGACCAATCAGCGCTTTACCATAGTTAACGGGGTGTTACCCCGCCCTCGCCCTGCAGATCATACTGTTTGAGCAGATCGTAGAGCGTCGGGCGGCTGATTCCCAACAGCCTTGCCGTGCTGGAAATATTGCCCTCGCTGCGAGTCAGGGCATGGCGGATGACCTGACGGTCGGTCTGCTCGCGCGCGGCCTTGAGGTTGAGTGGCAGATCCTCCTGAACACCGCCCGGCGTGCCCAGATCAAGATCCTGCGCCGTCACCAGCTTGCCATCGGCCATGATCGCGGCGCGCTTCACGCGGTTTTCGAGTTCGCGCACATTGCCCGGCCAACCCCAGCCGTCGATGGCGGCCAGAGCATCGCCCGAGAAGCCCTTGGCGGGCAGGTTCAGTTCGACAGCAAAGCGCTGCAGAAAAGCGCGGGCCAGCAGCACCGAATCGCCGGGCCGCTCGGCCAGCGTTGGGATTTTCACCACGATCTCGGCGAGGCGATACCACAGGTCCTCGCGGAAGCGGCCGTCGACGATCATCGCCTCAAGGTTCTGATGGGTGGCGCAGACGATGCGCGTGTCGACCGCGATGGGCTTGCGCCCGCCGATCCGCTCGATCACGCGTTCCTGAAGGAAGCGCAGCAATTTCACCTGCAGCGGAAGCGGAATATCGCCCACCTCGTCGAGGAACAAAGTACCGCCCTGCGCCTGCTCGATCTTGCCCTCGGTGGTCTTGACCGCGCCCGTGAAGGCCCCCTTCTCATGGCCGAACAGTTCGGATTCGAGCAGGTTTTCGGGGATCGCCGCGCAATTGATCGCCACAAAGGCCCCTGCCCTGCGGTCGCTGGCCTCATGCAGCCCGCGCGCCAACAGTTCCTTGCCCGTGCCGCTGGCGCCCAGCAGCATCACCGAGACATTCGTGCCCGCCACCCGCTCGATGGTGCGGGCCACTCGCAGCATTTCGGGCGCGGCGGTGATCATCCCGCCCAGCACGCGGTTGTCCGAGCCGACGCGCGCCGCCAGCGCCCGGTTCTCCGCCTCGATCCGCGCCAGCTTGAAGGCACGGCGGACGATCAGCCCCAGTTCCTCGATATCGACCGGCTTCTGGTAGAAATCATAGGCCCCGCGCGCGATGGCGTTGAGCGCGCTTTCCCGCGCCCCATGCCCGCTGGCGACGATCACCTTGGTTTGCGGGCGCATCGCCATGATCGCATCAAGCACGGCAAAGCCCTCGCTGGTGCCATCCGGGTCGGGCGGCAGGCCGAGGTCGAGCGTCACCACCTCGGGCTCAAGCGCGCGCATCGCGGCCAGCGCCGAGGCGCGGTCACCCACCACCGTGACCTCGAAATCCTCATAGGCCCATTTGAGCTGGGCCTGCAGCCCGGCATCGTCCTCGACGATCAGCAGACTTGGGCGATCGGCCATCATGCCACCTTCCGTTTATGCGCAGATGCCAGCGGCAGGCGCACAACAAAGCGCGTGCCGATCCCCTCGCGGCTTTCGACCAAAATATTGCCTTTCATGGCCTTCACCAACTCGCGTGCCTCATAGACGCCAATGCCGAAGCCCCCCGGCTTGGTCGAGACGAAGGGGCGGAACAGGCGGTTGCGGACGAAATCCTCGCTCATGCCTGAACCCGAATCGACCACCTCGATGCGGGCTGCCGCACCATCCTCGGAGATGGCGATGAAGACCGGGTTGCCTTGCGGGCTGGCCTCCACCGCATTCTGCAGCAGATGGGTCAGCACCTGTTCGATCGAATGGCTGTTGCCCGAGACCACGCAAGGATCGCGCTCGATCACCTCGACCGGATGGCGGCCCTCAAAGGGCTTGACGACTTCGCGCGCGATACCGCCCAGCGCCACCGGCTCGACCTTGTCGACCTGGCTGCCATAGCGCGACAGGCGCGCCACCAGCGTGTTCAGCTTCTCCGCCGAGTTGCGCAAGGTTACCAGCATATCGGCGCGAAATTCGGGGTTTTCGGCATGGCGCTCGGCATTGCGGGTGAGCAGGGTGAGCTGGCTCGACAGATTCTTGATGTCATGCATCACAAAGGCGATACGGCGGTGGAAATCGTCGAAGCGGCTCGCCTCGGCCAGCGCCAGTTGCCCGCGATGCTCGGCCAGATAGGTCGCAAGCTGCTGGCCGACCAGGCGCAGCAGGTCGAAATCCTCCCAGTCGAGCTTGCGCGCCTGCGGGGGCCGGGCCAGCACCACGGCGCCGACCATCCGGTCGTCATGCACCAGCGGCACCAGCGCCCAGGCCAAAGGTTCGTCACGCAGCCATGCCGGGATCAGATGGCTTTCATCGCCACCACCATCGCGCAAATCGTCGAGGTCGATGATGAAATCATGCGTGTCGAAAAAGCGCACCGCCTCGGGTGAGAGCGCCGGGCCCGGCACATCGGCGGTGGGCCAGCGCCAGCGGGCGCCCAGCACGATCTCGCCCATATCGTCGGGCACCAGCAGCAAGCCGGAGGGGCTGTCGGTGATGTCGGCCACGGCCTGAATGGCGCGCTGATGCAGCGGCGGCGCCTCTTCATCCGGACTGCCGATGGTGCGGGTGAAACGCATCCATTCGGCGCGATAATCATAGCGGTGCTGGAACAGATGCTTGACCATCGTCACCCGCAGCCAGCCGCGCAGCCGCCGCGAGGGCAGCATCAGCAGCGCCGCTGCCGTCGCCAGAATGATGAAGCCATATTGCAGCCAGCGCGCGTAATTGCCCCCGGCATAGGCCAGCCATTGCGCCACGCCGATCATCGCCACGAAATAGGCGCCCATCACCAGCAGCGAGACCGAATGGAAGGTCATCGCGCGCGAGGGGCGGATGCGCAGCATCTCATGCCGCCGCATCGCGCCGATCGATATCAGCACGGCAAAGGCGACGTCGATCACGCCATGCAGCGCCGAAAGCTGCAACGGCCAGTCCGAATCGAGATAGGCGACGGTATAGAGGTTCAGCTCGAACACCCAGACTGCCGCGAAACCCAGCGCCGGCCAGCGCAGCATGGCACGCGGCTGCGGGTCGGCGCCGACATAGAGATTGTGCACCAGCACCAGCGACCCCACCACCGCCAGCATCAGCAGCAGCATGTTGAACCGCCCCAGCGCGGGATCGGCAAGCAGGCCGGGGTCGACACGATATTCCGCGACAAACACCGCTGGCACCAGCAGATCGACCAGGGTCAGCGCCACAATCACCGGGCGTACCGGGCGCACGCTGGTCAAGCGGCCATCATGGGCGAAAAGGCGGTAGAGCGTCGCCAGCCAGGCCAGATTGCGCAGCGCCAGCAGACTGGTGGTCGCAAGGCTGCCCGCCCCTTCCACCGCCATCGACAGGCACCATAGCGCATGGGTGACCAGCGCCGCGACAATCGCGCCGCCCGCGCTGCCGAAACGGTCGCGATGGCTCCACACCGCCACGGCCACAGTGACTGCGGCGACGGCCCCCGCGCCATGGGTGACGTCAGCGATGGTGCCCCACAGGCTCTGGGCGGCGATGGTGCTCATTGCCGCAAGGCTTCAGGGGGCCTCACCGCGCGCCCTCGTGCCAGATCACCACGCGCAAGGTCTGCAGGATGATGAGGATGTCGAGGAAAGGTGTGTAGTTCTTCACGTAATAAAGGTCATATTCCAGCTTGTTACGCGAATCCTCGATCGAGGCGCCATAGGGATAGTTGACCTGTGCCCAGCCGGTGATGCCCGGCTTCACCATATGGCGCTCGGCGTAATAGCGCAGCTTCTCTTCCAGATCGGCGACGAATTCGGGGCGCTCGGGGCGCGGGCCGACGAAGCTCATCTCGCCCTTCAGCACCGTCCAGGCCTGAGGCAGTTCGTCGACGCGGATCTTGCGGATGAAATTGCCGACGCGGGTGACGCGCGGGTCGTTCTTAGTGGCCCATTGCGCGCCATTGGCCTCGGCATCGACACGCATCGAGCGCAGCTTGATCACATCGAAAGGCTGGCCGTAGAGGCCGACGCGCTTCTGGCGGAAAAAGGCGGGGCCCTTGCTGTCCAGCTTCACCACCAGCGCGAAGAAGAGGATGACCGGCGCGGTCAGCGCCAGCAGCAGCAGGCTGAGCACAATGTCGAACAGCCGCTTGCCCGCGCTGGAAAAAGACCGGCCCGAGGAAAAACCGTCCGAAAAGATCAGCCAGCTTGGGTTGACCGTATCGAGATCGACACGGCCGGTCTCACGCTCCACGAAGGAGGAGAAATCGTTGACGTGAACGCCCGCCGTCTTGATGCGCAGCAGGTCTTTCAGCGGCAGGGCATTGCGCCGCTCCTCCAGGGCCAGCACCACCTCGGACACGCCAAGGTTCTCGACATGGCGCTTGAGATTGTGGATCGCGCTGCGCGGGATGGCCTCCTCGACGATATGGCTGCCCTCGCTCATGCCGACGTAGCCGACGATGGCAAAGCCTGCCGATCCGCTCTCGGCCAGATGGCGCAGACGTTCGGCGCGCGCGCCCGCACCCAGCACCAGCACGCGGCGCCGAAAGGCCGAAGCGCCCAGAATGCCCCCCACCAGCAGGCGGTTGGCCACCAGCAGGACGATCGCGGCGACCATCGCGTAGAACAGAGTGGAGCGCCAGAACTCATAGCCGCCAGCAATCGAATTGAGCACCGCCAGCGTGATGATCCCCAGCGAGATCGCCACCAGCAACCGCGCCGAGGCGAAACGCACCGAGCGCAGCGCATCGGCGCCATAGACGCCCACCGCGATCATGGCGGTCAGGATGATGAGGGTGAAAAGCGCGAGCGGATGCAGACGCTCACCGATCGGCCCGGAGGCCATGCCGAGCTGTTCGGCACGCAACCGCCATGCGAAATCGCCCGCCATCATCAGCAGGCCCAGATCGATCAGGCCCAGGAGCAGCACGGCGTGAGGAATATAATGCTTGAACAGGCGGATCATGGCTTTGCCGTCTTGACGTCCAGCCCCGACACGGACCTTGGGCGAAGGCTTAGGCCCCAAGCCGTAAAATGTCGGTAAACCTGACAGGTCACGCCCTGGGAGGGTGGCAGCACCATACGCAACTCTATGAAAATATCAATTTATTGCAACTCGCTCAGCCGCACCTGTGAAGAGCGTTTCAGATACATTGCGCGTGACCTCGCCGCCTTCGACTTGAACAAGGCACCCCTATGAAAATACATCTATAAAAAATGGAGATATGCCATCTTTTTAACGCAAAAGCGACTCTTGCAATGGATACAAATCATGCAAGTATTTACAGTCATTATCTTTTTAAAAAAGATAGAAATATACAATTGAAGCAATAACTTCAATTATCGCCACTTCACAACACAACCAGCCCAGCCCTCTTGCTTCCACATCAATAAGGAGTATAAAAATTCCATAAAAATGGAGCACCATATGCCGCAGTCCACCGCATCCGATTTGCCTTTTGTGACGGGTGCCGAACGAAAAAATAGCCTGACCCTGGTGAAAGTCGAAAGCGGCCACGGCTCCAATCAACTCTCCTCAAACGACCCCGGCGAGAACGATTATCGTCCTTTTCCAATCGATTGGCGCTTTCTGCCAGAACCAGTTCTGCTGGTCAAAGATGCACTGCGCCACCTGTGCGTTGAAACGAGCATGGCGATGGCGAAATTCCCGGTCACGCGGTCCATCTGGGCACAGATCGCCCGGGATCGCGTTCTCGCTCCAGCGCTGGCCGCGCACCGCCTGTTCATTCACATTCCCAAGACAGGCGGCACATCGATCTGCTCGCTGCTGTATCAGCGCAACGTCCCCCATCTGACCGCCAACACCATTTTTCGCCTTTACGGGCAGGACCTGGGCGATGTGCCGAGCTTTTCCGTCGTTCGCCATCCCGTCGAGCGCCTGCTCTCAGCCTTCCGCTTTTTGAAACATGGCGGCACCACGCTCATGGCTACTTCTCGTTTCGAAATGGCAAGGGTAGGCTCTTTGACTCATTTCGAGGATTTCGTGGCACGCCTCACGGAAAAACCGTCGCGGATGTCCTGTTCCGCCCTGTTGACCCCCCAGCATGCGTTTGTCTGCAATCCGCAAGGAACGGTGATGGTGGATGAGCTGTTCTCACTATCCTCAGAGCGTTCCCTGCAGGACTTGTGTCGATGGCTGAACACCGGCCCATTGCCGCATCTCAATGCATCATTCCGTGAACCGGTGTCCGTGGACAGCGTCACCATCAGACACATCGAACAGCTTTATGCCCGTGATTTTGAGCTTTTCGAGCAGGTGATGGCTCGCACCAGAGGAGGATAACCAATCCTCTCACTCCGGCAACCAATCTCTTGTCAGATAGAAATGGTGCCCCCGGCCCGACTCGAACGGGCACATCTCTCGACAACCGATTTTGAGTCGGTCGCGTCTACCATTCCGCCACGGGGGCATTGCGAAGGCCAGACTGCCTTGCGGTTCGGCCCGCCTAGCGGACCTTTGATCGGGGATCAATGCCAGAAAGCATCAATCCCCGATCAATCAACAGACTCAATCCTTCAGCGCGCCGGCCAGGATCTTGTGCAGGCGCGAATGCAGCGCATCGTTGCCCGCCAGCACCTGCACGTCGCAGACCGGCTGCGACACGCCGCGCCAGTCGGAGACGAAACCACCGGCCTCACGCACCAGCAGGCAGCCCGCTGCCGTGTCCCAGGGCTTCAGATTGCTTTCCCAGAAGCCCTCGTAACGGCCCGAAGCCACCCAGGCCATGTCCAGCGCGGCCGCGCCGAAACGGCGGATACCCGCCACCTGAGGCGCCAGAGCAGCATAGATCTTCTGCCATTCCAGCGTGTCGCCATGCCCTGCGAAGGGAATGCCGGTGGCGATCAGGCTCTCGTCGAGGTGACGGCGGCCCGAGACGCGCAGGCGGCGGTCATGCAGCCATGCGCCGCGTGCCTTTTCGGCCCAGAAGCTCTCGTCGGTGATCGGCTGATAGATCAGCCCGGCGATCACGTCGCCCCAGCCATTGCCATCCAGACGCGGCTCCTGCGCGGCGATCGAGATCGCGAAATGCGGAATGCCGTGCAAGAAGTTGCTGGTGCCGTCGAGCGGATCGATGATCCAGCGCGGCTTGGTCGGGTCGCCCTCGATGATGCCGCCCTCTTCCAGCACGAAGCCCCAGTCGGGGCGCGCGGCGCGCAGTTCATCATAGAGAGTGCGCTCGCTCGCCTGATCGGCGCGGCTGACGAAGTCGGCAGGCCCCTTGCGGCTGACCTGAAGGTGCTCGACCTCGCCGAAATCGCGACGCAGGCGCTGGCCTGCCTTGCGTGCGGCGCGCTCCATGACGCGGATAAGACCTGAAACGACAGTCACTGGGCAATTCCTGGATTAGAAAGAAGGGGGCGAGGCGCGCAAAACGGCCCCGCCCGAAAAATCAGTCGGCCTTGCCGACGTAGCTGCGCTCGTAAACGTTCACGACGATGCGCGTGCCCGAGCTGATGTGGGGCGGCACCATCACGCGCACGCCATTGTCGAGCAACGCGGGCTTGTAGGACGACGAGGCGGTCTGCCCCTTCACCACGGCGTCGGCCTCGACGATGGTGGCTTCCACCTGATCGGGCAACTGCACGCTGATCGGGCGGTCGTCATACATTTCCAGCACGGCGGTCATGCCATCCTGCAGGAACGCCGCGGCATCGCCCAGCAGGTCGGTCGGCAGGGTGATCTGGTCGTAGGTTTCCACGTCCATGAACACCAGATCGTCGCCCTCGGCGTACAGGAACTGGAAGTCCTTGGTGTCGAGGCGCACGCGTTCCACCGTGTCGGCGCTGCGGAAACGCACATTGGTCTTGCGTCCGTCGATCAGGTTCTTCATCTCGACCTGCATGAAGGCGCCGCCCTTGCCGGGCTGGGTATGCTGGGTCTTGGCGACTTTCCAGATGCCCTTTTCGTATTCCAGAATGTTGCCGGGGCGGATATCGACGCCGCTGATCTTCATGGGGATGAACCTTTGATGCGAAAGAACGAAGTACAGGCCCCGAAAGGCCGGCGCCTGAAAAGCGCAAGCCGCGCCCTTAGCGCGAGTGGGCGCCTGTGGCAATCCGGGGCGTTCATGAGTGTGATGGCCGCCATGCTGACCATCCTGCCCGCCCAGGCCAGCGAGGTCGGCAACATCGCCGTGATGAAGCAGGGCACCTATCAGTGCGAAACCCCCGGCAACGCGCTGGGCAAGACTGGCGTGCGCCAGGAGAACGAGGATTTCACCATCCTCCACGCCTCGGTCTACAGCGTGGTGGGGGGGCGCGGCACCTATCTGCTGACCGGGGATGTGATCCGCTTCACCACCGGCCAGCGCAAGGGTCAGAGCTTCCGCCGCGTGAGTGAGAACTTCCTGCGCCGGCTCGATGCTCAGGGGAAGGATACCGATCTGCGGTGCATCCGGGCGGTGCGGAACAATCAGTGATGCCGTAAAAAGAGAGATGCGAGGGTGTTACACCCTCGCGCTCCCATAACGTCTCCCGGCGAGATGACAGCGGCACCCTATCCGTGTGCCTGACCTCTCTGCCGGATTATTGTGCGGCTTGCTTCTTGACCCGCAGGTAAATCCACACAATCCCTGCCGTGAACACCACCAGACCAGCGCCATCGGCATAGGGATTCTCCGCGATCAATTGCAGCGGGGTCGCCTTCTGGGTCACGCCCGCCAGCAGCGCGAAGATCACGCCGAACAGGCTCTCGCCCACGATCAGGCCGGTCGCCGCCAGCATGCCCAGACGTTCCGCCAATTCCGGATTGGCCGCGCGCTTTGCCCAGCGGTCATAGACATGGCCGATCAGCGCGCCGATCGGGATCAGCAGCGTCAAGGCCATCGGCAGATAGATGCCCATGCCCAGCGCCAGCGGCGGCAGCATACCCTTACCGCTCTTGCGCAGCGCTTCGTCGATGGCAATCACGACCACACCAATGGCCGCACCGATGCCGATCAGGCTCCAGTCAAGCTGACCGCCCAGCACGCCCTGCGCCAGCGTGGAAATCAGCGCCGCCTGAGGCGCGGCCAGAGCATTCGGACCCGCGCCCGGCACACCGACAAAGCCGAAGCGCTGGTTCAGCAGGCTAAGGACCGGCGGGATCACCAGCGCGCCGAACAGCACGCCCAGCACCAGCGCCACCTGCTGGCGCCACGGAGTCGCGCCGACCAGTTCGCCGGTCTTCAGATCCTGAAGGTTATCATTGGAAATCGTCGCCACGCCGAAGATGATCGCCGTCACGAACAGCGAAAAGGCCACCAGAGCCTTGGTCGCCGCCGGATCGATGTTGCGCCCGAAGAACGCCGCCAGCAGCAGCGCAATGCCCAGCGCCGAGATGATCCCCGTGCCCGACACCGGCGAGTTAGACGCGCCGATCAGCCCCGCCATATAGCCACAGACCGAGGCAATCACGATGCCGATCACCAGCACATAGGCGATGGTCGCCAGCAGCACCGGCCAGAAATGCGCCTCGATCGGGCCGCCCTTGGCGAAATCGGCCAGCAGCAGGCCAATGGGCAGCATCGCCGCCACGATCACCGCACCAACGATGCCGATGGGCAGGTCGCGCTCGGTCAGCGGCAGGGAGGCCCCCTGCCCGGCCTGACGCTGGCGCTGGGCGGCGATGGCGCCCGCGATGCCCTTCACGATGGGCCCGATCACCCGCAGCAGCGTGTAGACCGCCGCGATGCCGATGGTGCCCGCGCCGATGATCCGCACCTTCATCTTGAAGGTCGCACTGATCGCCGCGCTGATGTCGTCACCGACGAAGCCATGCGTGTAGAGCGGCACCAGAATGCCCCAACTGATCAGCATGCCCGTCAGCATGGCGATGCCCACGCCCAGCCCCACCAGATGCCCGACGCCGATCAGCGCCATGGAAAAGCTGGTCGAAACCTGGCTGAGGCCCGAGCCGAGGCGGAAGGATTTGGCGGCTTCCTCGGCCACCAGCCCCATTTTCGCCAGCAGGGTGTAAAGCGCCGAAAGGCCGGTGCCGCCGATGATGGCGGAGAGGCCCTTGCGGTTTTCGTCATCCCCCTCGCCCGTGGCGCTGCTGCCGGCGCCGACCTTCAGCACTTCGGCGGCGGCAACGCCCTCGGGATAGGGCAGATCGGTGCCGGTCACCAAAGCGCGGCGCAAGGGCACGGAATACATCACGCCCAGAATGCCGCCGACCGCGATCACCGCCACCGATTGCCAATAGGGGAAGTCCACCCACCAGCCGATCATCAGCAGGCCGGGCAGCACGAAGATGATCGCGCTGAGCGTGCCCGCCGCGCTGGCGATGGTCTGGACGATGTTGTTCTCCTGAATGGTGGAGCCGCGCATGGTGCGCAGCACCGCCATGGAGATCACCGCCGCCGGGATCGATGTGGCGAAAGTCAGCCCGATCTTCAGGCCGAGATAGACGTTGGCTGCGGTAAAAATCACCGTCAGCAGCGCGCCGAGGATGACGCCGCGCAAGGTCAGTTCGCGCGCGGGTGCGGGCGTTGAGGTCTGTGTGGTCATGGCGCCTGATGCCACGGCGCAACTGGGCTGAAAAGCCCCATACGTGCGCTTGTTGACATGAGTGTCAGCAAGCGCACGTGAAGTTCGTGCTCAGGCGGCGTGGATCGCCGCGATCAGGGCCTGCACATTGGCCACCTCGTCGCCGTCCCAGATGGCGCTGGAGACGGCGAGGAAATCGGCGCCCGCGCGCACCAGAGGGCCGCAATTCTCCGGCTTGATGCCGCCGATGGCGACGCAGGGAATCTCGAAAACTGTCTGCCAGCAGGCCAGCGTGGAGAGCTTGGCGGTGTGCTTGGTTTCCTTGGTGGTGGTGGGGAAGAAAGCGCCGAAAGCGACGTAATCGGCCCCGGCCTCACCCGCGCTCATCGCCAGATGGCGGCTGTCATTGCAGGACACGCCGATCTGCGCGTCCGGCCCAAGGCGGTCGCGGGCTTCGCGCGGGTCGCCATCATCCTGGCCCAGATGGACGCCATCGGCATTGAGGCGCTTGGCGAGGCTGATCGAATCGTTGACGATAAAGGCCACCTCACGCTCGGCGCAGATCGCCTGAAGCGGGGCGGCCAGAGCGGCGGCGGCATGCTCGTCCAGCCCTTTGACGCGGAACTGGAAGGCGGCGACGCCATGCTTGTTCTTCACGCCCGCCTCGATCACGCGGCGCAGGCGCTCGGGGAAATCACCCGTCACATCGAGGGGGGGAGATCAGATAGATCTTGGTGCGCGGGCGCAGCTCCGGATCGATCTCGTCGCCGAAGGAGGTTTCGTCGGGCAGAATGCCCGATTCGAAAGGGTTCTCGAAGTCGTCTTCAAAGGTTTCGTCAGCCATGGCCGCGCTCTAAACCCGCGCAGGCGCTGGCGCAACGTAGATTGCACAGGTGGAGAGCCGTGACGCAAGGATGGGGTGCCACCGAGGCTTCGCCGGAAGACGTCATGGGAGCGCGAGGGTGTAACACCCTCGCATCTTCTCTTCTTAAACCCCTGAATCCCAAAACGCGAACGGCGTCGGCCCTCTCTCCCATTCATACCCCCGCACGCAGGGACAAAAATGGAAAAACGGGCCGACGCCGCTGCTCGCCGGGATGTCGCCGACGGGATCTTTAGACGATTCCCATCGGCGCAAAGGCGATTATTCCTTGCCCTTATAGATTTTCACCAGCTTGTCGAGCATGGCAAGCGCCTCGGCGCGCGGGCGCTGGAAGGTGTTGCGGCCGATAATCGAGCCATTGCCGCCACCGGCCAGAATATCGCGCGCGTCCTGATAGACGGCATCGGCGCCCTTGGCCGCGCCGCCCGAGAAGACGACGATGCGGCGCCCGGCAAAGCAGGACTGCACGACATGCTTGACGCGGTCGGCCTGATCGGACCAGTCCTGACCGGCGTAGGCAGCCTTGGCCTCTTCCTGCTCGATATGGGCGCTGGGCAGCTTCACCTTGACGATATGCGCGCCGATCAGCGAGGCGATGTGGGCGGCATAGGCGCCGACATCGAGGGCCAGTTCGCCGCTCTTGGGCAGCTTGCCGCCGCGCGGATAGGACCAAATGACGGTGGCGATGCCAACGCTGGCGGCCTCTTCGCGCAGCTCGCGGATTTCCTCGATCATCTCGAAGACATCGTCCGAGCCGGGATAGATGGTGAAGCCGATGGCCGAGCAGCCCAGACGCAGGGCATCGGCCACGCTGCCGGTGACGGCCTGATTGGCGGCGGTGCCCCAGCTGTTGGAGGAGTTGACCTTCAGGATGGTGGGGATCTGCCCGGCGAATTTGTCGGCCCCGGCCTCCAGCATGCCAAGCGGCGCGGCATAGGCCGAGAGGCCCGCGTCGATCGCCAACTGATAGTGGTAGTGCGGATCGTAGGCATCGGGGTTCACCGCGAAGGAGCGGGCCGGGCCATGCTCGAAGCCCTGATCCACCGGCAGGATGATCAGCTTGCCGGTGCCGCCCAGACGGCCCTGCGACAGGATGCGATAGAGATTGGCCTTAACACCAGGATTGTCGGACTCATAGTTGGCAAGGATCTTCGCCACGGCCTTGGTCGTCATACAGGCTCCTGTCGGGGGCTAAAAAGCGGGTTTCCGAATATTCTGCATAGGTATGCAGAAGCCTCCCGATAAACGCGGGCGATCGATTTCGCAACTGCGGAAAATCGGCTTTGAGGATTATTTTTGCGGCAAAAAGCCTGCAAAACGACGCGAAAGCCACCCTCGCAGAGGCTTATCGACCCATTTCGCGCAAAAGCTCGCGCAACCCAGCGCGAAGGTGAGGAAGGTCGCGATCGTCAGCCACAGCGGCCAGCCATGGCGATAGCCGATGGTGGTGGCAGCATAGGTCCAGAAGAAATGCACGGCATAGAGCGGATAGGAGATCGCGCCCAACCGCTCACCCCAGACCGAGAACGCGGCAGGCATCTCCAGTGAGGCCCCCGCCAGCACCAGCGCGGGCGACAGCAGCAGGATGAAACCCAGATCGAGCGCAAAGCGGCTCCATCCCGACAGCGGCAGAAACAGCGGCACGGCCCCCAGCGCCAGCACCGCCAATGACCAGCGGCTGACGCGCGGCAGGCGCCCCTCCAGATGCCGGGAAAGCACCATGCCCGTCAGAAAGGAAAAGATCGTGCGCACCACGCCAAGATGCACATCGCCCCAATGATAGCCCACTTTCACGATGGAAGCGTTGTCGACAAAGGGCGTCAGGGATTGCGTCAAAGTCAGATCGATCACCAGCACCACGGCCGCGATCGCCAGCAGCACCGTCAGCCCGCGCGTCGAGCGGCGAATGGCGAACAGCGCCATCAGCGCATTGGCGCCAAACTCCATCAGCAGCGACCAGGCCGGGGGGTTGATCGGCGAAATGTCGCGCCCCGCCACGCTCGGCAGAAACAGCAGATTGGCGGCAAGACCACTCAGAAGCGTGCCCCAGCCAATGTCGGTGGCATTGCCCGCAACCAGCACAGCCAGCCAACCAAAGCACAGCACCAGCCCGCACAGATGCAGCGGCCAGAGCCGCGCGAAACGGGCCAGCATGAATGCCCTCACCCCCAGCCCTGCGGCAAAGCGCGGGCGGTAGGTGCGGTCCAGCACGAAGCCGGAGAGCACGAAGAAGAAATCCACCGCCAGATAGCCACCCGGCACCAGCGGATTGTACACATGGAACACCGCAACCGCCAAGGCCGCCAGCCCGCGCATCGCGTCCAGCGTCACGAAACGGTGGCGCGCAACACGGACAGGCCCGCCGCCATCGGGCGACGGGCCTGCAGTGTGCTTTATAGAAAGGGTTGGCGTTATGCTCAGATTTCCAGCGCCTTCACGCCGGGCAGTTCGCGCCCTTCCATCCATTCGAGGAAGGCACCGCCAGCGGTCGAGATATAGCTGAAGTCATTCGCCACGCCCGCATGGTGCAGCGCCGCCACCGTATCGCCACCACCGGCGACCGAAACCAGCGAACCTTCCTTGGTCAGCGCGGCGGCGATCTTGGCCAGCGCCACGGTGGCCGCGTCGAAAGGCACGGTCTCGAAGGCGCCCATCGGCCCATTCCACACCAGCGTCTTGCAGGTCTTCAGCGCATCGGCGACCGATTCCACCGCCGAGGGGCCAACGTCGAGGATCATCTCGTCGGCAGCAACCTCATGCACGTTGGAGGTGCGCAGCGAAGGCGGATTGGCGGCGAATTCCTTCGAGACCACCACCTCGTAAGGCAGGTGGATCGTGCAGCCAGAGGCGTCGGCGGCGTCCATGATCTCCTCGGCGGTGCCGGTCAGGTCATGCTCGCACAGGCTCTTGCCAACGTCCACGCCGCGCGCGGCCAGGAAGGTGTTGGCCATGCCGCCGCCGATCACCAGATGATCGACCTGCGTCACCAGATGCTTCAGCACGTCCAGCTTGGAGGACACCTTGGCGCCGCCCACGACAGCGGCCACGGGCTTGACCGGATTGCCCAGCGCCTTTTCCAGCGCCTCCAGCTCGGCCTGCATGCTGCGACCGGCATAGGCGGGCAGCACATGGGCCAGACCCTCGGTGCTGGCATGGGCGCGATGCGCGGCGGAGAAGGCATCGTTGACATAGATGTCGCCATTGGCGGCGATGGCCTTCACCAGCTCGGGATCGTTCTTTTCCTCGCCGGGCCAGAAGCGGGTGTTCTCAAGGCAGGCCACATCGCCATCGCCCAGAATGCCCACCGCCTGCTTGACGATGTCGCCCGCAATCTCGGGCACGAACATCACTTCGCGGCCCAGCACCTTCTCGACCGCGCCCAGCACGAGAGACAGCGACTGGTTGGGATCGCGCAGCCCCTTGGGACGACCGAAATGCGCCAGCAGCAGCACCTTGGCGCCCTTGAGCGAGAGTTCCTTGATCGTCGGCGCGGCGGCGCGCACGCGGGTGTCGTCGGTGACGGCGCCATCCTGCATCGGCAGGTTCAGGTCGACGCGCAGCAGCACGACCTTGCCCTTCACATCACCCAGATCGTCGAGCTTGCGGAAATTGGCCATCGTTTCCCCCAGCCCCTCGCCGCGCGAGAGGACATAGCAGCAAATATCCGGAGCCTAGAACCCCGGACCATAAAGAGAAAGGGCGGGACTTTCGCCCCGCCCCGCTTTTGGATCAGAGCAGCTTGCCCATCGCGCCGGCCGTATCGACCATGCGGTTGGAGAAGCCCCACTCATTGTCGTACCAGCTCAGAACGCGCACCATCTTGCCTTCCAGCACAGCCGTTTCCAGGCTGTCGATGGTCGAGGAGTGCGAGTCATGGTTGAAGTCGCCCGAAACCAGCGGCTCCTCGGTGTAGCCCAGCACGCCCTTGAGCGGGCCCTCGGCGGCGGCCTTGAGCAGGCTGTTCACTTCCTCCAGCGTGGTGTCGCGCTTGGGGGTGAAGACCAGATCGACGACCGAGACATTGGGGGTCGGCACGCGGATCGACGAACCGTCCAGCTTGCCCTTCAGCTCGGGCAGAACCTCGCCCACGGCCACGGCGGCACCGGTGCTGGTGGGGATCATGTTCAGCGCGGCGGCGCGGGCACGACGCGGATCCTTGTGGATCTGGTCGAGGATCTTCTGATCGTTGGTGTAGCTGTGGATCGTGGTCATCAGGCCACGCTCGATGCCGATGGCCTCATGCAGCACCTTGGCGAAGGGGGCCAGGCAGTTGGTGGTGCAGCTGGCGTTCGAGACGATCAGATGCTCCGAGGTCAGCTTGTCATGGTTGACGCCGTACACAACGGTCAGATCGACCTTCTTGCCCGGCGCCGAGATCAGCACGCGCTTGGCGCCGGCGGTCAGGTGCTTGCCGGCGCTCTCGCGGTCCACGAAGAAGCCGGTGCACTCCAGGGCGATGTCGATGCCATTGGCGGCATGCGGCAGGTTGGCGGGGTCCTTCTCGGCGGTCACCTGGATGCGGGTGCCGTTGATGATCAGGTCATTGCCCTCCACCTCGACGGTGCCGGGGAAGGTGCCATGCACGCTGTCGCGCTTGAAGAGCAGGGCGTTGGCCTTGGCATCGGCCAGATCGTTGATCGAGACCAGTTCCAGACCGCAGTCCGGGCGCTCCAGAATGGCGCGCGCGACGTTACGGCCAATGCGACCGAAACCATTGATCGCTACCTTCACAGCCATGTCTTGCTCCTCAATTGGATGGATTTAGGTGTTCTAAGAAATCAGGCGTAAGCGCTCAGGCCTTCAGGGCCGCGACGATCTGCGGCGTGATCTTGGGCGCCGTCAGACCGAAGTAATCGTAAAGCGCAGCCGCCGGAGCGCTGGCGCCGAAAGTGTCGATGCCGAAGCGCAGACCGTCAGCGCCGGTGAAGCTTTCCCAACCGAAGGTGGTGCCAGCCTCGATCGAGACCTTGAGCACATCGGCGGGCAGCAGATCGGCCTGATAGGCAGCATCCTGATCACGGAAGCGGCTCATCGAGGGCATGGAGACAACATCGGCACCGATGCCCTGCTCTTCAAGAGCGGCGCGCACGGCGACGGCGATTTCCACTTCCGAACCGGTGGCGATCAGCACCACCTTGCGGTCAGCCGAGGCCTCGGCAAGGCGGTAGGCGCCCAGAGCCGACAGGTTCTCGCCGCTCTTGCGCAACTGGCTGACGTTCTGGCGAGTCAGGGCCAGCACGGTCGGGCCATTGTCGTTTTCCAGAGCAAGCTGCCAGCACTCGGCGGTCTCGATGACGTCGGCGGGACGGAACAGTTCGAGGTTCGGGATCATGCGCATGCTCATCACATGCTCGATGGGCTGGTGGGTCGGGCCGTCTTCACCCTGACCGATCGAGTCATGCGTCAGCACGTAGATGACGCGAGCCTGCTGCAGCGCCGACATGCGGATGGCATTGCGGCAATAGTCCGAGAACACCAGGAAGGTGCCGCCATAGGGGATGATGCCGCCATGCAGCGCCATGCCGTTCATCGCGGCGGCCATGCCGAATTCGCGGATGCCGTAATAGACATAGCGGCCGCTGTAATCGTCGGCGGTCAGCGGCGTCGTGGCCTTCACCTTGGTGAGGTTCGAACCGGTAAGGTCAGCCGAGCCGCCCACCAGTTCGGGCACCAGCGGGGCCAGCACCTCAAGCGCCAGTTCGCTCGCCTTGCGGGTGGCGACCTTCTGATTGCCTTCGAGCCAGCCCGCGAAGGTGGCCTCGGCCTCCTCCAGCGAGGGCAGTTCGCCAGCCATGCGGCGAGCAAATTCCTGACCCTGCGCGTCAGAGGCCAGACGCTCGGCCCATGCGGCATGGGCAGCGGCGCCCTTGGGGGCCAGCGAGCGCCAGTCGGCGAGAATTTCGGCAGGCAGCTCGAAGGGCGGCAGGGTCCAGCCCAGCACCTCGCGAGCGGCGGCGATTTCGGCGTCGCCCAGCGGCGAACCGTGAACATTGTGGCCGCCCTGCTTGTTGGGGGCGCCCTTGCCGATGATGGTGCGGCAGGCGATCAGCGAGGGGCGCGGATCGGCGATGGCTTCGCTGATGGCGCGCTCGATATCGTCGAAATCATGGCCGTCGCATTCCACGACATGCCAGCCGGTGGCGCGATAGCGGGCCGGAATGTCCTCGCTGGTCGACACCGAGGTGTCGCCGTCGATGGTGATGCGGTTGTCGTCCCACAGCACGTTGAGGCGGCCCAGCTTGAGGTGACCGGCCAGACCGATCGCCTCATGGTTGATGCCTTCCATCAGGCAGCCGTCGCCCGCGATCACGAAGGTGTTGTGATCGACCAGACCGTCGCCGAAAGTGGCGTTGAGATGACGCTCGGCCAGCGCGAAGCCGACCGACATGGCCAGGCCCTGACCCAGCGGGCCGGTGGTGCATTCCACGCCCGGCAGCTCGAAATTCTCGGGGTGGCCGGCGCAGACGCTGTGAAGCTGGCGGAACTTGCTGATGTCATCCATCGTCGGCTGGGCATAGCCGGTCAGATGCAGCAGCGAGTAGATCAGCATCGAGCCATGGCCCGCCGACAGGATGAAACGGTCACGGTCGGCCCAGCGCGGGGCAGCCGGATCGAACTTCAGAAACTTCGAGAACAGCACCGTGGCCACATCGGCCATGCCCATCGGCATGCCGGGGTGGCCGCTGTTGGCGGCCTGAACGGCATCCATGGAAAGAACGCGGATGGCATTGGCCATCGCCTGCAACCTTGCGTGATCGAGCTGGGGGGCTTCGAACGGGGCGGCGATGGTCATGCTTTGCTGGCTCCAGATGATACGCGAATCGCGCGGACCTCTTTGCGGATGGGCCCTGCCCCGTCAACCGCCCGGAAGGCACAAGGGGAATAATAAGTATGCGCAGATGAATACGAATGTGCGGCCATGCCCCGCTCATCGCCGCATCTTGCTCTATTTCCATCGCAGAGCCGCTTTGCAGCCGGGCGTGGCTGGGCTAGGCTCAGCCCATATGGACCAGACCCGGCGCGACGCAGCATGGCAGAGAATCGAGGCAGCCCTCACAAGGCTGGACGCAGCGGCGCGCAGCCGCAGTGACGCCGCCACGCTGGAACTGCGGCTGCTTGAAGAGCAGGAACGGCATCAGGCGCTGCGCAGCGGTCTGCGCGATACGCTGTCGCGAATCGACGCCCTGATCGGTTCGCATGCCCCCAGCACAGGTGAGGTCGGCCCGGCGTGAGCAATGTGACCCTGACCATTGCCGGTCGCGACTATGTGGTGGGCTGCGCCTCGGGCGAGGAAGAGCATATCGCCGATCTGGGCCGGATGATCGATGCGCGGCTCGCCAGCCTGCCGCCCGCCGCCGTGCAGGGCGAAAGCCGCGCGCTGCTGTTTGCCGCGCTGCTGCTGGCCGATGAGGTTTTTGAGGCGAAGAAGGGCGATCTTGGCCTGCCGCCGCATGCCGAAACATTCGATGGCGAGGAATTTCTGCCCGAGGCGGTCGAAGCCACCCCGGCGATTCCGCTGCCTGTTGAAGAGGCACCGCCCACCCCCGCCGCTGCGCCGGAATGGGTCGATGACACCGATCGCCTGACCGATCTGGCACTGCGGCTGGAAAATCTGGCCTCTTTGATGGAAGACCCCCTTGAGGATCGGCCCTTTAGGTCCTAAATTGCATCGCGACGGGTACTGCCGCGCACGAGCCTTTCGAACATCCCTGAGGCTATAAGCAAATCCTTGGGGGCTGTCTCTGCCCAGACCCTGGTCTGTGGTACATGGTCCCCACCTGACGTGTAGGCGTCGGTGGATTTCTAGGCAAACGACCCATGGTGGTCCCGTCACCCCTTTCTCGCGCCGGCCGCTGGACGCCCGCGCCATTCCATGAGGCATCCCTTGGATCAGAAGAAGGCGCTGCGGGCCGGTTTGCGCAAGGCCCGGCGCGCGCATGTCGCTGCCCTTGACCCACGCGTGCGGGCGCTGATCTTCCTGCGCCCGCCCGCTGCCGTGGCCGCCCTGGCGCCCGAGGGCGCGACAGTCGGCCTCTATCACGCCCTGCCCGACGAGGCGCCGACGCGCGGCTATGCCAAATTCTTTGCCGAGCAGGGCCGCAAGGTCGCCCTGCCATGGTTCGCCGACAGGGATGCGCCGATGCAGTTCCGCCTCTGGCTCGATCCTTATGATGATGAAGGGCTGGAAGTCGGCCCGCACGGCGCGCTTCAGCCCGCCGCGGATGCGCCCGAGGCCGAGCCGAATCTGACTTTCGTGCCGCTGGTCGGCTTTTCGGCCGATGGCGCAAGGCTGGGTCAGGGCGGTGGGCATTACGACCGCTGGCTGGCGGCGCATCCGGAGGCGACCGCTTTGGGGTTGGGCTGGGACTGCCAGCTGGTCGAGGATCTGCCGCTGGAGGCCCATGACCAGCCCCTGACCGCCATCATCACCCCCACCCGCCTTTACGAGGCCTCCTGATGGCAGAGACTCCACGCAAGGCCCCGCCGCGCAAGGCCCCGACATGGCGCATCCCCATCGGCATTCTCGCACTGGTGGGGGCCTTGCTGGTCTATGGCGGGCTGGTCGCGCGTTTTGTGGCACCATGGATCGCATCATGGACCGTGCTGCTGCAGGTGCCCGTCTACGCCCTGCTGGGCGTGGTGTGGCTGCTGCCCTTGCGGCGCTATCTGATCTGGATGGAAACCGGGCGCTGGGGCTGAAACCCCGGCGCTTTTTTTGAACGCTTTCAAGCGCACAAACAGAAACGGCGACCCGAAGGCCGCCGCTCTTGCTCTTCTCAAGGAAGAAATATCCCAAGGTGGCGCGAGTGACGGGACTTGAACCCGCGACCCTCGGCGTGACAGGCCGATACTCTAACCAACTGAGCTACACCCGCGCAATGCTGGGTACCTCTATATTGAAACACAAGTGGCGCGAGTGACGGGACTTGAACCCGCGACCCTCGGCGTGACAGGCCGATACTCTAACCAACTGAGCTACACCCGCTCACCTGTGTTTCCTAAGAGGCAGCGCCCCTTGGGAGACGCGCCTCTAGGCGGGACTGCCGGGGCTGTCAACAAGGATTGGCCAGCTTTCTCAAATTTGCAGTTAAGCTGTGGAAAACTATGCCTTAAGCCGCCAAAATGCGGCTCCATACCCCCGTGATGGCGGTTCGGCCCCGCTTCGGGCTTATGCCAAACATCGCGTTAACCATAATTTTTATCGATCGGGCGCAGAATCATCGGATGGTCCCGCGAGTGAAAGTTCTGCCCATGCGCGCAACATCCGCTTCACCCCTCCGCTTCCCGCTGCGCGGTGCGGCCTGCCTGGCCTCGCTGGCGCTTGGCTTTGCCCTGACGGCCGGCCCCGGTCGCGCGGCGCATGAGAACGTCCATGTGCAAACCGCGGCTGTGGGGGTGCAGCCCGATGTGATGCTCGAATCGAGCCTGTTCGTCGAACACACGCGCCAGAACGCGCGCGGATTGGTGCATATGCTGGAGCCTGCCAAACAGGTCACCACAGGCGACCGGGTGGTCACCTTGCTCAGTTGGTATCGTCTGGGCGGATCGGGCGGCTTTATCGTCACCGAAGCCCTGCCCTCGGGCATGAGCTGGGAGCCGGGCGAGAAGGATGAGGCCGAAGTCTCTGTCGATGGCGGTCACACCTGGGGCTATCTGGGCAAGCTGCGCATCGGGCAGCGGATCGCCGGGGCGCAGGATGTGACGCATATGCGCTGGCATATCTCTCCGGCTCAGGCGCTGGCCGGGTCGGGGCGGATCGCTTACGCGGGCATGGTCAGGTAAGAGCGCGCGCAAAAGCAGACGCATCGTTTGCGCGAAAAACCGGTTCCCACTTTTTCGCACGATGCTTCAGCACTTCTCATACTTCCAGTTGCGCCGCTTGCCCTCCGCGATCCACTCCACGGCCTGAGCGATGCGCTTGGCGCGAGTGGCGGCCTGCCTGGCCTCCACGATCCATTCCAGATAGTCGCGACGGTTGGAGGGGGAGAAGGTTTCAAACACGGCACGGGCCGCCGGATGGGCCTCCAACGCCTGTGCGAAGTCATCAGGCATGGGAATCGCTTCGCGCGGCGCCTTTTTGGGGCGGGCCATGCCGCCGCCTTGCCGGATGGCCTCGGCAGCGGCGATCAGCTTGGCCTTCATCTCTTCGGCAGGTGGCAGATCATCGAGGCTGGCAATCTTGCCGTAATCACCCATACCGGGATCACGCTCCATGCCCTGACGGCCCGTGCCGTGGATCACGAAAGCGCAATGCGCCTTGAAGGCGGCGATCCCCGCCAGATTTTTCCCGCCGACCGTGAAATGCGGCATGCCCCATTTGATGGTCTCGCCAAGGTCGGACACGGCCTCATGCAACAGCGCGCGCAGATGAGTCAGGATCGGGCGGGCGAAGGGCGCCGCTTTCTCGATATAGGCATCGATTCGCGGCTCCTTCTCCATCGCTCTCTCCTTTTATACCGCGACCGGCGCGGCAAGCTTGCCCTGAGGCGCGTAGTCAGAGACGACAAAATCCTCGATGGTATAATCGAAGATCGTCTCCGGGCGCCGGGCCAGCGTCATGCGCGGATCGCCCGAAGGCTTGCGCTGCAACTGCGCCTCCACCAGTTCCTCATGGTTGAGATAGAGATGCGTGTCGCCGCCGGTCCACACCAGCTCGCCCGGCTCCAGATCGCATTGCTGGGCCAGCATGCGGATCAGCAGGGCGGCGCTCCACAAATTGAAAGGCAGCCCCAAGGCCACGTCAGCACTCCGCTGATAGAGCAGGCCCGAGAGGCGCCCGTCGGCCACATGGAACTGATAGGTCTTGTGGCAGGGCGGCAGCGCCATCGAATCAAGCTCGGCCACATTCCAGCCCTCGATGATATGGCGGCGGCTGCCCGGATTGTGACGCAGGCTGTGGACCAGCTCGGCAATCTGGTTGACGCCCTGCCCCTTGCGGTAAATCCCCTCGCCCACCGGCTGATAGGTCGGCCAGTCGACCCACTGCTTGCCATAGACCGGGCCTAGGTCACCCCATTGCGCGGCAAAAGCCTCATCCGCCACGATGCGGGCAGAAAAATCCTCGCGGCTGATCGGATCGCCGGTTTCCTTGCGATAACGGTCGAGCGGCCAGTCGGTCCAGATTTCCACCCCCTGCGCGCAGAGCGAGCGGATGTTGGTGTCGCCAGTCAGGAACCACAGCAATTCGCGCGTCGCCGTCTTCCAATAGACGCGCTTGGTGGTCAGCAGCGGCATGCGGTTGTCGGAGAGATCGCAACGGATCTGCGCCCCGAAGATCGAGCGCGTGCCGACACCGGTGCGGTCGCGGCGTTCGTCACCATGGCGCCAGATATGGTCCATCAGGGCAAGGTACTGGTCTTCCCAATGGGCGGCGGACTCGGTGCGGAGCGTATAAGGCAAGGTCATCGACGCAGTTTGGCCCAAGGCGCGGGCGCCGTCATCCGATTTTCAGCAACACGCTCAAATCCGGGAAAATTCACGAGGTTGCAAAAAAATGCGAAACGCCGCTTGCGTGGTTCGGAATCGCTGTCTATAGGCCCGCTCCTGCCTCGCAGAGACGCTTCAAACCGCCTCTGCAGCACCGGTCGGGGAATAGCTCAGCCTGGTAGAGCACTGTCTTCGGGAGGCAGGGGCCGGAGGTTCGAATCCTCTTTCCCCGACCATTTTATTCCCTGCGAAAGCAAGGAATTGAGAAAGCCGGCCTTCTGGTCGGCTTTTTTCTTTCCCGGAGTTATCCGGCGCTTCTCCACCTCACATCAACACATTATCCACAGGCATAAGCACAGGCGGCAAATCCGTCTGCCCCAGCGCCGAAAGCATGTCGCGCTCGATCACCCGCACCATGGCATCAAGCGGCAGATCGTTGACATCATGGCCAAAGGGATCCTCCAACTGATCCCCCAGCGCATCCAGCCCGAAGAACGTATAGGCCACCAGCGCCGAGGGCAGCACCGCCCACCAGCCCAATGTCCCCGCCAGCGCGAAAGGCAGGCTGAGGCAGAAGATATAGGCCGTGCGATGCAGCAGCAGCGAATAGGCAAAAGGCACCGGAGTCGCCGCGATCCGCTCGCAGCCGGTCTGCACCGTGGTCAGCGCGGCCAGATGCTGCTCCAGCACCGACCAGCGCATCGGGTCGATGATGCCCTGAGCCAGCAGGCGCTGGCTGGTCTGCCCCATCGCATGCACCACGCCATTGGTGGGATTGGCCATGGCCCGCCACTCGCCCTCACCCCACCCCGCCCCACACCAATGCCGGATGGCGGTGGATTCATCATCGCCACGCAGTCGCGCACGCAGCCCCCAGGCAAAGGCGCAGAGCCCCATCACGAACTCCTCGCGCTCGGCTTTGGGCAGGCTGGCCACTTGCCGGGCAATGGTACGCGCCTCGATCACCAGAGCGCCCCATAACTGCCGCCCCTCCCACCAGCGGCCGTAACAGGCATTGTTGCGAAAGCTCATGAAGATCGACAGCGCCAGACCGATCAGCGTGAAGGGAAAGGCGCTGATCTGCCCGAAGATGCCCGGATGGTCGCGCGCCGCCAGCACCGCCCCCACGCTGGCCAGCAGGATCAAGGCCAGACGCCCGCCAATGCGCGGCAGGATCGTGCCCTTCCACGCAAAGAGGATGTCCATCAGACCGGGTTTCGAGCGCTGGATCATGGCCCTCTCCTTGAAAGTGTCCCTGAAAGCCCGAGCCGCGCGGAGATACACCCACGCCCCGGCAAATCCACCCCCGCATCAGACCAGACACCTTTCCAGACCGTGAAACCGCGCAATTTACCGCCTTCCAACACTGGACGGCGCCCCCCCATGCGCCTAGAGCGCCCCCTTATGCGTGTTCCTTTCGTCAAGATGCATGGGCTGGGCAATGATTTCGTCGTGCTGGACGCGCGCGAAGGCAATGTGCCGCCCATGACCGCCACTCTGGCCGCCGCTCTGGGTGACCGGCATCGCGGCATCGGCTGCGATCAGTTGGTGTTGCTCGAAAACTCCGAGATCGCCGATCTGAAAATGCGGATCTTCAACCAGGACGGCAGCGAGGTCGAGGCCTGCGGCAACGCCACCCGTGCCGTGGGTCTGCTCCATGGCAGCGCGGCTTCCATCGAGACGCTGGCGGGCGTGATCTATGCCGCACCCACGCCCGATGGCATTTCGGTCGATATGGGCCGCCCCCGCTTCGAGTGGGACGCGATTCCGCTGGCCTATGCCATGGACACGCTGACCATGCCGGTGGGCTGGGAGGAGCTGAATGCCCCCACCGCCGTCAATGTCGGCAATCCGCATGTGATCTTTTTCACGCCCGACACGCATGGCGTGGAGCTGGACCGCCTCGGCCCGCTGATCGAGCATGATCCGCTCTTCCCCGAACGCATCAACGTCAATGTCGCCACCGTCACGGCGCGCGATGCCATCACCCTGCGCGTGTGGGAACGTGGCGCTGGGCTGACACTGGCCTGCGGCACCGGTGCCTGCGCCACCGCCATCGGCGCCATGCGTCGCGGTCTGGTCGACCGCCGCGTAACGGTCACCCTGCCGGGCGGCCCGCTGGTGATCGAATGGCGCGGCGACGAGGGCATCACCATGACCGGCCCTGCCACCGAAGCCTTCCGCGGCGCGTTCGAGCTGTCCGCGTTTTATCAGGGATGAGCGTCGAGGTCGTCTCGCTGGGCTGCCGGATGAATCTGGCGGAGAGCGAGCATATGCGCGCGCTTCTCGCGGGCGAGCGCGACATGGTGGTCATCAACTCCTGCGCCGTCACCGCCGAGGCCCTGCGCCAGACGCGTCAAGCGATCCGCAAAGCGCGCCGCACCCGCCCCGATGCGCGGCTGATGGTGACGGGCTGCGCGGTGGAGGTGGAGCGCGATTCCATCGCCGCGCTGGATGTCGACGGCCTGATTGCCAATGCCGACAAGCTGGACGCCCGCGCCTGGAATGTACCGCCCGCGCCTGCCATGCCGATGCCTTCGGGCCAGCATACGCGCGCCTTTGTGGCGGTGCAGAACGGCTGCGACCATGCCTGCACCTTCTGCATCATCCCCGCCGGTCGCGGCCCGAGCCGTTCGCGCGGCATCGCCAATGTGGTCACCGAAGTGCGCGCCCATGCCGAAGCTGGCGTAGGCGAAGTGGTGCTGACCGCCGTGGACCTCACCGGCTGGAACCATGGCGATCAGCGCCTCGGCGATCTGGTTGCCGCGATCCTGCGCGATGTGCCTAAACTGCCCCGCCTGCGCCTCTCCTCGATGGATGGCGTGGAGATCGACCCGCTGCTGCGCGAGATCATCGCCAGCGAAAAGCGGGTGATGCCGCATCTCCATCTTTCGCTGCAGCATGGCGCCGATCTGATCCTCAAGCGCATGAAGCGCCGCCATCTGCGCGCCGATGCCGTGAACCTCGTGGCCGATCTGAAGGCCCGCCGCCCCGATATCGCCGTGGGCGCCGATCTGATCGCCGGCTTCCCCACCGAGGATGAGGCCGCCCATGCCGACAATCTCTCGATCATCGGTGAACTCGGGATCGTCCACGGCCATATCTTCCCCTACAGCGCCCGCCACGGCACCCCCGCCGCGCGCATGCCGCAACTGCCGCGCCCGCTGGTGAGCGAGCGCGCTGCTGAACTGCGTCATGCCGTCGCCACAAGCCGCGCCGCCTGGCTGGAAAGCCTGATCGGCCAGCCCCAGACCGTGCTGGCCGAGCGCGACGGCACCGGCCATGCCGAAAATTTCGCAAGGATCGCCCTGCCCACCGGCACGCCTGCCGGGCAGATGCTGACCATCACCCCAACACGCATCACCGAAGGATTGCTCTCATGAGCGCCGATAGCTGGACCTCCCGCCTGATGGGCGGCCTCGCCAAGACCTCCGAACGTCTGGCGGGCAATCTCTCTGGCATCACCGGTGCCGCGCGCCTGACCGACGACCAGCTCGATGAGCTGGAGGATGCGCTGATCCTCTCCGATCTGGGGCCGCGCGCCGCCGCCCGCATCCGTGGCGCCATGGCGCAGCGCCGGTTTGAGGGCTCTGCCGGCGAAAATGCCATCCGCGAGGCCGTCGCCGAGGAAATCGCCGCCATCCTGCGCCCGGTGGCCAAGCCGCTGGAGGTCACCGCCTTCCCGCGCCCGCATGTGGTGCTGGTGATCGGCGTCAACGGCAGCGGCAAGACCACCACCATCGCCAAGCTGGCCCACCTGTTCCAGGAAGAGGACTATGCGGTGATGCTGGCAGCGGGCGACACCTTCCGCGCCGCCGCGATCGGCCAGCTGGGCGTCTGGGCGGACCGCCTTGGCGTACCCATCGTGAAGGGCCCCGAAGGCGGCGATCCGGCGGCCATCGTCTTTGACGCCGTGAAATCCGCCAGCGAGCGCGGCACCGACGCCCTGATCGTCGACACCGCCGGACGCCTGCAAAACAAGCGCGAGCTGATGGACGAGCTGGCCAAGATCCACCGCGTGCTGGGCCGCCTCAACCCCGCCGCGCCGCATGATGTGGTGCTGGTGCTGGATGCCACCAACGGCCAGAATGCGCTGGCCCAGATCGAGACCTTCAAGGAGGTGGCGGGCGTGACCGGTCTGGTCATGACCAAGCTGGATGGCACCGCGCGCGGCGGCGTGCTGGTTGCCGCTGCCGAGCAATATGGCCTGCCCATCCATGCCATCGGTGTGGGCGAGCGGATCGATGATCTGCGGCCCTTCGATCCCGATCTGGTGGCGCGTGTGATCGCCGGGGTCGCGGCATGACCGCGCCCGAACGTAAGAACCATTCGCCGCTGGTCAATCTGGCGATCGATTATGGCCCGGTCGCGGCTTTCTTTGTCGCCTATCGCCTGTTCAAGCCCTCGGGCGCGGCGAGTCTCAGCGATGTGGCTGCCGTCACCAAAAGCACCGGCGTCTTTATGGCGGCCACGGTGCTGGCGCTGATCGCGTCGAAATGGATTCGCGGCAAGGTGTCGCCCATGCTGTGGCTTTCCACCGTGCTGGTCTGCGGCTTTGGCGCGCTGACGATGATCAGTCAGGACGAGGGCTGGATCAGGCACAAACCCACCGCCGTCTATGCGCTGTTTGCGGTGATGCTGCTGGTGGGCTGGGCCAAGGGCAAGCCGACGCTGAAGTACCTGCTGGAAAGCGCTTTTGACGGGCTTTCCGACGAGGGCTGGATGAAATTGTCGCGCAACTGGGGCTGGTTTTTCCTGTTCCTCGCCGCGCTGAACGAGGTGTTTGCCTACAAGGGCTGGTTCACCTTCGACCAGTGGCTGCGCGCCAAGCTGATCGTCTTTATGCCGCTCTCGTTCCTGTTTACCTTTGCCCATATGCCGATGCTGCTGCGCCACGGTCTGGGGCAGGAAAAACAGCCTGACAGCGAAAAGGCTGAATAAACAAAAGCCCGGCTCCCTTCTGGAAGCCGGGCTTTCTGTTGCAGGACCTAGTTTAATGGTCGCATCGCTTTTGCGAAAAACCGGTTCCCACTTTTTCGCGCGATGCTCCGGGCCTTAGCGCCAGCGGGCGCGTTCGGCCTCGATCTCGGCATCGGTGTAGGGGTCAAGCGTGTCGTCGAAACGCGACCAACCCTGCCCCTGATAGAGCGCGCGGCGCTCGGCAATGTCGACATAGGGCGTGTTGTCGAGGGCAGCCTGCGCCGTCAGCACCAGCTCATCATCGACCTTGGCGCTGACCAGCGTGCCGCCGCGCCTCACGCTTTCGGCATAGACATCGGCCTCGGCGCGGCTGACACCGGCATGGGTCAGCGCGCCAACGATGCCGCCAGCCCCCGCCACGACCGCGCCGCCAACCGCAGCGCCAACGGCCGCCGAGGCCAGCCAGCCTGCCGCGATCACCGGGCCAAGCCCCGGAATGGCCAGCAGGCCAAGGCCCGCCAGCACGCCGCCACCGGCGCCGATCACACCGCCCAGCGCCGCGCCGACACCGGCGTCACGCGCGGCGGCATCGCCGGCGGTGCTGTCACGCGGTTCGCGCACATCGGCAACCGGGTGCGAGGTGCCTCGGCGGTTCGACACCAGGCTGATGTCGCCATGGGGAACACCGACGCGTTCGAGTTCGATAACGGCATGTTCGGCATCGGAAAAATTGTCGAACAGGCGAGTGACGATCTGAGACATGGGTCTATCCTTTCCCGTTGATTTGGGCGGGTCGCTTAACGCGTTGCCACATTGCCCTTGTAATCCAGCGCCACCTTCACCGGCTTGCCGTGGCGGGTCGCGCTGGCCTGCCACAGGCCGTCAGCATCCTTGTTGAGATCGCTGACATTGGCATAGCCCGCCTTTTCCAGACGCGACTTGGCTTCGCCTTCCGTGAAGGAGTTCGCGCCCTTGGCGAGCGGCGCCTTGGTCATATGGTCGGGCGATTTCATCGCCGGGTTGGGCGCGGCATTGTCATGCGCGACAGGCTGGGCGTGAGCGGCAGAGATACCGCAGACAGCAAGGCTCGCGGCGCAAAGCGCGCCGATGGTCGATTTCAATGTCATGAGTTCCACCTCCTTGATGGCAAGGTTTGGAACGCCAGCGACAGGCGAATGTTCCGGTCGATATTTTACATCGACCGGATAGCATCCATCATGATTTATCAGTTACTTGGGGCGTGCTTCCACGATGGGCAGCAGGATTGTGTCGATAGCCTGAGCCACGCCATCCTCATCATTCGACGCGGTGACATGGGTGGCGGCCGCAAGCACCTCTTCCGGCCCCTGCCCCATGGCGATGGAGAGCCCCGCCTCACGAAACATCGGCATGTCGTTGCGCTGGTCACCGATCACCGCGACCTGCTCGACAGAGACCCCGAAGGCCCGCGCCAGAGCCAGCACGCCATCGCCCTTGTTGGCCTTCGGCGCAGTGATATCGAGGTAATAGAGCTGCGACCGCCCCACCGTGGCGCGGTCGCCCACCGCGCGTTCCACCTCGGCCTCCAGATCGGCCAGCATGGCGTGGTCGTCGGAAACGGCGACGATCTTGTCCACGCTGTCGGCATAGGCCTCCAGATTGGCGTCATAGGTCGGTTCCTGGCTGACCGATTTGCGCTCGCGGTCGTCATAGGTGTCATTGGGGCGCTGGGCGATCCAGCGGCCCTTGTGGAACAGCCAGATGGTCACATCGGGCCGGTCGATCAGCGCCAGCACCTCTCGTACCGCATCGGCGGGCACATGCTCGGCAAAGACCACCGTGCCGTCGGGCTCGACGATGGTGCCGCCATTGTAGGCGCCGATGGGCCGCGTCAGACCGAGCTTTTCCGCGATCCAGTACAGTCCGCTGGGCGGGCGGGCGCTGATGATCGTGAAGGGCACGCCCGCCGCATCGAGCCGGTGCACGGCATCCACCACGGCGGGGCTGATGGTCTTGTCGCTGCGGGTGAGAGTACCGTCGATGTCGGAGATAAAAAGGCGCAGGTCTTTCATGGGGCGGGTTCTATCCAATCTCATGCCAGGCGCGGCCATCGCGCGCGATCAGCTCATCCGCGCCCGCGGGACCGGCGCTGCCCGGTTCATAGGCTTCCGGTTCTCCGCTTGTCCATGCATCAAGCAGCGGCTGCACCGCGCGCCAGCCCGCCTCGATCTGGTCGGCGCGCTGAAACAGCGACGCGTCGCCGATCAGCACATCATAGATCAGCGTCTCATAGCCGGTGCGGTGGCCCATATCGAAGATATCAGCATAGGCAAAAGACATGCTGGCGGGCACGGCCTCGATCAGGGGACCGGGGCGTTTCACCGCCATATCCATCTTGATCCCCTCATTGGGCTGGATTTGCAGCACCAACTGGTTGGGGGGCAGGCTGTCGGTCGGCGTATCGCGGAACAGGGCGATGGGGGCGTCGCGGAAACGGATGACGATTTCCGTGTCGCGCGCGGTCAGGCCCTTGCCGGTGCGCAGGTAGAAGGGCACGCCGTGCCAGCGCCAGGTCTCCACCGCCAGCTTGAGCGCGACATAGGTTTCGGTGCTGCTGTCGGGCGCGACATCCTCGGTCTCGCTGAAGGCGGGCACTTTCTCCTTGCCGATCTTGCCCGCGCCATAAGCGCCGCGCACCGCATCTTCGGGCGCGATGGGCTGGATCGCGTCGATCACCTTCACCTTTTCATTGCGCAGGCTTTCGGCTTCCAGATTGATCGGCGGCTCCATCGCCACCAGCGCCAGAAGCTGGAACAGATGGTTGGGCACCATATCGCGCAGCGCGCCCGTCGCATCATAGAAGGCTCCGCGCGAGCCGACCGTCACCGTTTCGGCGGCAGTGATCTGGACGTGATCGATATAGCGATTGTTCCAGACCGCCTCATTGCGCGCATTGGCGAAGCGGCTGACGATGATGTTCTGCACCGTTTCCTTGCCCAGGAAATGATCGATGCGGTAAAGCTGCTCCTCGCCGGCCTGAGCCAGCAGGCGGGCGTTCAGCGCCTTGGCCGAGGCCAGATCGGTGCCGAAGGGCTTTTCCACCACCACGCGGCGGAAGCCCTTGCCCTCATCGAGCAGCCCGGCCTTGCCCAATTGCTCCACGATAGGCCCGAAGAAGCTGGGGGCCACGGCCAGATAGAACATGGCACTGGCGTCCAGTTGCTCCCCCAGCGCCTGATAAAGCGCCTCATCGCCGAAATCGCCGCGCTGATAGGCGATGCGCGGTTTCAGCGATTTCCACGCGGCGCCATCCTCCTCGAAGAAGCCCGGAAGGCGTTCCTTGCAGAGGATATCGGCATCGATATCATCACGACCCACACCGATGATCTTGGTGGCCGGATCGAGCAGCTCTGATTGCTGGAGATTGACGATGGCCGGCAGCAACAGGCGACGGGTGAGGTCGCCTGTCACACCGAAGATCACGATCGTCGCGGGGGGAGCAACGGGCGCTTTCTTCATTATTGCGGGATCTCCACATGGCCGCCAAAGCCGAAGCGCATGGCCGAGAGCAGCTTGTCGCCAAAGGTGTTTTCCACCCGGCTGCGATAGCGGGCAAACAGCGCCGCCGAGAGGACATAGGCGGGCACGGCCTCTTCCATGGCGGCGTCGATGGTCCACTGGCCTTCGCCGGAATCGGCGACATTGCCGCTGAAGGCATCCAGCGCCTGATCCTTGGCCAGCGCCGAGGCCGAAAGATCCAGCAGCCATGAGGACACCACGCTGCCCCGGCGCCACACTTCGGCGATATCGGTGAGGTTGAGGTCGAAGCGCTCATCCTCGGGCAGCCTTTCGGACATCTTGCCCTTGAGCACATCGAAGCCCTCGGCATAGGCGGCCATCAGGCCATATTCGATGCCATTGTGGACCATCTTGACGAAGTGCCCGGCGCCTGCGGGACCGGCATGGATATAGCCCTTTTCCGCGCGCGGATCGCTGTCTCCCTTGCGCTCGGCGGTGCGGGGGATGGTGCCCAGGCCCGGCGCCAGCGCCTCGAAGATCGGGTCGAGCAGGTCGACCGCTTCCTTCTCGCCGCCGATCATCATGCAATAGCCGCGCTCCAGCCCCCAGACGCCGCCCGAAGTGCCCACGTCCACATAGGTGACCTGCTTTTCGGCGCAGACCTTGGCGCGGCGGATATCGTCCTTGTAGAAGGTGTTGCCGCCATCGATGATGATGTCGCCGGGGCGCGAGAGGCCCAGCAGCTTCTGGATCATGCTCTCGGTCGGCTCGCCGGCGGGCAGCATCACCCAGAAGATACGGCGTTCATCAAGCTTTTCGGCCAGATCCTCGATCGAGGTGGAGCCGGTGGCGCCATCCTTCACCAGCGTTTCGACGGCTTTTTCGCTCAGATCGAAGGCCACGATCTCATGGCCGTTGCGCATCAGCCGACGCGCGATGTTGGCGCCCATCCGGCCGAGGCCGATCATTGCAAGACGCATGCAGAGAGTCCTTATGCTTTGAGTTTCTTGGGGGGGTATCAAAAGGCGTTACAGGGCCGCGAGGATCGCCGTCTTGAGCGCGGCGAGTCCGCCACCGCCCTGCTTGAGATGAACCCGTAGCACGCGCCGCCCGCGCTGCGCCAGCACCTCTGCATCCCCCTTGGCCTGAGCAATCTGCACCCAGCCAAAACTGGCCCGATGATCGGGAATGGCCAGATCGGGATCGGGGTCGCGGGTGATGACAAGGAAGGCGCCGCTGTTGGGGCCCCCCTTGTAAGCCTGCCCGGTAGAATGCAGGAAACGGGGGCCGAAACCGGCGACGGTCGCCACCTTCTTCGTATCGCGCAAGGCGATGCGGATGGATTCGATCAGCAGGCTGTCGGTCTCATTGCGCTCGATATAGGCGAGGAAACCGGCGTAATCGCCCGGTTTCAGGCTGGCGAGATGGGCCTTGAACAGATCCGCCGCATCGCCCCTGGTGCCTTCACCAAAACCGAAGATCGCGAAATCATCTGTCTCGGCCACGGGCCGATCTTCAGCCTCATCGCCGTCCTGTTCATAGGCATCGACCAGCTTGCGGGTGGCCACCTTGGCATCCTCGACATCGGGCTGGTCGAAGGGATCGATGCCGATCACCGCGCCGGCAATCGCCGTGGCGACCTCCCAGCGGACAAACTCCTGACCGATGTTCTCCGCCTCGGCCAAGGTGATGCGCAGCACCGGATGGCCCGAGGCGGCCAGCGCTTCAAGGCGGGCCTCCTGCTCGGCATCACGCTCGCCCGCCAGAGTGAAATAGGCGAAGAGGCGATCCGCGCCATAGCTTGCAGGCGCGCCCAGCGGTTCCAGATCGACCGGGACGATGCCCTTGCCTTGCTTGCCGGTGGATTCGGCCAGCAATTGCTCCAGCCAGGATCCGAAAGGCAGCAGTTTTGGCGAGGCAAGGATGGTCAGCTTGTCACGCCCGCTCACCGCCGCCTCGCCGATGATCGCGCCCAGCTTCACGCCGGGATTGGCGGCAGGCGGCACATCCGGCCCGCAGGACAGCACCATTGGCGCCGTGGCGTGATAAAGCGCGGGAGCCACAAGGCCGCTTGCCGCCGCGGGCACCATGCCGAAGACCGACAGCACCGAATAACGCCCGCCAATCGCCGGATCGCCAAGGAAAATATGGGCGAAACCATCCTGTTTGGCCTTGGCCTCCAGCTTCGAGCCGGGATCGGTGACGGCAACGAAATGATCGCTCTGACCGCCGCTCAGCGCGTGGAAATAGGTGCGCAGCAGTTCCGGCTCCATCGTCGAGCCCGATTTGCTGGAGACGATAAACAGCGTCCGCGCCGGATCGATCACCCTGGCCACACCGGCGATCTGTCCCGGATCGGTGGTGTCCAGCACATGCAGGCGCGGGCTGCCCTCGCCATGGCCGAGGATCAGCGACAGCACCTCTGGCCCAAGGCTCGATCCGCCCATGCCGAGGAGCACGGCGTCGGTGTATTGGTGCGCGTCCTGACGCAGGGCTTCCAGCGCCTCGGGATCGACCTGTTTGCCCTCGGCGGCTGCCAGCCAGCCGAGCCATTTCCCTTCATCCTTCCCGCTCCACAGCGAGGCATCGCCTTGCCACAGACGGCGGGACCAGCCCTCACTCGCTGCTGTTTTCAGCCGCGCATCGACGGCCTGTTGCAGATCATGCGGCAGGGTGGCGTCGAAAGTGTTGATGGCATCGCCCGCGAATTGCGTGCGCTTGGCCGCCACAGCGCCCAGCAGGGCGTCGGCGGCATCGGCGAATTGCTTCACCCCATCCTCGACCAGAGCGGCGGTCACGCCCGGCAGATCCAGCCCCAGCCGGTCGGCTTCGGTCAGCACATGGCGGGCGCCATCCACATCCTGCGTCAGGGTCTGGGCGACGGTGCCGTGATCGCGGAAGGCGTCCATCGTCTTGGGCGGCATGGTGTTGACCGTATCCGGGCCGATCAGCGTGTCGATATAGAGCGTATCGGGATAGGCCGGGTCCTTCACCCCGGTCGAGGCCCAGAGCAGGCGCTGAGGCCGCGCGCCCTTGGCGGCCAGCTTCTGCCAGCGGTCGCTGGCGATCAGATCCTGATACCAGGCATAGGCCAGCTTGGCATTGGCGATGGCCACCTTGCCGCGCAGGGCCTGCAGCGCCTCGCTATCCTTGTCGCCCTCCTTCACGCGGGCATCGATCTTCTTGTCGATCTGCGTGTCGATACGGCTGACGAAGAAGCTGGCCACGCTGGCGATATGGTCGATGGGTTCGCCCTTGGCGACGCGCGCCTCCAGCCCGTCGAGATAGGCATGGGCCACGGCCTTATAGGCCTCGATGGAAAACAGCAGCGTGACGTTGATGTTGAGCCCATCGGCGATCAACTGCCGGATCGCGGGCACACCCGCCTGCGTGCCCGGCACCTTCACCATCAAATTCGGCGCATCGACCTGCTGCCACAGTTCGCGCGCCTCGCTGATCGTGGCGGCGGTGTCATTGGCGAGATAGGGCGAGACCTCAAGGCTGACATAGCCGTCCTGCCCCTGCAGCCTATCGTAAACCGGACGCAGGTCAGCCGCCGCCGCCTTGATGTCGACGATGGCCTGCTTTTCATAAAGCCGCTGGACGCTCAGATCGCCCTGGGTCAGCGCCTGTTTGAAGCCCTCGTCATAGGCATCGCCATGGCCCATCGCCTTCTCGAAGATCGAGGGGTTGGAGGTGACGCCCGTGGCATCGTCCTCCTTGATCAGCTTTTGGAGGCCCCCCTGCTCCAGAAAGCCGCGATCCACGAAATCCAGCCACACGGCCTGCCCGGCTTCATGCAACTGCTTCAACAGGCTGGTCTTGGTGCGCACCACCACGCCGCTCTGGCCGGTCATCGGGCATTCTCCATCACGTCGCGGGCGACTTTGCAGACATTGTCGAGGGTAAAGCCGAACTTCTCCTGAAGCTTGGCCAGGGGAGCAGAGGCGCCGAAACTCGACATGGTGATGGTGGCGCCATCAGAGCCGACATAACGGTCCCAGCCCAGAGCGCCGCCCTGCTCCACAGCGAGGCGCGCTCGGATATGGGGCGGGAACACGCTGTCACGATAGGCGCGGTCCTGCTTTTCAAAGAGATACCAGCTTGGCAGCGAGACGACGCGGGATTTCACGCCCTCACCCTTCAGCCTTTCATGCGCGGCCACCACCAGCGGCAGTTCCGAACCGGTACCGATCAGGATGATCTCGGGCTCGCCATCGCTGTCGGCCAGAACATAGCCGCCCTTTTCGAGGCCATCAGCCGAAGCATATTGGCCGCGATCCAGCGTCGGGATCGCCTGACGCGAGAAGATCAGCGCTGTCGGTTCATGGGTGTGGGTCAGCGCCACCTTCCAGGCCACCGCCGCCTCATTGGCGTCACCGGGGCGGATCGTATCGAGCCCCGGAATGGCGCGCAGGGCGGCCAGATGCTCGATGGGCTGGTGGGTGGGGCCATCCTCGCCCACGCCGATGGAATCATGGGTGAAGACGAAGATCACCGGCAGTTCCATGATCGCCGCCAGACGGATCGGCGGGCGCATATAGTCGGAAAAGACCATGAAGGTGCCGGTGTAGGGCCGCAGATAGCTGAGCGCCATGCCATTGGCGATGGAGCCCATCGCATGCTCACGAATGCCGAAATGCATGTTGCGGCCGCCGGGGGTGCTGGCCTCCAGCGAGGGCGCGCCCTTCACATCGGTCTTGGTCGAGGGCGAAAGGTCCGCCGCGCCGCCCACCAGCCATGGCGCCTTGGCGGCGATGGCATTGATCACCTTGCCACTGGCCTCGCGGCTGGCGATGCCCTTGGCGTCGGGCTCGAAGATCGGCAGGGCTTCCTGCCAGCCATCGGGCAGCTTGCCTTGGCGCAAGGCCTGAACCGCTTCGGCCAGATCGGGATGGGCCTCGCGATAGCGGGTGAAGGTGGCCTCCCATTCCTCCCGCAGAGGCTTGCCGCGCCCGGTAACGGCTTTTGAGAATTCCGCCTTGGCCTCTTCCGGCACAAGGAACTGCGCATCCTCGGGCCAGCCGTAGCTGTTCTTGGCGCCGCGAATCTCTTCCTCGCCGGGGGCATCGCTATGGGCCTTGTGCGTGCCCGCGCGGGTGGGGAAGCCGATGCCGATCACCGATTTCACCACGATCAGCGCGGGCTTGTCCTGCGTCGCCTTGAAGACATCCAGAGCCTTGGCGAAGGCGGCCACATCCTCGGCATCCTCGACGGTCACGGTCTGCCAGCCATAGGCCTCGAAGCGCTTGGCCACATCCTCATCGAAGGCCAGATCGGTCTCGCCCTCGATGGTGATATGGTTGCTGTCATAGATCCAGCAGAGGTTGGGCAGCTTCAGATGCCCGGCGATGGAGGCCGCCTCGCTGGCCACACCCTCCATCAGATCGCCGTCCGAACACAGCACATAAACGTCATGATCGAACAGATCGAAGCCGTCGCGGTTGAAGGTGGCACCCAGCCAGCGCGCGGCGATCGCCATGCCGACCGAATTGCCGCAGCCCTGCCCCAAAGGCCCGGTGGTGGTCTCCACGCCGGTGGTCATGCGGTATTCGGGATGGCCGGGCGTCTTGGAGTCCAACTGCCGGAACTGTTTGATATCGTCGAGGCTGACGGCAGGCGCGCCGGTCTTGCGCCCTTCGGCGTCGATTTCCTCAACGCCCGCCAGATGCAGCAGCCCATAAAGCAGCATCGAGGCATGCCCGCAGGAGAGCACGAAACGGTCCCGGTTCGGCCAGTCCGGCGTGGCAGGATCATAGCGCAGATAGCGACTCCACAGCGTATGGGCGACAGGCGCCAGCGCCATGGGCGTGCCGGGATGGCCTGAATTGGCCTTTTGCACGGCGTCCATCGCCAGCGTGCGGATCGTATCGATGGCAAGACGCTCGACCGAACTGTCTTCCCGCACATGCGGGGCGTAAGGGGTCAGCGTGGTGCCGACAGATGTCTTGGGGGCGAGCGTGTCGGTCATGCGAAGTGCATCCTTCCTAAGCTTATCCCCGTAACGAAGGGATCGCGACTTGGGTCCTGAGACCAAGGCTAAAGTCCTGTGTCATCGGCCCTTCCTTGCGGATTTTGCGGCAGGATGAAGGCCTTGGCGCGCGGGCTGTGATTTTGCCCCTTCCCCTGTGGCGATACGATGCTAGATTAAGAACATATTGCGAACAAAAAGGATGGTTTTCCGATGGCAGATGCCCTTCAACGCTGCGGTTGGGCGCAGGGCGATCCGCTGATGGAGGCCTATCACGATCAAGAATGGGGCGTGCCCATGCATGACCCGCGTGACCTGTGGGAAATGCTGCTTCTGGAGGGATTTCAGGCGGGCCTGTCATGGCGCACCATCCTGCACCGGCGCGAAGGGTTTCGCCGCGCCTTCGAGGGGTTCGATCCTGCGGTCATCGCCCTCTATGGCGCCGAGGATGTCGAAAGGCTGATGCAGGACGAAGGCATCATCCGCGCCCGCGCCAAGATCGAGGCCACCATCACCAATGCCCGCGCCTTTCTGGCCATGCGCGATGCGGGCGAGGATTTCTCCGCCTGGATCTGGAGCTTCGTGGACGGCAAGCCCCGGATGGGCGATGGGCAGGTGGTGCTGGCCAGCACGCCTGCCTCGCTGGCCCTGTCCAAGGCCTTGAAAGCCAAGGGGTTCAAATTTGTCGGCGCGGTCACCGTCCATGCCTTCATGCAGGCGGCGGGGCTGGTGAACGACCATGCGCTGACCTGCCCCTGCCGTGACAAGCCCGGGCAAGGCATGGGGTAACCGCCGGCCTGCCCCGCCGCTGGCCCGTCTGGTCGCGGAAGGCCTCTCGCGCAACCTTTCGCCGCTTGGCAGCTTTGCAATTCTGCCTAACAGCGGCAGGATGACAAGATGCGCATGGAATTGTCTGAACAGGACGCGGCCTGGCCGAAGCGCGACAACAGGCGGGACAGTGTGAAGCCAGCGACGACGACATCTGCCCGCGCTCTGGCCCGCACGGCGTCCCCCACCCAGACCGCCCTTGCCCACGAGACCGCCCCGCTCGATGAAAAGACGCGCCTGTCGCGGGCAATCGGCATCGCGCGGGTGATCTGCATCATGGGCATCGTCTATGTCCATGCCTGGACGGGGCGCAACGGGCAGGATCTGCAACTGTTCAACGACACCTCGCAGGGGCTGATGCGCTGGGCGCTGATCGACCTGATGGCGCGCAGTTCGGTGCCGCTGCTGTCCATGATCTCGGGCTGGCTGGTGGGGCCGTCTTTCGCGAAACGCGGCTGGCAGGTCTTTCTGAAGGGCAAGGCGCGCACGATCCTGCTGCCGATGGTGCTGTGGAACGCGCTGGCCATCTTCTTCGTGTCGGGGGCAGCCTATCTGGGGCTGATCTACGCCCCGCGCCCGGACACGCTGTGGTGGACCATCGACGAGCTGTTCTGCCTGGTCACGCCCAACGATATCAACGTGCAGATCCCCTTCCTGCACGATCTGTTCGTCTGCATGCTGGCGGTGCCGCTGCTGGTGCGCCTGCCCAGCCGGGTGCTGATCGCTGTGGCGCTGGGCGCGCTCGCATGGTCGCTGGTGCCGGTGAACCCGGTTCCGGTGCTGCTGCAGCGCCCCTCTATCCTGCTGTTCTTCATCGCTGGCCTGCTGGCGCGGCGCCATCATCTGGCGGCGTGGATGGCTTCACGCCCGCTGGTGCTGGTGGGGGCACCCTATGCCGTGATCGCGACCGCAAAGGTCTGGCTGGAGGTGGTGGGCGTGGATCGCGGCTACAACGATCCGCTGATGCTGGCGTCGATCGATCTGGCGATGCGCTGTGCCACGGCGATCTTCTTCTGGGCCATCGCCTGGCGGCTCGCGGCCAGCCGGGTGGCCGCGCCGCTGCTCAGGATCGAGCCCTACATGTTCCTGATGTTCTGCGCCCATCTGATCATGATCTGGCTGCTGGGACCGCTGATCGGTGACCATATCTTTGGGCCCATCGGCTCGCCGGCCTATCCGCTGTTCCTGATCGGCCAGCCCTTTATGGTGCTGGCCGCCACGGTGGGTCTGGGCAACCTGATGATGCGCGCGGCGCCCAAAGCGACCAGATTGCTGAGCGGCGGGCGCCTCCACGCATCACGGCTCTAGGCGAAGATCCGCCTTGAGCACATGGGTGATCCGGCACGCCAGATCGCCTTCGCCCGAGGCCACCACAAAGCGATCCCCCTGATCGACGATCCCCGTGGTGAACACCACATCGCGCAGATAGATCTGATGCTCGATGGGCCGCAGAAGCTCGGGGTCGGCCTCCAGCAGAGGCCCCTCGCCGCTGCGCAGCACCACGCCGGGGTCATCCCTGTCCAGCAGCGACCAATAGGTGCGATAGATGCCCACGATCTCCTTGGGCTCGACGCCATGCCACAAGGTGAGCCACCCCTCATCGGTGAGGATCGGCGGCGCCCCGCCCCCCATGCGCGCGGTGGCCACCGTACCCGCGTGAGGGCGAATGCCGGGCTGCCGATGCGGCTTCCAGTGCAACGCATCAGGCGAGGTCGCGAGATTGATCGAGGGACCCGCCCGCCACTCACTGCCCGGCGGATAGGCGAAATAGAGATCCCCCAAGGGTCGCGTCTGAGCCCAGTACTGCCCACCGATCAGCCCTTCAAAGATCAGCATATCCTTGTTCTGATGGTCCAGCACGATATCGGCGAAGACCCAGTCCAGCCCGTTGCCTGAGGTATAAAGCGTCGTCGAATGCCGCTCGGGACTGACCGAGCAGGTGGTCATCAGCCAGCGCTCCCCCACCTTGCTGATCCGCGCATCCTCCACGCCATAGCATTGCAGGCTGTTTTGCGGCGCGATGGCCTTGTCATAATGGATCGCGACGCGCCGCGTGCCATCAGGGCTCAGCTCCACCGGCAACAGCCATGACAGCGAGGTCAGCGCCATGATCTTCCAGCCGCCGCCCAGCAGCATGAATTTGCGCGGATCGGCGGTGTCGGCATGCTCCAGCGGCCAGGCGTCCAGCACATAACGCCCCTCATCCCAGCGGATGGCATGGACATGGCCGTCATGGATCGGCTCGCGCAGCGCCTCGGCCACGCGCACCATCATCAGCAGATTGCCATTGGGCAGCCGCGTCAGCCCCGGATTGAAGGCGCCCAGCACATAGGTTTCCGCCCCCAGATGCCCGGCCAGCGGCGAGCGCGTCAGGTCGATGTCATCGGGCACCAGCAGCAGTTGGTCGAAGGGATGGTCAGCCATAACGCTCACTCCTTTTCCTGACCGCGCGGCACGCCTTCAGGAACAGGCCGTCGCTGCCAGAGTTCCGCAGGGAAAAGACGCCTGGGTTACAGCGCGTCGGCCCGCACCCAGACGCTGACGCTGCCGCCGTTCACCCTGAGGTTGACGCGACCTTCCTCATCGGCATGCATCTCCTCCTCGCAATGGCCGAGAAAGTCACGGAAGGCGGCTCCGGCATGGTCGGGGCCGAGTTCGACCACCTTGTTGCCCTCGTCACCATTGGCCAGCAGCACCACGCAGCCCGGCTGCTCCTGCGTGCCGTGGCGGATGAAGGCGATGGTGTTGGCATCGTCGAAGATGTCGGTCTGCTCGCCATGGGCGAAGCGCTGCCGGGCCTCGATCAGTTGGGGCAGGCAAGGCACGGGTTCGATCACGATCTCGTGATCCTCGCCGTCGCCCCCCCTTATCGGTGTAACGCGCGCCATAGAGGTCGGGATAGAACACGCAGGGCACGCCGCTCTCGCGCAGCAGCACCAGCGCATAGGCCAGCGGCTGGAACCAGCTTTCGACCGGCGCCTCCAGCGCCTGAAGTGGCTGGGTGTCGTGATTGCCCACCAGAGTCACCGCATGGTCGGGCTCCTCGGCAACCAGCGTACCATCGAAGATCGTGCGCAGATCGTAATCCCCCCGACGCGTGAAGCCTCATGGAAATGGTGAAGCAGCGCCACATCGAAAAGCATCAACTGCTTGTCGACCAGATCGAGATACTGGCGCAGCGCCTCCATATCGGGCTTCCAATATTCGGCGACCACGAAAAGCTCGCTGTCGACGGTGTCGCGCATATGGCCGACCCAGTCGCGGAAGAACCAGGCGGGAATATGTTTGGCCGCATCGAGGCGGAAACCGTCGGTGGGAAGCTGCCCGGCCAGCCAGCGGCCCCAATATTTCAGCTCCTCATAGACCGCGCGGTTGCGGAACTCGACATCGGCGCCCATCAGATAGTCGAAATTGCCGAGTTCGTCGTCGACTTCCTCGTTCCATTCGCCGTCGCCATATTCGTTGACCAGCCGGAACACGCCCTGCTCGTCGGGGTTCTCGATGCAGTCCACCCCGGCAAAGCATTTCACATCCCAAACGAATTGCGAATGCTGCCCCGCCCGGCCTGGGAAGGTGAATTTGGTGTAGGCATCGGCCTCGAAGGCCTCCTCCTCGATCTGGGTGCGATCCTCGGGATTGACGCGGTGGACCTGCACGCGCTCCTTCTCGTCGGCGCCCATCTTGTGGTTGAGCACCACATCGTGGATCACCCGCAGACCGGCATCGCGCAGGGCTTTGGTGGCCTTTTCCAGCGCGGCGCGGTCGCCATATTTGGTGGGGACGGAGCCCTTCTGGTCGAACTCGCCCAGATCGAAGAGGTCATAGGTGTCATAGCCCACCGACGCCCCGCCCGACGCTCCCTTATAGGCCGGGGGCAACCACACATCGGTGATCCCCATCTTGGCCAGCGCGGAAGCCTTGTCGGCAGCCTCACCCCACAGATGGCCGCCCTCGGGATAGTACCAATGGAAGAACTGGATCAGGGTGCGTGCCGTCATCTTCATGTCCCCGTCTGTGAGCCGACACACGCTAAAAGTGCGGAAATCAGGATTGTTCCTCAAAGGGTTCGTCCATAGAAGCGCCATCCCTAAGGAACCGCCGGAAATGGCGATCTTCACCATGTTCGCTTACCCTTGGCGGACCGTGGCCGCGCCGGGACCGTGCCAAGGCGGTGTCATGATACCGTTTCCCTCCGGCATCTTGCGGAGGGGCCTGCTCAGCCTTGCGTCATGAGGGTTAGCGCAGCGCCGCAATCGTTAAGCACATATGCTGAATCGCCCACTCGCAGGCTATCAATCAGCCCATGCCATGACAGCATGGTGCCACCCATGGAGGATGGCCGTAACAGGCGAGGCGATCCCCACCATGGCGGACATCCCCCCCCGTCGCGCCCCTGGACTGCTTTCTCGGCTGCGCAGGGACAGAGCGGGCAATGTGATGATCATGATGGCCGGCATGATGTTCGTGCTGGCCTGCTTCGTGGGCTGCGCAATCGATGCGGCGCGCTTCTATGTGGTGAACTCCCGCCTGCAGCAGGCCTGCGACGCGGGCGCGCTGGCCGGGCGCCGGGCGATGACGGACACGACGCTCAACGGCATTCTGGACGCCGTCGCCACCGCCCAGGCGCAGAGCTTTTTCAAGAACAATTTCAGCAGCGGCTGGTTCGGCACCACCGGCGTGACCTTCACCCCGTCGAAAACATCGGACGGGCAGTTGTCCGCCTCGGCGCAGGTGACGGTGCCCACCGTCATCATGCGGATTCTGGGGATCAACTCGGTCTCGCTGACGGCCACCTGCGCCGCGCGGCTCGATGTGCCCGATACCGATGTGATCTTCGTGCTGGACACCACCGGATCGATGGCCTGCCTGCCCGGCGACGATGACAACACCTGCAACAATTACGCGGGCAGCGCCGGCAAAGTGTCCTATCTGCGCCCGCTCGACGGCTCTGCCAGCGGCAACAACAGCATGGCGGGCTATCCGGGATCGACAGCCTATTATGTCCCTGAAAAATCGGGATCGCGCATATCGGCGCTGCGCACGGCGGTGCTCAGCTTCTACGACACGCTCACCGCCGCCTCCAGCGCGCAGACCCATATCCGCTACGGCTTCGTCACCTATACATCGACGGTGAATGCCGGGCGGGCAGTGATGGATATCTCGCCCAAATACATCGTGGGCGGGCTCGGCAGCCCCAACACGAACTGGACCTACAACGCGCGCAGCATCTCGCTCAGCCTGTTGGGCATTCCATTGGCCTATACCTATCAGCCAGTGTCGGAAAATCTGAGCGTCTACGCCACCGGCCTGCCCACGCCCGATCCGACCAAGATCGGCGTCAACAGCGGCTGGGCGGGCTGTCTGGAGGAACGCTATACCACGCCGGGCGTCACCAGCTTCAACATCAACGCCCTGCCTTACGATCTCGACCCCGATCTGGTCCCCACCAGCGACATCAGGACGCAGTGGAAACCGATGTGGCCCGATGTCTTTTACCTGCGCAATTCCTCGACCAGCAACTGGCCGTATGTCTCTGCTTCCTATTACAACAACCCTTCCACGGGAACGACCTCGACCCTGCTGGATTTCGCCGACCCCAACCCCAACATCCTCAACCCCAGCCTTGTCACATCGGGCTACGTCACCTGCGGCAAGCCGGTCTCCCGCCTGTCGACGATGACGCGGGCCCAGGTCTCGGCCTATGTCAACGCGCCCGATTTCAAGCCCATCGGCGGCACCTATCACGATACGGGGATGATCTGGGGCACGCGGCTGATTTCACCCACCGGCATCTTCGCCAATGACACCGCCCCCTGGCCGGGACGCACCGCCCCCAACCGGGTGATCGTTTTCCTGACCGATGGCGCGATGGCCCCCGACCTGCGCATCTATGGCATGTATGGCAACGAATATTACGACCGGCGCGTCTCCGGCGGTGATTTCAGCAACCTCACCAACTATCACATCCAGCGCTTCCTTGCCGAATGTTCGGCGGCCAAGGCGCGCAACATCAACATCTGGACGGTGTCCATCGCCACCACAGCTCCGGCTCCGCTGGTGTCCTGCGCCACATCGAACAGTCAGGCGCTGGCCACCACCAGCGGCACCGGCCTCTCGGCGGCCTTCACCAACATCGCCAAGCAGGTCTCCAGCCTGCGGATCTCGCAATGAGCGTGGCGCGACGGATATCCCGCCTGCTGCGCGCTCTGGCGCGGGCGCGCAAGGGGGCGGCGGCGATCGAATTTGCCATGACCGCGCCGGTCGCGCTGCTGATGGTGATGGGGCTCTGCGATTTCGCCTATCAGCTCTACATGCAGGCGATCCTGAGCGGCGCGGTGCAGAAGGCCGGGCGCGATTCCACCATCCAGAACGCCACTCCGGCTACCATCGACGCGCAGGTCCTCACGCTCGTGCAGGCGGCCAATCGCAATGCCGCCTATGTCAGCGGCTATCCCACGCGGATGAGCTATGCCCAATATGGCTATATCTCGCCCGAGCCCTTCACCGACAGCAACGGCAATGGCGTGCGCGATCCGGGCGAATGCTTCACCGATGTGAACGGCAACAGCCAGTGGGATGCCAACCCCGGCATCAGCGGCAATGGCGGCGCGGGCGACACGGTGGTCTACACCTCGACCATGACCTATCCGCGCCTCTTCCCCACCGGGGGATGGATGGGCTGGGGCAAGCTGGTGACGATCTCGGCCACCACCATTCTCAAAAACCAGCCCTACACCGCCCAGACCGTGCCCACCCCCACCACGATCTGCACATGAGGGGGAAGCGCAAAATGATGGGCATCACGCGGCGCCTGTGGCGCGACCGCCAAGCCGCCGCCGCCATCGAATTTGCCTTCATGCTGCCGCTGGTGATGTATCTGGGCGGGGCGGGCATCGAATTTGCCAATTATGGCCTTTCGCAGATGCGTGTCAGCCAGGTCGCCATGACTCTGGCCGACAATGCCAGCCGCGTGGGCCTGGCCAGCACGCTGGCCACCACCCAAATCCGCGAGACCGACATCAACGACATCTTTTCCGGCGTGCGCCTGCAAAGTTCGGGGATCAAGCTGTCCACCTATGGCCGCGTCACCCTGTCCAGTCTGGAATATGTGCCACAGACCTATGATGTGGTGCCGGTTCAGCGCATCCACTGGCAGCGTTGCCTCGGCAAGCGCAGCGGCACCGGTTACGACAGCTCCTACGGCACCACCACGACCACGGCGGGCACCACGGCCACGCTGGCCAATGCGGGGACAGTCTCGGCAGGCATGGGCGATTCCTCACCTCAGGTGAGCGCGCCGCTGGGCTATGGCGTGATGTTCGTGGAGATCAATTACGATTATCAGGCGCTGTTCGGCACACTGTATGTCAAGCCGATGCTCATCCATTATGTCGCCTCTTATGTGGTGCGCGACACCCGCGATTATTCGATGATCTACAACCCCGCCCCCACCGTCACCGCCTCGACCTGCAATCTTTACACCGTTTGAGACCATCCGGCTGCGCCGGATGGTCCGGCACCGGCCCTCTCCCCCGCCCGGCCACCCATAGAATACTGCCGTTGGGTGGCCGGGCGGGGGAGAGGGCCGGTGCCGCGAAAATGTGCCCTTTCGCACATTTTCCAAACATGCTCATGCAATCGGTGATCTGCTCCTTGACAACAGCCCCGCCAGAGAGAAGTGAGCGGCATGACGCAAGCAGCCCTGAGCGAGAGGCGCGCCTGGAACGCCCAGGCCATCCGCCGCATCGAAGCCGACATCACGCGCACCAGCGACACGCATCTCATCAACCATGCGATCGAGGGTACAAGCCAGATTCCAGGCGGGGGCATCACGCTCTATTTCAAGGATGAGAGCAGCCACCCCACGGGCAGCCTGAAGCATCGCCTCGCCCGCTCGCTGTTCCTTTATGCCCTGTGCAACGACTGGATCGGGCCCGACACCACGGTGATCGAGGCCTCTTCGGGCTCCACCGCCGTGTCGGAGGCCTATTTCGCCCGTCTGCTGGGGCTGCGCTTTATCGCCGTGGTGCCCAAGACCGTGGCGGCGGCCAAGATCGCGCTGATCCGCTTCCATGGCGGCGAGATCCATTATGTCGACAGCCCCGGCGAGGTCTACGAGGCAAGCGCGCGTCTGGCGGCCGAAACCGGCGGCCATTACATGGACCAGTTCACCTATGCCGAGCGGGCCACCGACTGGCGCGGCAACAACAACATCGCCGAATCGATCTTCCAGCAGATGGCGCGCGAAGAGCATCCCATCCCCGCCTGGGTGGTCTGCGGCGCGGGCACGGGCGGCACATCGGCCACCATCGGGCGCTATCTGCGCTATCGCCGGGTCGACACGCAGCTTTGCGTGGCCGATCCGGAGGCCTCGATCTTCCACCGGCACTATGCCGATCGCTCGATCACCTCGCTGGGCGCCTGCAAGTCGAGCATCATCGAGGGGATCGGGCGCCCCCGCCACGAACCCTCCTTCATCCCCGATGTGATCGACCGGATGGACGCCATTTCCGACGCGCGCTCGATCGCGGCGATGCGGGTGATCTCGGCGCGGCTGGGGCGGCCTGTCGGCGGCTCGACGGGCACCAACATCTGGGCCTGCGCGCGGCTGATCTCCGACATGGCGGCGCGCGGGCAAAGCGGCTCGGTCGTCACCATCCTGTGCGATGGCGGCGAGCGCTACACCGACACCTGCTGCTGCGATGACTGGCTGGCCGAGCGCGGCATCGACTGGCAGCCCCATGCCAAGGCACTGGAATCCTTCTTCGCCACCGGCGTGCTGATCGAGGATTGAGTGTCATTCGCCCCCTTGACACAGCAGGCCCCACACGTGGTTGAACCCGCGCGAAGCTTGGCCTATATGGCCTTTATGCCCCGGCCGCGCGGCGCTGTCGTCTTTGCGCGACAGACCTGTGTGCCGGGGCTCGCCTTTTGGGGCCGGATGCTGCGTCCGACCCGTTCGCTACCGTTGAATTGATAAAGGATTTGCCCATGTCCCGTCGCCGCCAAATCTACGAAGGCAAGGCCAAGATCCTTTACGAGGGCCCCGAGCCGGGCACGATCATCCAGTATTTCAAGGATGACGCCACCGCCTTCAACGCACAGAAGAAGGGCACGATCAACGGCAAGGGCGTGATCAACAACCGCATCAGCGAGTATGTGTTCACCCGCCTGAACCACATCGGCATCCCGACTCATTTCATCAAGCGCCTCAACATGCGCGAGCAGCTTGTGCGCCAGGTCGAGATCATCCCCATCGAGGTGGTGGTCCGCAATGTCGCCGCCGGCTCGATCAGCAAGCGCCTGGGCATCCCCGAGGGTGAGCCCCTGCCCCACACGCTGATCGAATATTACTACAAGGACGATGCGCTGGGCGATCCGATGGTCGCCGAAGAGCATATCGCCGCTTTCGGCTGGGCCTCGAACGAGGAGATGCATGACATCTCGTCGATGGCCATCCGCGTGAACGACTTCATGTCGGGCATGTTCGCCGCGATCAACATCCGCCTGATCGACTTCAAGCTGGAATTCGGCCGCATCTGGGATGGCGACTACAGCCGCGTGATCCTGGCCGACGAGATCAGCCCCGACGGCTGCCGCCTGTGGGACATGACCACTGGCGAGAAGCTCGACAAGGACCGTTTCCGCCGCGATCTGGGCGGCGAGGAAGAGGCCTATCAGGAGGTCGCGCGTCGCCTCGGCCTGCTGGAGAACGAGAACAACGGCCCGTCCGAAGTGTTCGACCTCTCGGTCCACCGCAAGCTGCGGGGCAAATAAGCTGAACCTGCCTCCGACGCGTTCGCGCCTTTCGTTCAAAACCCTGCTGCTGGCCGCCTGTGCCGGCAGCATGGTGCTTGCTCAGGCCTCCGTGGCCAAACCTGCCACCGGCAGGGCAGCGGCGGGCGCGAAAGCGAAAGAGGCAGCCAAGCCCAGCCAGATATCTGGGAATTGGGCTTTTGAAAAAAGTGACGTGCCGCTCGACCCGGCATGGCGCTTCGGGCGCCTGCCCAATGGCATGCGCTACATCATCCGCCCCAACACCACCCCCAAGGGCGAGGTGCTGGTGCGGATGGAGGTCGCCACCGGATCGCTCGACGAAAGCGATGCCGAGCGCGGCTATGCCCATTATGTCGAGCATATGGCCTTTCAGGGCTCGACCCATGTGCCCTCGGGCGAAATGATCCGCCTGCTGGAGCGGCTGGGGCTGGCCTTCGGTGCCGACACCAACGCCCAGACCAGCTTCGATCACACCACCTATCAGCTCGATCTGCCGCGCAACGATGCCTCGCTGATCGACACCGCGCTGATGCTGATGCGCGAGACCGCCAGCGAACTGACCTTCCCCGCTGCCGAAACCACCCGTGAGCGCGGCGTGGTGCTGGCCGAAAAGCGCGACCGCAACAGCTGGTCCTACCGCGCGCTGGAAGACCGGCTGAAGTTCACCGTGCCGGGCGCCCGCTTTGCCCAGCGCCTGCCCATCGGCACAACCGAGGCGCTCGACGCCGCCACGCCCGACACGCTGCGCGCCTTCTGGTCGCGCCATTACGTGCCCGCGCGAACGACGGTGATCGTGGTGGGCGACGTCGATCCGGCAGCGGTGGAAAGCGCCATCAAGGCCCATTTCGCAAGCTGGAAATCCGCGCATAATCCGCCCGAGGAAAAGGGCGGACCGATCGATCTGACCAACAAGGGCCGCACCTCGATCTATCTCGATCCCGCCAGCCCGGAGCGGATCGACATCACCGCGCAGGGCCCATGGCCCGAGGAGCCCGACACACAGGCCCAGCGCGACGAGGATACGCTGCGCTCGATCGGCTATGGCATCATTCAGCGCCGGTTGCAGCATCTGGCGGCGCGGACCAATCCGCCCTATCGCGGCGCGGGCTATGGCACCTCGGGCCTGCAGAAGGCCGGGCGCAGCACCACGCTGATGGTCGAAACCGACATCGGCGGCTGGCACAAGGGGCTGATCGCGGCGGTCAGCACCTTGCGCCGCGCGCTCGATCGCGGCTTCACCAAGGCGGAGGTCGCCGAGCAGGTCGCCAATCTGAAAACCAATGCCGAACATGCCGCCGCCGCTCAGGATACGCGCAGCAGCGGCGCGCTGCTGGGCAATGCCTTCGCCCTGCTGCGCGACGATATGGTGCCCTCGACGCCGGTGGCGACGGATGCGCGCATTCAGGCCCTGATCCCGCGCATCACCCCCGAGGCGGTGCTGGCAGCCCTGAAAACCGAGGCCGTGCCCTTCGAGGACCCGCTGATCCGCTTCGAGGGTGCCAAGGCGCCCGAAGGCGGCGCGGCAGCCCTGCGCGCGGCATGGGAGGAAGGCGTGAAAGCCGCCCTGCCCGACGACGAGCAGCAGGCCGAAACACCCTTCGCCTACAAGGACTTCGGCCCGGCGGGCAAGATCGTCTCCGACCATCGCGAGCCGATACGCGGCATCCGCGAGATCCGTTTCGCCAATGGCGTGCGGCTCAATCTGAAGCACACCGATCTGGCCAAGGATCAGGTGATGGTCTCCATGTCGCTCGACGGCGGCACGATGCTGGCCACCAAGGCCGATCCGCTGGCGGTCGCGATGACCTCGGCGCTGGGCAGCGGCGGCCTGGGCAAGCACAGCCGCGAGGATCTGCGCACGATCCTGGCTGGGCACTCCTATGGGCTGGGGCTGACCAATGGCGGTGACACCTTCATCAGCGCGGCGGGCGTGCTGCCCGTCGACCTCGACCTGCAGATGGAGCTGATGGCCGCGCTGCTCACCGATCCGGGCTATCGGCCCGAGGGTGAGGTGCCCTTCCGCCAGTCGGTCGACACGATGTTCGCGCAGAGCATCTCCACGCCTGCCGCCGCGCTGGTCTCGCAGTTGGGCGGCATTCTTTCGGATGGCGATCCGCGCTTCACCCGCCAGCCGATCACCGCCTATCGCGCTCAGAATTTCACCAGACTCAAGGCCGCGATGAGCGACCGTCTGGCCCATGGCGCCATCGAGGTGGGCATCGTCGGCGATGTGAATGAGGACAAGGCCATCGCCTCGGTCGCGCGCACGCTGGGCGCCCTGCCCGCGCGTGAGCCCGAGTTCCAGCCCTATGCCGACCGCCGCACGCGGCCTTTCACCGCCAACCATGCCTTGCGCGTGGTGCGCCATGAAGGGGCGAAGGACCAGTCGCTGGTCTATCTCGTCTGGCTGACCCGCGACGACAATGACCCGCAGGAAAAGCAGGTGCTCAACATGCTGGAGCGTGTGGTGCGCATCCAGCTCACCGAAACCCTGCGCCAGAAGCTGGGCAAGGCCTATTCCCCCGGTTCCAGCAGCGACACCTCACGCACCTACAAGGGTTTTGGCCTCTTCACGATCAACGCCTCGGTCGATGTGAAGGATTTGAACGCCACCCGCGCCGCCATCCGCGAGGCGCTGGCGGCATTGCGCGATCATGGCGTCAGCCAGGATGTGTTCCAGCGCGCCCGCGCGCCGCTGGCCGAGGGCTTCGACAATGCGCTCAAGAGCAATGCGGGCTGGATGGGCCTGACCATGCGCGCCCAGAGCGAGCCCGAGCATATCGAGCGCAATCTGCACGCCAAGGAAAGGCTGATGGCCGTCACGCCCGAGCAGGTTCAGGCCGCCGCCCGGCGCTATCTGGGCGATGCCCTTGCGGTGGAAACGGTGGTCCTGCCTGAGGGAGTCGATCTGCCCAAGCCCTGAGAGCCCGTGTGGAAAATGCGCTAAAGCGCATTTTCAGTGCGGCACCAGCCCTCTCCCCCACCCGGCCACCCATATCATCCTTTCGTTGGGTGGCCGGGTGGGGGAGAGGGCCGGTGCCGCAATCCGACTCTGAGCCACTGCGCAGACCTCGGGCAACATGGCATAAGACAAAAGTAGAGGGTGGTTGATGCGATAGCGCCGACCACCTTTCCAATTCCCCATACGGGGGAAAACAGCGATGCCCCTCTGGCAGAGCCCCCGCAAAACCGGCAAACACCGGGCCGGGCGGCCGCGTAACAAATTGTCACGATGTCGCCAAGTGCACGCTCTCCACCTTGACTTGCCCCCTACCTTCGCCCGAAGAGCCCGTTCATGACCCATACAGTTTTCGCCCTCGCGCTGGCCAAGCGCCAGCCCCTTCTGCCTGCCCCGCGCATGCGTGTCGCCGTGGCGCTGCTGCTGGCCGGCAGCCTTGGCCTTGCGGCCTGTTCGGGCAAGGACAAGGGCAAGGCGAAAGGGCCGGTCGAGGTCGGCTATTGGGTCGCCACCGAAAGCACCGTGCCGCTGGAGGTCGAACTGCCCGGCCGCACCGCGCCTTTCCGCGTCTCGCAGGTGCGCCCGCAGGTCAATGGCATCATCGAGAAGCGCCTGTTCGAGGAAGGCGCCATCGTGAAGGAGGGCCAGCCGCTCTACCGCATCGACCCCAGCCTCTATCGCGCCGCCGCCAATCAGGCGCAGGCCAATCTGACCAGCGCCCAGGCCAGCGCCGAGGCCGCCAAGGTCAAGGCCGACCGGTACAAGCCGCTGGCTGCCGCCCAGGCCGTCTCGCAGCAGGATTACACCGATGCCGCCGCCACCGCGCGCACAGCGGCGGCCAGCGTGCTGCAGACCCGCGCCGCGCTCGATACCGCGCGGATCAACTTGCATTACACCACCGTGCCTGCCCCGCTGACCGGGCGCATCAGCCGCTCGGCCTATACCGATGGCGCGCTGGTCACGGCCAATCAGGCCGATGCGCTGGCCACCATATCGGTTCTCGACCCGATCTATGTCGACATTCAGCAGAATGCCGCGGACATGATGAAGCTGCGTCAGGCGCTGGCCGATGGCGGCGCCCAGGCGCGCGAGCCCGATGTGAAGCTGAAGCTGGATGACGGCAAGGATTACCCCCTGCCCGGCAAGCTGCAATTCTCCGAAGTGACGGTCGATGCCGCCACCGGCACGGTCACGCTGCGTGCCCGCTTCCCCAATCCGCAGGGCTTGCTGCTGCCCGGCCTCTTCGTGCGTGCGCGGCTGAGCCAGGCGGTGCAGACCAGGGTCATTCTGGTGCCTCAGGGCGCGGTCAGCCGCGATGCCAAGGGCACCGCCACGGTTTTCGTGGTGGCGCAGGGCAACAAGGCCGAGATGCGTCAGGTCACCGCGCTGCGCACCGTGGGCGACAGCTGGGTGGTGACCGATGGCATCAAGCCGGGCGACAAGGTGATCACGCAGGGCCTTGGCCTGCTGCGCCCCAATGGCGAGATCAAGCCGGTGCCGGAAAAGACCGCTCAGGGTTACAAGCTGGGCAAAAACGGCGCCGCTGGCGCAAAGTAAGGCTGATCCATGTCGCGCATTTTCATCGATCGGCCCATTTTTGCCTGGGTGATCGCCATCATCATCATGCTGTGCGGCCTGATGTCGATCAACTCGTTGCCTGTTTCGCAGTACCCGGACGTCTCACCGCCGCAGATTTCCATCTCCGCCACCTACCCGGGCGCAGACGCGGAAACGCTGGAAAACAGCGTCACGCAGGTGATTGAGCAGCAGCTCACCGGCCTGGACGGCCTGCTGTATTTTTCTTCGACCAGCAGCTCCAGCGGCTCGGTCAGTATCAACGTCACCTTTGATCAGGGCACCGATCCGGATATCGCGCAGGTGCAGGTGCAAAACAAGGTGCAGCAGGCGGAAAGCCGCCTGCCCAGCGCAGGTGCCGCAGCAGGGCGTGACGGTGACGAAGTCCCCGAGCAGCTTCCTGCTGATCGTCGGGCTGTATGACGAAAGCGACAAGGCGACGATGGCCGATATCTCCGACTATCTGGTCAGCAACCTGCAGGATCCGCTGTCGCGCATCGAGGGCGTGGGGGACGTGCAGGTGTTCGGCTCGCAATACGCGATGCGCATCTGGCTCGATCCCAACAAGCTGGCCAGCTATGCGCTGATGCCCAGCGACATCACCAACGCCGATCAACGCGCAGAACGCCCAGGTGGCCGCCGGCCAGCTCGGCGCGCTGCCCAGCCCGGCGGGCCAGCAGCTGAACGCCACGGTAAACGCCCAGTCGCGGCTGCAGACGCCGGAACAGTTCGCCCAGATCATGCCTGAAGAGCGACAGGCCAATCGGCGCCCAGGGTGCGGCTGGGGGCACGTGGCCCGCATCGAGCTGGGCGCGGAAAGCTATGGCGTGGTCAGCCCGCGTCAACGGCCACCCCGGCGGCGGCGCTGGCGGTGCATCTAGCTGGCCTCCGGGCGCCAACGCCCTGAACACCGCCAAGCTGGTGAAGGCCAAGGTCGGAGCGCGCCAGAAGCTGCCCCCACGGGGCTATGAAGATGGCCTAGGTCGCCAAAGACACCACGCGACTTCATCAACAACCCTCGATCGAGGACGTGGTGAAAACGCTGCTCGAAGCCATCGTGCTGGTGGTCCTGGTGATGTACCTGTTCCTGCAGAACTTGCGCGCCACGCTGATCCCGACCATCGCCGTGCCGGTGGTGCTGCTGGGCACCTTCGGCGTGCTGGCCGCCTTCGGCTATTCGATCAACACCCTGACGCTGTTCGGCATGGTGCTGGCGATCGGCCTGCTGGTGGACGACGCCATCGTGGTGGTGGAAAACGTCGAGCGCGTGATGCGCGAGGAAGGGCTGAGCCCGCGCGAGGCCACGCGCAAATCGATGGGGCAAATCACGGGCGCGCTGGTCGGCATCGCGCTGGTGCTGTCGGCGGTATTCGTGCCGATGGCGTTCTTCGGCGGCTCCACCGGCGTGATCTATCGCCAGTTCTCGATCACCATCGTCTCGGCCATGGTGCTGTCGGTGCTGGTGGCGATGATCCTGACGCCGGCGCTGTGCGCCACCCTGCTCAAGCGCCCCGAGGATGAGGATGAAACCAGTCTGGTGGGCCGCGCCAGCCATTGGATGCGCGTCAAGTTCGACCTCTATTTCGGCAAGCTGATCGGCTGGTACTATCCCCGCGCCGAAAAGGTGGCGCATCACAAGCGCCGCCCGCTGATCGCCTATGTGGTGATGCTGGCGCTGCTGGCCTTCCTGTTCCTGCGCCTGCCCACCGGCTTCCTGCCCAATGAGGATCAGGGCTTCGGCCAGCTCAGCTTCCAGCTCCCCTCGGGCGCCACCATCGAGCGCACGCAGCAGGCGCAGCTCGCCATCGAGAAATATTTTCTCGATCAGGAGCCCAAGAATGTCGATGTGGTGCTAACGGTGGCCGGCGGCGGCGGCGGCGGCAACGGTCAGAATGTGGGCCGCGGCTTTATCTCCATGACCGACTGGGACGACCGCGCGGGCGATCAGAACACCGCCGAGGCCATCACCAACCGCGCCACCAAGGCGATGAGCGGCTTCCGCGATCTGGAATTCTATGCGCTGCAGCCGCCTATTGTGCGTGGGTTAGGTCAGGCCACGGGCTTTCAGGCCGAGCTGCAGAACACCGGCGGCCTGTCGCGCGAGGAATTCGCCAAGGTGCGCGACCAGGTGCTGGCCGATTGCCGCGCCGACAAGCGCCTCGCCAATGTCCGCCTGACCAACCTGCCCGACCAGCCCACGCTGAAAATCAGCACCGACACGCAGAAATTGCAGGCGCTGGGCATCACGGCGGCCAATGTGAACAACACGCTCTCGACCGCCTGGGGCGGCACCTATGTCAACGATTTCGTCGATCGCGACCGTGTGAAGCGCGTCTATGTGATGGGTGACGGGCCGTTCCGCTCGCGTCCGGAAGACCTCAACAACTGGCATGTGCGCGGCGGTGACGGGCAGATGGTGCCCTTCTCCACCTTCGCCTCGGCCAGCTGGGGCAAGGCGCCGACCTCGCTGCTGCGCTTCAACGCCATCTCGAACTATGAGTTCTCGGGCCAGCCCGCAGCAGGTTATTCCTCGGGCGATTCGATGAACGCCTTCCAGGAAATCGCCGACAAATATCCCGGCGTCGGCGTGGCCTGGTCGGGCACCTCCTATCAGGAGCGGCTGGCGGGCGGTCAGGCGCCGATCCTCTATGGCGTATCGCTGATCGTGGTCTTCCTGTGCCTTGCCGCGCTCTATGAAAGCTGGAGCGTGCCGGTGGCCGTGCTGCTGGTGGTCCCGCTGGGTCTGGTGGGCGCCATCGCCATGGTGACGCTGCGCGGTCTGGAGAACGATGTCTATCTGCAGATCGGCCTCACCACCACCATGGGTCTGGCCGCCAAGAACGCGATCCTGATGATCGAATTTGCCGAGGCCGAGGTCCACAAGGGCAAGGGCATTCTGGAGGCCGCGCTCAATTCGGCCAGGATCCGCCTGCGCCCGATCCTGATGACGTCGCTGCGCCTTTATCTTCGGCGTGCTGCCGCTGGCGCTGGCGCATGGCGCGGGTGCCAATGCGCGCATCGCCATCGGCACAGCGGTGATCGGCGGCATGCTGACGGCGACGGTGCTGGCGGTGTTCTTCATCCCGCTGTTCTTCGTGCTGATCCGCCTGACGCTGAAGGAGCAGTGGGAGAAGCTGCGCGGCAAGAAGGGCGGCAAGGCGCAGGAGGTTCAGGCATGAGCCGCCTGCCCGCCCTTATGGCTCTGGTAGGCGTGCTGACCGCCAGCGCTGCTCAAGCTGCGCCCAAGTCAGATGGCCCGCTGCCCATCCCAGCGCAGTTCCCCTCCGGCCCGGCCTATGGTGCGCCCGGCGTGGAGCAGACCCCGACCTATGCCTATCGCGACGTGCTGGCCGATCCGCGCCTTGCCGCGCTGATCGAGCAAGGGCTGGTGCATAATCAGGATATCGCTCAGGCCGTGGCCAATGTGCAGGCGGCGCAGGCGCAGTTCCGCATTGCCCGCTCCGCGCTCTTCCCCGAACTGGATGCCAGCGCGGGCTGGACCCACTCGGGCGGCGACCGCGCCTTGGGCATTTCCAGCAGCGCCAAGGGCGATTCCTTCAACGCGCAGGGCGTGGTGTCATCCTATGAACTGGACCTGTTCGGGCGGCTGCGCGATCTGACGGCGGCGGCTCGCGCCTCCTATCTCGGCACGCAGGCGGCGGCGCGCAGTGCGCGGCTTTCGGTGGTCTCCAGCATCGCCACGGGCTGGCTGGCCTATGCCGCCGACACCAGCCTGCTCAAGCTGGCGCATGATACCGAAACCGCCGCCAAAGACAGCGTGCAACTGACCAAAAAGCGCGTCGATGGCGGCGTGGCGCCGCTGGGCGACCTGCGCAAGGCGGAGATCACGCTGCGTCAGGCGCAGTCCGATATCGCCAGCCAGACCAATGCTCAGGCCGCCGATCTCAACGCCCTGCGCCTGCTGGTCGGCGATAACATCGATCCGGCCAACCTGCCCCTCAGCCTGACCGATGCCAATCTGCATCTGGCGACCATCCCCACCGGCCTGTCCTCCGACATCCTGCTGCGCCGCCCCGATGTGATGCAGGCCGAGGACGCGCTGGAAGCCGCCAAGGGCAATGCCGCCGCCGCGCGCGCCGCGCTCTTCCCCAAGATCACCCTGACCGGCCTGCTGGGCACGGCCAGTTCGGCGCTGGCCAGCCTGTTCACCGGCGGCACCTTCGCCTGGGCGGGCGGCGCAACGCTCAGCTACCCCATCTTCAAGGCCGGCGCCGCCAAGGCCACCGCCCGTCAGGCCGAGGCCCAGCAGGACGCCTCGCTGGCGGCCTATCGCAAGGCGGTGCAATCGGCCTTCTCCGACGTGGCCAATGTGCTGGCCCGGCGCGGCACCATCGCCGACCAGCTTGAGGCCAGCACCGCCGCGCGCGATGCGGCGGCGGACAATTTCCGCCTCTCAACCCAGCGCTATCAGGGCGGGATCGACACCTATCTCGATGTGCTGACCGCCCAGCAGACGCTCTACACCTCGGAAAAGACGCTGATCGCCACGGTGCTGGCCGATGGATCGAACCGCGTTTCGCTCTACCGGGCGCTGGGCGGAGACCGTCTGGACGGCGCCGCAACACCCCGCAACGGCGGCTGATCGGCTGAAAAGGGGCAGGCGGTCTACCCTGCCCCTTGGCTTTTGCGCTTTTCGGGGCCATAGGGGCCGCGATTCCTGTTTCCGCCGGATAGAAAGGCCCTGCCCCCATGAAAGTGCGCGTTTTCGTCAGCCTCAAGAACGGCGTGCTCGATCCGCAGGGCCGCGCCATCCATCACGCCATCGAGGGCCTCGGCTTCTCGGGCGTGTCGGACGTGCGCGCCGGCCGCCTGATCGAGCTGGACGTCGATGACAGCGTGACCGACGCCGCCCTGGACGAGATGGCCCAGAAGCTGCTCGCCAATCAGGTCATTGAGAACTACCGCATCGAAAGGGTCGCCGCATGACCTTCCGCGCTGCCGTCATCACCTTCCCCGGCTCGAACTGCGACCGCGACATGGCGGTGGCAATCGAGAACGTCTGCGGCGGCGAGGTCCATCGCGTGTGGCACGGCGACGCCGCCCTGCCCGAAGGCCTTGATTTCATCGCCCTGCCCGGCGGCTTCTCCTATGGCGACTATCTGCGCAGCGGCGCCATGGCCGCCCGCAGCCCCGTGATGCAGGCCGTTGTCGCCGCCGCCAACAAGGGCGTCGCCGTCCTTGGCGTGTGCAACGGCTTCCAGGTGCTGACCGAAGCCGGCCTGCTGCCCGGCGCGCTGATGCGCAACGCCGGCATCCGCTTCGTCTGCCGCGAGGTGGCGCTGAACGTCGAGAACAACGACTCGCTGTTCACCAGCCGCTACTTCAAGGACCAGCGCATCACCATCCCCGTGGCCCACCACGACGGCAACTTCTTCGCCGACGACGCCACGCTGGACCGCATCGAGGGCGAAGGCCGCGTGGCTTTCCGCTATGCCGAAGAGGTCAATGGCTCGGCGCGTAAGATCGCGGGCGTGCTGAACGAGAAGGGCAATGTGCTGGGCATGATGCCCCACCCCGAGCGCCATATCGAAAAGGCGCAGGGCGGCATCGATGGCCGCGCCCTGTTCGAGAGCGTGGTGCGGACGCTGGTTTCGGCCTGATCGTTTTCGGGTTTGACCGATTTGAAAGGGCGGCGAGGCTTCGGCTTCGCCGCCTTTTTCTTTTCAAGGGGTTTAAAGAGAAGATGCGAGGGGGTTACCCCCTCGCGCTCCGATGAATGTCTACGTTGCGCTTCGGGTTCGGCCAAAGAGCTAAGGTTGCAGCGCCGCAGGCATGAAAGCCTCCGGCGGTGGGACGTTTGCGCCTCGTTCCGGCCTCGCGCTTCCTCCGTGTCGGAAGACGTAACGGGGGTGCAGGGGGCGATGGCCCCCTGCTTTCATCCCTTCAAGCCTGCTTCTGCCTCTCAAACAACCGATCGATCGCGCTGCTATCCATCGGGCGGCCAAAGTAATAGCCTTGCGCCCAGCGGCACCCCAGATCGCGCATCAACGCCAGCTCCTGAGCCGTCTCCACACCCTCGGCGGTGCTGCCCATATCCAGCCCGTCGGCCATGGCGACGATCGCGCGGATGGTGGCGAGGCTCTCCTGATGCCCGGCAAGCGCGCCCTTCACCAGACCGCGATCAATCTTGATCGAGGAGAACTGCAGGCGGCGCAGATAGTCGAGCGAAGACGATCCCGCCCCGAAATCATCCAGCGACACCCGGCACCCCAGCGCCAAAACCTGCTCCAGCACGCTGCGCGCACGGTCGGCATCGCCGGCAAAGATGCTCTCGGTCACCTCGATTTCCAGCCGCTGCGGTTTGACGCCGGATGTCGCCAGCACCTGCACCAGCCCCTCGACGAAATCGGGCGCCATCAGTTGCAGCGGCGCCACATTCACCGCCACGCGCAGCGGCCCGGACCAGCGTGCCGCCTCACGCGCGGCGGCGCCCAGCACCCAGCGCCCGATCGGCAGGATCAGCCCGCAGGCCTCGGCCAGAGGGACGAAAGCATCTGGGCCGATCACGCCGCGCTCCGGATGGTGCCAGCGCAGCAGCGCCTCGAAACCCACCACGCGCTCGCCGACCAGATCGACCACGGGCTGATATTGCAGCAGGAATTGCTCACTCTCGATGGCGCGGCGCAGGGCGTCCTCCTGCTCGCGCCGGTCGCGCACCACGGCGCTCAGCGCATCGTCATAGGCGATATGCCGCCCGCGCCCGCTGTCCTTGGAGCGATAGAGCGCCATATCGGCATGGCGCATCAGCTCCTCGACACTATCGCCATCGCGCGCCCCCATGGCCGAGCCGATGCTGACGCCGATGGCCAGCGTATGGCCGCTGATCAGATAGGGCCGCGACAGATCGCGGATGATCTGCTGGCCAAGCTGCTCCAGCCGCCGGGCATCGGGCAGCACCACGGCGAACTCGTCGCCGCCAAGCCTGCCCGCCATCTCGCCCGGCCCCATCAGCGCCTGAAGCCGCTGCCCCACCTGAGCCAGCAGCGCATCGCCGACCGGATGGCCCAGCGTGTCATTCACCGCCTTGAACCGGTCGAGATCGAGCAGCATCAGCGCGCCGCCAGCCTCACCCGCCAATGTTGCGGCCAGCGCTTCGGTCAGCATCACGCGGTTGGGCAGGCCGGTCAGCGTGTCATGGCGGGCCTGCCAGGCGATGCGCTCGGCGGTTTCACGCTGTTGGGTCACATCGGAGACGACGCCATGGAAGCCCTCGAAGGCCCCGGCGCCATCCCAGCGCGGCGCGCCCGACATCTCCCACCAGCGCAGCCGCCCCATCACCTGCACGCGCAAAGCAAGGCCCGCAAAGCCCTCGCGGTCGCGCAGGCGGATGGCCAGTTCGCGCCAGCCCGGGTCGCCGCCCTCATCCGCGATCAATTGAAGCAGCGGCCTGCCCTCGATCTGCGCGGGCGAAAGGCCCAGCGCATCGGCGAAACGCCGTCCGGCGCCGCGAACGCGGTGCTGCGCGTCGATCTGCCACAGCCAGTCGGCCTCATCCTCCGATTCCCGCAGCAGCAGGCTGACCACCTCATTGCGCTCGGCGATGCTGGCGGCGGTGATCCGCGACAGCAGCATATTGCGCGCAGACTCCACCGTGCCCAGCGCCACAAAAGCCACGAACAGACCCGACACGCCGGCCATCGCCGGATAGTCGCTCTGAAGGAAGGAGCCCACCGCCGCGCCGCCCACCACCGCCGCGAAGAGCAGCGTGGCCAGAGGCACCGCCGGAATGATCAGCGCCGAGACCGTCATCAGCATGGCCAGCACGGTCCAGATCTCGAAATGGCTCTGCTGGCTGCCAAAGGGCACGAAAAACCACAGCGCGGCAGCCCAGACCAGTCCGTTGCCGACGGTCATCGCGCCTTGCAGCAGCCTTTCGCGGCGCTTGGTGGTGCGGCGGGCCGCTCTGGCCAGAGCGCGATCGGCATGCGCCGCGAGGCCCAGTGACAGGCCCAGCGCCACCAGCCAGCCGGTCAGCGCCATCCAGCTCACGCTTGCGGCATAGAGCGCCAGCACCACGATGGCGGCCAGGGCCTGGGTCAGCAGGCGGATGCGGGCGATCTTGGCCAGTTGCACATCCTGCAAACCGCCCAGATGTGCCGATACCGCGCTGCCACGCCTCCCCAGGCCCAGCACCGTCAACACATCCAGATCGCCGCTTTTGGCGATTGCCACATTCCCACTCATGGGCGGAGCATAGGCGCCCAATCCTTGGCACACTGTAAATGCCCGTGGTTTATTTGGTAACCTTCTGTTGGGATTTGCGCCGGGTTCGGCCTCGCCTCACGGGACGGGTTGGTGGCCTTTCCACGCCATAATGAGGGCCCTGTCGGCACTGCTCGGTTGCCATGCGCTGGCCATCGGGCCGCCTTCGCCAAAGATCGCGTTAATCTGTTCCTCAGCTTGCGAATTTTGGACCAGAGCCGTGAGTTCATCCGCACGCGGATCGTCGACCGTGCCCCATGCGGCAATGTTCTCGCCGCGCAGATGGGCCAGCCATGCGCCGATGGCGGTGAGAATGGCCGGGCACTGCCGCCCCTGAGCATGAGCCAAAGTCGCCAGCCAGCGCTGGGAAATCTTCTGGCTGCCATCCATCGCGATCTGGATCAGCCGGTGATTGAGCGCGGGATTGGCAAAGCGCTCCAGCAAGGCTGCCGCATAGGCCGCCAGATCCTGATCAGGCCCGGCGTGAATGGTGGGAGCGGCTTCCTCGCTCATCAGACGGCTGACGCAGGCACGCAGCACGGGGTCAGCCACCGCCTCATGGACATGAGCGTGGCCGCGCGCCAGCCCCAGATAGGCCAGCGCCGAATGCGCGCCGTTCAGCATGCGCAGCTTGGCGGTTTCATAGGGCGCCACATCGCTCACGATCTGCGCGCCGACCGCCTCCCAGGCGGGGCGCGGCCCGGCGAAGGCATCCTCGATCACCCATTGGCTGAAGGGCTCGGTCACCACGGCGCCTTCATCGCGCAGGCCGGTCATCGCCTCCAGCGCGGCGCGATCCTCCTGCGTTGTGGCGGGCACGATGCGGTCGACCATGGTGCAGGGGGTGGTGCAATGGTGCTCGAACCAGTCGAGCAACGCCGGATCGGTTTCACCGAGATAGGAACGCAGAAGCGCGCGCAGTTGATGACCATTGTCCGCCAGATTGTCGCAGGACATCAAAGTCAGCCCGCCCAACCCCGCGCTTTTGCGGCGCTCCAGCCCCGCGGCCAGCAGGGGATAGAAGCCGCGCTCGGCCATTGCGGGATCGAGGCTGCCGTCAGCGCCGCGGCAATAGCCCTTCTCCGTCACGGTGAAGCTGACGATATGGGTGGTGGGCGCCGCCAGATGTTCGACGATGGCCCCGGTGTCCTCGCCGGCCTGCAGCACCTGCGCCACGCTGCCGATCAGGCGCAGTTCCACCCCCTCGGCCGAGCGTTGCGCCAACGTGTAAAGGCCGCCTTGCGGGTTCAGTTGCGCCCCCACATCGGGCGAGCGCATCGACACGCCGACGATCATCCAGTCGCCGCCCGCCGTGTCCATGGCGCGGTCGGTGTACCAGGCCTGATGCGCGCGGGTGAAGGCGCCGAGGCCAAAATGGACGATGCCGATCGCGCGCTGATCGCGGTCATAGGCAGGCCGGGCGGCCACCAAAGGCAGATGGGCAGGCGCAAGGCGCGTCGACATCGTCACTGTATGCAAACCCTTTTTCGCCCGATCAGCGGCCAGCCGATGGGTACACCTGCCTCGCGACAAGGCAGGCGAAGCCCATAATGGTCAGGCCGAAACACCCCGTCAGCGGCATGACCGAAACGGCAGTCCCATCAGGCTGGTGTCAACTGGTGGCGCGGACATAGCGCTCCCGCTTGGCGCGCGCCGCGCGGCGGGCTTCCTCGATGGCCTTTTCCTCGGTGGCGAAGAGCAGGCTGTCGAGCACGGCAGCCAGATGCGTGCGCATCGCCGCCCGCGCCGCGTTGGAATCATGAGCGCGCAGCGCCTCAAGCACGGCGGTATGCTCCTCGACCACGGGGATGACGTTGGCGTTGCGCGCCTTCTCATGAAGCAGGGCGCTTTCCGGCGACAGTTGCCGCAGCTCCCACAGGCGCTCAACCGCTTCGGCCACGGCATTGTTGCGCGAGGCGCGGGCGATGGTCAGGTGAAAGGCGCGGTCGGCCTTCACCGCCCCCTCGGGGTTGCGGTCCATTTCATCGATCAGGCCGGCCAGCTCTGCCAGCTCATCCTCGCTGATCTGGGTGGCGGCCAGAGCGGCAGCCTCGCCCTCGAACAGCAGGCGGGCCTCGGTCAGTTCGAAGGCCGAGATGTTGAAGCCCGGCGTGTCGTCACGCCCCGGCAGACGGCGGACATAGGCGCCCGAGCCGACCTTCACCTCGACAAAGCCCTGTACTTCCAACGCGATCACAGCCTCGCGCACGGTCGGGCGGCTGACATTGTACTGCGTGGTCAGCTCCCGCTCGGCCGGCAGGCGGTCGCCCACCTTGAACTTGCCGGTCGCCAGTTCCGCCATCAGCTTGCGCGCCAGATCCTGATACAGCCGATCATGCGAGCCGGCTTCGGGGCCGGGGCTCTGTGGGCGCGTGGCGTCAGTCATTATGCTCTCCTGTAAATGGCCTTACCACGTAAATCAAAATTGACAGGCCAAATGGAATTGGTCAAGGAGGTTGTCTAACACAAGTTGACCAAATCCGGAAACCTCGCGCCATGAAAATCAAGTCTGCCCGCGTTATCGTCACCTCGCCAGGCCGCAATTTCGTGACCCTCAAGATCGAGACCGATCAGGGCGTCTATGGCATCGGCGATGCCACGCTCAACGGGCGCGAGAAATCGGTCGTCAGCTATCTGGAAGATCACGTTATTCCCTGCCTGATCGGCATGGACCCGCGCAACAGCGAGGACATCTGGCAGTATCTCTATCGCGGAGCTTATTGGCGCCGCGGCCCGGTGACGATGCGCGCGATTGCCGCCGTCGATGTGGCGTTGTGGGACATCAAGGCGAAGATGGCGGGGATGCCGCTCTATCAGTTGCTGGGCGGGCGCAGCCGCGATGGCGTGATGGTCTATGGTCATGCCAATGGCAGCGACATTGCCGAGACCGTCGATGCGGTGGGCCAGTATATCGATCTGGGCTATAAGGCGATCCGCGCGCAGACCGGCGTTCCGGGAATCAAGGATGCTTACGGCGTGGGCCGGGGCAAGCTGTTCTATGAGCCCGCCGATGCGGCGCTGCCTTCGGTCACGGGCTGGGATACGCGAAAAGCTCTCAACTACGTCCCGAAACTGTTTGAAAAGCTGCGTGAAACCTATGGGTTTGACCATCATCTTCTCCATGATGGCCATCACCGCTACACCCCCACCGAGGCAGCGCAGCTTGGCAAGGCGCTGGAGCCCTACAGCCTGTTCTGGCTGGAGGATGTGACCCCGGCTGAAAATCAGGAAGCCTTCAGGCTGATCCGCCAGCACACCACCACCCCGCTGGCGGTGGGTGAGATCTTCAACACGATCTGGGACGCCAAGGACCTGATCCAGAACCAGCTTGTCGACTATATCCGTGCCACCATCGTGGGCGCGGGCGGCATCACCCATCTGCGGCGCATCGCCGATCTGGCCAGCCTGTATCAGATCCGCACCGGCTGCCATGGCGCGACCGACCTCTCGCCGGTGACGATGGGCACGGCGCTGCATTTCGACACCTGGGTGCCCAATTTCGGCATTCAGGAATATATGCGCCACACGCCCGAGACCGACGCGGTCTTCCCTCACGATTACAGCTTCGACAAGGGCATGCTCTATTGCGGCGAAACCCCCGGTCACGGCGTGGACATCGACGAGACGCTGGCCGCAAAATACCCCTACAAGCCCGCCTACCTGCCCGTCGCCCGCCTGGAAGACGGGACCATGTGGAACTGGTAAGGCCTCAACGGCAGCGGGGCATACCCTGTTGAAACAACATCGAGCCCGGCCTGATCCTACAGGCCGGGCCTTTTTATTGGCGCCAGCGCGCCCGTTTTTATCTGGCTGCCGGATGAACGAGCCCACTCCCGTCAACGTGCCTGAGGGGGCGTTCACCGCAATCGATTTGCATCCGGATCTGTATCGTTGTTCATAGAGGCTCAAGGCGATGCAATTTTTGAATTTAATCAAGACCATCCAAGGTTAACGGCCGAAATTTCGGCCACATAAGGCCATCGCCAATCCACGGGAGTCCATCTGAAGCAACCGGCCAAAGGGTTACCCTTGGCCGACTTCGGTCGATCGGCTGAGACCGTCGACCGGACAGGACTGACGCGGGCGGAACAGGGATTCCGCCACGTCAGCACGATGTTGGAGAATGACATGAAGAATGACGACACCGAAGTGCTGGAACGCGGCACATTGGTCAAATGCATGGGCCGGGGCGGCGTGGTTGTGGCCAGCTCGCCCGCCAACCATGCCAACCGGGAAGATAAGAGCGATATCAGCGATCTGGGCTGATTTCGCACCCTCTCCATGATGCGATCGGCACCTTGCGGCTGAAACAGCCCTCCCCCGCTGAAACAGGGCTAAGGCTGCCTTTCGCTTTCCCTTTCTGCCCATGCATGCGCGCTGATGCAGCATGCTCTGGTCAAGATCGGAACGATGCGGGCGGCGAGCACATTGTCGCTTGGCAAATAGAAAAGGCCTCCCTCTCAGCCGAGAGGGAGGCCTTTTCTCATCACAGCCGCGCTGCGCCGTTATTCGACGGTGACCGACTTGGCCAGATTGCGCGGCTGATCGACATCGGTGCCCTTCACGCAAGCCACATGATAGGCCAGCAACTGCACCGGCACGGCATAGACCAGCGGCGCGATTAGCGGGTGGATCTTGGGCATCTCGATGGTGGCGATGCAACCCTCGCCCGCCTCGGCCAGGCCTTCGGCATCAGAGATCAGCACGATCTTGCCGCCGCGCGCCCGCACCTCCTGCATGTTGCTGACGGTCTTCTCGAACAGCGGGCCCGAAGGTGCCAGCACGATGACCGGCACGTTCTCGTCGATCAGCGCGATGGGGCCATGCTTCATCTCACCCGCAGCATAACCTTCGGCGTGAATATAGCTGATTTCCTTCAGTTTCAACGCACCTTCCAGCGCCAGCGGGAAGTCCTGCCCACGCCCCAGATAGAGCACATCGCGCGCCGGGGCGATCAGATGCGCCATGGCGGCGATCGCATCGTCATAGGCCAAGGCAGCGTTCAAAGCGGCGGGCGTCTCGATCAGCTGATGGACGACATGGCGCTCTTCCTCGCGGCTCATGCGCCCGCGCTTCACTGCCAGATGCGCGGCCAGCGCGGCCAGCACGGCAAGCTGGCAGGTGAAGGCCTTGGTGGAGGCCACGCCGATTTCCGGCCCGGCATGGGTGGGCAGCAGCAGATCGGCCTCACGCGCCATGGAGCTGGTGGGCACATTCACCACCACGGCGATGGTCTGGCCGTTTTCCTTGCAATGGCGCAGCGCGGCCAGCGTGTCGGCGGTCTCGCCCGACTGGCTGATGAAGATGGCCAAGCCGCCCGGCTCCAGCACGGGATCGCGGTAGCGGAATTCGCTGGCGACATCGATATCGACCGGCAGGCGGGCGAATTGCTCGAACCAGTATTTGGCGACAAGGCCCGCATAGAAGGAGGTGCCGCAGGCCACGATGGTCACGCGGCGGATGGCGGAAAGGTCGAAATCGATCTGCGGCAGGGCCACGCTCTCATCGACCTGACGCACGTAGCTCCGCAGCGTCTGGGCGACCACGGTGGGCTGCTCGTAGATTTCCTTCTGCATGAAGTGGCGGTAATTGCCCTTCTCCACCGCCGCCGCGCTGGCGCCGCTGGCGACGATGGGGCGCTCGACAGGGTTGTTGTCCTTGTCGTGGATGCGGGCGCCCTCGCGGGTGATGACCACCCAGTCGCCCTCTTCCAGATAGCAGATGCGCTGCGTCAGCGGGGCCAGCGCAAGGGCGTCGGAGCCCAGATAGGTCTCACCCTCGCCATAACCCACCACCAGCGGCGAGCCGAGGCGCGCGCCGATCAGCATGTCCGGGTATTCGCGGAAAGCGATCGCCAGCGCAAAGGCGCCGCGCAGCCGGGGCAGCGCCTGCGCCACGGCTTCCTCGGGCGAGAGGCCGGATTCCACCAGATCCGAAACGAGATGGGCCACCACCTCCGTATCGGTATCGGATTCGAAGCTGCGGCCCTTGGCCGTCAGCTCGTCACGCAGCGGCTTGAAGTTCTCGATGATGCCATTGTGGACCAGACCCAGCACGCTGGTGGCATGCGGGTGGGCATTGGCCGCCGTCGGCGCGCCATGGGTGGCCCAGCGCGTATGCGCGATGCCGACATGGCCCGGCGCCGGATTGACCGCCAGCTCCTTCACCAGATTGAGCAGCTTGCCCGGCGCGCGGCGGCGCACCAGCTCGCCCTCATGCACGGTGCAGACGCCCGCCGAGTCGTAGCCGCGATATTCCATGCGGCGCAGACCATCGACCAGACGGTCCGCCACTTCATCCTTGCCGACGATGCCGATGATGCCACACATGCGCGCTCAATTCCCTGTTTGGTAAGGCCCTGTCTATGGGCCGCAATTATATCGTTCAGGCTTTCCGGCAGCTTAAGGGAACTATCCCTTGCTGCCGTCCTTTTCGGCCTTTTTCTTGCGCATGATGTCGTGGAACTGGTCGGCCCAGCCCGGCTTCACCATTTGCTCGGCGCGCACCACGCGCAGCTCGCCGGGCGCCACATCGCGGCTGACGGCACTGCCCGCCGCCACGATGGCATCGGCCCCGATCGTCACCGGAGCGATCAGCGCGCTGTTCGAGCCGATAAAGGCCCGCTCGCCGATGATCGTCTTGTGCTTGAAATAGCCGTTGTAATTGCAGGTAATCGTGCCCGCGCCCAGATTGGCGCCCGCCCCCACATCGGCATCGCCGACATAGGAAAGGTGGTTGGCCTTGGCGCCCACCCCCATCACGGCATTCTTGATCTCGACGAAATTGCCAACCTTGGCCTTCTCGCGAATATCCGCGCCGGGGCGCAGACGGGCGTAAGGCCCGATGTCAGCCTTGCTGGCCACCTTCGCGCCTTCCAGATGCGAGAAGGCATGGATGACCACATGATCCTCCACCGCAACGCCGGGCCCGAAGACCACATTGGGCTCCACCACCACATCGCGGCCAAGCTGCGTGTCCCAACTGAACCACACCGTCTCGGGCGCGATCAGCGTGGCGCCATCGACCATCGCCTGCTTGCGGCGACGGTCCTGCCAGAGGCGCTCGGCCTGAGCCAGTTCGCCACGGCTGTTGATGCCCATCACCTCGTCGGCATCCTCGGTGACGGTCACGGCGCAGATCCGCCCGTCCGCATTGGCGATGTTGACGATATCGATCAGGTAATATTCGCCCTGGGCATTGTCATTGCCCACGCGCGCCAGCAGGCCGAAGAGATCGCGCGCCTTCACCGCCATCAGCCCGGAGTTGCAGAGGCGGCAAGCGCGTTCCTCGGGCGTGGCGTCCTTGTGCTCGACCATTTTCAGGATGCGGCCGTCCTGCGCGATCACCCGGCCATATTGCAGCGTATCCTCAGGCTCGAAGCCCAGCACCACCACGGCGGGGGCATCGGGAGCATTCAGCCGCGCGATCATCGCCTGCATGGTTTGCGTGCTCACAAAGGGCACATCGCCATAGAGAATCAGCACATCGCCATCGAAACCCTCAAGCGCCTGCTCGGCCATCTGCACCGCATGGCCGGTGCCGAGCTGAGGCTCCTGAAGCGCGATATCCGCCCGGCCCTTCAGCGCCTTTTCCAGCTGGTCGCGCCCATGGCCCGCCACCACCACGCGGCGCTGCGGATCGAGCGCTTCGGCGCTGGCCAGCAGATGGTCCAGCATCGGCCTGCCCGCGATGGCGTGCAGCACCTTATGCGTGTCGCTTTTCATGCGGGTGCCCTTGCCCGCGGCAAGGACGACGATAGCCAGAGCGGATGTCACATCATTCATATGACGCTCCTTGCCAGTAAAATCTTGCGGTTTCCATACGGAGCGGGCACGGATCGGGGTGATGACCGCATTTTCCCCCAATGCTTTGCAGCAGTCCGCCTTTCCCTTCGACCTCGTGGGTTTCGACCTTGACGGGACGCTGCTCGACAGCGCCCCCGATCTGGCCGATGCGCTCAACCATGCGCTGGTGCAAGCCGGGCGGACGCCCGCCTCGCGCGCGGAAGCGCGCGGCTTCGTTGGCGGCGGCACGCGCATGATGCTGGAACGGGCGCTGGCCTTCACGGGAGGCCCGCTGCCCGACGCCCAGGTCGACACGCTGCTGCCCCAGCTCATCACCTATTACGAAGAGCATATCTCGGTCCATACCCGCCCCTATCCCGGCATGGAGGCCATGCTGGAAGGCCTCGCGGCGCGCGGCGTGAAGCTGGCGCTGGTCACCAACAAGCTGGAGCGTCTGGCGGTCAAGCTGCTGGAGGAGCTGGGCCTCACCCATCATTTCTACACCATCATCGGCGGCGACACACTGGGGCCCGGCCGTGCCAAGCCCGCGCCCGATCTGCTGCATCTGATGATCGAGCGCTCGGGCCTGACCAACCCGCGCGCGGCCTATGTGGGCGACACCCATTACGACACGGGCGCGGCGGCGGCGGCGGGCCTGCCGGTGGTGGCGGTGACCTTCGGCTTTTCCGAGGTGCCGGTCGACACGCTGGGCGCCGATGCGGTGATCGAGCATTTCGACGCCCTGATCCCCGCGCTGGAGCAGTTGGGCGCCGAAGCACCGGCAGCTTGACTGTAGCACTCGGATAAGACACCCTCCCGATCATCGGAGGCAGATATGTATTCGGAAAGCGAACTGGCCGGCGCCGTCAAGGCGGGCATCCTCACGCCGCAAACGCTCGACGCGCTGCGCAGCCATATCGCGGCCACGCGCGGCGAGACCTCCACGGCGGATGACGAGCAGGTGCGGCTGGTCACCGGCTTCAACGATATTTTCGTCACCATCGCCTGCACCCTGGTGATCTTCGCCGCCGCGACGGCGGGCCGGTCCTTCGGCGGGCTGCTGGTGGCGATCGCAAGCTGGGGCATGGCCGAGATGTTCACGCGGCGGCGGCGCATGGCGCTGCCCTCGATCGTGCTGCTGCTGTCCTTCGTGATCGGACTGGGTGTGTTCACGGGCACGATGGTGCATGGCGCCCTCACCCCGCATGAGATCATCCACAATTACCTCGATTACGAGAACAAGCCCCAGCATTACGTCACGCAGGAACTCTACCCTTGGCAGACCGCGCTGATCGGGGCTTCCGCAGCGCTCATCGCCGGGCTTGGCGCGCTGGGCCATTGGCGGCGTTTCCATGTGGCAATCACCGTGGCCGCCGCCGTGGCCGCGCTGGTGCTGCTGATCCTCTCGGGCGTGGCCGCAGCCACGGGCATGGTGCTGGAAAGCAATGCCATCATCGCCCCTGCCGCGCTGGTCTGCGGTCTGGGTGTCTTCGCCTTTGCCATGCGCTGGGACATGGCCGATCCGGCCCGCACCAGCCTGAAGGCCGATATCGCTTTCTGGCTGCATCTGCTGGCCGCCCCGCTGATCGCCCATCCACTGTTCTACTGGATGGGCGTGACCAGCGGCGACAGCATCACCACCGCCACCGCCTGCGGGGTGATCGCCCTCTATGTCGCTTTCGGCTTTGTCGCTCTGGCGGTGGACCGGCGGGCGCTGCTGGTCTCGGCGCTGGCCTATGTGCTGATCGCCCTGGCCCGGTTGTTCGACAAGGCAGGCCATGTCGAACAGAGCGTGGCGATCACCGCGCTCATCATCGGCTGCGCGCTGCTGGGTCTTTCCGCCTTCTGGGGTGCGATTCGCGGCGCCTTGCTGGCCCGCCTGCCGGTGGGGCTCACCGCCCATCTGCCGCATGGAGCGAAAAAGGCGGCCTAGCTTTCGACCGCCTTCACCAGCCGCCGCTCGATGGGGCTGAGCACGCCCGCCAGCTCATGCCCGCGCTTGAGCACCTGTCCGCTTTCGCCGAACAGGGTCCACATGCCCTGTCGGCCCCGCAGGGCCGGGCATTTCTCGATGCGGGCCTGAGGGCGCTCCGCCGTGCGCTGAAAGGCGCTGAAGCTGGCGGCATCCTTGTCGAAATTCATCGCATAGTCGCGCCACAGCCCCGCCGCGACCATCCGCCCGTAAAGGTCGAGAATGCGCGTCAGCTCCAGCCGGTCGAAGCCGACCTGCTGCGCCGGGCGCGGAAAAGGCACAACGGTCGGGCCGGTCAGGCCCGATGCAACGCCAGCCTTGCCACCCGGCCCGGAGGAACTGCCCGGCTCCGCCACTTAGCCCTTGGTCCCGTCGCGCGGCGTGTCGGGCGAATGCACGGCGGTCAGCGCCGCGATCTGGGCACGCAGCGCTGCCAGCTCATCCTCCAGCGCCTCGATCCGACTGATCGAGGGCTCCGCATCCGAGCAAGGCTCGCGGCAAGGCGTGCCATAGGGGATGAAATCGCGCGACCACGTCTCCGCCGCCACCAGAGTCGAGCGCGCCTTCACGCCGACCATCGTGGCGCCCTCGGGCACATCCTCGGTGACGACGGCATTGGCGCCGACGCGGGCGCGGCGCCCCACGGTGATCGGCCCCAAAATCTGCGCGCCCGAGCCGATGATGCAGCCATCCTCCAGAGTGGGATGGCGCTTGCCGCCCACACCATTGGCCGGATTGGTGCCGCCCAGCGTCACGCATTGATAGATGGTGACCGTATCGCCGATCAGGCTGGTCTCACCGATCACGGTAAAGCCATGGTCGATGAACAGGTGCCGCCCGATGGTGGCGCCGGGGTGAATGTCGATGGCGGTCAGGAAACGGGCGAAATGGTTGATCGCCCGCGCCAGAAAGAACAGCCGCGCGGTGAAGAACCGATGCGCCACGCGATGAAAGGCCAGCGCCCAGAAGCCGGGATAGAGCAGCACTTCCCAGCGTGAGCGCGGCGCCGGGTCGCGCGCCACCACGGAATCGATATAGGCCAACAGACGCCGGATCATGCCCACTTATCCCATGCCGCCGCGCCCGGCACAAGCACCCGCCCTTCAGGCAGGACCAGCCGACCCCGACACCTCCTCCACGGCCTCGCGCCAGATCGACAGGCCGGGCGCCATCTTGCGCTCCAGACTCAGCCTGTCGACGGTGGCGACCAGCGTCTCGGCGCCCAGATGGGACCGCTCGCTGCGGCTTGCAAGGTAATGGCAGCCGTCCGGAGAGAGCGAGAGAGCGCGCGCCTCGGCATGCAGGGCGATCAGCTCTTCCATCATCGCATCGTCAGGCGCGGTGATGTCGAGGCGTAGCGCGGCGCGCAGCCGCGTGCCCAGATCGGGCAGGCTGACCTCCCAGGCGCGGCCATCAGCAGGCGTGGTGGCGGTCAGCAGCAGCGGGGTGGCGCTTTCCTGAGCCCGGTTCCAGCGGTGGAACAGCGCGGTCTCATCCATGCGGTCGGCATCGTCCACCGCCTCGCCCGCGCCACTTTCGGCAAACCAGCGCGCCAGCAGGCTCTTGCCGCTGCGGGCCGGGCCGAACAGGATCGCGGTGCGAAACGGCCAGCCCTCGGTCTGCTGGCAGGCTTCGATGGCGCCGAGATTGGCGTTGCCCACCACGATACGCGACGGCGTATCACGGCCCGGCATATCGAGCGGAAGAGCAATTTGTGCGGGCATAGATGTAACCTGTTGATCTCTTTAGCGGTGGATGCGCAGCGTATTGCCCGCCACGGTCACCTGCCAGCCGCGCGAACGCAGCGCTGCGGCCAGTTCGGCCGCCGTTCCGCCGAAGGTCACCCGCATCACCGACGTGCCGCCGATGGCGATGCTGGTGGTTGCGGCGCCTTCGACGCCTTTCGTCTCACGCACCCCGCCCAGCGCCTGATCCACCGCCGCCGCATCGGGCGAGGCGAATTGCACGGACAAGGCGCTGCTGCTCGCGGCGGGTTTGGCCTCGGGCGTGGGTGCCGGGGTGGGCTGAGCCTGCCCGGCCAGCGCATCGGCCTCGGCACGGGCGCGGGCGGCGGCCTGTTCGGCTGCGGCGGCCTCGCCAGTGCGAATCAACTGGGCCAGACCCGGATCGATCGTGGGATGATCGACGCTCAGCGTCGGGTCGGATTTGAGCTGCCCACTGGTCATCGCCTGCGTGAAGATCTGGTCAAAGCGCAGCACCGCCTGGGCGAGCATGGCGGGCACCTGCCCTTCGTCAGGCGCGGTCAGCGTGAAGCTGTCGATCAGCGTGTTGTCGGGGCCGAGGCGGGCGGTAAACGTGCCCTTCACCGGGCCGCCGGGCCATTGCCGCTCCAGCCGGGCCTCGGGGATCAGCACATTGCTGGCGCCGAAACGGTCGAGCAGGGCGCGCCACCAGATGCGGCTGCGGCGCCCCGGCTGCCCCGCAGTGATCAGCAGCGAATCGCTGCCGGAACCCTGCGGGCGCACATAATCGATGGCGCTGGCCCCGGTGTGGAACTCGGCCCAAGCCTTTTGCCAGACGCCGCGTACCTCATAGACCTGCGCGACGCCGCCGGAGTACAGCACCGGCATCACCAGCATCGGCGCCGAGCGCAGGCCGCCCGTAGGCCCATGCCCGGCGAGAAAACCGCTGGCCTTGCCGCGATCGAAGACGATGCCCAGAGTCGCGCGATAGCGATGGGGGCCAAGCTGCTCGCTCTCCACCACCACGGCGGAGACCAGATTGCCGATGGCATCGGCGCCCATCTCGGGCCCGCCCGCCTTGGCCCAGGCCTGCTTGTAGGCGTCATGCCAACCGGCCTGACGCGCTTCCGCAGCGGTCTTGCCCTGCACATCGACCTGAATGCCGTTGATCTCGATATCGCCGGTGGTGATCACCGGGGCGATGCCACGATCACCCTCGATCTGGGCGATCAGCCGGGCCGAACCAAAAGCCGCGATTCCGCCTGCCAGCGCCAGCGCGCCGACCCCGGCCAGCACCGCACGCGGACGCGCCCGCACCATACGGCGCAGCGGTTCGAGCAGGGCTTCTCGGGGCAAAAGGGTCTGCATCAGGCCTTCAATCGTCAAAAGCTGTGAGCCTATTGGCGTAACCCCCATGGAAATCCAAGCCGGAAAGCGCTAGGCGGCGCTCGAAAGCTGTTCACTACTCAAAATTCGGCGCCACTTGCGCGCCGTTTCGCCGAAAGCCGAGAAGCCGCCATGACCGACGACAACAAGACGCCCACCAGCTACACCTACGAACATTCCGGCGTGTCGATCGCCGCCGGCAATGCGCTGGTGAAGGCCATTGGCCCGCTGGCCAAATCGACCGCGCGCCCCGGCGCTGATGCCGATCTGGGCGGCTTCGGCGGCTTCTTTGACCTGAAGGCGGCGGGCTACAAGGACCCGCTGCTGGTGGCGGGCAATGATGGCGTGGGCACCAAGGTCAAGCTGGCCATCGACCATGACCGGCATGACCGCATCGGTGAGGATCTGGTCGCCATGTGCGTCAACGATCTGATCGTGCAGGGCGCCGAGCCCCTGTTCTTCCTCGACTATTTCGCCACCGGCAAGCTGGAGAACGGCGTCGCCGAGCGCGTCGTCGCGGGCATTGCCGAGGGCTGCAAGATCGCGGGCTGCGCGCTGATCGGCGGCGAAACCGCCGAGATGCCGGGCATGTATGCCGCTGGCGACTACGATCTGGCCGGCTTCTGCGTCGGCGCCGTCGAGCGCGGCGAGCAGCTCACCGGCGACCGCGTGGCCGAGGGCGATGTGCTGCTGGGTCTGGCCTCTTCGGGGGTGCATTCCAACGGTTATTCGCTGGTGCGCCGTCTGGCCGCCGACAAGGGCTGGAAGCTCGACCGCCCCGCCCTCTTCGATGCCGACCGCCTGCTGATCGACTATCTGATCGAGCCGACTCGCATCTATGTGAAGACCCTGCTGCCCTTCATCCGTTCGGGCCGTATCCATGCCCTCGCCCACATCACCGGCGGCGGGTTGCTGGAGAACGTGCCCCGCGTGCTGCCCGCTCACCTGCATGCCCGCATCGACGCCGGTGCGTGGGAGCAGAGCCGCCTGATGGCTTTCCTGCAGGCCCAGGGCAACATCGAGCCTGAGGAAATGGCCCGCACCTTCAACTGCGGCGTGGGGATGGTTCTGGCCGTGGCCGCCGACGAAGCCGAGGCTCTGGCCGCCGACCTGACAGCTGCTGGCGAAACCGTCTTCACCATCGGCGCCATCGAGGCCGGTCAGCGCGGCTGCACCGTCTTCGGCGACAACGAAGTTTGGTCGGCCCGCGCGCCCTGGACCGCCACCCATAATGCCTGATGTCATCCGCCAGCCCGCGGCTCCCAAAGCCAGAGTCGCGGTGCTGCTGTCGGGATCGGGCACCAATATGGCCGCGCTGCTCTATGCCAGCCGCGCGGAGGACTGCCCTTATGAGATCGTGCTGGTGGCCAGCAACAATCCGCAGGCAGGCGGACTGGCGCTGGCCGCCGCCGAGGGTATCCCCACCTTCGCCCTGCCTCACAAGGGCATGACGCGCGCCGAACATGATGGGGCGATGGATGCCGCCATTCGCGAGGCGGGTGCCGAATATGTTGCGCTGGCCGGTTATATGCGCATCCTCACCGAGGATTTCGTGCGCGGGTGGGAGGGGCGGATGCTCAACATCCATCCCTCGCTGCTGCCCGCCTACAAGGGGCTGCACACCCACCAGCGTGCCATCGATGCGGGCGACAGCCATGGCGGCGTCAGCGTCCATCTGGTGACGCCCGAGCTGGATGACGGCCCCGTGCTGGGCCAGACCCGCGTGGCGATCCTGCCCGGCGACACGTCCGAGACGCTGGCCGCCCGCGTGCTCTTTGCCGAGCATCAGCTCTATGCCCGCTGCCTTTCGGCCTGGGTGAAGCGCGAAAAGTCGCCCGAATGGCTGACTGGCAAGGTGCGCGAACTCGCCCTTGCCCTGCCCGAGGCTGACGAAATCACCAGCCATGGCATGGCCTGTTTCGGCATCATCAAGGGCAAGAAATTCGCCTATATTGCCAACAATCACCATGCGGACGGCCATGTCGCCCTGCTGGTGAAGATCAGCGGCGCCGATGAGCAGGCCGCGTTGATCGAGCAGGATGACGAACGCTATTTCCGCCCCGCCTATTTCGGTGACAACTGGATCGGCATCCGCCTCGATCTGGGCGATACCGATTGGGACAGCATTGCCGAATGGCTGCAGCGGAGCTGGCGTGCGGTAGCTCCGCGCAAGCTGGCGCATCTGATGGATGTGGCGGATCAGTTTTAGGGAATAAAGGGAAGGTGCGAGGGCGGCGTCTTTATTGGTCGCATTCCTCAAGAGGAATGCTCCGGGCCCTCGCGCTCCCGGAACGTCTTCCGGCGCAACCTCAGTGGCTCCCGATCCAAGCGCAGCACCTCTCCACCAGTGTTGCAAAATCATCCGTCAAGCCGGGCTTTATGCGCGACGAAAGCGGCCTGTTCATCTGGCAGCAATCTTGGCAAAGGCACCACTCGGCCGTCACCGGTCAGAACCATAAGGATTATCGATGCGCTCTCCCTCGCGCAGGCTCGCCCTGCCGCTCGCCCTCATCGCCGCCTCTCTGATCGCCGCCACCCCGGCCATGGCGCAAGGAGGCATGGGTGGAATGGGCGGCATGGGCGGCGGCATGGGAGGCATGGGCGGTGGCGGCATGGGAGGCCGCGGCGGGCCGCCGATGGATGACACCCCCGCCCCCACCGGCCCGATCGGCCCCCGCGACATGAAGCCCATCTCGCTCAAGAAATTCGACGCGGCCGTCGAAAGCATGTTCCGCGCCGCCGATGCCGATCACAACGGCATCGTCACCCTGGCCGAGTTCAATCAGGTCGTCACCGCCCGCCGCGACACGATCATCCGCGCCCGCTTCAAGGCCATCGACACCAACCATAACGGCCAGATCGATGAAGGCGAGTTCATCGCCTGGCAGGCCAAGCTGGGTTCGGCCGCACTCTCCGAAAACGGCGGCGGCGAATTTGCCGAGATCACTCCCGACAGCATCGGCCCGGTTCTGGGTGATGGGGAGCGCGACGATGCCCTCGCCGCCGCTGTCGAGCCACTCAACGCCGTGGTGATCGCCAAGGCCAACACCGATTACGACGCCGGCATGAGTCTGCCCGAACTGCTGGCCTATGAACACGCCCGCTTCGACAAGGCCGACACCGACAAGGACGGCACCCTGTCGCGCGACGAGATCGACAAGCTGATGCCGGGCCGTCGCGGCGGGCCGGGCGGCTTTGGCGGTCCGCCGCCGCGTCGATAAGGGGTTAAGGGAAGAAGATAAAATGCGAGGGTGTTACACCCTCGCGCTCCCGGAACGTCTTCCGGCGAAAGGGCAGTGGCATCGCATCGTAGCGTGCCAACTCTCCATCAGCACAACAGAAAGGCGCCGCAGGCAGGAAGCCCCGGCGCCTTTTCTCGTTCGAAAGCCTGCGGCGCGGCGACCTAAGCTCCAAGGCCGAACCCGATGCGCAACGCAGACAGTAAAGGGAGCGCGAGGGCGATGGCCCTCGCATCTTCCCCTTAACCTTCTTACTTGGCTGCCAAAGCCGCTTCCAGAGCCGCCACACGCTCCTTCAAAGCCTCAGCCTCCTCACGCGCACGGGCGGCCATGGTCTTCACCGCATCGAACTCCTCGCGGCTCACGAAATCCAGACCGCCGAAGGTCTCGCGCAGCTTCTCGCGCGCGCCATCGCGGGCTTCGCGGGTGGCGCCGGCCAGCGTGCCCGCTGCGCTGTTCATCAGCTTGACGACATCGGCCAGAAGGGGGTTTTCGCTCTGCATGGGTCAGGTCCGTTCGGATAAATGGTGTTCCCGAACCCGTGCCAGCACGAGTCCGCTTGAGGAACGCCTTAACGCCCCGACGCGCGGGGCGCCAGCCTTCAGAAAGTCACATGCACAGCCCCGGCGGCCTGACCGGCGTCATGGGCATCGGGGTTGAGGCTCAGCACCTGCCAGTTGAGCAGCGTGGCGAACAGCACCCAGGCCATCACCGGAGCCAGCAGCCATGCCGCCACCGGGCGCAGCCGGGCAAAGAGGAAGATCGAGGCGGCCAGTGTGATGGCCATCACCACCACATCGCCCAGCGCCAGAGCGATGTTGTGCTGGCCGAAGAAGATCACCGACCATGCGAAATTGGCCAGCAGATGCAGGGCGAAGACACCGATTGCCAGCCCGCGTCCGTGCGAACCGCGCGCGCTGGCGATCATCGAGAGCGCCACGCCCATCAGCACATAGGCCACGCTCCACACCACCGGAAAGGTGCTGGGCGAGGGATAGAGCGAGGGCTTGGCCAGCGTGGCAAACCACGGGTTGTCAGGCCCGCCGCCCGCTGCCGAAGCGGAAACGAAGCCGAGCAGCAGCATGGCGGGCACCAGCACCACCACCCAGCGCAAGAGGCCGGCCAGCAACTGGCGCGAAGAGGCAATCTCGGTCATGCGGTAGGAGACCCTGCTCGAACGGTGATAGGCATCCTGCCCGTCGCGGGCGACATTACGGAAAGATCCGTGGGCGGGAAAGGATTCTGTTGCGGTGAACTGAGTGCCCCCACGATGCGAGATCCGGTCGGCGGGCCGCGCATTGGAGTCGGGCCGGGATTGGGGCATCGTCGAGGTCATAAGGCGGGAGAACCTTTGCATGAGATCCTTAACAAGGCGTTCATCATGCCATGGTGGCTTGCCCGCGCAAGCCTTCGCCAACAGCTTATTCCGTTTCGGAGATGATTACCCCAGCCCTCTTGCCTCCGGCAAATCCGCTATGTAGAAATTCTGCCCTCAAGCGTCCCCGCGATGGGCCGAAATCAGGAACTCGACATTGCCTTCCGGGCCGGTGATCGGGCTTTCGACGATGCCGTCGACCACGAATCCCAGACCCTCCACCCAATCGCGCACTTCGCCGCAGACACGCTCATGCAGCGCCGAATCGCGCACCACCCCGCCCTTGCCGACTTCGGTGCGGCCCACCTCGAACTGTGGCTTGATCAGCGCCACCAGACGGCAGTCGGGCGCAGCCAGCCTGAGCGGCACATCTAGCACCTTGGCCAGGCCGATAAAGCTGGCATCGCACACCACCCAGGCGCAGGCTCTGTCGATCTGCGCAGGGGTCAGCACACGGGCGCTGGTCTGCTCCAGCACGGTGACGCGCGGGTCCTGACGCAGCTTCCACGCCAGTTGGTTGGTCCCCGAATCGACCGCGAAGACATGCTCCGCACCCTTGGTCAGCAGCACATCGGTAAAGCCGCCGGTCGAACTGCCGATGTCCATCGCGGTGACGCCCCTGGGATCGAGCCCGAAGTGATCGATGGCATGGGCCAGCTTGATGCCGCCCCGGCTGACCCAGGGATGATCGCGCCCGCGCGTTTCAAGCGGCGCATCCTCAAGGATCGTCTGGCCCGGCTTGGCGATCTTGGTCTCACCGGAAAACACCAGCCCGGCCAGCACCAGCGCCTGAGCGCGCGAGCGGCTCTCGACCAGCCCGCGGTCAACCAGCGCCTGATCCACGCGGATCTTGGCCTTCTTGGCGGGACGAGGTGGTTTGTTTTCAGAAGACTGGCTCAAGCGGAAACCTGTTGACGGTGAAAGAAGGGTTCGACTCTTGCCGAGCCGGGCCCCTCATTCCATAGGGAGGCCATGAAGGCAAATCGCGCTCCCTCGCCCAAACGCTCGCCCGTCCTGCCGGATATGGGGCGCCTGCTGCGCCATGGCCTGAGCTGCGCGCTGATCGCCACGCTGGCCGCCTGCGCCAGCCCGCCGCCGCCCGCCCCGGCGCCCCGGCCACGCCCGGTAGCCCCCGCGCCGACCCCGCCGCCGCCTCCCCCGCCCGCCCGCATCACCGACTGGCACGATGCGCCGATCACGCCGGGCACCTGGCACTGGGGCCGCGAGGGCACCGAATCGGTCGCGCGTTACGGCAAGCCGGGCAACAGTGTTTTCGTGGTGCGCTGCGCGCCTGCCAGCCGCACCATCTCGCTGGACCTGCCCAATCCGGGCGCGACACAGAATGTCAGCATGAGCGTCATCACATCGAGCCAGACGCGATCCTTGTGGCTGCAGCCGCGCGGCGCATGGCTGGAAACGGTGTTGAATGCGCGCGATCCGCTGCTGGATGCCATGGGCTTTTCGCGCGGGCGTTTTGCGGTGACGGCCAGCGGCGTGGCCTCGCTCTATCTGCCCAGTTGGCCCGAGGTTTCGCGCGCCATCGAGGACTGCCGCCAGTAACGACGGAGCTGCGGTAAACCGCTGATCTCAGCCCTGTTGATAACTTGCGTGACCCGCAAAGCGCACAGCATATTGGCAGCAATAAATCGCAATTCAAGTCTTGTTGTGCAGCGCAAAAGGAGTCACACCTTGCGTCAAGGCCAGTCGGTCGATGCCGGTTGGCCCCGTCGCAAGGGTTGGGTCGGTGCCGTGCCACAAGATCCTCCTCGCGGCCAACTTGGCTCAACAGCGCGAAAGGAGGTGATCCGATGTCTCATGGTTCAGCAGAGAGGTCGGCAACCCGCATCGCGGAGCATTATCGCTGAGTTTCGATTAAGCGATAAAGGCTTCGTGGCGGCACTTCCCGGCCGCTGACCATGCGAAGGGCTGTGATGGTGACGGGCCATCGCAGCCCTTCTCATTTGGGCGAAGGGTTTGTTTGGAGATCCGGCGCAAGCCGGATGTGCAGCACCGGCCCTCTCCCCCACCCGGCCACCCAACGGCAGTATCATATGGGTGGCCGGGTGGGGGAGAGGGCCGGTGCCGCGCTGAAAATGCGCTTTCGCGCATTTTCCAAACAACCGCCCTGAGTCGTTGTTTCCTGCGCGAAACTGCCAGCTTTGCCCCCTGATCGCCCTGTGCTAGACCAGAGGCCTCGCGAATTTTTATGTCTCAAGACTTGCCCTGGGTGAAATTTTACTACAAAGAACCACCCATCCGAGTCCCCCAAGGAGTATCCATCATGGCGAGTGCCGCCGAACTGACCATCACCCCCCTGCCTCACCCTGCCCCCACCCCGGCGGATGTGCGCGCGGCTGTGCTGGCCAACCCCGGTTTCGGCACCAATTTCACCGACCATATGGTGACCATCGAATGGACCGAAGGCAAGGGCTGGCATGATGCGGTCATCGGCCCCCGCGGGCCCATCCCGCTCGATCCGGCGGCCAGCGTGCTGCATTACGCTCAGGAAATCTTCGAGGGCCTCAAGGCCTACAGCCATGCGGACGGCGCCATCGCCATGTTCCGCCCCGAGGCCAACGCCGCCCGCTTCAACGAGAGCGCCAAGCGCCTCGCCATGCCCACCCTGCCCGAAGAGCTGTTCGTCGAGGCGATCAAGACGCTGGTGCTGGCCGATCGCGACTGGATCCCGCAGCAGGATGGCGCCTCGCTCTATCTGCGCCCCTTCATGATCGCCACCGAGGCGTTCCTCGGCGTGCGCCCGGCCAAGAACTACAAGTTCATCGTGATCGCCTCGCCCGCCGGCAATTACTTCAAGTCGGGCGCGCCTGCAGTGTCGATCTGGGTCAGCCAGTACACCCGCGCGGCGCCGGGCGGCACGGGCGCGGCCAAGTGCGGCGGCAACTATGCCGCCAGCCTCGTGCCTCAGGCCGAGGCCATGGCGCTGGGCCACGATCAGGTCGTCTTCCTCGATGCCGCCGAGCATAAGTGGATCGAGGAACTGGGCGGCATGAACCTGTATTTCGTCTTCGAGGATGGCACGCTGCTCACCCCGCCGCTCTCGGGCACGATCCTGCCGGGCATCACCCGCGATTCGATCCTGGCCCTCGCCCGCGAGGAAGGCCTGACCGTCCGCGAGGAGCGTTACAGCATCGACCAGTGGCGCGCCGACGCCGCCTCGGGCAAGCTGCTCGAAACCTTCGCCTGCGGCACGGCGGCGGTGGTCACGCCGGTGGGCAAAGTGTCGGACACCGACAGCAGCTTCACCATCGGCACCGGCGGCCCCGGCCAGACCACCGGCAAGCTGAAGGAACGCCTTGTCGCCATCCAGCGCGGGCAGGCTCCCGATACGCATAGCTGGGTGAAAAAGCTGGCCTGAAACCAGCGGCCGCACGGGAATTTTCCCAACGCGGCCACCTATCATCGATTCGCATAAGGCGCCCCTCTGGCAAGGCCGGTCGGGGCGCCTTATCTGTTCACCCACAGCGTCCCCTCATCAGGAGTGCCATCGGTGACAGAGACTTACATGCCCCCCAAGGTCTGGACATGGGACAACAAGCCCGGCGCCTCGGCCGCCGCGCTTAACCGCCCCACCGCGGGCGCCACGCATGACAAGGACTTGCCGGTCGGCGAGCATCCCTTCCAACTCTATTCGCTGGGCACGCCCAACGGCCAGAAGGCGACGATCATGTTCGAGGAACTGATCGAGGCCGGTCACGCCGCCGAATACGATGCATGGTTCATCGGCATCGGCGATGGCGACCAGTTCGGCAGCGGCTTTGTCGACATCAACCCCAACTCCAAGATCCCCGCCCTGCTGGACCGCTCCGGCCCCGAGCCGGTGCGGGTGTTCGAATCGGGCTCGATCCTGGTGCATCTGGCCGAGAAGTTCGGCGCCTTCCTGCCGACAAGCGGCCCCGCGCGCACCGAGACCTTCAACTGGCTGATGTGGCAGATGGGCTCGGCGCCCTTTATCGGCGGCGGCTTCGGGCATTTCTATTTCTACGCCCCCGAGAAGATCGAATATGCCATCAACCGCTATGCGATGGAGACCAAGCGCCTGTTCGACGTGGCCGATCGCCGTCTGGCCGAAAGCCGCTTCCTGGCGGGCGATGATTTTACCATTGCCGATATCGCCACCTTCGGCTGGTTCCGCGGGCTGATCCAGGGCGATGCCTATGGCGATGCGGCGACCTTCCTGTCGACTCAGGACTACGCCCATGTGAACCGCTGGGTGGCCGAGATCGATGCTCGCCCCGGTACGCGCCGGGGCCGCTTCGTCAACAAGCCGAGCGGCGGTTTGCGCGAGCGTCACGCGCCCAGCGATTTCGAGGCGCTTGATCCGGCCCTGCTGGCCGGAACCGTGCCCGCCTGAAGACGGCGGAGGAATAAGAGGGTGGCGGGGCGAAAAAATCCCGCCTCCCTCTTGCCCCGGCAAACCAAATACGGCAAAGCGCCCGTCCTCGGCCCGACAGGGGCCGCGATGCTGGGGCGTAGCCAAGCGGTAAGGCAGCGGTTTTTGGTACCGCCACGCGGAGGTTCGAATCCTCCCGCCCCAGCCAACATCCTTTCCCAACCGTTCCCAACTGGTCCCAAAACCCTTTAGTTTCCAAGGCCTCGGGCTATGCGCCCTTCCCAACCGTTCCCAGCGGTTCCCAACTGTTCCCGAACACGTTGGGGGTATTCTGGGGGTATTTGGGAAAACCCTTGGGGGTATTGAATGTTGACGGACAAGGAATGTCGGGCAGCAAAGGGCGGCGCGAAGCCGTTCAAGCTGGCCGATGCTCATGGACTTCATTTGTTTGTGAGCACAACCAGCTTCAAAAGCTGGCGGTTGAAGTATCGATTTGGCGGGCGGGAGAAGGTGTTGACCTTCGGCCCGTATCCAGCGGTGAAGCTGGCCGATGCGCGCGAAATGAGCGCGAAAGCGCGCGAAATGCTGCGGCAGGGATCGGACCCCGGCGCCATGCTGAGCGTGAAGGCGCAGAAGAACAGCGTGGCACAGGATCTGTCTCGGTCATTCGAGAAGGTCGCGCGCGACTGGCATTCAGTGCAGAAAGCGCAATGGAAGCCCCGGCACGCGGACGACGTGCTGGCCAGCATGGAGACGGATCTGTTTCCCAAGTTGGGGAGCAAGGATCTTTCGGAAATCAAAACCGCCGAATTGGCATCGCTGCTGCGCAAGGTGCAGGATCGCGGCGCGGCGGAAACGGCCTTCAGGCTGTTGCAACGGATTTCGGCGGTGTATCGCTTCGCGCGGGCCTGCGAACTGGTGGAGCACAACCCCGCCGAGACGGTGGCCGATGCGTTGCAACCGGTGGTGAAGCGCAAGCGCCGTGCCCTGCTGACCATCGAGCGAGCGAGGGAGTTCCTGATCGCATTCGAGGCGGCGCGGGGCTTCCCGGCGACCAAGCTGGCATCTCGCTTGCTGGCGCTGACAGCCGCCCGGCCCGGCACGATACGCTTGGCCGAGGCGCACGAGTTCGAGGATTTGGACGGGCAAGAGCCGATCTGGCGGGTTCCGGCCGCAAAGCTGAAGCTGAAGCTGGCCGAGAGCCAGGAGGAAGCCTTCGACTTCATCATACCCCTGTCTTGGCAGGCCGTGGAGACGGTGAAAGCCGCCAAGCTGTTCGCCGGGCGGCGCAAGTATCTGTTTCCTTCCACGGTGCATTCGCACCGGGCGATCACGGACAATTCGCTGAACCAAGCGTATCGCGCCTTGCCCGATTGGGGCGGAAAGCACGTTCCGCACGGGTGGCGCGCCTCGTTTTCGACCATCATGAACGAGCGATCGCTCACCATGGGGCAGATCGGGGACAGGCAGGTTATCGACCTGATGCTTGCGCACGTCCAGCAGGGCGTCGAGGCACGGTACAATCGCGCGGCGTATATGCCGCGACGGCGGCAGTTGGCGCAGGAATGGGCCGATCTGCTTTGCGTTGGGCTGGCCAGTCTCGAATCGCTGGTGGACCTAAAGCGCCGCTGACCTTCGCACAGGAGGCCGCACGATGAGCGCGGCCTCTTTCGGCAATCTGCTGGGCGGCGTCATGGCCGTCGCGACCGCGCAGGAAAAGCCGCGCGCGGGCGTATGGCGCGGCAGCTTCGATATCAACGATGAAAGGTCGCAAGTGGGCCGTCGCCTTGGCGATGGCTCCTATGGTCAGGGCATGAGCGTCATTGCCGCCATTCGCGAGACTGCCTTCGAATGGATCAAGGATCTGAAGAAGGAAAAGGGCCGGGAGAACAAGCTGCGCTGGGACGTTATCAATACGCTCTGCGCGGTGTTGGGCTTTACGAACTTTAAGACCGGCGAATGCACCCCCACATATGAACAGATCGCAGCCGCCGCAGGATGCTGCCGTCTGACAGCAATCCGCCATTGCGCCATCCTGCGCGAAAACAAGCTTCTGGACTGGGTGCGGCGCAGCCGGGGCGGTGATGGGAACCGCAACGAGCAGGCACCTAGCTCGTACATGTTCGAGCTGAGCCGCTTGCCGACCAAATTTCAGATCCATATGCGCCAGATCCTGAAGCGCATGGGCATCAAGTTGGAATGCCACCCCGATAGGAAGGGTTCCGGGCCCGTGCCCAACAAGGGTCAGCGCTTGGCCGAACGGGTGCTAAAGGGATTTGCGGCGGCAACGGGCCGACTGACCCAGAAGCGCCGCCGTGAGGATCTGGAAGCCGACGCGGCCTTCGTCAGGAGCGAAATGGCGCTGTTTGGGGACATTCCCACCGACCAGTGGGCCACGATACGCCACCCCGACGATATCGACGCCCAGCGGGCTTACAGCGAGCGTATGGGCATCCCTTTTTTTGGGTTTCAGGGTAACAACAATGCACCTGATCTGGGACTTACAGAACTTTAAATAAAAGGAATGAAACAGCTTAAGGCTGTTTCATGAGCGTTGGACGATAAAGTGCCCGCTGAGAGGCCCCCAATCACCCCGAAGGATCGCCAAAGGCACCGTCGAACGGAGCCGCTTGCGCGGCTCCTTGGCTGTCCAGGGGGACAGGCGGAAATCGAGGCTCATTCTTTCAACCGTCGCGCGCGCGGCGAGTTCCCTTGTGGTGCATTTTAGTGCGTAAATCCGCATAGGCAGCGTTTGGGGGCAGGTTTGCCCCAAAAACGCCGGTTTCGGCGCTGTACGGGGCGTATAGCGGCCCGGAGGACTGCATAAAATCAATCCAAAGAGAGCGAGGGCGAGGCGTGGGGGCAACGGCGATGCTCGGGTTGATGCTCGATCCCCTCGCGTAATAATATTTCACACTCTTGCAATCTTTCGAGGCGCAGAAAAGGGGCCGAGGATCGCGCCCCGGCCCCTGTCAGGGGCTCTGAGTGTGTGTGTGTGAGGTCGGGCGGCCCTGTATGGTGCCGCGCCTGTACGGGGCTGTGAGGGGCTTAGCGCGCCACCTTCCGCGCCGCCTTCTTCGTCAACAGGTCAGCGATGGCCTCATCGAGCAGTTGCTGCACAGTCGTGCCTTCCTCGGCGGCAAGGATCTTCAGTTGTGTGCTGACCTCTGCCGGGAAGTGGCCGCCGATCAGTTTCATCCCCACGCGGTTCCGCTGCACCGCGCGCCCGGTCGCCGTGACCTGCGCCGGGTCAGTCACTGCCGCTGCGCTCGATGCCGCCCGGCGGCCACGCTGCGGCGGCGCGGCCTGTTGCTCATCGACCGGCACAACCTCGGCAGATGCGCGGTTGAGGATTGCTTGCAGGGAATTGCCCGGCCTTTTTGTCATCGAGTCGGCTCCTTCGCCGCGCCGTATAGCCGTATGCTAGTATACTTGTATAGCGCATCGACTTCCGCCGCCGCCTTGCCCTTGGGCTCATACTCTTGGGCGGCCAGTCCCGTGGACTGCGCGCGGGAGAATGCCTTGCGATCACCGATGACCACCGGGCAGACCTCTGTACCGAGTTCGGCAATGGTCGCTTCAGCGTCGGCCCGCTCATAACCGCGCGGCGAGACGAACGTCAGCACCACGGCGGCGGGCTTGCCGAGTTGCTTCACCACCTCCAGCGTGTGCACCATGCTCATGGTGTCGAACACTGCGGCGCGCGTCGGGATCAGCACAAGGTCGGCATGCTGCGCCGCCATCTGGGCAACGTCGCGGGCCACCGCCGCGCCGTCGATAATCACCAGATCGGTGCCCGCACTCTTGGCGGCGTTGATGACCGCGCTCAGGCGCACCGCCTGAAGCGAGGAAACAGCGGGCGTTTCGGCCTCACGCTCATCACTCCAAAAGCTGGCCGTGGCCTGCGGGTCCAGATCGAGGATGGCGGTTTTCTTGCCATCGGCCTCGGCGGCCACAGCCAAGCAGGTGGTCAATGTCGTCTTGCCCACCCCGCCCTTCTGCGAGAGGATCGCTATCACCTTCATCGTCACACCTCATTCACTGTATGGCAGTAAGATAGTATACTTGCATGCTATCTTACTGCTCTTGCACTTCCGTCCCCGGATTGCGCGACCGCAAGAGCGCGCTGGGGTGCATGATCTGACCATTGTTCGCATGATAGGTCAGGCGCCCGCCTTCGATCCACCGCATAGGCAATTCGAAGATGCCGCCAAGCATGAACGGCTCGATATCCCCCGGATGGTCAGCCAGATACGAAATCAGGTGGCCCGCCGTCTCCACACCACCTACGCCAGCCTCTTGGGACAACCCTTCGGCGCAAGAGTGGACCATCGACAGGAAATCGAGAAGCGACCAGCGCGATAGGCGCTCTACGCAACCCTCCCCTATCATGACTGGCCGCCGCTGGTCGGATTCCTGAAGGTGACCCTGCGCACGGGCAGCATGAAGCTGGCAAGTTCAATCTTCTGGCGCCGCTCGAAATCAGCGAACTGGACGGTAGATCGGCTCTGGGGGATCAGCGTTAGCCGATCCCCTTTGCGCGGTGCCAGCGTCACGAAATGCCCAGCGCGTTGAGGTAGACCTCAAGAATGGCGTCCTGTTCCTTGCGGTCATCGGGCTTCATCTTGCGGATACGGACAACCTGACGCATCGCCTTCGGGTCATAGCCGGAGGCCTTGCCCTCAAGATACACGTCCTTGATGTCGTCCTGAATGCCCTTCTTCTCTTCGTCCAAGCGCTCGATACGCTCGATCAGCAGGCGCAGACGATCATCCCCAGCCAAGTCGGCCATGGTCATTCCTTTCGATGTTGGAGATTGGCGCCCGTGCACCATGCACGGACGTATGCTAGTATACTTTTATACTTTCAGGACAGCGCCTGAACGGGCGGCCTATCGTGCCGCGCATTGATGCCGGTGCTGTCGCTTTCATCGATGCAGCACCATGCCCCTTCGCGGGCATCCCACCGATACCAGCGCCCCCATGTGCGGGGCTTGTCATGGGCGAGCCAGCGCAGATCACCATCGAGCGGAGGCACGAACCCGGTATCGCTGCCCATGACCACCTGCCCGTTGCGCCACAAGGGCTGCGTATCGCGGCGGCGCAGAATGACTGCCGGGGGCGCGCCCATCAGGTCCAGCAGGCCGGTCATGCCGCCCCTGCCTCCTGCGCCTGCGTGATGTTCGCATACTGGTCGATGGCGTCCTGCTCAGGGATCGCGATCTCATCAGGGTTGCCCTTGCGGATATGCCATCCACCATCGCGCGTACCAGCAATGCGGAATGCGACTGCACGGTCATATCGGCCAGCGTTAGCGATGAAGCGGGTATAGCCGCAATGGTTAGGCCCCCACCAAGCAGCATGCTCGTTGGACCAGACGAGATACTTCGGGGGGCTCATTCCGCCTCGCCCCAGATCGGCATGGGCATGATCTCGACATCGCGTGCGGAGAGTTCAAACCTCCTGAGGTTGGCCAGCAGGAAATAGGTGCCACCGCCTTCGCGCCCGCTGGCATAGACCACGGGGCTTTCCTCGTTGGCCACCATGAAGTCGCGCGCCTCCCGGCTAAGCAGGGCACCGCGCGGAACAAACGGCATCACGCCAAAGAATTTCTGCACCGCACCGACAATGCCGGTGGGATTGATCGCCTGTTGCAACATCATTGAAACCCCTCGTTTCTCTGCGTCATCGCATAAGCATGGCAGTATACTAGTTGCATAGTATACTCAAATGAAAAGAGCAGGCCGTCGCAAAAAATCTTGAATGGATGTTCGTCTTATGTTCCATTTGCGGGATGGAACGACTCACCTCACCCCTTATCGCTGAGGCCCTCCTGTCCGCCCCCGGTTGGGCGCGGGTGGGCCTGACCTCACCCAAACCGGACCTTCGCGAAAATGCTGCGCGGGAACTGGCCGACGCCATCGCGCGCGCTCTGTCGGCGCCGGAGCAGATCAGCCAGGACGAGGGGCAGCACACGCTGGCGCTGTGACGCCATGCGGTGGGATGCTGATCGGGCCATGAAGCCCACCTATCTGTTGGATGCCGCCGCGCTGCACTATTCGATAAAGCCGGTGTGCCAGTGTGGCCATAGCGCCACCTTCGACTCTATGGGCCTATGGTGGCATTACGAACGCCGGGGCTGGAATGACCACTTCCCCGAGGTCCGAAAACGCTTTTGGTGCCTGATGTGCCTGTCACGCGCGCGTCGGAAGGTCAGGCCGGTGCGGATCGAAATCGCTCGCGTGGATGGGTCAGAGATCGTGCTGCCGCTGCCTGATGAACCGACTTGGAAGCGCTACGCGAGGCTATTGCGTTAACCCCACCCCCACTTCGTTAATGCAGGTGCGGCAACCGAAAAAAATCGCTACCAGAGAGTCAGAACGAGTCTCGATTGGCGGGTTTATGTTGGTCAAGCAGCAAAAAGAATACCGTAGCGCAATATTCCTGGATGAGGAATTTCTTCACAACGTCAATTCACGTTTTGAACAATTCAAGGGACTGTACGCCAAATTTCTTTCAAAAGAATACAAACTTGAAGCGGGACAACTTGAAGCAAATTTAGAAAAAAATGAAATAAAAGACCTAAACACAAAATTTGCCGTAGAAAAATTCAGAAAGAACTCTCCCGTTAAATTTGATGCCAATTGGGAAAATGGCAAGAGCGTAAGAGGAGTCTCGCTCGAAGAACTAAAGGAAGTTCTTGAATACGAGTCAAGCAATCCAACAAGAATCCTTGTGGAGACAGGTGATTATGGGCAATTCCATATCTCACTGAATATCAAAACATCGTTCCTTTCCACGGCAGAACTGAGTGCGCACGCCGAAATGCGAGACCTTCCCGTGATTTGCGAGAGCATTGATAACATTGTATCAAAATCTACGCCCGAGTTTAGCATACTACATCACTCGATCGTCGCCCGATTAATTCAAACTTGCCTAATACTGGCGGCGCTTGTCTTTTCTTATCTGAAGCCAGTTGGTCCAGACCCCTCAATATATAAGATCGCCACAAACCTAGGTTTACTCTCTGTACTATGGGCATCGTGCTATTTTTATGTCAACTTTTTCCCGCCAGTGACATTCAAATATGGAAACTATAATCAGGGAAAGACTAGAATCGCAGCAGCCGCTTTCATTTTTACGAATATAGCTCTTCCATACTTCTCGAGCAAAATTTCTTAAATACGCCCAATAGCCTTCTGTTCGGTCGACAACAATATTGCCGTACCGGCAGAAATCCCTAGGGCGACACAAAAGGAGCGGCCAGATGCAAACGCCTGAAATTCACCTTTTGAAACAGGCTTTGCTCGAAGCCTATGAGACATTTGCCGACAAGCGCATCAAGAATATCGACCGGGGCCAGCGGTTTATTGTGGACCTTCGAACTTCCAACGATATTGCTTCCGATGGTAGCCCCTATGGCTGGTTCTGCTCGATGTTTCTTGACGTCAACGATGCACACAACGTCACGCTAAGAATAATCAATATTCCCTCCAGCCCATCTGTGGCCGATTGGCTGGAGAAAAACGCCCGACCGGCAGGGCAGTTCGCCTATCAAGCCACCTTTTCAAAGGGCGAAGAAGTCAAGCTGCTGGATCTCGCCCGCTCCGTGGATGCCATCACGGCGCGCGGCAGGCGATATGACGTACCATCCTATAAATACGCCGTGCCCCGCGTGGTTGAAGCACTACAAGTTCTTTACAGAGCGCTTGCCTCAGGCTGGCAAGCGCACGGCTAGGATTTCGTCCCAGCAGCGGAGGCGAGCAAGGTGGCCATATCCGCCGGTTCCTTAAACTTCACGGCTTCCCAGCCCAGCCATTCGTTCACTTCCTGAAGGCGCCATTGCAGTGGGCCTATTTCCATATGGTAATAGGCCCGCGCCGCGTCGATCACGTTCCCGAAACCGGTGCCATTCTTGGGCACGATGCCCAGAAGCTGCGGCGGGGTGCGGTGCGCTGACAGCATATCATCGCGCGTCACTTCCTTGATGGGCAGGAAGTGGTCATTGGCGTTGGTCTCAGCGATCGGCACCAGCTTGACGCCATCGGGCTTCCCGCCGGGGATGTGCAGGTAGAGGTTGCGGAAGTTGCCCGGCCCCTTGGCGCCGCGCAGGGCTTTGCGCAAGGCATCGCTGTCGGCGTCCATCAGCATGGGATCGGTGACATGCAGGATAAAGCCCGCGTGTGCGCCGTTCAGAAAATACCGGCGCCGGAACAGCGTGGCATTTTCGTTCAGCAGGCCCGATTGCAGCGCGGAGAGATATTCCGGCATGCCGTAAATCTCCTGCAACGGGTCAGGCTCAAGCAAATGGTGCACCGTCCCGGCAGGCAGCAGATGGGGATCATAGGTCAGACGGCCCGGCTGAACGAACCAGTGTTCTCCTTCATTCAGGCCGACGCGCGTCCATGCTGCTGGGCTCGTTTTCAGCCGATAGGTGCCGCCCAGCTTGTTGGGCACGTCCTGCAAAAAGGCATTGCCGAAAATCAGGAAATCCAACGCCCAGCGCGAAAATTCCGCCTGGCTAAAGCGGTCATTGGGCACGAAGCTGTGCGCCAGCATATTGCGCTTGAGAATGATAGCCGACTGGTGATGCGAGGCCATGCGATAGGCCCGGCCAAGCCCCACAGGGCTGATGGGCGGCTCATACCATTTGCTGCCCCGTACCACTTCGAACATGTCGAAAATCTGGCTGCGATCCAGCACGCTTTCGGGGGCGCCGAACTCATAGGCGCTCCACGGTTGCCGAGCCTCGCCCTCCGGGCCGCCAGAGGGCGCCAGATCATTGCCGGGCTCGTGCATTACCAAATCTCCATGGTGGATTTACCGCTGTTGCCTTCGGTGCTGTCGAGCGGTTCAAAATAGAGGGCGTGCATCACCGCCCACGCGAGGTCGGCATGGCCCACGCCGCCGCCACGGCTCGCGGTGAAGGTGATGACGTTGCCCTTGGTCTCTGGCTTGATGGCCATGAAAGAGGTGGCCATGTCGTTCCAGCTACTCTCAAATTCGAGGCGCCCGGCGCTGATCACGTTCTTCGCCTTCAGCACCAGCGACGTCTTGAGCGGCACCGAATATTGATAGGCATGCGCCATGGGGAACCACTTGCACACTAACGCATGCACGGCGCGGCCCGCGCCAGTGGTGTCGATACCGATCTTCGTGACGTTGTACTTGCCCGCCATCGCCTTGATGGCAGCGGCCTGCCCTTCGAAATCGAGCCCCTTCAGGCGCTTCTTTTCCAGCACGCGGAACTTGCCGCCCGCCTTTTGCGGCGGCGCCACAACCACCAGCGCGGCGTCATCCGCCGTGGCGCTCTCGCTCGCATTGGGATCATAGCCGATCCAGACCTCGCCATTGCCGAAGGGGCGTAGGGCATAAGGCTGAAAATCGCGCTTCCAGACCTCCCAACTGTCCACCATGCAGCGCCGCATGATGTTGAAGGGGAACATGGTCTGGCTGTCGTCGAGGAACTGGCACAGGAAAAGGTTCTGATATTCGGTGACCGAATAGCGCTTTTGCAGCTTCTCCGGCGTGGCCAGATCGAAACCGCTTTCCACGGCATCCTCAATCGACACGATCTGGCGCCAGATTTCATCGGGGCCCAAGGCGCCGCCTTTCAGCGCGTCATGAGTGATATCCAGTTTCACCTTCTCATGCTTGGGGCGCTCCGAATTGAAGCGGTCGCCGCACCACATGGGGTAGGCTTCATGCGCCAAGGTCGAGGGCGTCGAGAACAGCGTCACCGAATAGCGGTCATGCGTCGACATGGCCGAGGCCACGGCATAGAGTTCCTCAAAGCCGTAGATCCAGAAGCATTCGTCAATGATGACGTCGCCATGATAGCTCTGCGCGGTGCGATAGTTGGTGCCGAGGAAATACAATTCGACGGACTCAAGCGCCTCGCCGTCTTCATCCTCGCCGCGCTGAATGACGATGGGATCGCCCTTCAACTCGATTTGCAGCACGCGTCGCACCCACTGGATGATGTAGGTGCGGAAGACGTTCGCCTGCGCCCGGCTCGCTGAAATGAAGATTTGCGGGTTGCCGGTTTCCAGCGCCCGCAACAGCCGCTCGCGCGCGAAATACCATGTCGCGCCGATCTGGCGCGACTTGAGGATCATGCGCGTTTGCAGGGACGTGGTGGACAGCCACAGCTTCTGATAGCCGAACAGCTTGCCCTCAAGATCGGCGCGCAACTGTGCCGTCATCTCGGGCGTGATGAGGTTTTTGGCCTTTTCCTTCTTGGCCTTCACCTCGGGCGTGTTGCGGTTGCGCACCTTGGGGTTGAGGTCGGTCTCATTACCGCCGTCCAGATACTTTTCCACGCGGGCGAAGCGCTCGAACTGGCGCCCGAGAAGGTCGATTTCCTTGTAGTCGGAGCCGGTCTTTTTCTCTTTGGCGATCAGCACCTGATAGCGTTGGAGCGTGCCCTCCCCAGCCTTCTGGATCGCGCTGGCCTCGTCCCATTTCTGGCGGACCTTCCAACTGGCAACCGTCGCATAGGGAATGCCAAGTTCCTGCGCGATCTGGCTGATATCCCAGCCCCGCCAGTAGAGCGAACGCGCCTCCACCTTGCGCGCAACGATGGGCGCGATGTGAACGACATTGCTGGCTGCGCCATGATCGGGCGCGCCTTCGTCTCCCACCTCAACAGGCAGGTCATCGGGGGGCAGATTATCATCCATGCCCCGACCGTGGCGCAAGGATCGCGCGGCCCCCACGCGGGGCCATTGTGGGCGACGATCCGACAATATGGGCGCGTTGAGAAAGGGCCGCCGGGGCGCTGATGTGGGCTCACCAAGCGGCACCCGGTGCCGTCGCAATTCAGCCCGGCGCGCCCCGCACCAGCGCCATAACCTAGGACGGAAGTTTCAGCCTATGGCGACCCCTGCCCCCAAATTCTTCTGCGTGGCGACCGAAGGCGCGGCCACCGATGGCCGCGTCATCAGCCGCGACGACATTCTGCAGATGGCGGAAACCTATGATTTCGCCACCCGCCCCGCCCGCGTGAATGTCGAGCACGTCAGGGGCGTCGATCCGACCGGCCAGTTCGGTTCGTATGGCGACGTGCTGGCGCTGAAAACCGGCGATGTGCAGGTCAAGATCGGCGGGAAGGACGTTACCCGCCTTGGCCTGTTTGCCCAGATCAGGCCGCTGGACAACCTCAAGGCCCTGAATGAGGCCAAGCAGAAGCTGTATTCGTCCATCGAAATCAATCCCGACTTTGCCAGCACCGGCAAGGCCTATCTGATGGGCTTGGCCGTCACGGACAACCCGGCCAGCCTTGGCACCGACATTCTGCAGTTCTGTGCGGGCATGGGGGCCGCTTCCTTCCTCGCCGCGCGCAAATCCGACCCCAGTACTCTGTTCGCCGCCGCGCAAGCCGTCACCTTCGATTTCAGCGAAGCCGCCGCCGATCCTGCCGGTTCGGGCGCGAACGAAGGGGGCATTCTGGACAAGATTTTGTCCATTCTCACCTTCTCCCACCAGCAGCCGGCACCTGTGGTCACGCCCCCCACCGCCCCGGTGACGCCGCCCGCTGCCCCGGTCGCGCCTGCGGCCAGCCCGCCTGCCGGGCAGGCGCCCAGCGACCAGTTTTCGGCGGCGCTGATGGCCATCGCTGCCGGGCAGGATCAGGCTTCCGCGCGCCACACCGCCCTCGATCAGAAGTTCACCGCGCTGATCGCGAAGCTGGAAGGCACGCCCGCGCAGAACTTCAGCCATCGCCCTGCCGCCACCGGCGGCGCCAACGCCCACCAGACCGACTGCTGACCAGCCCGCCCCCGGCCCGGTCCCCCTCACGCCCAAGGAAGTCCAATGGAAGAATTTACCCAGCAGCGGTTCGACGAATACACCCAGCGTCTGGCCGAACTGAACGGCCTCTCGCATCAGGCTGTCACCACCCGCAAGTTCACCGTCGATCCGTCCATTCAGCAGACGCTGGTGACGCGCATGCAGGCCAGCAGCGACTTTCTGGGCCGCATCAATGTCGTGCCCGTGTCCCAGCTTAAGGGCCAGAAGGTCGGCCTGACGATGGGAGGCAGCATCGCCAGCAACACCGACACGTCCACCGGCACCGCGCGCAAGGGCATCGATCCCACCGGTCTGGACAGCAATGAATATGAGTGCTTCCAGAACAACTACGATACGGCTCTGCGCTATGCCAAGCTGGATATGTGGGCGCAGTTCCCGGATTTTCAGGAGCGCATCCGCAATGCCTGCCTCAAGCGCCAGATGCTGGATCGCATCTGCGTGGGTTTCAACGGCACCAGCTACGCCAAGACGTCGAACCGCGCCCAGAACCCGCTGCTTCAGGACGTCAACATCGGTTGGCTTCAGCACATCCGCGAGGATGCGCCCGAACGCCACATGTCCGAGGTCGAAGGCGGCAAGAAGGCTGGCGCGATCACCTTCGGCACGGCGGGCGACTATGACAGCCTGGACTCGCTGGTCTGGGATATCAAGGAAAGCCTGCTGCCCGAATGGGCCGTGGAAGATCCCGACCTCGTCGTCATCGTCGGCCGCAAGCTGGTCCATGACAAGTATTTCCCGCTGATCAACCGCTCCGAGGGCAGCCTCGATATGATGGCCCGTCAGGCGATCATGGCGGATATCCAGTTGGGCGGCTTGCCGGTCGAGCGCGTGCCCTATTTCCCGCCCACGGGCATCCTCGTCACGAAGTACGACAATCTGTCGATGTACTTCCAGAAGGGCTCGCAGCGCCGGGAAATCAGGAACCAGAGCGAACTGGATCAGGTCACCGACTTCCAGTCGTCCAACGATGCCTATCCGGTCGAGGACTACGATTATGTGGCCTTCGCCGAGAACATCGAAGTGCGCAATGCCGATGGCAGCAGCACCCCGGAGACGGGCACCGGCTCGTAACCTCTAACCCTTCGCGGGCCGGTTTTCGCCCTTTCTCCGGCCCGCATGGCCCCGCGCTGTCTCCCCTCCGGCGCGGGGCCACCCCTCCCCTCAAGGATTATCCCGATGATGTCTCCCGCTCGCCGCACCTTTGCCCGCAAGATGGCCGCCAAGGCCGGTAAGAGCGCCCATGCCCGCCCCGGCGTGCTGCCCGCCGCCGAGGATGGCCCCGCCGCCACCGAATATGAGCTGATGCGGGCCGCGCTGGGCAATGACCTGCGCCAACTCAGCAACACGCAGTCGCTGGAAAAGAAGATCGAACTCAAGCGGGGGATGATCGAGCGCTATCGCGACTGGATCGAGGGCGCGTTGGCCGCCGAGAAACCGGCGCAGGATGACATTGTGACCACCATGCTGGTCTGGTCGATCGATATCGCGGAATGGCCGCTAGCGCTCGATCTGGCCCGCCATGTTCTGGACCACGGCCTGACGCTGCCCGAGCGCTACAAGCGCGATCCGGCGGTGCTGGTTGCGGAGGAATTTGCAGAGGCTGGCATCGTCCCGGAACCCACCATCGATCTGGCCACCCTCCTTCAGATCGAGGGGATGACCGACATGTCCGACATGCCAGACGAAGTGCGCGCCAAGGTGAACAAAGCCATCGGCCTCGCCTTCAAGGCCCGATCCGACGCCTTCGACCCCGAGGCCGATTCCGGCATGGCCGGTGGCAAGCCCGCGCTGATCGCCGCCGCCCTCGCCAGTCTGAAGCGCGCGGTGGAGTTGGACAGCCGCTGCGGCGTCAAGAAAATCATCACCTCGCTTCAGGCCGAAGCTGCGCGCATTGAGAAGGACAAGGCCGCATGAGCCACGCTGTCGATCGTATCGCCGTGCGTTGCGCGGTGCTTGTGGACCCGATTGCGAAGCAAAAGGGGTTCACCCAAGGGGCCGATGCAGCGGGCTTCACCGCTTCATCCGGGAGCCTGATCGCGCTGGCCTTACGTGAACTGGTCGCCCAAGCATCCGACGCGGCGAAGGCTTATGCCCGTGAATGCCGCTGGCAGGGCGTCGAACCCCGGCCCGAAATCATGGCGCTCAAGGTTCCTGATGAGGCCGATCTGCTCGAAGAGGCCTTCCACACGGCCATGAAGTCCACCGATGGCACCAGCAAATTCCACACGTTTCTGCGCGGACTGGAAAAGTTCGACCTGCGCGTCGTCTTCGCCGAGCCTTCGCCCACCCCGTAATCAGTTGCGCCCCGCAGCGCCGGGGGGCGGGCGATGGCCAGCGGCTTCAGCTTGCTTTGGCCAGAAGGCCAACACCCTCACCCCCCACTTCTTTCCCGCCGGAAGGTGCCCCGCATGACCACGTCCTCGCCCATCATCTTCAAGCCCGCGCCGCCTGCCTCGGCCCCCGGCGCCGTCTTCCCCGGCGATGGCTGGTGGCCGGATATCGATCTGGCCGCCATGCGCGCCGCGATGCGGGTGGGCGAGGTCGTGACCGATCCCCGCCTGATCTTTGCGCTGGAAAGCGCCGCCGTGAAGGTGGGGGATGATCTGGCCAACTGGCGGGCCGCGCGCGAGCGGCAGGGCTGCGCCTCGCTGGCCGAGGTCGCGCCCAACCAGAAGGTCAATGGCAAGCCGCGCCTTGTCTCCCTCTACATCGGCGCCATGCGTTACGCGGCGCTGGCCGAACTGACTGCATCGGCCACTGACGTCACCGCCACCGCCACCGATGAAACACGCCAGGACGCGAAGCTGGACACCGGCTGCTATCTGGAAAGCCTGCGCCTTCAGAATGTGCGCGCCATCATGGGCTTCACGCGCGTTGCCGTCGAACTGATCTGATGACCACCACCGCCACGGCCTATGCGAACGAGCGGCTAGACCAGCTTTGCTATCGCGTGCTGGGCACCACCACCGGCGGAGTGGTCGAGGATGCCTTGACCCTCAACCCTGATGTGGCGGACGCAGGTGTGTTCATCGCAGAGGGCACGGTCGTAACACTGCCTGATGTGCCCGTCGCCACCCCCGCCACGCTCGAATCCGTGTCGTTCTGGGATTGATCGCATGAAGCCCGACACCCTGCGCGCCGCCATCGTCGCCGCCCTGCCCGCGCTGGAAAACGATCCCGAGCGCCTCGCGATGTGGATCGAAAAGGGCCGCATCCGCTCGCCCATGACGGCAGGCCGGGGCTTCGAATGGGATTATGTGCTGAACATCACCATTCAGGACTTCACCGGCCACCCATCCATCCCCTTTCTGGTCATCAACGATTGGGCACGCACCAACCAGATTGAACTGGTGCAGCCCGGCGACAAGAGCGGCTACCAGTTCGAGGCCGATGTGGTCGATGTCGGCACCATCGACTTCCATATCCAGTTGAACCTTACCGAGCGCGTCAGCGTGACGCGCGGCGAGGATGGCAGCGACACCTTGCAGCATCTGGACGACACCGCCTTTCTGCTGACCGATAATGAACCTTGGGGCACCCTGACCAAGGTCACCACCGGCGGCGAGCAGACCTATCCCGGCCCGCCCTTGCCATGAGCGATATGGACGCCCTTGAACCGTGGCTGGGCGGCCTGCTGGCCAAGACCGAGCCCCGCCAGCGCATGGCGCTTGCCCGCCGCGTCGGCCAGATCATGCGCAACTTCAACGCCGCGCGTGTGCTGGCCAATGTCGAGCCTGACGGCACGCCCATGGCCGAGCGCAACCCCAAGAAGCCCCGCAAGAGCGGCAAGGCGCGCAAGGCAAAGCAAAAGCGCATGTTCCGACGCATCGAGCTTGCGCGCAACATGCAGGTGAAGCCCTCGGCAGATGAGGTTTCCCTGTCCTTCAAGGGCCGCATCGCCAAAACGGCAGAGGTCCACCATTTCGGCCTCGAGGATGCCGTGGATCGCCGCATCCGCAATTCTATTCGCGTCCGCTACAAGGCGCGCCGCCTGCTGGGCTTTGGCCCCGGTGACCGTGACGCCATGCTGACAGAAATCATGAACTGGCTCGAAAAGCGCTGATTTCACCGCTTATAGGCTGGTAGCGCAATAAGCTTCGCGATAGGGGCATGCCGCGCCCGGTTGCAGCCATGGCCCTCCTGCCATCGTAACCGGGCCACCTTTGTGCATCCGGGTCGGGTCGCTTTCGCCCGGATGCACAATCAGCGGGCTGAGTGTCTATTTTAGTTGACACCGAAAGATCGGATGTCTATTTAAGTAGACATGAAGACGGTCAAAACCACCCCCCAATTCACCGCTTGGATGCAAGGCCTCAAAGATCGTCAGGCAGTTGCGCGCATCCGCATCCGGATTGATCGCCTCGCGCTGGGCAATCCAGGACAGACCCGCAATCTGAAGGGCGGAGTGGCGGAAATGAAGATCGACTTCGGCCCCGGCTATCGCGTCTATTTCACCGAGCGCGGCGGGGAACTGGTCATCCTGCTGTGCGGCGGCACCAAGAAAGGGCAGAATGACGATATCGCGCTTGCCATCCAATTGGCGGCGGAAATCCAGACCGGGGCGTGAAAGGAGACAGAACATGGCAATCGAACTGACCACCTATGACGTAGCGGAACACCTCGACAGCGAGGAAGAAATCCGCCTCTATCTTGAAGCGGCCTTTGAGGATGGCGACCCCAAAGTCATCACCAACGCTATCGGCAATGTGGCCAAGGCGCGCGGCATGTCCGAAGTGGCCAAAAGCGCGGGCATCAGCCGCGCAGGCCTCTATCGCGCCTTGGGCGAAAACGGCAATCCGTCGCTCGAAACCCTGTCGGCCATCCTGCACTCCTTCGGCATGCGGCTTGCGGTGGCAGCGGCGTGAAGCGAAAGTCTAGGCCGTATAGTCAAGCCGATCTGGATGCCGTGAGCGACAGCCCGGAATTGACTGCCGAGGATATCGCCCAGGCGCAGACCTTCGCCGCCGCCTTCCCTGCCCTTGCTGCCAAGATGGTACGCAAGCCGGAGGGGGAGACGGCGGCCTGAATTAGATCAGCCATAATCCTGAATAAAGGCATCAAAACATTCACTGCCTCGCCAAATGGTTTCACCACCTAGCGCGGTCCAGTTGCCTTTTAGGGTATCGCCGACCTCGATAGCACCTTCATCCCCAAGAAGCTCCACTACCGATACAGTTGAACCACTGTGTACTTTCAGCATCGAGCCGTTCGCCCAGACTTCCACGACTTTTCCGTCTTGCATATCATGCTCCTAAGAATGGAGCGGCAAGGGTATCACCAATCGCGAGAGTCGAAGGCCTGTTTCAATAGCTGTTGGCGAGAAAATCGATGCGCCGGGCAAGTCGCCGATACTCCCGCCCGGTCGGGTGAACGCGATCCGGTGACAGGCTCCGAATGCGCAGTGTGGCGTCGCCATAGCGGGCGGCCAACGTTTCCACTGCGCGGGCAGCGCGCGCGTTGCATGCCGGGATGATCCACACCACACGCGCCGCCTCGATCTGCGCCCTGATGGCCTCGATCTGGGGTGCGGTGTCGATACCGCGATCATTGCTCCCCAGACTGATGACCACGCGATCGGCCTCAATGCGCGTTGTGCGATAGCGCGCATACCAGCGGGCCGATGACCATCCCTTATGCGCGAGGTTCAGGCATCCGGGGCCAGCGGCATGCACGCCGTCAGCGATGCTGTCCCCCAGATCGATACAGGCCGTCACTTGACCGCCTCGGGCGCCGGGCTGGCGGGCGCGTCACTGGCGACCGCAATGCCCTCGGCAATCATCTCTTGGCCAGCCTGATACAGTTGGACGCGGAGCGCGGCTTCTGCGTTGATTTTGAGCCAGTCGGCGCGGGCAACGGATACCATGTCGGGAGATCCGGCGGTGTCGTCATCGCCTTGGGCAATACGATCGGTTCCGGGCAGATCGGCTTTGCAGGCGACACCTTCAGCGGCGGGCGCGGGTGACAGGCGGGCAACAGAGACAGCATGAGCAACGGCAGCAGCCGCGACATGCGCGAGATAGTCAGGGGTCTGCGCATCGGTATTCCTCGCGATGGCGGCCGATTTTTCGGCGGGTTCATGGTTTGCCTGCGACTGTGCGGCAGCGGCCTGTGGTTGGGCGGCCTTCACCTCCTGCAGCGCGGCTTGGGCCTTTGTGGCCATCTCCTTCCAGCCCTCGACATTCAGGAAGGGCAGTGTGAAGGCGCCCGCCTTGAACTGCCAATGCAGGCCGTCGATGCGAACCGTCTGAACGGTGAAGGCCAGCGCCAGAACGGCGATGGTGATACCGGCAAGGATGGCGCCAATGTTGGCGCGCAATAGGGCGAGCGTTGGCATGGGCATGGTTCCTGCGGATGGCGCCGCCGCGCACCCGGTTGAGGCTGGCGGCGGCGCGGGCTGGCGTTAGTCGGCGGACGATGCCGTGCAGGCGGCGGCGCTGTCTGCCGACATATCCGACCAGCACGACGCGCTGCTGTCGGCGGTGGAGTCCGACCAGACCACCGGGCTCCAAACATCGACCGGCGAAAAAAGGCCTGTCGTGGCCGAGGGGGCGGTGTCAGTCATGGTACTGGACGGCACCCAGCCATCGCCAGCGGGCACCCACCTGTCGTTGCTCGAACCCGTGGAGAGCGGTGCGGCCCAGTAATCACGCTCGGCTTTGGCCTTTGCCTTGGCTTTCGCCTTCCATGCGGCCCGGAAGCGCGCCAGCTTGCCGCGCAAGCCCAGCAGATAAAGGAAGGCCGAGGCCCACAGGTAGACGATCAGCAGGCCGACCGCGATAGGCACCAAGAGCGCCAGCGCGGGCACGATCAGCACCGCAAGAAGGACGTAAATCGCCAAAGTCAGCAGAGGCGACAGCCGAGCAGAAAGGAACAGCAGGAACGGCATCGAATGCCCTTTCGTTGAGGCGCTCAAAGCGCAGGATTAGGGAGAGGGAAAGGTCAGGCCACGTCCATCAGGCAGAGGGCCTGTTCACGCCCACGGCGCTTCACAAGGCCGTCCACCACTCTGCCGCCTGCCCTGTTGAACCATGTCAGGCTGGTGCAACTGGCCTTGATCTGGCCCGCGTTGATCTGCGCGCGCATGGTCGATTTGCAGTAGGTCGGGGTGCCGACATTGTAGGCCAGCGAGACGGCGGCGGCGCGCACTCGGTCGCGGCCCGGAATGGTCAGAGCGAGGCCGGGCGTGCAGGCCATGACCTCCTGTCCGGTTTCGGCCAGGCGCGATTCCAGCATGACCGCGCATTGGGCCTCGGTGAAGATCAGGCCCATCTTGATGCCCTTGCCCGTCAGGCCATCGCAGGCCGTGGCAACGCCCACCATGTCCAGATAGACCTTGAGATACTGTGGGCCGCTGACCGGCTTCACCGTGGCCGCGCCATCCTTGGCGATGGTCACGTCCACCTTGCGCCCGCTTTCCTCGGCGGGAATGTTGGTGAGCAACAGCGCGGCGGTTGCCGGGCCGACGATGAAAGCGAGCGTGCCTTTTTTCAGCAGGCCGCGCGCGGCGCTGGCTGCTTCGATGGGTTCACCGGGCATCGGGGAGCCTTTGCTTCAGGAGGCGCAGAACCGCCGGGCAGATCGCGAAAACGATGATGGCCGCCGCCGACACCGCCGCTGGGCGCCAGTAAGCGGGCACATAGGCGACAAGGCTGGTGACGATTTCCGGGTGGTTGACCACCGGGGGCACGGCCAGCCCGATCAGGGCGTAAAAACGGATGGTCCACAGGCGCCACCAGTGGCGGGCTTCATCGACCAGCGAGAGACGCTTGCAGATCATTCCGCGCCCTCCTTGCCGAACCAGCGGCGAACGGTGCGCGTCTCGAAGATGCGAATGGCCCAATAGACCACCGCGCAGGCCGTCACGATGTTGACCTCACCCGCATAGGCGAAGGCAGCGGCCACAGCCGAGGCCAGCGCATCGAGCGCGTGTTTCAGGATCGGGGGGAAAAAGGGCATGGGGGCGGCTCCGTTCTTGGAACCACCATCGCTTTTCGCCCGGCTTTCTCTATGCGCGCCCATTGTGGGCTAAGCCGCCACAAGCTTTACTTGCCGTAGAGCCTCGAAATTGTTTTAGCGTCAGGATCAAAGGGGAATTTCATCATGACCGCACCGGCGCCGTTCGGCCTCCGCTGGGAGAAGCCGTATAAGGACAACAATTGCCATCATGCCATGCTTGGCGCCGTGCAGATCGGCGCCATTGGCGAACTCGCCATCGAGCCGGGCGCATGGTGGTACAAGGTCGATGGTGTCGATGTGAAGTGGCTCGCCAAGCGCAACGGCCAAGTCAAAAGCAGGGACAGCGCGCGCAAGGCCGTCGAGCGCGCTTGGGTGGCGTGGCTCAAGGCGTCGGGACTGATGCCTGCCGATGCCCCCGCCACAAGCGAAAACCCCGCCCATGCCAGAGAGGCATAGGCGGGGCATGATCTCGAAGTAAGCCAGCCTAGAGAGCAAGCAACGCCCGGAGGCTGCGCGCTACAAATTTGGCCGTCATGCCGTAGCCGCGCTGGGGTGTGGGGTGGCGGTTATCGATGTAGCGCCCCAGCGGGTTGCTGTATTCCCAACTGACGAACAGCCGCCCGAAATCCAACAGGGGCAGGTTGTACTGCGCGGCCAGATCGCGGATAACCTGAACATACTGGCTCTGATTTGCATAATTCCCTCCGGTCGCAGCGATGTTGCTGGGAAACGGAATGCTGAGAATGATGTCGGTGGTGGGAAGCAGGGCTGTGATGATCGCCTGCATATTTGCCCGGTATGTTGGCACGGGAACATTGAGCGACCAATCGTTGATGCCCAGATTGATGAAGGCGGCCACCGGTTTGAGCGCCAGCAGCACCGACAGGGGCGAGCGGTTGTTGGTGGTGGCCGCCCATTCGACGCTCGAAGATCCAGCTTTGGCCATATTCGCCAGCATCACCTTGGGCGCGGTCGAATTGCGCAGCGTCATCCCCTGCACACGGGGAGCACCTGCGACTTTGGTAATCACCACAGGCTCAGTGCCCAAAGTCTTGGAGAGGGTGGAAAGCGTGTAGTTGCTGGGCGTAAGCACCACATTCGTGACAGAGCCAGAGCCGAACTGCACGCCTATCGTGCTAGGCGTACCCCCGCAGGAGAGGACAAGGTCCAACTTGTCATAGGCCTTGTTGTTCGTGAACGTGATCGCCCCCGTCGCAGCGTCGAGCGAGAGCGGATAGCCACCAATCGAAAAGTCGCCACCAAAGCCGACCCCAGTGCCCAGCGTAAGGCGCGAGTCATAGCCAGGGAGATCGGAAACCGTCGAGGTACTGATCTGATTGCCGTACCAGCCATTCTCATCAATGGCCATGAAGGGCGAGATCAGCGGCAGCAACTTCCACGGATAGGAGTTCGACTTGAGGTCGCCCGCCCCGCGCGTGCCCGCCATGGTGCTGTCGCCGATGAAGGCGAACAGGGTCTGGGTGAGCGCCACCCCGTTTTCCGCGTCGAGCAGGGCATTGTGCAAGCGCGGAACCAGTGTTGCGTCGAGGCGTGTGCCCCCGAAATGGCTCGTGCCCGCCGCAACCGCGCTGGCTGCTTGCCTCGCCTTCAAATACGCCGCTGCTGCTGAAACCATGAGTCAGCCTTCCTTACTGCGCGATGCGATAGGTGAGCGACCCGGCGGTCAGTGTCACCGTGAGGTAATAGGTGGCCTTCGCGTCTGTCTCGGTGCCGACCTGTTCATTGACGATGGCGCCCGTGACGGCAGTGAAGGTCCAGCTTGCCCAAGCATCGCCCCCCGCCGTCAGCCCGGCCATGGTGACGCCCCCATCGGTGGAGCGGACAAGCTGCGCCTTGCCGGTAGCGCCGGTGCCGACCAGCGTTGCCCAGATTTCGCGAACAAGCTGCGGCTTGAAGGGACCGAAGGTGTGCGCGGCGGTGTCGGCCACCGAACCGGCGAGCGGCGTGCTGGTGGCGGCCATGGCGCCGGGCGGGGCCGTGGCAACCACCTCGGCAAAGGTGCCATCGCCCATATCGCGCTGGCGGCGCTTGATCCCGTTCAGAATGGTGTTGGTGAAATCGGCCATGGATGATCCCTATTGGCGTTTAGCTGAGGACATGCGGGGCCAGCCCCGCGTCAGGTGGCGGGGGTGTCGTCCGCGTCGGTTTCGGGTTCTTCAGCAGCTTGCGCGACTGGGCCGGGGGCCTCGGGCTCGGGCGGCAGATTAACCAGCGCGCCGAGCTTGATCTTATATTTCACGCCGTTGCCCACGGCGATTACCCGCTCGGCAGTCGCGGCGGCGTCATAGGCCCCCGCCGCGTCAAGGCAGGCGTTGACGTTGCGCTGATGGGTCACCCCGGCATAGATGAAGGTGACCGGCACGCTGGGCGGCTGCGTCGCGGCGTCATAGGCACCGATGGTGATATCGACCGGATTGGTTTCCTCGGCGGTCGTGGCGTCCGTGGTGGCGGTGGTTTCGGCGGTGGCCATGTTCGATCCTTTGCTTATGCGGCTTTGAGAGCGGCAACTTCGGCCAGCAGCGCATCGATCTGCGCCTGCTGTTCCTTGGTGCGGGTGAGAGCGATCTGGAGAGCGGCGATCACCTCCGGCATCGCCTTGGTGGCATCCATGGTCTGATAGACCGGGCGCGTGCCGGTCTTTTCCCATGACCAACCCGCCGGGGTCTGAGCTTCGGTAATATCGACCAAGGGTGCGGGCGCCGTGCCGCTGGTCACCATCAGAGGCTGCGCGGTGCCGATGTCCACTTCGCCGTCCTTGACGCCCTGCACGGCATCCGGATTCACCTCCGCAAATTCATGGGCGATGAAACCGTTCATGCGTTTACCACTGGCGATCATGGTGAACTCGCAAGGCCTGTAGGCCATGATGGTCGCTTCCGGATCTTCGATTGCCCGCACCTCATCCTTGAGGCGGTGGTCGGAAACCGAGTTCAGAAACACGCCGCCATCGGTGACAGTGATCGTCCCCATCTCGCGTTGGTCGCCGCTCACCTGCCGCACAAACTGCAAGGCCCGGTAATCTTGGGTGTCGTAGGTCGATACCCCGTATCCTCCCGGCCACGGCGTCATGACCCTGAGAGCGCCAGACCCCTGAATATCCGAGGCGCCGATGCCGCGCGCGCCGGATATCTGGACTGCCCCGTCAGATTGCGAAATTGCCATGCGCTCATTGAGCGAGGCGTCGTTGTAGAAGCTGAGGCGGTTACCGTTACCGGCGATCCTCACTCCGCCGGTGGTAGCGCCAAAGTAGACACCGCTCTGGAACAGAGCATTGCCCATAAAGGTGTTTGCCTGATCGCGCCGGGCGTAGGCCGAGGGATCGACACCCGCGAGAAGCCCGGCATCAAGCCCGGAGCCTGCACCGTCATTTCCGGCGTGCCAGAGCATCAGGCCATTGAGAAATGCCTGAGCCGTCGAGCTGTAAAAATCAAGATTGCCAGACAGGGGCATGATCATCCGCACTGCGTTGGCGATGATGATTTTCAGGACATTGTTCGCTCGATCATAGAACATGTAGTCCTGGTCATCGAAATTGATCAGAGGCGTGACGCCACCGCTCAGATCGAAGTAAAATCCGTTGTCGCGCCTGATCGGCCCGGTGAACGTGTCGCCCGCCCTGTTGGCTGGCACATAGCCAAGACGATCTGTGATGCTGGTGTAATAGCTGGGAAGTTGACCGGCGAACAACCCCGCGTCGAGCCCGGAGCCCGCGCCGTCATTGTCCGGACCCCACAGGTCCTGTCCATTGCGGCGCATCGCCCAGCCATTGAAATTGATCCATGCCTTTCCGGCGGTGTCATCGGTGACAAGGTTGCCCATGTCAGTGCTATCGACCTGCGCTTTCAGGCGACCGTTATTCCCCCAGCCAATAAAGACCGTGTTCGCCAGTTGCCCGGTGCCGCCGCCTTGGCGAACAGGCGTGTAGCCCAAGCGACCGGTGATATCGGTGTAGAAGCCCGGCAACTGGCCAGCGAGCAGACCGGCGTCCAAACCCGAACCCGCGCCGTCATTGTTCGGATGCCAGACCGGCACACCGTTGACGCGATAGCTGTTCCTGACGTCGAACAAACCGGAACGGGCATCATAAAAGCCATTGATGGAACCATCAAAGGTGCGAAAGGCAAGGCCGTTCCAGAGTTGCAAGAACGCATTGGCAGTCGAATAGCTGGCGGCATCGCCATTGCCCGCGACCAGCCCGTTGGTGCCATAAGAGCCCGCAACCAAGAGGGACGGCGCTGTGAGGCTTCCGCTCATGGTATCGCCCGCCCGGTTGACCGGCGTGTAGCCAAGGCGCGCGGCAATATCGGCATACCAACTGCCATGTTGACCGTCGAGCAAGTCGGCATCGAGCGCGCTGCCCGCGCCATCCTGCCGAAGCAACCAGCCCAGCACCGCGCCGATAGCAGTAGCAGGCGTCAGCGCCGCCAACGCTTCGGCACCTGCCTGCGCCTCTGGCGTGGTGGCGAGGCGCACCACGCCAGCGGTGGTCGTGGTCGCAGGCGGGTTGAGCCATTCGGTGGCGCCGAATGTGATCGACGTGGCGGTGTTGTCGGCCAGTTGGATATCCACCGCCAACAGCGCCTGCGAAGCGGCGGTCTTGGTCAGGATCGGGTCCGCCTGACCATAGACCGCAAACAGGGTGCCATCGCTCAGATAGATGCCGATGGACCGCGCGGAATAGGCGTCGGCGCTGGCATCCGTCATCGTGACATGGATCATATCGGCGGCCACCGTCAGGCCGCCGACGGCGGTTACCTTCTTGAATTCGCCGGGCAGCGGCGTGCCGGTGACGGCGCTGGTCGACAGACCAATGGCCGCAATGACCAGTGCATTGGTGCCGGTGTGGCTGGCGTTGATGAGTGCAGCGCGCCCGGCGGCGGTGATGGTGATCGGCGTGGACATGGGGGCTCCGGTCAAGCTTCGTGACAGGTGAGGCGCGCGAAAACGGCGGGGCGCGCCGCGCGGGCGATGGTCAAGGTGGCGGTGAAACTGGCGGCAATGGTGAAGGTGAAGAAGCTGCCCACCGGCTTGGTGCGGGTAACGTCAGCCATCAGGCCTGAGATGAAATCGGCGGTGGGCGCCGCCGCCTGACCGCCCAGCGCAATCTGCAGGGTGAAGCTGCGAGGGATGCCCTTGGGCTCTTGCTCGAACCATTCCTTCAGCACCGCCGTGCCGCCATAGGCCGCAATCACATCCTGCACGGATCTGGCGGTGCCCTTCTTGCGGTGGATGGTGATCGCCTGCGCCACGCGCGTGCGGCGAAGCTGAAGTGGCGTGGCCGGGTCCCACGTCTCCACGCCCACGGTGGACGCGAGCCAGGGCAAAAAGGCCTCGGGGCAATCTTGGGCCGACCACAGCGAGCGGATCGGGTTGGTGACGGCCTCAAGGCGGGTGGTGCCCACGGTTTCGAAGGCCAGCACCAGCGCTTTGGTGTTGGGCGGCAGGACGCTGCGGGCGGTCATTCGCCCACGCCCATGTTGGCCACCGTCGAGCCGGTGCAGTTGCCCGCCTGCTGCTGATTGACCGGGATATCCTCGGGCGGGCTGTTCAGCTTCACATTCTGAACGCCCTTGGGGCACAGGGCGGTGATGATCGCCGCGCGCACGATATCGCGGCCTAGGCGGCGCGATGCCGCCTTGTAGTCCTCCAACTGCTGCAAGGCCTTGGCCAGCACCACGGCCCGGTCGGGGCCGTCGAAAAAGGTCAGTTCGGCATCGATCCCATAGTTGAGAATTTCGGCCGACTTGACCTTAACGTAATCGGTGAGCGGGCGCACATCATCGCTCGACAGGGCCGCATCGACGGTATCGAGCAGGGTTTCCGGCGCCGTGCCGTCGCCCTGCTTTGACAGGACGCAAACCTCCACCGTGCCCGGCCAGACCGCTTCATCAAGCGTGGTCTGCATGGCGGCCGTGAGCGCTGCATCCGCGCCATGGGCGGCCAGTACGCCCATAACGAGCGCCTTAATATCGTCAGGCTGAGGCGCGTTGACCGACACGTCCTGCACATCGGTCGATGCCGCCAAGGCATGAAAGATATAGGCGCCCTCCGGCCCGGCCACCGAATAGCCCTGCGGCGCCTGCACGATCAGCGCGCGATAGCTTTCATCGTCGAGCATCACGGCGGCGGTGCCGGCGGTGGCATCTGCCGGGGTGACGACAGGGCGGGCTACACCCATCAGCGCGCCCAGATTGTCCAGATCGCCCTTGATCGCATAGGCGACCATCACCGCCTTGACCGCCTCATTGACGCGGGTGCGCCAATAGACTTCGCGGTAAGCCAGCGCCGACAGGATCTTTGTCACGGGATCGCCGGGGAAGTTCGGATTGAAGTCGATCAGCGGCGTCGCGATGGCAACGTATTCGGCAAGGATCGCCTCAAAATCGAGCGTTTCCACGCCCTCGGGTGCGGGCAATTGCGACAGATCGATGGTGGAGCTTGTAGCCATGTAGATGGTAGTGGCCGAGGCGCCGCCCACCCGCGACGCGCGGCCATTGTGGCGCCCCGCCCGACAATTCCGCACCATAGAGACGCCGCTGTGGTCGCCCCATGGTCGGGGCATGAGAACGCCCGAAGACACCCCCTCTGATGCCGATCAGATCATCCGCGAAGGCACGATTGCCAGCGTGGATGCCGATACGCGCATGATCGTGGTGGAGTTGGACGACGAAAGCCTGACGCCCCCGATCAAGTGGTTCGAAGCTGGCGCCGGGCCCATGTCCACCGGGACCGACCCTGAGATTGGCGAGGGCGTCATGCTGCTGTGCCCCGGCGGCGAGATCGGCGCGGCCCGCGCGCTGCGTGGCCTGCCCCGCCCCGGCTTCCCCCAGATCGTCAAGGCCAACACTGCCCTTGTGAAATACAAGGATGGCACCACGCTGTCTTACGATTGGGCCGCGCACCAACTGGTCTACACGCTGGCCGCCGGGGCCACCTTCAAGGTGGTGGCAGAGGCCGGGGTGACCTTCGAAGGCCCGCTTCACTGCACCGGCCCCATCACCAGCGACGGCGAGATCTCCGGCGCCGAGGTCAAAGCAGGCGGAATCGCGCTGGGCACTCACAAGCATGAGAAGGTCGCGGCGGGCCTCGTCATTTCGGGCGGGCCGGTCGCATGACAACCAGCATCAGCCATACCACCGGGGCGGTCATCTCGGGCGATGCCTATGACGATGAGTGCATTGAGGACCTGCTGTCCACGCCGCTGGTCACCTACCCCATGCGCCCGGAATACGGGTGGATCGGGTTTGAAATCCTCGATCAGCCCCTCACCCGCGCCACTGGCCTCCTGCTGACCTCGGCGGCGGCCATGGCCATGCGCCGTTGGCTCCCGGCCATCAAAATCAGGAAGGTGACGCTGACCGGCGATTACGCGCGCGGCACGGCGGCCCTGACGGTCGAGCGCGTGCGGCGCGGCCCCTCAAACTCCCTGACCGCCCAGACCATCCCCCTTTCTCGCTGAAGGATCGCCCATGCACGGCATCAAAACCAATATCCTGTCGTCCACCTCTCTGACGCCTGCCACCGTCGCCACCTCGGTTATCGGTCTCGTGGCCACCGGCACGGATGCCGATGCCCTCACCTTCCCGCTCGATACGCCGGTGCTGATCACCGATGTTACCGCCGCGCTGGCCAAGGCGGGCAAGGTCGGCACGCTTTATCCGGCGCTGGCCGCCATTCAGGGCATTGTCAGCCCGAAAATCATCGTGGTCCGCGTGGCGGTCGATGCGCAGGATCAGGATACCAAGGTGCTGGGCACCGCTGGCGTGGCGGCCTACACCGGCATGCAGGCCCTGCTGATGGCCGAGGCCAAGACGGGTGTGCGCCCGCGCATCCTCGGCGCCCCCGGCCTAGACAGCGAGGACGTGACCAACGGCCTGATCGCTGTTGCCAAGCGCCTGCGCGGCTTCGCCTACTGCATGGCCGAGGGCGCCACGCGCGACGCGGCGGTCACCTATGCCGAGCAGTTCGGTGACAAGGAACTGATGCTGTTCTGGCCCGCATCGAACAAGGGCGCCACCCACACCATCGGCTGCGCGCTGGGCCTGCGCTCCTACATCGATCAGACGCAGGGCTGGCAGAAGACGCTTTCGAATGTCGTCATCACCGGTATGACCGGCACCGCCTATGATGTTTCGTGGGCAATGGACGATGACACCACCGACGCGGCGGTTCTGAACGCCGCCGGGATCACCACCATCATCTGTTACAACGGCTATCGCTTCTGGGGCAATCGCACCCGCTCGGATGAGGATGCGTGGGTCTTCGAAAGCGCTGTCCGCACCAGCCAGGTGCTTCAGGACACCTTTCAGGAAGCGCTGTTCCCCTACATCGACAAGCCGATCACCGAAGCGCTGGTCAAGATGCTGCTGACCAAGATCAACGGCGCCCTGCGCAAGATGGTCACCAACGGCCAGATCATCGGCGGCAAGGCGTGGTTCGATCCCAGCAAGAACGCCTCGGGCGATCTGGCGGCGGGCCGTCTGGCGCTGGATTACGATTTCACGCCCTGCGCGCCGCTCGAAGAGCTGACCGAAAATCAGACGATCACCGACACCTATTATACCGGCGCGCTGAGCGGGCTGGCCAACACCTCCAACGCCGCTGCCGCCTGACGCGCCGCGCCGATCCCCCCTATCTGACAGGAGCATTGCGCGATGGGCTTCCCCGCGAAACTCAAGAATATGAACCTCTATCTGGACGGTATCGGCCACAGCGGCATCGTTCAGGAAGTCACCCTTCCCAAGCTGGCGCTGAAGATGGCCGAATGGCGCGGCGGCGGCATGCTCGGCCCGCTTCAGGTCGATCAGGGCCTCGAAAAGATGGAACTGGAGGCCACCGTGGGCGGCCTGATCGCAGGCATGCTGCGCCAGTTCGGAATCGGCTCGTTTGACGGTGTGCATGCCCGCTTTGCCGGTGCCTTTCAGGAAGAGGGCGGCGGCGCGGTGCGCGTGCTCGAGGTCAACGTGTTGGGCCGCTGGACCACCATCGATCTGGGCCAGCAGAAGGTGGGCGACGACACCCAGCACAAGGGCACCTTCGCGGTCGCCTATTACGAGTTGAACGTCGACGGCGAGAACTGGCTCACCATCGACTTCCTGTCCATGGTCTTCCTCGTTTTCGGTGTCGATCGATACGAGGAAATCCGCAACGCGGTCTCCGACTAAGCCCCTTTCCCGCCCCGGCGCGAATTTGCGGGCGCGCCGGAGCGGGAAGCCATTTCACCGCATCCCCCGACCTCGAAAGGCATCCCCATGACGAAAACCCCCACCGCCCCCACCCTGACCCTGCCCGGCGTCGCCAAGGCCGTCACCGTGAAGCTGTCCGAGCCGATCAAGCGCGACAATGGCGTGACCATCGACACCCTGACCCTGCGCCGCCCCAACGCGGGCGAGTTGCGCGGCCTCAATGTCAACGGGCTGGTCAACGGCGATATCGAAAGCCTGATCGCCCTCACGCCGCGCATCGCCATGCCCACCGTGGGCCCGCATGAAGCCGCCGCGCTCGATATCCTCGATATCGGCGAGATCGGCGGGGCCATCTATGGTTTTTTCACGAAGAAGACGGCGGCCCCGGAGACGGATCAGACCACGGAGGCCTGACCGTCGATGACATGATGGCGGACATTGCCGCCGTCTTTCATTGGCCGCCCGATGTGCTTGAGCCGATGAATCTTATCGAACTGGCGCGTTGGCAGAAACTGGCCGTGAAGCGCTTCAAAGACATGCGAGGCGTTGAATAATGTCGAACGATCTGAACCTTGTCGTTCGCTTCACGGCTATGGACGGACTGTCCGGAGCGCTCAAGTCCATGGTCGGACTTGGGCGCTCTTCCAATTCCGAAATGAAGGCCATGAACCGCGAGCTTGTGCAGGCCAAGACGCGGTTCAAGGAACTGGATGCGGCGATCAGCCAGGGCAAACTTACCGACAGCATCAGGTATCGCCATGAGTTGGCGAAACAGGAAGTGGCCAGCGCCGAAGCCCTCATCACGCGCAAAAAGCGCCTGATGGAGATCGAGGGCAGCATCTCAAAGATGCAGAAAAGCGCCTCGGCCTACCGCCAAGAGGGCATGGCCACCCTGATGGGCGCCGCCGTCTTTGCCGCCCCTGTTGCCGGTGTTGCGCATGCTGCTGGCGAATTTCAGGCCATGCAGAACAAAATGCATATCCTTGGGCTGGGCGACAAGGCGGTCGATGAATTGACTGCCTATTCCAAGGCCATGGGCGTCGCCGGATCGAGCGCGAAAGACAACATGCGCTATCTGCTGGAAGCGCAGGGCGCCTTCCGCGAGAGCGGCGAACACACCATTGAGGAACAGTTGAAGGGCGCCAAGCTGATGGCGCCCTATATGGCCAAGATGGCGGCCACGCTGAAGGCCAGCGGCCATGAGATGAGCGAAGATCAGGAACGTTACTTCCTGCGCTTCGTCGAGCAGGCGGGCGGCACAACGGACACGCACCGCGCCGCCTCTCTGACCGATGGCCTGTTTCGCGCGATCCAATCGTCTGGCGGCACCGTCGATGCGGCGGCCTATCAGGGCTTTTTGGCACGCGCCGGCACTGCGGGCATGAAGCTGTCCGCGCGCACCATGTTTGCCGATTTTGAGCCGCTGATCGCGGAAATGCACGACAGCGCGGGCGTCGGCCTGCAAAGCGCCTATTCGCGCATGAACGGCATGGTCAAAAATCAGGCCGCCGCCAGCGAAATGCTGCGCCTTGGCCTGTGGAACAAAGACGCCATCATCTACAACAAGGTCGGCGGCATCAAGGCGTTCAAGAACGGCGCCAATCCGATGAACAGCGAGGCCGCCGCCAGCCTCTCCACCGATCCTGTCGAGTTTTATCGGAAATATGTGCTGCCCGCCTATCAGAAGCGGGGCGTGAAGGATGTTGAGCGCGAAAATATGCTGCTGTTCGGTAAGACCGGCGGCGCGCTGTTCAACCTGATCAACAAGCAGTTGCCCACCATCCTGCGGTCGCGCGAGGCCTTCGAAAAGACCCAGAGTCTCGATCAGGCCTATAACCAGACCAAGGATAGCTTTTTCGGGCAAGGCGGCCAGTTGAAGGCGGCGGCGCAGGATTTCCTTGTCGCTGCGGGCGGCAAGGGCGGCCTGCTGGAAAACATGACCGGCGCCCTGCGCATGGCCACCGGTGCCGTGCGCGGGCTGACCGATGCCGCCAACGCCCATCCCACCGCCTTCCGCTGGATCGGCACTGCGGTCATGGCGCTGGTCGGCATGCGCCTTGCTACCGGCGCGGCCAAGCTGGCCTTTGGCGGCCTGCTGGGGCCGGTTGCCCAGCTATGGGGCGCGTGGAGCAAGTTTCGCGCGGCGGGCACCATTGCTGCGGCCTTCCCCCAGATAGCGACGGCCTTCAACGTCGTGCGCGGCGCCGCGCTGTTTATGGCGCGCGGTGTCGCGCAGGCGGGCGCCATGATGCTTGCGAACCCCATGGTGTTGCTCTGGACGGGCATTGCCGTGGCGGTGGGCGTGGCCGCCTATGAAATCTACAACCATTGGGATGAGATCAGCGGCGCCTTCAGCCGTGGGTGGAACAACATCAAGAGCACCCTTGGCGAAGGCGTCGCATGGGTGAAGGGCAAATGGAACGCCTTTAGCGAGGGCATCAGCGGCTTTTTCGAAAAGCACTGGACGCGCATCCGCAACGTGTTCCTGACTGCCATGGTGATCTTTACGCCCATGGTGGCCGCCCTCGTCTGGGCTGGCACCAAAATCTACAACAATTGGGACCGCATCACCGCCGCCTTTCGTGAAGGCTGGGACAGCGTCAAGGCGTTCTGCGCCCCGGCGGTCGCGTGGCTGCGCCAGAGGCTCGGCGCAGTGGCGGGCGTGCTGGTCTGGCTTGGTGGCAAGGCCTATGAAGGGTGGGGCGCAGTAAGCGGCGCCTTCAGCCAAGCGTGGACCAGAATCAAGGCTGGCTTTGGCGAGGGTATCGATTGGGTGAAGGGCCGCTGGACAGGCTTCACCGCATGGCTGAGCAGCACCACGCTGGGCAAGGCTGTGCAGTGGGGCGCGGATATCGCCTCTGGCGCGGCCAATGGCATCAAGAAGTTCGGCGCCAAGGCCATGGATGCTGCGGGCAACATGGCGGACAATGTGGGCGGCAATTTCGCCAACCAGTTGCAGATCCGCTCACCCTCCCGCGTGTTCATGGCATACGGCGGCCATATCGCCAGCGGCTTGGCCATCGGCCTTGATCGCAGCGGGCATCATCCCGTCCATTCCATGCGCCGCGTGGCCACCGCTGTCGTCGGCGCCGGGGCCATGTCGCTCGCCCCGGCTGCCAGCGCAAAGCCGGTGCTTGGCGCGCCCGGTGGCCTGCGCGCCGCTGCTGCGGAGAGCGCCCGCGCGCCTGCAGCTTCGCGTGGCCCGGTCAAGTTCGAGATCCATATCCATCAGCAGCCCGGCGAAAATGCCGATGCGCTGGCTGATCGGGTCATGCGCAAAATTCATCAGGCCACCCGCGCCAAGGGCCATGACAGCTACGGAGACGATTTCTGATGTTTGTCGCCATTGGCCTTTTCATCTTCGACACCAGCACTGCGCTCTATAATGAGTTTGAGCGGCATCGCATCTGGGCGCAGGCACGCAAGGATCGTTTCGGCGTGCTGCCTGCCGTCCAGTTCACCGGCCAGGCATCGGATAACGTCACCATCAACGGGACGCTGATTCCCGAGATCACCGGCAAGTACAGCCATATCGAGACACTGGCCGAGATGGCCAATACCGGCGACGCCTATCCGTTGGTGATGCGCGATCAGGTCATGGGCTTCTTCACCATCGAGAGTCTGGAAGAGAAGCACACCAACATCATTGAGGGCGGTTACGCGCGCAGCATCGATTTCACCATCGAGCTGATGCGCGTGGAGGAAGGCGAAGACGCATGACCGGCTATGTGAACCCGAAACCGGCTTGGAAGGTGACGCTTGGCAACAAGGATCTGACCGAGAAAATGGCCCCGCGGATTATCAGCCTCACGCTGGTCGAGGACACGGGCGAGAAAGCCGATAGGCTGGAAATCTGCCTGTCGGATCACGATGGCAAGCTTGCCATGCCTAAAAAGGGCGCGCTGCTGGCGGTCTCGCTGGGCTGGGAGCGCGGCACGGGGGTCAAGGTCGGTCTGGTGTCAAAGGGCACCTTCAAGGTCGATGGCATTGGCTGGGGCGGCGGCGTGAGCCAGGAGTCCGATACGATAACCATCTCGGCGCGGTCGGCGGATCTGGCGGGCAGCTTTCGCAAGCGCAAGAACAAGAGCCACCACGGTCAGACGCTGGGTCAGATCGTCGCGGCGGTTGCGGCGGCCAACGGTCTGACTGCGAAATGCCACCCTGATCTGGCCAGCGTTGTCGTCACCTCGGCAGAGCAGGCCCACAAGAGCGATATGCAGTTTCTGCGCGATCTGGGCCGCCGGTATGACGCTGCCGCCACGGTGAAGGCAGGAAGGCTGATTTTCAGCCCGCACAGCGCGAAAACCACGGCAGGCGGTAAAACCCTGCCCACACTGACGATCACGCGCCAGATGGGCGGCAGGCCCGAATATGAGGAGTCATCGCGCGACAGCGGCCAGAACGGAGCGGAGGCACAATATTTCGACCAGAGCACCGGCAAGCGCGTGGTGGTCGGCGCCGGGGGCAGCACGCGCAAGCGGCTGAAGCGGATCTATTCCAGCAAGGCTGACGCGGCGGCGGCGGCGGGGTCGGAAAGCAACAGGCTGGCCCGGCGCGGCGGGCGCTTAAAGTTCACGCTGTCTTATGGAGATCCGGCGGTGGCGGCGGGCGCGCGGGCCAAGGTCAGCGGCTTCAAGGCTGAGATCGATGCCAAGGCGTGGCGCATGGTCAACGTGCAGCACAACATGAGCAAGGACGGCTACACCACGGATCTGGATATGGAATTGGCGGGCTGACCGGCCCATCAATCGAACATGTTCTATTGCATTCGAAGATACGGAAATTCATGCTCATCCATAAATAAACAAAATTCCGCATGAACCCAACGACCATGCCGATTTGCGGGAAGATTATGATGAAAAACAATAGGGTCTTGGGGAAAGGGCATACTGCGCCCAGCCTTGCCTTTCAAAAATTCCTCCCACAAGTCGTTAAATTTGAAAACGTAATCTTGGGAAAAATGTACTTCGATCATCTATCCGACTCCGTTGCGATAGGGAGGTCAAGATACGTCTCATGCTATCGCAAGGGCAAGCTTCTGGCCTGAATCCTTGTTGTTCAAAGCGGTGGAAAAACGATTTGATGAGAATGGCGGGCTCACCGGCCCGCCATTCCTGCAAAGAGGAGCTAGCTTTAGACCTTGACCTTACAATCGCTCAATTGCGGGCTACCCATCACTTCATCAACGCCGCCACAGATGAAGGTCAGGCTTTGCCCCTTATCGATCTTCGCGGCATCCTCCTTCGATAGACCGTGGACGTCTACATCAGAAAGCTTGCCCTCCTGAGTGAGGCCCATTCCCATGGACTCACCGAACCCGCGCAACTTGATGACAGGCGAGTCACCAATATCAAGGTCGATATCCTTGACCTTCCCGGTGACCTCGAGCGTATGCCCGTCATAGGTCAATTTGGCCTTTGCTTCATTCTTCTGGAAGGCCTTGGAAACTTCGGCAGCAGTTACCTTGAGCGCCGGGGCCCCCTGCGCTTCAGAGGCTTTGCCGCCACCAGAATTGGCGCCGTCCGAGCCACAGCCTGCCAGCAACAACATTGCAGCCGCACCTAATAAAATCCGCATATAAAAATAGCCCCTGTTACTAAGCCAATTGGCCAAGACACAGGGGCGATAGGGGGGGCTTACGAGTCGGGTAAAGATTAAATCTGAGTGGTTTAAAACTATTCTATCATGCTAGGATGCGCTCAAAGCTTTCGATGGAAGCCAGCAATTCGGCCCAAAAACTCAACATCACCTTCTGCCACAACTTCATCAGGGATCGCGGGATTACCGGGCATCAGGCGCAGGCCATTGGCCGTCTTGCGCACCCTGCGTATCATGAACATGCCCGAATAACGCATCAGCCAAATGGCATCCATTCGGTCAAGAGCGCGCAGCGAGGTATCGATCAGAAGCAAATCGGTATTCAGCAGCGTGGGGGCCATCACGTCACCGATATTTTGCACCAGCATCACAGTGGATAGGTCCGCTTGGGTGTGCATCCGCACAAATTCGCGATCCATCATCAGGGTTTGCAGCTTGGCAGGCAGATCGTTGACGTGATGGCGCGACGTTGCCGAAAGATCGATTTCCACCAAGGGGATCGTAGTGCGCTTGCGCTCAAACTGTGCCGCCGGGATATCGTCGGTGTGTATCGTATCCACCTTCGTGTTGCTGAAATCCTCCTGATTGAGCAGATCGGGCAAGCATTCCTCCGAAACAGTTCCGCCCTGCCCGTCACTCAGATCAATGCGCTGATCGGTATCGGCCAGCAGCCAAGAGACGTTGACCTTGAGCGCCTTGGCAATAGCCGGAAAATGGCGCGTCCGCTTAATCTTCAGTGTGAAAATTTGGCTGATCGCGCTGTTGCTTAGGCCCGTGGCCGAGGCAAGGCTGGACTGGTCAATCTTCAAGTCAGCCATGCGCGCTTTAATTCGCAGCACCCTTTCAGCCGTCAGATCCACGCGAAAGTTCCCGTCGCTTTCAGGGCGAAACGGGATCACGTTGTCATGGCCGCTGAATTTGCCGTCTTCGGTCATTAAAGTAGCCTTGCCTTTTAATTAAAAAATATTCATGATGCCAAGGTTATGCATACGCGCGGCAAAACTCCCCCATGCCCGGCATTCAGCGGGCCAGAGCCGATTCGCCCTTGGCTCGGCCAGTTCATAATCTGTCTTAACGACAGAGCACAGTCTGAAGTGGCGTTTCAGTGCGAGACTAGACCCCACTTCAACCGCACTTCAAAGCGGAGTTGGCGCGAAAACGGCTCAAAACCTCATCAAAACGGGTCATGCCTAACGAAAAGCCAACATTTCTTAACCATGCGTTATAAAATTCACTGAAATGAGGGTTGAAGTGATGGAAGCCGAATCCCCTCCCCTTTACCTGCCGCCAGTCGCCACCCGCGACGGCAATCTGCGCTGCCCGCATTGCACGAGGCCGGGCCAGCGCCGCACCAGCGAGGAAGTCACCATTTTGGTACGCGGCCTTCATTTCCGCTGCACCAACGACCTCTGCGGGCATACATGGCACGCAACGCTTCAGTATGATTACGGCATCGTCCCCTCGGCCATCCCCAACCCGGCGATGGCTGAACTGCCCATGCGTACCCCGCGCCGGGAAGACGTGATGGCCGCCATTCGCCGCGCTCGTTTCTGCGCCGAAGGTTCAGAAGACGATTTGAACCAGATGGACCTTTTCGACCGCTACGCGGCCACACTCTAAGGAAGCACCCCATGCAGCATGAAGCCAGCGGCCCGGTGCCGCCACAGCCTGTTCCCCACACCTATGCCCGCCGCCCGATCCGCACCCCAGACCGACGCATGCAGATGATCGTGGCGGCGGTCGAGCGCGACGGCGCGGCCTATTCCCCCTTCGCACTGGAAGAACAGACCGGCCTGTCGCTTGACGGTATCCGCCGCTTTGCGGCCCAAGCCGTGGTCGCCCCGCGCAAAGTGATGACGCCCGATGGGCTCCAAGAACTCAATATGGTCGAACTCGGCATGATCCGGCCAGAGGACGCCATCCGCATGGGCAGCGAGGCACTGGCCGCTTCCCTGCGTATCGCCCTCAAGTCCCATATGGATGGCAAACCCGAGCCCGCCCGGCACGTGGTCCGCGCGGCTGACTTGCTGCGCATGCGCCGCCTGCCGCGCGGTCGTGGCGACAAGCGCCCTGTGGTGGCGCCGCGCACAATGTGCCCGCGTTGTGGTGCGCGCTCGGACGTCGATGGTGGGTGCAAGCATCAGCGCGCGCTGGTGCCCGCCGACACTATCGAAAAAGGACGCCCGCATGCCTGAGACCGCCGCCCGCCAGTTCCCCGTCAATGTGCTGTGGGCGCTGGCCGCCAACGGCATCCGCGCGGAGGTGGTGGGCGATGCCCTGCTGATCCATGGAGATTGCCTGCGCGCGCTGCCACAGTTGGCTGAAGCCGGGGTTACGGACGTGCTGGCCGATCCGCCCTATTCGAGCGGCGGCATCCACAGCACCGCCCGCACGCTCGCCACCAGCAACAAGTATCAGGGCCCCAAGGCGCGCGGCCTCTATCCTGAGTTTTCGGGAGACAACCGCGATCAGCGTTCCTTCACGCTGTGGTCCACCTTGTGGCTGGGCCTGTGCCGCGAAGTCACCCGGCCCGAGGGCATCATCGGCGTTTTCACCGACTGGCGCCAGTATCCCGCTACCACGGATGCCTTGCAGGCCGGTGGTTGGACGTGGCGCGGCGCCGCCGTGTGGGACAAAACCGAGGGCACCCGCCCCCGCAAGGGTGCCTATCGCAACCAGTGCGAATTTCTGGCGTGGGGCAGCAACGGCCAGATGGGCAAGGAAGGCCCCTGCGCCCCCGGCGTGTTCCACCATGAGGTAGACGAACAGGCTGATTTCATCGCGCCGGAGTACGTGCGCCTCGCCACCCAGAGCGAGAAGAAGCACCATATCGCGGGCAAGCCCACCGCGCTCCTGGCCGATCTGCTGGCGATCTGCGGCGATGTGATCCTCGATCCCTTCATGGGCTCCGGCTCGACCGGCGTTGCCGCAGTCCGCACCGGGCGCCGGTTCATCGGCATCGAGATGGACGCGGCCCATTTCGAGACGGCCCGCAAGCGCATCGCGGAAGAACAGGGCATGAGGCTGGCCGAAGTCATCCCGCCCAAGGCCGTCATCTACGTATCGGCAGCCGCTGCGGAACAGGCCGAGTTGAAAGCGGCGCTCGACGCCTACATGGCCAAGCCGCTTCCCGAAGCGACCACCTTGAAATTCTGCGAGTACGCGCCCTCTTTTGAGTTGGCCACCCGCCCGCATGCGGTCTGGGCTGGCCTCGATCCCGCCGCGAAGCCTGCCGCCGCGTGATCGTGCGCGCCGCCTCCGCTGTCGATGCCTCTTGCGCGGTGGTTCTCTGGAACCCCGCGCATCGGGCGTATCTGAGTGCGGCGGGCGATCACTTCACCCGTCGCCTTTCGCGCGCCGCATGGATGACGCGCGAGGCAGCGGAGGCCCTGCGGGCCACGCCCGACCACAGCCACATGGAGATTGAACCGGTGGGCTTCGACCAGCCTTCAGTGCGCGCGCGTGACGCGAAGCGCGCCGATCTGGCGGACCTAACGGAAACGGAATTGCTGCGCCGGTTGGTGCTGGGCTTGAGCGCTAGGGATCGCTCCCAAGCCCCGCACTGGTGCGTCGTGATGGACTCGCTGGGCCTGACCAGCGCGGCGGCAGTGGGTTTGTGCCGCCGGTTGAACATCGACCCAATTGAAAGGACGGGACGTTGATTTTGTGTGGAATTCAGGGGGCAGGTTCCAATCGGTTCTTGCCAATGGGTTCGAATCCCTATAGCCATTTTCAGGTCGGCACGAAAACGGTGCCGATGCGGTGTGGTAACCGGTCAAAACGATGCGACCCATCGCAGCGTCAGAAGATTTCTGGCGCGCTTTTTTATGGTCGGGCATACACGGGAGGCTTCGCGCCTGCCGGTTTTGCATCGCTTCCCGGTTTACCACCCCGGTATCGCCCGGCCACCAAAAATCCCTTTGATAGTCGGGCTCTCCTCGGGGGTCTGAACTGATGAGCAAGGATAATGGGGACCAAACGCCCCGCGTCGTCGATCTGACGGTTTTTGACCCACATTACGTGCTGCCTGAAGCGACCAAGGAAGGCTTGGCCGATGTTTTCGGCTCGCTGGATGCTGTCGCCGCGCTGGTTGAAAGCGCCGATCAGGAAGCAATTTCGCTCGCCGGGCTCGCGCCCCTGCACCGGAGCCTTTCAGATCTGGGCAAGCGGTTGCTGGCCGATGCCACTCGCCACTTCCCCAAGCACATCGGGGCACCTTTGGCATGATGATGAGCGCAAATCTGTCTCCGGATACGGCCATGGCCATCCTGCGCCGCCCTCAAGTCGAGTCGATGACCGGTCTTAGCAGGTCGAGCATCTACCGCATGATGAACGCGGGCACGTTTCCCAAGCCGCTGCGACTCGGAGCGCAGGCTGTGGGCTGGATTGAGGGCGAAATTCGCGACTGGATCGCGGCACTTTCCCCCAATCACATCTAAATTTTGGGGGTATCTCTGGGGGTATTATGCCCCCTGCCCCCTTCCAAAAACGGCAGATTTGCGAGGCTAAAATGGCATATATGGCACCCTCCCGCCCCAGCCAGTTGTCAGGATTTTCGATTGTGGTCCGCCACTTAAGAAAATCGTAATGAAACAGCCAATTGATCTTTTCCGAATCCACTTGATTCGGCTTTTTTGTCCCTATCACGTCAAATCGCGGTGGTTCACGATGTGGACTCAGTTGGCCTGAGTTCGCCTGGTTTGGACAACAATTGTATCGCGATGTGTATCGTGGTTTTTGGATGCGAGAGCCGACCATGGAGTCGGTGATGACACGCAAGGTTACGCTATCCACCGCAGCGATCGAGGCGCTGCGAAAAGGTTGCATCGTTGACGGGATGGCCCCCGGTCTGGTCCTGGAAGTTCTCTCCAGCGGTAAAAAGAGCTGGAAATACGCACGGCGGATTACCGGGCGCAAACAGCTGCTGCGTTGGACGCTCGGGTTCTTCCCGGCTTTCCCGATTGCCGATGCGCGCAAATGGGCCACCAATATCAACGAGCAGGTCGAAAAAGGCATCAACCCGCGTGAAGTGAGCGCGCAGCAGAAGCGCGCGGAGATGACCGTCAGCCGAGCGCACCAGCTCAACATGGAGGCTGTGCTTGACGGACGGGCGTCACGCGCCAAGCCGATCAACAAGCCCCGAACCATCAAGGACAAAAGGAAGATCTTCGAACTCGACATCGCTCCGAAGATCGGCAAGCGCAGCATATACGAGGTTACGGAGGACGACCTCGTCAAGCTCGTCAACGATAAGTGCAAAACCGCGAAGGTCCGTGCCAATCGCCTCGCCGCCGAGCTGAAGGTCTTTTTCGGGTGGGCCACGGGGCTGCGAGGCCGCGAGATCGGGCTCAAGGTTGATCCGTCAAAGCAGCTCGGCGATCTCAAATTCCCCGAAAAGCCTCGCACCCGCAAGCTCTGTCAGGATGAGATCGCCTGGTATCTCAAAGGCCCGCGCGATCACCCACTGCCGCTCAGCGCGGCAGCACCCTCAGCAAGATGCGGGCACCGGCCGTCGGCGGCACGCGGCCATCGAGCAGCGCATTCTGATTGATCATCTGGCCATAAAATTCACGGGTCCGCCCACCATCCACGCCAACATTGCTGGCTTCGATCGTCGCACCTGCGTAGGCGCCCTTGGTGTTGGTGAGCAGAACCACATCGGCGCGGCCAAGATTGGCCTGATCCGCAGTCGAATAGGTGACCACCGAAAGACCGGCGTTGGCGGTCAGCGCGAATTTATTGTCGCGGCGGAAAGCGTTGACGGCCTTCTGGTTCATCAGCAAGAAGATCAAGGACCCGCCCTCACCGCCGATTTGCAGCCCGGCGCTCAAGCCACCGAAGTTGAAGAACGCGGGCGAGGTCCAGTTCGTGCCATGGCGCACCGTCACCACGCCGGCGCCGCCTTTGCCGCCGATGATAAAGCCAGCCTTCCCGTATTCCGGCACGATATACATGCCACGCGCCTGGCGCATGATACCGGCCTTGCCCTGATCGCGCTGAAACTCGACAGCGACCGAGGCCGCCTTGTCGACCAGCCTTTGCGGGCCATGCGCCTGGTCGCTGTTCGCGCTGGGCGCGCGCGCGCGGGCCAGCGCCGGGCCAACCAGTGCCAGGGTCGCCATGGCGGCGCAGCCAATGATGGTCGCTGTAATCGATCGCTTCGTCATGATGGGTACGTCCTGGAAGGTCTGGAACATGCGGTCTGTCACTGCTGTCAGCCCGGTCTCATTCCAAATCAAGGGGCATGAGGGTTGTTCCTTAATGCTTTGACCAAGATTGCGCTGACCGGAACGCCCGAACGCTCCCCGCATAAAATCCTCCCTGCGATGCACCCATTCCCGATCAGGCACATTCTCCCTTCCGGAGACAGCTTTCGGGAAAACCCTCATGGCCGCCAGATCACTGCCGTTCGAGACGCAGGAACCATCATCGAAGGGCCAGGCGAAGGCCGCGCTGCAATCCCTCAATTTCTTCATGGCCGACATGCAGGCGGGGATCGGCCCGTTTCTGGGCGTTTTTCTGCAGCAGCGCGGATGGACCTCCGGCCCCATCGGCACGGTGATGACCGCCGGGGGCGTGGCCGGCATGATCATGACGGTGCCAGCCGGCGCCTTCATCGACCATACCGAGAAAAAGCGGCTGGTGGTGATCGTCACCGGCATCTGCACCGTGTTGGCCTCCTTTCTCATCCTGTTGTCGCAATCGGCGCCGGTTGTGACCGTCAGCCAGATCGCCACGGCAATCGCCGGGGCCGCCATCGGCCCGGCGGTGACGGGCATGACGCTGGGCATCGTGCGGCAGAGCGGCTTCAACGCTCAAAACGGACGCAATCAGGCCTGGAATCACGCCGGCAATATGGTGGGAGCAGGCTTGTCGGGCTATCTGGGCTGGCGCTTTGGCATGGTGGCGATCTTCTACCTGGCCGCGGTCTTCGGCGTGCTGGCCATCGCCTCGGTTCTGGCGATCCCCGAGCGCGCCATCGACCATCGCGCTGCGCGTGGCCTGGAAGCAAAAAGTGCCGGGAACGATCAGGCACAGGGTTTCCGGATGCTGCTCGGCAATCGACCGATGCTGATCCTGGCGGCGGCGCTGGCCTGCTTCCATCTGGGCAATGGCGCCATGCTGCCGCTCTACGGGCTGGCGGTGGTGGGCGCAGGCAAAGGCGATCCGGCGATGTTTGTCGCGCAGACGGTGGTGGTAGCGCAGGGGGTGATGATCGCCACAGCCTTGCTGGCAATGCGCATGGCCGCCGGGCGCGGCTACTGGCTGGTGCTGCTGATCTCCTTTGCCGCCCTGCCGCTGCGGGGTCTGCTGGCGGGCAGCGTCATCGAGAATTGGGGCGTCTGGCCGGTGCAGGCGCTCGATGGTGTGGGCGCCGGATTACAGAGCGTGGCGGTGCCGGGGCTCGTTGCCTGCCTGCTCGGCGGCACGGGGCGGGTCAATGTCGGGCAAGGCGCGGTGATGACGGTGCAGGGGATGGGCGCCGCGCTCAGCCCGGCGATTGGCGGCTGGCTGGCGCAGGAGCTGGGATATCGCGTGGCCTTTTACGTGCTGGGCAGCTTTGCCGTGGTCAGCGTGGGGCTGTGGCTGGGCTTTGCCGGGATCTTGCGCCCGGCCTGCGGCGGAACGGACCAGTCTTGATGGATTGGGGCATGGGCGCTGTCTGGCTGATCTGCGGCGTGGCCACCGCAGGCGTGATCGCGCGCCCCTTTCGCTGGCCCGAGGCGATCTGGGCGGCAGGCGGCGCGCTGCTGCTGGTGCTGCTCGGGCTGATGCCGGTCGGGGCGGCGCTGGGCGCGGTCGGCAAGGGGCTCGATGTCTACCTCTTCCTCATCGGCATGATGCTGCTGAGCGAAACCGCGCGCGAGCATGGCCTGTTCGACTGGGTGGCCGCCACCGCCGCCATCCACGCCGGGGGCAGCCCGGCGCGCCTGTTCCTGCTGGTCTATATCGCCGGGATCGTCATCACCACCTTCCTGTCGAATGACGCCACCGCCGTGGTGCTGACCCCGGCCGTCTTCGCCGCCGCACGCAAGGCAAGGGCCGATCCCCTGCCCGCGCTGTTCGCCTGCGCGCTGGTGGCCAATGCGGCCAGCTTTGTGCTGCCCATCTCCAACCCGGCCAATCTGGTGCTGTATGGCGGCGCGATGCCGCCGCTGGGGCAATGGCTGGGCTCTTTCGCCCTGCCCTCGCTGGCTGCCATCGCCGTGACCTTCGCGATGCTGCGCTGGGCAGAGCGGCGCAGGCTTGCGGGCCATTGTATGAGCGATCTCACGCGCGAACCGCTCTCCCGCTGCGGGATGGCGGCCATGGCGGGGATCGGCGCTACGGCAGTGCTGCTGATGATCATGTCGGCCACCGATCGTCCCTTGGGCTGGCCGACCTGCCTTGCCGGTATGGCCACGGCGCTGGTGGTCTGCGGGATGGCGCGGCAATCACCAGCCAGGGTTGTACGCTGCGTGGCCTGGGGCGTGCTGCCGCTGGTCGCCGGACTGTTCGTGCTGGTCGAGGCCCTGGACCGCACTGGCGGCATCGCCCTTGTCGCCCGCGCCATGGGCCGCGCCTCCGCTGATCCGGCATGGGCTGCGGCGCTTTCGGGGACCGTCCTGGCTTTCGCGTCCAATCTGATGAACAACCTGCCCGCCGGGCTAATTGCCAGCATGGCCGCGATGCAGGCCCATCCGCCACGGTTGGTGGTCGATGCGCTGCTGATTGGTGTCGATCTGGGCCCGAACCTCTCGGTCACGGGTTCGCTTGCCACCATCCTCTGGCTGCAGGCGATCCGCCGTGAGGGCGAGGATGTGGGCTTTTGGCAATTCCTGAAGACAGGCACCGTGACGATGATCCCGGCGCTTGCCGCAGCTCTGGCGATACGGATCCTGATCGGTTGATGTTGAGCAATGAAAGTTGATCTGCTGGCAGCGACCGCTCATTCACCGATCTGTCTGCGGGATCACGACAGGCGCCCGGTCTCATCCGCTGCCTGTCGTGATGCGCCGAGCAAGGCCGCCATGCCCACGGCGAACAGGGGCAAGGCGCTTAGCGCCAGGCTCACGTCCCCGCACCAGCGCCATGCCAGCACTCCCAGAATGCCACCGATCATGAAACAGGCAATCGTCCCGGCATGCAGGCGCAGCTTCAGCAAGACGGTCGAGCGTTCCTCATCGCCCATACCGCCTCTTGGCATGACAATCAGCCGTGCCAGACCAATCCCCAGATCGGTTGCCATGCCCGAAACATGGGTCGTGCGCACGCGAGCCTGTGAAATATGGGTCACGATGGCATTTTGCAGCCCCATCAGAAAGCTGAGCCCCAAAACGAGAAACGGAATGCCAGGCCCGCGCGCCATCGTGAGCCTGATCAGCACGAGGGCCACCAGCATGGAGGCTTCGGCCAGAACAACCCAGGCATAGATCGTCGCAATGTCCCTGCGCAGGCCAAGGTCGATCGTCAGGGAGGATACGGCAGCTCCACCGATGAAGGTGAGCACAATGAGCAGATAGCCCGTCCCATGCCACCATTGCCCCATCGCGATCAGGCTCGACAGTGTCGATACGTTCCCGGTCATATTGGCGGAGAAGAAACCGACGGCGTGAAAGGCAGCAGCGTTCAGACTGCCTGCTACACCCGCCAGAATGAAGGCGAGGCGCCGATCGAGGTGCTGACTGCGATCGTCTCCGCGTTGGATCAACACTCTGTGAGGACTCCTTCCGTGGCGAATGCCTTGTTGCAGGTTTTAAGGACGCCGGGACGCGGGCAGTTCAGGGTACTCCGGCCTCGTGTTGGAAGTCGAGCTGGTTGATAGGGCGACAGGTCGGTACCGCTGACAAAACGACCCTTCTCGAGCTCTGCCCTATACGCCGAGGCCAGCCTTAGGTTCAGGTGGGGCAGTAGGGCGGCGGCGCTGCTCCGGTCCGACGTTGACTGGTGCATGGCCTATGCTTGAAATTTATCGCCAAGAATTGGGGCAATCCACCAAATTAAGTTGGGATTAATTCCACCGTCAGCTCATTGACACTTTTTTCCGCGCTCAAAAATGGCGAATTTCTGCGGCTTTTTAGAAACTGGCACGCCCCCTGCAAATACTCAGGCATCGCTGCTTCGAACAGTTCGGACAGCACCAGCAGAGGAAACCAAACCATGTTCAACACCATCCGCTCCGCCGCCCCCCGCTTCCTTACCGCCGCTGCCGCCAGCAGCGCCGTGATCGCAACCTTTGCCCTGGGCATGGCTCCGATGACCGCCCATGCTGCCACGGCGACCGACACCACCGTCACCGCGCTTCATGCGCCGGTCGAGATCAATGACAATGGCGCGCCCAGCCTGCGCGTATCCTATGCCGATCTGGACCTGAACAATGCGGCCGACCGCAATGAGATCAACCGTCGCGTCGCCCATGCGGCCACACGGGTCTGCGCCCCGCTGCGCGGCAACACCATGGAAGTTGAGCGCTCGGTCGCCTATCAGACCTGCCGCACCGATGCGATCGCCCAGGCCGTGGCGCAGATCGAAAACTCGGCAGACTGATCCGGTATGCGAAGGAGGGAGGCGAATCCTCTGTGCGCCTCCCTTCATCAGTGCAGACAATCCTCACAGAGAAAATCGATATGCCGAAGCCTGCAAGATCTCGCTGTCCATAAAGATCATGGGGAATTTTTTATTCATGGCATTAGCGACGAAGCATTGTCTTAATCCGCCCTTTTTTTTTCGGACGCCACCCTAATCGCGGTCGCGCAACATCACCGATACCCGAGCCGCAGTATGGACCGCTGACAAAGGCGACATAAAGGGACTCTGTCGTAATCATCGAAAGCGGGCCTTCGTTCATCCAACACTCCAGTGCCAACCTCTCCCGCAAAGCCGGTACGGTTGATAGCCATATCGTGATCCATGGCGCTGAAAGTTCGGGAACGCGCTTACCGCCGACCCAATACGACCAACACAGTTCCCGACATCACAACTGAATTGAGATTATCCGCGCGCCCCATAAAGATCGCCACCTCCCCTTGAGGACATCAGCCCCCTCACCCATCGTCCAGATGCTCCTGCCGTTCAACATGGGCGGCGATTTCGCTCGCAGTCAGCCAATCGGGCTTGCAGGCAAATCCGGTAAAAAGCGGCAGCTGATCTGCATAATGGCGGTCGGGCTTCCCATCTTGCGCGATAAAACCGCTTTGCCCAGGCGCCGCCGCTGAACACATCGATGCCCCCTGTCGATCGAGCGTGACGCGCAGGCTGACACTGCCCCGATTGCGATAGGGAGCGACCACCTTGTCCTCATCCTCGCCCGCCCATGGCACGCCCACCACACTGCGCGCGGCAAACTGCATCGGCGCAACAGGCGTGCGCCACCGATCCATGTCAGGGCCTTGCGCCCTGGAGAGGTCGCTCACCGCATCGCGCAAAGCGTCACGCACCAGGGCCTGCGCATCGCGGCCATGCAGGAAGTCATAGGCGAAAGGCGCGCCATCCTGCCCCCGGCGCAGCGCATACCATAGCAGCTTGGCCCCGCTGCCCGGCTTGGCGCTGAGCGGGCTGAGCGCGGGGAGATAACCGGTGGCGGCATATTTGGCGTAGACATCGGCGGGCAGGTCGGCTTTCAGCAGCCGCTCCAGCGCATGGGCGAGCCAGGCACGGAACAGGGGAACGCCGGGGCCATCATAGAAGCCCGAGACGGCGCTTTCAGTCAGCCGTCCATCCCAGCCCGCGATCCGCACGGCAGCCTGACGCAAGGGATCTCCCTCCCCAAGCCCTGCCACCGCCTGCGTGATATAGGGCACGAAATAGCGATGGTTGAGATCGGCCAATGCCCCATAGCGATCGATATCCCAGATCTCCTTGTCGCTCAGCAACGGCTTGCGGTTCAGAGCTGCTGCCAGTTCGTTGACCCGGTCGATATGCGAGTAATCAGCCCCGTCGCCCTTGAGCCCAGGCATGGTCTTGTTGTTCCAGCTCACCAGATAGCCCTGCGGCGGATTGAGCTGCTTGGGATTGGCTGAAAAGGGCAAGGTTCCGCGCCATTCCATGCTGCCATCCCCCCTGGCAGGGAACTGAACCGGCTGATTGGCGGGCCGGTCAGGCAAACGGCCAAGGCCAGCATAGCCGATGTTGCCACGCCCATCGGCATAAAACCAGGTGATGGAGGCCGAGACACGCGCGGCCTGTTTGAGGAAACCGTCCCAGTCGCGCGCCTGCCCCACATGAGCCCAGCCCATCAGCGTCTCGATTTCATGTCCCACCCAGCTTCGCTTGAGCGCATAGGCGGTATGGTTCGCCTCATCCCAGCCGGTGACAGGTCCATGCACCGTGGCCCAGGCGGTGAAGGGCACATCCGCCTGCCCCTTGACCCGGATCACCTCATGCCGCGCGATCATCGGGCGCCAGGCGCCGTTATAGCGGTAGCGATGCATGTCCTCGGGCGCGAGTGTCTCCTGATAAAGATCGTTGGTGTCCAGCGCGCCCACGGTCGATCCCCAGGCGATCGTGCCATTGGAGCCAAAGAACACCGCAGGCAGGCCGACCGGCGTGGTCCCCGTCAGATCGAAGCCCGCGCCATGCAGGCCGATGCCGTAGATGATCGAGGGGTTGAACCATCCCTGCTGCGGCCCGTTATACAGCACGGTGTGATGCTGGTCCGAACGCTTGGGGGCGATCACCCAGGCATTGCTGGCCGTGGGCATGCCGGCGGCGGCAACCGGGCCCAGACGTGCCTCCTGCCCGGCCTGATAGGCCAGAGCCGCTCCGCGTGACACGCCGCGCAGACCGGCTGCGCCAGGATCGGCCTTCGCCTCGGCGGGCGATGCGGATCCCTCGGGCGCGGCAATGGTCGGGGCGGTGGGGTCTTCCAGCCAGCGCAGCTGATGGTAAATCCTCTCGCCTTCCTCCGCTCCCTTGGCCGCCTGCAGTTCACTGAGCAGATTGAGGTTGGCCAGCTCCATATTGCCCGAGAAGAAGCGGTTGAGGATCAGCCCCACCCATACCGCCGCAACATCGTCGGCACTCCAGCTGGAAGGTTGGAAACCGGCCGTGACGAACTGACGGGGCAGAAGCTTATCAGGCTGGGCCATGACCGCATGGATGCGGGCATTGAAACCGGCAGCATAGCCTTCGAACATCGCGCGATCATTGGCCGGAAGCGCGGCGAGCTGGCGGTGAAGCGAGGCGGGGTCGAACATGCCCCGCGTCGCCTTGTCCGTCGCCAGATAGGCCCCTCCCAACACCTGCGCCACCGTGCCTTCCGCCGAACGCTTGACCATTTCCATCTGATAGAGCCGGTCTTCGGCCACGGCATAGCCATAGCCATAGAACAGGCCATAGGTCGTGTCGGCATAGACATGCGGCACGCCATAGGTGTCGCGCTTGATCGTCACCGGACGGGCCTGCAGGCCACCGGCGGTCAAAGCGAGTGTGAGGGCAGCCAGCGAGGCGAGGCGTTTGAACGGCAGGAAAATCATGACAGCCTCAATCGGCAAAGAGTTGGCAGGAAAGGAGATTGCAGCGCGAGACCATGACCGCACTCCACGCTGATGCCACTGCCGCGCATCGCGCCTTGGCAGCCGCAACAGGAGTGACGCCTCGATTGTCCCATGCCGGCTTCATGCGATCAGCGCCTTGAGCGGCACGTCGGCATCGGCCAGCCTTGCAGGATCGACAGCCGCCCCAGCCTCGACAAGCTTGCGCCCCTGCACGTAGTCCTTGGTCCGGTTGACGCAGTCGAGCGCGATCACCCGGCCCTGCTTGAGATAGATCACCGAGAAACTGCGCGCGGCCCTGTCCTCGCGCAGCACGGTGTCGTCATATCCACGCGATATGCTGGCAGTCTGCAGCTTGAGATCATACTGATTGGACCAGAACCAGGGAAAGGCGCGATAGGGCTGCGCGTCACCACAGATCGCCTTGGCCACGCAAACCGCCCGATCATTGGCATTCTGCACCGATTCCACGCGCATCGCCTGCCCGCCCGCATAGGCGCAGGCAAAGCTGGCGCAGTCACCGATGGCATAGATGTCAGGCAGCGAACTGCGGCAATGCGCATCGATCTCCACCGCCTGCGTTCCAGCAGCACCGGCAGCGATCAACGGCGTGATCGCGGGCACAATGCCGATCCCCACGATCACCGCATCGGCGGCCACCAGCGAGCCATCGCCCAAGCTGACACCGGAGACCCGCCCCTCACCCTCCAGCGCGGTGACAGTCACGCCGGTGCGCAGATCGACGCCATGGGTGCGATGTTCAGCCTCATAGAAGGCGGAAAGCTCGGGGCCAGCCACGCGGGCAAGAACGCGAGGCGCGGCTTCCAGCAGCGTGACATGACAGCCCATTTTGGTCAGCACGGCGGCGGCTTCCAGCCCGACGTAGCCGCCGCCGATCACCGCGATGTTGTTCACGCCGCCATCGATCTCGCCCATCAATCGGTCACAATCTTCACGGGTGCGCACGGCATGCACACCCGCCAGATTGGCGCCCGGACAGGACAGGCCACGCGGATCGCCACCGGTCGCCCAGACCAGCCTGCCATAGGCCATCTGCGCGCCATCCCTCAGCGTCAGCAGCTTTGCCTGCGGATCGACAGCGACCACCTCGCAGCCCAGATGCAGCGCAATGTCCTTGTCCTGCCAGAACTGCGCCGGGCGGATGTAGAGCCGCTCGAAGCTCTTTTCCCGCGCGAAATACTCCTTGGAGAGCGGCGGGCGCTCATAGGGCAGTTCGCTTTCGCGACCGATCAGGGCGATGCTGCCTTCAAAGCCCTGCTGACGCAGCGCGATGGCGCATTGGGCCCCGGCATGGCCACCGCCCACGATCACCACATCAGCCATGCTTAATCCTCGGGCGCGATGGTGACGCGCAGACCTGCCAGCGCCTCGGTCAGACGGATCTGGCACGACAAACGGCTGGCCGCGCTGCGATGGTCGCTGCTGTCGAGCAGATCGTCCTCATCGCCGCTCATTGCATCGAGGTCAGGGCTTTCGACAAAGACATGGCAGGTGGCGCAGGAACAGCTGCCACCACACAGCGCCTCCAGATCGCCGACATCGGCCTGGCGGATCGCCTCCATCAGCGAAAGCCCCGAGGGAGCCTGTGCCTGCGTCTCGCGCCCCTGGCGGTCGACAATCGTGAAACTGATCATGTCTTTCCTTTTCAATCCATTGCGCCATGCGGGATCTGCGCCACCGCATGGCAGCGCACCGCGCCCAGCGCGCCGAAATCCGCCTCGGCCCTTTGCCCCGCGGCGATGGGATGCATGCCAGTCAGCGCGCCGGTGCAGACGATCTGTCCTTCACGCAAAGGCTGGCCCAGCGCCGCGCCCTGCGTGGCGGCAAAGGCCAGCGCCGCCCAGATGCCGCCCGGCAGGCGCGATGTGTCGCCCTGGCCCACCACCGCGCCGTCGATCCGCGCGATGCAGCCCAGCGCGGAAAGGTCCAGAGCGCGCCAGTCGGCGATCGCCGGGCCCAGCAGCGCGCCATTGTTGTTGCCGAAGCAGGCGATCGAGGCCAGCGGCCCCAAAGCGTTGATATCGGCCATGGGGCTACCCGCCACCTCGATGCCGACATGCAGACCGGCCACCAGATCGCGCGCCTGTTCGGGCGAGATCGCACCATCGGGCGCATCCTGCCCCAGCACCGCGACGATCTCGCATTCCAGCAAAGCCGTGCCACCCGCGATCACCGGGAAGATGGCCTCCTCGCCCGCCTGCCGGATGGCATCGGCATCGATGGGTCCGGAGAAACGGTTAACGCCGAAACGCTCGGCCCATTCGCCCAGCACGCGGCCCACCTTCACCCCGCCTGATGGACGCCCCCAGGCCGAGGCCACAGCCTGCTGTTGGGCATAGGCGTCCTCCAGCGTCTCGGGAAAGTCAACGGGCCATGCCGCCAACCCGGCAGCCGCGCGACGGGCGCGAGCGAAGGCTTCCGCCGTCGCGGCGCTCATGCCGCCTGCTCCCGCTGGGTCAGATGGTGATAGTCGCGCCCGTAATAGGCCAGCGCGCCCTGCCCCCGGCCCGGCACCACCTGCTCGACATGGCCGATGAAGATGGTGTGCGTGCCTGCCTCGATCACCTGCTCCACCCGGCAGGGCAGCGCCACCTGCGCTTCGGCCAGAGCGGGCATGTCGCCCTCCAGCAGCACGATATCCCCGGCCTGTGCAAGGCGCTCGTCGATGGTCAGCCCCCGCGCGGAAAAAGTGCCCGAGACGCCATCCTGCCCGGCGGCCAGCACATTGACGCAAAAGCGCCCGTTCTCCACCAGCACATCATGCATCCGCGCGCTGCGGTTGATGCAAACCAGCAGGGACGCCGGATCGTCGCTGACCGAACAGACCGCCGTGGCCGTCATGCCGTGGCAGCCCGAGGGGCCATGGGTGGTGATGACATTCACCGCCGCGGGCAGCGCCGCCATGGCCTGCCGAAATTCCTGTTGCGAAACCATATCTATGCTCCTTGCGGCGGCCACAGTGGGCCACCCGCGATCAAGCCCTGCGCCAGAGCGTATTCCTCGGCCAGAATGGACAGGGCGCGCGCCACCCCCGCCTCACCCGCCGCCGCCAGCCCATAGAGCGTGGCACGGCCCGTCATCACCGCATCCGCGCCGCGCGCGCGGGCGATGGCAAGATCCACCCCGCGCCGCGCCCCGCCATCGATCAAAACCGTGGGGCCATCGCCCAGCCGGTCGCGCACCGCCGCCACCAGATCGAGCGCGGGCAGCGCCCCATCGAGCTGCCGCCCGCCATGGTTCGACAGCACGATGCCGTCGGCGCCTTTGGCCAGGGCGCGCGCGGCATCCTCGGGATGACCGATGCCCTTGACGATCAGCGGCCCGCTCCAGTGCTGGCGCGCCCAGCCCAGGATCGACCAATCGAGCGCGGGGTCGATGGCCTCGCGCACCCAGCGCGCCGAGGGCAGCAAGCCGCTCTGCCCCTGCGGCAGAAAAGGATAGAGATTGGCGAAACCGGGCATGCCCCTGGCCCAGACCTGCGCCATCCAGCGTGGATGGCGCGCGGCGTCCAGCATCGCGGGCCAGCGCAGCGCATTCTCGCCGCGATAGAGCCGGGTGTTCCAGGCGCGCTTGCCGTAAAGCTGCGCGTCAACGGTGATGACCAGCGCCGCCGCCCCGGCCTGACGCGCACGCTCCACCAGAGCGGCGCTCGCCCCGCGATCGCGAAAGGCATAAAGCTGGAACCAGTGCCGGGCGCCGGTTGCGGCCACCTGCTCGATGGTGGCGTTGGAGACGGTGCTTTGCGTGAAAGGCACGCCAGCGCGCGCCGCCGCGCGGGCCAGCGCCAGATCGCCCTCGTGCCAGTGCAGCGCATTGAAGCCGGTCGGCGCGATCACCAGCGGCAGGGGCAGGTCTTGCCCGAACAGGCGGATGCCCGATGGCGGCGGCGGCCCGGTCAGCACGCGCGGAGCGAAACGCGCCTGCGCGAAGCTGGCCAGATTGGCCGCCAGCGTGTTCTCATCCTCGGCGCCGCCCTCGAGAAATTCCGCGACGAAACCCGGCAGGCGACGCAGCGCCATCGCGCGCAGATCGGCGATGGCAAGCGCGCGCGAAGGGGCTCGCCCGGTATAGAGGCAGCGCAGATGCGTCACATCCAGGCGACCGGCTTGACCGCGCGCATGGCGCACACTTGGCTGTCGAAGACCATTTGCGCGGCGCGCCCGCTCTCGGTCAGCTTCTGGGCCGAGGCGCGCGACCTCTCGGCGATCTCCGCACCGATCTGGCGGTCGGGGCCTGGGATCTGGCCGGCGGCGCATTGCACCTCGGCGGCGCGCTGGGCGATCCAGAGCAGGAAGAAGGTCGAGGCGATATCACGCTCGCACACGGCGATGCCGTGGTTGCGCAGCACCAGCACATGCTTGTCGCCCAGGCTGGCGAGCATGTGCGGACGCTCGTCGGCGAAGAGCGTGATGCCCTCGAAATCGTGATAGCCGACGCGGCCGATCAGCTGCGCGCCGTAAAAATTATTATGGTCGAAGCCCGCCTCCTTCATCGCCACGGCGGAGATGGGGATCGAATGGGTATGCGCCACGCAATGCACATCGTGGCGATGGCTGTGGATCGCGCCATGCAGCGCGAAACCGGCGGGATTGGCGCTGTAATCGGACTCGCTCACCTTCTCGCCATCCACATTGACGACCAGCAGATTGTCCGGCGTGATCTCGGTGTAAGTGAGGCCAAAGGGGTTGACGAGATAGGCATCCCGCCCCGGCAGACGCACCGAAATATGGTTGAAGATCAGCTCGCTCCAGCCGAAGTGATCGACCAGATGGTAGAAATTGGCGAGGTCGATGCGCAATTTGCGCTCGATATCGTGGTCGCTCATGCGCTCTCTCCCTGATGGCGCGCGGAAGGAATATGCGGGCGCAGCATCAGCAGGAACAGGCCCACCGCCGCCATCAGCACCGCGAGAAATCCGAAGAAACCGCCGTAACCCTGTCCGACCAGCACCGCGCCGACGGCGGAACTCGCCAGTCCTCCCAGGCGCCCCACACCCAGCGCGACGCCCACGCCTGTCGCGCGCAGATGGTCGGGATAGGCATGCGAAGCCAGAGCGAAGAGCATCGTCTGCACGCCCACCAGGCAGAAACCGGTGAGAGCCATGGCTGCCTCGACGACATGCGCCTCCTGCGTTGCGCCGACCACCGCGATGGAAGCTACCGCTGCCGCCGTGCCCGCCAGCGCGAAGCCGGTGATCGTCGCCTTCGAACCCAGACGCCCGATCAGCAGCGCGCCCAGCGCCGTGCCCAGAATGCCGCCGAAGTTGAAGGCCGCGAGCGCGAGGCTGCCGGTGGCGATGCTCTGCCCGCCGCGCGTCAGCAGCGTGGGCAGCCAGTTGAAGCAGGTGTAGGCCGCCAGCAACCCGGCCAGAAACAGCCCCCAGATCAGCAGTGTTGTGGTGCCCAGCCCATCGGCGAACAGGGCGGCAAACTGGCCCTTGCTGTCAGCAACACCAGCCTCGACGGCGGCGGGGACCACGCGGGCGCCCAGCCTGTCGGCCAACTTTTCCAGATCGGCAACCCGCCCCTTGGCGCGCAGATAATGCGCCGATTCTGGCAGGCCGAACAGCAGGATCACCGCAAAAGCCAGCGGCGCCACCCCGCCCACCACAAACAGCGAGGGCCAGCCAAACAGCGGCACCAGCTGCGCGGCAACCACGCCCGCCAGCATCCCGCCCAGCGGCATACAGACCATGCTGGCCGTCACCGTCAGCCCGCGATGGCGGCGTGGTGTGTATTCGGCCAGAATGGCGATGGCCACCGGCATCGCCCCGCCCATCCCCAGCGAAGCCACCAACCGCGCGGCAAAGAACAGCGGCAGGCTTGTGGCAAAAGTCGCGCCCAAAGTGCCAAGCCCGAAGATCACCAGCGCCCCGATCAGGCAGGGCCGCCGCCCGATCCTGTCGCCCAGCCAGCCTGAGACGGTGGTGGCAAGGCTCATCGCCAGCAACCCGCCCGCGATGACCGGCACAAAAGCCGCCTTGTCCACGCCCCAGGCCTTCATCAGCGAGGGCATCGCCACGCCCAGCAGCTGGATATCGAAACCATCGAGCACCACCGCCAGCACAGCGATCAGCGCGCAGCGGATCTGGAACGCCGTAAAGGGGCCTTCCTCCAGCGCCTCGCGCAGGGTCGGGCGCAGCTTCACGGTATCATGCATGTCGTTTCCCCACCTCGCGCGCGCCGTTCAGCGCATGAACAACCCGCCATTGATGTCCCAGGTGGCGCCCGAGACGAAACCGGCATCGCGCGCCGCCAGACGCACCACCATATCGGCAATGAAGGAAGCCTCGCCCAGCTGACCCACGGGAATGTTGGCTAGCATGCCGGGCATCTTGTCCTGCGACACCAGAGCGCGGACCATCGGGCTGTCGATGGGGCCGGGCGCGATGGCGTTCACCGTAACGCCGAAGGCTGCCAGATCACGCGCGAAGACCTTGGTCAAGGTGACGATCGCCCCCTTGCTGGCGGCATAATGCGCGCCAGTGGTGGTGCCGCCGTTCTGCCCGGCGAGCGAGGCCATATTGACGATGCGGCCATAACCCGAGGCCTTCATGCGGCGCCCGAAAATCTGGCTGGCGGCAAAGGTGCCGCGCGCATTGACGGCCATCACCTGATCCCAGTCCTCCAGCGTGATGTCGAGCACCGGCACCGCCCGGGTCAGCACCGCATTGTTGACCAGCACCTGCGCCCCGCCCCAGCGCGCATCGAGATCCGCAGCCACAGCTTCAATCGCCGCGCCATCGGTGACGTCGAGCGTCAAGCCGATGGCCGTGGCACCCGTGCCGTCCAGCGCCTGCGCAACGGCCTGCGCCTTGGCGCCATCGACATCGGTGACCGCCACGCGATAACCCGCGCCATGCAGCGCGCGCGAGATCGCCTCGCCAAGGCCGCTGCCGCCGCCGGTGATGATCGCGACATCGCTCACAGCAGATATCCGATACCGTGGAGGTAATCGTCGCAATTGGCGAGGCGCACCACCTTGCGGTCAAGCTTGATGGCGCCCTCTTCACGCACAAGGCGATAGGTCACATCGGCGGCCAGCACGCGGGTGCGTTCGTATTTGTACTCGACGAGCACCATGGCGGCGCGCAGATCGATGCGGCCCTCGCCTTCGCCCGTCACCACAAAGCGCGAGACGGTGCGCACGGTGCGCGCGGGCGGCGCCGCGCTCATCGAGAAGCCCGAGAGCAGGCGCTTGACGCGGGCCTGACGCATCTCCTCGTCGTCATGGGCGACGTTGAGCTGGTTCTCGAAATCTTGCGTCTCATGCTCGACCGGGATGGTGTAGCACCCATCCCTGGTCCACAGGGGCAACCACGGCTTGTAATCCAGCCGGTCGAGCATATCGGCCTCGGCCCAGATGAAGCGGGTGGCTTCATCGAGCGAGATGGCGGTTTCGGTCATGGTTGCGGTGCTCATGCCGTCATCATCCTCTTCCACTGCTGATAGGCCGCGCGCATCCCCACCTCGGAGGAGGCATCGCCAGCATTATGCCCCGGCTGCGGGCGGCCCTCGGGCGCCTCGCTGCCACGGTTGAGCATGATCCATAGATCATCGCCGGCCCGCGCCCCGCGCTGCACGCGCTCCCAACCCTCGGCGTCGTCGGGCGTGCCAAAGCCCATCGGGCCCTGGAAGTGCTCGTGCAGACGCAGGCGGGCACGGTTGCCCGCCGGGGACGGCGTGGTCCTGGCATCGCCCATGCCGATGGCGACATGCTGGATCTCGGTCTCGGCCACGCCCACCGGGCGCAGCACGCGGAAGAAAGCCATCGAGCAGGCGACATTAGGGAACAGGTTGAGGTTGAAGCCCGTGCCCCCCACCGCGCGCACGATCTTGCGCACAGCATCCTCATCATGGCCCTCGGCGCGCAGTTCCTCGGCCAGCTCTGCAAAGCGGTCAGGGATCGGTGCGTCGAGGTTCTCGTCCAGATCGATGAGATCGGGGATCATCACCATCACGCTATGGCCATGGCCCAGATCCTCCACCCAGCCGCCCGAGCCGATCACATCGAAGATGTTCTCGGTCTCGGCGTCCAGACTGTCGAGGAAGGTCTTGTGGACGATGGGGAAGTGATAGGCGTCCGTCGTGTTTTCCAGCTGGATCTTCCAATTGCCGGGGAAGCGGAACTTGTGCTCGCCCAGCACCTTCACGCCGAAGCCCGCGCCCTGCTTCATGAACAGGTCCATCCATTTGCGCGCGGGGCCCAGAAACTCGACCAGCGGCTCGATGTCCTCCTTGAAGGTGGCGAAGATCATGCCCTGATAGACTTCGGTGCGCAGCTTGATCAGGCCGAACTCTTCCCGGTCGAGGCCTTCGGGATAGCCATCGGCATAGGGCACCTTGCGCAGGCCGCCGTCGATGTCATAGCTCCAGCCGTGGTAGGGGCAGACGAAGACCGACTGCTTGCCCTTCTTCTTCTCGCAGACGCTGGCCGCGCGATGGCGGCAGCGGTTGAGCAGCGTGCGGATCTCGCCCGCCTTGTCGCGCGTGACGATCACGGGCTGGTTGCCGACAAAGCTCTTCTTGAAGGTGTTGGCGCCGGGCAGCTCGCTCTCATGGCCAACCCAGACCCAGGTGTTCTTGAAAATGCGCTCCATTTCCTCTTCGAAAATGGCGGCATCCTTGTAGAGCGCGGTATGGACGCGGTCCTGTTTGACCAGCGCGGCATAATCGGTGCTGCTCATGCGCTTTCCTCCGTGGTGGGTTCAGGTACCGAAATGGGGGCCTCGTCGTTCCACGGCCCCACATCGCGGGAAAAGATGTTGTCGGTGGTGAAGGCCGCGATGCGCCAGACGCCATCCTCGCGCGCCATCTCGATCGAAATCGCGGCGCTGCGCAGGTCGGAGCGGCCATCGCGATAGGTCGAGACCTGAAGCATCATCCAGCTGGCGCTGGCGCCGGAGCCCGGCCCCTCATGGACCGTGACGATCTCGCTCGCCAGATAATGGGCATTCAGCACGAAATGCGGAGGGTCGGCATAGGCGCGCAGCATGCCCATGATGGCGCTACGCCCCTCATGCCGGCCAAAGGCGCGAGCGTAACGCCCCCGCCCTGCCCAGACCGCATCGCGGGTGAACAGGGCCTCCATCGCCGCCCAGTCGGTGTCCGGTCCCAGCGTGTCGCACAGGCGGAAATAGGTGGCGACCACCAGCCGTATCGCCCCTTCCGCCTCAAGGCGTGCGACGCGCCGCGCCAGCGACGCCAGATCGGGCGGCGTATCGCTCATGCGGGGATCACCAGCTCGCGGCCGATGCGGGCTTCCACGCGCATGTACTTCCACAGGCGGTGCTCGCCCACCTCGATGGTGCGGAACAGGTTGCAGGCGGCGACCACCGTGGCGCGGTCCACCACATCGGCCATGATGTAGAAGGTCCAGGGCCAGCCATTGGGCGAGGTGCCCACCATCGTCTCGTCATCGTCCAGCGTGCCCAGCACGGTGACGCCGGGCAGATCGCGGATGCCCTTCAGCATCTCGCCGGTGGCGGCCCAGACCTTGCCGATCTCGGCGGCGGGCAGGTCGAAGAAGTTCTGAAGCACGGCGCTGCAGAAGAGGACGCGAAGGGGTTTGGGTGTATCGGTCATGACGTAAAACCTTTCAGGGAAAACCGGGAGCATTCTGCAGGCCAAGCAACACCTTGCCCGCATTCTGCCAGGTGCCTTCCGACAGGAAGGCGTGCTGGGCGACGACCAGCGCATCCTGCAACTGTCCCGCCAAAGCATGGTCGCGATAGATGCCGGTGGTACCCGAGAGGGTGAAGGCCTTCTGGGTAACATCGGCGCCCGCGCGCGCGGCATGGGTGGAGGCCAGACGCAACAGGCCGGTCTGCTTGACGCTCAGCGTCTCCCCCGCTTCCAGCGTGGCCCAGGCATCCTGCGTCACCTCATAGAAGAAGGCACGGGCCGAGCGCAGCGCGGCTTCGGATTTGGCGATTTCGCTCTGCACATAGGCGCGGTCGGCCAGCGTGGGGGCGCCGGTGATCGAGGCGCGGCCACCGGCCATCTGCGTGATCGTATCCAGAGCAGCACGCGCCACGCCCAGACCGACAATCGCCAGCACCTGCGCGGCAAAGGCCATGGAAGGATAACGATAGAGCGGGCTGTCAATGGTCGGCGTGCCACCGCGCACGAAGGTCCATTCCTCGGGCACGATCACATTCTCGACGAGCAGATCGTGGCTGCCCGTGCCCTGCAGGCCGATCACGTCCCAATTGGGCTCTATGGTGACCTTGTGCGCGGGCATCACCGCCATGCGCGGCAGGCCGCCGTCATCGGCATCGGCAAGCTTGACCCCCACGCCGATCAGATCGGCCCCGGTCGAGCCGCTGCCGAATTTCCAGCGGCCGGAAACCTGAATGCCGCCCGCGACGCGCTGTGCCTCCTGCGGAGGAAACAATGCTCCGGCAAAAATCACATCGGGGCCGTTCGCATAAAGCTGCCGCAAGGTCGCCTCGGGCAGCGAGGCCAGATACATGCAGGACACGCCGAAGCTGGCCACCCAGCCCACCGAACCATCGGCCTGCGACAGGCGCTCGACCATCTCGAGAAAGGCCATCGGCGAGCATTCATCGCCGCCATAGCGCCGCGCCACCAGCGCGCGATAGACACCCAGCTTGCGCAAATCCTCCACCACGTCGGCAGGCAGCTGGCCCAGCGCGGCAAATTCGGCGCGGCGGGCTTTCAGGCGCGCGATGAAATCATCATGGATGGCCAAGGCCTCCGGGGCTTGGGCCGGGGCGGTGGCATCCTGTGCAGCAGCCGCGATCATGCGTTTGTCCTTGTCGTGATATCGATAAAGGGGATGTGTCGGGCTGCCGCGCTCAACCGCGCGTCCTGCCCCTTGGCGGCGACCAGTTGCAGCGCAGCCGGACGCCCCGACGGCGTGGCCAGCGGCAGCGAAAGCGCCGGATGGCCGGAGAGGTTGAAGGGACGCACCAGCGCCGAAAGACGCAGAACCGCTGCCGGATCGCCCAGATCGTCGAGCATCGGGGGAAAGGCCGGCAGCGTGGGCAGCGCCAGAATGTCGCAAGCCGTCAGCGCCGCATCGATCGCCAGCGTAACATCGCGGCGGATGCCTTGGGCCCAGGCGACCTTGTCCGGCGTGGCCACGGCGGGCGCGGCGCGCAGCCGTGCCTCCACATCGGCCCCCAGCAAGCCGGAGGAGAGCAGATGGGCATAGGCCTCATGCGCCTCGGCAGCCATCAGGATGACCCCGGCCTCGAAAGCCTCCTGCATCAGCGGCAGGTAAAATGGCCTTACGCTGTGCGGCGATGCTGTGACGGCCCCGGCCACAGCCTGAGCGATCTCTTCATCGGCCTCGGCAATCACCGTGCCGATCCGCATCGGCCCAGCCTCGGCCTGACCATAAATCGGGTCCATCAGCGCCATGGCCCTGTCCAGCAGATCGAGCGAGCGCGCAAAGACGCCGACGCAATCCTGCGAGGAATGCGCCGGATGCACGCCGTCGCGGCTAAGCCGCCCATAGGTGGGCTTGAGGCCGATCACCCCGCAGCAGGCCGCAGGCAGACGCACCGATCCGCCCGTATCCGAGCCCAGCGCCACATCGACCAGCCCGGCCGCGACCGCCGCCGCCGATCCGCTGGAGGATCCCCCCGCAATTCTGCCCGGATAGAGCGGATTGGGCACGGTTCCGGTCCAGCCGTTGATGCCGGTCATGCCATAGGCCAGCTCATGCATGGATGCCTTGGCGGCGATGCGCCAACCGACATCGGCCAGCGCCTGAACCACGGCGGCATGACGCGGCGCCGGCTGACTGTCAGCCAGAGCGCGCGATCCGCAGGCGGTGACGCGTCCGGCGATGTCGATGCAGTCCTTGATCGCGACTGTCGGCATGGCGCCTTCGGTCGGATAGGTTTCGACGAACATGGAGGAAGTGAGGTTGAGCATAGGATTCATACTGTGCTTTTACGTGAATAGTCAACTTATTTATCACTTGCTTGTTGAAAGGTATCGTGGCCAAGGATAGGAGCCGATCAACAGGGCCGTAAGGCTGCCCTTCAACAAGAGACGAGACCATGGCCGACACGCCGGTGACCACCCCGACCGATCCCGACGAGTTCCGCATGGAGCAATGGCCGTTCTATTGGCTGACCCGCTTCACAGGCCATTATCTGCAGCGCATCGAACTTACCCTGAAGGCGATCGGCCTCGACGTGCCGCGCTGGCGGGTGCTGATGTCCTTGCGCAACCGCGATGTGCTCAGCGTCAGCGAGATTGCCGATCATGCCATCGTCAAGCTGCCCACGATGACCAAGATCATCCAGCGCATGCAGGTCGATGGGCTCGTCGTCTCGCAGCAGAGCGCCACCGATGGCCGCGTCACCGAAGTGCGCCTGACTCAAGCCGGGCGCGAAGCCGGCGAGCAGGCCTGGAAAGCGGCCAATCGCATCTATCGCCGCGCCTTCGAGAATGTCGAGGCGGGCGAGATCGATATGCTCAATGCCCTGTTGCAACGCCTGTCCTATAATCTGTCGGATTGATCCGCTGGTGGATACGGCGCCGGTTTTTCGAGGACCGGCGCCGCTCCCCCTCATGACTGTTACCAGTTGTAGGTCAGCTTGATGCCGTAGGTGCGCGGCGCGGCCAGAGCATAATTATAGGCGCCGAAGCTGGCATTGGCGGTGGTGATGACCACGGCATTTTCCAGATTGCGCACATAGGCCTGCAGGTTCCACTTGGCGCCCGGCGCCTCATAGGTCAGCATGGCATCGCTGCGAAAATAGCCGTCGTTGCGCTGATAGCCGTAGTTCTCGATGCCGAGATAGGAATAGCTTTCATAGTGGGTCTGCATGCGCGGCGTCAGCTTGCCTTGCAGGAAGCTGAAGTCATGCTGGATACCCGCATTGATCATCCAGGTCGGCGCCTGCACCGCACGGTTGCCCGCGAAATTGGTGGTGCAGGCCCCCGTGGTTGAATGCACGGTGCACAGATCCTTGAAACGGCCATGCAGATAGCTGGTCGACAGGTCGAGGCTGTCACGCGGGGTCAGCGCCAGCACGCCTTCCACTTCCAGACCATAGATCTCCGAGCGACCGGCATTGATCACATAGCTGGTGCCCGCGCCCGCCGAGGAACCCGAGGGATTGACCACCGAGACCTGCTGGTTGCTGTAGTTGTAGTGGAAGGCCGAGACGTTGAGCTGCAGCTTGTTGTCGAGGAAACGGTTCTTGGTGCCCGCCTCGACCGCGCTGATCGTTTCGGGCGCATAGTCGAACACGCCGGTGCCGAAGATGGTGGTGAAGCCGCCGGGCTTGTAGCCGGTGTCATACTTCACATAGACCAGATTGCGCGGCGTCGCCTGCCAGTTGAGCGCGGTGTGATAGGTCACCTTGCTGCTGGCGACGTAACCATCCTGCGGCACATTGCCCGCGCCCAGGTTCTGATAGCCGCTGCGGCTCTTGGTATCGTGGGAATAGCGGATACCCGCTTCCGCCGTCAGCCCGTCGATCAGCTCATAGGACGCCTGGCCGAACACGCCTTCGGACCGCGCATTCACGCTGTAATCGAAGATGTAGCGGTTGGTCGGCGTGCTGGAGGTGGCGTAAGTCTGATAATAGGTGAGCAGCTTGTTGTCTTCGTTGAAGTAATTGGCGCCCATCTGCCATTTGAAGCGGCCCGTGCCATTGGAGACGAGGCGGACCTCATGCTGCTGATCGCGCGGGTTCTCGTTGGGCTGATAATAGTTGCTGGCGTTGGTGGTGCCGTCCAGATCGCGCAACTGATGATAGTTCATGTCGCGATAGCCGCCGATGTACATGGCGGTGGCAAAGCCCAGATCATATTCCACATCAGCCTGCACCGACTTGATGGTGTTGCTGATATACTGCGCGGGATTGCTGTGCGGCGTGCCGTTGATCTGCAGATTGGGGCGATAGCTCCTGTCCACCGTGGTGAAGGCAAAACCCTCGACCGTGGGACCTACGCCCGACATCTTCGAAATCTGGCCGGTAAGCTGGATCTTGAGGCGGTCGATCGGCTTCCAAAGCACGCTCAGACGGGCCGCGCTGGAATCGGCATCGTCGCCGTTCTGGCCAAGGCCCTCGGCCGTGCGATAGCCGTCATGCCTGGTGGTGGCGAAGGAGGCGCGCACTGCCAGCGTGTCGCTGACCGGAACGTTGATCATGCCCTGCGTGGTGAGCGCATTGTAATTGCCATAGCCCACCGAGGCGCTGGCCTCGAAATGGTCCTTGGGCTTGGCCGTGATGAAGTTGATCGCGCCGCCTGTGGCGCTGCGGCCGTAAAGCGTCCCCTGCGGTCCGCGCAGCACTTCGACGCGCTCCAGATCGAAGACCGCGTCCGACAGGCCGGTGGGGCGCTGGATCGAAAAGCCGTCGATGCTGATGGCAATGGCGGGATCGGCGATTTCATTGGTGTCACGGCTGGACACGCCACGGATGCCCACGACGACAGCGGCCGAGTTCTGGCCCAGGCTGACCGAGGGCGCCAGCTTGGTCATGTCCTGCAGCGTGGCGACATTGTTGCGGGTCAGCGCCTTGGCATCGAAGACGGTCATGGCCACAGCGGTCTTCTGCGCGGTGCTTTCGCGCTTCTGCGCGGTCACCACGATGTCGCTCACGCCCGAGGCGGCGGGCGCATCGGCGGCAGGCGCGCTCTGGGCGTGGGCCTGACCCATCACCAGCAGGCTGGCACCGGCCATGGCGGCGGCGGCAAGAGTTTTCTGCATCGTCCTCATGGTTCTTCCCCTTATCTTGGGCGCGATCCCGTCACGCATCTATAAATTGATCAATCAGGTGAATATTCATTCATTTACACAAGCGCATACCGCGCTGCCCCTTTGGCGAGGGACAGCGCCCTTACATCGTCACCGCTTGGAAACCTTGGCGCTTAACCGGATATCCTGAGACGAGCCGCCCACCAGAACGCTCCTTTCGCCCGGCACAAATGTCCATGCATGCGTGCTGCTGTTCCAATATTGCAGGCTGCGGGCCGGGACATGCACCGTCACCATCCGGCTCTCACCTGGGGCCAGCGTGATACGGTCAAAGCCTGCCAGCGCCTTGACCGCGACTGGCGCGGGCGAGGACTGAGGCGCCCCCAGATAGACCTGCGCCACTTCATCGGAAGCCACCTTGCCGCTGTTGGTGACGGTGAAGGAAGCATCCAGCCCCCCGTCCCCGGCAGGCGATACCTTCAGCCCGGCATAGTCGAAATGGCTGTAGCTCAGCCCATAGCCGAAGGGATAGAGCGGCTTGACGCCCTTGCGCTCAAAGCCGCGATAGCCAACATCGATGCCTTCGGAATAGACCACCGCGCCATCGGCGGCAGGCTTGCTGCGCTCGGGATGTGCGGGGTCATGGGTGGGATAATCGGCCAGGGCCTCTCCCCAGGTGAAGGGCAGGCGCCCGGCGGGGCTGGCGCGCCCTTCCAGAATATCGGCAGTCGCCTCCCCGCCCTTGTCGCCCGGCCACCACATGTTGACCACAGCCTTCACCTTAGAGAGCCACGGCATGGCCACCGGCAGGCTGGTGTTGAGCACGACAATGGTGTTGGGATTGCGCGCGGCAATCGCCTCGACCAGCGCATTCTGGTCGCCCGGAATGCCGAAGACCGGGCTCTGGCGCACCCAGACGAAGACCACGGCCTTCTTTGCCGAGGCCGCCTTCTCGACAGCCTGATGGACATTGGCGGCCTTCTGCTCGGGCGTCATCCAGGCCAGACGAACCTGCACCGGAGCATGCGAGGTGTCGCTGAAGGTGCGCAGCTCGATGCTGTGCCGGCCCGCGCTCAGCGCCACATCGCGGCGCACATTGTCCAGCCCGTCGGTGGTGGGCAGCAGATTGTCCTGCCCCGCCTGCACCGTATCGCCATGGCGCGCGCCGGTCATCGAGGCGGTGTGCGACAGCGGCTTGCCATCGACGATCAACTCGGCATTCGACCCCAGCACCTGCAGGTAAAGCCCATAGGTGCCGGCAGCGGGCACGGTCAGCTCGCCCTTCCAGCTCAGCGTGCTATCGGCCGGCAGCGCCTTGCCCGATGTCGCGGTGAAATCCAGCGCAGCATCGCGGCCCACCGGCGTGCCATCCCGATAGCGCGTCAGCCCCTCACCCCAGGCCGAGGCCGGGATCGGCGTGCCGGTCATGTCATTGGCCACGGCAAAGGCGATCTCCTTGCCGGGATGACGCTCCTTCAGCACATCCACAGTGCCGCGCTGGGTCGCAACGATGCCCAGCGAATGCTCGGCATTGATGCCCAGCGCCACCACCTGATTGGCGCCCGGCCCCACCAGCGCCAGTCCATCCATATCCGACGGGGTCAAGGGCAGGATACCGCCCTCATTCTTGAGCAGAACCGCCGCATCACGCGCCGTTTTGACGATGATGGCCTCGCTTTCGGGCGCGGGGGCCAGATGGGTCGGCTGGTGGGTCTTGCCGTCCAGATAGCCGAAGCGGTTCATTTCATGCAGCACGCGATAGGCCGCCTGATCGACCGCCTTCTGGCTCACCAGCCCGCGCGACAGGGCCGTAGCCATGTTGATCGGCGCGGGATCGTCAGGAAACTGACCATGCATGGCCGCCGCGCGCGCGCTGCCGCCCGCCGCCGTTGCCGGTGTGCTGTCCTCGGGCATCGCCCGGCTGAAGACATAGCCCAGTACCGACATATCCATGGTCAGCGGTGCGATGGGAGCCTTATCGCCATCGAAATAAGAGCGGGTGATGGTCAGCCACGGGCTGCCCTTGGGCATCAGGCCGGGCATCTCCATGTCCAGTCCCGCCGTCACATCCTGCGGTTTGTGCGCGCCGCCCCAGTCGGAGGTGACATAACCCTTGAAGCCCATCTCGCCGCGCAACTGGTCGGTCAGCAGCTTGTGATTGCCGCAGGCGAACTGACCACCCACCTTGTTGTAGGCGCACATGATCGAGGACACGCCGGCATCGACCACATCCTGAAACGGCGCCAGATAGACTTCATGCAGCGTCTGATCGTCGGCCACCATATTGTAGCCGGTGTTGTCATAGCCGACGAAATGCTTGGCCTGCGCCATCACGCCTTCGTTCTGAATGCCTTCAACCTGCGCGGCGCCCATTTTGCCCGAGAGGAAAGGATCCTCGCCAAAGGTGTTCCAGCCGCGCCCCACCGCCGTGTCGCGCAGAATGTTGATGAAGGGCTCAAGCACCACATCCACGCCCAGCCGCTGCGCCTCTTTCGCGATGACCTGCCCGTTGGCCTGCGCATCGGCGCGGCTGAAGGTGGCGGCCAGCGCCATGGTGGCGGGCGGAGCAATGGAAGGCTCACGCGTCAGCACGCCGGGAGGGCCATCGGCCATGCGCAGCGCGGGAATGCCAAGGCGCGCAATACCGCCCAGATAGCCCGCCTCGCCCTGATCGGTGACGGGACCTTCCTGCACGCCCCGGATCATCTCGATCTTTTCCGCTGAGGTCATGCGTGCCACCAACGCCGCAGCGCGGGTGTCGGTCGCGCTCTCAGTGGTGGGAGCCTGTGCCAGAGCCGAGCCCGACAGCAGTGCCAGTGCCACCGGCGCGGCAGCGACACAGCCGAGCAGTCGCGAGGTCCGGCATAAAGGGCGAGGACTGGAAAAGCGCATCAGGGACTCCAAGACTTGATAAAACAATTAGGAGAAAATTTAGTTGAATTGTCAACTCAACTGGCCTGCGTCAAATGCCCCATGGCGCGGCAAGCCCAAGTTCGCGGTTACGGTCAGCCCTGGCGTTTCAGGTAGGCAATGCTGTCGGTGATGGCGCCCATCGGATCGTCAGAGCGATCATATTCGACATAAAAATGCTTCACGCCGGCAGCACGCGCCGCAGAGAGCAGACGCGGCAAGGGCAAGGTCCCCTGCCCGACGGTGGCGAAATCGCCAGTGGCCGACATGTCCTTCACATGGCAGCCAAAATACCGGCCCTTGTTACGCTCCAGATAGGCGAACGGGTCGCCATGGGCCTGTGTGATCCAGTAGAAATCCAGCTCCAGCTGCACGGTGCGCGGATTGGTGTTGGCCAGGATCAGATCGTAAATCAGATCGTTGCCCAGCTTCGCAAATTCACGCGCATGGTTGTGATAGGCAAAGACCAGACCCGCCTTCGCGCACATGTCGCCTGCCGTGTTGAACAGCTTCAGCCAGCCGTCGAGCATCGGGCGGCTGGCCATCTGCTCTTTGAACAGGATCGGCCAGACGACATAGCGCTGGCCAAGCGCATGGGCCTTGACGATAGCGTCTTCCACAATGGAAAGCGTGCGCTCCTGCGTGAAGGCGGCCAGATAGTTGGCGCGGTTTTGGTCCGTGGTGATCTCGCGCCGGGTCCAGGCTGCGAAGGAAGCATAGACATCGTCGGGCGCGATATGCTGTGATGGGGAAATCAGACCGCAGCCCTCAAAGAGCGCACGCAATTCGGCGGGCGGACGGCCGAAGCTGCCGATGGTCTCGACCTCGCGATAGCCCAGAGCGGCCAATTGGCGCAGCGTTCCAGCGAAATCCTTTTCCAGGAGAGCCAGGACGGTGAACAATTGGACACCCCAGGGCTGACGCCGCTCAGCTGCCAATGCTGAGCCAGCCGAAGCCAGCAGGCCAGCCGCACCTATAGCTTGCAATGTTTCTCGACGGTTCATTGATTGCCTCCCCGATCGCATGGACCATCAGGCCTTCTCGGATCGCCTTGTTGGTCGACCATGGCCTGCTCCAGGGAAGCTGCGCCATTTTACGGTCATATTCAAGTGATTTTTATCCATATGCCATTTAGCGCGACTTTGCCAGGAATGTGACTGGGGTAACCCCGCCCGCCATCCCAATTATCGACGCAAGACATCCGACCTTTTTTCGCGACACATCTGAAGACAGCAGCGCAGCCTGCGTTACCCTCGACGGTAATTACATCACTGCTCGCTGGCCGGGTAATGGGCATGGCTTCGAAGGCGCATTGGTATATCTGGTGCGTCGATTTCGGGAACCACTGGCAAACATGCGATCCAGTTGTTCGCAGCATATCCCTAAAAGCCGCCAAACATTCACTTAATAGGTCGACATGCCGTTACTGCGGAGAGGCCCCCAGTATACGGGTACGTGAGCGGGTAAATTCGCCATTTCTGAAACCAATTACACCGTCAGTTCCAGCTGTTATTTTATCAAGGAGAGAACTTTGAAACATGTTGGTCAGGCAGGCACACCTTTCGAAAGAACCTGCCCCAGCTCAAAGAATTACTGTTTCAGACCTAATTTTGTGACCTTCTGTGACAACTGGAAGGCTGAACCAACGGCGCAAGCGCGGCTGAACGGTTGAAACCCTCATAGCCGACGCGGAGGTTGCGTTGCCCGCATCGACAAACGGAAGCGAGCGTGCATGCAGCATCCGGACGCGCTTCTGGGGCTGCAGGTGTCTGCACGCGGGAACAACTTTGAAGTACCGACGGAAGGCCGTGTCGTTAGACTTGGGCAGTCCATCGCAGTAGGAAGATTGCACTGTCGACAAGGGCCTCGCGCTTGTCCGAAGGAAGGTCACGCACATCTGTTGCAGTGTGGTGCAGCACCATACCAACCAGCGTATCGAACACGAAGGCCATATGATCCTCACTCACATCAGGGGCCAGAGCGCGGAAGGCGGTGTAATAATGCTCGCGTTCCTGTCGCTTGTGCATCTGGGTGATCTCGCGCAATTCGGGCGAGCGTGAAATCGCTTCGGTCAGGCTGACAATACCCCGCCCGCGCTTGCCCGAAACATAGGTGATGAAGGCATCAACATGGCCCAGGAGAACCGCCTTGGGCGGCGTACCTTCCGGCAGGTGCGGCTCGACCTCGCGCGAGGTCTCATAAAGCATGGTCGCGATCAGGGCCGATTTCGAGGCAAAGCGCCGATATAGCGTGGTACGGCTGCATCCGGCCAATTCCGCCACAGCCTCGAAGGTCAAGCCTTCATAGCCCCTGTCGGCCAACACATCCCAGGCGGCATCGCGGATCGCAGCATCCTTGCGAGGGTCACGCGGGCGCCCCCGCCCTCTTTCCTGTTCATGCGAAGTCTGTTGCGAAACGTCCGGCACGGATTGTTATGGTCCTGTCTGCAAAGGCGGGAAGGGCCTGTTTAGGGCCCTCCCCCCCCACCTGCCAGTGTTTACTTGGCCAATTTGCCCGCGCCGAAGCGCTGGCGGAAGTCGGGCAGGTCGATGGTGAAATCGTCTTGCCCGTGGAATTCGGCATCGGACATCTTCGGCTTTTCGACCGCCTTGTACCACGCGGCATAGTCGGGCGTATCGACGCTCTGGCGCTTGTAATGGGTGGAATAGGTCCGCGCATGGACGGTGGGCACCTTGCCGCCCATATCGAAGGTGAGGAACCGCAGCCAGCCATCGCCGATCCCCTCGCCCTGATGGAGCTGAACGCCAGCGTCGATGGCGGTCTGGCGGCGGTCCTGATAGTCGGCCAGGATCTGGACCACCGGATGGCCGAAATGGTTGTTGTCGATGCGGCGCGACTGACCGTGTTCATGGCCGCACAGCACCATGAAGATCTGGTCGTTCTGGCTGATCAGCTTGTCCCACACCATCTGCGGCGTGTTGTCGTCATCGTCGACAGCATGGTTGTCGATCATCGGATTGGGCAAGCGGTCGCCATTGTTGTCGAGATAATCATGGGTCGAAATGATCGTCGGCAGGCCGGGATGATCCTTGATCACCTGCGCGGCCCAGGCCAGCGAAGCGTTGGGCGCATCGAACTGCAGGCCGATATGTAGGAAGCGATAGCCGCCCGCCTCGAAGATCTGCGCACTGTCGGCGCCGCCGTCATGGCTGGCGACGTACCAGGGCTGCCCCTTGAAGAAGGGCGTTTCAGCGCCGAAAACGCTGCGGAAGTTGTCGAGCCCGCCCGAATGCAGCATGCCCAGGCTCGACATGTCGGTGAACTTTGCCGCCGGGGGATGGTTGGCATCGGTCCACATGGCGTCATAGTCATGGTTGCCCGGCACGACCGAGAAGGGCGTCTTGCCCGCGATCATCGAGAAGCCCTCGCGCGCGGTGGGCATTTCGATGGCGCGCACATTGGGCGTGGGGGCAAAGCCCTGGTCCATCATCGGATTGGGCACGCGCTTGAAACCGCGCGCCTCATGCGCCGGATCGATCTTCAGGCTCTGATGCTGCCAGGTGTCACCCAGCGAATCCACGAAGGCCACATCGCCGCCCGCACTTTTCAGGCGGCTGGCGATGTAGCGCAACTGATCAAGGAACATCACGCGGGCGTCGAACTTGAAGCCCTGCGCCGTCTGATGCGTGTAGTCGATGTAATTCTGCGTGTCGGGGATGACCGCGATGCTGAATGTCGCATCCTTGGCGATGGCCGCCGAAGCGGTGCAGGCAAGCGCTGTGGCCGCCAGTAGCGTGCGAAGAAACGTCATGGGGTAAACTCCGTGTCGTAGGGGGGTCAGAAAGAGAAGCGCAGCGTGGCGCCATAGGTCGCCGGATCGCCGAAGAAGGCCACGTAAGTGCCGGGCAGCAGCGTGCCGTAATTGAAGTAGTTGGTGGCGTAGTGAACGTTGGTGACGTTGCGGCCCCAGAAGGACAGGTCCCAGCGCTGATCCGCCGTATGCACGCCCACCCGCAGGTTGAGCAGACCGTAATCGCCCGCCCGCGTCAGGACGGAATCGTCGAGCGAGGCGAAATAGCTCGACCGCCACGCATATTCGCCGCTGACATAGCCCACGAGCCCATGTCCGACCTTGTGTTCATAGGTGCCGTTGACGCCGGCCGTCCATTGCGGCGCTCCGGCGATGGGCTTGCCGGACAGGTCGCAGGTCGACTGGTTGATCACCTCCACCGGGCAGGGGCCATTCACATAGCTGCGATATTTGGCGTCATTATAGGCCACGAAACCGCGCAAGGAGAGGCCGTCGAAGGGACGAGCCGTCGCTTCGGCCTCCACGCCCTGGGTGCGCGCGCCGCCCGCGTTGGTCAGCAACTGCACCGTCTGATTGTTCACCGTCTCCAGCACATTGGCCTGATAATTTCGGATATCGGTGCGGAACACATCGAGGTTGAACGTGAGGCGGTGCTTAAACCACTCGCCCTTCAGACCGATTTCGTAATTGGTCGCGGTTTCAGGCAGCACTTCCAGCGAACTGCCTCCCAATCCTGTGGGCGGCAGGGTGGTGTTGAGTCCGCCCGCCTTCTGCCCACGCGAGATCTGGCCATAGACCATCAGCCCCGGCGCCGGACGGTAATCGGTGCTGAAGAGGAAGGAAGGCGCGGTGTCGGAGATCGCGGCGTGAACCGGAGCTGCTGCAGCGCTGGCCAGCGCGGAAACCGCCTGCCCGGTCGTCGTCGAGACCGGATTGGGGCGGAACACATCCTCGCTGCGCGTTTCATGGGTGACGCGCACGCCCGCCGTGATGTTCCAGCGCGGCGTCACATGCCAGTTGGCCTGGCCGAAAGCGGCATAGCTGTTGGTCAGCGGATTGGCGAAAGTATCCCACTGCGTGTTGTTATAGGCCAGCACGCCGGCCACCGACGGGGACAGTTTCGCATAGATGGGCAGCAGCGCATCGGAAATACCCGTCAGCCAGGCGGCCGCTTCGGGACCATAGCTGGTGTATTGATCGGTATGCACCTGCTGGCGGAAATAATAGAGCCCCACCACCGTATCGATGTTGGCCACGCGCGGCATGGCAAGCCGCACTTCCTGCGTGATCTGCTTGTCGTGGATGTGATAGCCGCCATACATCACATCGGCGCTGCTGCCCTCGGTGTCGGAGGCGGAGTTGTACTGCCAGTAACGAAAGGCGCTCAGCGAGGTGAGCGTGAAGCCATTGCCGAAGGACCAGTTGACCTCGGCCGATGTCGCGGCCTGACGCGTACCGGTGCTGAAGGGGCCGCCCGCCGCGCTGCTCTGCCCGGTGGGATCGATGGTCAGCTTGGCACCCGTGGCGGCCAGCTTGGCCTGGATCGCGGCGGGTGTGATACCCATGCTGGGGATCACCGAGACCGCACCCGAACTTTGCTGCTCGCTGGCATATTCGCCGATCAGGCGCACGCTGAGATCGCTGCTGGGCTTGTAAAGCAGCTGCAGGCGCCCGCCTGCACGACCCAGCGTGTTCTCCTTATGGCCGGTGGTGGTGTCATACAAGGTGCCGTCGCGCGTGGTGCGATAGGCGGTGGCGCGGAAGGCCAGCGTGTCACTGATCGGCCCGGTGACCGAGCCTTGATATTGCTGGTAATTGTAATTGCCGTAGGAAAGCCGCGCCTGCCCGCCCCATTTGAAATCGGGCAATTCGGTGGTGATGTTCACCGCCCCTGCCGTGGTGTTCTTGCCGAACAGCGTACCCTGCGGCCCACGCAGCACCTCGACCTGCTTGATGTCGATCAGATCCGAAGCCGCCATGCCGGGACGGCCCAGATAGACGCCGTCCATAAAGACGCCGGCGCTGTTTTCCAGCCCGTCGCTGCCCGGATTGTTGCCGATGCCACGGATCGAGATGCTGGTCTGGTGGCCGTTGGTGACCACCACATTCGTGCTGGGCACCAGCTGATTGAGATCTTCCAGCCGGATATGGTCATTGGCGCGCAATTGCTCGCCACCGATGGCGGTGATCGCCACCGGCACGTCAGAGAGCTTCTCCTTCACCTTGCGCGCTGTAACGAGGATGTCATCGCCCTGTTCAGGGGCGGGCACAGCTGCGTCCTCGGCGTGGACCGCAGCAGCGAAGGTAAGCGAAAACAGGGCGGCAAGTGCGCCTGAGGCGGTGCTCAGGCGCAGCGGACTCCGGGGGGGGCATGCAATCTCTCCTGATCGAAAGAATATCGATACAGATGCGTCCCGTAATTTCGTTTAATGACGATTCGATGGCATTGCGTGCCGATAAACCGTTCATTCGCAGATTGAGTCCGACCGCCTCGACATGGCTGAAGTTCTGATTGATGTTCTGTGCACGCCATTCTCATCCATAGTGCTGAACTATGGATGGCCAAAAAAACACGATCATTGCGGAGGGCGCCAATAACACTTAATCGATTTGGCAAAATCGGGGAGACATGGGCCATGCGCAGCGTAACTCGCAGAGACTTTCATCATGTCATACTTTCTGCTTTAGGCAGCTGCACACTTGGCAGTCTTTGCTCAACCGCCTACGCAGCAGACGACGAAAGCCTCACTTTCGTGCATCCAGAACTGCGTCCTTTTGCGGCGCAGTTGATGAAGCTCGCCGGTGCCATGCCGGAGCTTTCAGCCCAAACGCTGGCGGCCACACGTCAGGCCATGGGGGGATGGGCGCAGCCACCGCTGGCCTCGCCAGCATGGGCGAAACGCCTCGTCCCCGGAATGGCTGGTAACCCGCCCGTCACCGTTTATGTCATCAACAGCACGCCTGGAGCGAAGCGCCCGGCGATCCTCCACACCCATGGCGGCGGATTTGTCAGCGGCAGCGCCAGTGACATGCTCGCCGATCTCCAGAGGCTGGCGCTGGAGCTCAACTGCACGATCGTCACGGTCGATTACCGTCTGGCGCCCGAAACCACCTATCTCGGATCGACGAAAGACACCTATGCCGCGCTGGAATGGCTGCACAACCAGGCTTCGTCTCTCGGTGTCGACGCCGCGAGGATTGCGGTCATGGGCGAGAGTGCCGGTGGTGGTCACGCTGCCCTGCTTGCCCTGAAAGCGCGCGAGGTCGGCAAGATCGCGCTTGTCGCGCAAATCCTGATCTATCCGATGCTGGACGATCGCACAGGCACGGTGACAACTCCGCCCGCGCCCATTGGCACCATCATCTGGAATGCGCAGAAAAACCGCTTCGGATGGCAGAGTTTTCTGGGGCAAGCGCCTGGTACTGCTCAAGTGCCGGTCGAGGCCGTGCCAGCGCGATGCCAGGATCTTTCCGGCCTTGCCCCCGCCTTTATCGGCGTTGGCTCGGTTGACCTGTTCGTGAACGAGGACATCGCTTATGCCCACCGCCTGATCGACGCAGGCGTCCCAACACAGTTGGAGGTGGTACCGGGAGCGTTTCACGGCTTCGATGGCATTGGCGCAACGACCGGCGTGGCTAAAGATTTCACCGCTGCCAAGATCAAAGCGCTCCGCCAAGCCTTCGCCTAATGATCATGGTCCGCTGACAAAGGCGTCATCCAGAGCCTCGATCCAACCCCTTGATAGCTGCCCATTGTTCATTCGGAATGCGATGTTTCACCCTTAGGCAAAACCGGCTCTGTGCCGACCACCACCTATGGACAGATTGGACTGTATTGCATACATCAATCACCAACACACATAGGGCAGGTTTTATCCTTTAACTGGCAAAGCATGCTGAAGTCAGAGCGGGGAAAACCACCGGGTCTACGAAAATGCCCCGTCTAAAGCCCAGCACCGGAGGTCGGGATGAAAGCAGCCTTAAACTTTGCGATTGCCCCCTTGATGATCGCAAGTCTTGGCGCCATGCCGCTTCCCCTCAAGGCGCAAGCGCCGCAAACCGATCAGGCTGCCAGCACACCATCCCCATGGCCTCCGCAGATCCGCGCGGAAGTGCCGTACCAGCCCATCGCCTTCCCTTCCGAAGGCAACCAGCATCTGTTCTATGAGCTCTATCTTACCAATTTCTCGCAGAGTCGGATTGGCCTCGGCAGCATCGAAGTGTTCGATCCGGAGCGCCCTCAGTCGCCCCCCTTGGCTCGCTTTGCGGGGCGGAATCTCGCCAGCATAGTTCAGACGATTGGTAGCGACAGCGATCATACCACCGCCACCGAGCTTCCGGCCGGCAGTACACTGGTGGCGTTTTTTGAGGTCAAGATACCCGATGGCATCCCGGTCCCACGGCAACTGGCTCATCGCATTGTGCTCGACAACACTGCCGTTACTGTTGGCCTTTTCCATCCTGGCCGGGGACCTCTTAAAATTCTGGGGCGCCCGGTCACCGGAGCCGGTTGGCTGGCGGCGGACGGTCCCGGAAGCGATCCTGACAACCATCATCGTCGGGGGCTCTTCCTCCGCGACGGCATACTGACGGACTCCCGCCGCTTCGCGATCGACTGGAAAATGGTGAGAAACGGCCAATCCTGGCAAGGCAACCCGCATCTGCCCGCCTCCTATTTCGCCTATGGCCAGCCATTGATGGCGGTTGCCGATGCTGTCGTCATCGAAGCAAGCGATGGCCTGCCCGACAATCCACCCGGACATGGCGCCGATTTCCACCCCGCAGTGCCGGTCACAATCGACAATGTGGGCGGCAATCATGTCGTGCTCGATCTGGGAGATGGCCAATATGCCCACTATTTTCACATGCGCGCTGGCAGCCTGCTTGTGAAGACAGGAGATCATGTCCGGCGCGGGCAGCTTATCGGTGCGATAGGATCATCGGGCGACGCGCGCGAGCCGCATCTGCATCTGGAGATAACCGATGCGGTCGACACGCTGCGTGGTGAAGGCCTCCCCTATGTCATTGACCATTACACGGTGATGTCGGACCGGACCGACCAGAGGGATCTGCGCAACCAGCAGTTGCCGCTCGATGGGATGGTCATCGACTTCGGAAACTGATTTCAGACGCGTAAGACCCGAATATTGATACATCGAGGCCCTCCAGCAGTTTCTGGTCCTGCTTTTCGCACGGTTCGAGATTTGAGGATTCACTAGATCGATCACGGTTGACCTGCTCGATCACGCCCGAATTCGCCTCTATCACCGGGAATTGTGGAGCGGCGTGCACAATTGCCCTCCCCTTCATCTCATCATGAGCAGCGCCGCCGTTTGGGTTTCGGGCGGCGGGTACAGAGATGCTGGTTGTGGCGGCGATTGCAAGGATCCGTCGGGAATACCGGGATGGAAAGCCGCTCCATCAGCCAGCGCAGCCGCCCTTGCCACAAAAGCGCAACAGAAACTAACTAACTAGACGTTAGTTAATGTGCCATCCCAAGGATTTTTCATGATTCTCCCTCGCGCCTTGCTCCTCGCCACCACCGGGCTGGGCCTGATCCCTGCTGCAGCATGGGCGGGAGACGATGCCGCCCAGAGTGGCGCCTCGACCGATATTGTGGTCACCGGCACCCGCGCCTCGGTTGCCAAGGCCACCCAGATCAAGCGCGCCGCCAACCAGATCATCGACACGGTTTCCGCCAGCGAGATCGGCCAGCTCCCCGATTTCAACGCGGGCGATGCGCTGCGCCGTGTCACCGGCGTCAACACGCTGACCTATCAGGGCGAACCGCGCTTCGTCATCGTGCGCGGCTTCAATCAGGGCTACAACGACGTGCTGGTCGATGGCTTCAGCCTGGCTGCCACGGACATCAACATGGGCATGACCACCTCCAACGGCCGCCAGATCTCGATGGAGGTTCTGCCCGCCAACCTCGCTTCGCATATCGACGTCATCAAATCGGCCACGCCCGAGACCGAGGGCAATTTCATCGGCGGTCTGGTCAATTTCGTCACCCCCAGCGCCTTCGATTTCGCCAAGCCCACCCTGTCGCTTTCGGTGAAAGGCGGCGAGGCGCTGGACAGCAAGGCCAATGGCGGCAACCACTTCGGCGGTCAGGCCGAGGTCGCGGGCGCAACCCGCTTCGGCAGCGACCAGCAGTTCGGCCTCTACCTCTCGGGCACCTATTGGCGACGCGACATCAATGTGGCGCAAGAGGAAACCGGCAGCACGCGCAACTGGTACACCAATGCGGGCACCGTCACCACGCCCTATGGCGGCAATGGCTATGCCGTGCCCGCCAATCGTATCTACTACAACTATCGCAACAAGCGTGAGCGCTTCGGCTTTCAGGGTCGGCTCGACTGGCATGGCGAGAGCGCCAAGGCCTATATCGCCTCCTACTATTTCAACCAGCGCGAGAATTCCACGCGCTACACCACCAATGCCGCTGTCGCTGCTACCGCCACAGACAGCAACCAGACACCCACCAGCGGCACGCTGAGCAACGTCACCCAGACACAGCAGTTGGGCCGCTATCTGTGGAAGCGGCAGGTCTACGGCCTCTATGGGCGCGGCGATGTAGAATTGGGTGGCGGCTGGAACGCCGATCTCGGCGCCAGTTGGTCGCACAGCTCGGTGAACAACCCGCAGATCGCGGATTCCTTCGCCCAGAGCAATATGGCCTTCAACTATGACACCAGCGGCATCGCCCCCTCCTTCACGGCGGTGAACGCCGCCAATGCGGCCAATGCCAGCCTCTACAAGACCACCTCGCGCACGATGGAGACCTATTCGCTTTCCTCCAACCGCTATGATGTGCAGGCCAACATCTCGCGCAATGTCGGCGCGCAGGATCGCGGCTTCGGCATCAAGGCGGGCGCACGCTTCAGCGGCACGCGGCAGGGCGTGGGCTATTATGGCACGACATGGTCGGGTCTGGGCTACACGCTGGCCGATGTGACCAATGGCTCGGGCATCTGCGGTTACCAATGCGACACGCCGATCCCGATGATCAGCGGCGCCGCAGCCGACAGCAAATTCGCCCAATATGCCGCCAGCGCCACGGCCACAGTCAACACCGCGTCGAACGCGGGGGGGACCTTCAAGATCTCGGAAGACATCTGGGCCGGTTACCTGCAGGGCCAGTGGCGCAGCGACCGCCTGCTGGTGGTCGGCGGTGTGCGCCTTGAGCAGACCCGCTTCGCCTCCAGCAGCACGCAGGCGACCAATGGCGTCTATGCCCCGGTCAGCGCCAGCAAGTCGTACTTCGACGCGCTGCCCTCGGTGAATGTCATCTTCAACACCACCGAAAACAGCAAGCTGCGCCTCGGCGCCAGCATGAGCGTCGCCCGCCCGGCCTACAGCGCGGCGGCGCTGCATGGCGGCGTGCTCAACACCACATCGTCCACCCCCACGCTCAGCACCGGCAACCCCGATCTGGCGCCCCGCCGCGCCCGCAATCTGGACATTGCGCAAGAGTTCTATTTCGACCACGGCCAGGGGCTTTTCGCCGTCTCGGGCTTCTACAAATGGATCGAGAACGAGATCTATTCCTATGGCGCCTATCAGACCATCGCGGGCGTCTCGACCCCCGTGCTGGTGACGCAGGCCCGCAACGCCACCGGCCTGACCCGCGCCTATGGGCTGGAGGTGAGCGCCTCGCATGATCTCAGCTTCCTGCCCGCGCCCTTCGACGGTTTCGGGGTCAGCGCCAATGCCACATTCGCGCGCGCCCATGTGCCCATCACGCTGAGCGACGGTTCGGTGCGGGTGATGAACAATCTGGCCGAGCAGCCCGGACGCATCATCAACGCCTCGCTCTATTACGACAAGGGTCGGGTCCATGGCCGTCTGGCCTGGAACCATCTGGGCCGCCTCTGGGACGACCGCTATCCCAACCTGACCCCCAGCGGCTTCTACGCCAACCGTATCCAGCAGCCGACCAACAATCTCGATTTCCAGATCTCCTATGATGTCACGCGCCGCTTCACCGTCAGCTTCGATGCGCAGAACCTGACCACGCAGGGCATGAGCTATCGCTACGGCACCAGTCAGGAGCTGCTGCAATCGGCTTTCAAGCTGCCCACCCAGATCCTCTTCGGCGCCAAGGTGAAGCTGTGAGTCGCCGTCGCGACATTCTGGCGGGCGGCACGGCGCTGCTGGCGGGTCTGGCGGCCCGCCCCGTCTGGGCCGAACAGGCCAGCGAAGGTACGCCCCTGCCCCCCGATGTGGGCCGCAAATTCACCCGCGACGGGCTTGTGATGCCCTTTGCAGGCAACACCATCATCTGCCATCTGCCGCAACAGGGGCCCGACAGCGCGCCTTTCGATACGCTGCTCGACATCTACCGCGCCTTGCCCGCCGAGCCCTGGGCGCGCAAGGTGGCGGTGCTGCCCCCCTCCAGCTATCACATGACCATCATCGGCGGCGCCAATCAGAAAGAACGTCGCCGCCCGCTCTGGCCCGCCGACCTGCCGCTCGACCTGCCGATGGCCGACTGCAACCGCATTCTGGGCGAAAGGCTGCGCGCCTTCCGTCTGGGCGCGGAGGCCGGGCCCTATCGCATGCGCGTCAACCCGCAGGAGCCCGCGGCGAACGAACGCCCGCTCACCCTGCGGCTGCTGCCCTTCGACACCGCCGAGGAAACCCGCCTGCGCCGTCTGCGCGACCGGCTGGCCACGCTGCTGGCGATCGAGGACAACGATCACGACCATTACGGCTTTCACATCACCCTGGCCTATCAATTCGCCAATCTGACCCGCGACGAGGATACCGCATGGCGCGCGGCCCTGCGCCGCTGGAAGGCGGCGATCATCGCGCGGGCCCCGGTCATCACCCTTGGCCCGCCGGAATATTGCCTGCTGGAGGATATGTTCGCCTTCAAACGGCAGTTCTACCTGTCCTGATGGCGGCCCCGTCATCAAGCTGTCATCGGGGCCAAGCAGGCCTCATGCTCGATGACGGGGCGCTGATGCCCCTTGCCTTGTGCTGCCCTCAGGAAGGACAGATCGTGCCGCGCCTGCCCCGCCTGTCCACTCTGGCGCTCTATACGCTGGCGCATGCGGGCAAGACGCTGTTCTGGGTGGTGAGCGACCTCTATTTCGTGTGGATGGTCACGATGGTGGGCGGGGTCAGCGGAGCGCGGGCCGGGTTGGGCATCGGCCTCTCCATCCTGCTGGCGGCGGGAGCGGATTATCTGGGCGGCCGCTGGCTGGGCGGCAGCATGACCACAGCCGCTGGCCATGCCCGCCTCCAGCTTTATGCCTGTTGCGCCACCGCGCTGGCGCTGCTGGTTTTTGCAGGCGCCGGTCTCCATCACGGCCCCCATCTGGCCGAGGCGATGATGGCCGCGCTGATCCTCTTCCGCCTGACCTATGCCGGGCTCGACATCACGCAGAACGCCGTCCCCGCGCTGATCGCCGCAACCGCCGCGCAACAGGCCGATTACGCCATGTGGCGCAACATCGCGGGCGGCGGCATCCGCATCCTGCTGAGCGCCGGTTTCGTGCCCCTGCTGGCCGGCCATGCCCCGCGCGAGCAGGCATGGCGCTTTCTCGTTCTGGCACTGGCCATTGGCGTGGTCGCATGTCTGGCCGCCCTCGCCCTGACCCGGCGGTTGGCGGATGGTCTGGCGGATCGCGCAACATTGCCCCTGCCGGACAATGCAGACACCGGCCCGGACCCGCCGGGCCTGCTGATCGCGATGGGGCTTGCCTCGCTGGGCATGACGCTGTTCCAGCAGCTCGAACCCTTTCTCGCGGCACATCTGCTCGCACAGGCTTCGGCAGCATGGGCAGGCGCGCTGTTCATCACCGGCGGCAGCGCGGGCGGGCTGATCTCCCAGCCCTTCTGGCGCGCCCTGATGCTCGGATATGGTGCCCGCCGGTTGCAGCAGGGCGTGATGCTCGCCTGCCTGATCGCGGCCACCCTGATGGTCGCACCCGCATGGGGCCAAGCATGGTTGATTGTCTGGGCCATCCTTGCCGGATCGCTCTATGGCGCGGCTGCCGGAGGCGTGCTGCTGGCGCTGTGGAGCCGGATCAATGCCAGCCGGCCGCGCGATGCCCTCGCGCGGATCAGCCGCTTTTCCGCCGGGGCCAAGCTGGGGCAGGCCCTGGGCCTCGCGCTGGCTGGCTGGCAGATCCAGAACCAGCCTCTTGCCCTCGCCGCCGCCATGGCGCTGGCGCTGCTGCCGATGATGGGGGCCATGGCTCTCCTGACCGCCGCCGCGCCGCACCGGCAGCCTGTTTGACAAACCTCTCCCTCCTCTCCAACGATCAAGACGCCATGATGCCCAAGCCAGACATGCCTGCCCTGCCCGCCCCGCTTCCTTTCCGTATGCTCTCGGGCAATGAGCGCCTCGTGCTCGGCCTCATCCGCCAACTGGGCCCGGTCTCCCGCGCGGAGTTGGCCCGCAAGACCGGGCTGACCATCCCCTCGATCAGCCGTCTGGCCGAGGCATTGCTCAAGGATGGGCTGATCCTGGCCGAGGAAAAGGTGATGATGGGCCGCATGGGCCAGCCCAGCCTGCCGCTCGTGCTTGCCCCCCAGGCCGCTTTTGCGATCGGTGTGGCCGTGCGGGCCGACAGCCTGACCGTCACCCTCTCTCACCTTTCCGGCCGGGTGGTGGCCCAGATTCGCGAAGCCCACGAAAATCCCGCGCGCGAGGCGGTGGAGGCCAGGATCATCGCGCTGGCCAGCAACCTGCTTGAGGCGGAAGGTGTCTCGCCCCGGCTGTGCGGCATCGGCATTGCGCTCTCAGGTTTCTATCTGGCCGGACAGCAGCAGATCAACGCTCCGCTGGGCATGGAAGATTGGGCCATCGAGCGGCTGGAAGCCCTGTTGCAGGAGCGCATGAAGGTTGCGGTGGTCATCGAAAATGACGGCAATGCCGCCACCATCGGCGAATATTTCCAGTCCGGGGCGGACTATCCCGCCAGTTTCGCCTATCTTTACATCGATCGCGGCCTGGGCGGCGGTGTGATGCTCGACGGGCGGCTGATGCGCGGCAGCCATGGCAATGCGGGCGAGTTCACCGGCATGCTGCCCCCCGAGGCGCGGGCGCACCGCCCGACGCTGGAGTTGCTGCGCACCATGCTGGCACAGGACGGCCTGTCCTTCGCCACGATCTCCGCCATGCTGGAGGCCTATGACGACAGTTGGCCCGCCACGCAGCGCTGGCTTGACACGGTGACGCCTGCGACGGACGCCATCGTGTCGGCGATCGGCGGCGTGCTGGATTCGCAGGCCATTGTGATCGGGGGACGCATTCCACCGCCGCTGGCTGAACGGCTGGCACAACGGGTCGGCTGCTATTCCGTCCCACTGCGGGGCCGGGATCGCCCCTTCCCAACCATCAGGGCACACATGGCCGATGTCGACGCAGCGGCCTTTGGCGCGGGCATGATGTGTTTCCAGCGCTTCCTCCTGGACTGAAAATGAAGCCCGAGGAGGGCGAGCGCTGACATTGCGGACATTCAGCACGCTTTGCCCGTGTCCCAAGAGCTGTCGTTCGCTCAGATCTCACCGATGACGGCCTAGCGACATCCCGCTGTTGGGTGCCCTCGCCTCCCTTGGCTGCTCTCCCGCCCTCCTTCGGCTCGGGCGGGATCACAAGCCGGCTGTAAATCGTGTCGACAGTCCGGCATGGCCATGGGTCTGCCACAAGGACCATACCGCCTCGATCAGGCGCCCTGAGGAAAGCACGGCGCTGCCAGACACCTGTGTTGGCGATGTTCGCCGGCGCCCGGCCGATTGCAGGGCAATCCCATCACCGATGTCATGCATGACGGCTTGCCCGATCTAGGGGAAGAGAGCCGCAAGGCGCCCCCATGCCGCGTCACGCAAGGCCTCACCAAGGGCTTCCAAGGGAAGGTGGCAGACACGCCGATAGCGGCCCGTCACCATCGAAATCCACAAGTAGCCATCCAGCCGGTCGACAGCAAAGCCGAGTTGGGCCAGCGATGCTTCCGACCCTACACCGCGAATGGCCAGCATTCGATCCACCACGGGCAAGAGCACCGGGTGCCGCAACCCCGAGCGCATCAGCACCTCAAGCGTTGCCAGCTGCTTGCTACCGCTTGCCGCACTCAACGTCTCCACAATCAGGGCGCGGCTGCGTTCACGGCCCTCGTCGGTCATGATGCGGTAGGCCCGACTGCACATTTCATCGAAAGCCGCGCTGATCAGATCCTGCTTGGAGCCGAAGAAATAGGTCACGGCTGACAGCGACACCCCCGCCCGAGCGGCCACGTCGCGCTGGTTGAGGCGATCAGCCCCCTTTTCCGCCAGCGCATCGAGCGCCGCGTCAAGAATGCGCAGGGCCGTTTCATTGTAGCGGCTGGACGAGGCGTCGAAATGGGCCGCTTCCTGCATCCGGTTCGGGATCAGTACGATGCTCTGGCCTGTCATGCGCTGATGCAGGCGCACCGCTGCTCCGGAAATCCACGCCGCCCGATGGGCGCTGGAGGCCAGCGACAAGGTCGTCGAACTGAGCGCCAGGGCCAGATCCGCCCAGAGCGCCCCCTGCGGCGCAGACGCACCGAATATGGCGGTGAAATCCTGCCAGAATACCGCCTCGGCCTCCGTTTCAGCGGCCATGGCCTCGACGATGTCCGGCCAGCCACTGGTGATCGCTTCCTGTTCGAGTTCGCGCAGCAGCGCCAGCAGGGGCCGGCTTTCCTCGATCCGGATCTGCAGCAGGGCAGCGAAGGCCCCCGCCGGATCGATCCAGATCGGCAGCATGACATGCCCTTCGGCGCGATGCTGCAGGCGCCAGTCGGCGGAGGCGGCGAGGGCCTGGGCGCATACGGTGGCGATCAGCTGTTCGCGATTGCCGAAGTGGTAGTTGATGGCTGAGGCACTGCCCCCGACACGGCTGGCCAGCGCTCTGGCGCTCAGCGCCGCCAACCCTTCCTCCAGGGCAAGGTCATAAGCGGCGACTTTCCAGCGATCGATGGCGGGAGAGCGAGAAGATTCTGGCGCAAGCATCCCTGTTCTGTCGTTCAATTTGCCGGCCCGCGCAAGGAAAAATGCCACTGAACAAGTGGTCTAATTTTTCATCCCTTCCCGCATGAAATCCTTGGATTGATGCGTGCCAGCGTTGCACGAAAATTTTTATGCCGACGCTTATTATGCTGATATTTATAAACTTTATTTCCAGCTCCAACTCAAATCTCGCATTTTCCTGCATTTACCCCGGTCAAAATCGCCGCGCCATGTCACGGAACTGTCAAGCGCCACGCCTACTGAACAATCGTTCTGTTTATCGAGTCGAGCCATGCCCCCCCCCTGCATGCTGCCGCCTCGCCCAAGACCCGATCGAAAGGATAATGATAACAATGGCAGACAGCACGCCCCCCACCCCTTTCAGCGTGGCGGTGATCTGCGACACGCAGAATTACGTGGACCACAACAATCAACGCGAGGCCGGCTTTCCGCTCAATGCCCGCGAGATGCTGTGGGACATGATGAGCCATATCGCGCGCAACGCCCGGTCCAACGGCGGTGACATCGCTTTTGCCACCGGCCTTGGCGACAATTGGCAGCACCCCAGCGTTGCAGGCCCCGATGCGCAGCATGCCGATGCCGGCGCCGCCGCAAATCCGGTGATCGAGCGCATCCTCCCCGCCTCGCCCGAGGCCCTGCGCGAGGTGGAAATGCCCGCGGTGCGTCGCGCCTGGGAGATCGTGGCGCAGGCCATGCCGTTCTCGGTGGTGCCGGGCAATCACGATCACGACCATCTCTGGACCGATCCCAACCACCCGCCGCTGGTGGCCGAGGCCCATGGCGAGGTGATCGATCTGATCGACCAGATCGGCGGGCTGCATGTCGGCGAACTGAACAACTGGACGCAGGTCTTCGGCAGCGACACGCCGCTGTTCCGCGATCGGCCCTGGTATGTGTCCTCCTTCCGCGATGGCGCCAACAGCGCGCAGTTGTTCGAAGGGGGCGGCTATCGCTTCCTGCATCTGGGTCTGGAAATGTGCCCAGACGATGCCGTGATCGCCTGGGCGCAATCCGTGATCGACAGCCACCCCGGCCTGCCCACCATCCTCTCGATCCACGAATTCATCAATGAGGCGGCCGAGCGCAAATCCATCGCCGCGCTCGACCTCACCCGCATGGACCCCGAACGCAACAGCCCGCAGGATCTGTGGGACAGGCTGATCGCCCCGAACGACCAGATCCTGATCACGCTGAACGGCCATTTCCACGGCGTCAACCAGCGGATCGACCGCAACGCCCATGGTCACAAGGTCTATCAGTTCCTCGTCAACTATCAGTCGCGCAAGCAGGCGCTCAAGACCGCCGCCCCCGAAGCCAAGGTGCTCGACGGGCTGGGCGATGGCTGGATCCGCCTGCTGACCTTCGATCTGGGCGCCGCCATGCCGCGCCTGCGCCTGCGGGCCTATTCCGCGCATTACAAGGCCTTTGCCAGCGATCTGCCGCATTACGCGCAGTGGTACGGCCATGAACATCCCGAGATGCCCCCGGCCGAATTCCTGGCGCTCGACGAGACCGAGATTCTGCTGGATGATTTCCACGATCGCTTCGCCACAGCGGCAACGGCGCGCGACGCCGCCCTGCTGGTCGCGGAATAATGTTCCGCGAAGCCGATCCCGTCGCGATGCAGGGCAGCAGCCCTGCCTCGCCGGCCTCCCTGCCCGCCCCCGGCATGAAGATGGCGCTTTACGTGCTGCTCCTCATGTCGCTCATCTCGCTTATCGGTTCCTATGACCGTTATCTGGTCGGCATTCTGGTGGAAAGCATCAAGCATGATCTGAAGGTGAGCGATGGGCAGGTCGGCCTGTTGACCGGGCTCGGCTTCGCGCTGGTCTATTCCCTGCTGGCGGTGCCTGTGGCGCGCCTCTCCGATGGCGGACGACGCGTGCCGGTGCTGGCTCTGGCGCTGATGCTGTGGTCGATCATGACAGCCCTGTGCGGGGCGGCGGCGGGCTTCCCCATGCTGCTGCTGGCCCGCATGGGCGTGGGCGTGGGCGAGGCGGGCTGCGTACCCACCACGCAGGCGATCCTCTCCGATCATTTCCCCGAGCGCTGGCGCGCCACCGCCATTGCCATCGCCACTGTGGCCAGCGGCATCGGCCTGATGCTGGCGGGCGTCTGCGGCGGCTGGGTGGCGGATCATTGGGGCTGGCGCGCCGCCTTTCTGGCGGGGGCCATCCCGGGCCCGCTGCTGGCATGGCTGCTCTGGGCGACTTTGCGCAAACCGGTGGCGCGCAAGGCATCGCTCGATGCGCCCGCGCTTCCCATGACCATGCGGCAGGCGGTCGGCACGCTGCTGGGTGTGCGAAGCCTGCGCCTGATCTATCTGGGTTATGCGTTGGCCACCATGGCCGCCTACGCCACCATTGGCTGGGTACCCGCCTTCCTGATGCGCAGCCAGGGGCTGTCAGCCAGTCAGGTGGGGGCCAGCTATGGCTCGATCAACGGCATCGCCATGATCGTGGCCCTGTTCGCCGGCGGCCTGCTGGGCGATATGCTGGGCCGTCGCGACCGGCGCTGGGTGGTGTGGCAGATGGCGGGATGCTTCATTCTGGCCTGCCCGGTCACCATCGCCTTCCTGATGGCGCATGATCTGCGCATGGTGCTGTGGCTGGCCGTGCCGATGACCCTGCTGGCCATGGGCAGCGGCAGCACGGTCTATGCCACCATTCAGGATCTGGCCGGGCCACGCCTGCGCGCCACCGGATCGGCCCTGTTCCTGCTGTTCTTCAACCTTGCCGGTGTCGGCATCGGTCCTTCGCTGGTCGGCTGGCTGAGCGATGCCCTGCATGGCCGGTTCGGCGGCGACGCACTGCGCATGGCACTGGTCGGCATCTCGCTCACCTATGTTCTGGGCGGCCTGATCATGCTGTGCGCGCTCACCTCCATCCGCCAGGATATGGCCCAAGCCGGCCAAAGAGGCGCCCGCCCTATCGGCTGACCGGCCCCGCTTTAACCCAAGCCAAAACCTTCCTCCCCGCCCGGTGGCATCCGCCACCGGGGTGGCCCGGCGCGCCTCGCGCATCGGCCTTTCCCTTACACCCCGCATCCAAGGAACAGGGCATGCCCCGCAAGACCACGTTCAACACCCACCTCCTCTCCTGTTGCGCGCTTGCCATGGCCGCCGCGCTGACAGCCCCGGCAGCCCATGCCGGAGACGCAAGCGCCGCAGCGGCAGCGACGCCCGCCCAGAGCGGGGAAGTGGACGACATCGTCGTCACGGCCCGCAAGGTGAAGGAACGCGCAGCCGACGTGCCGATCGCGATCTCGGCAATCGGCGGCGACCGTCTGGGACAGAACCAGCACATTCGCCTCGAGGATCTCAATCAGCTGGCCCCATCCACGGTGGTGGTCATCACCAACGGGCACCAGACCACCATGTCGATCCGCGGCATCGGCAACAATCCCGGTTCGGACGGCCTTGAAAACAGCGCGGGCGTGTTCGTCGACGGCGTTTATCTGGGGCGCCCCGGTATGGCCTCGATGGATCTGATCGATATCAAGCAGATCGAGCAGTTGCGCGGCCCACAGGGCACGCTGTTCGGCAAGAACACCACGGCGGGCGCCATCAACATCACCACAGAACTGCCCGATTTCAAATGGGGACTGAAGGGTGCCGCCACTTACGGAAACTACAACTACAAACAATTCCAGGGCTCGATCACCGGCCCCATCACGCCACAGCTGGCTTTCCGCCTGACCGGCTATTCCACCACCCGCGATGGCGATGTCTACAACGTGGCCAACGGGCAATGGGTCAACAATCTCAACCGCAATGGCGCGCGAGCCCAAGTGCTGTGGAAGCCCAGCCCGGACTTCAGCCTGCGCCTGATCGGCGAATATTCGGCCGAGCAACAGAGCACCGGCGCGCTCGCTTTTCTTCCCACCATCGGTTCACAAGGCACCGCCCTGGCCGCGAAGGTGGCAGCGATCGGCGGCACGATCATCACCAATCCCCATGTCGGCATGATCGCCAAAGGCCTGGTGGTCGATCCGAGCGGCGCCTACACGGCCGCAGGCGGCCCGCTGGAAACCGGCACGCGGCAGGGCGCCGGTTCAGCAGAAATCAACTGGAAGCTTGGCGGCTTCACGCTCACCTCACTCACCGCCTTCCGCTACTGGCAATATGACTCGCGGGCCGACACGGAAAGCAGCAGTGCCGATGTGCTCTATGGCGGTTATCACATTCAGGACCGCCAATGGACGCAGGAGCTGCGTCTGGCCTTTCCGCGCATCGGCAATGTTGATCTGATCGCGGGGGTCTATTACTTCAACCAGTTCGTCAAGACCGATGCCCACACCGAATATGGCGCGGACGCACCGGCCTATCTGTCCGGCCAATCCAATGCGACGCTGCAAACAGAAGCGGCGCTCTATAATTCCAACCCCGCAGCCTATGCCGCCTATGCCTCCATTCCCGCCGTGCTCGGCTATGCGGGCAAGCATGTGAACACCTATGCCGATCCCCTGACCCGTTCGATCGCCGCTTTTGGCCAGGCGACCTGGCATGTGATGCCCAAATGGAACATCACCGGCGGCGTGCGCGTGACACACGAAACCAAGCAGGAAAACGTCTGGAGCGGCACCACCAACAATGATTGGCAGGTTACCCCCGGCGCGGTTTTCGTCAGGATTTCGGACACAGCGCCGAGCTGGCTGATCTCCTCGGACTATCATCCGACTCCTTCGCTGATGACCTATTTCACCGTCTCGCATGGTGAGAAGGCGGGCGGCCTCAACACAACGCAGGCACCCGGCACCCTCCCGCTCGACCAATATGCCGTGCGCCCGGAAACCGCGACCAACTACGAGGTTGGCATCAAGGGCGACTGGTTCCACCACAAGCTGTCCGCCACACTCGACGTGTTCCGGATGGACATCAGCAATTATCAGGCGAATGTGACCCAGGTCGTCCCCAGCCCGTCGGGCGCGGGGGGCATGTCGATCATCAACCCCATCGTCAGCGCGGGCGCCGCGCGGACGCAGGGCGTGGAATTTGAAGCCACCGCGGCTCCGGTGCGGGGGCTGAGCTTCCACGGCTTTGTGGCCTACAACGATGCCAAATATCTGTCCTACACCAGCGCGCCCTGCCCGATCGAGGCGCCGACCGGTTCGACCACCTGCGACCTGTCGGGCAAGCCGATCGTGGGCGCGCCCAAATGGACCATGGGCCTGAACGGAACGGCCGAAACGCCGGTCGGCAGGTCTCGCGCAGTGTATTTCAGCCCGGAAGTATCGTGGCGTTCGCACTATTACGGATCGAACGACGATTCGATCTATTCGATCACCGGCAATTACGCGGTGGTCAATCTGCGGCTTGGCATCCGTGACAATGAAGGGCGTTGGGACCTTTCGTTCTGGGGCCGCAATGTCGCCAACAAGCGCCGGATCAACAATTACTTCAATTACGGCACGCTGGTGCCCGGAACTCTGGTCGCCTTTTTTGGCGACCCGGCAACCTATGGCGCGACGCTGCGCGTAAAACTCTGATCTTGAGACGAAGGGTCTGATCCATGAAATTTGCAAAAAACCTTCTCGCGGCTTGCGCGCTTGCCGCCCTTGTTCCCATGCAGAACGCGGCAGCGCAGGCGCCCGCCAGCACGACTTTCACCATCGCGGTCATTCCCGACACGCAAAATTACGTCGATTTCAACCATCAGAAGGACGCGGGCTTTGCCTTCGATGCCGCGCCAATGCTGCTGGAGCAGATGCAATTCGTCGCCGACCATGCCCGTAGCCAGGGCGGGGACATCGACTTCGTCATGACGCTGGGCGACGCATGGCAGCATCAGACCTTGCCCATCGATCCGCGCAGCCAGGCGCTGGGTCTGAAGCGCGGCAACAATCCGATGATCGACGCCTTTCTGGCGCCAACACCCAAGGTGTTGACGGTGGAGGCGCCCAAGGTGAGAGAGGCTTACGAGCTGATCAGCGGCAAGGTGCCTTTCTCCGCCGTGCCGGGTAATCACGATTACGATGCGCAGTTCCCGGATTCCAACCATCCGCCAAAACCGGTGATCAAGTCCGAGGAAGACATCGGTATGCTGCATGTGGGCGGCCTGGACAATTGGCGCTCGGTCTTCTCGGATCAATCCGACTTCTTCAAGGACAAGCCATGGTATGTCGCCAGCCATGATGGCGGCGCCGACAACGCCCAGATCTTCACCGCAGGCGGCTACAAATTCCTGCATATCGGCTTGCAGTTCGATGCTCCCGAAGCATCGCTAAAATGGGCGGAAGAGATCGTGAAACGCTATCCGGGCCTTCCGACGATCATCTCCACGCATGATTTTCTCCAAACCGGCGGTGCGCGTGAGCCCAATCCGATCGTCGACAATCACGCGCTCGATCCGGATGCCAACACGCCGCAGATGATGTGGGACAAATTCATCGCCCGGCACGATCAGATCTTCATGGTGCTGTGCGGCCATGAACATGCCCAGTGGTTCCGCACCGATCCCAACCGCTTCGGCCACCCTATCTATCAGTTGCTCTCGGATTATCAGGGGCGGCAGCAAACTGTGAAGGATGCCGGCGCGAAGTCTACGCCTGAAGGCATTGGCGATGGCTGGATGCGCCTGATGACCTTCGATTTTGCGAACAGCGTGCCCAAGGTGAAGGTTCGCACCTATTCGACCCATTACAAGAAATTCAGCAGCGAGGTCGCGGATTATGCCAAATGGTACAAGGGTCAGGAACATCCCAAGATGGACGATGCCGACTTCAACGCAATGGACGATTTCAGCTTTGAATTGACCGATTTCCGTGCCCGGTTTGGGGCTCCCAAGGCTCTCTAGGTTCCAGCGCCAAGCGACCGCTCGACCTCGACAGAGGCAGCCTCATTCATCGAATCCGGTGAGGCTGCTCTCTTCGGTGCGAGCTGCTTTTCTGGTCTGTCCGGTTTTGAGCGGCGAAAGAAAACTCTCCATCGCTGTATCATCCCAGCCATGGCCTGACCGGCTCATAGAGTGGGTCAGGCCATTATTCTGCGTCAGGTTTTGGAACCTCTCGCTTGCCTATCGGCGGCACTGAACCGAATAATGCAGCAACGCATAAGGCCAGCGGCACCGATGAAGCGAGCACTCCCGGCGTCCGAACCGCTCGTCCAAGCCCTGCCAATGGTCATGTGGTGAGCGGGCCTGCGCTACCGTCAACGGTTTGGCTCGTCCGGCGCCGGGTGCCCATGTCCCCCAGAATACCGATGATGGTGCCGCTCAGGATCATCGCCCCTCCGGCCAGCGCCCGCGCTGAAATCGGCTCTGCCAGCACGATGCTCGCGAAGATCAGGCCGAAAACCGGTTCTGTGCTCATCAGGAAGCTGACCTTGGTCGGGCTCGATCGGCGCACGGCCAGGTTCTGGATGTAAAAGGCGGCAATCGTGCACAAAATGGACAAAAAGAGCAGAGCCTCGACGAACGGGACTTGCGTCACAACACTCCGATCAACTTTGACACCCGTCACGGCGGCAAAAACGCAGGCCAGGACGAAAACCGTTGAGGATTGCACCGCCGTCAGCGCCCCGGAGGAAAGCTGTCGGTTCCGCATCAGCCGCTTGGTCGATACAACCATCAACGCACGCAACCCGGCCGCGACCAGAACCAGCCCATCTCCCGCCGAAAGGGCGGTCAACTGCTTGCACAGCACCGCCACGCCGGCACAGGAGAGTATGGCAGCCCCGACCACACGCAGGGGCGGACCGCGCCGCGCCAGGCCATAATCCAGAAGCGGCGTCATCACGGTGCAGAGCGAGATGATAAAGGCAGCGTTCGTTGCCGATGTCCGGCTTACACCGAAGGTTTCCGCAACAAAAATCGCAAACAGGATTGTCCCCAATGCCAGCGAGGCCGCAAAATCCGAGGCCTTGACGGCAACGATCTCGCGCCAGTTCAAACAGGTCATCACCGCCGCGGTGATCGCAAATCGCAAGCTGATGAGGGCCAGAACCGGAACAAAGAACAGCGCGGTTTTGGCCACCGGATAGCTGGCGCCCCACACCATGGCGATGCACAAAACCGCGCCATCGGCCGCGAAGGCACTCCAGCGCCCGGTGTGTCTCCGCACAAACGCCCGTCTCTGTTCCATGGATCACCCCCGATGTTGCCTGCCTGGGCACGTAGGGGTTGCTCACGGGCGCCTCTAGAACGAAAGTGCGGATCAGGCAGCGGCCTTGTAAGCGCTGGGGGTTGTCCCCACGATGGCCTTGAAATGGCGGGTCATATGGCTTTGATCGGCAAAGCCGACGAGCGCGGCCACCTCCGCCGTGGGAACACCGGAGAGAAGCAGCCGGCGCGCCGCATCGATTTTCAGCCCCAGATGGTAGGCATGAGGGGGCAGCCCGGTATGACGCTTGAAAAGGTCGATCGTCTGCCTGCGCCCCAGCCCCGAAACCCGGCAGAGATCCAACAGCGAGACATTGCGCTCGACATGGGCATGCAGATAATCCCTGATCGCCGCCACCGACGCGGGGGCCTGGCGCTGATCCGGATCGCGCATGAGCGAAGGCGCAAGCTGGCCGACCACGACATGCACGAGCGCCTCCAGCGCGCTATCACTGGCGAGCCGCGATGGCGCGCTGTGCAGCGCGCCATGATAGCACCTGAAGGCGTCGGCAAGGTCTCGATCCGGCCAGAAGGTTTGCCCGAAATCGGGTTGCGTTCCATGCGGGCGCTCGAAGCCTTCGCTGACCAGATCGGCCATCACCATCTCATCGATATAGACCATGCGCTGGACCCAGCCGCAGTCCGCCGCGGCGCCTCCGAAATGGATGTCGCCTGGGCGCATGGTGACGATGGTGCTGCCCGTCACCGAATGCTGTTCACCGCGACACCAGACCGCATGGGAGCCCCGGTCGATCAAGCCGATCACGAACTCCCCATGAGCATGAGGTTTGAACGTCTGCGTGACATAGTGCCCGACCATCGTCTCGATGCCGGCCACCCCGTCCGGTCGTCGAAACGAGGTCACATCGGGCTTGAGTGCGCTGGTCATATCAAGATCCGAGAAACGAATGCCATTGAACCCCTGCCCTATGCTGCGGCAAACACCAACATAATTGCGGTTATCTTCGACTTTCCGCTGCTGTGCGTGGGTGATCAAGCATCACTGACTTGGTCCCTGCCGCTGACAAAGCGATCCTTCCCCGCCCCAAATGCGCTCCTCGTAAGCTGCCTTTCGTTCACACGGTAGATAGTTATTGAGGTGGACGGTATCTCGGCGATGCTGGCGCGCCAGATCATCCCTTCGATCGCGCTGCTCGATGACGCCCGTCGGCAAGAGCCGCGCCCCTTGGCGCGGGCATGCTGCCGCTATAAAACGCTTATTTTCAAGCACATTGCAGCACAGAACCGTTATTTGGACGGGTGATTGCCATCAACGGGGCAAAGGCGCACAGTGCCACTCATGCGCCGTAAGGAACTCCGCATCGCCCTGGTCTGTTATGGCGGGATCAGCCTTGCCGTCTACATGCATGGCGTGACCAAGGAAGTATGGCATCTGGCCCGCGCGAGCACCGCGCGTCAGCGCCCCGGCCACCAGCACACTGCCCCGTCCCTACATCGCGTCGAACAGGTCTACGCTGCCATGCTGGACACGATCGGGCAGCGGAGCGGGCTCAATCTGTCCATCCTGCCCGATATTGTCGCCGGGGCCAGCGCGGGCGGGCTCAACAGCGTGTTTCTGGCCCAGGCCATTCAGTCGGGCCAATCGCTCGAACCGCTGACGCGCCTTTGGCTGGAACGGGCCGATATCGACCAGTTGCTCACCCAGGAAGAGGGCACATGGCGCGGGACGGCCAAGCAGTGGCTGGCGCCGCTGATGGGGCGCATGCTGGGGGCCGGGGAGCCGGTTCCGGCCGCCGACGAGCCGGAGGTGCGCAGCAGGCTGGCCCATCTGGTGCGCGCCCGCTGGTTCGAGGCCCCCTTCAGCGGCATCGGCTTTTCCGGCATGATCGCCGAGGCACTCGACGAGATGGCCGCCAGCCCGGCAGGCGAGCGCCTGCTGCCCGATGCCCACCCGCTCGACCTGTTCACCACGGCGACGGACTGCACCGGCTACGTCCAGCGCATCGCGCTCCACAGTCCGGCCTGGGTGGAGGAGCGCGAACACCGTGTGTCCATCGATTTTCGGGCCTCATCCACGGCGGGCCCCTGGGCCTCCCTGCCCGAGCTGGTCTTTGCCGCGCGGGCCACAGCCAGCTTTCCCGGCGCCTTCCCGCCGTTGCAGGTGAGCGAAATCGACCGAATGATGGCCGACCGGGGCGAAGCCTGGCCGGGGCGCGACGCGTTTCTGGCGCGGATCTTGCCCGCCCATGCGGCCAGCGGCGATCTGTACAAGGTGGCCCTGATCGACGGATCGGTGCTGGTTAACGCCCCCTTTGGCCCGGCCATCGCCGCCCTGTCCGCCCGCCCCGCCGAGGTGGAGGTCGACCGACGCCTCGTCTATGTCGACCCCACGCAATCGCGATCCCTGCATGCGCAACCCGCCGAGGACGGCCCACCGGGCTTCTTTCCGGTCATCTTTCGCGCGATTTCAACCATTCCGCGTGAGCAGCCCATCCGTGACAACCTTGAATCGCTCACCCGCCAATCGGCCGCCCTGCAGCGCGCCCATGACATCGCCACCGGCATTCAGGACGAAGTGACCAAGGCCGTGCGGCTGGTGTTGGGCGAAGAGATCCTGGGCGCGCGCCCCTCCGCCAGACAATTGGGCGCATGGCGGAACGCCGCGCAGCGCGCCGCGGCTGAACAGGCGGGCTATGCCTATCACGCCTATGCGCTTTACAAGCTGGAGGCCACGCTGGACCAGATCGCCGCCGGCACCGGCGCGCCCCGTGCGACCTTGGGACGTTGGGCGCGGGCCAACCTGCGCCTGACGCCATCGGAGGGGCCGGGCCTGTCGGGCGAGCTGATCGGCTTCCTGCGCGACCATGACGTGGCCTATCGTCAGCGGCGCATGCGGCACCTGATCGCGCGGCTGGATCAGGCGCGCGAGGCGCAGCCCGAAATCCCCGAAACCGCCCATGACCGGGCCAGCACCGCCGCGTGGCAGGCGCTCTCGCTGACGCTGGACGTCGCACAAGGTGGGCCGCAGGGCGCGGCAGGCGCGGATTGGGCGCGCCATCCGGGTGCGGCGCTGCGCGATCTGGCCGAAGCGCGAAGGATGGACCGGCTGGACAAACAGGTGGATGCGGTTCTGGCCGAGGCGCTCCCGGAACTACCCGATGCGCTGGTCCAGGCGGTGATGCTGGCCTACCTAGGTTTCGCCTATCATGACGCCGCCACGCTGGCATGGTTCCAGCAGAACGACCTGGCCGAAACATCGCCCGTGCACATCGATCGCATCTCACCCATGGACTGGCAGGGCGACCAGAGCGAAACCGGCCTGGCGCGGCGGCTGAAAGGTGAGGCGATGCACCAGTTCGGTGCCTTTTTCAGCCGCGCCTATCGCGAGCACGATTATCTGATGGGGCGCCTGCACGGCGGCGCGCGCCTGCTCGACATTGTGTGGTCGGCTTGCCCGGTGACCATCCCTGTCGAGGAACGAGCGGCGATCCGGCGCGCGCTGTTCACCGCCATCCTGGACGAGGAGGAAGGGCAACTGACACGGATCCCCGACCTGATTGTCGCATTGCGCGAGGAACTGGGTATCGCATGATCCCATGCATGGTGGTGACCAATCAGTCCTATAGGGCGCCGGCGATGTGACGAAGGCTCTGTCTGCCGAAGAGGAGCAGCGCTTTCATTGAGCCTACCGCGCTGGGGGGGGCCGCCAATTGGCTCTCGTGGGTCCAGGAAAATCTGTCATGATTTCTGTCATGATTTCTGTCATGATTTCTGCCATGATTTTATCTGCGCCGTAAGCCGAAGGAATCGGATTATGACCAAGAAAATCGCCCTCACCCCCGCTGCAGTTGACACCCTGACCCGTGGCCCACTGGCGGAGCTAAATACACCTGGACTTGCCATAAAACTACTGGGGACCGGTAAGAAACGATGGCAGTGCCGTCGCGGTGGGCGACAAGGTCGATTTCGAGATCACGATCAAGGGCAGCGCCGGCGAGGTGGCCTGGCGATCCACATCGGCATGTCGTTTGCAAAGTAAAATTCTGCGGAAATGCAATTTTGAGATGTGGCGTTGTTTTGGATAGTCAACCAAAGCGGCATCTTGCATATTACAAGCATGCCCTCATCAATCTCGACTCGTGTTGTGCGGCTTCAGCCTTGGCTTAATGTCCGCAATGTGGAAGCCTGTTTTATAACGCTTCAGCAGGGCGCCCTCATCCTAAAGGATCGCGGCAAGACACTGCTGGACGAAAATTTGGCTGGAATCCATTTGGCAAACAGGCCTCCAGACGGCACCTTTGCGACGACGCATGCTCAGCGGCTCCCTGATGGCGGCTATGTGCTTGCTTCTTGCAGATCAAAGGTCGGTGAACGAAACCTCCAGATTTTTGGGCCGTCTGGACGCTTCGTGAGAAGCTTCCCCATTGGCGATGGAATTGAACATCTCGCGGTGGATAGCAGAGGGCGGATTTGGGTTGGCTATTTCGATGAAGGCATCTTCGGTGGCGATCCACTTTCCGCTCACGGACTGTCACGCTTCGATCAACACGGCGACTTGGAGTATCAGTGGAACGGCCGCCCCAATGCCCCCATCGACGATTGCGACACGCTGACCCTGGACGACAATGACGCAGCCTGGATATGCCCCTACAGCCCATATTTCGTGGCGATGATCAAAGGCTTTGAAACCCGGACCGTACTTCCCAAAGCACCAGTCTCGATCATGAGCGGCTTGCTCGTTGGTCCAAAACATCTGGGCTTTGTGGGGGGCATCGACTTCCACGGCGTAGGCGATCAAAATGGTTTCAGGATCAATGTTTCACCTGAAGGCAGCAGGATCGAGGCAATGCCAAAGGTCGGGCCTGATCCCACTCCAAAGGACAGTGTTGTCACCATAGTATCGCTGGAAACCGGCAACAGGACGCAGGTGCAAATCCTCGATCAGTATTCGGCACCCATGACATTTCGTCATAATGTTTCATGCCGTGCAGGGGCTGCACTATGCTGGAACGGCAGCCATATATACAGGTTTAGCCTGGACAGCCTTCTTGCTGCCTGAGGCCATTCCCTGAAAGAATTGTAGGCCTGATTTTCCACGCAGCCACATCGTTTTCCAGCGTAGAGCAGGACGGCAGGTTTTCAGCTTCGCGCGCTCGCTCGGATCGGCGGACTGATGAGAACTGGAATGCTGAAAAGCTGCGATCCTGGGACGCCTTCACCTCAGACACCAGGTAGGCTCCATACCTATGGCTACTCAATGATTTGGGCTGAGAAAAGCCACTTGTCAGGACACGACAACGTTGCGGACATTGCTCATGAGTAGCTTGGGCAGAGGCAAAAGTGAATACTCAGAATCCTCAACCTCTGGGTAAGGCCCATCGAGCCCGTCCGCTCCAAGCCCCAATGATGGGATGCTTTTCAGAATCCAGAGCCGGCCTGAAATGCGCGCGTTGCTGGATCAATCGGCAAGTCGCTTCATCGAGCGAAGTCGTCCCACTGCCTTCTGTCACAGAGCATGCCGTTACCCGGCCTTGCGGGTTAATTATGACGCGAAAACCCGTCACGCCCTTCGCTTTAGCGCGCAGAGCATCTGCCGGATAATCGCTTTGCGTGACCCAAGCCCCCGGATTCCCGGTGGGCAGAGGCGCACTTGCGCCTTGTGGCAGAGGTACGTCGTCGCCGGTTGGGGGCTGCATCGATGACGCCTTCGGGGCCGCCTGCATCAGCAGCACTGTCATCATCGTCACAGCCAGCATAAATACCCTCGAAGTCTTTTTGACTAATGATTGAGTGATGCCCCCTGTCTCGCACCAGTTTAAAAAATCAAGCATATTTGCGTTGACCGGGGGAGCAATTACATAAGCACCGACCCATTCCTGCTTTGTAACAGCCTGCCGGCTTTCGCATTGGAATGATGTCCGCTAACCAGACATATTGGTTGTAGCGCCTCACTGGCCGGTTCCTTGATTCCGGCACGCAGCTGCCAACGCACGAGCTGGCGACCTTCTACGATGGCTATGTTGGGGGGGCAGACTAACCCCACCACCCGCACAGTTCGGGCACATCGGGTGCGGAGGGACGATCAGTCATTCGAACCATCTGAATTCGAAGCTCGCCGCTGCCATATGCGATACGCGAACCATGCCAAATTTATCAACCCAAGCAACCCGTCGATCGGGATTATCCATGATCGAATCTCCACTCTCCCGGCGACGCCCAACATCCACCATGCAAAGAAGACCCAAAAGCTAACTTGCGCGGCGAGCAAAACTGAGTTCTTTCCGTCCGTACTCACTGATCTCACCCCTCGAACATCAATTCGATCGCGCCGAAGATGGCGGTCTTGGCGCATGTTCACAACGTTGTCGTGTCCGGTCAGGAGGATTGTTTGCAGATCCCAAAGTAAAAGAGATCCCCATGAATGAAGGGACGCTTAGGATGGACTGCCCGTGGCCCGGAATGGCCGCTCTGTTGGCGGCAGTCGACCGTTAGCTTCGCGAGGCTCAGGCAGCCGCTCCTGTCAGAACCGGTCGTTCACGACGGTATGTACGAACGGCATAGTTTGGGCCGGGAGATCTCGCTCCGACGCCACGGGTAGGGCTGACAAACCCGCCATTCTCTGGCCAAATTTCGCCAGTCAAATGCTACCAGTCGGTCATCAGGTCAGTGGAGTTCTTAACGGCGAAAAATGGAGGATAGCGGTCGATCCATTTCCAAGATCTACAACGACCAATTCCAGATTATAGCTTCAATTATTTGCGCACTAAGGCGCGATTTGAAATGTTTTGAGCTCGTCCATCAGAGCTAAACCAAAACGCTAGATAGTCGTCTGCTTACCATCGCGCGCCAGACGCAAAAGCAAAGTGCCAGAAGCAATGTTCCCGCCGAAACGCCGATCACGAAACTATAGTCAACGTTGGGGATGACAAACGGCAGCAGGCCGATCGCTAGTGCAGGCGGCAGGTGAAGATCGAACAATCGAAGCACCATGATCCCGAACAGGACAGTTGCCGCCGCCGCCAGAGGATTGCTCCCCCAGGTCACGACAAGAACCAGCCCCATGCCCGCTGTCAGCGAGCAGAGGATGGGAAGGGTAAAAGGGCGCTGTGCCCAGGGGCATGCTTGCGCGTGGGCAAACATCTCAAAGGCGATGACGACAAGCGGCGGAAACAATAGAAAGCGCCATCCCGTTGCCTGCACCAAGGCCAGCGCGATCACCAGAAAAGCCAGGAAAAACGGCACCCAGGACCAGTCTTTGGGCGCTGCTTGGAGCGTTTCATCGCGATTCCGCGATGAAACAGCGCTGGCAGGCGAAACCACAAGGCAACGCCAGAGCGGCGACAGCAAGGCCAGCGTGCCCAAACCTAACAACAGCGAGGGCGCATAAAGGGTGCTCCTGATCCCGAGCGTCAGCGGGAATAGCCCGGCTGACATGGCAGGCGCGATTGGAGATTTGAGCGCCGCGATCATGGCAATGGCGATCCCCACCGTCAGCAGCACCGACACCGGGCCATAATCGAGATGCCGCGTCACCAGCGTACCGACCGCGCCGACCAGCAGCGGCGTCGCCACCAGCATGACCGGCGCCCTTGCCCATGGCCCATAAGGCGCCTTGAAAATGCCATAGGCCAGCGCGGCGAGTTCAGGAAACATCAGCGAGGGCATCGCCGCCTTGTCCGCCACATAGGCGACCAGCAGGATGAAGACGATCGTCGGCAGATCGCTGATGATGAAGCTGCGGGCCGTCACGTTGGACATGATGTGTGTCCACGCCGGCCGTTTACGGATCCGTTCCACGCTGAATATTCCGATCTGATAGATTTGACTTGAGCGGCGGCCTTATGGGCCGACCTGTGTCATGCCCGCCCTGATCTCGGCCATGTCGCGTGAGCCGATACCCCAATGTTCGGGCGCCACTTCGGTCAGGATGATCCTGACGGCATCCTCCGGCACAGCCAGAATGCCGACGGTGACCTCGGCGATGGCCTTGATAAAGGCTTTCTTCTGTTCTGGGGTGCGACCGGTCAGCATATGCACATGAATGGCGGGCATCGTTTTGTCCTTCGTTCGGAGAGTGATGCGCGGACCATGCGGCAGGACGAGGCGGGAGCGTATGGCCGGGCGGATCAAAGCGATGACCGTGCGGATCAGAATGCGGGCGTGCTTCAGATCTGGTTCGTGGAGGAAAGTCGCGGTCAGGAGTACGATTGGGGGCTAGCCTGCTGCCGATTACCCTTCCATATGCACGCGATCGCCTGTGCGCTGAGCTGCACGATGAGGAGAGCCGCTGACAAAGCCGCCATTCCCGGTCATGCAACGGCACGCTGAAAACTGCTGTCCATTCAGCATCATGAGAGCAGGAGAAAGGCCTCCAGTTCACTGATAGCTTCCCGGTCCGCCAGCATCGCCAGCGCATCTGGTGATGCCAGAGGCAGGGGCGGACCCAAGCCGCAATCCAGCCCCAACCTAACTGCCATGTCCACATAGGCCTCGCGGCTGCCGGCGACGGCGTGATCCATGCCGAGATGCCGCAAGATCGCCGCACCATGGCGGGAGGGCATCGTTTCGCCTGGCAGAGTCACAACGGGCAGCCCCCATGCCAGTGCCTCGATCAGGGAGTTGCACCCCGACCAGCCAAGGCTGTCGAGCATGATATCCGCGCAGCCCATCGCCGCGCGATAGTCATGTTGCGCCATGCGCGGCAGGATGATGCAATAATCCTCGGCGTTCAGCCCCTTCGCCCGGAAGGCGGCTGCCAGCCTCTCGCGGAAGCTGAGCGTGAGGGACGAACTGCCAGGAAAGGCGATGAAGACGAAGCAGGCCCGAGGCACGCGCAAGGCGATGGCGGGGAAGACATCGTCATCGCCCGGCCGATATTTGTAAGGGGACTGGCCGCTCCAATAGATCACGGCATCCTCGGGCAGGCCCAGCGCGGTGCGATCTGTGGTTGCCGGTGGCAGGGCCGGAGGCGCGAAAGGGCTCGACAGGCCGGGTAGACGCACCAGCCTTTCGGCATAGCGCAGATCGCCGTCCTCAGGCTCCATGGCCTCGCTGCTGAGGAAAGCGTCGATGGTGGGATAGCCGCTGGTTACAGGATGCCCCCAGGAGGCATATTGGCGCGGCGCCAGTCGCATCGCCGCAAGGCGCGCGACCATCGGGTCCATGCCGATTTCGGGATAGATCAGAACATGGGGCCGATCTCGCGCGATGGCCTCACGCCAGTCCCCGGTCGAGCGCGGGCCTTGCGTGAAATGCTCGAACAGGGCCCTTGCGCGCGCTGTTTCGGCATCGCATTCGGCGCTGGTGTGATAGGCAAAGAGGTCGAAGCGCGCCCGGTCCAGCCCCTCGACCCAACCTCTTGTGGGGATCTGCCAGACCGAATGGGCCCGGATATGGCCGCAGACGATGCCAACTCGCAGGCGCTCCCCGGCCCGCACCGGTTCGGCAAGCGGCGTGGCAGGAAAGGCTGCAGCCATGACGCGGCACACCAGCCGGCCATAACGGCGTTGCAGGGCAACGTCGTTATGGCCGTGATAGGCCAGATAGAAAGGCTGGGCCGCGCCGACGCCGGGTGCCAGTGCCGCCGGGCCAACCTCATCGGCATAGGCTTCAAGTTCGCCAAGCGCCTGCTCGTAGGCGGCGCGGTTGCGATCGATCTGCGCCTCATCCTCATGAAACGGAGGCAGATGCGCCATACATAGCGCAAAGCGGGCGGCGGCCAGATCGGGCGCGCGGTCGATCAGCGCTTGCAACAGGCTGATCGCCTCCGGCGTGCGTGCCTGATCCTTGCGCACAACGGCCAGATTGTAGAGCGCATCGTTAAAGCCGGGCACCATGGCCAGGGCGCGCTCGAAAGCGTCTCCCGCCTCGTCGATCCGGTCCTGCATCTTGAGCGCGATGCCCAGCGTGTTGCACAGGCCCGCATCCTCGCCCGGTGTCAAGGCGGCCCGGCACAGGGCTTCAGCCTCTGCAAAATCCCCCAGTGCATTATGGATAACCGCCAGATTGCCAATGAAATCCCGGTTACCCGGCGCCAGTTCGATGGCCCTGAGCGCATGAGGCAAAGCGGCCTCGACCATGCCAAGACCATGCAATGTGCTCGCCAGTGCGCCGTGCGCCGCCGGATGGTCGGGCGCGCAGAGGGTGGCATGACGAAGAAAGGGCAGAGCAGCCTCACCAAGGCCCTGCCGTGTGAGAAGCAATCCCAGCCTGAGCAGGGCCTCCACCGATGCGGGAGAGATGGCCAGAAGCTGCCGATAGACGTGCTCGGCCTCGCTGCCACGCCCCGCACGTTCATGGATGGCAGCCAGCAGCAGAGAGGAAACTTCCCCATGCCCGACAGCCAGGGCGCGTTGCAGCATGTCCACGGCCTGCCCGTCGCGCCCGGCCCGGCCCGCCAGCAATCCGCCGAGATGAAGGCTGGGGCCGTGGTCGGCCTGTATCGCCAGCGCCTGCTCCACAAGATGCATGGCGTCGGCCTCATTGCGCAAGCGCAGGCATTCGCGGGCCTGGGCGTAGAGATTGTCAGCCATGCTCATCATCAGGGCTTAGCTCTCGACCATCTTCAGGGTGATGTCCACGCCTTGACATCCTGCCCCCTGTGGCAAGCCATCTTCAGCAGGCCGCGCGATGCCGCGCCGCACAAGAGGGTTGCGAAGGCTGGGAAATTATGAAAAAACCTCTGCAAGGCAACCACTGCACCGACGCATGGCCATGCCTCCATCTGTTTCATGATATGTCAAGCGGCAAGGACGCCATCAATCCGGTTCACAAGAACCATGGTTGGTGGCGGTTTTTATTGCTGCGCCCCAAGGATCACAAAAGAACAATCAAGACAAACACACAGTCATAAAATCGGTTCAGCAAAAACAAGAACGACACATGAGGAATTCATTGCATGAGCGCCGCATTCTCCCCCCGCTCCACGCCCTTGCCCTTTGTTGCCGGTTCGATTGCCGCCGCGCTCTTCGCCTGCGAAGCAATGCCCGCTCTGGCACAGGATGCGCCAGCCGATACCCCCGACCGGATCCTCGTCAAGGGACAGCCCACAACCGGCTACAAGGTGGATGAGCCCGCGCTGGCCAAGCTGACCCAACCGGTGATCGACACCCCGCAGATGATCGCCATCACCGGACGGCAAGAGATCGAGGATCGCGCCGCCACCAGCCTGTCCGATGTGTTCCGCAATTCATCGGGCATCGCCATGGGAGCAGGCGAATCGAGCTGGCAGGGCACCAACCTGACGCTGCGCGGCTTCAATGCCCGCAACGACATGTATCTGGACGGCATGCGCGATTTCGGCAGCTACACCCGTGATCCCTTCGACCTGGAGGAGGTCGAGGTGTTGCAGGGCCCTTCCTCCATCCTGTTCGGGCGCGGATCGACCGGTGGCGTGGTCAATCAGGTCAGCAAGGCGCCGACGCTGAAGGGCTTCCTCAAGGCCGAGGGCACGGGCGGCACCGACAGCATGCTGCGCGGCACCGTCGATCTCGACGCGCCGGTCAAGGCACTGGGCGAAGGCACGGCCTTTCGCCTGAATGTGATGGGCCATTCACAGGAGGTAACGGGTCGGGATCAGGTGCAGTACCGCCGCTTCGGCGTGGCGCCCAGCATCGCTTTCGGGCTTGGCACCGCCAACCGCCTGACACTCAGCTATCTGCATCAAAGCGAGGATGACGTCCCCGATTACGGCCTGCCCTATCTGCTGGGCAGTCCGGCCCCGGTGGCGCGCAGCAATTACTATGGCTTTGGCAGCGATTTCCTGAAGACATGGGCCGATGTGCTAACCGCCAAATACGAACATGACTTTTCCGCCAATGTCACCCTGCGTGATCAGATCCGCTACGCCTCCTATGAACGCAGGTGGCGCGATACCGAGCCCCAGACGATCACCACCGGCGTGACCGCGGCGACGCCTCTCGCCAACATCCAGGTCACGCGCGCCTTGCAGGGCGGCCACAGCCGGGAAACCATGCTGCAGAACCAGATGGACCTGCTGGCCCGTTTCAAAACCGGCGGCATCGAGCACAATCTGGCGGCAGGCTGGGAAATCGGGCCGGAAAGCTCCAAGCCGACCTATGACAATGGGATCAACATGCCCGCCGCCTCGCTGCTCTCGCCCAATGAGAGCCAGGCCTTCACCGGCACCGAATTCCCGCGCGTTTCGGTATCGACCACAGCCTTCACCCTGGGCGCCTATCTGATCGACACCATCAAGCTGGGCAGCCACTGGCAGGTGTCGGGCGGGGTGCGCTGGGATCGCTTCGATTCCCATTACGTGGCGCAATATTACTCGAACGTGGCCGCCACGCTGGGCCAGCCCACCACCAGCCAGAATGTGCATGAGGTGGACAGCAAGCCAAGCTGGCGCGGCAGCCTCGTCTACAAGCCGGTGCCCAATGGCACGGTCTATTTCGACTATTCGACCTCGTTCAACCCCTCGGCCGAGGCGCTTTCACAGATCACGGCGGTGCGTTCGCTCAACACCGGCAACATCGGCCTGAAGCCGGAGGAAAACGAGACCTTCGAACTGGGCACGAAATGGAACCTGCTGGCCAATGCCCTGCAGCTCCAGACGGCGGTCTTTCGCGAGGACAAGACCAATGCCCGCGTTCCTGATCCCACCAATGCGGCGGCCAACATTCTGGCGGGGGATCAGCGCGTCGATGGCGGCGAGATCGAGATTGCCGGCAACATCACCAAAGCATGGCAGTTCAACGCCAGCTACACCCATCTGATCGGCAAGACGGTCCGCTCGGTGACGGGCGGCCCGGCAGTGGGATCGCCGCTGTTCAACGTGCCGCGTGACAGTCTGGCGTTATGGAGCAGCTATCAGTTGACCCATCGCCTGCAGATCGGCGGGGGCATGAACTATCAGTCGCGACGCTTTGCCTCACCGACCACCACGCCATGGACCAGCATTCCGGGCTACACCACCTTCGATGCCATGGCCAAATATCAGTTGAGCGATCACATCCGTTTCCAGGTCAATGTGAAGAACCTGACCGACAAATATTACTACGACCAGTTGCACGGCTTCCACGTCATCCCCGGCGAAGGACGCACGGCTCTGTTCACGCTGGCCTTCACCGGGTAGGACGACGCCCATGCCGCTGCTCATCCCCGATGTCCTGACCGTCCAAGAGGTCGCGCAAGCACGCGTGGCGCTTGCCGGGGCGGCGTGGGTGGATGGGCGCGGCACCGCCGGGCACCTGTCGATGGGGGTGAAGCACAACACCCAGCTCCATTGGCAGGATCCGGTGGCGGTGGAGCTGGGCGCAGTGATCACGGCCAGGCTGGAGCGTCATCCGATGTTCCTGTCCGCCGCCCTGCCCCATGCCATCCTGCCGCCCTTGTTCAACCGCTACACCGGTGGAGGCCATTACGGCCCGCATATCGATGGCGCGATCCGGCAAATCGATGGCACTAGGCGCCATATCCGCACCGACCTGTCACTGACCCTCGCGCTCAGCGATCCACAGGATTATGACGGCGGCGAACTGGTGATCGCGGACCATCTGGGCGAGCGGACGATCAAACTGCCCGCCGGTCATGCCGTTCTCTATCCGGCCAGCAGCATCCATCACGTCACGCCGGTGACGCGCGGGGAACGTTTGGCCGCCTTCACCTGGGTGCAGAGCATGGTGCGCGGGCAAGAGGAGCGTGACCAGCTCTTCGATCTGGACCTTGCCATTCAGCAATTGCCTGACGGGCCCGGCCTTCAGGCGAGCCGGCTGCGTTTCACCAATCTTTATCACAATTTGCTGCGCCGCTGGGCCGAACTTTAGGGTGAGTGCCGCTGACAATCCAGCCATTGAAGGCCTCAGGCCAGCCTGCCCTAGGTTGCCCTCCATTTATGGGAAGCGGCAGCCGTTTGAGGACTCCAAGAGCTCGATCTGCAAAAAGCCGCCTGACCAGATCCGATAACATTGCCGTCATTGAATTTCTGATTACCCCTGACCTCTCTGCAAACGCAATGAGGCATCCATGGATGCCCATCTCGGACAACGCGTGGCTGAGTTGACCCGCCGTTTCAACAGCGTCCCGGCATGAAGTTATGACCGCCGGACCGGCACCTCTATTGGGCGCCGGTCAGGCCCCAGGATCAGCCACATCACGCTGCCTTGAAAGCCGACACTGCTTCACATGGCCAAAGGCGATCAGGCCGTATGTCAATTACCCCGCAATGATGCTGGCAAAGAGATCGGGGTCAACATTCGCCCCCGAGACAACGACCACCGTGGCCCCGTCTCCCCGAGGCGCCAATCCTGCCAATGCCGCAGCCAGAGCCGCCGCGCCGCCGGGTTCGACCACCAGCTTCATCGACTGGAACGCAAAGCGCATGGCCGCACGAACCTGATCGTCACTGACCACAAGACCTCCCGACAAAAGCGCCTTGTTGATCGGAAAGGTCAAAGATCCGGGACTGGGGGCCAGCAGAGCGTCGCAGATGGAATGGGCGCCGGGCAGCACTGCCTCCCTGCGCCCGCTCGCCAGAGAGCGGGCAGTATCGTCAAAAGCTTCGGGCTCGACGCTATAGATGTCGATGTGAGGGGCGGTGTCCTTGATCGCCGTAGCGATCCCGCCGACCAACCCGCCGCCGCCGCAACATGCCAGAACCCGCCCGATGGTGGCACCGATCTCGCTTGCCTGTTCCAGGATTTCCAGTCCGATCGTGCCCTGTCCGGCGATGACGAAGGGGTCATCGAAAGAGGGCACCAGAACCGCGCCGCGTTCATCCGCCAATGCTGTCGCGATCTCCTCACGCGATTGCGTATGGCGATCGTAGGTGATGATCTGCGCCCCCAAGGCCCGCGTGTTGGCGAGTTTGACCGCCGGGGCATCGGCGGGCATCACGATCGTCGCCTGAATGCCCAGCAGGCGCGCCGCTGCCGCCACGCCCTGCGCGTGATTGCCGGAAGACCAGGCAACCACCCCGGCTGCCCGCTCTTGGGACGAAAGGCGCGACAGCCGGTTGTAAGCCCCTCGAAATTTGAACGCCCCGGTGTGCTGAGCGCCCTCGAACTTCACCAGCACGCGATGCCCCACCCTCTCGCTGAGCGGCATGAATTCCAGCAGCGGTGTGCGAACGGCAACTCCGCGAATCTGCGCGGCGGCATCGCGGACGTCGGCTGCGGTAATGGCGAGATCGGTCATAGTCTGATGTCCTGTGCAATCATGCTTCGAATGCGGCGATCAAATGCCGCGCAATGTATAGGTCCTGCAGGGCGATGCCCGAGCTGTCGAAGACGGTGATCTGATCTTCATGCGTCCGCCCAGCCTTCTGGCCGGAGAGCACCTCGCCAAGGGCGGTGATGCGGGCCTTGGCGCCGGCAGCATGCTGGAACTCACCCAATCTCACCGCCTGCGCGGGCAGATCGCAAAACAGGGATGCGCGCTCGAACAAGGCAGGCGGCAATTCCTGCTTGCCCACCGCATCCGACCCCATGCTGGCGACATGTGTGCCGGGGCGCACCCAATCGGCTTCGAACAAGGGTGCACGCGACGGCGTGGCGGTCACGATGATATCGGCCTGCGCGCAAGCCTCCCGCGCCCCGGCGACCTCTGCGGTCAGGCCGTGCGTCCGCAGCTTGACCGCGAAGGCCTCGGCCTTGACCGTATCGCGCGCCACCACAAGAACCCGCCGGATGGGGCGGACACGGGCCACAGCCAGGCATTCATACAAAGCCTGATGCCCCGCCCCGAACACCGTCAGCGTGCTGGCATCGGCCCGCGCCAGAGCATCGGCCGCCACGGCATCGGCGGCGGCGGTACGATAGGCATTGACCTGCCCTGCCTCGATCACCCAGGCGATCCGCCCCACCGTCTGGTCGAACAGCATAATCGTGGAATTGTGGCGTGGCAGGCCAGCCTGGCTGTTGCCCGGCCAGTAGGAGCCGACCTTCAGCCCAGCCACATCCGCCGTGGCGCCGGACTTGATCGAAAAGCGGTTCTGCGGATCCGATCCATGCGCTGCCACGGCGGGGAAGACCGTGGCTTCTTGGGTTACTGCGGCGATCAGGGCCTCCCGCGCGGCCAGAAAAGCCAGATCATGGCTGATCAATGCGGCGGATTGCTCTTCGGATATGAACTTCATGGGCTGTGCCTCCCTACCAACCGCGAAATCGCGGCCATACGGCCAGCGGGCCACCGTCAGCGGGCAGAACGGTGTAAGCGTCGAACTGTGCCCCCGTCGCGCAGGCATGGTTGGGCAGGATGCGCAGCACGGTCCCGACCGGCAGATCGGGCAGAGGTTCCACGCTGCCTGGGCGCAAGGCAATGATGCCATGCTCCTGATTGGCCGCTTCAACGATCAGATTGTCATAGGGGCGGCCATCGGCATCGCAGACAACGCCATAGCCCTGATCGACCGCCTGCCCCTGCGTGCCCCGATCGCGCGACAGCGCCATCCATCCCGCATCGCACAGCACCCAGCCCTTGTCAGCCTGATGCCCGATCACCGTCGTCAACACCGAAAGCGCAAGATCATCGAGGGTGCAGACGCCGATCCCCGCCATCACCAAATCGAAGAAGGTGAAAACACCGGCGCGCACTTCAGTCACGCCATCGAGGTTGCGGGCGAAATGGGCCGTGGGTGTCGATCCGACGCTGATCACCGGGCACGGCAAACCCGCTGCGCGCAGATGCTGCGCCGCTGTCACCACCGCAAGCCGCTCCTGCTCGGCAAAGGCTTCCAATTCGGCGATGCTACGCGCGCTGTAGCTTTCACCCGCATGAGTCATCACGCCGCGCAGACTGGCGCCGCCCTCTTCAAGAATACGACCGATCGTCGCGAGTTGCTCATCGTCCGGTTTCAGGCCCGAGCGGTGGCCATCGCAGTCGATCTCAAGCAGGACGGGGATCGCGGCGGCCCCCGACGCTGCGGCCACCGCCTGGGCCTGTTCGACCGAATCCAGAATAATCGCCAGATCGCAGCCGCGCGCCCTGAGCGCCTGCACCCGCTCAAGCCGATGCGGCGCGATGCCCACGGCATAGAGAATATCGGTCACGCCGGTCTCGAACAGCGCCTCGGCTTCCCGCAGCGTCGACACGGTGGCCGGGCCATGGCCGTCGGTCAGCAACTGCCGGGCGACATCGATCGACTTGGCGGTCTTGATATGCGGCCGCAGCACCACGCCAAAGGGCGCAAGGCGCTGGCGCAACCGGGCAATGTTGCGCCGCATCCGTGCCTCGTCGAGGATCAGATCGGGCGTTGGGCGGCCTGCGAGACGCATTGCATTCGATGGGAGTGAAGGCGACATGGATGGCTCCTTTTCACAACCTGTATATACAGCTTTGATAAAGCTGTCCACTCACTCCAATCGGCGCTAAAACAGGATCATGACGCAAGACACGCCAGCCAAGGGCATGCGGGCCCGTATCGCCGATCATGTCATCGCCCGAATCACCTCAGGCGAATGGCAGGCGGGTGAACGCATCCCCTCTGAGAGCGCGTTGACCGCCAGTTTCGGGGTCAGCCGCATGACGGTGCATCACGCCCTGCGCGACCTGACAACACGGGGCTTTCTGGTTCGCCGCAGCGGCTCGGGAACCTATGTCGCCGAACCGGGGGCCTATGTCGCGGAATATGGCCATCTGGACATCATCGAGGAGATTGTGGCGCGCGGAGGACGCCATCGCGCGGAAGTCCTTCGGCGCGACTTACGTCCGGCCACGCCCGTGGAAGCCGAGGCCTTTGCCATGGCGGCGGGGCAGCCGATCTTCCACGCGCAAATCCTGCATTACGAAGACGGCAAGCCTCTTGAATTGGAGGACCGGCTCATTGCACCTGCCTTCTTGCCCGACGCCATGGCCATCGATCTGTCGGCGCAGACGCTGTTCTCACGCCTGATGCTGGTGCGCCCGCATCGCGAGGGAAGTGAAAGCGTGTGTGCTGTGATGGGATCACGCGAGGAAAGAACTTTGCTCCAGATGGACAGTGACATCCCTTGCCTCAAGGTATCCCGCAAAACATGGTGCTCCGAAGGCGTCGTTACCGTCGCAAGCATGCTCCGCCCAGGTGATCGGGCGCGCATGGATGGTCGCATCCGAAGCATGGTCGGTTTGGTTCAGGACCATTGAGGCTAACAAGGCTGTCGCTCTGATCCGCATAGCCCCAACCAGAAACCGGTCGCTCATTCAGCCCGCTGCAACAGGCGTTCCAGACAACACCAGCCTCGCCTCAGCTGTAATTCTTGACCTCAGGCCACAAGGTGCCCAGCGGGGTGCGCAGCCCCCGGCACAAGGCGATCACCTTCCCGTTTTCCGAGGCCATGGCGTAAGGCGAATAGGTCTCACCCAGAATCTGAGTGTCGCGGCAATAGGGGCGCAGCCGCTCGACATGATTTTGCACGACCAGCAAATCGATGGGATTCTGCCCGCGCAAACCCCAGAGGAAATATTGATTATGCCCGCTCAGCACCGGCGGCAAGCCCTGCGGCCCGGCGTAGAGGTCGAGCGAGGCGGCTTCGCCGTAATTGTCGACCTTGATCCCGGTCTGTCCGCGCTGGCTGGCGGGGATGCGATGCCATGCCGCCATGACCTGCACAGAAAAATCATGCCAGCCTAACTGATCGGCGAACACCTGCGGCAGGACCGTGCCCCGGAAGCTGCGCTCCTGCTGCTGGGGTGCGATGCCTAGCCGCGTGACATAGGCAACCAGCAAGGGTGGCGGCAGCACCGGCAACGCAATGGGCGAAAGCAGCAGTGACACCACCGCTGCCATGCCCGCGCCGATCACCGCCACACTGTGCTGCTTCGGGGTCTGCACCCAATGCGCGATGGTACAACCGCCCAGCACGAACAATGTGGGATAGCATGCCGCCAGATAGTAATCCTTGCCATGGCCCAGCCGGGTGAGAATGAAGACCACCATGCAGGCGATCGGCAAGAAGCGCAGATCTTTGAATTTCGGCATGAGGAAAGGCCCGAGCAGCCCGGCGATCCAGACTGGCGCCAGCAGCGGGTTCATCACGAATATCTGGTTGAGCAGGAAAGAGCCCAGAGGCGTATCGGCATTCTTCTCCTTGGCCGCATGCATCAGTTCAAGGAAGGGCAAGCCATGCGCCATCTGCCACAGGAAGGAGGGGGCAGCGATCATCCCGGCCAGAACCAGCCCTAGCCACAGCGCCGGACGCAACAGCACGCGCCGCTGCGGGGTCGCCAGCAGGCCGATGGTCAGACCCGCCGCCCAGAAAGGGACGGCATATTTCACCTGAAGATCAAACCCAGCTACCAGCCCCGCCGCGATCAGAAAGCGATCCTTGCCCTGCCGGATGGCGCACACCAGACACCAGGCGATCGCTGTCCACGCGAGTGGATCGAAGGACGTCGTGCTCAGAACCGCGCTCAGCCCCAGCAGCATGGGGGCGATGCAGATGGCCAGCGTGGCAAGAACAATGCCCAGACGGCTTGCCCCCAATGTTTGGGAAAACCGCAGAGCCAGAAGTGCCATTCCGCCCGCCGCGAACGCGACCGGCAGACGCACGCCAAAAGCCCCCAGCCCGAGCTTGTAGAAGGCAGCGGCAATCAACGGAACAAGCGGCGGCTGGTCGGCATAGCCGAAAGCGGGATGTTGCCCACAGACAATGAAATAGAGTTCGTCGCGAAACAGATCGTAGCGCGCACCCATCGCGGCATGGAACAGGGTAACGATAACCACAAGGCTCAGCGCTATGCGAGCCGTTACGATCGGAGCTTCGGTTGCCTCATGCTTCATGGCCGGCTCTATCCCTCTTTCCATGAACGATATCTGGGAAGCTGTGTTGCAATGATAATACACGGCAATATGCCGAAAGCAAACGGCTCCAAGCCTAGCCTCCGCTTGGGCCTTAAATTTAGCCAGAAGCAACAGGACATGATCGACAACCACCGCCCTGCCCGATCTCATGCTGCGTCTGCGCCGGCTGACAAAGCGGACGTCCCAAGCCCAAGGCCAGCTCACTGAGAACTGCCATTTGTTCATTCAGAATTCTACTGACTTTCCTTGCGGAAAATCATTCATAGGGTGTCAGTTGCCCGAGCGAACTACCTCTCTGACTGAGATCGAACACCGTGTCCCTCGCAAAGTTCTGTCTCCCGACGACGCAATTTCTGCCCTCGCGTTTTGCCAGATAGAGGAGGCTGTCGGCACGGGCCATCGAGACGGAGATCTCTTCGCCTTCCTTCATGAGTGTCACACCGAAACTCGCTGAGAACTGGCTTTCCTGTGCTTCCCACGGCCAATCTTGGCTCTGGAATGCCCGCCGCATTGCCTCGGCGGCCGAGAGGCCAGCCTCCAGCGTGACATCGCTCAGAAGCACCGCAAACTCCTCGCCGCCAAGCCGGATCACGCGCGCTCCGGCACCAGACTGGCTCTTCAGAAGCGCGCCAAACCGGGCGATGACGATATCCCCGAAGGCATGCCCAAAGCGATCGTTGATACCTTTGAAGTGATCGATATCAGCCAGCACGATCGCGGTTGAGCCCGATATCAGGCGCCTGCCCGCGGGGGAAGCGAGCAACGCTTCCATGCCCCGCCGGTTCAGGACATTCGTCAAGGGATCGATATGCGCGTGCTTGCGATATTTCTCGATGAAATCCGAACTGGTGGAGATCATCACCGCAAAGGCAAGAATGATGCTGCCGAGCAGCCCGGTATATTGGACGAGGTTCCCCCACACTGAGGAGCGCCACGCACCCACGACCGCGCCCGTATCGGGCACTGAAAGATAGAGGATGCACTGGAAGGTCATCGCCATGGAAAGGAACAGGAAGGTGCCGGCCAGGATGCGATCGGCAGTCGACCTGATCGATTGCAGATAGGCGATCGTCGTGCGCCAGAGAATGACATTGCAGCATGTCTGAACGAAGAACGTCTCAAGTCGGACGCTTTTGAACAGCAACAGCGATGTGACGATCATCACCGAAGCCGCCATCACCGCGGCGATTTCCAGCGGCAGGAAATTTTCAATCCCCTTGCGGCCATTGAGTGCCCTGCAAGCGAGGATGACGCCAAGCAAAATGCAATTATCCTCAATGATCTGCTTGATCGGCCAGATTTCAGGGCTCTGAAACAGCATCATGGCAAAACCGATGCCCAGGCTGCACAGCGAATAACCCCATAGCGCGGTCCCGAAACCCATCACATCGGCAGCGATAAATCCTGCCCCGCACAACAGGATAGCGATCGGAACAGACCAATCGAGCAAGCTTATCGGCATGGGAGCAACCAGATGGTTCCAGAGCCTTTTACGGCGGCTGTTTCCGGAGAATGAGGGGATTTCAGGGCTAGGAGCACCCCGTTAACAATTCGTTTACACCATCAGATTGGTGAGCAGCCAGCCACTTTTACCCGGCCACTCTGGCCCGGAAACGCCGAGATGCCTTATCTCGCCCTATTCATTCAATTTTTAGGCAGCCAATAGCCTCACCAAAGACTCTTTGACAAAAGCCCTTCCAGCCAATCGGCAAAAGCCAGCACTCTGCGGGGCCGATCACGGCGGCGGGGAAACAGCAAATGTGCGGGCATCGGTTCGGCCGGATAGGCTGGCAGCACTTCAGTCAAAGTACCAGCCGCCAACTCGGCCCTCACATCATAGGCCGGGATCTGGAGCAGGCCCAGCCCCGCCACGCAGGCAGCAATGGCGGCCTCCGCGCTGTTGACCGTCACCCGCCCCCTCACCCGCCGACTGCGCAATTTTCCGCCTTCCAGCCATTCGAAGGGTTCGACACGCCCCGTGGTCGGTGAGGCAAAGAGCACCATGTGATAGCCGTCCAGATCGGCAGGGGTCTGCGGCACGCCATGGCGCGCCAGATAGACGGGGCTGGCGACATTGATAAAGCCAATCTGCCCGACAGGACGCGCTACCAGCGAGGAATCCACCAACGGCCCCACCCGCAGCACGCAATCAAGCGCATCCTCGATCAGATTGGCGGCACGATCACTCACGCCCAGAATGATATCGACACCGGGATGCAGATCCAGAAATTCGGGCAAGGCCGGGGCGACGATCAGGCGACCGATCCGCCCCGGCATATCGACATGCACGCGCCCCGTCAGGGCCTGATCATCCTGCCGGAACAGGCCTTCGGCATCTTCCACCTGCGCGATGACGGTGAGGCTGCGCTCATAAAACAGCAGGCCATCCTGTGTGGGCGCGATCTTGCGCGTCGTGCGATGCAGCAGCCTCGTGCCAAGCCGCGCCTCCAGATCCCGCACCGCCAGCGAGACTGAGGAACGCGGCAGGCCGAGCTGGTCGGCCGCACGGGTGAAGCTGGCGCAATCCACCACGCGGCAGAAGATGCGAAAGAGGTCAATCCTGTCCATGGCGATTGTTTGGATTATCCGACATGTGAACTCATGTACGCATTATTTATCCAGCTTGCGTGAACAGAGAAAGTGCGGAGTCTCAATTGGAGACCCGATCATGACTGACCATTCCATCACCGGCAAAGCCGTGCTTATCGCCGGCGGCGCGAAAAATCTGGGCGGCTTGCTGGCCACCGACCTTGCGCGGCAGGGCGCGCGCGCCGTGGCCGTCCACTACAACAGCGACGCCGCCCGTGCCGAAGCCGATGAGACGCTGGCCGCCATCGCGGCGGCGGGCGCCAAAGGCTTCGCCTTTCAGGCCGATCTGACCACGGCATCGGCCATGGAAACGCTGTTCGAGCAGGCCAAGGCGGCGATGGGCGGCATCGATATCGCGGTCAACACGGTGGGCAAGGTTCTGAAAAAGCCGATGGTGGAGATCACCGAGCAAGAGTTCGACGCGATGAGCGCGGTCAATTCCAAATCGGCCTTCTTCTTCCTCAAGGAAGCGGGCAAGCACCTCAATGACCATGGCAAGGTCTGCACGCTGGTGACCTCGCTGCTGGGGGCCTACACGCCCTATTACGCCTCTTATGCCGGGACCAAGGCTCCGGTGGAGCATTACACGCGCGCAGCCTCCAAGGAGTTTGGCGAGCGCGGCATCTCGGTGACCGCGATCGGCCCCGGCCCGATGGACACGCCTTTCTTCTATCCCGCCGAGGGCGCCGATGCGGTGGCCTATCACAAGAGCGCGGCGGCGCTCTCGCCCTTCAGCAAGACCGGGCTCACCGATATTGCGGACATCGTGCCCTGGATCCGCTTTCTGGTCACCGATGGCTGGTGGATGACCGGGCAGACCATCCTGGTCAATGGCGGCTACACCACCAAGTGATCGGGCAAGTGACCGGGCCGATGATGCCAGCCGCTGTGCGGTTGTGAAGATGCCCCCGCTGCGCATAGAGGAAAGCGTAGCGGGGGCGATCGGCCCTCGCTTCCGGTCACACCCAAAAGATACAGTCCGCACCCCAGCCACATTTATCAATATATACACCAACTCGCGCTAAAAATGATCCTCCGGAATCGGGAGGTGCCATGGCGAACACCAATCTCTACGCGCATCTTTCGGCCCAGGGGGAGCCTGCCATCGGCCAGGCCACCGCGCACAAACTGCCAGGTGCCCATCCCCTGGCCATTCCAACGGTTGCCGGCCTTTTTCTCCTGGCCCATGTGCTCGGGATCATATTGTTTCCGCGCCGCGCCGACGTCATCTCAATCAGCTTTCAGGTCACAGCCCCCCTCCTGGCCGCGCTCGCCTGCTTTTTGCGAAGGCGGGAAGGCTATGCGCAAGGGTGGTGCGCTCTGGCTCTGGCCCTGATCTTCTGGTCTGCCGGACTATCGATCAACATCCTTGAACTGGTCGGCCTGCCAAATCCGGAGCCGGGACCGAGCATCAGCGTTCTGCTCGCCGTACTCTATGGCGTACCGATCCTTTTCATCGTCGCCAGCCCGGCTGCGGAAGCCCTGTCGGTAAGGGTTGTCGATGCGGCTCTGGCCCTTGCTCTGGGCGCGCTGTTCTTCATTCACAGCTTCACCTTTTCCAGCACCGGCGCGTCAAACTCCAGCGACGTGCTCAATATTCTGGCGGGCTTCGATGCCGAAAATCTGCTGATTGTCCTCTTTGCCGCCATCCGCTTCGCCTCAAGCCGTGATCGGCAGGAACGAGAGTTTTTTGGGGCTCTGGCCGTTTACGCGCTGCTCTACTTTCTGGCTGCCGGATATATGAATCATGCGCAGCATGATACGCCCTATGGCGGCCTGACGGATCTGCTGATCGACGTGCCCTTCCTCTTTCTCATGGCAAAAGCAGCGCATGCGAACCTCGGCTTCCGGCTGAATTATAGCCTGTCCGTTCGGCAGGAGCGGTTTGTGCTGGCTGCAAGTCCGCTGATGCTTCCGGCCATGTTGCTCACCGTGTCGGCGATCGTTTTCCGGGCCAATCCCGCCTGGGCCATTGCGGGCGTGGCCATGGCGACACTGGGATCGGGCTTCCGCAATGTGCTCACCCATATGCGCAATCTTGAGGAGAGGGATCGCCTCGAACAGCTTGCCCAGATCGATACGTTGACCGCCCTGCCGAACCGCCGATGCTTTGACAACAGGTTCCGGATCGAGTGGTCGCGCGCCTGGCGGTCGAGGACGGCGCTGGCCGTGCTGATGCTCGACATCGATCACTTCAAGATGCTCAACGACGGGCTTGGCCATGCCGAGGGTGATCGCTGCCTTCGCGCCGTCGCCGACGCCCTGGGCAGCTGCGCCACGCGCGCCTCGGATCTTGTTGCCAGATATGGCGGTGAGGAGTTTGTCGCCATCCTTCCCTCCGCCAGCCCCGAACAGGCCATGCAATTTGCGGAATTGCTTGGCCAGACGGTCCATGCCCTCAATCTGCCTTCTCCAAGCCCGAAAGGCCGCGTGACGATCAGCGTCGGCGTTGGCCATGCCGAGCATGTCGAACAGGTTGATCCCGATACGCTCCTCAAGGCGGCGGACGACGCCCTTTATGCAGCCAAGCACGCGGGGCGAAACACACAACAGATCAGGCTCATCTGAGTTCGCTGACAAAACCGACCGTCATGGCCTTCGGACTGAACGTCAACAGCAGCCGTTTGTTCACCTCTGTCACCGGAGTTCCAATCGAACGACCTCATGACGGAAACGACGGACGCCTTTTGTAAATGTTCACAAATCCAAGAGCCGCGTCGCTTGTATCCATCCGATGTGTGCCGCTGCGACGGGCTCAGAGATCCTGCATGAAAGCTGAGCGGCGGAGATCGAGAAGATCCTCCAGGCAATCCAGGTCGCTTCACGTAAATGCGGTGAACGTGCCGCTCTGGCGCTCAGTGATCTGCCAGCAGATGCTCGCTTCCTTCCCTCGGCCGATGCGCGGCAAGGCACGACAGCACCGAGGCCGCCACCAGCATGATCGCCAATCCTTCAAACATCGTCGGCCAGCGCTGCTCCCACAGGAAACCGTACAGCAGGGCAAAAAGTGTTTCGAACAGGATCATCTGCCCCACCATCGTCAAGGGCAGAAGCCGCGACATTCGGTTCCACAACCCATTGCCGATAATGGAGGAGAACAGCGCAATGCCAGTGCACAAGCCAGCGAAGGTCAGCCACTCATGCCGCCCCTGGGACACGCCCTCCAGAAGCAGCGCGGGCGGGATCAGCAACAGAGCTTGAGCGCCGGTCATCACCCCGATCAACAGGCTCCAGTCATGGCCGGAAAAGCCATCCAGCCGTGCGAGCCAGCGGCTGTTGCCCACCGCGAAACCCGTCCATGAGATCAACGCGCCCACCGCGCAGGCAAAGCCGCTCACCTGCGTGAGGAATGAGGCGCTGCCGGCCCGCCCCAAAGATTCCCACGCGATGCAGGCAATCCCCGCCATGCTCAGCACCAACGAAGGCATCAACTTGGGCAGCGGCACCGCACCCTTGCTGCGGCTGCCGATGATGGTGACGGTCACCGGCAGAAAGCCGATCACCAGAGAGGTCATGGCCACGCCACCCAATTGCACCGCACTGGCCAGCAGCACGTAATAGAGGATGTTGCCCAGCAGGCTCAGCCAGGCCAGCGCAATCCATTCCGCGCGCCCCAACGCGGGAGCGATCCGGCGCCAATGCGGCGCCAGCAACGCCAGCGCGAACACCCCGTAAGCCAGATAGCGCCCCGCCGACAATTGCAGCGGCCCAAAGTGATTCGCGACATCGGGCACGACGAAGACCAGGCCCCAGAAAGCCCCCGCCGCCATGCCGAAGGCCAAGCCCAAAGGGATGTTTTTCGCTGACATTCTTCTCTCCGGCGCGCCCCGCGAAACCCTTGGTTCCGGGCGAATCAAAATGCGTTGCAAGCCCTATAGACGGAATGCCTTCTTTCAGTCTATGTTGTGTCTACAGTTTGTATTTCGACTCAGGTCGCAGTCACAGCCGCTCCAAAGCGGCGGCATGGAAAAGCAGCTCTTCACGAGCAGCGGAGAGGCAGTTATGAAAGCGCCAGACATGATCGAAGCTGACGCGTCCCTTGACCAACCTTTGGACCGCAAGACTGTCCTGAACGACAGCTTGCGCCGGCGGATCCTGAGCATGGAACTGGCGCCCGGCGCGGTCGTCGACGAACTCGCCCTGTGCGACGAGTTCGGCCTCTCGCGCCCGCCGGTGCGCGAACTGCTGCGGCAGATCGCCGCCGAGGGCTACATCGAACTGGAAGCCAACCGTGCGCCGCGCGTCGCGGCCATGAGCCACGACTCGCTGCACGCCTTCTTTCTCGCCGCGCCGCTGATCTACATCGCCACCACGCAACTGGCGGCCACCCATGCCAGCGAAGCGGAGATCGAGACGCTCAAGGCGATCCAGGAAGATTTCCGCAAGGCCATCGAAGAGAGGCATGTGGAAAACCGCGTCATCCACAACGACGCCTTCCACCTGGAGATCGGCAGGATGGCCCACAACGACTACCTCATGCCGAGCCTGCGCCGCTTGCTGATCGACCATGCGCGGCTGGGCAAAATCTTCTACCGCCATCCGACCACCGACGACATGCAACGCGACCTGGAACTCGCCTGCGACCAGCACGACCAGATCGTCGATGCCATCCAGCGGCGCGATCCGGATGCGGCGGCGGACATCGTCCGCGCGCATTTCGAGCTGTCGCGCCGGCGCATGGCCGAGTACGCGGCGCCTGAAGGGCTGGACATCCAACTGACCTGATCGGTCGGCGCCCCACTCCGCGCCTCAACTGGTCCCGCCCCGAAACTCGGAGGCCGTGGCACCCGAGGGGGTCGTTACGCGGGTTCCAGTCACAAGAGTGCCTGTCCCTGCGATGACGAAAGTAACCCACCTTCCGGCCGACGACCGTTCCTGCGGCTGGTATCACCTCAGCCCGCCGCGGCGGCCGAAGCCGGCCCACTACGGCAGGAGCGCCGCCCGTTGGGTGGTGGTCGGCGCCGGCTTCACCGGCCTCGCCGCCGCGCGCCAGCTGGCGCTGCATTTTCCCGACGAGGAGATCGTCCTGGTCGAGGCCCAGGAAGTCGGCTTCGGTACCGCCGGGCGCAACGCCGGCTTCGCCATCGACCTGCCCCACGACATCGGCGCAGACGACTACATCGGCGACATAGCGACCGCCCGGATCGGCCTGAAGCTCAATCTCGCCGGCCAGTCGCTGCTCCGCGAACAGGTGCAGCGCCATGCCATCGACTGCCAGATGAAGGCCTGCGGCAAGTACCAGGCGGCCGTCGAGGCGCGCGGCGTGGCTGTGCTCGACGCCTACCGGCGCGGCCTCGACCGGCTCGGCCAGGCCTACGAGGTGATCGAGGCGGACGACCTCCCGGGACACATCGGCACCGCTTTCTATCGCAAGGCCCTGTTCACCCCCGGTACCCTGCTGGTGCAGCCCTCGGCCCTGGTCAAGGGCCTGGCCGACAGCCTGCCGGGCAACGTCAGCCTCTACGAACACACACCGATCACCGCCGTGGAATATGGCGACAGGACCCTGCTGAGCCATCCCCACGGCAGCATCCTGGCCGACCGCCTGGTCCTCGCCAACAACGCCTTCGGCATGAGCTTCGGCTTCCTCCAGGGGCGGATGCTGCCGATCTTCACCTACGCCAGCCTGACCCGGCCGCTCGATGCCGAGGAGCAGGCCCGCCTCGGCGGGCGCCCCTACTGGGGCCTGATCCCGGCCGACCCTTACGGCACCACGGTGAGGCGTACCCCGGACAACCGCCTGCTGATCCGCAACAGCTTCAGTTTCAACCCTGACGGACGCAGCGCCGGGAAATACCTTGAGCGCTTCGCCGTACGCCATCGCGCCTCGTTCCGCCAGCGCTTCCCGATGCTCCCGGAAGTCGGCTTCGACTACACCTGGGGCGGCTCGCTGGCGCTGTCGAGGAACCACATGGGGCACTTCGGCGAGCTGGCGCCCAACGTCTATGGCGCCCTGTGCTGCAACGGCCTGGGGGTAACCCGCGGGACCGTCACCGGGAAGCTGCTGGCCGACTGGCTGGCGGGCGAACGCAACGAGCTGATCGACTTCCTGCTGCGCGCGCCCGGTCCCAGCGGCAATCCACCCGAACCACTCCTTTCCCTTGGCGTGAACCTCAACCTGAGGTGGGGGCAGTATCGAGCAGGTAGAGAAAGCTAGGCATCCCTAATAACGGGCCCCCCCCCCCCCCCCTCCATTCAAACCCCCCTTTAAAACCGGAGCTGGAGAGCGTTCCAGCCTCGCGGATTCGCTCGGCCCGAATTCACCGGCAGCGGTTAGAACCAGGAGACAATAATGACAAATCCTACGACCTCGATCGAAGACGTACCCCTCAACGCCTTCCACCGGCTGTTGACCCTGCGCTCCGGCGGCGGCTCCTTCGTCGACGGCTACGTGCTGAGCATCATCGGCGTGGCGATGCTGCAGATGACCGCGGCATTGCAACTGAGCAGTTTCTGGCAGGGCATGATCGCCGCCTCGGCGCTGGTCGGCATCTTCTTCGGCGGTTTCCTCGGCGGCTGGCTGACCGACCGCCTGGGCCGCCGCAGGCTGTTCTTCGTCGGCCCCAGCCTGTTCGTCCTCGCTTCCCTGGCGCAGTACGGGGTCGACTCGGCGGCGGCGCTGTTCGTCCTGCGCTTCCTGATCGGCGTGGCGGTGGGCATCGAGTACCCGGTCGCCACCGCCTTGCTGGTGGAGTTCCTGCCGAAGAAGTATCGCGGACCGCGCCTGGCCACCCTGACCATCCTCTGGTTCGCCGGCGCCGCCTTCGCCTACCTGGTCGGCGACCTGATCCTGCGCAGCGGCGGCGAGGACGCCTGGCGCCTGGTACTGGCCAGCACCGCGGCGATCGGCGCCGTGCTGTTCCTGCTACGCATCGGCACCCCCGAGTCGCCGCGCTGGCTGCTGAGCAAGGGCCGCGACGCGGACGCAGAACGGGTCATCCGCCAGGTCTACGGCGAAGCCTTCTCGCTGGAGAACCTGCCCGAACAGGCGCTGGAACGGAAGGTCACCATCTGGCACCTGCTCTACGCCGGCTACGGCAAGCGCATGCTCTTCGTCACCCTGTTCTGGACCTGCTCGGTGATCCCCGTGTTCGCCGTCTACGCCTTCGCGCCCAAGGTGCTGCTGGCGCTGAACCTGAAGGGCGACTGGGCCTCCTACGGTTCGGTGGCGATCACCCTGCTGTTCGTCATCGGCTGCATCATCGCCACCCGCCTGATCAACCGCATCGGCCGGCGCTGCATGCTGCTGCACAGCTTCCTCTGGTCCGGCCTGGCGCTGCTCGGGCTGGGCGTCTTCCACGCCGGCTCGGAGGCGACCATCCTCGGCCTGTTCGGTGCCTACGCGCTGTTCATCGGCGGCGCCCAGGTGCTGCAACTGGTCTACCCGAACGAACTGTTCCCCACCGAGATCCGCGCCTTCGCGGTCGGCGTCGGCACCTCGTTATCGCGCGTGGGCGCCGCGGTGGGCACCTACCTGGTGCCGCTTTCCCTGGAAACCCTGGGTACCGCCCAGACCATGTACGCCGCCGCGCTGGTGACCCTGCTCGGGCTGCTCGTGACCTGGGCCCTGGCGCCGGAAACCCGTTCGCTGAACCTGCAGCAGGCGGCTTCGCTCACCTGAACCACCCGCCGCGGCAGCGTCCGCCGGGTGCGCCGCGGCCCAGCATCCCACAGGAGGAAACCCCGTGAAATTCGAAGGTATCTATACCCCCGCCATCACCCCGCTGAGCGCCGACGGCAGCATCGACACCCAGGCCTTCGCCGAGGTCCTGGAGTTTCTCGTCGAGTCGAAGGTGCACGGCATCGTGATCGGCGGCTCCACCGGCGAGTACTACGCGCACACCGCCGAGGAACGCCTGGCCCTCGCCGCCCACGCCAGCGAAGTCATCGCCGGGCGCCTGCCGCTGGTGGTGGGAACCGGCGCGATCCGCACCGAGGACTCGCTGGCCTACGCCGAAGCCGCCCGCGCCATCGGCGCCGACGCCATCCTGGTCGGCTCGCCGCCCTACGCGCTGCCGACCTCGCGGGAGATCGCCGAGCACGTGCAGGCGGTGGACCGCGCCGCCGGCCTGCCGATCATGCTCTACAACTATCCGGCGCGGATGGGCGTGGAGATGGACGAGGCGTTCTTCGCCGCCGTCGCCGGCTGCCGCAACATCGTCGCGATCAAGGAAAGCTCCGGCTCCACCGCGCAATTGCACCGCCTGGCCTGCCGCCACCCGCGGATCGCCTTGTCCTGCGGCTGGGACGACCAGGCCCTGGAGTTCTTCGCCTGGGGCGCGCGCAGTTGGGTCTGCGCCGGCTCCAACTTCATCCCTGGCGAACACCTCGCCCTGTACCAGGCCTGCGTGGTCGAGAACGACTTCGCCAAGGGCCGGCGCATCATGGCGGCGATGATGCCGCTGATGGACTTTCTCGAAAGCGGTCACTTCGTCCAGTCGATCAAGCACGGCTGCGAACTGGCCGGCCTGCGCGCCGGCGGCGTACGTGCGCCGCTGAAGGCGCTGGACGAGGCCGGCAAGGCGGCACTGGCGGAGATCGTCGCCAGGCTCAAGGGCGAGGTCGCGCGGATCGTCGAGGGTGGCCGCCATGACTGAGCTGCTGAGCCGGGAGGAATACGCGGCCATCGCCGCGACGCTGGACCTTCCCCAGCGCGCCTTCATCGACGGAGGGTTCCGCGATGCCTGCGGCGGCCGCACCTTCGCCTCGACCAACCCGGCCACCGGCGAGCTGCTGGCGCAGGTCGCCGCCTGCGACGCGGAGGACGTCGGGCACGCCGTGGCCAGCGCGCGGCGGGCGTTCGAGGACGGCCGCTGGCGCTCGCGCACGCCCGCCGAGCGCAAGGCGGCGCTGCTGCGCCTGGCCGAGCTGCTGGAAGAGCACCTGCTGGAACTGGCGGTGATGGAGAGCCTCGACAGCGGCAAGCCGATCCGCGAATGCCAGCACACCGACCTGCCGGAAACCATCAATACCCTGCGCTGGCATGCCGAACTGATCGACAAGATCTACGACAGCACCGCCCCGGTCGGTTCGGCGGCGCTGGCCATGGTGGTGCGCGAGCCGATCGGCGTGGTCGGCCTGGTGCTGCCGTGGAACTTCCCGCTGCTGATGCTCGCCTGGAAGATCGGCCCGGCGCTGGCGGCAGGCTGCTCCGTAGTGGTCAAGCCGGCCCCCGAGACCAGCCTGACCGCCCTGCGCGTCGCCGAACTGGCCAGCCAGGCGGGGATCCCCGCCGGGGTGTTCAACGTGGTCCCCGGCGGCGGCCGCGAGGCCGGCGAACCGCTGGGCCGCCACCCGGACGTGGCGATGGTCAGCTTCACCGGCTCCACCGCGACCGGCCGCCTGTTCCTCAAGTACGCCGCCGAGTCCAACCTCAAGCGGGTGGTACTGGAGTGCGGCGGCAAGAACCCGGCGGTGGTGATGAACGATGTCGAGGACCTCGACCTGGTGGCGCAACACGTGGTCAACGGCGCGTTCTGGAACATGGGCGAGAACTGCTCGGCGTCCTCGCGGCTGATCGTCCACGCCGAGGTCCGCGAGGCGCTGCTCGAACGCATCGGCGCGCAGCTCCGCGAGTGGCGCATGGGCGACCCGCTGGATCCGCGTAATCGCCTCGGCGCGCTGGTCAGCCCGGCGCACTTCGAGAAGGTCCGCGCGTACCTCGACCAGGCCAGGACGGAGCGGTTGGCGGTGCGCTTCGGCGGCGCCACCGAGGCTGGCATCTTCGTCGAGCCGACCGTGGTCGATGGCGTCTCGCCGCACAGCCGGCTGTTCCGCGAGGAAATCTTCGGCCCGCTGCTCTCGGTCACCTCTTTCGACGACATCGACGAAGCCATCGCCCTGGCCAACGACACCGTCTACGGCCTCGCCGCCTCGGCCTACACCGGCAGCCTGCGCCACGCACTGCGCCTGTCGCGGGAGATCCGCGCGGGGATCGTCACCGTCAACTGCTTCGGCGAGGGCGACGCCTCGACGCCCTTCGGCGGCTACAAGGAGTCAGGCTTCGGCGGTCGCGACAAGTCGGTCTGGGCACACGACCAGTACACAGAGTTGAAGACCATCTGGATCGACGCCTCGGCCTGAGATTGAAGGTCTTCCGCCCCTCCCCCAGGGGGCGGAAGGACCCACCGCACACGGGCCATGACGGCCAAAGCCCTGCGCTGCGGGGCACGGGGAGGCTTTGCCCGAAAACAGAGGCAAGCCGGACGACAAAACAAACCTTGGGGAGGGTATGACCATGATTACAACTTTTACACTTGCGGCCGCTGCCGCGCTTGCTTCGCCCGCGATGGCCGCTGATGCCGCGCCTGAAACCACCGCCGCCGAGGTGATGGTCGATCCCGCACCGCTGCCCGCAGCGCCCGTGATCCAGAACACCGCCGAGCCTTCGCGCTTCTCGCCGCCGCCCGCCAACACGGCTGCAGCCAAGGTTGCCGCCGCCGATACGCCGGTGGACAGCGCGGGCAAGCTGAAGCTGGGCGGCGCGGTGCGTGGCCGCTATGATCTGCGCTTCAACGATGCCAATGGTGCGGGCCAGCGCAAGACCTCCAGCCATCTCTCCTTCGATACGGTGATCCTGAGCGCGGATTACGATTCCTCGAAATTCTTCGCCTCGGCGCAGTACCGCTTTTACGGTGGCAGCTTCATGTATGGCAAAGCCTCGGGATATCAGAATTATCCGGGTGAGATCAGCTTTCCGGTCTATGCCTATGCCGGTGTGAAACTGGATGCGAAGAACAAGGCGGCTTTCGGCCTGCAAGCCGTTCCCTTCGACGACCAGTTCTTCGGCTCATCCTTCCTCAACAGCCTGGGCTTTGTCTATGGCATGGAGGAAACCTACAATGTGGGCGCCACCTTCGCCCATAGCGGCAAGCGCCTGAGCTTTGCCGGCGGCTTCTTCCCCGCACCCGCACCCGCCGCTTTCGGCATCAGCGCTGACAGTTCGCGCTATTCGGTCAACATCGTGAAGGGCGACACTGGCCTCGCCAATGGCTCCAGCAATGCCGAGCGCAACATGGCCATCGGCAATGTCCATTACAAACTGGTCTCGACATCCAATAGCAGCCTGACCGTGGCCGCCTCGGCGTGGATTTCGCAGATCCACAATTTCGACACCCGTCAGGATGGCGCGCGCCACAGCTTCGCGCTGAGCCTCAAGGCCACGCAAGGCCCATGGCATGCCGCCGCCCGCGTGGCCCGTCAGGACATCTGGGCGCGCAATCCCGGCAACCGCGAGGTGGTCTCGGTGGGCGATTATGACGGCGCCTACAACATCGCCGCCCATGGCACGCTGGTGTTCGGAGAAGTGGGCCGCAGCATCGATACCGGCAAGTTCCCGATGAAGCTGGACCTCTATGCCAACTACGCCCGCTTCCTCAAGGATGCTGCCGGCTTCAAAGACACCACCCGCGTCAATGTCGGCGCCTATTGGACCGACAAGGCCCATCAGCGCATCCGCGTCTGGACCGAAGCTCTGATCGGCCAGAACGATCCCAACATTGGCGCGGGCCAGTTCTCGCAAGGCGCGGCCATGGGCGGAGACAATCGCACCAAGGTCTCGTTCCTGTGCATCTTCGGATATTATTTCTGAGTTAAATCATTGTTGTGAATGAGGAACAGGATGACGGAAGACGGCATCTATAACGACTTCGAAGACCGTAACATCGCCTTCGAAAAGCTTGAGCATGAAGCGGTCTATACGGTTGAGGAGAGCGCCGCCATTCACGCGGCGCTGCCAGCGGCCCATACGAAAAACCTGTTCCTCAAGGACAAGCAGGGCGCCTTCTGGCTGATCACCCTGCCGCATGACAAGCGGGCTGATCTCAAGGCTTTTGCCGCCCTGCTTGGCGCCGGGAAATTTTCCTTCGGCAAGCCGGAGGACATGGAGCGGCTGCTCGGCGTTACTCCCGGAGCGGTCACGCCCCTGGCCGCGATCAACGCCCGGGAAGGCCAGATCCCGCTTGTGTTCGATGCCGCGTTTCGTGGCACATCGCGCATTGCCGTCCATCCCTTGCGCAACACCGCGACCATCGCCCTGCCTTTCATCGCGCTGGAAGCCTGGCTGAAGGAGATGGGCGTCGCCACGCGGGTCGTGGCCCTCCCCTGACACTGACCAAATCGGCGCGTTTCACAGATAAGGATACTCCATGAAATCCCCAGAGACACCGGTCAGGATCGAGGATGTGGCGGTCAACCGCTTCCACCAGCATCTGACCCTGAGCGCCTGCATAGGCTGGTCGATGGTCGGCTATATCGTCAGCGTGATCGGCGTGGCGACCATCCCCATTGCCGCCGAATTGCATCTGAGCGGCAATGAGCAGGGTATGGTCGCGGCCATGGAGCTGCTGGGCGTGTTCTTCGGCGGTTTCGTGGGCGGCGCGCTGACCGGGCGCTTCGGGCGCCGCCGCCCCTATGCGCTGGGGCCGCTGATCATCCTTGCCGTATCGCTCTCGATGTATTGGGTGCAGAGTAGCACGGTGATGGCCGTGCTACGGGTGTTCTCGGGTCTGGCCGTGGGCATTGAATACACCTCCGCCGGTTCGCTGTTAACCGAATTTATCCCACAGAAGAGCCGTGGTTCGCGCCTCTCGCTGCTGACAGTGATGTGGTTTGCGGGGGCGGCTCTGGCCTATATCGTCGGTACGACGGTGCTGGCAAGCTGGGGCCCGAGCGCATGGCGGCACATCATGGCCAGCCCGGCGTTGATCGCCATCACGATGCTGCTTCTGCGCCTGGATGCGCCGGAATCGCCGCGCTGGCTGCTGAGCAAAGGCCGCAAGGATGAGGCCGATCGCATCATCAAGAAGGTCTATGGTCCCGGCTTCTCGCTGGAGAATCTTGGCGAACATTCATCCACCAAGGCGATGCGGTTCCTTGATGCGATCCGTGCCGGTTACGGGCCGCGCATCCTGTTTGTGGTGGTGTTCTGGGCCTGCGCTGTCGTGCCGATGTTCGCGCTCTACGCCTTTGTGCCGCGTCTGTTTTCCGCGCTTCACCTGACCGGCGACATGGCCTCCTACGGCTCGATCGCCATCACCCTGCTGCTGGCGCTGGGCTGCGGGCTCGCCTCCGGGCTGATCAACCTGATCGGGCGGCGCACGATGATCATCGGCAGCTTCCTGTTTTCCGGACTGGGCCTGCTGGGGCTGGGACTGTTCCCCAATGCGCCGGGCTGGATCGTGCTGACGCTGTTCGGCATCTATGCGCTGTTCATCGGTGGCGCGCAGGTGCTGGAAATCGTCTATCCCAACGAACTGTTCCCGACGGAAATTCGCCCCGCCGCCGTGGGCTTCGGGGCTTCGCTGGCGGCGCTCAGCTCTTCGGCTGGAACATGGCTGGTGCCGCTCGCTTTGGAACTGATCGGTATCGGCAATACGATGATGGCAGCAGCGGCCATCACTTTTCTGGGGCTTCTGGTTTCCGTGCTGCTGGCACCCGAGACGCGTGCGATGAGCCTTGATGAAGCGGCCTCGCTCGATCGGTAAAGCCACAATAAGCTGGAGGCCCGCATAGCTCGCCGGCCTCCTTTTTGCCAACAGCCTGGCTGAACGGGTTATCACCGTGGTCGTGCGGGCGATCAAAACGGACCGTCTTGGAATCGACGCCAATCAGCACACAGAGCATGCGGCCTCCGACTATTTATATCCGCTATCCACTGGTTCAGCGTGGAAGCGGACATTCCGAATACCACAACCCACCGATCATCCCAGCAACATCCAGCCGGGTGGCGCCCCCCGCCCTCTCCCGCTGACAAACCTGCCGTTGAAGGCCTCAGATCAGTCCGTCGAAAGCCATCCTCTGTTCATAGGAGCAGCCTAGGCCAAGAGTTCGGAGCTATGGGGGGCCCCGGTCTCTTTTGAGTATGCCTTAAGCAGACCAAGCACTGCCAAACCCGGTGCGTTTCAGACCCTCACTAAATTTCTTGCAAAGCGAGCGTTCGGCCGATTCAATCTCGTCGCGAAGGATTTTAGAAATACGCAGAACCTAGAAAATATCGGAAAGACCTTGAACCTGTATGATTTTCATGCTGCCATAATGCAGCATATTGAGAATTTAATTAGCATGAAAAATATGGAATTTCCGACCTGTCGCCGCTTTATAACACCCAATGCATGGCAACACAGGCGACTTAATTTTTGACAAGATAGGACAATCTAAAACAAAACACTAACCATATTACTGAATCCGACTTTGCCAATCGCCCCGACATGAAGGCTTATTTGAACGAATGGGCGAGGCGGTGAGCGCGCTCAAAAAGAAGATCGCTGATACCAAGAGCCACAATCAGATGCCCGATGTCTGCCCGCCCAAGGAAGCCGATCTGGACCTTGGCGCCATTTTGGCCGATGCAAAGCAGCTTCCCGCCGAATGGCAAAGCCGCCCCTTTGCCGACAGCTTTGCCCAGGTCATCAGCTCGTTCGACCCCAGATCGACCTTCAGTCTGATCGGTAGATTCTCCAGCAGCGCCTCGACCTTGTTGCCATCGACCAGCGGCAGATGCTGCTCGCTGACCAGGACCGCAACGGTCAATTTGTCGAGCATATCGCCGCCCAGCACGGCATCAATCCGGCGTCCCAGCATGCGCGACATAGGCTGCAGATCGACGGCATGCGGCGTTCCGGAGATAGTCAGGCGATGCGGGATCTCGAAACGCACATTATTCACCCTGCGTGAGGTCATGATGGCGCTGCCCGTGGCCAGACGCGTACCGGCAACACCCAACGCTAGACCCGCCTTCTGCGCGAAAACCTCGTCCAGCATGGTGACAACGGCGCCATTGTCGAGCAGCACATTCGCCTCGACCCCGTTGATCCGCGCCTTAAACATCACTTCATTGCGAAAGCGTTCGAAAGGGACGGGGCCCAAACCGCCTTTTTAACGACCCATGTCATCTGCACAGACCTTGGCGGCAGCGCACTGGCCGCCTCCTCCGTATGGGCCGGAGGCACGGCGCACAGCCACACAAGTGAAAGCAGCGGCAAGCGCCCGGCCGCAGGCATGGAAAAGACATCGCCGAAATCTCAATTGCGCAACATGCCTCGCATCAAGACGGCCGGTCCTTGTTCGCCTGGTTGGGGCGCCCCTCAGCGCATGCACAGCATCGCCGACCACGCTGAAACGGGTTGACGACTCCGCCGCCATCTTTTACCGATCGGTACAAGTTAAGCGGAGGTACCATGATGTCCCGTCCACCACTCCCCCCCTTCACCCATGAAAGCGCTGTCGAGAAGGTCCGTCTGGCCGAAGATGGCTGGAACAGCCGCGACGCGGCCAAGGTCGCCCTTGCCTACACACTCGACACGCGCTGGAGGAACCGGGTGGAATTCGCCACCAACCGCGACGAGGCTCAGGCCTTCCTCACCCGCAAATGGAACAAGGAGCTGGACTACCGGCTCATCAAGGAATTGTGGGCCTTCACCGGCAACCGCATCGCGGTGCGCTATACCTATGAATATCGTGATGACAGCGGCCAGTGGTTTCGCGCCTATGGCAATGAAAACTGGGAGTTTGCGCCGGACGGGCTGATGCAAAACCGCCATGCCAGCATCAACGAAATGCCCATCCGCGAAGAGGATCGCAAGTTCCGCTGGCCGCTCGGCCGCCGCCCGGATGACCACCCCTCGCTCAGCGATCTCGGCCTTTGAGCGGCAAGCGTGTTCTGACCGACCGCGCCTCGGCCATCCCCGCCCTCGCCGAAACCTTTCGCGCCCATGGCTATGAGGGGGCGAGCCTCTCGATGCTGTGCACCGCGACAGGCCTCGGCAAGGGCAGCCTCTACAACTTCTTCCCCGGCGGGAAGGAGGAGATGATGGCCGCCGTTCTGGCCGATATCGACCAGTGGTTCGACAGGGCTGTCTTTTCGCCGCTGACGCGGACGGACGATCCGGCAAGGGCCATCCGCGCCATGATGGAAGATGTCTCGGCCTATTTCCATGCCGGAGGGCGGGTATGCCTTGTGGGCTGGATCGGTCTGGGCGCCTCCCGCGCGGCTTTCGGAGACAGGGTGGAGGGCTATTTTGCCCACTGGATCGCGGCCTTGAGCCAATGCCTTGAAAGCGGCGGCCTGCCTGCGCAACAGGCTGCCCAACTCTCGGAAGAGGCGGTGTCGGCCATTCAGGGCGCGATCATTTTGTCGCGGGCTCTGGATGATCAGGCGACCTTCACGCGCATCGTCAGCCGTCACCGGGACGCCATGCTGGAGGCGCTTGCCGCCGCAGGTCGACGATAGGCCGTTGCGGATCAGCCCGGCGAACATTGGCATATCGTAATGTTGCTGAGATCCTTTCACCCTTGCCAGGCTATTGCGACGCATTATTAGGTCGTGCCGACGGCCCGGATACGGGCGGGGGCAAGGAGTGAACAATGAAGCGTCTCGTCTGGTGTCTGGGCATGGCCCTGACGCCCATGGGGTTTGTCGGCCAGTCGGCATGGGCCGGGGACACAGGCGCCGAGAATGATCAACCCACCATTCTCGTGACCGGCCTGCGCGAGGCCAGTGCCAGCATCACCGGCAGCCATGTCCCGCCGCTGCACTATCCGCAGAGCGTGACCGTGATGAATGCGCAGATGCTCGAAAAGCTGGGCGCCACGCGGCTGGACAATGCGCTCGATCTGGCGGGCGGTGTGGCGCGGCAGAATGATTTCGGCGGGCTGTGGGACAAATATTCGGTGCGCGGCTTTGCCGGTGACGAGAACAGCGGCCCCGATATTCTGGTCAACCGTTTCAGCAGCAATTTTGGCTACAACGCGCCCATCGACACCGCCACGGTCGAGCGCTTCGAGTTCCTGAAAGGCGCCGCCGCCGCCCTCTCTGGTCGGGGTGAGCCGGGTGGATCGCTCAACATCGTCACCAAGGCGCCACCGACGAAAACCGAAGCGCAAGCCTCGCTCAGCTATGGAAGCTGGCACAATCGGCGCCTGACGGGCGATGTCGGCGGCGCACTGACCGACACGATCAGCGCGCGACTGATCGGCGTCAGCGAGGCGAAGGACAGTTTCCGCAACACTGTCCATTCGAACCGCGAACTGATCGCCCCTTCCCTTGCCTTCAAGCCCAGTGAGCAGCTTCGCTTCCTCTATCAGGCCGAATATATGCGCAACCGCACGCCGCTCGATCGCGGTGTGGTGGCGCTGGGCGGCAATGCGCTGGCCATGGATCGGCGGACCTTTCTGGGCGAGCCCGGCGATGGGCGGATCGACCAGAAAAGCTTCTGGCAGCAGGGCAGCATGTTCGCCGCGCTCAGCGATGCGGTGTCGCTGGAACTGGGCCTGTCGCAGCGGCAGGGCAGCCTTCAGGGCTTTTCGACGCAGGCCGATTTTGGCGCGCGCGGGTTGCAGCCCGATGGGCGCACCATCGGACGCACCCGGCGCTATCACGATTTCCACTGGAACAATCTGACCGCCCGCGCCGAACTGACCGCCAAATTCACCCTGCTGGGCGTGGCCAACGACATCCGCCTCGGCGCCGACCGCGTGCGCCATGGCCAGAGCCAGTTGATGCTTCAGGCACGCGGCACCGCCGCCGCGCCGATCCTGACCATCGATGCGCTCGACCCGGCCTATGGCAAAACGACCAGCATCATGCCAACCAATCAGAACTTCCGCGACACCTTCGCCAGCGAGAGCATCTATGCGCAGGACCTGCTGACACGGGGCGACTTCACCCTGCTGCTGGGCGGGCGCTGGAACAGTTTCCGCGAACAATTGATCAACCATCTGAGCGGCGATCTGCACCTCAACACGCGCAATCAGGGCTTCACCCCGCGCGCGGCGCTGACGTGGAATGCAACGCGCGGGCTGGCGCTTTACACCAGTTGGGGCCGCTCGATCCGCCTCAACCCGTCCGACGGCATCAGCACCTTCGATCCCGAAAAGAGCGAGTCCAAAGAGATCGGCGTGAAATACAGCCTGCTGGGCAAGGCGCTGACCGGCCAGACCTCGCTCTTCGACATGACCAAGCGCAATGTGCTCAACCCCAATGCCTCCGATCCTTTCGTCAAGACGCAGATCGGGCGCCAGCGCTCTCGCGGGATCGAGAGCGAGGCCACGCTGAACCTGCGCTCGGGCCTGTTCGTCACCGCGACCTATACCTATCTCGACGCCACGGTGGAGAATGACAAGAACACCGCGCTGATCGGCACGCGCCTGTCGAATGTGCCCAATCATATGGCGTCGATCTATGCCGCGCAGGATTGGGGCCGCATGACGCTGGGTGGCGGGGTGACCTATGTCGGGCAGCGCAACGGCGATCCCTATGCCTCGGGCTATATGCTGCCGGGCTATGTCATCGCGCGGGCCAATGCGACGGTGCGGGTCAATCGCCATGTCGATCTGCGGGTCGATCTCGATAACATCTTCGACAAGCATTACGCTGCCAGCAGCTATGCCAATGTCTGGACCACACCCGGAGCACCCCGTAGCTGGCGCGTCACGCTCGACGCGAAGCTGTAGTCACGCCTGCTCCAGCCGGAACAGGCGGTCCAGCGACCAGGCTCCGCCGCCGCGTGCCACCAGCGGCAGCAGCAATCCGGCCCAGCTCAGATGCGTGGGCCAGGCATCGGGATAGACGAAGATCTCGATCACGCTGGTCATGCCCAGCAGGGCCAGCGCGGCGGGGCGGGTGAACAGACCCAGCACCAGCAGGATGGGGAACAGATGCTCGGAATAGGTGGCCATATGCGCGGCCACCACCGGGTCGGCAAAGGGCAGCGCATAATCGGTGCGGAACAGCTCATAGGTCGCATCGGTGATGGTCAGCAGCCCCTCCACCTTGGTGCGGCCCGAGAGGAAAAAGACGGCAGCAATGCCCAGCCGCGCGACAAGCAGCAACGCAGCCTCGGGGATCAGGCGGTTCGCCCCGGCACAGGCCCGGCGATAAAGGGAAAGCGGCGATATCATGTGCGGCCCTTTCGATCAGGGGGACCGCCGCCGGGTGGTCCTTCCCGGCGGCGCAAGCCGTTTCAGGCCTTGGGGGTCAGCGAGCCCATGCCCCTGGGCGTCTTGATCGCGGTGCAGGTGCCCGCCTTCACCAGCTTCCAGGCGTCACCCTGATAATTGACCTTTGAGGTGCCCGCGCAGGTGGTGCCCGCCCCGGCCTTGCAGTCATTGTGCCCGGCCAGCGCCACGCCATAGCATTTTTCCATGGGCTGCTTGGCGCCATCGGCGGCATGGGCGGCCCCGGCAGTCAGGGTGAGAGCCAGAGTGGCGGCGAAAGCGGCGTGAGTAGGCTTCATGGATGGTCTCCTGCGTAAGAAAGGGGATGCGCAAGGCGCCCCGGAAAGGCAGCGCCTTGCGCCGATCCGGCCTGATGGGAACACCGGATCATGCCTCGACTTACGCAGGCCGGATCGTGCCGGTTACACCCGGCATCAGCAGAAAAATTTTCATCCATCGCGCGAAATGGCTGTAACCATGCTCCACCCAGCCGCGTAACCCCTGCGGGAGGCCGCATGCAGGCAAGCGAAGCACAGTTGAAGGCATGGATGATCGCGGGGCTAGGCGGCGATGCTGTCGCGCATGAGCTGCTGCTGCGCGCTCTGGTCCCGCTGCTGACCTCCTTCTACCGCCGCCGGATGCGCGACGCGGACAGCGATGTCGAGGATCTGGTGCAGGAAACGCTGATCTCGGTCCATGGCAAGCGCGCCACCTATGACCGCGACCGGCCCTTTACCGCCTGGCTCTATGCCATTGCGCGCTACCGGCTGATCGATCATGTGCGCCGCCGCAAGCTTTCGGTCCCCATCGAGGATGTCGAAACCATCCTGATGGCTGAAGGCTTCGAGGAGGCCCTGTCCGCCCGCATGGATGTCGAGGCCCTGCTGTCCACCCTGTCGCCCAAACAGGCGCGCGCCATCCGCGAAACGCAGGTCGAGGGGCTGAGCATTGCCGAAGCGGCCGAAAAGGCCGGTCTTGGAGAATCCGACGTGAAAGTATCCGTCCACCGTGGTCTCAAGACGCTGGCCGCCCGCCTGCGGGGAGAGCGCCCATGAAAAACCGGGACATGAACACCGATGATCTGATCCGTTCGCTCAGTCGCAATGTGCCGCCAGTGCCGCGCGGCACTCTGGGCCGCCGTCTTGCTCTGGGCATGGTGGCAGGCGCGCTGGTGACGGCGCTGCTGGTGGCCGGTGTGCTGGGCATCCGGCCCGATCTGCATGCCGCCATGCACGGCTTCTCCTTCTGGATGAAATGGACCTACACCGTTTCTCTGGGCGTCGGTTCGGTGATGGCGGTGCTGCGTCTGGCGCGGCCCAACCCGCAGAGCCTGCGCGGCCTGTGGTGGCTGAGCGTGCCGGTGCTGCTGCTCGCCGGGATCGGCATTGGCGAGCTGGCCTATACCCCCTCGCGCGACTGGCTGGCGATGTGGCTGGGGGCGAGCTGGAAGGTCTGCCCATGGCTGGTGCTGACCTTGGCCATGCCGATCTTTATTGGCCTGCTGTGGTCCTTCCGCCGCATGGCGCCCACGCGGTTGCGTGAGGCGGGCGCCGTGGCGGGTCTGGCGGCGGGGGCCTGGGCGGCAACTATCTATTGCCTGCACTGCCCCGAGGTTTCGGCGATTTTCGTGCTCACCTGGTACAGCCTTGGCATTCTTCTGGCAGCGGGCATCGGCGCCTTGCTGGGCCCGAAATTGATGCGCTGGTAAGCGGTGTAACCAAACCGCGCCCCCCTGCGTAAGAGGGATGCCAACAGGGCAAAACTCTCGTTCAGGAGATCACGATGACCGCTTCCAAATCCGCCGTCAGCTTTGCCGCCGCCGCCGCGCTTCTCGCGCTGTCGGGTGCCGCCACCTCCACCCCTGCCCTTGCCAAGACCGGCGCCGTGAAGGCCGCCTGCTATGGCGTGAATGCCTGCAAGGGCCAGTCGGACTGCAAGTCGGCGGGCCATGACTGCAAGGGCATGAACGACTGCAAGGGCCAGGGCTTCAAGACCGAAACCGCCAAGCAGTGCAAGGCCGACGGCGGCAGCCTGACCGCGCCGAAGTAACGGATTGGCCCGGCTGCCTCGGGGGTGGTCGGGCCGCTTTTCAGGAGCATGGGCATGGCGACCTCTCACACCTTCGGCCTGGGCCTTCGCAAGCCGCATTACGGCGATTTCCTCGATGGCGATGCACCGGTGGCAGTCGATTTCGTCGAGGTGATTTCCGAGAATTTCATGGTGGAGGGCGGCCGTCCCCTCGATGTGCTGCGCCGGGTGCGCGAACGCCATCCGGTGGCGCTGCATGGGGTCTCCATGTCGCTGGGCTCCGCCGATGGGCTCGATGCCGATTATCTGCGCCGCTTGCGCGCGCTGGTCGATGCGGTCGAGCCCCTGTTCGTCTCCGACCATCTGAGCTGGTCGCGGATCGGCGGCTTCAATTCGCATGACCTGCTGCCTCTGCCCTACACGCTCGAAGCGCTGGAGGTGGTCTGCGCCAACATCCATCGCGCTCAGGACGCGCTGGGCCGCACCATGCTGATCGAGAACCCCTCCAGCTATCTGACGCTCGATGGCGAGATGAGCGAATGGGCCTTTCTCGACCAGATCTGCGCACGCACCGGCTGCGATCTGCTGCTGGATGTGAACAACATCGTGGTCAGCGCCGCCAACCATGGTTTTGATGCTCTGGCCTATCTGGCGGGCATTCCGGCGGAGCGGGTGAAACAGATCCATCTGGCTGGGCACAGTCAGGGCCGCGACCTGCTGATCGACACCCATGACAAGCCCGTGCCGATCTCGGTCTGGTCGCTCTATGCGCAGGCGCTGGAGCGCACCGGCCCGGTTGCCACCATGATCGAGCGCGATGACGATATTCCACCGCTGGCCGATCTGCTCGATGAACTGGCCATGGCCCGCCAGATTGCCGCGCTTCCGGCATGGAGCCTCGCATGAAGCTACTCGCCCTGCAAACCGGCCTGCGCGACTGGCTGACCAGCGAGGAGGCGCCTGCCCTAAAGGCCCCGAACCGCGAGGCTGGGCTGAGCGTCTATCTCAACAACTATCGCGCGCAATTGATGGCCTGCCTGCGGGAGAGCTATCCCACGCTCCACGCATGGCTGGGCGATGATGCTTTCGATGCCGCAGCCGCGCAGCATATCGACCGCTCGCCGCCGGGCAGTTGGACGCTCGACGCCTATGGGCTGGGCTTTCCCGAAACTGTGCGCGACCTTTATCCGCACGATACGGAAGTCGGCGATCTGGCCGCGCTGGAATGCGCGTTGGCGCAAGCCTTTATCGCGCCGGACAGTCCGCCGCTCGATCCCGCCAGCCTTGCCGAGATCGACTGGGACCGCGCCAGACTGCGCTTTATCCCGGCTCTCACGCTGCTTCCCGCCAGCAGCAATGCCGGGGCCATCTGGTCCGCCATCGCACAGGGCGAAACCCCGCCTGCCGCTCAGGCACTGCCTTATCCCGGTGCCATACTGGTCTGGCGCGAAGGCTTCACCCCGGCCTTCCGCACGCTGGAAGCCACCGAGGCCCGCGCTCTGGAAGCCCTGCAAGAGGGCTGCGATTTCGGCGCCCTTTGCACGATGCTGGTCGCGCGCGAGGGTGAGACAGCAGGCCCCCAGATCGCCGGAACCTATCTGGCGCAATGGCTTGCCGATGCCATCATCGCGCAGATTTCCGACCAGCCCTTGTAACCGCGGCTCCCCCCGCCGCGTAGCCCTTCCAACAGAAGGAGGTCGCCACATGATCGATATACGCAAGCTTCTCACCTATCCCTTGCCCGGCGACTGGGCCGCGCTGCCGCTGCGTCTGATCGTCGGCTTCGGCTTTATGCAGCACGGCTTTGCCAAGCTGGCGCGCGGGGCCGATGCTTTCCCCGCCATCCTGCAGGCGATGGGCATGCCCTTCCCGCATCTGCTGGGCTATGCCACCATCGCGGTCGAGCTGCTGGGGGGCCTGTGCATCCTGATCGGCGCTCTGGTGCCGCTGGCAGCCATACCGATGATCACCGTGCTGGTGGTGGCGACCGTCACGGTGCATTGGCCCAACGGTTTCAGCGCGATCAAGCTGATGTCCTATGATGCGGCGGGCGCTCATTTCGGCCAGCCGGGCTATGAGACCGACCTGCTCTATATCGCCGCCATCCTTGCCCTGTGCCTGACAGGACCGGGGCCCTTCTCGGTCGACCGGCTGCTGACCCGGATCTGGCGCCGCTAGATCAGATCGAACCCCGCTGGTTTCACCCCCGGAAACACCATATTCAGCCGGTCCGCGCCCAGCGCATATTGCCGCCCCGCCAGATAGCCCACCAGAGCGCGATAGTCGGTCAGCACAGGCAGATCGCGGCTCTGGTTGAGCGTCTCGGCGGCAACGCGCACCTGCGGGCCGACCATGCGCCCGCCGCGCACACCGCCACCCATCACCCAATAGACGCTGCCATGGCCATGGTCGGTGCCCCGGTCGCCGTTCTCGCGGAAGGTGCGGCCAAATTCCGAGACCACCACCACCGTGGTGCTGCGCCATGCCTCGGGCCCGATCTCCTCGACGAAACCGGCAAGGCCCCGGCCCAGCTCGCCGATGCGGTCGGCCAGATAGCCTTGCGCGCCGCCTTGATTGACATGGGTGTCCCAGCCTCCGACATCGACGAAAGCCAGATTGTACTGGTCGCGCATCAGGCGGCCAATGCGCCGGGCAGAGAGTTCAAAACCCTTGGGCAGCACGGCGCCGCGATTGGCCTGCACCATCTCCTCGGACAGGGATTTGGCCACGGTGCTGCGCACCGCAAAGCCCTGCGCCACCGCCTGCGAGAGACCCTTGTCGATCTCGCCGCCCTGATACATCGCCTGAATGAGCTGGGCCTGATGCGGATCGATCCCGCCATTGAGATTTCCCGCCAGCGCGATGTTGGGCACCGCCATATGCGCGCTGCCCTGAAAGCACAGCGGTACGCGGTCGGAAAAGGCGATCGGGCGGTCCTGCCCAAGCGTATCGGCCAGCCGCGCCATAAAGCCCGAACGGAAATTGCGCGAAGCACCGATGGGCTGCCCCAGTTCGATGGTATCCTGCGTTTCGAAATGGCTGCGGCTCATGTCGTCGGTGCCGGCAAAGGGCACAAAGGCGATCTGTTTGGCCTGCCACAGCGGATAGATGCTGTCCTTCAGCGCCGGATGCAGCCCCCAGTCGCCATCAAGCGGCAAAGCGGCATGTGGGTCCGCCGGATTGGGCTTGGCCAGCGCCAGAGTGGGGCGCGCCTGATGGTAGAAGTCGCTGCCCACCGGCGCGACGATGTTGGCCGCATCATAGGCCCCGCGCAGGAACACCAGCAGCATCCGGTTCGATCCCGCCGCAGGCGCCGCAAAGGCCCGGCCCGCGACCACCAGCGGGGCCATTGCTCCGGCAGCTTTCAACAGATCACGACGATGCATGAGACATCTCCTCAGCGATGCATGAAGTCCGGTGACGACAGATAAAGCACATTCCATTCCTGAGGCGTGCGGGCCTGCGTCAGCACGTTGCTGGTGCGCGGGCTCAGGCGCTGCATCAGCGACTGGTAGAACAAGGCGTTCTGGATTTGCGGAAAGGCGGGCTGCTCGGGCTGACTGCCGTCGCGCGGCTTGAACAGCCCCGCCGAGCCGCTGCCGATGGAGCGCGCGATCTCGAAGCGGGTCTCCATCTGGCCGGGGCCGGTCCAGCTTGCGGCATCCATCGCATAGCCATCGGGCGTTTCATGGGCATAGAGCCCCTCGCCCATGCGCTGCAGCCAGTAGTTGAGCGGATCGGTGTTGAGCACCACCCGGTCGCCATAGGCCAGCCGCACCGCCGAGACGGCATAATGCATCGGGTCCTTGAACTGCTTGCCCAGCGAGGCGGTGAACTCGTTTGAGCGGAACATTACGCGCAGCACGGCGGCGATATCGCCATTGCTGTGCTGGAAGCTGGCGGCCATGCGGTCCACCAGCGCGGGGGGCGGGTTGTCGCCGGTGAAATAGGTGGCCAGTTGCAACGAGACATGATGCGCCGTCGCGGGCGAGGCGGCGATCAGATCGAGCGCCTGCTCCACCTCATGGAAGCCGCTGCCCTTGATGGTGTGGCCAAGGAACTGCTTGTCGCCGAAATCATGGCGCGCCGGGTTGAACTCGAACAGGCCTTCGCGGACGTAAAGCGGCTGCCATTGCGGTTTGAGTTTCGGCGCATCGGGTTTGAGATCGACGCCCACGCCGGTCAGGATGCGGGCCAGCTCCTGCACATCCTTCTGACTGTAGCCCGAGCCGACGCCCATGGAGTGCAGCTCCATGATCTCGCGCGCATAGTTCTCGTTGATATGGCCGACGGCGTTCTGGTCATTGTCGAGGTAGCGCAGCATGGCGGGATGGCGCAGCGTCGCCTCCAGCAGGTCGCGGAAGCGGCCCAGAGCGCGCGGGCGGATGGCCTGATCCTCATAATCGGCGACCATGGTGCGGATGTCGCGCTTGCCCGCCTGAACGTTGAAATGGTTGAACCAGAACCATGTCATCTGCTCGCGCAATTGCCCCGGAGCATAGAGGTCGCGCAGCAGCGAACGCGCCTGCGCCTGACGGCCCAGTTCGGCCATGTCCTTGTTGTAGGCATCGCGCGCGGCCTTGCGCTGGTCGGGATCGGTCAGCGCATTGGCGGCGCGGTTCTGCGCATCCATCTCGACCACCAGTTGGGCCATCGGCTCGCGGCTGATGCGCATGGCGTCGGACTGGGCCTGCGCCGCCGGGGGCAAGGGCGCGGCGGGTGCGCGCAATTGCTGCTCCAGCCAGTCACGCTGGCCCATCTGCGTCAGATCGCGCACGCTGGCTTCATTGACGCCCCATGTCACGCGATCGAGAAAACCCGTGGCCGCCGGAGTCGTGGCGGCATGGGCCGGAGCACCAGCCAGAAGAATGCAGCAGCCGCACAGCAGCCCTGAGCGCAAGCATTTGAGCATCGATACCACATCCCTAAAGCATCGACAGACATGCTCCCCACCGCGTTCCGGGAGGAAGCGCGGGGAGATGTGCGCCTTCGTGCCTTAACGGGAGCCTAATCCCCCATCGATGCGCAAGGGCCGGTGGGCTTGCCCAGAGCCCGCAGCGCAGCCTAACCGATATGCCCATCCCCCTCGCGCCGTCCTGCCAGCCCCTCGGCCAGCAGCACCATGGCGAGCATGGCCAGCAGCACCACGCTCGCCCCGATGCCCACCGCGCTCCAGCCCCAGCCGGCCACGATCCACCCGCCCAGCGGCGGCCCGACCAGAGCCCCGCCCGCGCCAAATTGCGTGACGAGGCCATTGGCTGTGGCAATCCTCGGATCGTCCGGCGAGGCGGCTCCGGCCTGCTGAGGCAGGCGCGCGAACATCACCGGCGGCACCAGCCCGCTGACCATCACCGCCAGCACCGCCAGCGCGCCGCGCAAAGCCAGCGCCATCCCCGCGCCATGATAGAGCGCAAGGATCAGCGGCACCGTCGCCAGCAGGGCCACCACCGCAAGGATCGCGCTGCGCCGGGCTGGCATCACGCCTCCGCGCATCGACCAGATGGCCACGCCCGCGCCGGGCAGCGAAGCCAGCGAGGCCAGCGCGGCGATCAGCGCCGCCGTGGCCAGACTGGCGCCGCTCTGCTCGATCAGGAAGCTGGGCAGCAGCATCGTCACCGCGCTGATGAAGACCGTGTAGAGGCCGAAACCGAAGGTCGAAAGCCATGCCGCCGGATCGGGCAGCCTGATGCGATGGCGCGGCGCCGCGCCGATGGTCATGCGGGCGATGCCCAGCCCGCCCAGCACGATCACCGCCGTCCACAGCGCCATGATCCCGCGCACGCCCAAAGCGGGCAGCACCGCCCCGGTGACAGCCGCGCCCAGCGCGATGCCCACCGGCACGAAGGTGCTCCACAGGGCCAGAGCGCGCGGGCGGGTATCGTCATGCGCGATGGCCGAGATCGCCGTGGGCGCGGCGATCACCACCAGAAGATAGCCCACACCCTCGAGCGCGCGGGCCGCGAACAGCAGGGTGATGTCGCTGGTCAGCGTTTCCATCAGGCTGGTAGCAGCAAGGATCGCCAGCCCCGTCAGCAGAAAACGGCGGACACCGCTGCGCGCCAGCGCCAGCCCCGCGACAAAGCCGAACAGCCCGCCGCCCACCTCCAGCAGGGAAATCAGCCAGCCCAGTTGCGACAGCGTGAGATGCCCCTGCGCCTGCATCAGCGGGGCGATGACCGACATTTTGGCGAATTGCGCCGCTGCCAGCACGCCAAGCAGCCAAAGGGTGATGATACGGGGCCAGGGAGAATTCATGGGGCGGCCCTTAACGTGATGCCGCCCCTGCGGCTACCCCGGCCGAGCGGGCAGGCCATCCAGCCCTTGGCCGGGCGCCTGTTCTCCATGCACATTCTGGGGGATGACCGCTTTGTCGCGCGCACCTATAGTGCCGGCAGGCTCGCCCACGACCGAGATGCACCAAAGGCCTGATCTGATGACCGATACGCCCCTCTCCGCCCTGATCGCCGCCCTCCCCAAGGCCGAGCTGCATCTGCATATCGAGGGCTCGCTGGAGCCCGAACTGATGTTCGAACTGGCCCAGCGCAACCATGTCGCCATCCCCTATGCCAGCGTGGAGGAAGTCCGCGCCGCCTATTCCTTCAGCCGCCTGCAGGATTTCCTCGACATCTATTACGCCGGGGCCGACGTGCTGCGCACCGCCCGCGACTTCCACGATCTGGCCGCCGCCTATTTCGCCCGCGCCGCCGCGGACAACATCCGCCACGCCGAGATCTTCTTCGACCCCCAGACCCACACCGACCGCGGCATTCCTTTCGACGTGGTGATGGAGGGCCTGACCTCCGCCATGGACGAGGCGCATGGCCGTTACGGCATCACCTCGGGCCTGATCCTGTGCTTCCTGCGCCATCTGAGCGAGGAGGCCGCGCTCGACACCCTCGCCCGCGCCGAGCCGTGGATCGACCGGCTACTGGGGGTGGGCCTCGATTCCTCCGAGGTGGGCCACCCGCCCGCCAAATTCGAGCGTGTTTTCGCCCGCGCCGGGAAACTGGGCCTGAAGCGCGTCGCCCATGCCGGGGAGGAAGGCCCGCCCGCCTATGTCCATGAAGCGCTGGATCTGCTGAAGGTGGACCGCCTCGATCACGGCAACCGCGCGATGGAAGACCCCGCTCTGGTCAGCCGCCTGGCGAAGGAAGGCATGGCGCTGACGGTGTGCCCGCTCTCGAACCTGAAGCTCTGCGTGGTGGATGACATGGGGCAGCACCCCATCCCCGCCATGCTGGAGGCCGGGCTGACGGCCACGGTGAACTCCGACGATCCGGCCTATTTCGGCGGATATGTGAACGATAATTTCTACGCTCTGGATGCGGCGGGTGTGTTGACGCGCGAGGGGCTGATCCAACTGGCGCGCAATTCCTTCACGGGGGCGTTCTTGAGTGAGGCTGATAAGGCCAAGTATATGGAAGAGATCGATAAGGTTATTGAAGCAGTTTGAAGGAAAGATGCGAGGGGGTTACCCCCTCGCGCTCCCATGACGTCTTCCGGCGATAGGGCAGTGACACCGAAATGGTGCGCCTGAACTCTCCACTTGCGCTGGCCAAAGCGCCGCAGGCAGTCAAGCCATAAGAACGATAGCGCTGCCTGGGGTATTTTATGCCTGCAGCACCGCGACCTTTTCCTTTGGCCGAACCCGATGCGCAACGAAGACATGAACGGGAGCGCGAGGGTGTAACACCCTCACATTCTTCCCTTTTAATCCCCTTGAAAGCCCAAAGCCTCCCGCAACGGCCCCAGCCATGCGTCCCACGCCTGCCAGTTCTCGGTGCCCTGCCGGAAAATGGGGGAACGCACCTGCTCCGAAGAAGGCGTGCGCACCGGGCGCTTGGTCTTGTGGAACTGCAGGCAGGCGTCCTCGAAGGGCAGGTTCAGCCCTTCCAGCAAAGCCCTGATCTGCCCCTCGCTGTCCTCGACCAGATCCTCATAGCCGATGCGGTGCACCGCGCCGGGCCGCACCGCGTCGAAATGCCCCATCAGCCGCACATAATCGCGGTAATAGTGCCCCAGATCGGCCAGATCATAGGCAAAGTGCTGCCCGCGCGCGAAATGCTGGCGGAAGTTGGCCACGCCCGCCGACAGCGGATGGCGACGCACATCGACGATGCGCGCATTCGGCAGGATCGCCTTGATAAAGCCGACATAGAGCCAGTTGTTGGGCAGCTTGTCGATAAATAGCGGGCGGTCGGTTTTGCGCTGGGGGGAGACGCGGCGCAGATAGTCCTCGCCCAGCGCGCGCAACTGATCCGCCGAAAGCCCGGCTAGCCCTGCATGGGGATCGGCACCCAGACTGCCCCAGAGTTCGGGAATATCCGGCAGTTCGGCAATGGCCTCGACCTGACTGTGGCTGGCCAGAATCTGCTCGATCAGCGTGGAGCCTGCGCGCGGCAGGCCGACGATGAAGATCGGGTCGGGCGCGGCGCAGCCCTGCCCCTGCCGCGCGGCAAAAAACGCTGCATCGAAGCTGGCGGCCATCGCCTCCACCCGCCGCGTCGTCTCACCGGCATCGTAATGGATCAGCGCGCGGCGATGGGCATTGGCATCGCGATAGGCTGCAAAAGCCTTCGCCGGATCCCCCGCATCTTCCCACGCCTTGCCGCTGGCGAATTCGAGGTGGAAGCGGTCCTCGGGCGCCAGATCCTTACGCTCCAGCGCCTGTGTCATCGTCGCGCGATCCGCATCGTCGAAGCGCACGGTCTTCAGGTTCGCCAGCGACCACCACGCCTCGCCAAAGCCGGGCTCCAGCGCCACGGCCTTGCGATAGGCCTCCACCGCATCGCCCAGCCGCCCCACGGTTTTCAGCACATGGCCGCAGGACATCCACACCCGCGCATGCCCCGGAAAGCGCGCCAGCATATCCTCATAGAGCGCCAGCGCCGCCTCAAACTCGCCCAGCCGGTTGAGCACGGCGGCGCGCAGATTGGTGTTGCCCTCTTCGCGCTCGACATCAAGCCGGTCGAGCTGCTCCAGCGCCTCGCTCGCCCGGTTGGTGCGATAGAGCATGGTCGCCAGATTGACCCGCGCCGCGCTGAAATCGGGCGCCAGCTCCAGCGTGCGGCGTAGCAGGGTTTCGGAATCGCGCGCGCGGCCGATCCGCGTGGCCAGTTCGGCCAGCATGCGGATGGCGGCAACATCGAAAGGATCTGCCTTAAGATGATTCTTGAGCAGCGGTTCGGCTTCATCCAGCCGGTTCTGGCGCAGCGCCAGCGCAGCGCGCAGCAGGACAGGATCGCGCGTGGCGGCGGCCAGGCGGTCGGAAAGATTGGTGCTCATGGGTGGAACTATGCTGTTTTGGCCACGGTTTGGCAAATAGCAGCACACCGCAAGCCCCCTGCGTCATTTACCCCTTGCAATCATCAAGGACACACGCTGTGATAAAAATACAATAATGTAACAGGGTGGACATATTATGCGCGATCGCGTCGCCGGGGTTTCGATGCGCCGTCTGTCGGGGGCGACTCTCGCCTCGCTGCTGGGGGGCACCATGCTGGCCTCCACACCGGCGCTGGCCCAGCAGGCCGCCAATCCCGATGCTCCCGCTGACATTGTGGTCACCGCGCAAAAGCGCGAGGAAAGCCTGCAGCAGGTCCCCATCAGCATCCAGGCGCTCAGCGCCGCCAAGATGGAGCAGCATCAGGTCGCCAGCTTCGACGACTACGCCAAGCTGCTGCCCAGCGTCAGCTTCCAGTCCTATGGTCCGGGCCAGTCGCAGATCTATTTCCGCGGCGTGACCTCGGGCAGCGACTACAATGGCGCCTTTGGCGGATCGCAGCCGACCAGCGCGCTCTATCTCGACGAAATGCCGCTGACCACGATTGGTGGCGCGGTCGATCTGCATATCTATGACATGCAGCGCGTCGAGGCTCTGTCGGGCCCGCAGGGCACTTTGTTCGGGTCAAGCTCGCTCTCGGGCACGCTGCGCCTGATCACTAACAAGCCGACGCACAAGTTCGAAGCCGGGATCGACGTTTCAGGCACCACCTTCGGCAAGGGCGGCAATTCCAGCGGCGGCAGCGTCGATGCTTTCATCAACATTCCCATCAGCCAGAACATCGCCTTCCGCGCCTCGGGCTTCTACCAGCGCGACGGCGGCTACATCAGCAATGTGCCGGGCACGCGCAACTATCCGGCCACCGACGTTAACGGCAACCCGACCATCGTTCCGGTCAGCAATGCCAAATACGTCAAGAAGAACTACAACGATGTCGAAACCTGGGGCGGCCGCGCGGCCCTCGGCATCGATCTGGACGAGAACTGGACCGTCACGCCCAGCGTGATCTACCAGAACCAGAAGGCGCATGGCACCTTCCTCTATGGTCCGCTGACGGGCAATGATCCGCTCAGCCCCTCGGTCGGCGACCTGAAGGTGCAGGACTACACGCCCGAGATGAACCGCGACCAATGGGTGCAGGCCGCCATGACCATCCATGGCAAGCTGGGCAATTGGGATGTGACCTATGCGGGCGGCTATTTCAGCCGCTTTGTCGACACGACCGCCGATTATTCGGATTACACGGTATCCTATTACGAGGCGCTGGGGCCGGCCTACACCAGCTTTATCGGGGCGAACGGGCAGAACCTCGACCCCAGCCAGACCTATCACGTCCACCACCACTACACCAAGCAGAGCCACGAGTTCCGCGTCTCCTCGCCCTCCACGGACCGCTTCCGCCTGACCGCGGGCCTGTTCATGCAGCGCCAGACCGACGAGATCAAAGCCGACTACATCATTCCGGGGCTGGCGACCGCTCAGGGCAATCCGGCGGTGCCGCGCTGCGGGGATGATATCTTCTGCTCGCGCATCACCCGCATCGACCGCGACTATGCCGCCTTTGCCGATGCCTCTTACGACATCCTGCCCAATCTGACGCTGTCGGCGGGCATTCGCGGCTTTATCGCCAACAACACAGCTTCGGGCTTCTCGGGCACGGCGAGCCGGGTGGGCACGGCCTCCTGCCCCGTCACCAGCGACATGAACCTGCCCTGCCTGCTGTACAACAAGAAGGCGATCGAGGCCGGGCAGACGCATCGTGTCACCTTGAACTGGAAGGTGGACCGCGACCATCTGGTCTATGCCACCTATTCCACCGGCTATCGCCCAGGCGGCATCAACCGCCTGATCCAGGTGGCGCCTTACGAGGCCGATACGCTGACCAACTATGAGGTCGGCGTGAAGACGCAATGGTTCAACCGCCGTCTGACCGTCAACCTCGCCCTCTTCGACGAGGAGTGGAACAAGATGCAGATCGGGCTGACCACGCCCGATTCCAACGGCACGCTCAGCATCTACAATGTTGGCAGCGCGCGGATCCGGGGTGTGGAAGGCGACGCCAGCCTGAACCTTGGCCATCTGGTGATCTCGGGATCGGGGTCCTACACCGATGCCAAGACAAGGAAGGACTTCTGCAACATCGGCGCGGGCGGCAATCCCGATTGCAGCCAGGGCGTCTATATTCCGGCGGGCACGCGCCTGCCGGTGCAGCCGAAGTTCAAGGGCAATGTCACGGCGCGCTACAGCTTCGATCTGGGCGGTTACCGACCCTATGTGCAGGCCAGCGCCAACCATCAGTCGGGCACCAACGGCTATTTCGTGCAGCCCGTGCCCGGCGCCCTGTGGCAGACGGCAGGCTTTACCACCTTCGACTTCTCGCTGGGCGCCAAGGCCGGGCAATGGTCGTGGGAGGCTTTCGTGCTCAACGCTTTCGACAAGCGCGGCATCCTCAGCCTCAACACGGTCTGCATTCCCTCGACCTGCGCGCAATTCGCGCGGGCCTATCCGACGCGGCCTCAGGAGTTCGGGATCAAGCTGGGCCGGAAGTTCTGACCATCCGAATGATGCCCGGAGGCAGGCCTGAACCTGCTTCCGGGCATCACGCCGTTCAGGGCCGCGTGGCGTTGAGCGAGACGTTGATCTGGACATTGGCGGCCACCATCTCGGTGCCCTTCCACTGCCCCTGGCCCACGCCGAACATACCGCGATTGATGGTCAGGCTGCCCTGCATCTGCGCGTTTTTGCCGTCGATCTTGAGCGTGAAAGGCAGCACCACCGGGCGGCGCACCCCACGAATGGTGAGGTCGCCCATGGCCTGATAGCGTCCACCCCCCAGGTCCTTGAAATTGGTGGCCACAAAGGTCGCGCGAGGGAAAGCGGCGACATTGAACCAGTCGGCGGTCGGCAGGCTCTGGTCGCGGGTGGCCTCGCCGGTCACGGCCGAGCCCATCTCGATGGTCGCGGCGACGCGGGACTGATTGAGCGCCTTGGGATCGAAGGCGATCTGCGCATCCCAGCGGCGGAACTCACCCTTCACGCCCTGATTGTTGACCGCCACGCCAAAGCCGAGATGCGAATTGCCCTTGTTGACGTTCCACGTCGGGGCTCCGGCATGGGCGGGCGCGCTGATGACAGTTGCGCTCAGGGCAAGCGCGGCAAGCGGGATGAAACGCATGGTCGATACTCCTTGGGAATTGGGATCAGTTGCTGCGGCTCAGGCGCGGCAGCATGCGGGAAAGCACCTTGTCCCGCGCGACAAGCTGGTGCTTGAGCGCCGCCCCGACATGCAGCGCCACCAGCGCCGCCGTGCCGAAAGCCAGCGCCTTATGCGCGCCCTCGGACAGATGGTTGACCTGCATGCGCGCCTCCACCGGCCAGTCATGCACCGGCAGATGCGGCCAGGGCACGGTGTGGAACAACAGGGTGGGCAGGTTGAAAGCGCTGGTCGACACCAGCAGCCAGCCGGTCAGCGGCATGCCGATCATGATGGCATAGAGCAGCCAGTGCACCGATGACGCCGCCAGCTTCTCCCAGCCGCGCATGGTGTCGGGATAGGGCGGCGCGCGATGTGTCAGCCGCCAGACCAGCCGCAGCACGCTGAGCAGCAGCACCAGGATGCCGATGCTCTTGTGAAGCTGGTATTTCTCGAACTGCGCCAGCCCCTCCAGCGTCTGCATCCACCAGCCGAGCCCCAGATTGGTGAGGATCAGCACCGCGATCGTCCAGTGCAGAAAAATGGCGAGTGAGGAATAGCGAGGCATGCGGCATCCTTGCGACAGGCGCGACGGCACAGGCAGGCCTTACGATGCAAGGCCGGCATGATGGTCTGCGAGAAGAGGTGTGGCGGGGCGACGGTTGGTCTTGCCCCCTGATAGCCTTACGCAAGACTGCACGAAATTCACGATTATGCGCTGGCCATTATGCGTTTTTGCATAAGCTGAAAGGTTTGAGGCCAGCGCCCCTTAGAGCGTTCGTTCCTTCAGGAAAGAACGCGGATTTTGGTCGCCTTGGCCGCGACCAGCGCCTCCAGCAATTCCCAGAAAGCCTCGGCGGCGGCGGTGCCCAGATCGACATAAAGCCTTTCCGCCACGATATAGACCGAGTGAACACAACCCGTCAGCTCGGCCTCGGGATCGTGGTCGACCTCCTCGGGGTCGAACCATTTCTCGAACCAGTCGGCGATGGCCTCGCCGATGGCGGGCACGTCATGCTCAACCACCAGCGCATCCCAGCGCAGCGCCTCGATCACCAGATCCGCTTCGCCCATCTGGCCCGCGATGGGGTCGAAGACCAGCATGCCGTCGGGCTCGAAGAAGACGCTCTCCGGACCGTCGTCATTGCGCTGAAAATCCACCACGGCCAGTTGTTTATAGGCGGCGGTGCCCTGCGGAAGCTCGAACTTCACCTCGGGGCTGCCAACATGGCACACGGAGCGCTGATGGAGAATAAAGGCCCGGAACTGGGCCACATAATGGTCCCGGATTTCGATCACCAGGTTTTCGACGGCTGCATCACTCATAAGGCGACTATGAGGATGCGGCGGGGATTGTCGAGAGGGTGTAAGGGGGAAATGAGAGAAGATGCGAGGGGGTTACCCCCTCGCGCTCCCATAACGTCTTCCGCCGACGCGGCAGTGGCGCCGAAGCCGAGCGCTCAACCTCTCCACCGGCGCAACTCAAAGCGCCGCAGGCAATGAATTAAAGCCTGCGGCGCGGCAAACTGAGCGCAAGGCCGAACCCGAAGCGCAACGCAGACATTAAAGGGAGCGCGAGGGCGCCCTAGCTTGTCGCTCGCGGCAAGCGCTCGCTTAAAGGCCCTCGCATCTTCACCCCTTCCACTTTTCTGACCCGAACCAAATCATCGAGCAGATCCCCGCCATCCTCCAATGCATGATCGATCAGCCCCAGCACCACCGCCCGCGCCGCCTCGCTGCTCCGCGCAGCAATCGCGCGAAACAATGCTTCACGATCGGGCCGAGGATCACGCGGCACATGACGACTACGCCTCACCCCGGCGAGATAGGCCACCGAGGCGCCAATCAAAGACGCCAGTTGGGAGAGGATTTCATTGTCCGCCGCATCCAGCAAAACCTTTTGGAACAGCGCATCGGCGGCCTGCGCCTCTGTGGTGCCGGGGCGATGACGCCCCATCACATCCAGCGCCCCAGCCATCCGTTCGAGATGGCCCTGCGTGCGGCGTTGGGCCGCCAGAGCCGCGACGGCCGGCTCGACGATCATGCGGACATCGAAGAGCGCGGTCAGGAAGGTATCGGGCGGCCCGTTCTGGAGAATCCAGCCCAGCACATCGGGGTCCAGCAGATTCCACTGATGGCGGGGCAGCACCCGCGTGCCCGATTTCGGCCTGATCTCGACAAGATTCTTCGCCGCCAGCATGCGGATCGCCTCACGATAGGCCGGGCGTGAGATTTTCAGCGACTGGATCGCCGTCAATTCGCTGGGCAGCAAGGCCCCTGGAGCATGCCTGCCCTGCACGATGGCGATGCCCAGATCCCGCGCGACCGTTGTATGCAACAGTTCCGCCGTGCGGGTCGCGTCCAGACGCCTGGGCTCGCGTGCCTCATAGAACTCGTCCATTCGCGTCATTGTGGACGCGTTTGGCGCATAAGCAAGGGTCGCCGGGGCAGGTCATCCCACGCAAACCCCGCCAGAACGGGATTTTCCCGTCCGGCGGGGCGACGGGAAACCCACCGCCCCGCCATGCGATCAGGCCAGATCCAGCGCCTGCGCCAGATCGGCAACGATATCGTCGGCATGCTCGACGCCGATCGAGAGGCGGATGGTGGAGGCCAGCACGCCGATACGTTCACGCAGTTCCACCGGCACGCCAGAGTGGGTGTTGGTCGCCGGATGGCTGGCAAGGCTTTCCGTGCCGCCAAGGCTGACCGCCAGCTTGAAGATCTGCAGCGCATTGAGGAAGCGGAAGGCCGCCTCCTGCCCGCCCGCAATGTCGAAGGAGAAGGTCGAGCCTGCCCCGCTGCATTGCGCTTCATAGGTCCGCGCCGCCGCCGAACCTTCCGGGAAGAAGGGCGCATAGGCGACACCCTCGACCTTGGGGTGGTTCTTCAGGAAGGCGGCGGCAGCGGCGGCATTGGTATTGGCCCGCTCCATGCGCAGCCCCAGCGTTTCGAGCGAGCGGCTGAGCATCCAGCAGCTATGCGGGTCGAGATGGGTGCCGATCGCGCTGCGCAGCGCGCGGATCTCGCGCATCACACTGGCCGAGGCCAGCGCCGCGCCCGCCACCAGATCGGAATGCCCACCGACATATTTCGTCAGCGAATAGAGCGAGATATCCGCCCCATGCTTCAGCGGCTGCTGGAACACCGGCCCCAGCAGCGTGTTGTCCACTGCCAGCAGGGCACGGCTGCCCTGTTGCGCTTCCAGCTCGTCACAGACTCGGCGCAGCAAAGCGATATCGACCAGGCTGTTGGTGGGGTTGGCGGGCGTTTCCACCAGCACCATCGCCACCCGGCCCAGCGCGGCCGCCTGCTGCGCGGCGGAGCGCACCGCCTCCTCGCTCAGCCCGTCGGCGAAGCCCACGGCCTTGACGCCCAGATTGGCGAAGGTCTTGGCCAGCAGCGTCTCGGTGCCGCCATAGAGCGGCTGCGAGTGCAGGATCACATCGCCCGGCCTCACGAAGGCCAGCAGTGTCGTGCTGATCGCCGACATGCCGGAAGAAAACACCGCCGCCGCCTCGGCGCCCTCATGGATGGCCAAACGGTCCTCGACGATTTCGGCATTGGGGTGGTTGAAGCGCGAATAGACGAGGCCCCGCCCCTGCCCCGCCGGCGGCTCCTTGCGGCCCGAGGCATAGTCGAAGAAATCGCGCCCATCCTCCGCCGTGGGGAAGACGAAGGTGGAGGTGAGGAACACCGGCGGCTTGACCGCCCCTTCCGACAGCGCCGGATCATAGCCGTAATTGAGCATCAGCGTTTCGGGATGCAGCCGGTGGTTGCCGATATGGGTCTTGCTTTCACGCGGCGCGGTCATCTCTCATCTCCTCGGGGTCAGGGCCGTTTGGCTTGTTGGCGCAGCCTATCAGCATTCGCGCGGCAGGTGCTTGCGATGATCCGGCCATGACCCTAGATATTCGCCAGAATATTGCCATGAGAGACGAAAATGGAGCAGGATAGTGCCGATGCGACCGATCGGCGCATCATTCAGGAGTTGCGGCGCAACGCTCGAATCACCAATGCGGAGCTGGCCGAAAGGGTCGGCCTGTCGCCCTCGCCCTGTCTGCGGCGGGTGCGGCGGCTGGAGGAGAGCGGCCTGATCCGTGGCTACACCGCGCGCGTCTCGCCTGAAGTCGACGGCTGGACGATGACCGCGCTGGTGATGGTGCGCCTGACCCGCCAGCACGATGCCGAGATCGCCATGTTCGAAAGCGCGGTGCAGGATTGGGCCGAGGTCAGCGAATGCCATCTGGTGACCGGGACGCCCGACTATGTGCTCAAGGTGATGAGCCGCAGCCTCTCGGACTATGAGCGCTTCATCAAGGACAAGATCGCCCGGCTGACCTGCGTCTCGACCATCGAGACCAGCTTTATCATGAACAGCATCAAGTAAGCGCCTGTTTGGAAAATGCGCAAAAGCGCATTTTCAACGCGGCACCGGCCCGCTCCCCCACCCGGCCACCCATATGATACTGCCGTTGGGTGGTCGGGTGGGGGGAGCGGGCCGGTGCCGCAAATCCGGCTTCCGCCGGATTTTCAAACAGACTCCAAGTGCGCAGGGCGGCAGGGCGCGCGCCAAACCGCGCACGCCTGCCAGTCAAACCCATGCTGATCCCGCTCAGATCATCTGGGTGAAGAGCGTGCCCGGCTCGATGGTCGCCAGATATTTCATCGCCGTGGCCTGAGCGGCCTCCTGCTCGGCGGTGGAACCATATTGCAGAATGTCCTCCGGGGTCGCCACGGTGGTCGTGGTCTCCGAGGTGCCGTCGCTGTAGGTGATGACAGTCGTCTTGACCGAGCCCGCCACCGTCACCGTCTCGTTCAGCACGGTTCTGGCGGCATTTTGAGCGGCGGCGGTGGTGGCGCCGCCCTGAACCTCGTCGGTGCTGCCGGTCCGGGCCGCGCTGGCGGCATTGGCCTGCGCCTTGTTGTCGACCACCTGCGTATCGGCGGTTTGAGCGTCGATCTCATCCAGCGTCAGCCGGACGGCAACGGCGTCACTGCTGGACAAGGTGCCGGAGGCCAGATCCTGATCGATCCGCTGGTCAAGTGTGGCGCGCATCGCCTCCATATCGACGACATCCGATGCCGGGGCATCGAGGTTCGACGCGTTCGACTGCGCATCCTGAGCAATCTGCGCATTGACCGCGGCGGTGTTGGTCGTGGGGTCGTTGGCCACGGGGGGGTGTGGTTACCACACGCTGAAGCGTGAGGTAATCGGTCGGTGTCGAGGTCACGCTGTTGATGATCATGAGCCTTCTCCTAACGATCGACTGAGCGACGGTGGAGCGGCACAGACCTTAAGCCCGCAATCGATAGTCCGTGCTGTTCTGCCGATCTGTCGCAGCGGATCAGCGCATCACCCTTCAGGCAAGCTGGGCCTGGGATGCCCCATCCTGCCGCGCGGTGATGTTCTCCGCCCTCAGCAAGGAGCTGGCCTGCGCTTCCGACAGCGGCCTGGCCATCAGGAAACCCTGCACCTCGGCGCATTGGTCCGCCAGCAGCAGCGACAGTTGCTTGTCGGTCTCGACTCCCTCGGCGGTCACCGAAAGGCCCAGCGCCTTGCCCAGCCCCAGAATGGCCTGCACGATCGGCCTTGCGCTGTCGCTGGCATCCAGATCGCTGACAAAGCTGCGGTCGATCTTGATCACGTCGAAGGGGAAGTTGCGCAGATAGCTCAGCGAGGAATAGCCCGTGCCGAAATCATCCATCGCCAGCTTGACGCCGATGGCCTTCAGGCTGCCCAGCATCTCCACCGCGCGCTCAGCATCCTCCAGCAGCACGCCTTCGGTGATCTCGATTTCCAGCAGATGCGGCGGCAGGCCGGACGCCGCCAGCGCATCATGCACCTTCTGGACAAAGCCGCTGTCACGGAACTGCACCGGCGAGACATTGACCGAAACCCCGGCCCCGCCCCATCCGGCCGCCGCCTTGCAGGCCGTCTGCATCACCCATTCGCCGAGCGGAACGATCAGCCCGCATTGTTCGGCCAGAGCGATGAAATCATCGGGATTGACCCGGCCCTTTTCGGGATGCTGCCAGCGCACCAGCGCCTCAAGGCTCCTGATCTCACGCGACTGCGTGTCGAAACGCGGCTGATACTCAAGGAAGAAATGGCCCGCCGTCAGGCTGTTGCGCATCTCCTCGATCATCTTGCGCTTGCCGTTGATGCGCTCGTTCAACTCGCTGGAATAGTAGCTGAAGATACCCCGCCCGTTCTGTTTCGAACGATAGAGCGCGGCATCGGCGGCGCGCAGCAATTCGTCAGGCGTGTTGCCATCCCCCGGCGAAATGGCGATGCCGATCGACAGACCCACGCCGATCTCGCCGTCATCATGGCGGATCGGGGCGGAGACGGCGTCGAAAAGCTGGCGGCAAAAGCGCTCAACGCCCTCGACCTGCATGCCCGGCGCGACGATCACGAATTCATCGCCACCCACGCGGGCCACGATCTGGTCCTCGCGCAGCATGCGGCGCATGCGGTCGGCCACCTCACCCAGCACGCGGTCGCCGACGTGATGGCCATAGGTGTCGTTGATCGGCTTGAAGCGGTCGAGGTCGATGTAGAACACCGCCATGCTGCCCAACGGGTCGGCCAGCGCGCTGTTCATGAAGGAGGCCAGCTTGGTGCGGTTGGGCAGCGAGGTGGCGGAATCATGGTGCGCCTGCCGCTTGGCCTCGTCGAAGGCATCGGCCAGCGCCACGTTCGAGCTGACGTCGATGGCATATTTCACCACCTTGGTCGGCTGGCCATTGAGGTCGAAGATCGGGTTGTAGCTGGCCTGCAGCCACACTTCCTTCCCGTTCTTGCCGCGCCTTTTGTACATGCCGGAATGGAAAATGCCCGATTTCAGCTTGTTCCAGAATTCGGTGTAGATCGGGCTGCTGGCCAGATCGCGGTCCACCAGCGTGGCGTGGTGCTGGCCGATCAACTCCTCGCGGGCATAGCCCATGGTGGCGAGGAAATTGGCATTGGCGTCCAGAATCGTGCCATCCAGCGCAAAGACCGCAACATCCTGCGACTTGTTGATCGCCGCGATCTGCCCCTCGTAATCGGCGTTGCGCAGCTTGTGCGCCGTGACGTCAGTGGCATATTTGACGATCTTGAAGACCTGACCGTTCATGTCGCGGATCGGGTTGTAGGTGGCATGCAGCCAGACCTCACGCCCGTCGCTGCCGATACGGCGATATTCGCCGACCTTGTGCTCACCCTTGGCCAGATCGTCCCAGAAGGTGGCATAAGCGGGTTGCGCGATCTCCTCTTGCGGCACGAACATGCGGTGATGCTGCCCGCGCACCTGGGCATAGCGATAGCCCATCGTGTCGAGGAAATTCTCATTGGCATCGATGATCGTGCCGTCAATCTCGAAATAGATCACGCAATGGGCATTGTCGATCGCGGCGATCTGCCCCTGATGGTCGGCCTGCACCAGCCGCTCCTCGGTCACCACCGAAGCGTATTTGACGACCTTGACCGCCTTGCCGCCGGCATCGAAGATCGGGTTGTAGGTGGCCTGCAGCCAGACTTCGCGCCCATCCTTGCCGAAACGGCGGTAGAGCCCGGCGCGGTGCCGCCCCTTCTGCAGATCGCGCCAGAAGCTGGTGTAATCGGTGCTGTGGGCATGGGCCGGGTCGACGAAAAGGCGGTGATGCCGCCCCTCGATCTCCTCCAGCGCATAGCCGGTCGCCTCAAGGAAATGGTCATTGGCGTCCAGAATGGTGCCATGCATGTCGAAGGTGACCACCGCATTGGACTTGTGGATCGCGGTGACCTGCCACTGATATTCGGCGCGGCGCAGCTTCTCGGCGGTGATATCGGTGGCATATTTCACCACCTTCACCGGGCGCCCCGCCAGATCGAGGATCGGGCTGTAGACCGCCTGCAGCCAGACATCCGATCCGTCACGCCCCAGACGGCGGAACTCGCCCGAGCGATGCTCGCCCCGGCCCAGCGCCTGCCAGAAATCGGCATAGGCCTGCCCCTCGCGCTCGACCGGATCGACGAAGATCGCATGATGCTGGCCGATGATATCCCCACGCTGGTAGCCGACAGCCTTGAGGAACAGCTCGTTGGCGTCCAGAATGGTGCCGTCCAGCCCGAAATGGATCACCGCCTGCGTGTTCTGGATCGCCTCGATCTGGCCACGCTCATCGTCACGCTTCTGCTGGAGAGCGGTGGCATCCTCGGCGATCTGCACCACGGCCTCGACCAGCCCTTCGGCGTCGCTGACCGGCACATAGCGCGAGCTGAGCCAGATTTCGCCGCCATGCTTGCCGATCCACATATCGGTCTGCTGCAGGGGCTGCCCCCCCGCCAGACGCCGCCAGAGATCGCCGCGATGGTTGCGCGCATAGGTGTTGGAGAAGAAGGCCGCCGTATCGAGCCCCACCAACTCCTCCAGCGTATAGCCGATCAGCCGCAGGAACTGGTTGTTCGCCCCGATGACCTTGCCCTCGGGCGTGTAAGTGGCAACCGCATAGGTCTGGTTGAGCGCGCGCAAGGATGCATCGCTGGTTTGCGGTTCGAAATTCGGCGATGCCATGCTTGCCCCTCAGACTTGATCCCCCTTCCTATGGGATCATGCCTAAGTTTCAGTTAAGCACGGTATTCTGCTGAAAAGGATGGAAAAGCCCCCGAGAGCGCAAGCCGAAACCGGTTCACACCTCGGGGGCGATCCTGCCGGTCAGTTCGCGTTGAACACGTTGTAGCGCTTCAACCCGGCCTGGCTGAGATAGCAGACCTTGTTGGAATCGGTGTTGAACGCATCGGTCATGAAATCGAGCGAGAGCGACATCTCCACCAGATAGCGCGCGCGGATCGCCGCGATCTTGGCCGATTCCTTCTCCCATGTCCGCAATTCCTGCGCGACATATTCCGCCACGGCGGCATCGACATTCTTCTGCGGATTGCCCTTGCGCAGCAGCTCTGCCCGCTTGGCACTGACGCCCTGGAAACGGTTGAACAGCTCCAGCATGCCCTGGGAGTCGCCCGTCGCGCTGAACATATGGATGCCGTAATAGGCCCCCGGCTCGACAGTGCGGATCACCCCGCCCAGAAAGGCATAGGAACAGGCGCTGATGCAGGCGTAGTCCTTGCGCAGCCGCACGGCCATGTTCTTGGCGCGGATGATGCGGCCCATATAGGGCCCTTCCATCGCGGCCCCGCCGGGCGAATTGAACCAGATCTCCTCGATCGCGCCCGCATTGGCGATCGCCTGCTGCAGCCGCTGGGACTCGCCGGACATGATCTGCCCTTCGGCGATCAGCACCTTGCCATTGGGCGTGTTCTGCACGCGATAGGTCATCGGCGCGGCAAAAGCGTCCGTCTGATAGGACTGCGGCAGATCATAGGAGGCGCAATAGGTCTGCTCGGCCTTCTGCGCCAGTGCCGTTTGAGGCACCAGCGCAGTCAGACACAGCAAGGCGGCAACGTGCCGCAAGGTCAGGCGACCTTCCATTCGGTGGCAGGGGGCGTGCGGCAGAGACGCGGCGTCTCACGCACTTCCTGGCCCGAAATATAGGCCACGTTGGTCACGGTGCGGCACTGACGGCCATCAGCCAGCTTCTCGGGAGCGGCAGCGGTCACGGTGCCGTGCACGTCCGAGCGGGTGTCGCTGGTCCAGTTCTGGGTCTGGCCGACAGGAGCGTTGGCAGCATTGACGTTGGCTTCGGCCATCTTCTGCTTTTCGCACTCATCGAGCTTCTTGGCGATCACCGAACCGACGATCGCACCGCCCAGCGCGCCCAGCACGGTGCCGGCCAGCTTGTTCTTGCCCCCCAGGCTATGGCCGAGCAGTCCGCCGACCGCGCCGCCGACGATGGCACCCTTGGTGCCCGAACCGCCGCAGCCTTCACCGGCAACAGCCGGGCTGTTCACACTTGTGACAGCAAAAATCATGGCCACGATCAGAAGAAACATTTTTTTCATAAACACTCCACCCTAACGATGTTGACGAACGTCCGCACAACGACTTGAGTCCGAAAAAGTTTCCGCTTTAACCCCACCGTACATCAGGCCTTGCGGTCATAACGGCGTCGCCCCTGTTTCACAAGGAGGACCGCACGCCTATTCCACATGGGCCGAATGATGCCGATCCGTTACTTCGACCATCTTTTCCGGCAAGCATTTTCACTCAGAAATAGAGACGAAACCTATGGTTTCTGCGGTGAACCGTCGGCGTTCCAGAACTCCCACGCGCCGCTTTCCGCCCCGTCCGCATAGAGGCCCCGCGCAGCCATCTGCCCATTCGGGTGATAATCGGTCCACAGGCCCTGCTCCTTGCCATCCACATAGTTGCCCTCAGAGGCGAGCGTGCCGTCGGGATGATAGGCACAAAACATGCCGTGGCGGATCCAGCGCGTGCCATCCTCAGCCATATAACGGGCATAGCGGTAGCGGATCGTCCCATCCTCATAGGGAATCTCTGCGATATTGAGTTCAGACATCATCGCCCTTTCGGCAGGAAATCTTCGGGGGTGTACAATTCGGTGACCACAGGCTCACCCGTGACCGGATCATATCTCTGAATGGCAATTTTCGCCGGCAGCTTACCCTGACTTTGCGAATAGGCGTCAATGAATCGAATAACTTCCTGCCGGTCCTTGGCAATCGGCCTGCCCATCGGCTTGTCGTCGAGGATCATCTCATTCTTGTAGCGCACAGCGTCGGGCCGCGCGATCTGCACCCGATCGTCGGCCGCCTCGCCGGTCTTGAGATTGACCCGCTTGGGCACCTCGATGGCGTTGCCCTGAGCATCGGTGATCGGCTCGTTGACGAGGTCGAAGTCGCCCGAAGCGCGCCGCTCCTCCGCCAGCCTGGCATGGACCTCCTTGCCCGTCGCGGTGGCATCGGTCTCGCCGGTTACGGGTCTGGGCTCGGCGGGTGCGGTGGCCTCACCCTCGGGCACAGCGGGCTTGGCGGGCTTGGCCGCCTCGGCCGCTTCGCTCGCCACGGCGCCCTCTTCCGCCGCCGCCGCGCCGGGGGCAAGGCGCGCGGCAATGAACTTGCCCGCCGGGCCAGCCACCAGCCCGAGGCCGGTCGAGATGCCCGCTTCCTTCCAGCTCCACGGCCGGTCCTTGCCCGCCAGATTGTCGATGCCCCAATCGGCGACATAGCTGACAAAGCCGCTGATCGCGCCCACCCCGGCATAAACGGCATAGCCCGCCGCCGCAGGCACGAAGAGGAAAGGCACCGCCGCCAGCGCGCCGACCGCCGCACCTTTCAGCATCGCCAGCAGAATGCAGGAGGCGCAGAATTCCTTCTGGGTCAGCGCCTCATTGAGGCCGAAACCCACCGCGCCTGCTGCCGCCCCCGCCACCAGCGCCACCGCCAGCGCGGGCGCCGCAACCGGGGCCAGCATCACCACCGCCACGGCCACCGCAATGGCCGCCACGGCAGAGACCGCCATCTGCCACCACATCAGCCCCGATGGATCGGCACGGTTAACCGGATCATTGCCGACATAGGCATAGAGGTTGACGCCGCCCGCCGCTCCCATGGGATCGCGCCCGAGATAGCGCCCCAGTGCCGGATCGTAATAGCGGTGCCGGTTGTAATGCAGCCCGGTTTCGGCGTCGTGATACTGGCCCGGCAGGCGCAGCGGCTGATGCCGCCCCGCCACCATCACCTGCATGGCACCAAAGGCGGAGCGTTCAGCCTCCCACACCACGCGCCCCTGCGTGTCGGTCAGGCGGACCGGCGTGCCGATGGGGTCGAGGTGATAGTGGTAGATGCCCGCGGCATCGCGCTGGAACAGCGGCGTATGGCTGTCGGGCCAATAGGCATAGTCGCGGATCTGCTGCGCGGCGCGGTCCTGCCAGCCATCGCCAGTGCCGGTCTCGATCTCGCGGATAAGCTGCTCGCCCGCCCAGACATAGCGTGTGATGCGCAAGGTGGCGCCGCTCTCGACCTCCTTGCGGATGCGGCGGCCCAGCGGATCATAGGCGAAGCGGACGACCAGCCCCCTGCCATCCTCCGCGCGGATCAGCCGGTCGAAACCATCCCAGCCATAACGCCAGCCCGCGCCGCCGCCCTGCCGCTCCACCAGATTGCCGCGTGGGTCATAGGCGAAGTGCTCGCCCCCCTGCGCCACCATCTGGTTGAGCGCATTGAACCGCGCCGCCCCCGCAGGCCCGCTGATGCGGTTGCCCGCGCCGTCATAGGCAAAATGCTCACGCGGGCCATGCGCGGGATCGAAAGCCAGCACCTGCCCCTCGGCATCGTAATCCACGCGCAGCGCGCCGAGCCGACTGTCCTCCCGCGCGACCAGCCTGTCCTCGGCATCATAGGCATAGCTTTGCTGGAAGGCGGTGCCCTCCGGCGTGTCGAGACGGCGCCCGGTGGGCAGGCCGACCTGATCCTGCCATGTCGTCGCCACCAGCCCGCCGGGGGAGAGCATCCGCCATCCGCCTTCCTCGGGCGCATAGTCGATGGCGTGGTGCCCACCGCTCCAGTCGGTGATGGCAACAAGGCGCTGATCGGCGTCGCGCGCGTAACGCATCGCGCTGCCATCGGGCCAGACAAGGCCGACATGCAGCCCTGCCTCATCATAGACATGGCTGACGGTCTGGTCGCCCTGCCGCTCCTCGATCAGGCGGCCTTGCGCGTCATAGCGCCAGACCAGATCGATGTCCGCATTGCGCGCCGCCACCAGCAAGCCGCGCGCATCGTAATCGAAGCTGGCCACCGCGCCCTCGCCGCTGGCCATATGGGTGATCTGGCCTGCCGCATTGCGGCTGATATCGATGCGCAGGCCATCGGCGCGGATCAGTTGCTGAAGCGCTCCGGCAGGATCGAAGCTGTAGGTTTCGCGCGATCCATCAGCATGGATCCTGGCCTCGGGCTGAGGACCGACGCCATAGAGAAAGCGGGTGCCGTTGCCATTGCCGTCGCTGATCGTCGCCAGCGCATCGCCCTGATAATCGAGCCGCTCGACCCGCCCCAGCCGGTCGCGCCGGGCGGTGACAAAGCGCCCCTGCGGATCGCGCGCTGCCTCACCGCCCTCATCGCGATAGGCGAGGCCATGGAACGTCCCATCGGGAAAATCCACGCGCTCCAGCCGGTTGACCGCATCATGCCGCGCACGAAACCGCTCCCGCCCGCCGCGCGAGACGGCAGCGACATTGCCACCCCGATCATAGGCCAGATCGAGCGCCAGCCCCGAAGGCATGCGCATCGCCGTCAGCCTGCCCTGATCGCTGTGCGCCATATGCCACTGGCGTCCCAGCGGGCTGGTGACACGCTCGACCTGCCCGTCGCCGCCAAAGCTCATGCGCGTGGCGCCGCCGCTGGGGCTGTCGATCAGCAGATCGTCGGAATGGAGGTCGCGCCGGGGCGGATAGGGCAGACCCGCGAAGCTCTCGGCCAGCCGGTCGCTGCCCGCGCGGCGCCGGAAGGCCGCGACATGGGCCCGGCTCATGCGCTGGCGCGCGCCCACCGGCTGGCGGGGCGGCATGCGCAGGATCTGCGGGGCGCGCCAGGCCATATGGCCCATGCCCTCGCCATCGACCGTCAGAAAGGCCTGCACCGGGCCGAAGAAAGCGTTCAGCTCATCCACCGTCGAGCTGCGCAGATAGGCAGGCAGCAGGCGCGGATCGTGAAAGCGGAAGATCCACCCCTCACCTTCCGGCGAGGAGACCTTGATAAAACGCCGCAACTGGCGATGCACCGCCTTGAATCCGGCGCTCGACAGCAGGAAATAGCCCCAGGGCTTGCCGTCGAAACGCCGCGCGATCTCCTCGGCCATGCGCGCATCGACCTGCAGCAGATAGGGCGCCTTGTCGCGATAGCTGACCGCCGCCCAGCCCTGATAGAGGCAGGCTCCGCGCTGCGGCCCCGCCGCCTCCACCAGCCCCGGCACATCGGGCGCAACACAGCCATCGATCAGCGCATAGAGCTGCCCGGCCGCCGCCCAGCCCGCAACCGCCCGCGCCTCGACAGGCGCGAACAGCACCGGCGCACCGGCATCGGCATCAGGCGGCACCTCGGCCATCAGTTGCGCCGCGCTCCCCTCATGCCCGCACGAAAGGCGCGCCGCTGGCATAGGCGCGGTCGAGCGTGGTGCGGCGCGGCGGAGCGCCATCGCCGATCAGCACGGTCACCGCGCCTGTCGCCAGCGTGCCGCCATGGCAGGTGGTGTCGCCGATGCGCGCGGCCTCATTGTTGCCGATCTTGACGGTCGGGCAGCCCGCCTCGATCTGGGCCTTGCTGCCGCAATCGAGCTGGTCGCCCTTGCGTGCCGCCGGCTGGCCCATGATGAGCACCGTCGGCTCGCCCGAGACGATGGTCGCCACATTCTTGTGCGGGCAGCTTTCCTGATCGGCTATGCGCGCGGCAGGCGGCATGGACGCTTCTCCTTCTCAGTGGCCATCGGCGGACCAATGCGGCGGATCGGTGGCCAGCTTGCGCACGCCATAGGTGGCGCCGACCTTGTGCAGATCGTCATTGCTGTTGCCCGAGCGCGGCTGATCGATCCTTGTGGCTTTTCCCGAGGCGTCGGTGACATCGATCGCCTGATCCCAACTGATCGTCATGTCGATCGCCGTGCCATCGATATGGTTCGAGGTGAGCGAGGGCTTGAACCTGATATGAAACAGATTGACCATCGCCTGCGCCGCCTTGCGCGAGGCGCGCGCATCGCCATGATCCCAGTAAATCTCCACCTCGGCATTGGCGGGCACCGCATCGGGCTTGATCTGGCCATGGGCGACCATCCAGGCGTAGTGCATAAGCCATGCGCGGTTGCGGTTGCGCCGCGTCGAACTGACCCGCACCGTGGCCGAGGCGCGCTTGAGCATGGCCACAAAACTGTCGACCTGCACCGCGAAGGCGGGCGCCAGATCGCTGATGCGGTCGCTGTTGGGAAAGCGTGCCTCATTGGCGCGAAACCAGGCCGCGCCGCTGAGGTTGCGTTGCACCGCCTGAGCCGCCAGCCGCTCCCGCATCAGCGTGGTGGGGGACGTATCCGACAGGCGATCGACGATGGCGCTGCCCGGATCGATCCGCCCGCCCGAGCCCGTGCTCATCACGAAGGACTGATAGCGGCCGATGGCGGTCATCGTCGGTTCGTCCATGGTGCCATCGCTGCGCAGCGCGCCGAGGCCGAGATCGCCCACACGCGCATTGAGGCTCTGCTGGATGGCCGCGACATCCTGCGGCGCATTGACGCCGCCGCGCCCGACCGAAGCGCTGAGCATGATGCCCGATGTCATTCCGCATCCGCCTCATAGCGACCGAGCACAGCCATCACCGCAGGCTGACCGGCATGGGCGCGTTTCAGGCGGGCCAGATCGGCATCGGTGCCTTTGCAGAAGCGCTTGACCTGCTGCTCAAGCTGGCGGGCACGCGCCTTGTCATAGGGCTCCTCGCCCCGCGCATGGTCACAGCTTTCGCGGCGCGCCATAAAGGCACGCACATCGGCCGGCATCGCCGCGCCCGCAGGAACGGACGCATAAGCCCCACCCGCGCCGCATGTCAGCAGCGCGAGCGAGAGCATCGACCCTGCCTCTTTCCGGCTCAGGATCATTCGATCTGCATTTCCAGCGTCTTGGCCTGTTTGGCGTAGAAAGCGGCTGAACCGGCATTGCCCTGCGCCTTGAAACGCAGGCTCACCGCGCGGGCGGCAGAGGCGGCGACGTTGAAGCCGTCGATACGGTCATTGGGCGGCACCTCTCCCATGCCGACATCGCCATTCACGAAACGGCCGACCATATAGCCGCCGGTGTTGCCCTTGGCGAAATCGATCGCACCGATGGTCGGCACGCCATTGCGGAACTCGCCATAGAAGGCCTCGCCGCTTTTCTGGCCGTCGCGCCGCCGCAGCATGCCCAGCCCCGAGGCCTTGCCGCCGGGGCAATCCCCGGTCCAGTAGGTTGGCCCGGCCGGCAGCGAGCGGGGCGCCACAAAGCGGCATTTGCTCGCAGGGTCCTGCGACCAGGCCAGCCCCGCGCCAGCGGGAGCCTGAGCGCGGGCATGCGAAGCGGCCAGTCCACCAGCGGCCACACCGCCAGCCGCCAGCACGAGAGCGACAAGAGCGCTTTTCATCATCAAGATCCTCACGGGTTGGGAAAGCTGGCGATCAGCGAGGCGCTGCATTCGAAATGCATGCCATCCTCGGTGCGGAAAGCTGCACCCCAATACCAGCCATGCTTGTTGAAATAGGGGGCAAGCAGGGTCAGGCCGTAATAGACCTTGTTGTTGCCGCGAGGATCGGTCTTGTGATTGATCTGCATATCGATGGCCGTGCCCCAACTGTGGTTCGATATGCGCGTCGAGGAACCGCGCTGGTTGCGCACCACGCACATGCCGGCATTGCCCAGCGCGCTGTACAGTTCGGGCATCTCGCGCTGCACATCGGCCATGACACGCGACAGGCTCTCCACAGCCGGGCCCAGGCCATAGGCCGTGAAAGGCCCCACCGACTTTCTGACCATCATGGCCTTCAGCTTCGGATTGGTGATCGGCTGGTCCTGCTGGCTGTAATTCTCGCGCGGGGCGCCGAATTTGCGCAGCAACATATCGTTGGAGGGCGAGGTCAGCCCCTGATTGATCGTGTTGCGCGCAGGCTTGGGCACCTCGGTCAGGAAGGAGGTGGTGCTGTTGGGCGCGGGCGTGGGCTGGGCAGCGGGCTGAGCGACAGGCGCGGGTGCACGCACCGGCGCAGGCGCCCGAACCGGCGTGCGCAACGGCGCAACCGGCGGGCTGACAGCGGAGCGCGCGGCGGGCCTGGCGTTCTGCTGGCCGGTGAGATGCCGCCACGTCATCCCTTGAGGCTCGACCAGCCCATCGGGGTTGCGCATGAAACCGCTCTGATAGCGGATGATCGCGGATTGGGTTTTCGGGCCGCACAGGCCATCGATCAGGCCCAGTTGCATCCCCAGCCGCTTCAACAGCGTCTGGACGATGATCGTGTCCTGCCGCAGGTTCCTTCCCGACAGGCCGACCGAGCCGCTCAAGGCTGTCGTCATAGTGCTTCTCCTGGCGTTATGGTCAAATTACTCGACAAGGTTCTCAAGCTGCTCGGCCACCGCGAGCGGCGCTGGCTGCGCCTGCCTGTCGGTGAAAGCGTAATGGAAACCGTCCGGCCCGGCCGAGACCTCGATCCCGGCGACCTCTTCCCCGCGCATCTGGCGTTCCAGAAGCTGGATCGACATTTCGGGCAGCAGCGTGTTGGTGAGGATCGCATCGATCATGCGCCCGCCCGACGCCACCTCATTGCAGCGCGAGACGATCAGATCGACCACCGATGGCGCGAAGCCGAGCGTGATCTTGTGGTTCTCGGCGATGCGCTTCTCGATGCGCTTCAACTGCAGGCGCACGATGCCTGCGAGCATGTCGGGGCTCAGCGGATAATAGGGCAGCACCAGCAGGCGGCCCAGCAGCGCGGGCGGGAAGGTCTTGAGCAGATCGGGGCGCAGCGCTCCGGCCAGCGCTTCGGGATCGGGCTTCATCTCCTCGTCTTCCGACAGGGTCATCACCAGATCGGTGCCGACATTGGAGGTGAGCAGGATGATGGTGTTCTTGAAATCGATGAAGCGGCCTTCGCTGTCGTTCATGAAACCCTTGTCGAAGACCTGGAAGAACATCTCATGGACGTCGGGATGGGCCTTCTCCACCTCATCAAGCAGCACCACCGAATAGGGGCGACGGCGCACCGCCTCGGTCAGCACACCGCCCTGTCCGTAACCGACATAACCGGCAGGCGCGCCCTTCAGCGTCGAGACGGTATGCGCCTCCTGAAACTCGCTCATGTTGATGACGATCAGCGAGTCATCGCCCGAGAACAGCAGCTCGGCCAGCGCATGCGCCGTCTCGGTCTTGCCCACGCCCGAGGGGCCGCAGAGCATGAAGACGCCGACCGGCTTGTTGGGATTGTCCAACTTGGCCCGGCTGGTCTGGATGCGCTTGGCGATGGCATCCATGGCATGATCCTGCCCGACGACCCGCGCCTTCAACTGATCCACGATGGTCAGCACGCTCTGGATCTCGTCCTTGACCATGCGGCCCACCGGAATGCCCGTCCAGTCGCCGACCACCGCCGCAATGGCATCCTGATCGACCACGCCAAAGACCATCGGCGTATCGGCCTGCACATCGCGCATCGTCGCCAATGCGGTTTCAAGCGCGGCCTTCAACGAGGCCTCGTCCTGAGCATCATCCTGCCGGGCGGTACGCAGGGCATCGCGGGCGGTGGCCACACCGGCCAGCGCTTCCTTCTCCCGCTCCCACTTGGCGGTGACGGTCTCCAGCGCCTCGCGCGCAGCGGTGATTTCTTCCTCGATGCGTTCAAGGCGATCATCGCTGCGATAATGATCCGAGGCTTCACGCGCGACGACCTCGCGTTCGATCTCCAGCAGCTCGAGGCGGCGGCGGCGATCCTCCACCGTGGCAGGCGTGGCATGCTGCGAGACGGCCACGCGCGCGCAGGCCGTATCGAGCAGGCTCACCGCCTTGTCGGGCAACTGCCGCGCGGGCACATAACGCTGCGAGAGCAGCACCGCCGCCGCAACCGCCTCATCCAGCACGGTGACGCCGTGATGCTTCTCCATCATTGGCGCGACCGAGCGGATCATGTCGATCGCCTTGCCGGTCTCGGGCTCCCCCACATCGACGGTCTGGAAACGGCGGGTCAGCGCCGGGTCTTTCTCGAAATACTGGCGATATTCGGCATAGGTCGTGGCCGCGATGGTGCGCAGCCGCCCGCGCGCCAGCGCCGGCTTGAGCAGATTGGCGGCATCGCCCGTGCCCGCCTGACCGCCCGCGCCGATCAGCGTATGCGCCTCATCGATGAACAGGATGATCGGCACCGGCGAGCTTTCGACCTCATCGATCACCTGGCGCAGGCGCTTCTCGAACTCGCCCTTCACCCCGGCCCCGGCCTGCATCAGCCCGATGTCGAGCGAACGCACCGTCACGCCTTCCAGCGCGGGGGGCACATCGCCATCGGCGACGCGGCGGGCGAAACCCTCGGCCACCGCCGTCTTGCCCACGCCCGCCTCGCCGACAAGGATGGGATTGTTCTGGCGACGGCGCAGCAGGATATCGACCACCTGACGGATTTCGGCATCACGCCCGATGATGCGGTCGATCTCTCCGGCGCGAGCCTTGGCGGTCAGATCGACGGAGTATTTCGCCAGAGCCTCGCCGCGCCCGGCGGCCACGGCGCCAGGTTCAACTTCGCCTGCTGCGGGAACGGAAGCAGTGCGCTCGCTGGTTTCAGCCGAAGCGGCGATCACTTCGTCAAAGCTGCTGCCAAGCTTGTCGGCGCTGACCTTGCGCCACTCGCCGCTTAGCGCATAGAGCGCATTGCGCAAGGTCGGCGTCTTGAGCATGCCATAGAACAGATGGCCCGAGCGCACCCGCCCCGCCCCGAATTGCAGCGAGGCATAGAGCCAGCCCTTCTCGATGGCTTCCTCGATCTGGGGCGCGAAATCGGAAATGGCGCTGGCGCCGCGCGGCAGGGCATCGAGCGCCGCCACCACATCCTGCGTCAACCGCGCATCGTCCAGCCCGAAGCTGCTGCGGATCGCGGCGAGATCGTTGCGCGGGTCCTGCAGCAGAATATGCAGCCAGTGCACCAGCTCGACATAGGGGTTGCCGCGCATCTTGCAGAAGCTGGTCGCGGTCTCGATGGCCTTGAGCGGCACCGGGCCGAGGCGTTCGAAAAGGGAAGCGCGGCTGATCTCGGACATTTACAGTTCCCCCAAGGATGCGTGAGCCGGTTTCATGCGGCGCAGATGCGCGTCGGACCGGATGGTGTCGGATGGTTTCGGGCTGAGCCAGCCGGTCCAGCCCAGCCGCGTGCGCCCGTCGAGCCGCGCGGGCGGAACTTCGCTTTGCGGAATATCGATGCGGATGTCCCATTCCAGATGGCTGGGCGCAAAGGCATCGAGCGCCTCGGATGCAATGGTAAAGCGCGGCTGGCCCGGCAGCAGTTTTTCAAACTCGCCAAAATTGCGCGCGCCGATCACCACGCTGAAACTGTCAGATGCGGTGCGGATGCGGCTGCCCAGCACCACATCCTGCCCCAAAGTGGCAAAACCCTTGCCGAGGCGGCTGCGATCTTCCTTCTCGATCTCACGCCAGCGCGGCTGATATTCGATCACCCGCGCCGGCTGGCCGAGCAGATGGCCCAGCGAATCCTCGATACCAATCGCACTGCGCCGCGAGGCGAAGAGCGAGGCATAATGCACCCGCGCCCGTGCCGGAAAAGCGGCGCTATCGGAAACACCCTCGGTCGCGCCCGAAAGAAAGGCCAGATAGTTGCCGAAGCGATCGTCGGCGGGCCGGTCGGCCTGCACCGCTGGCTGGGAATCCGCCCATGCGCGATAGAAGAACTGCAGCATGCGGTTCGCCAGCACATCCAGCCAGCGACCAAAGGGCCGCTGCTTGGCATAGCGATGCTCGAACGCCGCGAACTCGGTAAGGTGGACCGGCAGCGGCCCCATCGGCCCGGTCAGCCCCAGCCAATAGCCGTTGATCTGCGCGCGCTGATGGCGGAACTCCACCGAATGCAGCGTGGGCGCGGGAAAGTGCATGGCGGGCACCTGCGCCAGATCGACGATGCTCTGGTCGGGCCGCCGCGCATGGCCCAGCAGCGGCAGATCGGGCGCACGCGCCTCCGCGCCGCGCACCGCCGGGAACATCCCGAACAGGCGCGCCTTCTCCCTGATCCTTTCGAGAAAGGTCAGATGGTGTGGCGGCGACCCATGCGCGGCGGCCATTGCGCGACATCCCCCTCGTTCGGACTGTGGAAGTGGCATTCGGTAAAGGCGTTGATGCTGGCAAATTCCCCCAGAAAACGCTCCAGAACGGCGGTGAACAGGAACATGCCGCTCTTGTCGAAAGCGGCATCGTCCAGCTTGATGCGGATACGGTGACCACGCGCCAGCGCCATACGGTCGAGCCCCGGCACGCGGCGCATCACCTTGGCCGAGCGGATCGCCAGAACGCCATCGATCTGGCGGCGCAAGGCAGCCTCATCCTGCTGGCCATAGAGCGCGAGATGGTCGCGCAGGGCGGAAGGATCGTCATGATCCTCCGAGGCGAGCGTGGCGTAATTGGGCGTGAGATGCGCGATCACCCGCCATGCCGCATCGCCCAGCCCCAGCGGCGGGCGCGGGCGCGTCGGCGCGCGCAGCACCGTGACTGCGCGGGCCGGAACGCCCGAGACGGTGAAATGCTGATCGCCGCGAAACGACAGCAGTTCGGGCAGTTCGCGGTTGGTGACCAGAGCTCGCACCGCCAGTTCATGCACATCATCCAGCCGTGCGGCATCGCCGGGCGAGGTCAGGCTGAGCCATGTGTCCGTGCCGACATATTCACTGCGGCGGCGCAGGCGTCTTTCGCGCGTGGACAGACGACGTGGACGCAATTGCGTCGAGTAAAACAACGCCTCGCGCCAGTCATAGAGCAGCGCGCCGAAAGCATAGAGCGGCGCCACCGTCTTTGGATCGAGATTGTCGCGGGCATAGGCCTTGACGTCGAGCAGGCGGAACACCTCGAAATCATTGCGCTTCGTGCGGTCGGGGATGACATGCAGCTCATGCTCGTGCGGGCGGACCTGAACGCGGTCGAGCTGCTTTTCGAAGAGGTTGATCGCGGGGGTGGCGAAAAGCTTGAAGTTGCTCTTGTCCACCGCACGGGCCAGCGTGGGCGAGGCGCGCGAGAACAACAGCACCACATCGCACATCTGCGGCGAGGCGCGAAAGGCGCGGTCCAGCCCTTTCAGGCGCGCGAAGAGAAACCTTTCGGGACACGCGAAATATTCCGACAGCAGTCGATAGCCACGGAAAGAGCGTTGCTCTGCCGGAAGCAGGGCCTCGTCATCCTCGAAACCGATCTGTTCCGGCAACGGCAGCGCCATCCATGGCGCATTGGCCGGGGCATCCGCCGAGCGCGCCAGCACGCCCAGGGTCTCGCCGATGATCTGGCGGTAGAGTTCGTTGGGCACAGCCTCGGCGCCATGCAGATGAAGCGGCAGATCCTTGACCTTGATCTGCGACAGATCGGCGCCCGGCGTGGCGGCGAAACGCAAGCGCAGGCCAGCCTCGGCACGGATCTCGCCCGAACCGGCATAGGAGGCCACGGCGGCGCGGGTGGAGAGATACTCCGCCTCGACAATCGCCAGCGGCCACATGGTAACGTCATGCCCGGTGCGGAAGATTACCGGCGCATTGTCATGCGTGTTGGCCACAAGCTGCGTGCCGCGCGGCACATGATGCCCTGCCAGCAAATTCTGCTCGCCCTGTTTGGGCTCGAAACCGGCGATGCAGATCGAGGGCATCGGTGCCAGATAATGCGGCTGGATCGCATGCAGCAGATGCGAGGTGAACTCGGGATATTGATCCGCCAGCTTGAGCTGAACCCGCGCGCCCAGAAAGGCCACACCCTCCAGCAGTCGCTCGACATAGGGGTCGGGATCGGTCGGCGTCTTGAGGCCGAGGCGGCCGGCGACGGTCTCATGCTCCTCGCCAAATTCGCGCGCGGCCTCGCGCAGATAGGCAAGTTCGTCGTTGTAATGGCGCAGCAGGCGCGGGTCCATCTGCCCTACTCCCGCACGTCGACGGAGACCGTTTCCGGGTCGACCTCGGTCCGGAATTTCACCGGCATGGCCTGCGCCGCCGCCGTGATGTCGGCGCGGATGATGAAGGTGACGGTGTTGGGGCGATCATGGCTCTCGGCCGGTTCGACACTGAGCGTTTCCTCGCCCAGACGCGGCTCATACTGGCGGATCGCCTTGCGGATTTCCCGCGCGCGGTTGAGAATGGCGCGCCGCGTCAAAGGCTTGCCCGCCAGATCGCTGAGGCCATAGTTCAGCACCGAAGTCTGGACATGCGGATAGGGCTCCAGATCATGGAGCGCCTCCAGATTGGTGGTGTTGAGCAGCCATGCCAGCTCGCGCCGGATCGTGCCGCGCAGCGCCGCCTCGTTGAAACGGTCGAGCCGGGGCACGGTGTAATGCCGAAACTTCTCGCGCGAGACTTCGGGCGCATCCGAATGGATGTCCTTCAGGCCGGAAATGTCGATGTCCGCCACCAGCTTGTCGAACAGCGTGGGCGTAAGACGGTGACTGACGGCCATGGTCAGTCGAAGCGCAAAGTGCGCAAGGACAGCAGCCCGCGATCCTCGCCGTCCGAGAGCGTCCAGAGGCGCTGGCCAGATCCGAGATCGCCGAGATCGCTCACGCGCCATTCGGTGGCACGGGCAAGACGTTCGGCGGTTTCGGGGGAAGCCTCGCTGCCGGGATAGCGCGCGGGCAGGAAACCTGCCACCGACTGGCCGGATTTGAAAGCGATCTGCACCGGATACCAGACCAGATCGCGCAGGTCGCGCGGCCCCTCGCTGGTGATGCTGGCAATCTGATCGAAAGGCTGCAGGCCATAGCGGCCACCGATGATCGCCTCGAAAGCGGGGCCGAAACGCGCATCGGCGTCGGCGATCCACGCGAAAGCCTCATCGTTGAACGCGCCGGGCGTGTCGGGCGCGGCGTCGAAGGCGGCATCGCGCGCGGCGATGGCCTCCGCCACGCGTCCGTTGGTCAGGTGATGCAGCGCATCGACCACACCCTCGCACCAGTCGGATGCCGCATGCTGGCGTGCACGCTGGCGCCCGGCAAAGACCTCTGCGCGTTCCAGCTCGGCGTCGATCGCCTGGCCATAGGCCATCGCAAGCATCTGTGCCTCGCCCGAAAGCTGGGCCAGCGCCTGCAACTGCTTCTTCGCCTTGTCCCACTCACCGGCGACCGCCAGAAGCTGGAACAGGAACATGCGCGCCGCCTGATCGGCGGGCTGCGCCCGGACGGTTGCGACGAGGGCGGCACGCGCCCCATCGACATCGCCCGAACGCAGCAGAGTATCGGCATCCGCCATGTGCTTGCCCGCGATCAGCTGGCGACGTTCTGACGAATGTCGTAGCTGGCGGTGATGATGCCGCCGTCCTTGCCGCCGGTGCGGTTCTGCGGCTGATAGTCGAAGGTCACCTTGGCGGTGTTGAACACGATCGATTCCATGATGGCATCGCCGTGGCTGGCACCCTGATTGTCCACCGAAGAAACGATCACATCCTGCAGCGTGATCTTGTAATAGACCAGCGGGTTGGTGCCGTCGCCGGCCTTCTGCGAGTAGATGATGATCTGCGGAATGTGACGACCCGAAGCACAAGCGCTGAACAGCTTGGGCGACGACTTGTCGACTTCCTTGGTGATCGAAATGTCGCGGATTTCAGCCTTGCCTGCACCGCCACCAGCGCCGCCGGTGTGGAACGAACCATGCTGGGCCGCGCCGAAGTTGAAGGAAATGATGTCGATTTCCTTCTCATGGCCCTTCTTCTGGCTCTCACCGTCGATCCCGTCGATCTTCAGGAACAAGTCAACTGCCATTAGATATCCCCTAAGTAATATTGAGCAATAACTTCGAATTTAGAATCCGATTGTTGCAATAGCTCGAAATTTCATGACATGAAAATCAACTCATCGCGAAAATCACGCGCTTCGCGGCAATCTCGAAACCATGCTGAGTGCAATATCCATGCCTTCCAACTGGTAATGCGGAACGAACATGAACTTGCCCTTATAGTAACCTGGATTTTCATCGTCGGGAACGATTTCGATCTTGGCATCCTTGAGCGGCAGACGCGCCTTGGTTTCTTCGCTCGACAGGGCGGGCGAGCCGTCCACATATTGCAGAACCCAATTGTGCAGGTCGCGCTGAAGCTGGTCGGCCTCACGGTTGCCGCCCACCCAGTCGCGCACCATGCACTTGAGGTAATGGGCGAAACGGCAGCTCGCGAAGATATAGGGCAGACGCGCCGAGAGATTGGCATTCGCCGTGGCGTCGGCATTCTCGTAATTCTTCGCGCGATGCAGCGTCTGGGCGCCGATGAAGGTGGCCTGATCGCTGTTCTTGCGATGGATCAGCGCAATCATGCCCGCAGCCGACAGCTCGGCCTCGCGACGGTCGGAAATCGCGATTTCGGTGGGGCATTTATAGTCCACACCACCCTCGTCGGTCGGGAAGGTCGCGGTCGGCAGGCCCTCGACCGTGCCACCCGATTCCACGCCGCGAATGCGCGTGCACCAGCCATAGGTGTTGAACGCATCGGTGATGCGCGTGCCCATGGCGTAGGAGGCGTTGAGCCAGAGGTGATGATCGTGCTCGCCGCCGGTTTCCTCTTCGAAATCAAACTCATCGACCGGCTCGGTCTTGGCGCCATAGACCGGGCGGCCCAGAAAGCGCGGCATGGTCAGCGAGAGATAGCGGCTGTCCTCCGAAGCGCGGAAGGTGCGCCAGGCCGAATATTCCTGCGCATCAAACAACTTGCCCAGATCGCGCGGGTTGGACAGTTCGGTCCAGCTTTCCATGCCGAACAGCGGCGGCGCGGCGGCGGCAATGAAGGGCGCATGCGCGGCGGCACCGATCTTGGCGAGGCCCTTCATGACCTCCAGATTGGGCGCAGTGTGGTCGAAGTAATAGTCGCAGACGAAAGCGCCATAGGGCTGACCGCCAAGCTGACCGAATTCGGACTCATAGACCTTCTTGAAGAGCGGGCTCTGATCCCATGCCGCGTCGCGATACTGGCGGAACATCTTGCGACATTCCTCCTTCGACATGTTCATGACGCGGATCTTCATGTCCTTGCCGGTCGAGGTGTTCATCACCATGTAATGAAGACCGCGCCACGCGCTTTCCAGCGCCTGAAACTCTTCATTGTGGATGATCTGGTTGACCTGCTCGGTCAGCTTGCGATCCAGCTCGGCGCGCAGCGCGTCGACCGTGGCATAGACATCCTCGCCGATGATCGAGGCATTCTCCAGCGCCTGGTGCGCCAGGGTCTTGACCGATTCCTCGATGCGGTTCTTGCGGATGTCGTCGGCCGGCTTGAACTCCTTCTGGAGCAGCGCGGTGAAATCATCGAGCTGCGCGACTTCGGCCTGAAGCGACGCGGTGCCGCCCTGAACGGATTCCTGTGCCATGTCTGTTATCCCCGGTCTCAGGCCTGTTCGGCCGAATTGGCATCGCTCTTCGCGGCATCGGCAGAGGAGAGCGCCGACAGCAAAGCCGGGTCCTTCAGCACCTTTTCCAGCAGTTGCTGGGCGCCTTCCTTGCCGTCCATATAGACCAGCAGATCCTGCAGCTTCTGGCGCGCCTCAAGCAATTGGGCCAGAGCGGGGACATTCTTGACCACCTCGCCCGGCAGGAAATCGTTGATCGACTTGAAGGTCAGATCAACCGCCAGCTTGCCGTTATTAGTCAGCGTGTTGTCCACCGCAAAGGCCGCGCGCGGCGCGATCGCCTCGAGGCGCTCATCGAAATTGTCCATGTCGAACTCGACGAAATCGCGCTTGGCGACATCCTTCTTGTCGACCAGGCTCTTGCCCGAAAGGTCGGAGAGGACACCCATCACAAAGGGCAGTTCGATCTTCTGGCGCGAACCGTAGGTTTCCACCTCATATTCGATGTGAACACGCGGCGCCCGGTTTTCCTTGATGAAGCGCTGACCACTCTTTGCAATCATTGGTTTTCCCGCCTTTTGATGAGCCCGTGACAGCCGTTAGACTGTCGTCAGCCGTTAGCTTGTAGATATCCGACAGAGGCGTCAGATATCCCTGTCAGTAGTCGGAACTTTCCGAACTGGTTCTGGTTAACAAGACGGAACCAGCCTCAGAGACACTGTTGGGCGCGATGTCCTCCAGCAGAGCCATGAAATCCATGTGAATCCACCCCCTCACTCGACGCAGTCCAACGAGTATTGGACTACTTGGTTCCCGGCGTGCATAATAATCTGAAATGGCATCGATTGCGCGGGCCACATCTTCGCGCGATTCAAGCCGCCCGACACCGCGCGCCACCGCCTGTTCGGGCGCATCGCCCGCCGCGATCGGCGCACCCTCGCCCTGCCCGGCATCGACCTTCACATAGGGCGCGAGCAGGCGGCGAATGGCATCGATCGCCTGATAGGTCGGCTTGAAATCGGTGCCGGTTTCGCTGCCGGCATGCGCCATCAGCGCCTGATCCACCCGCTCGATCGCGCCGCGCACGAGAAGCAGCGTGGCCATCTTCTCCTCAAGCACGCCCGGTTCGATCTCCTCGATCACCCTGCGGAACATGCCGAAGCCCTCGGCGGCATCGCCCTCGGCCTCGAAACGCTCCAGATCCTCGGCGGTGTAGGAGCCCAGCCTGGGATGCTCGACCAGCGCGATGCGCCGCAGCGGCCCCAGAAACGTACCGATCCGCGCCAGCGATTCACAGGCGCCGCGCCGCCCGATAAAGCCGTAATCCTCCAGCGAGGGATGCAGCACATCCCAATAAAGCTCCATCAGCCCGGCCAGCATGGCGCAGCCGGTGGCCACCACATCGATGCGCCCCATGCGCGCACCGGCACGGGCCAGATAGATCGCCAGCCAGATATCCTTGGTCTGGCGGCTCTGCTCCTCGATCAGCGCGACCGTGCCGCGCCAGTCGACCGCATCAGCGCCTTCCTCGAAGGCCTGCTCGATCTGCTGCCGATCGGGATGATCGAACAGGTCTTCCCCGCCCGGTGCCTCGTCGGAAACGGGCGCCAACAAATCGTCAAGTGTCATCACAGACTGATCGCTCCGCAAAATCCATTATCCCTCACCCCCAAAGGCGAAGGATCAGGAGGCGAGCCGTGCTTCCACGCGGCGGTTCCGCGTGTCGGAGGCGACATGCCCCGGCAGCGGCTGACTGGGCCCGAAGCCGCGCACATCGATGCGCGATGCCTCAACGCCCTGCTGGGCCAGAAAATCGGCCACGGCCTGAGCGCGACGGCGCGACAGATCCATATTGGTGTTGAGATTGCCGCGCGAATCCGTGTGCCCCTCGATCAGGAAGCGCTTGCCCGACAGTTCAGGCATCTGCAGCGCCTTGGCGAAAATCCGCGCCTTGGCCATGCCATCAGAGGTGATCTGCGCGGAATTGAGCTTGAAACCGATCATCAGATCGGCATGCCCCACCCCCGCCGCAGGCTGAACGCCGGCAGCACCATGCGTCGCCACGGCAGCCAGCGAAGGCTGCGCCGCATGATGACGCCCCGCGCCACCACGCGGCGGCTTGGCAGGCACAAAACCATGGGCGGAAGACGCGTCCTGAGCGCCGCCCGAAACGGACAGCGACTTCTGCCCACCGGCATCGGGACGGGCAATGCGGAAGCCTTCCGTCACACCGGATTCGCCGCTCGCAGCCGCCGTCGCGGCACTGCCATCACCACACTTGCCCGCGAACACGCACAAGTATCCCTCCACCGAAGGCTCCGCGCGCTGCTGAGCAACGCCGGGCGCGGCGATAATCATCGCCATACCCGCGAGGGCTATTGGAATTACACGTCGCATCAAGCCCTCTTTGCCTAATGAGTCATCCCGCCCCAGAGGCGGTGTCTTACTTTGGCTCTTCCTATCCGACAAGGAGAAATGCTAGTGAGTTCTCCACAAGCCCGAATGTATGCTTTAACAATTTGTTCAGCATAAATTCGGGAACCATATAGATCGAAGATCATTTAGCGCATTTATGTCGGAGTCCGATTTTGGCTGGCACGTCGAGATTATCGGAAATGTCGGTCGATCTGGGCGACGAGCAGGTCGAGCTGGAACGCATCGATTGCATGGAGGGACTTAGCGCGCCCTTTACCATTACCGTCGACCTTTTCGCTCCACTCGAGATCGATCTGCAGCCCCATCTCGGCAAGCCCTGCGCGCTCAAGGTGCGCGAGGATGATGTGCTGCAACGCCACTTCCACGGGCTGGTCGTCTCGGGCGAACATATCGACGAGACCCCCACCGGCCACCGCTATCGCCTCGCCCTGCGGCCATGGAGCTATTTCCTCGCCCAGAACCGTTCGATGGCGATCTTTCAGGATCTCACCGCTCAGGACATCATCGGGCAGGTGTTCCAGAAGGCGGGCATCTCGGATTTCGAGTTCAAGCTCTCGGGCAGCCCGCGCCCGCGCGCCTATTGTGTGCAATATCAGGAAAGCGATTTCGCCTTCGTCTCGCGGCTGATGGAGGAGGAAGGCTTCTACTACTTCTTCCGGCATGAGGCCGACCGTCATGTGATGGTCATCTGCGACGCGCCGGCCTCGCATGTCGCGGGCACGCCGGCCACGCTGACCTATGCGCCCAATTCGATCTCGGTCTTCATGGCCGATTCCGCCGACCGCGAGAGCGGCGGGCGCCATCATCTACAAAGCTGGCGCGAGAAGGTCAGCACGCAGGCAGGTTCACGCGTCACCATGCGCGACTGGGATTTCCGCGCGCCCAACCGCTTCGTCGAGGCCAAGACGCAAAGCGAGGCGCAGCATCCGCGCGACGATCAGGAAGTCTACATCTATCCGGGCCGCTTTTACCATGAATCGATCAGCATCGGCCAGATCGAGCCCCATGGCGGCGAACGCAGCGACACGATGATGAGTGCCATGCGCGCCCAGCGCCGCGTCTTCACCGGGTCATCGCAGGCGGCGGGCCTGTCCTGCGGCTTCAAGGTTTCCATCACCGACCATCAGACCGGCCGGATGAACGGCGACTACCTCATCATGTCGGCCTATCACAGCATCGTGGCCGAAACCTATCGCAGCGGCCCGCACGCGCATGAGGCCTCCTTCAACATCCGCTTCGAGGCGATCCCCGCCGACACCAAATTCCACCCCCCGCTCTCCACCCCGCGCCCGGTGGTGCAGGGTCTGGAGACCGCCGTGGTCTCGGGGCCCGAGGGCGAGGAAATCTTCACCGACGAATATGGCCGCGTGAAGGTGCGCTTCCACTGGGATCGCGGGCCGACCCCCGGCGAGGCGGCGACCTGCTGGATCCGCGTCTCGCAGACCGGTGGCCTTGGCAATCTCATCCTGCCGCGCGTGGGGCATGAGGTGCTGGTCGATTTCCTCGGCGGCGATCCGGACCGGCCGGTGGTGGTGGGGCGTGTCTTCAATGCCAACCATATGCCGATCTACCCCCTGCCCGCCAACAAGACGCGCGCCCTGTGGCGCACCAAGCGCTATGGCCAGACCGGCGACTACACCAACGCGCAGCCGCTCGACAGCGGGGCGCCCGGCGCCAATGAAATCCGCTTCGAGGACAAGGGCGGCGCCGAAGAGCTTTACGTCCATGCCGAAAGGCTGATGAACACCCGCATCCGCCTCGACGAGACGCGCGATGTCGGGCGCAACCAGTCGGTCAACATCGGCTTCGATCACGACGAAAGCGTGTTTCGCGATGAAAAGCTGAAGGTCGGCCGCAATCAGGATGTGCTGGTCGTCGAGCAGCGCAAGACCAAGGTCGGCAAGGACGATATCCTCGATGTCGTGCAGTCCTTCAAGCTGACCGCCAACACCAGCATCGAACTGCAGGTCGGCCAGTCGCGCATCGAGATCAAGCCGACCTCGATCTCGATCAGCGCGCCCAACATCACCGTCAGCGGGCAGGCTTCCGTGGCCATCGATGCGCCTGAAACCTCCGCCGACGGCAAGGGCACGCTGACCCTGACCGGTGGACTCGTCAAAATCAATTGAACGGTTTACATCCCTTATCATGAGCGAGTGGCGCAGCATCCATCTGACCCAGGCCCGCCAAGTGGCGGCGCTGATGGGTGTGACACAAGAGCTTCCCGCGCCGGAGGTTGGCCTGCGCGCCCACTATGAGGAGTTGAAAGCCAGCGACCCGACGCAGGCCCTCAATTTCATCGCCCATGCCCTGCCCCGTTTCGAGGCGATCCTCTGGGCCGCCGCCGTCGTGGCCGGGACGCAAGGCCCCGCCCCCACGCGCGAGGAGCATATCACCCGCTCCGCCATCCGGCATTGGATGGAGGTGCAGGACGATGCCACGCGCCGCGCCGCCCATGACAGCGCCCAAAACCTGTCACGCGATCTGCCCGAACGCAGCCTTGCCAGTGCGATCTTCTACAGCGGCGGCTCGATCGCGCCGGTGAAAGCCGCGCCGGTGCTGCCGGTGCCGGGGCTCGCCAACCGACTGGCGGCGATTGCCGTCATGCAGGCGGCCTATCGCAGCGGTGACGCGCCGGGGCTGATCGCCCATGCGCTGTCTCAGGCCGAGGGCGTCGCCGAACATGGCGCCTCGTGGACAACCGAGGGACGCAACGCCGCATGACGCTTCGCCTCAGCATCGTCAATGCGGGCCGCCCCACGCTCGACAATGGCGGCCCTGTCGAGTTCAGCCTCGACCAGCGCGGCGCGCTGATCGGCCGCTCGCCCGGCTGCGACTGGAGCCTGCCGGACGCACGCAACCATATCTCCTCGCGCCATTGCGAGATCCGTTTCGAACAGGGCCGCTATGTGCTGAATGACACCAGCACCAATGGCACCTTCCTCAACGACCGCGCGGATCGGATGATCCAGCCCCATGTGCTTCAGGACGGCGATGTGCTGAACATCGGCCATTACCGGCTGCTGGTTTCGCTCAATCAGGGCCCCCGTTTCGGTCTGGGTCCGGCGACCACCTCTCACAGCAACGCCGCTCCGCCAGCCAGTGCGTGGGATGCATGGGGCGCCTCGCCGCAACCGGCCTCACCCTCACCGCCCTTTCCGGCGCAAAACGCTGGTTGGGGCGCGGCTCCGGCCAGCAGCGATGCGGGATGGGGACCAGCGCCCTCGGTTTCATCAGGCTGGGGCGCCGCCCCCGACCCAACGCCTTCTGCATCGGGCCGGGGCACGCCCCCCCCGCCCGCGCCTCCTTCTTCGGGTTGGGGCGCTGCGCCAGCCCCTGCCGACGCTTGGAGCAGCCCGGCGCAAAACCAGTCGGATGGCTGGGGCAGCGTCCCCGTACCGCCGCCCACGTCGGGCAATGACAGTTGGGCGCCTTCCGGCGGCGCGATGCCCGTTGAGACGCCAGCCGTGTCCTCGGCATGGGACAGTGCCACGCCGACACCGCAACCGGCCTCGGGCTGGTCCAGCCCCGCGCCGGATCGTCCGGCGGCTCCGGCATGGGACGACATCTGGGGCCGGATGGCCGAAGGCAATGTGGTGGACTGGGCGCGTGGCGGCTTTGGCCAGCCCATCGACAGCAACCCCGATCCGCTCGGGCTGAACCCGCAGGCAAAGGACCGGCTGGGCGTCGCTCCGCCCAATCCCTTCGACCGCGCCGCGCCATGGTCGGACACTCAGCCCGGCCCGACCGGCGCGCCGGTGCCCGACATGCATTTCGCCATGCCGCCCGTGCAGGGTTCTGCCGCGCCGACACCGCAAACCCCGCCGCCGCCCGCGGCGCCGCCTCCCCCCGCCTTCGATGCGCTGGTCGAGGCGTTCCTGCGCGCCGCCGGGGTTGAGACCACCGTGGCGCAACGCAGCCCGGCCTTGCTGGACCGCGCGGGCAAGCTGTTTCATCGGCTGGTCGCGGGCCTTGTCGTGATGGTCGAGGCGCGCGCGCGCGCCAAATCGCAGATGGGCGCGCAAGCCACCGCCTTCGAGGTGGAGGGCAACAATCCGATCAAATTCTCGCGCACGCCCGAGGATGCGATCAGCGCGCTGCTCAACCCGCCCGCGCGCGGTTTCCTCGACGCCGGAGCCGCCATCGAGGAGGCCTTTTTCGACCTCCAGTCGCATCAGCTTGCCACCTTGCGCGCCATGCAGGGTGCGCTGCGCACCACGCTCGACCGCTTTTCGCCCGGCGCCATCCGCAAGCGCGCCGAGCATCGCGGACTGCTCGCCCGTATTTTGCCCTCGGCGCGCGATGCCGCGCTGTGGCAGGCCTATGAGAAGGAGTTCGGCGGGGTGGCGCAGGGCTCCGACGAGGCCTTTATGGACATGTTCGCCAAGGAATTCCGCCGCGCCTATGAGGAGCAGGTGCGCGAACGCAAGGCTCAGGGCTGAAGGTTATGGCTGACCTTCCTCCACGGTCTTGAACCAGACCATCTGCGCCTGCCAGCCGCGCGCCGCCGCTTCCGAGACGAAATGCGTGGTCCAATCCGGCCCGCGCTGCCCGATCGGCGGCGCGATCACATCCTTTTCAAACGGCCCCTTGCCCGTCAGCAGCAGCACGCCCGACCAACCGGTATGGTTCACGTCGAGCTGCATCTGATAGTGGTCATTGCCGCGATCGGTGACGATGCGCGTTTCGCGGGCCAATTTCTTCAACGCATCGCGCCCCAGAACACCGGTGCCCGGTCCGGAGAACTCCGGCGAGATCACGCCCGATGGCTCCAGCCCGATCAGCGCGAAATCCGCCCTGGGATCGTCGATGGCCAGTTGCAGCACGATGTTGGCGGCCTTCTCGCCCGGATAGCCGGTCTGGGCCGGATCGTTGGGCTGCATCCGCATCTCGAACTTGCGCTGGGGAACGGTAAGCTGGTGTGAATCCGGCGCGCGCACCTGCCGATAGGTGTCGAGCGCCGAGCAGCCCGACTGGGTGATCTGTGCCACATCGCCGAAATCGATGCTGGCGTCCTTGATGTTGTGCTGGGCCAGCGCCTGTGAAATCTCGTTCTGCGCCGCCGCCGGATTGCCCGCGACACCCGCCAGCCTGATGGTCGGCCCATGCCCGCCGCCGGTGATATCGACGATCTGCAGCCAGGTGCAGCCCACCGAAGGCAGTACGGAATCGATGGTTGAGCGCGTCAGTTGCGCCGGGCTGCCGGTTGAGCCCGCGCTCACCCCCGGCGATCCGGAAGGCGCCGAAGGGCGCTTTGCCAGCCAGAAACCAGCCACCACAACCAGCACAAGCGCGAGCCCTGCTCCGCCCCATTTCATTGCCGGGGACACGCCCTGCGCTTTCACCGCCACGGCAGCAGGCCGCAATTGCGCCTCGATCCGTTCGACCTCGGCCAGCACCTCGCCCATCGAACGCAGGCGCCGTGCAGGGTCAGGCTGCAACATGGAGGTCAGCAAGGGCCGCAAGAGGTCGGGCACGCTGGCCAGATCGGGCACGGCGCGCCGCTTGTTCACCGCATCCACCAGCGAGCCGCCCATCGACACATCGCGCCCCAGCGCAATCGCCAGCACCACCAGACCCAGGCTGTAGACATCGGTCCAGGGCCCGATATCGCGGCCGAAATCGCCCAGTTGCTCGGGCGCGACATAGTTGAGCTTGCCCGCAAAACCGTCGCCAACAATCGTCGCGCTGCCCGGCGTGATGTCCTTGGCAATGCCGAAATCGATGATCTTGGCCTGAGACAGCAGCCCGCCATCGAGCAGCACATTGTCGGGCGCGATGTCGCGATGGATGGCGCCATGGCGATGCGCCGCCTCAAGTCCGCCCGCCAGACGGCGCAGCAACCCCAGCAGATCCCCGGCACTCGCCCCGATCCGCCCCAGTTCCTGCGACAGGTTCAGCCCGTCGATATATTCGGTGACGATGTAGAGCACACCAAGCTGCGGCTCCTGCGCCAGCACGCGATACTGCACCAACGCGTCATGGCGCAGACCGGTCAGCGTGCGCGCCTCCTTGCGGAACATCGAGGTGACATCGGGGTCGGCGGCCAGAGCGGGCAGGATCACCTTGATCGCGACACGCTCGTCGCTGGTGATGTTCACCCCCTCGAAGACCTCGCCCATGCCGCCGCGCGCGATAAAGCGCCGCACCGCGAAGATATGGTTGAGCACATCGCCCACCTGAATCGTCACCTGCGGGGCACGCGGCGCGAATTGCGTGGGCGGAGCGTTGGTGCCGCCCCTCGGCAGGCCGGTGTGGCCGTCCGAAATGGGCATGAACACGGTCTTGGGGTCTTCGGGCTTCTCGCTCATGACTGCGCGCCTCCCGAAACCTGAGGCAAGGCCAGCCGCGTGGCCTCGCTGGCGCCGACGATCACGGCGGTGACATTGTCGGGGGCATTGCGCTCCAGCGTCAGGGCAATCAGGCGGTCGAGTGCGGCGCGATGGCCTTCGGCGGCAAGAATCGCGGCGATCTCCTCATCGGGAATGCGGTTGGTGAGGCCATCGCTGCACAGCAGGAAGACATCGCCCGGCTCGGCCTCATCGGTGATGACATCGACCTCCAGCCCGGCCTGAGCGCCCACGGCGCGGGCCAGCACATGGGCCATGGGATGGGTCGCGGCATCCTCTGGCGCGATCAGCCCCTGATCGACCATGGCCTGAACCTGACTGTGATCGCTGGTCAGGCGGTGCAGCACGCCGTCGCGCAGCAGATAGCCCCGGCTGTCACCCACCCAGAGCAGCGCGAAATGGGTGCCGCTCAGATAGAGCGCGACCACGGTCGAGCCCATCTGCACGCCCTGCTTTTGCGCGGTCTGGAAAATCGCGGCATTGGCGCCGTGAATGGCATCGGCCAAAGTGGTGCAATCCGCGTTGAAATCACCCACCGGCACGATCTGGCTGACCGCCTTCGTCACCACGCCGGAGGCCCATTCGCCCTTCTCATGGCCACCCATGCCGTCCGCGACGACCCAGATGTTGTGCTCGGGCGAGACCCAATAGCTGTCCTCATTGTTGGTCCGCACGCAGCCCACATGGGTGGCGCCGAAACTCTCGAGGCGAAGCTGCGACGTCATGCATCCTCCTGCGGTTGCAGCATCATCGATAACAGGCGCGGGGGGCGCAAGCCTTCCACCACGCCGGGCGCGAAGCCCTCTCCCCCATCGGACCACCAGCGCGCGCCTGTCCAGCCCGCAGCGGCGGCGCCACCGTTGAAACACGCCGCTTCCTCGACCAAACGGTCCGCCTGCCAGCCTTCGACAAAGGCCTCGTGCAGCATGTCCTCGCACCATTGCGCCGCTGGTGCCAAGGCATCGGCGCTCACACCGGCAAGCGCGAGATAGAGCGGATAACGCCGCCCCGCGCGATCGATCGAGGGCGCCAGCACGCCCGCTACCCCGATCGCCCCCTCCGCCCGCGCAAAACGCCAGGGCGGAGCGCGATCGTAGAGATCGTCGAAAGCCGTGCCGAATGCGCGCCGCGCCGCATCCACCTCGCCCGCCAGCCAGCCATCGAGCGCGGAGCGTTCCGCCGCCGGAAGACCACGCGCGACAAAATCGCCGTGGCTGGGCAGCTTGCCAAACAGCAGGGCAACCACAGCCATCACAGCTTGACCGGGCAACGGAAGGACCACAGGTCGCCCCGGCTGAAAGGATTGTGCCGCGAGGGCAGTTCAACGTTCAGCGTCGCACTGTCATTGCCTTCGCCAAAGCGGGCTCGGATCGTCTGGGCGCCCGCGTTTTCCTTGGTGGCATTGCCCATCAGGCGGAACAGCGCCCAGGGGCCGTCGGCATCGAAGCGGCGCACTTCCTTGCCATCGGCGGCGTAGAGCACCACCTCGGCATGCGGCACCCCGCCCGAAAGCGACCAGAGCAACGGGCGCGGCTGGTTCTGCGCCGCATCGAAGCGATAGCTCGCCCCGCCATTGGCCACCGCCACCGCGCTCACCCCGCTGCCCAGCGCGGCCATGGAGACGCGGATCGTCAGCCCTCCGGCCAGCATATCGCGGATCTGCGCGGCCTTGGCGAATTGCTCGGGACTCGCCGGATCGAGCGTGCGGGCCAGCGGATCGCTCTCGCGCCAGCGCCAGACCGGGCCGCTGGTGTCGATCATCGGCATCAGCCGCTGCTGCACGAACTGGTCAAGCGCGCCGCCCATGCCGAAGACCCGCAAGACATTCGCTGCCGAGGCATCCTGCCCGGCGGTCCCGAAAAAAGGGAAGTGCTCCTTGGCAGCCTCCTGACAGGCGGGAAGCACCCCTTGCATATAGGCATCGGCCACCGCGCCCTTGGCGGCGCTGACTTGCGCTGCGGCCCCACCCCCGGCGGCGGCCTTCACAAAACCCTGCAACTGCGGCGGCGCCCCCGCAGCGGCGGCCTGCACCGAGGCCATGGCAGCGGCCATCTGCGCCTGCGTGGCATCGGCCCCACCGCCGCCACCAATGGAGCGTGCGGCCATCACCGCCTGCCCGGCCTGTTTGAGCGCGGCGACAAATTCATCGACCGGCGCCGGGTTCTTGCCATCGCCCACATAGTCCTGAAGCGGGCGGAAATAATTGGTGATCTCGGCCCCCGCATCCAGCCCCGTCTGCCCGACATTGGCCTGAGCGGCATAGCGCCCGAGCCGCGACTGGTTGATCTTTTCCTCGACCAGACGCTTGCCCACGCCTGACACGCCACCCTCGAAGCTGGTGTTCTTGCGCAGTTCGAGCAGCACGCGCTTCACCGGCGAAGGGCTCTTGGTCATGGCGCCAAAAGCGGCGGGGTCGCGGAAGTAATCGCCCGGCTGCATCGCCGCGATCACCGCCTCCCAGGCCGCGATATACTCCTTGGCGTAGAGGCCCGCGATGCCGGGGCGGATGTTGCTCATTTCCTCGCGCACGCCGCCGGTCTGGGCGTCGCCGCCCAGCACCCAGAGGTCGCGCTGCATATCCTGCTGCACCGTGGCCAGACCCAGCATATAACTCTTCTCAAAGCCGTCGCGGGTGAAGAAATAGGGCACGCGCGTGGCCAAAATCTGGTCATGGTTGGCAAAGGCCGAGGCATCGCCCTGCGACAGCACGCCAGACACCTGCCAGTCCGGCCCCTCGCCCGCCGCCTTCTGCTTCATCACCGCATAGGCGCGGTCCGCCAGCGAGAGCGTGCCGATGGCGCTGCGCGCGCTGGCCACCAACTCGCCATTGAGCGGCGGCTTGCGGTCAGCCCAGACGCTGGCCAGATCCTTGTCCTCCAGCAGCGCATCGAGATGCTTGGCCAGTTGATCGCGTTCGGACGCGCTGTCCGATCCGGCAAAGACCTTGGTCGCCCAGTCATTGGTGACCCAGCGGTGGATGGCTTTCGCATCCATCGGCCCCTGCTGGCCGAGCATCAGATAGACCTTGAGCGGCTCATAAAGCGCCATGGCATCGCCGTGGTTCTCGCCCATCGCCTGTTCGAGGCGCAGCATCAGGCGCGGCAGCATCACGCGGCGCAGCGCCTCGCGATAGCTTTCCTCGGCCTGCTGGCTGAGGCTGTCCTGATAGAGGCCGAAGGTCATCAACAGCGGCGGACCGCCCGCCTGACGGTCACGATAGCCGCGCGCCAGATTGCGCAGGCTGTTCAGCGCGGGCAGAGCGGCGCGCAAATCGCCATCGCCCTCACGCACCTGCTTGAGGTCGATCCCGGCCTCGTGAAGCTGGTCGCGCGCGGTCGCGGTTTGGGCCAGCAGATCGGATTGCAGCATGCGGTTGCGCGCAAAGCTGACGCCCCACAGCGCCAGCACCACCAGCACCGCCACGCCAATCGCCGACAGCCCGGCGACCAGCCGCGCGCGCTGGCGCAATTGCGCCGCAGGGTCGAGCGACACCAGCCCTGCCTCGGGGAACACCACCTCGCCCAGCAGGCGGTTGAGAAAATAGGCCCGGCCAGAGCCGCCGCCCTGGGCAGGCTGCGCGGGGCGATCGTAGATATCGGCCATGCCCGACAGGATGCGGTCGAGCGGCGCGCCCTGCTGCATGCCGCTGGTGAAATAGAAGCCCCGCAGCCGCGCCGTGGGCGCATCCCCCGTGGCAAAGGCACCATCGAGAAAGCGCGAGACGCGCGAACGCAAAGCCTGAAACTGCGCCGGAAAGCCCAGCAGCAGCGCGCGGCGCAACGGATCGACCTCCTCGAACAGGCGCTTGGCCTGACGGTCGGCGACGGCCTGCGCCACGCTGTCGAAGCCCTTGACCAGCGTTTCGGCGCTGGGTGGGCCGTCCTGCCAGGCGAAGCTGTGGCCCAGCACCGCGCGGCGGCCCTCGACATCCAGATCGTCGAAATATTCGGTGAAGCCGGCGATCAGATCCGCCTTGGTCAGCAGGATATAGACCGGCGCCGAGACCTCCAGAGTCTGGCGCAACTCGATCAGGCGGCGGCGCACCGCCGCGGCATGGGCATCGATCTGGGCGCAGTCCGCCGCAAGCAATTCGTCCACCCCGATCGCCACGATGATGCCATTGATCGGCTGGCGCGGGCGATGCTGGCGCAGCAGCGAGAGGATCGAACTCCAGCCGCGCCGGTCGACCTGATGGTCGGAATCCTGCGTGGTGTAGCGCCCCGCCGTATCGACCATCACCGCTTCATCGGCGAACCAGAAATCGAGGTTGCGCGTGCCGCCCACGCCCTTGACCGCGCTGTCGTTGAAGGGAAAGCGCAGGCCGGAATTGAGCAGCGCCGTGGTCTTGCCCGCACCCGGCGGGCCGATGATGACATACCAGGGCCGCGTGTAGAGGTAATCCCGCCGCTGGCCCGAAGCACCCTTCATCTGCGCCAGAGCATCACGCATCCGCTGGCCCAGCGCGCGATCCTCCTCGTCCTCGGCGGAGGGCGCCAGTTCCTCGCCCAAAGCGCGGGAGGCCTGCTGCGCCTTGCGGCGTCGCAGGAAAGCCAGCGTACCCCAGACCGCGCCCACCACAGCCACGCAAAGCAGCCGCACCCACCACGGGCGCAGAAAACCGACAAACAACGGCAGGCCCACCGCCAGCAGCAGCGCCATCAGCAGCGCGCAGGCGATGGTGACGAACCACCAGTTCTTCAACAGACGCATCGGAAGGCTCTCTCCGGTCAGTAGCGGCGGGGCACGATGATTTCGACGCGCCTGTTGCGGGACTTGCCTTCCGGCGTATCGTTGGAGGCGATCGGCACAGTCTCGCCCATGCCCTTGGCGCCGACCCGCGTGGGATCGCTGAGCGAGGCGCGGATGATCGTCGCCACCGTCTGCGCACGGGCCTGGGACAGCGCCATATTGTCCGGGAAGCTGAGGTTGGCGACGCGGTCGCTGTCGGCATGGCCCTCGATCAGCACCTCGCCCTTTTCCTTCTCGATGGCGGCGCCGATGCGTTTGAACAGCGCCTCGCGCCCGGCCTCAAGCTGGTCCGAACCCGAGCGGAAGAGCTGCCCCACGCTGGTGCGCACGCGCACGGTCTGCGCATCCTCTTCCACGGTGACCAGCCCCTCGCGAATTTCTGGTTCGAGGAAACGGCGCAATTCAGACGCCTGAGCGCTGCTGCCCGTGGGCAGGCTGGCGGCGGGGCGCGACAGCGTCAGCCTGTCGCCCGGCACAAGCGCCAGCAGAGCGTTGGAGGGCGCCTCCCCGCCCGACATCAGGATCAGCCGCAAGAGAATGTAGATCAGCAGCAGCAGACCCGCCGCCGCCGCCCCGGCCAGCGCCAGCAGGTTCCACGGGGCAATCCGGCGCAGCGGAGCCTTCTCGCCGCGCCATTGCGGGGACAGTTCCAGCATCGAAAGTGAACGGACATGCTGCAGGCTGCTATGCAGCTTGGACATGATCTCATGAAGGCGGCGCTTGCCGTCGGGCATCACGCGGAAACGACCCTCGAACCCCGCCGCGAGGCAGGCGTGATACAGCTCGATGATGTCCAGATTGTCGCCGGGCGCGCGCAGCATATCGTCGGTCAATTGCCAGAAGCGGTCGCCGCCGATGTTCTCCTGAAAGAACTGCACCACCATCGAGCGGCGCGCCCATTCCGCGCCATCGGTGCCGATGTTGGGCAGGTTCTGGGCAATATCGTCCACCGTCGCACAGACGGCATATTTGGCGCGCTGGCGCACCTCCTCGCGGTAATGCGGGGCGATGGCACGGTCGAAGGCGGCGATGATCTGCGTGGCCTCGCGGTGGAACTGGGGCATCGGCGCGCGCACCCGGCCCGAGCGCACCCCCGCCGCCAGCGCCAGCACCGGCGCGGCCTCGGCCAGCATCAGATTGCGAAGACTGCGCGGCGTGGCGGGGGCCGGAACATCATCCTCGGCCAGTCGCGAGGGCGCCAGCCCCACGCCGCCGGGCGCCATGCCCGCGCGCGACAGAGGCGGCGGCGCGCCATAGGACGGTTGGCTCGGCGGCAGGGGCGGGGGTGCGGCCCAGTCGCGCATCGCATCGGAGGGTGGCGGCTGGTTCTGCCCGCCCCTCAACCCCTGCAACGGCGAGGGGCGGAAGACCGTGCGGTTTGCGCCCTTATCGTTCGGATCGTTGCTCATCGTCCGCTTTTCTTGACGCACCAGAGTTCGAGGTTGAGCTGCGGCCAGTCACCCGCGACATGCAGCCCCAGCGCGGGCGCGCTCAGAATGTCGCGCCAGTCCGCCGCGCCGCGATCCAGTTCGAAATAGACGAAGCCGGGCAGCACGCGGATCTGCGGCGGCGGGGTGGGCGTGTGGCGCAGCGGCACGCCGGGCAGCGCGCTGTCGACGATCTGCCGCATCTTCTGGATCGCCCCGATCTTGGCCACCGAGGGAAACAGCCCGCGAATTTCATCGAGCGGAGAGGCCGAGGCCACCGCCAGATAAAAGTAACCGTTCTGGTAAAGCCCATGATCGGTGATCTTCGACACATAGGCCCCCGGCCCCGCGCTTTCGAGCGGCAGTTGCACCGCCGAACGGTCGAACACGGCGGCCAGCATTGACTGCAGCAGATCGATCACCGGATCGAAGCAGGTCTGCGGATGTTCGTGATCGTAACGTGGCAGCGGCGGCGGCTTGCGCTCGGGCCGGATCATGGTGGCGATCTCGCCCGCCATGGCGATCAGCGTTTCATAGAGCCGCTCGGGGTGAAGCATCGGCAGGCGCTCGGCATGCTGGAGCACCGGCAGCCAGCGATTGAGCGACTGAAGCAACAGAAAGCTGGCAAAGGTTTCCGCGCCGCCATCGGTGGCCTCCACCGCGCGCAGGGCCAGTTCCTCGGCGCGCTGCTCAACGCGGCCAAGGATGTCGGTGACCGCGCCGCGCAGCCTTGTCGAGGCATCCTTGTCCAGCGTGGGCGGGATAAAGCGATCGTCGAACATCAGGCGGCGGTTGTGGACTTCGCGCACCCGCGCGATGCCCAAAGTGACGCGGCCATAGATCTGGTCCCGCGTGACACCGAAGCGTAGATTGGGGCGACCGAAATCGATGGGCTCGGTGGTGCGGTCGTCGGAGAAACTGTCGGCGGTTTCGCGCTCATCGACAAGGAAACGCGCATCGAGCGAGGAATTTTCCGCATCGCGAAATTCGGTCGCCCCGCTCTGCTGGGCAGGCAGGGTGAGATGGATCACGCTGTCGCGCACCTCGGCCGGAACATCGAGCGGTTCGGGCGGCGGCATATCCTCGGGGATGGAGAAAGGCGTGCCATCGGGCAGGATGCCCGAAGCGCGGATCACCCCGAACTTGCCCAGCGAGGCCAGATCCTCATCCACGACGATCTCGGTGAAGCCCCAGGGCCAGGGCGAGACGCTGCCGACCCTTGCGCGCACCAGCGATTCAATGAAGCGATCCTGGGCCTGGAAATGCTGGGGGCGTAGGAACATGCCTTCCCGCCAGGCAACCCGGTTATTTCCACCCATCTCGCTTCAGGCCTCTCTGTGTGACGTGTCTGTGACGTATCGGTGCCATGGGGGCGTTCCGAACATGGCTTCCCGTCCGTATAAGCCGGTGTTATTGCAGCATGAAAGCTTTTCCAACGATTATCTTCCCAAGGCGGCGCACTCGTGAACGAACATGACAGCACTTCGTTCGATCCGAGAACTTGGATTAACCAAAGCTCATCGGCGGTGGATACGCCCGGAACCACAGTCCGTTCCCGGCTTTCGTACACTCGACTTTATGCGCGGCTGCTTCCTCTGGGCAGTGCTTTACTGTTAGGATTGGTCGGCGCCGGCATTGCGGTGCTGAATCGACCTGCCGTGCCGCATTCCGGACCAGTCGTTGCTCCCGCGCCATCTGCTCAGCGCTTCACCAGCAGACGCACGCTGACGCTGGCCGATGTGGGGGACATCGCCTCGCAACTCGAACCCTCCGGCCTGTCGCGCGGCGAGGCGCAGGAGGTCGGTCAGGAGATCGCCAGAGCGCTGGGCCCCGCGCCAGGCGAAATCCGCCTGATCCTCGATCTGGAAAGCTATGGCGAGGCCGCAAAGTTAATCACGCTGGAGGCCACGCGCAGCGACGGCACCGGCCTGATGCTTCACCGGGAGGGCAATGGCACCCTTACCGCCAAGCCCCTGACCGGCGCGCTTACCCGGCGACTCACCGTGGTGCGCGGCGAGATCGACAGCAACAGCTTCTACACCTCGGCGGTGACGGCGGGGGTGACCGACAGCCTGATCGGCGAGGTCGCCAATGCCTTCAGCTATGATTTCGACATGCAGCGCGAGGTGGCGCCCGGCGATGTGTTCGAGGTGGCCTTCGAACAGGCCTATAACCGCGCCAATGAAGCGGTGGGCGTGCCGCGCCTCGCCTATGTCTCACTGCGCACGGCGACACTGTCGCGCAATCTCTATCGCTTCACCCCGCCCGGCCAGCGCGAGGCGGGCTGGTTTGATGGAAACGGGGCCAGCGTGGTGCGCGCCCTGATGCGCACGCCGGTCGATTCCGCGCGCATTTCATCCCAATTCGGCATGCGGACTCATCCGATTCTGGGCTATCAGAAACTGCATCGCGGCACCGATTTTGCCGCCCCCACCGGCACGCCGGTTTTTGCATCGGGCAATGCCACTGTGGAATTTGCCGGCCCCAAGGGGCCCAACGGCAATTTCATCCGCCTGCATCACGACAATGGCTGGGAGACGCTTTACCTGCATCTCAACCGCATTCTGCCGGGGGTGACGCCGGGCGGACGGGTGGCGCAGGGCCAGCAGATCGGCGAGATCGGCACCACCGGGCGCTCGACCGGTCCTCATCTGCATTATGAGGTCCATATCGATGGCGAGCCGGTGGACCCGCTCAAGATCGATGTGGGCACCGGGCAATCGCTGACCGGCGCGGTGCTGGCCGCCTTCCTCAAGCAGCGCGACGCCATCGACACCCAGCGCGCCGCCCGGCAGTAACGTTCAAGCCATTGCGGGCGCAGGCGAGCGCAGGCGCCGATGGATCAGCAGAGGCGCGACCAACACCACCAGCGCCATCGTCATGGCAAGGCTGGCATTCAACCCCTCCGCCGAACCGCCCCACAGTGCCGAACCGACCAGATCGAGATCGAACACCGAACCAAAACTGCCCACACCGGGATTGGGGTCGAGGCCCAGCAGCAATTGCTCCGCCGCATTCCAGCCGAAATGCGCTCCTGCCGCGCGGGCGATCCCACCGCCGCGCAAAGCCAGCAGGCCGAACCACACGCCGCCCAGCAGCAGATTGACCAGCGTCAGCGGCGCCCGCGCACCACCAAGGCAATGCACCAGCGCAAAGACCAATGCCGTAACCGCCACCGCCGCCGGAGCACCCCAGACCCGCGCCAGAACCGGCTGAAGCCAGCCCCGGAAATAGGCCTCCTCCGCCGCGACCTGCAGCAGGACCACGCCCAACCCGGCGATCAGCATCAGTGGATCAGGTCTGGCGACAAGAGGCACGACCGCCCCGGCCAGCGCCGCATAGGCGACCGCCAGCCCCAATCCGCCCGAACCGAGCAGCAATCCCACCGGAAAGCCCAGCCATGGACGGGTTCCCAGCACAGCCCTTTCGCGGCACAGGATGATGCCCGCGATAGCCGCAATCAGCATCGCGCCAGACACGATGAGGGTGAACAGAGCCTCAAAGCCCGCATCCGAACCGTCGCCCGTCAACACCATGGCCGCCAGCTTCCCGGCAAGCGTGGGACCGAGCAGCACAATGGCCGCGATAATCGCCGTCGCAACAATCAGCACGATCCACGCAGGAAGTGCAGCCTTCCCCGCAGCCGGCGGCGTCAACATGGCGCAACATCCAGCGCAGATTTCATGATCATGCCATGAAAGACAAAACTATCGCGAATGACAGCAAGCATCTGACCTCCTGAATTTCAAATGCGCTCTCATGCTTAGCCCTTGAACGGCCCCTCTGCAATTTCAGCCTTTTCGACATATCGCCCGCCATCGCCGGACCATATCTTGCGCAACAGCCATAAACCCGCAGCCTGCATCGCCACCACCTCGACATAACAAAATCATAAACCCTATGGGAGTTCAGGATTTTTAATTTGCCCTCCCCCGCCCTGTGGTCGAAAGCCCCGGATCAAAGCCTTTCCATCCCATCACATGGCCCCGCGCATTCCGCGCTCAAGGGGCGGAGTTTCTGGTTTGCCTTATTTCAATCGGGTCAAATCCCTCGACGCCATTCTGGCGACGGCCGAGAAAAAATCCCTCCAGCGTTCACTCGGCGCCTTTCAGCTCACCTTGCTGGGCATTGGCGCGGTGATGGGCACCGGCATTTTCGTGCTGACCTCCGAAGCCTCGCAAAAGGCCGGGCCGGGCATGATGCTCAGCTTCGTGCTGGCGGGCTTTGTCTGCCTGGTCGCGGCGATCTGCTATGCCGAGCTGGCCGCCATGGCGCCGGTGGCGGGCTCGGCCTACACCTACAGCTACGCGGTGCTGGGCGAGCCCATCGCCTGGACCGTGGGCTGGGCGCTGATCCTTGAATATGCGCTGGGCGCCTCGGCGGTGGCATCGAGCTGGTCGGGCTATATCGTCGGGCTGATCGAGAATCTGCTGCATGTGCGGATCTCGCCGCTCTGGGTGAACGGCCCGGCGGCGGGCGGCTATGTCAATCTGCCCGCGGCGGCGATCGTGGCGGCGGTGACCGGCCTGCTGATCATGGGCACCAGCAAGAGCGCGCGGGCCAACGCCATTCTGGTCTGCATCAAGGTGAGCGCGCTGGTGCTTTTCGTCGTGCTGGCCCTGCCGGTGATGAACACGGCAAACTTCCACCCCTTCCTGCCCAAGGGCATCACCGGCGTGACGGGGGCCGCCGCCTCGATCTTCTTCGCCTATGTCGGCTTCGACGCTGTGTCCACGGCGGCGGAGGAAACCACCAACCCGCAGCGCAATGTGCCCATCGCGCTGATCGCCTCGCTGACCTTCTGCATCATCTTCTACATCGCGGTGTCGGCCGGCGCGATCGGTTCGCCGCTCGGTGCCCAGCCGGTGAGCGGCGCGGATGGCGCGGTGCTCTCCCCCGGCACGCTGGCACTGACGCAGCGCTGCGAGGCGCTGGTGGCCGGCGGCGCGGCGCAACCGCTGGCCTGCTCGCATGAGGCTCTGGCGCATATTCTGCGCTCGATCGGCTGGGTGAAGCTGGGCAATCTGATCGGGCTGGCCGCCACCATCGCCCTGCCCTCGGTGGTGCTGGCGATGATGTTCGGCCAGACGCGCATCTTCTTCACCATGGCCCGCGACGGCCTGCTGCCCGCCCGCTTTGCCGCCGTTCACCCGCGCTTTCACACGCCCCATGTGGTCACGCTGGTGACGGGGCTGATCGCCGGACTGACCACCGCCTTCCTGCCGGTGGGCAAGCTGGCGGACTATTCCAATTCGGGCACGCTTTTCGCCTTTGCCACGGTAGCGCTGGCGGTGCTGGTGCTGCGCCGTGTCGATCCCGCGCGCCATCGCCCCTTTCGCGCGCCGCTGGTTTGGATCGTGGCCCCGCTGGCGATCTTTGGCTGCGTCTATCTCTATGCCTCGCTAGACCTCATCGCCAAGCTGGTGTTGCCGGGCTGGGGCCTGATCGGACTGCTGGTCTATCTGGGTTATGGCCGATCGCGCAGTCTGGTCGGGCGCGGGATCGCGGAGGCCGACTAAACCCTGCACAAACAGGCGCGATCCAACCCACCAGACCTAGAGCATGCATAAACATGCACGAATCATCTTGATGATCACACGATCATGCACGATGATGGAGGCATGAACACAGATTTATCCCTGAGCCGCCGCGAAGAGATCGCCGCCCGCCTGAGCAGCGGGCAGGCGGTCGTGGCGGGCACGCTGGCCATCGAATATGGCGTTTCGGAAGATGCGATCCGTCGCGACCTGCGCGCTCTGGCCGCCGAGGGGCGATGCCGCAGGGTCTATGGCGGCGCGCTGCCCCTCTCCCCGGCCAGCACGCCCCTCGCCGCGCGCATCGACGAGGCGCAGGGCGGCAAGCTGGCGCTGGCCCGCGCCGCTGCCAAGACCGTGCAACCGGGCGAGCTGATCTTTCTCGACAGCGGCAGCACCAATCTCGCGCTGGTCGAAGCGCTGCCCGACGATACCGAACTGACCATCGTCACCAACTCGCCCGACATCGCCGCCGCCGCCCTGCGCCGCGCGGAGCTGTCGGTGATCGTCATCGGCGGCATGGCCGATCCGGTGGTCGGCGGCTGCGTGGATGCCACGGCGACACAAGCCATCGCGCAGATGCGCTTCGACCGGGCCTTTATCGGCGCCTGCGCGGTGTCGCCTCAGGGCGTCTTCGCCTTCCATCACGGCGATGCCCATTTCAAGCGCGCGGTGATCGCCCAGGCCGCACAGGTCGCCGTGCTGGCCGCGCATGACAAGCTGGAAGCGCAGGCGCCGCATCATGTCGCCGCGCTTGACCGGCTCGACCTGCTGATCATCGAGGACAAGACCATGCCCGAACAACACGCCGCCCTTGCCGCCGGTGGCGCCACCCATCTGCTGATCGCGGCTGCCCTACCGATAAAGATGGGCCGATGAAGGCAGGCCGATGAGCATCGCCCTCTCCGCCAATCGGCCCGCCACGCGGCTGGCAACGCAACTGTCCTTTCTGGTCGCCGGTTTCGGCATCGCCTGCTGGGCGCCGTTGGTGCCTCTGGCCAAGCAGCGCCTGGGGATCGACGATGCCGCGCTCGGCCTGCTGCTGCTCTGCATCGGCGCCGGATCGGTGACGGCGATGGTCGCGACCGGCCCGCTCAGCAACCGCTATGGCAGCAAGCCGGTGATCATGGGCAGCGGCATCCTGCTGGCGCTGGTGCTGCCCGCACTTTCCGTGGCCGCGACGCCCCTGAGCCTTGGCGCCTTGCTGCTGATTTTCGGCGGAGCGCTCGGCTCGCTGGATGTCGCGATGAACATCCACGCCATCGAGGTGGAACGCGCCGCCGACCGCCCGCTGATGTCGGGCTTCCATGGCCTGTTCAGCGTGGGCGGCGTGGCCGGATCGGGCGCGATGACGCTGTGTCTCTCCGCAGGCATCGCCGCTCTGCCCGCCACGCTTTTGTGCAGTGGGTTGATGCTGGCCGCCATGCTGATCGCCGGGCCGCGCCTGCTGGACAGCATCCGCACGGAAGAGGGCCCGGCCTTCGTCATGCCTCACGGCATTGTGCTGCTGCTTGCCGTGCTGGCGATGACGACCTTTCTGGCCGAAGGCGCGATGCTCGACTGGAGCGCGCTGCTGGTCACGCAGCAAGGTCTTGCCGCGCCGGCGCAGGCCGGTCTGGGCTATATCATGTTCGCCAGCGCCATGACCCTCGGGCGTCTGCTGGGCGATGCGGTGGTGGCGCGACTGGGCGACAAGCGTACGCTGCTGGGCGGCGGGGGACTGGCCGTCGCGGGCTTTGTCGCCCTGCTGACGGCACCGGCACCGCTGGCTCTCGCCGGTTTTCTGCTGATCGGTCTGGGCGCTTCCAACATCGTGCCGGTGCTGTTCCGGCGAGCGGGGACGCAAACCCGCATGCCGCCCGCGCTGGCCGTCGGCACGATCACCACGCTGGGCTATGCGGGCATTCTGGCGGGCCCGGCGGGCATCGGCTTTATCGCCAAGGCGGTGGGGCTGGTGATGGCCTTCTGGCTGCTGGCAGGGCTGATGATGCTGGTGCCGATCACCGCGCGCTGGGCTGCGGCGGAGGAGACCTGAGTCCCCTCACCGCAGCGTATAGCCTCCATCGCAATAAAGCGTGGTGCCGGTGATGTTGGCATTGTCGAGCAGGAAGAGCGCGGCATCGGCCTGCTCCTCGACGCGTGCGGGGCGGCCCACGAGGCACAGGCTGTTCCATTGCCGATAGGCCGCCTCGCGCTGCTCGGCGGGGCGATCGCGCCATAAGGGGGTGTCGGTGGTGCCCGGCGACAGGCAATTGACCCGCAGCGGCGAGAGCTCCACCGCCAGCCCCCGCGCCAGCCCCTCAAGCGCAGCGTTGCAGGCGGCATAGGCCGCAGCCCCCAGCGGCCGGGCCGAGGCAGCGCCCGACATCAGCACCACCCCGGCCTGTGGCAACAGTTGAGGCAAGGCGGCAAAGACGCTCCAATACTGGCTCCAGAACTTGCCCTGGAACAGGGCCTCGCTGGTGTCCGTATCGCCATCGCGGAAGGCGCCGGTGCGATAGGTTGCGGCGGGGGTGAAAAGCCCGGAAAGTGGAGGGGCATCGGCGAAAAAGGCTTCGATGCTACCCCGGTCGAGCACATCGACCGTCCGGCCCGAAGCCCCCTCGCCCAGCCTGTCCAGCGCGGCGGCCAGCCTGCCGGGCGAACGCCCGCCGATCAGCACATGATCGCCCCGCGAGACCAGCCTTTCGGCCAGGGCCAGACCCATACCCGATGTTCCGCCCAGAATGGCGTAGCTTGCTTTACTGCTCATGGCGGACAGGCTAGGCAGGCATAACAGTCGCGTAAAACGACGATATGTCCCGCCATTCACGAATTTTATTCCCGCCATGACCGATCGACCACGCCAGAGCGGCGACGATATCGCCGTCTTCCTCACCGTTTGCGAGGCGGGCAGCTTTGCAGGCGCCGCCGTGCCTCTGGCGCTGACTCCCTCGGCGATCGCCAAGGCGGTGGGGCGGCTTGAGCAGCGTCTGGGCATCCGGCTGTTCCACCGCACCACGCGCCGCCTGACTCTGACCGCCGAGGCCGCGCTCTATCGGCAGGCCTGTCTGGAGGCGCGCCAGAAAATCGACCGGGTCGAGGCCGAACTGGCCGCGCTGTCCAGCGAACCTTCGGGCCTTGTGCGGGTCAGCCTGCCACCGCTGCTGGGCACGCGGATCATCGCGCCCGCGCTCTACGCGCTGTGCGAAAGATGGCCGCATCTGCGCTTCGACATAGCGACATCCACCCGGCAGGCCGACCTGCCCGGCGATGGCGTCGATCTGGCGGTGCGGGTCGGCACTTTGCCGGAGCTGCCCGGTCTGACCGCGCGGCGGCTGGGGGTGCAAAAGCTCGCCCTGTGCGCCGCGCCCGCCTATCTGGCGGGCAAGTCACAACCCCGGCGGGTCGAGGATCTGGCCGACCATGCGCTGATCGCCCATGCACAGGGCGGGCGCGTCGTCCCATGGCATTTCCGTTCGGAACAAGGCGACCTGCGGAGTTTCGAACCCGACGCCAGACTGCTGCTCGACGGCAGCCTGCTGACGCTGTCGGCCATCCGCGCCGGCCAAGGGCTGGGCTTTGTGCCGCATTGGCTGGCCGCCGGGCAGATCGAGCGCGGAGAGCTCATCCCCCTGCTGGAGGACCGCATCGCGGGGCACCGTCCGGTGCATGCGCTGTGGATCACCGCCCCGACCATCCTGCCGCGCCTGAGAGTGACCATCGACGCGATTGCCGAGGCGACGCGCGATCTGCTGACGCCCTGATCAGCCCGCGCTCGAACCGGAAAACAGATTGATGACCAGCGTGCCCGCCACGATCAGCCCCATGCCCAGCAAGGCGGGCATATCCAGCCTCTGGCGATAGAGCACAAAGCCGATCAGCGAGATCGCCACAATGCCGATGCCCGACCAGACCGCATAGGCGATCCCCATCGGGATGGTCCGCAAGGCCTGCGACAGGCAATAGAACGCCACCCCATAGCCCAGCACCACCAGCACCGAAGGGCCGGGCCGCGAGAACCCCTGCGACGCCTTGAGCGCCGAGGTGCCGACGATCTCACCGGCAATGGCTGCGGCCAGATAGATCCAGGACAGGCTGGGCATGGCGTCATATCTCCTTGTCCGACACCGCTTTGGGCAGGGCTGTCCTTGGGGCGAATGGCGCCATGAGGCAAGGCGAGCACCGCCTCGCGAAGCAGATTTTGCCCGTCATCTTGAAAGAAGATCGCAATAATCCATCACATTGCCGCAGAAGCGGTCGCCTAATGCGTCAAATCGTTGCTAGCGCTTGCGCGCAACCATTCCGCGCCCAAACCAACCCCAAGGAGGCTTCATGCTCAGAACATCCCTGCTCGGCTGTGGTGCCGTCGGCATGCTGGTGGCTGCCCCGGCCAAAGCCCAGAGCACGGCAGAGCCCGCGGCAGAAGCCCCCATCCCCGACACGATCGCCGCGATGATCCATGCCGCCGCCGACACCGGCAATGCGGTCACGCTGAAAACCGTCGCCGATCTGGCCAAGAAGACCAACCCCAATTCGGCCAAGGCCATCGAGGCCATGGCCAATGGTCTGCAGAAAGAGGCCGACGACAAGCAGATCGCCAAGGTCCGCACCCAGAAGCCATGGCAGGGCTGGAAGGGACAGGGCCAGGCGGGCATCACCGCGACCAGCGGCACCACCGACACCACCGGCGTCTCGCTGGGGCTCAATCTGGTGCGCAACGGGATCAAATGGCGCCATACGGTGATCGCCTCGGCCAATTACGCCCGGCAGAACCGCGTCACCACCGCCAATCAGCATGCCGTCAGCTATCAGATCGACTACAAGTTCAACGACCGCTTCTTCGTGATGGGGCTGGCCAGTTGGGAAGGCGACCGCTTCTCCGGCTTCGAGCGGCGCTTCAGCGAGACGCTGGGCGCGGGCTATACCGCGATCAAGACGCCGACCATGACGCTCAACCTCACCGCCGGCCCCGCCTTGCGCCAGACGCGCTATGTGCCGGGCTTTCAGATCACCGGCTTTGGCGATGATCGCTTCGCGGCGCGCGGGGGGCTCGATTATAGCTGGACGATCCGCCCCGGCGTGGTCTTCACCGAAAACGCCACCTATTACGGGCAGACCGGCAACAGCACGGTGACGGCCAACACCGCCCTGACGATGAAGGTGTTCGGCAGGCTGTCGGTGCAGGCCGGTTTCCTGCTCGACCATGAAACGCAGCCGCCTGTCGGGCTGGACAAGACCAACACCACCTCGCGCCTGACGCTGGTCTATGGTTTCTGAAGGCCTGCCGGATCAGTGGATGAAGAACTCGACCGGCACGACCAGTTCGAGCGTCTCGCCCGGCCGGTCCTCGGGTGGCTTGGGCAAAGGCTGGGCGCGTCTGGGCAGGCTCAGTGCCTCGCGATCGAGGTCGGGCACGCCGCTTGAGCGCTCCAGACTGGCCGAGAGCACCTTGCCCTGCCGGTCCATCACGAAGCGGATATAGGGCACGCCCTGCTGGCGCCGGGCCATGGCGCCCGCCGGATAGTGCCGCTTTTTGCTGAGTTGCATCAGCACGCGGCCTTCCCATGTGTCGGGGCCGGTGCTGGCGATGCGCGGCGCGGGCGGGGCCGGAGCGGTCTTGGGCGCGGCCGCCTCGGGCTCTTTGGGAGCGGGATCGACCGGTTTGGGGGCGATCACCGGCACCGGCGCGACGATCGGCGAGATCGAGACCTTCATTGGCGGCAGCGGCTCGGTCTTGAGCGGCTGCTGCACCGCCTCCTTCTTCTCGACAGGCTTGGGCTCCTCCTTCGCCCTGGGCGGCGTTTCGGGCGGAGAGGCTGCGGTTTCGGTGTTCATCACCGTCAGCGCCTGAGGCGGCGCGGGCCTGACGAAAGACACCGAGATCGAAACCAGCAGCCCCCCTGCCACCACGCCATAGATCGCCAGCGTGGCGCCAAGGCTTTTCCAGCGGCTGCCCGCCGCGCCATAGTGGCGTCGCGTGGGCGGGGTGTAGAAGATGGTCTGAGCCTCCTCGGGCCTGGCCACAAGCAGGGTTGGCTCGGAGCGTTGCGGCAGCGCCAATTGCAGTCCGGTGGAGGAACGGATCATGCCTGTGTCTCTCGCATCATGGACCGGTTCGCTGTGAGGCAAGCAGGTGAGTCGCAAGGGGTCATCATGATCGCTCCATACAGTCTGAGCCGGGCGAGGTCGATTTTCATGAGACCGCCTCGCATTAGCCTTTTAGACATCAGACGTTTGAGCGGCCCGGATTTTCAGGACATTCTTCAGCCATGGCGCCGATGGAGCGGCTCCGCCCGGCTCAACCGACACATTTTCAACGATGAACCGGTCGTGAGGCAGGGGCGGCTTCAGGCAGCAGCGCGCAAGATTATTTCCATCGGGCGCAACCTCCTGCTGGTGTGAGCCCGCCTGCTTCGTTATCATCTCTCCCCATGAAGGCGGTGGGAACAGACACGCGCTTTGAAGAAACACAAGTCCCGCAGCCAATGCGGGACGTTTGGGAGTATCCTCATGACCGTCTCACCTCATCCGGAGACAGTGGTCCGCGCCGCCCCTGCGGTTGACGCCTATCTGCCCGGCTTCGGCAATCATCTGGCGACCGAGGCCGTGCCCGGCGCTCTGCCGGTGGGCCGCAATTCGCCCCAGCATGTGCCCTATGGCCTGTTTGCCGAGCAGCTTTCGGGCACCGCCTTCACCGCGCCGCGCATGGAGAACAAGCGCTCATGGCTCTATCGCCTGCGCCCCACCGCGCAGCATCCGCCCTTCGTGCCCTATGCGCGCGACAGCCTGATCCGCGCCAATCCCTATGACACCGCCCCGCCCAGCCCCAACCGCCTGCGCTGGGATCCGCAGCCGATCCCGACCGAGCCGGTCGACTTTGTCGATGGCCTGACGACCTATTGCGGCAATGGTGATGTCGGCACCGGGGTTGGCGTCAGCGTCCATCTCTATACCTGCAACGCCTCGATGCAGGGGCGGGCCTTCTTCAGCGCGGATGGCGAATGGCTGATCGTGCCTCAGCAGGGCCGCCTGCTGATCGTCACCGAACTGGGTCGCATCACCGTGGAGCCAGAGCAGATCGCGGTGGTCCCGCGCGGGGTGCGCTTCCGGGTGGAGTTGCTTGACGGGCCCGCGCGCGGCTATGTCTGCGAGAACCATGGGGCCATCTTCCGCCTGCCCGATCTGGGGCCCATCGGTTCCAACGGCCTTGCCAATCCGCGCGATTTCGAAACGCCGCTGGCGTGGTTCGAGGATAGCGACGAACCTGTCGAGGTGGTGCAGAAGTTCCAGGGTCATCTCTGGCAGTCGACGCTCGATCACTCGCCCTTCGATGTGGTGGCATGGCACGGCAATCTGGCGCCCTATCGCTATGATCTCACGCGCTTCAACACGATCAACACTGTCAGCTTCGACCATCCCGACCCGTCGATCTTCACCGTGCTGACCTCGCCCACCGCGCATGCCGGCACGGCCAATTGCGACTTCGTGATCTTCCCCCCACGCTGGATGGTCGCCGAGGACACCTTCCGCCCGCCATGGTTCCACCGCAATGTGATGAGCGAGTTCATGGGCCTGATCCATGGCGCTTACGATGCCAAGGCGGGCGGTTTCGCGCCGGGCGGAGCCTCGCTGCACAACCAGATGTCGGGCCACGGACCCGATCAGGCCAGCCATGAGGCGGCGGTGAAGGCCAAGCTCGCCCCGCATCGCATCGAGAACACCATGGCCTTCATGTTCGAGAGTTGCCACGTCTTCCGCCCCACTCGTTTCGCCATGGAAACACCGCTGATGCAGCTCGATTACGACGACTGCTGGGCCGGTTTCCAGAAGGCTCAAGTCCCCCTTTCAGGAGCTGCGCAGTGACCCTGCCCCAGATCGACCACACCCATGAGCCCAGCCTGACAAGCTGGGTCGCCTCGGCCAATGGCCACGCTGAATTTCCGATCCAGAACCTGCCTCTGGGCGTGTTTTCGCCTGCGGGGAGCCAGCAGCGCATCGGCGTCGCCATTGGCGAGAGCGTGCTCGATCTGGCCGCCATCGCGGGCTTCCTGCCCGAGGAAGCACGAGGCCCGGCGGGTCAGGCGACCCTCAACGATCTCTTCGCCTTGCCGCCTCAGGATCGCAATCAGCTGCGCCAGCGCCTGTCGCAGCTTTTGAGCGACGAGGGCTATCGCAAAGACATCGAACCCGCGCTGCATGACAGCGCCTCGGTCACGTTGCATCTGCCCGCGCGGATCGGCGATTACACCGATTTCTATGTCGGCATCCATCATGCCACCAATGTCGGCAAGCTGTTCCGCCCCGACAATCCGCTGCTGCCCAACTACAAATATGTGCCGATCGGCTATCATGGCCGCGCCTCTTCGGTGCGCCCCAGCGGCGAGCCCGTGGTGCGCCCGCGCGGCCAGCGCAAGGCGCCTGACGCCGAGGTGCCGGTCTTCGAACCCAGCGCTCGCCTCGACTATGAGCTGGAGCTGGGCATCTGGGTGGCGCAGGGCAATGCCTTGGGCACCACCATCCCCATCGGGCAGGCCAGCGCGCATATCGCCGGGCTCAGCCTGCTCAACGACTGGTCGGCGCGCGATCTTCAGGCCTGGGAGTATCAGCCCCTCGGGCCGTTTCTGGCCAAGAACTTCCACACCACCATCTCGCCCTGGGTCGTGACCGCCGAGGCGCTGGCGCCTTTCCGCATCGCCCAGCCCGCCCGGCCCGAAGGCGATCCAGCGCCGCTGCCCTATCTGCTGGACAGTGCCGATCAGGCGCAGGGCGCGCTGTCGCTTTCGCTGTCAGTCTGGCTCTCCAGCGCGAAGATGCGTGAGGAAGGCCTCCCTCCGCTGCGCCTCTCGAAGGCCCGGCCAGCAACATGTACTGGACGCTGGCGCAGATCGTGGCGCATCATGCCTCGGGCGGGTGCAACCTCAATCCGGGCGATCTGCTGGGAACCGGCACGATCTCGGGGCCTACGGCAGACAGCTATGGCAGCCTGCTGGAGATCACCGAAGGCGGTAAGGCCCCCTTCACCTTGCCCACCGGCGAGACGCGCAGCTTCCTGCAGGATGGCGATGAAATCTCCATCACCGCCAGTGCTCAGGCGCCGGGCCGCGCTTCAATCGGCTTTGGCGAATGCCGCGCGGTCATTCTGGCCACGCCGGCATGATCCGGCTGCATGGTTATTGGCGGTCGGGCACGTCCTATCGCACGCGGATCGCGCTGAATCTGAAAGGGCTTGCCTATGAGCAGGTCACCCATGATCTGCGCAAGGGTGCGCATAAGGACAGCGCTTTCCTCACCCTCCAGCCGCAGGGGCTGGTCCCCGCGCTGGAGGTCGAGGGCGAGGTGCTCATCCAGTCGCCCGCCATTCTGGAGTGGCTGGAAGAGGCCCATCCCCAACCGCCCCTGCTGCCCACCGATCCTGTCGCGCGGGCACAGGTGCGGGCGATGGCGGCCATCGTGGGCTGCGATATCCATCCGGTCAACAATCTGCGCATCCTCAAATCCCTGCGCGGCGATCTGGGGGCCGATGAGGCGCAGGTCAGCGCCTGGATCGCCCGCTGGATCGCGGAAGGTTTCGCGGCGCTGGAGACGCTGATCGCCCGGCATGGCGGGGCCTATGCCTATGGCGATGCGCCCACGCTGGCCGATGCCTATCTGGTCCCGCAAGCCTATGCCGCCGAGCGTTTCGGCATCGATCTGAGTGCCTGGCCGCACCTCAACGCCGCCGTCGCCCATGCGCGCCAGCATCCCGCTTTCGCCAAGGCCGCGCCCGAAAACCAGCCCGACGCCGACATACGCCCCGTTCCTTAGGGCCAGCCCACACCATCCAGCACCAGCTTGATGCCGATGGCAATCATCAGCGCATAGATGATGGTGTAGAACCGCGCCGGATCGACGCGGCGCACCAGCACCACCCCCGCGCATGTCGCCCCCAGCGCCACCGGCATCAGCATGGCCGACGCCAGCACATTGGCCCGGCTGAACTGCCCCAGCGCGACATAGGCCGGCACCTTGATCCAGTTCATAAAGGCAAAGCAGATCGCGGTGGAGCCCACCAGCGCGTCTCGCGGCAGGCGGCGCGGCAGCACCCACATCTGAAACGGCGGAGCCCCGGCATGCGCCACCTGACTGCCAAAGCCCGAGCCGATGCCGAACAGCACGCCCAGCCAGCGCGGCGAATTGGAAGGCAGCACGGCGCCCTGCCCCCGCTCGTGCCACAGGCGCTGCAGGCCGAACAGCACGGACAATCCGCCCACCATGGCCAGCACCGCCCGCTCCGACACGCGCGCCGCGAAAAGATAGCCCAGCACCACGCCGATCATCATGCCCGGCAGCATCACCAGCAGCACGGTGCGGTCCCAGTTCTTGCGGAAGGACCAGACGCTGACGACATCCTGCACCACCAGGATCGGCAGCAGCACCGCCGCGCTCTCCACCGGCGGGTTGGCCAGCGCCATGATCGGCATGGCCAGCGCGCCCACCCCCGCAAAGCCGCCTTTCGACAGGCCGGAGAGGATCACCGCGAGAATGGCGCAGGCGACCGCCGGAGCGCTGCTGAGCATCATCAATCCTGTTCGTCAGAGGATGCGACGACAGATACGCCGCCGCATCCTCTGCATTCCGCACAGGCAGCGCAGCGTCAAGTCCGCCCGATAAGGGGTGACGAAGCTCAGCCTTTCAGCGCCCTCGGCAACACCTGGCCGAAATAGGTCAGTTCCGCCGGGGTCGCCGTGCCCACCCGCATCCAGTTGCGATAGGCATCGCCTTCGAACAACCGCACCTCGACGCTGAGCGCGGCCAGCCGCTTCTGCATCTCCACCGCAGGCATGCCGCAGTCGACATAGACGAAGGTGCCGTCCGACGGCAGATAGCGCAGCCCATTGGCCTGGCAGATGCGATAGATCTGCTCGCGACAGCCCTTCAGATAGGCGATGGCGCCAGCCAGATAGGCGCTATCGCCCAGACAGGCGGTTGCCGCCGCCAGCCCCGCCTGATTGCGCGATGTGGTGATACGGCTGTTGAGCAGGGCGATCCGCTCGGGCCGCGCCAGCGTATAGGCGATGCGAAAGCCCGCGAGCCCGTAGACCTTGGAAAAGGTGCGGGTGACAATCACATCATGCCCTTCCCTCACCAGCGCCGCCATCGACTGGCGATGCGGATCGGGGGCCAGTTCGAAATAGGCTTCGTCCACCAGTACCGGCACCTTGGTCGAAGCGGCGATGCAGAAGGCACGCAACGCTTCCGGGTCAGGGCGCACACCGGTGGGGTTGTTGGGGTTGCAGATGTAAACCAGCTTCGTGCGCGGGCCGATGGCCGCAAGCATGCCGTCCAGATCGATATGATGGTCGGCGCGCAGCTTTACCCAATCGGTCTCGATCCCCTGCCGCGCGGCATAGATGAGATGGGTGGCATAGGTCGGCTGAGGCGCCACCACCCGGCCCCCTGCGGCAATCGCCACGGTCAGCAGGGTCAGCGCATCGAGCGAGCCGCTCGACAGGGTGAGATGATCGCGTGCCAGCCCTTCCTGCTTTGCGATGATGTCGCGCAGCGGGGCCTCGCTATGCGGGTAATAGGCCGCCTCTGCCACCGACTCCACGATGGCGCGGCGCGCGGCGGGGCTCGGTCCGAAAGGGTTTTCGGTGACGCCGAGGCGGGCTTTGGCCTCACCACTATGTTCGGGCTGGGGGGCGGACAGCGCGGGGCCCGCAAGACCGGGAGCGACAAGGCTCCCGGCCATCAGGGACAGGCTGTTACGACGCGAGATCGACATCAGAACTTCACATCCACCCGGCCATAGAAGTTGCCGCCATTGGTGTCATAGGGTGCGTTGCGCGAATAGACCAGACCACGGCTGGCCTGGAAGACCGCCTTGTCGGGGTAGGTGTTGAAGATGTTCTCCGCGCCGACGCGCAGCGAAATCTTCGGGGTGAAGGCATAGGTCACCGCAGCATCGAACAGCGCGATCCCGCCAAAGCGCTGGAAGATATCGCCCGTGGCGTTGCCGCTGCTATCGGTCCACGCGCCGTAATAGCGGCCACGGCCCATCACCGTCACCTTGCCCAGCGTATAGGCGATGGAGCCGGTGGCGTTGTTCTGCGGCAGCCCCTGTTCGAACAGGATCTTCTGCGTGGCGTTGCTGGCCAACGTGCCGCGCGTCACCTTGGTCTGGGTGTAGCTGTAGGCCGCCGTGGCATCGAGTTGCCCCGGCCCGACACGATGCTTGTAGGATAGCACCAGATCGACGCCGCGCGTGCGGGTGTTGTAGTCATTGGTGAAGAAGGTGATCGAGGTGTAGTCGCCCGCCTGGGTCACCCCGCTGGCCAGCAATTGCTGACGGATCGCCGAGGTGATCGTGTAAGTCGGCGAGACGCTGAACCGGTTGTCGACCTCGATCTGATAGGCATCGAGCGAACCCGAAAGTCCAAAGGGCGTCTTCCAGATCGTGCCGAAGGAGGCGGTCTTCGAGGTTTCAGGCTTCAACGCCTTGCCACCGAAGAACTGCGCCACGCCATTGGTCGGCGACAGGCGCCCGGTGGTGTAGAGCAGCAGCGTGGTGGTATCGAGGCCCTGCGTGGTGCTGGTCGAATTAAGCTGCGCCGGGGTCGGCGCCTTGAAGCCGGTGGACCACGAACCGCGCACGGCGATGGCCGGGGTCAGCTCGTAACGGGTGGCCAGCTTGTAGTTGAAGGTGTTGCCGAAGCTGGCATAGCTTTCATCGCGCAGCGCGACTTCGGCGGTCCATTTGCTGGTCAGCGGCACCTGCACATCGAGATAGCCGGCGTAGCTTTCCTGGCTCCACGAGCCGCTCTGGCCCGGCGTGAAACCGGGGAAGCCGCTGGCGCCCGCCGCCAGCCCGTAGGAGGCCGCCGGCCCCACCGCATAGGAGGCATAGTCGCCCTGACGGATGCTGTAGGTTTCCACGCGGCGCTCGGCACCGAAGGCGATGTTGATCGGCTTGGCGAAGAGCGGCGTGCTCAGGCGATAGACGCCATCGGCGTTGAGGTTGAACTCCTGCTGCACCTGACGGCCCAGATAGAAATTATGCGGGCTGTCCGCCCCCAGCGAGGCGTTGATCGAATTGTTGAGGTAGAAATTGGTGTTGTTGACGCCGTAGGAGCCACTCAGATCCCAGGTGAAATCGCCCTTGCCGGTGCTGCGCACCCCGCCCACGGCCTGCAGATCGGTGTAGCGCACGCCCTCGCTGGGGGTGAAACCGGCGGGATAGACCGTGTTCAGATTGAAGCCGGGATAGGCCGCGCTGGTGTTGTAGAGATTGCTGTTGCTCGACGGATTGCGCCAGTTGATGTCCGACCAGCCATGGCCATTGCCATAGGTGCCAAAAGCATAGGCCTCGATGCTGTCGGTGATCGGCTTGGCGGCGTCCAGCGCGAATTTCAGCGTGGTCAGGCTGGGATTGCCCCAGCGCTGCACGGGGTTGGGGATGGTCAGGTTGGGGTTGGCGGCGGCGAAGGCGATCGCATCGGGGCGCTGATTGGTGCGCGAGGTGGCATCGTTATGGGCATATTCCGCCGTCACCACCACATGGCCGCCGCCCTTCAGCGCAAAGCCCGCACGCCCGCCGAACTGGGCTGCCGCACCATCGCCATGGTAATATTGCGACCCTTGCGCATAGGCCGAAAAGCCCGGCTTGGTGTCCATGATGATGTTGATGACGCCCGCGATGGCATCGGTGCCGTATTGCGCCGAGGCGCCGTCGCGCAGCACCTCCAGCCGGTCGATGGCGAAGGTAGGGATCTGCGCCAGATCGGCGGCCTGCGCCCCCGTGCCATTGTTGAGGAAGGCCGAACGGTGGAAGCGCTTGCCGTTCACCATCACCAGCGTCATGTCCGCCGACAGCCCGTCGAGCGAGGCCGGGCGGATGAACTCGGGGCCATCCGAAGCGGGCTGCTTCTTGACCTGAAAGCCGGGCACCAATTGCGCCAGCGTTTCATGCAACTGACTGCTGACGGTGGAATTGACCGTCTTGGCCGAGAAAGTATCGATGGACGACAGGGCGGTGAAGGTCGTCTGCGCCTGCTCGCGCGTGCCGGTCACGATGATGTCGTCGCCAGCGGCGGCCACCGGCGTCTCGGGCGCACCATCACGGGCGCCAAGGATCACGGTCTTGCCGTCGTCGCTCTTGATTTCCAGACCGCTGCCCGCGATCAGGCGGCGCAGGGCGGCCTCACGCGGCATGGCGCCCTTCAATTCGACCGAGGTCACGCCAGCGATGCGTCCGCTGGGGAAGAAGATCTGCACCCCGGCCTGACGGCCATAGAGCGTCAGCGCCTTGGCCAGCGACTGGGCGGGAATGTCGAAGCTCTGCCCCGTGCCGGCGCAGGCGGGCATGGCGTGAAGAGCGGACGTGACAAGGAGAGCCGCAAAAAGCGACTTCTGGACATAACGCGCAGACATGAAGGAGACCCTTATGGTTAAGGCTGTGTTGTGGTGCGACCCGAGAGGCCCTTGCCTTCCAAGACGATTGCGCGCCGGCGCACCGCCAAGTGCCGCGAAAAATATTTTCAGTGCGTGAGAAAATAGCCACCGTCGGAGGTGGAGACACGCACCCCCAGCCCCATCGACACCGCGCGCAGAAAGGCGCTCGGGTCCGATGAGGTGAAGCGCCCGCCCACCGGAATGGCGGCCAGATCGGGATCGACGATAACGATCTTGCGCGCCAGATAGCGGTTGTATTCCTCCACCGCCGTGCCCAGCGTGGCGTCCTGAAACAGGATCTCGCCCTGCTGCCAGGCGATGGCGGTGGACATTTGCAGGGTGGTGACCGGGCGCACCACCGCATCCTGCCGCGAGAGCAGCAGGCTGTGCCCACCCTGCGCGCTCACGGCCCGAGCCTGAGCGCTGCCGCGCAGCACCATCAGGTCCAACGTATCGCCACGCAGCCTGACGTTGAACCGCCCGGCCGAGAGCTGGGCCAGCCGGTCCTCGCCATGCAGGCTGGCGACAGGGCCCGGCACCAGATCGATGGCCACCTCGCCCTGCTCCACCCACAAGGTGCGCTCGCCGGCGGAAAAGCGCCATGACAGACGCGAAAAGGTGTTGAGCGCGGCCATGCTGCCATCAGGAAGCGCAATCTTGCGGCTTTCACCCAGCGCGGTGGAGGCCGTGCTCCAGGCATAGGCGCGCGAGGCAAAGCCTCCCGCTCCGGCCAGCGCCACCGCGCCGACCATGGCCGCCACCCGCATAAAGGAGCGGCGCGGCATGGTCGCGGGTTCGGCCGCGGTCGGCAAACGCCCGGCAGCCTCCCACGCCGCCAGAACGCGGGCAAAGGCCAGAGCATGGCGCGGATCGGCCTGTCGCCAGTGCTGGAACGCCTCATCCTCCAGCGTGCCAAGCTGATGGCGCGCCAGCCAGAGCGCGGCCTGAGCGGCGACCGGGTCATCCATCGAGTCCGGCATTAACTCTGGAAAATCATCACTTTTCCGCGTCAACAGATCTCTCTTTCATGGCAAGGCACAGGTCGAGGACGATTGGGGCGCCGCAAACCGCCACATCTTTCTCGCTCGATGTAAAATAAAGTTGGCGGTGTGTGCTGCTATGAGCCCGCCACGCTGTCCCGCTCCCCGGCGTCCATCTGCCCTTGCGCGGGCGGCTCGCCATGGCGGCGCGGGGCCATGGCGCTGGTCAACAGATGGAGCGCGCGCGCCAGCCGCTTTTCCAGCGTGGAGAGGCTGACGCCCAGCTCCTCGGCAATGGCGCGCGGGGCCTGCTCCTCTAGACGGCGGCGCACAAAGACCTCGCGGCAACGTTCGGGCAGAGCGGCCAGCGCGTGCTGGAAATGGGCCAGCGCCTCGCGGTCCTCGGCGATGCGCTGCTGGTCCGGGGCGTCATCGGCCAGATCGAGATGATCGGTCTCGCTCAACTGGCGGAAATCGACGATGCGGGCGCGGCGGATGCGCTCGATCGCCATGTTGCGCATGATCCGCAGCATATAGCTTTGCGGCGAGGCGATGGCGCTCCAGCCCTCTATGGTCAGCATGCGCGCCAGCACGTCCTGCACCAGATCGCGCGCATCCTCGGTATCGCGGCACATGCGCTGGGCGGCGGCCAGCAGGCGGCCCTCACAGGGGAGGACCTCCTCGACAAACCAGCGGTCGATGGGGCGGATGACAGTCACGGCAACTCGGAGACAGGGGGATTCCGGCTCCGTTAGGCCCGCTGCGTGTCACTTCCGTGAAACCACGGTGAAAGAAGGCAAAATGGCGACGCTTCCCGATCGCTGCAAAGCCCGACGGGCCACTTACTTCGCAACCACCCTGCCGCGCACAACTTCTTCTTTGCCGTTACAGACAGCCATGCCATGAGCCTGCCCAAACCAATGGGAGTGATTATGTCTCTGCGATCCTATCTTCTGGCGGGAATGATCATGGCCTTGCCCTCGCAGGCGCTGGCCGACACGGCGGCCAAAAGCTGCATCACGCGCGAGGAAGCGCAGGATATCGTGACCTTTGCCCTGCCCACGGCGGTTCAGGCCGTCGATGGCATGTGCCGCAAGGTGATGCCGCCCCAGGCCAATTTCAGCGCGACGGCAGAGATGCTGGTCAAGCAGTATCAGCCCAGTTCCGACGCGGCATGGCCCCGCACGCGGGTAACGCTCAACAAGCTGCTGGCGCAGGGCGATGATCCGGCGAAGAATGTGCTGGCCGGTTTTCTGGCCAGCGACGATCCGACCGCGCTGCGCACCTTCGTCACCGCGATGGTGGCGGGCAAGCCGATCAAGCTGAAGGCCTGCAACGCGATCGGCCGGGTGCTGCCGCTGATCCAGCCGATGCCCGCCCAGAACATGGCCGGCCTGTTCGAATTCGTGATCGAGTCCATGACCGAAGAGAAGGAAGGCAAGAAGCCCAGCCCCTTCACCATCTGCCCGGCGCCAAACGCCGGGCAATAGGCTTTACACGTTATCCTCCGGATGAGGCCCCGCCTCGCCGGAGGGTGAGCCGATCCACTGCACCTGCTGAGGCGTGCTGCCCAGCTCGATGCCCGCCGCGGGCAGTTGCGAGAGCAGGTTGAACCAGATCTCGCTGCGCGTGCCATAGACCAGGCGCGGCGAGCTGACGAAGGCAAAGCCGTTGAAATTGACCCGCCCGTCGGCAATCTTGTCGATGAAGAGGCTGGGCTTGGGGTCATCCAGCACGGCGCTCTGGTCGGCATAGATCGCCATCACGATGCTGCGCACCTGCTCCACATCGCTGCCCAGCGGCACCGAGAACTGCAACTGGATGCGCCCCAGCGGATCGGCCAGCGTCTTGTTGACGATGCTCTTGGTGATCAGCTCGGAATTGGGGACGATCAGGGTCGAGCGGTCCGCGATCTGGATTTCCGTGGCGCGCACGCTGATGCGTTTGACGTCGCCCTCCTGATCGCCGATCTTCACCCAGTCGCCGATCTTCACCGGGCGCTCCGCCAGCAGGATCAGGCCCGAGACGAAGTTCTGCGTGATCGCCTGAAGACCAAAACCGATGCCGACCGACAGGGCCGAGAGCAGCAGCGCGATCCGCTCCACCCCGATGCCCAGCGAGGCAAAAGTCCACAACACCACCAGGATCAGCCCGGTGTAGCGCACCACCATGGCAATGGAATTCTGCGCGCCCGAATCCAGATCGGTGGCGGGCAGATAGCGCCCCGTCAGCCAGCGCTGCAGCCCGCGCACCATGAACAGCCCGACCGCCAGCACCGCCAGAGCGCGCAGGATCGCGCCGGGCGAAATCGTGACCGACCCGATGGTGACGCCCTGAGCGATCTGGCCAAGCTGGTCGAAAATGCTCGACACATTCGAGCCAAAGGGCCGCGACACCATGCCGATCGCCAGCAGGATCAGCAGCACCCGTAGCACAGCGGACAGGGCCACGCCGAACTGGTCGATCAGGCTGCGGCGGATGCCGAACCCCTGCGAGAAGGTGTCGGCCAGCCGCCCTTCGCGATCGAAGATGGTGTTGCAGATGTCATCCACCGCGATCAGCAGCAGATAGAGCGCCGAGGCGACCAAAGCCGTCCACACCATGAAGCGCGTCAGGAACAAGGCAAAGACGATATAGCCGCTCAGCAGCGAGATCACCGAAAGGATCAGCACACCCCATGCGGCCAGCGACAGGAAGGCCATCACCGATTGCTCGCCGCTCTCCTCCGCCTCACTCTGGCCGCTCTGGGCACGCACGCTGTGGGCATGAGAGCGGGCACGGGCGCCGCTCACCAGAATGCCCATCACCAGCGCGATGTAGATCAGCGCGGTCGCCGCATCGACGGCGGCCTGCAGCGGGCCGCTTGCCCCCATGCCGTCGCGCACCACGATCATCAGCGTGCAGACCATCGTCACCGCCGCAGCCGCAAAGGTGAGCGGGCGCAGCCGATGCGCGGAATCGTCGGAAATGGAGATCAGCCGCCACGAGGGCTGGCGCCGCTGCAGGAGCGCGCCGCCCAGCGCGAAAATCAGCGCGGCGATCATGCTGGCCATCTGGAAGCGGCTGCTCTGCTGGTCCCATGCAGGCGCCAGCATGTCCCCGGCGCGCAGCCCCGCCAGAGCGGCCGCCACCGCCAGCGTGGGCAGCAGCGTGCCCACCACCGCCAGCCATAAGGCCAGCGTCGAGCGGCGGATACGGCTGCCCGGCACACGCTCGATCACATAGCGACGCCCTGCCGCGCGCAGGGAGAGGCGCGCCGGGCCGATCAGCACGAAAGCCACCAGCAGACCCAGCACGGCGGCGGGCATGCCGCCGCTCTTCATGCCTTGCAGGATCGCATGGGCCTCGGCGGAGAGGAAGCCGGAGAAACGGCGGCTGTCACGCGGCACGGAGCGGATCAGCGGCCCCCAGAACTGCCCGCTGAGCGGCGAGGCCACCCGCTGCGACATCTGTTCGGAAAAGGCATCGGCCTGATTTTGCGCGATTTCGGTGTTGAGCTGATCAGCCTCGGTGGCCAGCAGCTTGCCGCGCTTGATCGCGGAATCCACCGTTGAGCGCTGCTGCGCCAGCAATTTGCGCTGGGCCTGAATGTCGGGCGCCTCGACCACGCCGGGGGTGACCGGGCCAAGCTGCGCCACCCGCGCATCGACGAGCTGGAGCTGCGTCTGCAAGGCCTCGACCTGATCGTTCGCCGTCTGCTTCACGGCGGCGGCGCGATCTTTCAGCGCCTGCGCCTGACTGGCCCCGGCCCTGCCGTTCAGCGCGGCATCGATCGCCTGATATTCCGTGGCAGCCTGATCCAGCGCCTGGGTCGAGGCGAGGATCGGATCGGTATCCTGAGCAAGGGCCGGCACCGCCAGCATAAGGGCGAGAAGAAAAGTGATCAGGCGCATCATGGCGGCCTTCCTAACGGCTCCATGCCGCTCTGCCCAGCCTTTCAGGCGCTTGCGAAAGCCTCACAGCGAGGCATGTCCCGGTGACGCGCCCGCCAGCCTCGGCAGCAGCGCCTCCCGCGCCGATGGGCCGTGCCGGAAATGGGCGCAGTCGAGGCAGTTGCGACGCCCCATAGGATGGTGCAGTCAGGCTGGATCATGGCCCGAAAGGCCGGTCACCGCTCCGGGTGGAGCAGCGCCATCAGGGTGATATCGGTCCAGCCGCCATCGATGAATTCGGCCTGACGCAGCACGCCCTCGATCTCGAAGCCCAAATGGCGATAGAGCGCGATGGCCGCCGTATTGACACTGTGCACGCGCAGCGACAGCCGCCGCAGATTGAGGTGGCGCCAGCAATAGTCGATGGCCAGCTGCATCGCCTGCCGCCCATAGCCCTGGCCGCGCTGCTCCTTCCTGCCGATCAGAATGCCCAGCGAGGCCGAGCGGTGGATCGGATCGATCTCCATGATCTGGACATGGCCGATGATCTCCGCGCTGCCCATGCGGCGGATCGCAAAGAAGACCCGCGCGTGATCCCCGGCGGCATTGAGCCAGAAATCGCTCTGCCGCTGGAGGTTCTGGGGCACATAGGGGCGGTTGAGCCGGGTGATTTCCGGATCATCGTCCCACATGCACAGGGAGGGCAGGTCGACCGGCAGGATCGGCCCCAGAGCAATCGCTTCGGTGCGGATCATGCCCCTGCCCTGCCTTTGTGAAGGATCAACATCATCAGGCGGATCGATCAGCCAAGCAGGCTTGTCGTGCTGCTCGACGTGCCCGTGGTGCTGGTCGAGGAGGGACTCGTCAGGGCACTGAGAATGTCGCTGAACGACGTGCCGCCGCCATGGTGGTGCCCGCCATGATGTGCCTTCGCGGGGGCGGGCGTGGTGGTTGTGGCCGCCTGTGTGGTGTTGGTCGAAGGCGTCGCGGCCTGAGCGCTGCCGGTCACGGCGGAGAGGAGCGAGGAAGCGGCGCCACTCACGCTACCAAGGGAAAGTGTCATATGCGTATACCCTCAAGGAGACCAGCCTGACCCTGGCTGATCGGGCTTTCCCTCCGCGATCGGATATCCGGCAACATGGCTGATAAAAGGTTAAATTTGGCCGGTGCGACAATGTAACAGATGGTCGCCCGGCCCCGCCGAACGGGCCTGAATCCGGTCCGGCGCAGAGCGTTTGGCCGATAAGGCAATGGGCCCGGCTGCATCGGCAACCGGGCCCATCATCATGCGCGGCAAGGTATCAATGGACGCTGCGATCCGCCTGCCGATCAGACCAGAGCCGTATTCCGCTCCAGCAGGGCTTTGGCCTTCGCCTCAAAGGCGGAGGCGCGACGGCGATGCCTTTCGGCGAGCCTGGCATTGGGGGATTGCGCTTTCTCGCGCTCCTCATCTGCCCTTACACGATAATAGGCCGCGTCGATTTCGTCGAACATGGGTCATCCTCTCATGACGATCACCTTTTGGCGATTCGCCTGATCCTGATAGAACCCCAATGTTTCGTATTCAGGGCAATTGTTACAACGTCCAAAGAAGAAAAGCTTCTTTATGATTAACACATGTTCACTCTTCGCAATTCGCGTCTGAATTTGTGCATCTGCACAATTCACGAACGCAAACTGCGAAAAGCCCATCACCAACCTATGCAATAATACTCTTATAGGCCGAGACGAAGGCCACAGCCCGCTCGCGCACGGTCTCGCTGCTGTCACCCACCTTGTAGAGCGAACCGCCCAGCCCGGCGCCCGCCGCGCCTGCCGCCATCCACTCGCCCAGATTGTCGACGCTCACGCCGCCCACGGCCAGCACCGGCACATTCTTGGGCAGCACCGAGCGCTGCGCCTTCAGCACAGCGGGGCTGGCCCCCTCGGCGGGGAACAGCTTCAGGCCATGGGCACCGGCCTCCAGCGCCGCAAAGGCCTCGGTCGGGGTGAAATAGCCCGGCAGCGCGGCCATGCCCGCCGCCACCGCCGCGCTGATCACCGTGGGATTGCTGTTGGGCGAAACCATCAACCGCCCGCCGCGCTCGGCGACATTGGCCACATCCTCGACACTCAGCATCGTGCCCGCGCCGACCAGCACATGGCGGTCATAGCGCTTGGCGATCAGACCGATGGAATCGAGCGGCTCGGGCGAATTGAGCGGCACCTCGATCATGGTGAAACCGGCCTCGACCAGCCCATCGGCGATGTCGATGATCTCGTCGGGGCGCACGCCGCGCAGGATGGCCACCAGCGGGCAGCGGCCCATGGCTTCGGTGAAATCGGCGGTGATGGTCATGCGCATTCCTTCCAGATCTGCAAAATTCCGGCGGCGAAGCTGGCATGGCTGTCGACCGCGATGGCGCGCCCGCCCGCCTCCTCGATGGCGGCGGCATAGAGCCCGCCCAGATAGGGGTCGGCCAGCACATAGACCTCCTCCCCCTTGGCCAGCGCGCGGCTGGCGATGTCGCTGCCGATCAGCAAGCCGCTGGTGTAGGCTGCGCAGTCTTCCTCGGCACGCAGCCCCAGCAGAGCCGCCGCGCGCACGCCAAACAGGTGGCGCAGCAGGCGACTGTCGAGCCCGTCGGCCACGCCGCTGCGGAAGGCCGGGCCATCGGAGACCTCGCCCGAAAGGAAACTGCCGATCAGGCTGTGGGCCTTGAGCAGGGCGAACATCTCGCCGGTCATGCTGGTGGAGAAATGGCTCACGGTTTCGCCGCGCATCCGTGCCCATTTGCAATGGGTGCCCGGCTGGCACAGCAGACCATCGGCAGGCGCCAGACCGGCGGCCACCGCGCCCAGCAACTGCACTTCCTCGCCGCGCATCACATCGCCGCTCTGACCTTCCGCGATGGAAAGGCCCGGCACGATGGCGGTGCGCCCCGGCTCGACCCAATGCAGCCCCTCGGCCAGCGCCTGCGTTCCGGCCGGGCAGGAGACGTAAGGCACATTGGCCCAGCCCCTGGCCGAACCGACCATCCCCGCACACAGCATCGGCAGATCGCCGAATTGCGCGCGGATCGCAGCGGCCTCGGCCGGGAAGGTGCCCGGCGTTACCGAAAGCAGGCCCTTGTCGTCGCGCTCGCTGGCCTCGACTGTGCCGTCGGCGGCAAAGCGATAGACCCGCCGGTTGGTGGTGCCCCAGTCGACACCCAGAAAGGCGCCCCGAGTCATCTTGCTCGCCATATTACCACCACACTCCATACAGGATCGCCAGAATGACCAGGATCAGCACCGCGGGCCAGATTGAAGCCCCGCGTAGTGCGAAAATCGACTGTATCCAAACGAATACGGTTGGATCCAGCAGCCGCCGGACGGGCCAGCGACACCACCACCGCCAGCACCAGCGACAGGGCAAAGATGATCAGCATGCGGTTCATGAAGGGGATCGCGCTCAAGGCCTCGATCCCGCTGAAACGGAAGAAGATGCTCAGGATCACCGAGGCGATGGCGCCCATCAGCGCGCCATTCTCCGTCGCGCGCGGCCAGAACAGGCCGAGCAGGAAGATCACCGTGATGCCCGGCGTGACGAAGCCGGAGAACTCCTGAATATACTGGAACGCCTGATCGAGGCTGCCCAGCAGCGGGCGCGCCGTCAGGATCGCGATCACGATGGAAACGCTGGCGGCGATGCGGCCCACGCGAACCAGATGGGTCTCGCTCTTCTGCCCATGGGCGAACCATTTGGCATAGACATCCAGCGTGAAGATGGTGGCGATCGAGTTGATCTTGCTGGCGGTGGAGGCGACGATGGCCGCCACCAGCGCGGCAAAGACAAGCCCCAGCAGGCCGGGCGGCAGCATGCGCATCATGGTGGGATAGGCCAGATCGGGCTTGCCCAGATCGGGCGCCAGCATCACGGCGGCGATGCCCGGCAGCACGATGATGACCGGCATGATCAGCTTGAGGAAACCGGCCAGCACCATGCCGCGCTGCGCTTCCTGCAAGCTCTTGGCGGCCAGACCACGCTGGATGATGTACTGGTTGCAGCCCCAATAGGCGATGTTGGCAATCCACATGCCACCGATGATCACCGACAGGCCCGGCAGATCCTTGTAATGCGGATCGCCCGATTTCAGGATCATATGGAAGTGATCGGGCACCTTGTTCACCAGCGTGTGCCAGCCATGGAACACATCGCCGCCGCCGATCTTGCCCAGCGTCAGCCAGGCGATGATCAGCCCGCCCGTCACCAGCAGCGCGACCTGCACGATGTCGGTCAGCGCCACGGCCTTGAGACCGCCACGGATCTGATAGAGCAGCGCGAAAATGCCCAGCCCGGCCAGAGCCAGATCCTGATTGACGCCCGCCACCTGCACCACGGCAATCGAACCCAGCCAGATGATCGAGGTCAGGTTCACGAAGACATAGAGCACCAGCCAGAACACCGCCATCACCGCGCGCAGGCGGGGCCCGAAGCGCTGCTCCAGAAACTGGGGCATGGTGGTGATGTCGTGCTTGAGGAAGATCGGCAGGAAGAATTTGGCCACGATCAGCAGGGTCGCCGCCGCCATCCATTCATAGCTGGCGATGGCCAAACCGATGGCATAGCCGGAGCCCGCCATGCCCACGATCTGCTCAGCGGAAATGTTGGCCGCGATCAGCGAGGCGCCGATGGCCCACCATGGCAGGGCCTTACTGGCCAGAAAATAGTCGGTGGTGTCGGTTTCATGCCCGGCCTTGCGCCGCGACACCACTTGAGCCAGCACGAAGATGAAGACGGCATAGGCCCCCACCATCGCCAGATCCAGGCTTGAGAGTTGCATCCCCTTTTCCCTTCGATCGACGCGGGGGCACTGGCGCGTGCCGTGCCTCCCTGCGCATTATGGTGTTTTCAGGCAGCGAAAGTGTGAGGCGGCAGGCCAGTAAAGCCGGTCTCCACCTCGAACAGGCAGCCGGCGTGAGGTTCGTTCTCCACGCCATCGGCGGCGCTGGTTACGAACATGCGGTCCAGATTGTCGCCCGCGAAGACGCATTTGGTGATCTGGCTGGCGGGCAGTTCGATAAAGCGCTCGCGCGTGCCATCGGGCAGGAAGCGGCTGATGCAGGCCGCGCCCCAATGCGCGATCCAGATGCCGCCCGCGCTGTCGCAGCACATGCCGTCGGGCGAGCCCCATTCTTCCGGGAATTGCAGAAAGGTCTCGCGCGGGCCGAGTTCGCCATCAGCGCCGATGGCAAAGCGATAGACGCGGCCCAGCAGGCTGTCGGTGTGATAGAGCGTGGCGCCATCGCCGCTGATCGTGGGACCATTGGCGATATGATAGCCTGCATCCACCTGCCGCACCGAAAGATCGGCATCAAGGCGGTAAAGGTGACCACCCGCCCCCTGCCCGTCCATCTGCATCGTGCCCGCCCAGATGCGCCCGCGCGCATCGACGCAGGCATCGTTCATGCGGTTGCCGGGCCGGTCGGGCTCGGGCGCATGGATGCGCTCCAGCGCGAAGGGTTCGAGGGTCAGCGTATGAAAGCCGCTCTTGAGCCCGGCGATAAAGCCGCCTTGCGCGCGGGGCAGCAGCCAGCCGATCATCTCGGGGCAATCCCAATCGACCAAGCCCCCATCATCGAGCCCAAGGCGATTGACCTTCTGCCCGATGATATCGACCCAATAGAGCGCCCGATCCTGCGGGCACCACACCGGCCCCTCGCCGAGGCTATCCCGGCGAGAGCGCTCGACGATGCGCAGCTTTGCTGGTGTGGGCTCCATATCAGTGGCTGTCGCGCGGCACGCCGTGGACCTGGGCCACGCGCTGATATTTGACCGCGCTTTCCAGCACGGCGCCTGTCGCGAACTGCCCGGTCTCGCGGCGGTGGATGTCCTGCCATGGCGTCTGGCTTTCGGGGAAAGCGTAAGGCGCATCGACCAGAGCGGCGCGGCGCTCGGCCAGTTCGGCATCGCTGACCAGCAGATTGGCGCTGCGGTCCTTCAGGCTGATACGGATGCGGTCGCCCGTCTTCAGCAGCGCCAGACCGCCGCCCACCGCCGCCTCGGGGCTGGCGTTGAGGATCGAGGGGCTGCCTGACGTGCCCGACTGACGCCCGTCACCGATGCAGGGCAAGGCATCCACCCCGGCGCGGATCAGCGCGGCAGGCGGGCGCATGTTCACGACTTCTGCACCGCCCGGATAGCCGATGGGCCCGGCGCCGCGGATCACCAGAATGGTGTTGGCGTCGATCTCCAGCGCGGGATCGTCGATGCGGTGATGGTAATCCTCGGGGCCCTCGAAGACCACGACCTTACCCTCGAAGGCCTCGGGATCGTCGGGGTTGGAGAGGTAACGCTTGCGGAAGTCTTCGCCGATCACGCTGGTTTTCATCACCGCCGCATCGAAGAGATTGCCGGACAGCACGGTCAGGCCTGCGGCAGGCTTCAGCGGGCGATCGAGCGGACGGATCACATCCTCATCCTTGATGCGCGCTTCGGCCACATTTTCAGCCACGCTGCGGCCATTCACCGTCAGCGCATCGCCATGGAGGAGCCCCGCGCGCTGCAGCTCGCCCATCACGGCGGGGACGCCACCGGCGCGGAAGTAATCCTCGCCCAGATATTCGCCCGCCGGTTGCAGATTGACCAGCAGCGGCACATCGGCGCCATGCTCTTCCCAGTCGGAGAGGCTCAGCTCGACGCCGATATGGCGGGCGATGGCGTTCAAATGGATCGGGGCATTGGTGCTGCCACCAATCGCCGAATTGACGCGGATCGCGTTGAGGAAGGCCTCACGCGTCAGCACATCGCTGGGCTTGCGGTCGGCGCGGACCATTTCGACGATCTGCTTGCCGGTGTAATAGGCGCATTCCTGACGGTCGCGATGCGGCGCGGGGATCGCCGCCGAGCCGGGCAGGCTCATGCCCAGCGCCTCGGTCAGGCTGTTCATCGTGGTCGCGGTGCCCATCGTGTTGCAGAAACCGGTCGAGGGCGCGGAGGAAGCCACCAGCTCGATAAAGCCCTTATAGTCGATCTCGCCGGCGGCCAGCATCTGGCGCGCCTGCCATACGATGGTGCCGCTGCCGGTGCGCTTGCCCTGATGCCAGCCGTTGAGCATCGGCCCGACCGACAGCGCGATGGCAGGCAGATTGACCGTGGCCGCCGCCATCAGGCAGGCGGGCGTGGTCTTGTCGCAGCCGATGGTCAGCACCACGCCGTCGATGGGATAGCCAAACAGCACTTCGGAAAGGCTGAGATAAGCCAGATTGCGGTCGATACCCGCCGTGGGGCGCTTGCCGGTTTCCTGGATCGGATGGATCGGGAATTCGATGGGGATGCCGCCAGCCTCACGGATGCCGTCCTTCACGCGGTCGGCCAGCACGAGGTGGTGGCGGTTGCACGGCGACAGGTCACTGCCGGTCTGGGCGATGCCGATGATCGGGCGATCGGACTGCAACTCCTCGATCGAAAGACCGTAATTGAGGTAGCGCTCCAGATAGAGCGCCGTCATGTCGGGCGATTCAGGGTTGTTGAACCAGGCGCGTGAACGCAATTCTTTGGGGCCCTTACCTTCAGTCACAATCATCCTCGATCCGCTACATGCCTGGCGCCTTGCTGATCCGGTCGAGCGGCGCACCAAGCTCATTGACCTGATTGAGCGCATATATCATATAAAACGGACATGGAAGAGGAACATCATGTGAACGGCACCCCAATCCGCTTGGCACTCGTTGGAATCGGCAAGATCGCCCGCGATCAGCACATCCCCGCCATCGCCGCCAACCCCGCTTTCGATCTGGTCGCCACGGTCAGCCCCTCCAGCCGTGTGGAGGGCATCACGGCCTTTCACGACCTGCCCTCCCTGCTGGCGGCGGGGCTCGACGTGCAGGCGGTCAGCCTCTGCACCCCGCCCGAGGTGCGCACCACCATCGCCCGCGAGGCGCTGGCCGCCGGTCTGCATGTGATGCTGGAAAAGCCTCCGGCAGTGGCGCTGTCGCAGGCGCAGGTGCTGGTGGCGGATGCCGGAAAAGCACAGCGCGCGCTGTTCGCAACCTGGCATTCGCGTGAGGCCGGGCATGTCGATGCGGCGCGCGACTGGCTTTCCGGACGCAGCCTCAAGAGCGTGCGAATCGCCTGGCGCGAGGATGTGCGGCGCTGGCATCCGGGGCAGGAATGGATTTTCGCGGCTGGTGGATTCGGGGTTTTCGATCCGGGAATCAACGCTCTGTCGATCCTGACGCGAATCATGCCCGGCGCGGTCGCCATGGACGCGGCGTCGCTCGATATCCCGGAGAATCGCGAATCTCCCATCGCCGCCAGCCTGTCCATGCGCCATGCCTGCGGCGCGCCGATCTCGGCCGAGTTCGACTTCCTCCAGACCGGGCCGCAGACCTGGGAAATCGCCATCGAGACCAGCGACGGCACCCTGCTGCTGCGCGATGGCGGCAGCAAGATGCTGATCGACGGCGAAGCCCAGCCCGATCATCCCGATGCGGAATATCCGCGCCTTTACGCCCGCTTTGCCGAATTGGTGCGCAGCGCCGCCGTCGATGTCGATCTGGCGCCGCTCACGCTGGTGGCCGATGCCTTTATGGTCGGGCAGCAACAGCGGGTCGCGCCTTTTGAATTTTAAACGCAGCGCAACCGGGGAAAATCGCGATTTTCCCATATGGTGAGATCACTTGCGAGTGCCTCGCAGCATTCCCCGGTTGCATCCGAAGCCAAACTGCTATTTATCGTACAATATGACATGGGCAGAGGCCTGCACCGATGGAGAGGAAAGCCGACATGCGAAAGACAATGGGGTCGGGCATTGCCCTGGCCGTCCTGATGGCCGGGCCCGCCCTGGCAGGTGACGTGCAGCGCAAGCCTTTCGGCACCATGCCCGACGGCAGCGCGGTCGAGGCGATCACGCTGGACAATGGCAAGGGCATCAGCGCCACGATCCTGACCCTTGGCGCCAGCGTGCAGGCGTTGATCGTGCCCGACCGCAATGGCAAGAAGGCCGATGTGGTGCTGGGCTATGACGATCTGGCCGGCTATCTTGCCAAGCCGAACTATTTCGGCGCCACGGTCGGCCGTGTCGCCAATCGCATCGCCAAGGGCCAGTTCACGCTCAACGGCAAGCGGTACCAGACCCCGGTCAACGATGGCCCCAATGCGCTGCATGGCGGCACCAAGGGCTTTGACAAGGTCGTGTGGTCGGTGGTCTCGACCAAGGGCGGCGCCACCCCCAGCGTGACGCTGCGCTATGTCAGCCCCGACGGCGATCAGGGCTATCCCGGCACGCTGACTGCCACGGCCACCTACAGCCTTGACGACAAGGGCAATTTCGCTGTCGATTACGGCGCCACCACCGATGCGCCGACCGTGGTCAACCTCTCCAACCACACCTATTGGAACCTCAATGGCGAGGGCTCGGCGGCGGGCGCGATGGGGCATCTCATGATGATCCCGGCCACCACCTATTCCCCCACCGACGCCACCGCCATCCCCACCGGCGAGTTCCGCCCGGTGGCCGGCACGCCCTTCGATTTCCGCACCCCCACCGCCATCGGCCTGCGCGTGCGCGATGGGCGCGACGAGCAGATCCGCTTCGGGCGCGGTTACGATCACAATTGGGTGGTCAGCCGCACCAAGCCGGGCGCCATGCAGACCATGGCGCGGGTCGAAGATCCGCTTTCGGGCCGGGTGATGGAGGTGCTCTCCGATCAGCCGGGTATCCAGTTCTATTCGGGCAATTTCCTCGACGGCACGATCACCGGCAAGGCAGGCCATATCTATCGCGAGGGCGATACCGTCGTGCTGGAGCCGCAGATGTTCCCCGACACGCCCAACCGTCCGGAGTTCGGTTCGGTGCGGCTCGATCCGGGCCAGACCTATGCCAATCACATCATCTATCGCTTCTCCACAAAGCGCTGACAGCAAGACATAATCACGGAGTGATGCAATGAAGAAACTGATCCTCGCCGTGCTTGCGGGCACGGTGGCCTTTGCCACGCCCGCCGCCGCCCGCGACCGCTGGACGCCCGAGCAGGCCAAGAGCTGGTACGGCCCGCAGCGCTGGCTGGTGGGCGCCAATTACCTGCCCGCCAACGCCATCAACCAGTTCGAGATGTGGCAGCCCGAAACCTTCGATCCGGCGCGCATCGATCTGGAGCTGGGCTGGGCGCAGAAGATGGGCATGAACACCATGCGCGTCTTCCTGCATGACCAGCTTTGGGAAAAGGACCCCAAGGGCTTTGCCAAGCGCATCGACACCTTCCTGACCATCGCGCACAAGCATGGCATCAAGCCGCTCTTCGTGCTGTTCGACAGCTGCTGGGATCCCGATCCCAAGATGGGCCCGCAGCATCCGCCGATCCCCGGCGTGCACAATTCGGGCTGGGTGCAGGCGCCCGGCACGACCGCCCTGCAGGACCCCAAGCAATATCCGCGCCTTGAGGCCTATGTGAAGGGCGTCGTCGGCGCCTTCGCCAAGGATGACCGCATTCTGGGCTGGGATGTGTGGAACGAGCCCGACAATGGCGCCGATCAATACCCCGGCCAGCCCGCCAACAAGACCCAGCTCGTCACCCAACTGCTGCCCAGCGTGTTCCAGTGGGCGCGTTCGGCCAACCCCACCCAGCCGCTGACCAGCGGCGTATGGCTGGGCACCGACTGGGCGCCGAATGAGAAGCATCGCCCGATCGAGGACGTGCAGCTCAACGAATCCGACGTCATCACCTTCCACGACTACAGCTGGCCCGAGACCATGGAGCTGCGGATGACCAAGCTGGAGGCCTATGGCCGCCCGATCATCTGCACCGAATATATGGCGCGCGGCGCGGGATCGACCTTCGACGGATCGCTGCCGCTGGGCAAGAAGCACAAGATCGGCATGATCAACTGGGGCTTTGTCGACGGCAAGGAGCAGACCCGCATGCCCTGGGACAGCTGGCAGCGCCCCTATGTCGGCGGCGTGACGCCAACCCTGTGGTTCCACGATGTGCTGCACACCGATGGCACGCCCTACCGTCAGGCCGAGGTCGATCTGATCACCAAGCTGACGTCCAATTAAATGATTATTGACCCCGGCTTTTTACGAAAAGCCGGGGTTTTTCAGACTTCCTGCCGCTCCGCATCGGCGATCAGCAGCATCACCTCGCGGATGATCAGGCTCATCGCCGTATGAGCGCCCGCGCTGTCGCGCGCCTCGATGGCCACTTTCACCGCGCGATGCGCCGGAAGGCTGGCGGTGCGCCCCTTGAAGCGGTTGGTGAAGCGGATCGAGGTGCGCAGCGCCGTCTCCACCACATCGCGGAACTGGGCGTAGAACGGATTGTTCGAGGCCGCGAGAATGGCAACATGGAAGGCGATATCCGCATCGAGCGGATCGTCATGCCCGGCCTCGGCCGCGACCATGCGCTGATAGCCCGCCTCGATCATCGCCAGCCCTTCGGGCGTGGCCTTGCGGGCGGCAAGTTCTGCGGCGGCAGGCTCGATCGAGACGCGCAATTCGCTGAAATGACGCAGGAGGTTGATCGAGAACTTCCGCTCCAGCAACCAGCGCAACACATCGGGGTCGAACAGATTCCATCCGGCCTCGGGCTGGATGATCGTGCCCTGCCGAGGGCGGGCGCTGAGCAGGCCCTTGGTGGTCAGCATCTTGACCGCCTCACGCGTGACCGAACGGCTGACGGCATAGGACTGGGCCAGCTCGGCCTCTGTCGGGAAGCTTTTGCCGGCGAACTCGCCCGTGACAATCGCCCGGCCCAAGGCGTCGAGCATGCTATATGTCAGATTTTTGCCCAAATGAGATTGTTCCACAATCACCCCACCAGTATCCACAGTATCGGGCTAGCAACCATATCGACCAATGCAATCCTTTGCGTTGCCTATTCGGGTATCAGTCAAGGCCAGCAGCCATACAGCAAAGTGACACTTAAAAACCACCATAAGCAAATTTTATCTGTTCAATGCCTTTTTATCGTACAAATGGCTTGCGCCTGCCGCGCTCCATGCTATGCCCATTATATAAGATAAATGCAATGGCGAGATCGTGGCGGGCCAACCCGCACGATGATGCAGGGACAGAATAAAAACACATAAAAATCAATTTATTGAATCAAAATATCACCACATCGGTGCATGGCGACACGCGTCGCCCAGGGCCTTTCCGTGCCCAATGATCAGCTAAAAACAAAGAAAATCCGAGGAGAAGGCGTGTGATCTTGAAGCGTGAATTCCTGTTGGCCGCATCCACCACCGTGCTGGCCCTGGCATCGCCGGGCCTGGCACTGGCGCAAACGGCCCAGCCCGTCAGCCCCGCAGCGGCTGCCCCCACCGCACCCGACAGCCAACCGGCCGCCGCCGACATCATCGTGACCGGCCAGCGCGCCGCCCTGGCCTCGGCGCAGAACATCAAGCGCCTTGCCCCGCAGGTCGTCGACTCGATCGTCGCGCAGGACATCGGCAAGTTCCCCGACAATGCCGTGTCGGACTCGCTGCAGCGCATCACCGGCGTGCAGGTGTTCCGCGATTCCGGCGAAACCAACCGCGTCGTGATCCGCGGCCTGCCCAATGTGGTCACCACGCTCAACGGCCGCGAGATCTTCACCGGTTCGGGGCGCGGTTTCGCCTTTCAGGATCTGCCCGCCGAAGCGGTGTCGGAACTCAATGTCTACAAAACCAGCAGCGCCGATCTGATCGAGGGCGGCATCGCCGGGCTGGTCAACATCAACCTGCACAAGCCCTTTGACTTCAAGGGCTTTTCGCTCGGCCTGACGGCGCGCGGCGAATACAGTGAATATGCCAAGAAGGTGAACCCGATTGTCGGCCTGCTGGTCAGCAACCGCTGGGACACGGATATTGGCGAGATCGGCGTGCTGGTCGATGTCTCCTACCGCAAGCAGTATTACAACCAGCCCGCCAGCTTCTCCGATCCGCGTTACGAGCAGAACATCAGCGGCAACAACTTCCTCGTTTCGAACGCGGTCGGCGGCTTCTACACGCGCGGCCATCGCGAACGCCCGCAGGCGAACTTCGCCCTGCAGTGGAAGCCCTCGCCCAATGTCGAGATCTATGTCGACGGCATGTATGCGCATTACAAGGAACAGCGCGAGATCGACTATTACTTCGGCGTGCCGGGCTCGGCCTCGTCGGTCAGCAATCTGCAGCTTTACTCGCCCTCTCAGGCCGGCGGCTGCGAGAACATTCCCGCCAGCGGCACGGTTGCCGCGCATCAGTCCTGCGAACTGGCCTCGGGCACGTTCAACAACCCTTATGTCGCCACCAGCACGCAGGCCTTCCGTCAAAGCTCGCATGACGCGCAGATCGCCACCGGCGCCAAGGTCACCAGCGGCAATCTGAAGCTGACGACCGATGTGGCCTACACCGACTCGGCGTTCAACGAAAACATCTTCATCATCGACACCTCGCTGCCCAACCAGACCTTCGATCTTGTCAGCAACACCGGCGGCCACATCAACTGGAACCTGCGCGGCAATGACAAGATGAACGCCAATCTGTTCCAGCTTCAGGGCCTGTTCCAGACGGGTGACAGCAATTACGGCAATTCGATCGCCTGGCGCACCGATGCCACCTATGATATCGACCATGGCTTCCTGAAGAAGATCGCGGGCGGCTTCCGCTACGTCAACCGCAATGCGGGCGCGACGGGCGAGACGCAGATCTCCACCCCCTATTCGAAGAATGGCGCGCCGCTGGTTTCGGCCACCAGCGTCTTTGGCCAGAACTTCTTCGAAACGCTGCCCAACCAGTTGGGCTTTGCCGGGATCAGCCCCGCCGTCACGCCCGACATCAACTATCTGTTCAACAATCAGGCGCAGATCCGCTCGGCCTATGGCCTCTCGACGGGTGATGCGGCGCAGGATCCCTCGCGCTTCTATCGCGCCGTGGAGAACAGCTTTGCCGGTTACGTCCAGGCTGGCTACGGCTTCGATATCGGCAACATTGCCTTCGACGGTCAGGCTGGCGTGCGCGTGGTGCAGAACAACCGCACGATCAACGCTTTCGCCACCACGGTGAACCCGGACAACACCACCTCGATCGCTCCGGTCACGGCGCGCAGCACCGATACGGATGTGCTGCCCAACGCCAGCGTCCGCGCTCATTTGACCAACAAGCTGCAGGCGCGCTTCTCCTATGCCAAGACGGCGAGCCGTCCTGACTTCGGCAGCCTCAACCCCTCGCTGACGCTCAATCCGCCGACGCTCAACCGCCTTGGCTTCGGCTCCTCGGGCAATCCGCAGTTGAAGGAAATCAAGTCCGACAACATCGATGCCACTCTGGAATGGTATTTCAACAAGTCGGGCTCGCTGACGGCGGCCTATTTCCACCGCAAGATCGACGGTTACATCCAGACCTATGGCGTGCAAACGACCATCGGCGGCGTGCCCTACACCATCAGCCAGCCGCAGAGCGCGGGCAATGGCACGCTGCAGGGCGTCGAAGTGGGCTATCAGCAGTTCTATGACTTCCTGCCGGGCGCGCTGAGCGGTCTGGGCCTGCAGATGAACTACACCTACATCACCGGCAGCACGCAGGCACCGCTGGTGTTCGGCGGCGCGGCGGTGAACACGCCGCTGGGCAATGTGTCCAAGCATAATGGCAATGCCGTGCTGATGTATGAAAAATACGGCGTCTCGGCCCGCCTTGCCTACAACTATCGCGGCAAGTTCATCGACTCCTTCAACCCCGGCGGTCTGCAGCTCCCCGCCTACAACGTCATCAAGGCGCAGAGCCATCTGGACCTCTCGGTCTCCTATGATGTGAAGAAGTATCTGACGCTGACGGTCGATGCCACCAACCTGACCAAGGCCAAGGCCTATGAATATCTGGGCACGCCGCTGCTGCCGCAGAATGTCCGGCTGGAGGATCGCACCTTCTCGATCGGCGCGCGGATGAAGTTCTGATGCGCTTTGCTCTGACGCTCATCGCCCCCGCGATGATGCTGGGAGGGGTGGCTCACGCCGCCCCTCCTTCGCCGCCCGCCGGGCAGATCCTGTTCCAGCCGGATCACACCACCAATCCGGAGGAAACCGGCGGCTATCCCCGCGTGATCCGCCTCGCCCATGCAGGGGCGGCGAATGGCACGCTGCTGGCCACTTTTGCCCATGCCGGGGTGAAGGGCGAAAAGGGCAGTCTGCCGATCTACCGCTCGACGGACAATGGCAAGAGCTGGTCCCCCCAGCCCATCGGCGTGGTGCGCGACACCGTGCATGGCTGGGATATCGAGGCCCCCGCCCTCTTCGAGCTGCCCGAGGCGCAGGGCGACCTGCCCGCAGGCACGCTGCTGGCGGCAGGCACCGCATGGAACCGCCCCGATTTCCGCCAGCAGGCGATGGAAGTCTTCATCAGCCGCGACGGCGGTGCCAACTGGACCTATCGCAGCAGTTGCGCCTCCGAAGCCCTGCAGGTCAACAATGAGGGCCACGGCATCTGGGAGCCCTTCTTCGCCATCACGGCGGATCACAGCCTCAATTGCTTCTATTCCGACGAACGCCCCTCGGCGGACGGGCTGGCACAGGTCATCGCCCATGTGCGCAGCACCGATGGCGGCGCGACCTGGGGCCCGGAGATCTTCGATGTCGGCATCCGCGATGGCCTCGCCCGTCCCGGCATGCCCACCGTGCTGCGCCTGCCCGACGGGCGCTACGCCATGAGCTTCGAGAACTGTCAGGCCGGGGCGGATGCCGATCATGTCTGCTCGGTCTATCTCAAGACCTCGCCCGATGGGCAGGACTGGACGCCGATTGCCAGCCTCGGCACGCAAATCGCCAGCGCCGATGGCCATCGCCTGCTCCACACGCCGACCATCGCCTGGACGCCCTATGGCGGGCGCAATGGCACGCTTGTTGCGGTGGGCCAGCGCGTCGTTTCGGGCCCTGAGAGCCATGTCACTGTGGAACCGGAATCCGGCCGCGTGCTGATGATCAACACCCAGCTTGGCGCCGGCCCGTGGAAGCAGCTCCCCGCCCCCCTGCTGGTCGACCCGACCGGCAGCTATGCCCCCAAGGCCCCGGCCTGCCCCGGCTACAGCTCACCCTTGCTGGTCTCGGACAATGCCAAAGACCCGACCATTGTGATGCTGGCGGGTACGCTGGCCTCTGGCACCACCTGTGCCGTCCGCGCGGCGCGCGGCACCCTTGGAGAGAAATGATGATACGCCCCCCGTTTCGCACCATCATGGCCACGCTGGCCCTCTCGCTGTCGGCGGCGGCTGTCGCCGCGCCAGCGCCTTTCACCAATCCCCTGCTCCCCTCCGGCCCCGATCCGTGGATCGCGCGTGAGGGGCAGGATTTCTATTTTATGAGCACCGAGGGCAACCGCCTCGTCATCCGCAAGACGCGCAATCCCGGCGAGATGCATGCCGCCACGCCGGTGACGGTCTGGACCCCGCCCGCGCACGGGCCCAATGCCATCTCGGTCTGGGCGCCGGAGCTGCATCGCATTCACGGGCGCTGGTTCATCTATTACACCGCCGCTCAGGACGGCCATGACGATGACGATCATCGCGGCATCTTCGTGCTGGAAAACGACAGCCCCGATCCGACCAAGGGCGCGTGGACCGATCGTGGCCAGTTGAAAACCGCCCATCACGGCATCGACGGCACCGTCTTCGAACATGGCGGGAAGCTCTATTTCGTCTACTCGCCCTATGTCGGGCCCGAGAGCGATCTGGCCATCGCCCCCATGGACAATCCGTGGACCCTGGGCGCGCCCGAGGTGATCATCGCCCGGCCCGATCAGCCCTTCGAACAGCAGGGCGGGCGGCAGATTCTGGAAGGGCCGGAGTTCCTCCAGGGGCCCAAGGGCGATCTGTTCCTCACCTATTCGGCCAGCGCCTGCTGGTCGGACGATTATGCGCTGGGCATGCTGCATGCCGCGCCGGGCAGCAATCCGCTCGACCCCAAGGTGTGGCAGAAGTCGCCGAACTCGGTGTTCCACAAGGATGCCGCCAACAGCGTCTATGCGCCGGGGCATAACGGCTTCTTCACCTCGCCCGACGGGAAGGAGAACTGGATCGTCTATCATGCCAATCCGGCGGCGAATATGAAATGCACCGCGGCGCGCTCGCCGCGCATGCAGCGCTTTACCTTCGATGCCGCCGGGCGCCCGGTCTTTGGCCGCCCCGTTGCCTCCACAACCAAACTCGCCCCGCCGAGCGGCACGCGCTGAAGCAGGAGACCCAGATGACAAAGCCACGCATCATGGCCGCAGCAGTGCTGTCGGCCCTTCTTCTGCCCGGCGCCCTGTCAGCGCGGGAAGTCGGCCCCGGCAACGTCCCGGCAGGCGCGCATGAGGCGCCCTATGTCGACCCGGCCAAGGCCTATCTCTTCGCCCATATGAACCGCGAGCATTACGGCACGCTCTATTATTCAGTCAGCCTCGACGGGCTGCACTGGCGCCAGATCAACCATGGCCAGCCGATCTCCGCCGATTACCACGGCCATGCCTCCATCGCTCAGGGGCCGGACGGGCGCTATTATCTGGTCGGCAACAAGGGTGATGACGATCCGCTGATCCGCTTCTGGGTTTCCGACGATCTGATCAGTTGGAAGCCCTTCGGCACCTATCAGCCCGATCTGAAGAACATCGCGGGCATGCCCCATGCCCTGCAGCGCATCGGCGCGCCCAAGCTGTTCTTTGACAAACCCTCGGGCCAGTTCCTGCTGACGTGGCATACCCCCACCGTCGAGGGCGTTCCGGAAGACCCCGAACGCTATTGGGGAAGCCAGCGCACGCTCTATGTGCAGTCGAAGGATCTGAAAAGCTTCGCCGAAAAGCCCAAACGCCTCTTCCCCTGGGAGATGGCCACGATCGACACCATCCTGCGCCCCAATGATTCCGCGCCGGGCTATTGCGCGATCCTGAAGGACGAGCGCTACCCCTCCTATGCCTGGACCACCGGCAAGACGGTGCGCATCACCTGCGCGCCCACGCTGCTGGGCCCTTATCCGCTGCCCGGCCCCTCGCTCAGCCCCAATTTCCGCGAGGCGCCCACCATCATCCGTGCGCCCAATGGCAAGGACTGGCTGCTGTGGTATGAACAGTATGCCGGGGCCGGCTATGGCCTCTCGATGGCGCCGCGCCTGACGGGGCCGTGGTTCCAGGTGTCCGGCAACAGCAATGTGGCTGAATGGGATCGCTATTCGATGCCCGCCGGGCTGCGCCATGGCTCGATGATCGAGATCAGCCGCAAGGAATATGACAAGATTGTCGCGGCCTTTCCTGAATAAAAGAATGGGGGGCGGATCGCTCCGCCCCCCGGTATTTTCATCAGAAGTGGACGCCCACGCCCGTCATCAGCTGATTGCGCGAGAAGTTGTCCTGATAGCTGGTGTAGCGATACTCAGCCAGAACATAGATGCGCGGAGCAATCGTCTGCTGCACGCCCACGCCGAAGCGCACGCCATCGCCATTGGTGCTGGCGCTGTAGACCGGCAGATTGGCGTTGATGCGGCCATTGGCGTAACCAACCTTGGCGTAGACATGCGTCAGCGGCGACACCGACAGGGTGGCGCGGCCGCCGAAGTAGAAGTCACGACCGGCGCTCAGGGTCGAGTTGCCACCGCGATAGCGGGCGGTCGAACCGGTCAGTTCGGCATCGGCGCCGATGCTCACCAGCGGGGCGATCTGATAGTCGTAACCCACGGCGCCGCCATAGGTGAAGCCGCTCTTGTGGTAGGTGCCCAGACCATACTGGCCCTCGTCGAGCGAGATGCGGTCCCAGCCCACCAGTGCTTCGGCGCGGGGGCCGGTTTCGGCCTGCGCGGGCGCGGCGGCCAGCAGCGAGGCACCCAGAACGGCACCGGCCAGCGCGGCGGGGATCAAGGAATGACGCATAGGTAATCTCCAGAATTGGGGGGAGGCGCCGGTTAGGCAGACACCCCTCCCCGCGCAACAGCGCCTCTGGCATCACGACAAGAATGTAACAAAACTGTTACATTTACACAACATCACCATGCCCCAGATGATGCGCCGCACCATGCCTTGGCCCCGCCCCGCCCTCAAGCCGGTGCGACACTATCTGTCCCGTTCTGGCAACGTACTGTCTGGCGCGGAGTTTCATCGACCATCAATGTGAACACATCGGGCCGCGCATAATGGCCCGAGACATCCAGATCGTAGCGCGCCCGCACGATATCGTCGGTGTCGATCCGCGCCGAAACGATCGCCTCCTCGCCATAGACCGGCCCGGCCAGCACATCGCCCATGGGACCGATGATGACACTGCCGCCACGGATCAGCGGCTGATCGGTCACGGTGGTGGCATAGCTTTCCGGCAGATCGGCGGGCGTCAGATATTGGCAGGCGCCGACCACGAACATCCGCCCCTCATAGGCGATATGGCGCAGCGAGGACTGCCAGATCTCGCGCTCATCGACGGTGGGGGCGCACCAGATCTCCACCCCCTTGGCATACATCGCCTGACGCAGCGCGGGCATGTAATTCTCCCAGCAGATCGCGCCGCCCAGCACACCCATCGGCGTCTGCACCACGCCGAGACCCGCCCCATCGCCCTGCGCCCAGACCAGCCTTTCGGTGGCGGTGGGCATCAGCTTGCGATGATGGTTCACAATCTCGCCCTGCGGGTTGAACGTCAGCGAGGCGCAATAGAGCGTGGCGCCCACCTTCTCGATCACCCCGGTCACCAGCCATGCGCCCATCGCGGCGGCCATGACGCCGATGCGCGCGGTCTCCTCGCCCGGCACCACGATGGCCGAGCGCCAGTAGCGCAGATAATCCTCCCGCCCCTCCGCCGTGCGCGAGCCCAGCCGAGCCCCGAAATCCAGCCCCTTGGGATAGCCCCCGACAAAGGCCTCGGGAAAAACCACCAGATCGAGGCCCTGCCCTGACGCGCGCTGGCACAAAGCCTCCATGCGGTCGAGCGTGGCGGGCGTGTCGAACAGGATCGAACCGGCCTGAATGGCGGCGATATGGAACTGGGGCATGGGATGGTCTCCGCAGGGATACGGTGCCAGCTTGATCGCCAGGCCTTCATCGGGCAAACCGCATTTCATGATGCCCACTATTGGTTTGAACGATATTGCCCGGCTCGACCTGTCGCTGGCTGTCGCCTTTCTGGCGATCTTTCAGGAAGGCAGCGTGTCGCGCGCCGCGCAGCGCCTCTCGCTCAGCCAGTCCGCGCTGAGCGGATCGCTGGCACGCCTGCGCGCCATCACGCAGGACCCGCTGTTCATCCGCCGCAACGGCGGCATGGAGCCCACCCCACGCGCCATCGCCATGGCAGGCGATCTGGAGGGCGTGGGCCTGATCGCGCAGGCCCTGCGCCCGCAGCCCGCCTTCGACCCCGCCACCAGCAGCGCCCGCTTCGCCATCGGCATGTCCGACGATTTCGAGCTGGCCATGGGCCCGGCCATCATGCGCCGCGTGATGGCGCAGGCCCCCGGCGTCACCATTGCCTTCCGCCAGACCAACCGCCACCTTGTCGAGCAGGCCTTCACCGCAGGCGAAATCGACCTCGCGGTGGTCGCCGATCCCCCCGCGCGCTCATGGCTGGCCGCGCAGGAGTTGGGCCGCTCTGCCTATGCCTGCCTCTACGATCCGCAGGTGATCGAGGGGCCGCTGACGCTGGAGATGTTCCTCGCCCTACCCCACGTGCTGGTCGCCTTCAGCGCGCACCAGGGCGCGGTGGACCAGGCCCTGCGCCGCATCGGCCACCAGCGCCGCGCGGTGACGGCCCTGACGCATTTCTCGGCGCTGCCCGGTTTTCTGCGCGGCACACGGGCGATTTCGACGATCCCGACCCATGCGGCGCGGGCTTTGGCTCGGGATCACGGGCTGGTGTGCAACCCGGTGCCGGTGGAGATGGGGGATTATGGCGTCTCGCTGCTGTGGAAGCGGGAGGCGGGACATGAGTGGATCAGGGGTGTGGTTGAAGACGCGTTCAAGGGGTAAAAAGAAGATGCGAGGGGGTTACCCCCTCGCGCTCCCGTGACGTCTTCCGACGAACCGGCAGAGTAGACCGCAGCTTCACGCCACGGTTCACCGTCGGAGGCAATTAATCCCTGCGGGGCGGAGAGGTCGGGCGCCACGCCGCAACCAAACACCCCCTGGCGCCGGGAGACGTAACCGGGGGTGCAGGGGGCGCGGGCGTCCCCTGCTTTATTCTTTCTGCCTGCTTCCCTGATCCGCCCACCAAACCACCAGCCACCCGCAGACCATCGCGGCGAAAGGCATCACCGGATAGTGGAACCGTGACTGCCCGGAAAACACCACGGCAATCGCGCTGACATAAGCGGCGATGCCATAGGGCAGCATCCACCAGTCGATCAGGCGCGCCTTTTCCCGCAGCCGGCGGCGCAGTTCCACGAAGGCAAATGCCACCATGCCCAGCAGCAGCGCGGTGTAGAAACATTCCGTCATGGCCAGAGGCACATAGAAGGCATTGTTGGGATAGAGTGCGATCAGCAGCAGCGCGATCCGCCCGGCCAGCACGCTATGCCCGATGCGCCGCGCCAGATCCTGCATCACCCAGGCCGACACGGCATTGCACAGCAGGTTGAACAGCGCCACCACCAGCGTCGAAACGCCAAAGATGCGGAACAGCACCGTCATCGTCAGCGGCCAGCCGGGCGGCCAATAGGCGGTGGGGCCGCCATGGTCGCGATAGCCCAGCCCCTCGGACATTTCGCGCGCACGGTCGAAATACCATGCCGCGTCGGAGGACGGGATCACCGTGCTGAAAGCCAGCAGCAAGCGCGGCGCCAGCCAGATCAGCCACAACAGCACCAGGCTCCCGCGCGCCGTGCCAAACCATGCGATAAACCGCGTCAAGGAATGCCCCTTCCCCTTTGGTGATCGCCGCTGCCTAGCCGACAAAGTTTAAGATATGGCGCAAAGCCTTACGCAGGCAGTCTCAGAAAGAAATCATCCACCCGCGCATCGCATTTGCGGGCGAACCATGCGCCACTCTGGCGGATGGCGCCTTCGTCCTGCGCGCGCAGCAGCTTGGGGTGGGAGGCGTTGCCGCTCCAGTCGATGTAGCGGCGCGCCGGTTCGATGCGATCAGCAAAATTCCGGGCGAAGACGGAAGGCGCGACATGCTCGTCGGCGCATTGCGTGAAGCGCAGCCGCCCCTCGCCCATCAGCCGGTCATACTCCGCCAGCAGCACGCGGGCCGCATCCTGAGGCACCGAATACCACGAACTGCCCTTCATCCAGGGCTGCCCTTCATAGGTCGAGCGCTTCAGCCCCAGCTTCTTGCCCCAGCGGGTCAGTGCCCAGCTTGCCCGCACCTGAGCCCGCGCGATGTTCTCATTCAGCCGCAGCACATCGGTGAGATTGATCTTGGGATGCTCGAACCACCAGTCATCCATGCGGTTCAACTGCAACTCGCCCCACAGATCGGTGAAAACCGGGCGGCGCTCGCCATAGGCGGCGATATCGCGCGCGATCTGCGGCAGGGGGCAGGCAGGCCAGTCGGCGCCGCTGATCAGATGGACATAATCGAAAGGCTCGGCCAGCGCCGCGCGCAGCAGAGGGCGCTGGCAATCGACCTGACTGTAATGGCCCCACAGCACCTTCAGCGGCTGCTCGATCAGGGTCAGCCGCCCGCTGGGATGGCTGGCAAAGCGTTCGCGCTGATGGCGCCACAAGGTGCTGCGCGCATCGAGATGCAGCACCACCCGGTCCGCGCTGCCGGGGGGCAGCAGGCGGTCGATCAGTGCGGCCAGTTGCTCTGGCATGGCATGGGCCATCACGGCATAGACATTGATCATGCCGCGCGCACCATGCGGTTCATCACCGGGCCCACCACCGGCACGCGCGCGAAAATCCCGGCGAACTCCCTGAGGATGGGGTGGCGCACCAGCACCAGCGCGCCCAGCCACAGCACCCCGCCCAGCGCCACCGCGCCCAGCAGCACCGGCATGGCGATCTGCGAGGGCCCCTGCCAGAACAGATAGGTCGCGCTCAGCGGCGCCAGAGCGGCCAGCGTCGCGACAAAGCTGCGGGCATAGACCTTCGCCATCTCGCCCCAGTCGAACTGGGTGATATCATGCAGGAAACGCGCATAGAGCAGCACATAACCGGCTGCATAGGCCATGCGCGAGATCGCCGCCCCCTGCACGCCCCAGCGCGCGCCCGCCGCCAGCAGCGCCAGCGACATCACCGTGTCCACCACGCAAACGACCATCAGCTTGTTCATCCGCCCCATCAGGATCGGCAGATCGGTGTTGAGCGGGAAGAGGATGAACAGCAATTCGCTCAGCGCGATCCATTGCAGCAGCGGCACGACGCCATTCCACGCCGGGCCATAGAGCAGATGCACCACAGGCTCCGCCGCCAGCGCAAGGCCCGCCATGCCCGGCCAGATGATCGCGCTGTATCCGCCGCAGACGCGCAGATAGGCGGGCCCAAGCGGCTCGCCCCGATCGCGGATGCGGGCAAAGGCGGGGAAGAACACGCTGCCGATGGCGCCCGCGATCAGCATGCGGAACTGGTCCGAAAGGCTGACCGCACGGCTGTAGAGCCCCACCGCCGTCAGGCTGAGCAGCTTGCCGACGATCAGATCGGGCGAGCGCGTGCCCAGCGCGCCGGTCAGATACAGCAGGCTGGAGCGCGAGCCGAAAGCCAGCACCGGCTTCACCCCGTCGACGCGCAGCGGCCATGGCGGCGCGCGGCGCAGGCTCTGCGCGATGAGGCCTCGGGCGATGGCCGAGCCCACCGTGCCCCAGGCCAGCGCCAGCGAGGAATAGCCCGCCCATGCCAGCGACACCGCCACCGCCGCCTGCACCGCCGCCCCGCCGACATTGACCGCGAAATGGCTGTGAAACTGCATCGAGCGCGCCATCAGCGCCATCGGCACCACGGCCAGCGGCAGAAAGAGATAGCTGCTGGAGATGATCAGCAGGATCTTGGTCAGCGCCGGTTGATGATAGATCTGCGCCAGCGGCCATGCCGTCAAGGCGATCACCGAGGCGACCACCAGCGAGAAGAGAAAGGCCACGCTGCTGCAGCGGGCGATTTCCTCGCGGCTGAGCGTGGGCTGCGCCGAAAGATAGCGCGACAGGCCGAAATCCTGCAAAATCGAGACCAGCAGCGCGGCGGCCAGACCGACCGAGAACAGCCCCACCTCGGCGGGCGAGAGGAAGAAGCGGGAGATCACCACCGAACTGACGAACTGGATGGCAAAGGACATATATTGCCCCACCATCGCCCAGGCGGCGGCGCCGCGCACGCTCATGGCGGCGGGTTCGCGACCACCTTCGGTTTTGGCTTCGGGCTCCGGCGTGGGTGCGGTGTCGCTCACGCGCGGCATCCAAGGGGCTGTGATGTAAGGCAGATCATCGGTGAAGGCGGTCCCGCTTGCATGCCCGGCTTATGCCGCAAGGTTTCGCAAAGGACCATAGACACAGGGCGTAAACAAATGCTTGGGGCAGGCGTTTGCGCAGGCCTGCCCCAGGCGCAGGATCAATGCGCCACTTGCGCGATCACCGCCTTGCCTTGACGGATCGCCTCGTCGGCCTTGATCTTTCCAGCCTGAATATCCTGCGCCAGATCCATCAGCCTTTCGGCGCCTGCCGAGCCGGTGTCGGCCACTTCGGCCACGGTCACACCCTTGTTGCGGGCGATGGTCTCATCCCATGCCGAGCGGATCGCGGCCCAGTAATCCCTGGTGGCGCTCCAATAGGCATCGGCGGCATTCACCGCATAATTGCTGTCGCGCTGATAGGTGTTGAGCACAGATTCCTGCACATAGGGCACTTCCTTGCCATTCGCATCGGGCCCCATCTTGATGTTGTCCTGCCAGTGGATCCACCCCGTCGGCGTGGGCGAATGGCGGTTGATGCCGAGGTAACGGTCATAGGGCGGATGGCGCGTGGCATCGCGGCGGGCGAGCGGACGCCAGGTCCAACTGCTGCGCCAGCGACGCACGCCACCCTCATCGGTCCACTGGCCCCAGCCGCCATAGCGCGGGGAATCGTCGGTCTGCCACACCGTCTGCGACCAGCGTCCGGCGCGGAATTTCTCCGGCACCGGCTCCAGCTTCCAACTACCCTTGCCGGCATAGGTGAGGACGCTTTCGGGCTCATAGGTCCAGTCCTGCCGCCAGTGCTTGATGACCATTGTCTTGCCGCCCTTGTCCTTCGGCATCGTAACAACCAGCAGATGCTGAAGCACGATATGGCGGCCCGTGTCCTCGACCACGCGGACGCTTTCATGGCCGCCGCTCAGCGCTGCCGGGATGGGCGTGTAATCGGCGCGCCAGCTTGTCGTCTCGCGCATGTCGAAGGTGACCTTGTAGTCGCCTGCCATATTGAGAATATCCGCCCGGTCGGCCTTGAAGGAGGCGTCCTGCTCGGCGGCGCTGCGCGGGGCGACCGGCGCGTCGGCCAGAACAGGCGTCGCGAAGAGCAGCATGGTGGAGGCCAGCAAGGGCCGGATCAAGGTTTTCATGATGATACGTCCTTCAAAACTGGAAACTGGCGGTGACTTTGGCGTTGCGCCCCGGCTGGGTGTAATAGGCCTTGGCCATGGTCGAGCTGTCGGGGATATTCAGCGCATCGTAATAGGTCTTGTTCAGCAGGTTGAAGACGCCCGCCTGTATCTTCACGCCATGCAGGAAAGCAGGCTCCCACCAGCCCGACAGGTCGAGCAGCGCATAGGGCGGCGCCTTGTTGAGGTCCGAGGTCGGCGTCGCCACGCGGCGGCGCGGCCCGGCGATGGTGCTGGTCAGATCCGCGCCATAGCTGCCCGCGCTATAGCCCACGCCCAGCACCGCCTTGAAGGGCGGGGTCGAGTTGAGCCAGCCTGGCATCGACGTATCCTGCGCATGGACATAGGCCAGCGAGCCCCATGCCCGCCAGTGATCGTCCAGCGCATATTGCGCGCTCGCTTCGATGCCATAGATCCGCACACGGGTGCGGTTCACATACTGGAACACGCCGAGCGGATAGTTCCCGCTGATCCCCGCTGCTGCTGCCGTGGTGGTGATGGTGTCGATGAAGTTGTGATAGATGTTGTCGTAATAGCTCAGCTTGAAACCGCGCTTGGCCGTGCCGCTCTTCACGCCCAGCTCGTAACCCTTGCTGGTTTCCGGCTTCAGGCTGGGTGTGCCGATGTTGGCATAGCTGCCCGAGCCGCCATAGAGCAGGTAAAGCTCGGTGGCGGAAGGCGCGCGGAAGGCCTGAGCATATTGGCCATAGAGCGTCATGCCGGGCACCACATCGGCCTCCACCAGCACCTTGGGCGACCAGCGGCTGCCATGCGAGCCCGTCAGCGGGCCGGTGTAGGCATCATTGGCCTGAAAACCGGGGGTGTTGATCGGAGTGCGGCGGAAATAGTCATAGCGGATGGCAGGCGTGATCCTCACGCGGTTGTCGGCCAGCGCGATGCGGTCCTGCAGCGTGATGCCCAGATCGGTGCCATGCACATTGGGCATATCGGCCTGATTGGTATGGTAAAAGGCGCAGGCGAAGATGGCGGGCGTGCAATTGTCGATGCCGACCGTATATTCCTTGGTCCGCGTGCCATAGAGTTCGCCCGAGAGGGTGAAGGTGTTGAGCAGACCACCCGCGCGCAGCCCATAGCTTATGTTGCCCGTACCACCGAACTGATCTGAGGTCAGGGTGCTGATACGATTGTAGGTGCCCGCAGGCGTGGTCGCGCGGTTGGCATAGGTCGCCAGCCCCAGAATGGTGCGCTGCCAGTAACCGATCAGATGCGCCTGAGTAACGCCGGTCTCCCCCTGCCCGGCATAGTCATAGCTGGCCGAGACACGGCGACGGCGGTTCTGCGTCTCGGTAAGGTAGGAGGTGTAGGTGGAGGACAGGCTGGTCAGTGTGTTCTCGGTGTAGTCGCGGTTGAAGATTTCGCCCGCCAGACCGATGCGATGGCCATTGCCCAGATTCTGGTACAGCTTCACCAGCAGGCTCTTCTGATCGTAATCGGCGGGGTTCTTTTGGGTGCGGGCGGTTCCGGTGCCGCCGATCTCGCCCTTGTTGCGGGTTTCGTGGCCCACACGCAGGCCGCCCTGCACCAGCAATTCGGTGTTGTTGTGCCGGAAGGCCAGCGCCTGATTGACATAGGTGCTGTGGCTCAGGCTGTCATAGGTGGCCTTGGACAGGCCGCCGAAATTCTTGCCGTCCTTCAGCAGATCGGCGGGGTCGAGCGTGCGAAGCGCCACCACGCCGCCCATCGCACCCGTGCCGAAAAAGCTGGAGTCGCCTGACTTCACGATGTCAATCGCCGATAGCCCGTTGAAATCATAGGATGATACCCCGCCCTGCGCATTCCACACACCATCGGTCAACCAGGGCTGGCGAATGCCATCGACGGTGGTGAGCAGGCGGTTGGCATCCAGACCGCGCATGGCGATGCTGTCATTGCTGGACCGCACATTGACCGAGGCATCGATGCGGCGCGCCACATCGGAGAGGTCGTCGGCCATCACCCGGCGCAGGGTTCCGGCGTCGATGGTGGTGGTCAGCACGCGGGGCTTGCCCTGTTCACTGCGGTCGGCCTCATCACCCAGAGCGGTGCTGGTCACCGTGACCGAGCCCAGATTGGCAGCGTGCTCATCCTGAGACGCGGGGGCCGTCTGGGCGCTGGCAAGCTGCGACAGCGTCAGGCCGACAAGCAGGGCGGCAGAAGAGACAGCAGGCCGAAGAGGCGGACGGGATGACATGTGCGATCCTTTTCAAGAGCATGGCCCGCATGGACGGGCCCTGCGGTTGGCATGGCTTTGTGAGCCGGACGATGCCCCCCGCACCCCGGCCTTGCCGCTCCATCCATTTATTGCTCTTGCGAGTCAATTGCATTTATAGTGATTTTGCACAGCAGGCCCACCTGAGCGCCGCAAGTCCCCCATCACGGATCACCAAAAGAACCGCGCTCGAAACATGTTGAATGCAAAAAAAGGCGCAGAGCCAGCCCTTTTGAGGCCAGCCCTGCGCCGGATCACATCACACCTGCTCTGCTCAGGGCTTGGCGGGTTCCGCGTCGATCTGCGCGCCCAGCGGATCGCGCCCGGCCTTCGCCTTGCCGTCTGCCGCAAAGTCCATCAGCACATCCTGCGCCTTGGCATAGCGCGGCCAGGCGGGCAGACCCGCAGCATCGGGGCGGCCCGTCCTGGCGAAATTCACCAGATAGGCACTGATCGCCTTGCCCATCCCATTGTCGCGCGGCGTGGTCGCGGCGCCATATTTGATCGCCTGCGTGTCGAAGAAGAAGGGAATGTCGGTGGCATGCCCTGCCCCCGGCTTGCCGATGGAATCCGCCACATAGGAGAAGCGATACTCCCACACCGGCACGCCCTGCCCCGCCAGCGTGCCCGCGATCTGACGCGCGCCGCTGACCATATAGCCGGTCGGCCCGCCAATATCGGCACTGGTCGCGCCGATCAGCACCGGCACCTTGGCATAGCGGCCCGCCGCAAAGGCAGCGGCCGGCTCCACCGCCACCGTGCCATCGGCAAAGGGGCTGGCAAAGGTGCGTGGCGCGGGGCCGAACAGCGCCATCATGTTCAGCCCGTCGGTCACGGTGTCCGCCGAAAGGGCCCGCAGCTTTTCCAGCGCCTGCGGATCATCGGGCGACACGCCCTTGGACTGGCCGAAATCGGCGCCGATCTTCTCCACGCTCTGCAGGGTGGAGGCGGTCAAATTCTTGCCATTGCCGCCCGACATCACCACCGCGCGCTGAAACAGCCCCTGCGCCAGCGGGGAGGTCAGCAGCATGTTCACCGACATGCCGCCCGCGCTCTCACCCAGCAGCGTGATGTTGGCCGGGTCGCCGCCGAAACGCGCGATGTTGCGCTTCACCCATTCCAGCGCGGCGATCTGGTCCATCGTGCCGTAATTGCCCAGCTTGCCGCCATCCTCATGCGCCCTGGTCAGCGCGGGATGCGCAAAGGTGCCAAAGCGCCCGACGCGGTAATTGAAGCTGAAGAACAGCACGCCCTTCTTCGCCAGCTCCGCGCCCGAATAGGTCGGCGGCGAGGCGCCACCATTCACAAAGCCGCCGCCATAGATCCACACCATCACCGGCAGCTTGCCGCCCGCTTTGGCCGGGCGCCAGACATTGGCGTAAAGGCAATCCTCGGCCGGCGGCGTGCCCAAGGGCGCGGCATCGCTGGGGAACGGCACCTGCATGCAGTCATGGCCATAGGCGGTGGCATCGCGCTCGCCCTGCCAGGCGGCGGCGGGCTGAGGCGCGCGCCAGCGCAAGGCCCCGACCGGCGGCGCGGCGAAGGGAATGCCCTTCCAACTGGCCACCCCATCCTCGATGCTGCCCTTGAGCGCGCCGGTCTCGACGGTGACGCTGACCGGCGTGTCCTGAGCGCTTGCCGACAGGGGCACGGAGGTCAGAATGAGGCTGGACAGAATGAGGCTCAGGCGCATGGATGTTCTCTCCCCTATCGGTATCGTTGATAGCGATCCTATCGAGGGCTTGGCAGCGCCGCAAGCGCCTGCGATTCATACCTATTCAGGCAGATTCTTAAGGAAATTATCGATCTGGTCGACCACCGTCGGCAGCCATGGCTCGAACAGCCAGACATCGTGCGGAGCCTTTTCGAAAGCATACCAGCGCACAGGGATATGGCTGGCCTGCAGCGTGGCGATCACCTGATCCTTGCCCGCCGTGAAATGGGCATTGCCGCTGCTGATGATCAGCGTGGGCGGCGATGTCGGCCCGACATAGGTGGCGGCGGAGGCCTCCTTCCAGCGGGCGGGCACCTGCTCATAGGCGCCGCCCAGCCATTTGGCCGCCGAGGATGCGGCGCCACTGGCGTTCTCGAACTGCAAGGCCTGAGGCGTGGTGAAATCGAGCACGCCGTCAATGTCGATCAGCGCATTGGCGCGGCGATCGTCATCAGGCTTCGAGCGAAACAGGCCAGCAGCTTGGGAATAAGCCACCAGAGAGGCCATTTGCCCGCCCGAGGACGCGCCCCCCAGCGCGATCCTGCCGGGCGAGAGGCCAAACTCGGCGGCATGGCTTTTCACCCAGACCATGGCGTCGTTCACATCGATCAGCCCAGCGGGAAAAGGCGCCTCGGGCGAGAGGCGGTATTCGGGCAGAAACACCGTATAGCCGCGCTGCGCAAGACGATCCGCCAGAACATAGAAATGCGCCTTGCTGCCTGAGCGCCACGCTCCGCCATGCACCAGCACCAGCCCCTGATGCCGGGCGTGATCGGGCGCGGGGCGAAAGATATCGAGATGCAAGGCGCGGTCGGGCAGGGTTTTATAGGCACGATCAAACAGCATGGTCTCGCCGGGGACAGGCGCCACCGCTGGCCAGGCGATGCCGGGGTAGAGGCTGCGATAGCGCTCGAAACGGCTGGCGATGGTGTAGCTGTCGTCCACCGTCCTTGCCATCAGGGGGCAGGCAAGGAGCAGGCCGATCAAAGCCGCACAGCGCAACACAGTCTTCATGGCTCTCCTCCCCTTTGATCTTGCTCTGCTACCGGCGCGGCGGCCATGGCTTCAAGCCGTTCCGCGCATGCGGTCCATGCTGATTGCGCAAGGATCGAAAGCAAAACGGACTTGGACTTGAGCGACGGCGCGCCGATGATCTGCGCCATAACAATCACAATCATCGGAGCGAGGATCATGGCATTGCATAGGATGCGTTACGCCCTGCTGGGCGCGGTCTGTCTGGGTGTGGCCGGGATTGCCGCCGCGCAGGAAAAGGCCCCCATCGCCTATCCCTCGCAAGCCAGCTTCCCGCATGAAAACCGCGAGGCCGTCGCCCGCCATCTGGCCGAGGGGCGCAAAATCGCCGGTTCCGATCTGGAGGCCGATTTCAACTGGCGCTGCCTGATCAGCCCGCTCGACAAGAAGATCGTCGCGGGCGTGCAGCATGACGGGCTGGTGCCCGCCACGAAGGTTTTCGACAATCTCTATTCCATTGGCCAGAATGCGGTGTCCGCCTGGGCGATTGACACCAGCGACGGGATCATCGTGATCGATGCGCTCAACAGCCCGGAAGAGGCGCGCGATATTCTGGTGCCCAACATGCGTGCACTGGGGCTGGACCCGGCGCGCATCAAATATGTGCTGCTGACCCACGGCCATGGCGACCATTGGGGCGGCGCGAAATATCTGCAGGACACCTTCGGGGCGAAAGTCGCCCTCTCCGAAACCGACTGGGGCATGATCGAGAGCCCCGGTCGCGGCGGCGGGCCCTTCGCCAATCTGGTGCCGCCGCGCCGCGATCTGGTGCTCAAGGATGGCGATGTGGTGACGCTCGGCAAGACCAGCGTGAAGATCTATGTCACGCCGGGGCACACGCCGGGCGCGCTCTCGATGATTTTCCCTGTATTCGATCATGGTCAGCGGCACCTTGCCGGGCTGATGGGCGGCACGGGCGGCGGGCAGGATTCGGTTTCGGCGCATAAGCAGATCGTGTCGCTGGCGCGCTGGCAGCAGATCACCAGGGCGGCGGGGGTCGATGTGCTGGTCACCAACCATCCGGTGCATATGGCTGCCACCGAGAAGGAAGCGCTAATCCGTTACGGCGCGCCCGGCCCCAATCCCTTCATCTACGGTGTCGATAAATATCAACGCTATATGGGGGTGATGAGCGCCTGCTCGCGCGTGCAACTCGCGCGGTTGGGCGAAACCGGTGACTGATCCCGATCTTCGCGCCATCCATGCCGCTTTGGCATGGATGGCGTCTCCATACGGCTTGGAATGACACCGGTTTCCGCGCTAGTCTCTGCCCAAAGCCGCCCAAGCGGAACCTTTTGGGGAGAGATCACCATGCCGATGCCACGCAGGCAATTCCTGACGCAATCCACCTCGCTGGCGACAGCCCTGTCGGCCACGCTGATGGCCGCGCCCCGCGCCATGGCTGCACCGGTGGCACCCGCCGCCGCGCCAAAACTCGCCATCACCACCCCGATGGCCCCGCCCGAATGGGCCCTGCTGCAGCGCGCCGTGCTCTCCGCCCATACCGACGCCTGCGAGGCCTTCTTCCGCCGCTATTACGACGCCAACGGCTTCCTGCTCGCCCGCGAGCGCTGGGGCGGCGACGATGGCCCGGACGATGCCATCGAGAACGTCAACGACTGGCCCCAGCTCTATGCTCTGGGCGCCGATGAGCGCATCCGTACCATGTATGAACATGCCTATGAAGGCCATGTCCGCCAATACACGCTGGCGAAAACGACGCAGGTGCCCTTCGCCCGCGAAGGCATGTATTTCCGCGAATTTCCCGTGATGATGGACTGGCAGCACAATGGCGAAGGCCTGACCGTCTTCAACAACATGGGCCTCGGCAATCCCTATTCGCAGGCCTATCGCAACCGCGTGCGCCGCTTTGCCGGTTTCTACACCGGGGAAGACCCCAGCGCCCCCAATTACGACAAGCAGCACAAGATCATCAAATCGATGTTCAACGGCAGCCGTGGCCCGCTGATGCGCAAGGCCAACGCTCTGGACTGGGCGGGCGATCCGGTGGAGCTGGCGGGCGTCGACCAGAACGCCCTGCTCCATGGCGAGCATGATTACGACCAGATGCTGGCCCACTTCAAGGACTACACCGACACCACCGGCGACACGCCGCTCAACCTTGAATCGACCAGCCTCGCCTTCAACGCCTATATGCTGGCGGGCGAGGAAAAATACCGCAGCTGGATGCTGGAATATGTCGACGCATGGGTCGAGCGCGCCCGCGCCAACAACGACATCATCCCCACCAACATCGGCTATGACGGCAAGATCGGCGGCGAGGCGGGCGGCAAATGGTATGGCGGCGTCTATGGCTGGGCCTTCAGCCCCGTGGTGCCCCAGACCGGCCAGCGGCAGGATCGCAACCGCATCGGCTTCACCCTTTCGGCCTTTATGAACGCCTATGTCATCAGCGGCGGCAACGACAAATATCTCGACGTCTGGCGCAAGATGACCGACCGCATCAACGCTCAGGCCAAGACGGTGAACGGCAAGCTGTCCGCCCCGCGCATGTATGGCGACAATGGCTGGTACTCCTTCCAGCCGGGCAAATGGCTGCTGGGTGCGCAGGATATCTATTACCTCACCATGAAGCCCGCCGACCGCGCGCGCATGCCCGATCACCCCTGGATCAGCTACCTTGAGGGCAAGAACCCCTCCTACCCCGTGCAGGCCCTGCGCCTTGCGCTGGAGCGTATCCGCAACGCCCATGCCGCGCTGCTGTCGGACCAGTCCACGCCGGATACGCGCTTTGCCGATACGGTGATGGACCAGAACCCGGCCAACATCGCCGCGCTGGTCGAGCTGATGCAGGGCGGGATCTATGTCGGTCGGCCGGGCTGGTCGCGCTATTCGCCCAATGTCGGTGGGGCCTTCCAGTTCGTGCGTCTGCGCTACTTCGATCCGCTGAACCGCCGTCCCGGCCTGCCAGAGGGCGTGAGCGCTCTGGTCGAGGGCATCACGGCGGATGAAACGGTGGTCACGCTGGTCAACACCAACCAGAGCGCCAACCGCAGCGTCATCCTGCAAGGCGGCGCCTATGGCGAGCACCAGATCCTGAGCGCAAGCACCGATGGCAAAGCGGTTCCGGTCAATGGCCGCATCGTCGAGGTGCAGCTTGCTCCGGGCGCCGGGGCCAAGCTGGTGCTGAAGATGCAGCGCTTCGCCAACCCGCCCCGGCTGGATTTCCCCTGGGCCGCCCCTATCATGGACAGCACCGAAGGCATGCGCACCATGAGCGCGGAAGAGCGCGACGCCATGTTGTGATGGAGGTAGGGATTTAGGGAAAGGGGCGTCCTTTGGGGCGCCTCTTTTTTAGGAGAAGTGTGCCTCCGGCGGGCAAAGGGCCATCGCCCTTTGCAATCCCTTTATTGTCTGCCTTATGCTTGATGGGCAAAGTTCAATGCAGTACGCAATGTGTCAGCTATTGAAGGCTGCTTCGCAGCGGTGGAATGGTGAAAAGTTGGGGGGAGCGGACATTAACTCAAGTGAGATTGATCTGTTCTAGGGCACGTAAACGAAGTGAACCTTGTACTCGAAACTGTCACCTTTCTCGAACACGTTCACGTGCAGAACCAAGTCACTCTGGCCTTCTTCGACTGAGAACAGGTCCACCAGCACCTTCCAGTATTCATACTGCCACTGGCAAACTGACGTCTTCCAGCTGTCGTCCGGCAGCGCCGCCAATGTGCAGCCGTAAGCACTGATATTTCGTGCTATCCCAACTGAGGTATCCTCGTCCAATGGCTCGACACATTCAAGGTCGCGCAGATTGAAGTTCCCGGTTTTGAACGCGTCAACAATCTCGCGAAGTTTGGGCCTCCATGCGGACGGAACAGGATGCTCCTGAACTTCATCCTTCAGAATAGGCAATGTCACGCTCACGAAGCGAAGCTCCTCGACGGGTTTTTGGACGCATGAAAGCAGACAGGTGACACCGTTTCGGATTGGCAGCAATGTTGTCGGCACCGGAAAGGCGGATTTTTCCCGCAAGTTAGGGTTTGCGGACATGCGGCGTGACCACTGGACGAAGAGGTCTAGTGGAAAGCGGATCTATGGGGTGGTTTGAACCCAAATGACAGGAACGCTGTATTTGGCGGCCCATTGATCCGCCGCTGCCAAGGCATCGGCAAGCGCACCGTCATTTTCCGGCAACGAGCAATAGCCGACCCATTCACCGCTCGGCTTCCAAGTCGCACCGGTCCCGAAGAACCGGCCATCTTCCGTTGCCTCCACGATGAGCCACGGTTCGTCGTCCCCGCGATCCGGCATATGCTCGCCGGGTGATAGATAGATGATCTCTGCCATAGGTACTATTATGCCGCGACTGTAGAATGTCGGCCAGGTTGTCGGTCCGGGAAGGCCGCTTTTCCCACGGGAATGCCGATAGCTGACCTCCGCTACAAATCTGATCTACGGGCAGCTTTCAGCGCATCCGCCCGGCGGGGCCAATGGCGGCAAGGTTGGAGAAAGCTGCCGTCGCAGATGACGTGGAATTCTTAAGCAATTCCGAGAGTCTCTGGAAGGTCTGACACAAATTCGACGCGGTCAGGATAAGACCCAACCAAGGATCGGATACCCTGCGTGAGTTCGGCGCGAGTTTCCGGTGTCGCCATCTGTAAATTGGCTGCCAAATCTTCCAATGCCGATACCGCAGCGTCAGGGTCGATGATCCGATCGTCCGAAAATTCCAAGAAAATCGCGATGTCGATTAGCGCCTTCATCACCTGCGGATCGAACATATGCAAACTCCTGCTCATGAGCCGTCACAAGGCGCTGGCAGAGGATTTCAATGACGGCAACGTTGTCGTATCCGGAAAGACTGCTTCCGGTTTGAAAATCGGCTTAACGGTCGTCGATGGCCCACGCGCAACCACCAAAGCGCCGCAAGCAAAACCTCATCGCAACACAGCAAACCGCACCCAACGCCGAACCTGTTGCGCAAGGCAGACAGTAACGGGAGCGCGAGGGTGTAACACCCTCGCACCTTCCCTTCCTTCTTAACCTTCGGCTTCCCCGATCCGCTCGATCTTGCCCACCAGCAGCAGGAAGCACAGCGCGGCGGCCAGAGCACACCCCGCCACCACCAACAGCACCAGATTGAAGGAATGCGTCTCTTTCAAAATATAGCCGATCACGATGGGCGTCAGGATCGAGGAGATGTTCCCGAACATGTTGAAGATGCCCGCCGACAGCCCCGCGCTGTCACGCGGAGCAACGTCGGCCATCACCGCCCAGCCCATCGCGCCCACGCCCTTGCCGAAGAAGGCCAGGCTCATGAACAGCAGCACCATCGTATCGCTGGTGGCATAGTTGCAGGCCACGATGATCAGCGCCATCAGCATGCCCGAGACGATCGGCACCTTGCGCGCCACGGTCAGCGAGACGCCCCGGCGCAGCAGCCAGTCCGACCAGATGCCGCCCAGCACGCCCCCGGCAAAGCCGCAGATCGCGGGCAGCGTGGCGAAGATGCCCGCCTTCATCACGGAAAGCCCCCGCTCCTGCACGAGATAAACCGGGAACCAGGTGATGAAGAAAAAGGTCAGCGCGTTCACGAAAAACTGGCCCAGATACATGCCCCACAGCGTCGGCGTGCAGAGCAGCACGCGCATCTTGCGGCGGGTTTCATTCTGGTCCTCGCGCGGCTTGTCGGCGGGGGGATCGACCAGCGCTCCACCCTCGACGATCAGCGCCATTTCGGCCTCGCCAAGTCGCGGGTGATCGCGGGGCGCGCGCACCACCGAAGGCCAGATTCCGGCGGCGAGCAGGCCAAAGCCACCCATCGCCACAAAAACCCAGGGCCAGCCAAAATCGGCGACGATCCAGCCCATCAGCGGCGCGAAGAGCACCGTGGCGAAATATTGCGCGGCGTTGAAGATGGCGCTGGCCGTGCCGCGTTCGCGCGCGGGGAACCAGCTCGCCACGATGCGGGCGTTGCCGGGGAAGGACGGCCCTTCGGCAAAGCCCACCAGAAAGCGCAGGGCAAACAGCACCGTCACCGCCGTCGCGCCGCTCATCCAGACCACCGCGCCATGCGCGGCGGTGATCAGCGACCAGATGACGATGGCCCAGAAATAGACCCTCGGCGCTCCGAAACGATCGAGCAGCCAGCCGCCGGGAAGCTGCGCCACCACATAGGCCCAGCCGAAAGCGGAGAAGATCCAGCCCAGTTGCAGGGCGTCGATCCCCAGCTCCCTGGACAAAGAAGGCGCTGCCAGAGACAGCGCCGCCCTCACCGCGTAATTGATGACCGTGACGGCAAACAGCATCGCCAGAACCGTCCAGCGTACCTTGCCTATCTGCTGTTTCGTCAAAGCCACCCAAACACCTCTTATCGTTTTGACCCATCATGCAGAGGCAAGCGAGGCAGGGAAAGGGCCTTTCCCTGCCTCGCCGTCATTCATCAGTAGCGAAAGCGCACGCCCACGCGGAAATTGCGGCCCAGCGTATCGTAAAGCACCGGGTTGGTCTGAAGCGTGGAGGAGGCGATACCCGCCGCGATCGGCGGGTCCTTGTCGAGCAGGTTCTCGATCTTGAAATAGAGTTCCGCCTTGCGCTGGCGGTCGCCCCAGACGGTCAGATTGCCCGCCAGATCGAAATAGGTCGCCCCGGCGATGTAATTGTTGTCGATATCGACGCCCGACTTCCAGGTGTTGTCATAGACGCCCGAGGAAATGCTGCGCATCGTGGCCTGCAGCGAACCGCGATCATTGTCGTAACCCAGCGTGGTGTAGGTGCGCCATTTGGGGATGGGATAGGTGGCGTTCGGCCCGCCGTTCTCGCCCACATATTCGGTGGTGTTGCCCGCATTGGTGTAGGCATAGTTGAGCGCGCGCGTCGCCAGGAAATGCAGCGAGAAAGCGCCGCTCATGCCATGGATCAGCTTGCCCGCCTCGACGCGGTAGGAAGCATCGAAGTCGATGCCGCGCACCCGCACCGTCGCCAGATTGACCGGGATACGCAGGATCGAGGTGATGTTCTGATTGGCATCGCGCGTCACATAGGAGCAGATCGCCGTCTCGCCCGCCGCGCAGCGGTTGACGATATCAGCCACCGCCAGCGTGGTGATCGCATCCTTCAGGCGGATGTTGTAATAATCGACCGAGGCCGAGAAGCCGGGAATGAAGCGCGGACGGAACACGCCGCCAAGGCTGAGCGTATCGGCCTTTTCGGGGCGCAGATTGGTGTTGCCGTTGCTGACGGCGGTGGTGCGCACCGTCACGCCCTTGACCGGATCGGCGACGTCGGTCGCCTGCGTGGCGCCGGCGATATACATCTCGCTGATGGAAGGCGCGCGAATGTCGCGGCTCAGCACGGCGCGCAGCTTGATGTCGCTGATCGGCTCATAGGTCAGGCCCGCCTTCCACGTGGTGACCATGCCCGAGGTGGAATAGCTGGTGACGCGCACCGCGCCGTTGAAATCGGCCGACTTGCCCAGCTTGCTGTTCTTCAGCAGCGGCACCACCGTTTCGGCAAAGCCCTCGGTGACGTTGTAGCTGCCCGCATTGGTCTTGTAATTGCCGGTGTACCAGCCATTGGTCTGCGAGAGCGGATCGCCCACAGCCGTGGCGCTTTCGCTGCGATGTTCGGCACCGGCGGCCAGCGAGACGGGCCCGGCCCAGTTGTTGAACAGCGTGCCACTGACCGAGGCGGCGCTCACCTGTTCGGTGATGCCCTGAGACTGCCAGGCGGTGCCCTTCACATAGTTGATCGCGGCCTGCGACGCCACGCCATAGCCGAAGATGTTGAGCGGCACACAGCCATTCGAAGGATTGGCAATGCTGGAGCGGCAGACGATCTGGCCGCCGCTGCTGACGGCATCGATGGCATTGGCGAAATTGGCGACATTGGTGGTGTTGAGCAGCTTGATGCTCAAATCGGTGTGGCCGTACTGGTAATAGGCGTTCCACGTCCAGTTGCTGCCGAACTTGCCTTCCAGCGAGCCGACGATGCGGTAATTGGTGCGCGAAATATCGCTGACCGGGCGCCCCAGATCATAGGTCGAATAGCCATAGCCAAAGGAAGTGACCCCGGCGGCCGCAGCCTGCTGGCGCACGGCGGCAGGCAGGAAGGCATTGCTGGCCGACATGGTCAGATTGCCCGCATAGCGCTGATAGGCGGCGCTGTTGCGCGCACCGCTGGAACCATAGGAGCCTTCCAGCGAGGCGGTGATGTTGTCCGCCACCTCATAGCTCAGGCGGCCCCAGGCGTTGTCACGGTCGATGCGCGGCGACAGGGCGATGGTGTTGCCCTCGTTCCAGGTGTTGCCGCCCAGCATGAAATTGCCCGCGATGGTGCCATACTGGAAGGGCGACACCGCCCCGCCCGCGAGGAAATTCGTGCCCTTCAGCGCCGTGTTGGTGATCACGCCGCCCTGCGAGACATTGTTGTAATTCACGTTCGAGGCCACGATCTGGCGCGGCTTGCCATTGCCCGCCACATAGGCCGGATTGGGCACCAGATAGGTCGCGGTGTACCAGGGACGGTTCAGCGCATCGACGCCGTCCTGATGCTCATGCTCATAGCTGAAGAGGACATGACCCTTGCCGCCCGCGAAGCTCTTGCCCGCGGCGATGCTGGCGTCATAGCTCTTGTTGTCGCCGCTCTGGGTGACGCCGCCGTTGATGTTGCCCTTGATGCCGGTGAAGGTGCGATCGATGATGAAGTTGACCACGCCCGCAACCGCGTCCGAACCATAGGCCGCCGAGGCGCCGCCGGTCACGATATCGACGCGCTTGATCAGCGCGGTGGGGATGTTGTTGACGTCCACCGCGCCGGTCTGGGTGGAGGGCGCGACGCGCTGATTGTCCACCAGCACCAGCGTGCGGTTGGGGCCAAGCCCGCGCAAATCGAGCAAGTTCAACCCGTTAACGCCGGTCGAGGTGTTGCCATTGCCCGTGCGCGAGGTCTGACTGGGCGTGAGCTGAGGCATCTGGTTGACGTAATCGGCCAGATTGGCGGGCGCGGCCTTGTTGATGGCATCGGCACTCACCACGGTCAGCGGCGTGGGCGCGTCATAGCCGTCGCGCTTCACGCGCGAGCCGGTGACGATGATGTCCTTGTCGCTGACGGCATGGGGCGCTTCGGCGGCCGGCGTGTCGGCGGCGGGCGCAGCGGCCTGATCCTGGGCCTGTGCCGCCGAGGTTGTCACGGCCAGCATCGTCATACCGGTGGTGGCCAGAGCGGCAAGCCGCAGTCGCTTGAATGTGTAAGCCATATCTTCCCTCCCAAGAGCCGTTCCCGCTGCGGGGTGTTCTTCGGCACTTCTTTCACCATCCGGTGTCGGTCATTCGGCTGGCCCCGTCCAATGCCCAGCGGCGATTGACCTATTCGCAGCCGGTATTGATGCCACCGGTGTCAAAACTTGCTTTATGGATCTTTTGAACGCGCATGCTGCCGGGAGGACCGGCATTCCGGCCCTCCCGATCCTCTCGATCAATGAGTGTGGTCGACGCAGCCCCTGGCATCGACGCGGCACGAGGCCTCGGTCCAGGCGCGGGCCTGATCGGACAGGGTAACGCCCAGACCGGGGCGCTCCGAGAGCATCATCAGGCCCTTGTCGAGAATCTGCCGCTCGTTGAACAGCGGGTCGAGCCAGTCGAAATGCTCGACCCAGGCGTTGTGCGGATAGGCCGCCGAGACATGGACATGGATTTCCATGGCGAAATGCGGCGCCATCATCAGCCCGGCCTGCTCGGCCCGCGCCGTCACGCGCTGGAACTGGGTGATGCCGCCCACGCGCGCGGCGTCAGGCTGGATAAAGTCCACGGCGCGCGCGTCGATCATCGCGAAATGTTCAGGCGCGGAGACCAGCATCTCGCCCGAGGCGATCGGCGTGTCGATGGCGGCAGCCAGCGCGGCATGGCCCTCGATATCATAGGCGTCGAGAGGCTCCTCGATCCAGACCAGACCATATTGCTCCATGGCGCGGCTCATGCGCAGGGCGGTGGGACGGTCCCACTGCTGATTGGCGTCGACCATTAGCGCCACGCGGCCATTGATCTGCTTGGCCACCGCATCCAGACGCGTCAGATCGACCTTGGGATCGGGGTGGCCGACCTTGATCTTGATGCCGCCAATGCCGCTCTCGATGCTCTTTTCGACATTCTCCAGCACCTCTTCGAGCGGCGAGGACAGAAAGCCGCCCGAGGTGTTGTAGCTGGGCACGCCATCGCGCCAGGCCCCCAGCAGGCGGCCCAGAGGCAGGCCGGCGCGCTTGGCCTTCAGATCCCACAGCGCGATATCAATGGCGGCAATGGCCTGCGTCGACAACCCCGAACGGCCAACGGAAGCGCCAGCCCAGACCAGCTTGTTCCAGATGCGGCCGATGTCGGCGGGGTTCTCGCCAATGATGCTGTCGGCCACCTCGCGGGCATGGGCATACATGCCGGGGCCGCCCGCGCGCTTGGAATAGGAGAAGCCGAGGCCAGAATGACCCTCTTCCGTTTCGATCTCAGCGAACAGCATCGCCACGCGGGTCAAAGGCTTCTGGCGCCCGGTGAGCACCTTGGCATCGGAAATCGGCGTGGCCAGCGGCACCCACGCCAGGCTGAGCGTGATGGCGGAGATACGATCGTTGGGCATGCTGATCCTCGTCTCGATTCTGACTTTGTCGGCTGCACCAATGCGGGGGGCGGCAAAAGGGATCAACGCCCAAGGCGGCATCGGTCGATAGTGGATGGGCATTGGTCTTGCGCGGCCCGCCGATCCATGCCCCGATCAAAGCCATACGGGGGAGAGCCCAGACCATGACCATCAAGATCACCGGTGTCCGCGTGACGCCCATCGCCTTTCGCGACCCGCCCTTGCTGAATGCTGCGGGCATTCATGAGCCTTATGCGCTGCGCTCAATCATCGAGGTCGAAGCCGGAGAGTTGCTGGGCCTTGGCGAAAGCTATGGCGATGCACCCGTGCTGGCGGCGCTGACGGCCATTGCCCCGGCGCTGGCGGGGCTGGAGATCCACGATCTCAATGGGCTGGAGCGCGTTATCAAGGAAGAACTGGCCAAGCTGCCCGCCGCGAAAGCCGGGGCGGAGCTGGCGCCGGGCTCGCAACCCTCGCGCTTGCTGGCCAATTGCTTTTCCGCTTTCGAAGTGGCGTTTCTGGACCTGCAGGCCAAGGCCGCAGGCCTGCCTTTGCATGCCCTGCTGGGCGGCGCGGTGCGGCGCGAGGTGCCCTTCAGCGCCTATCTCTTCTTCAAATACGAACGCCACATCGAGCCAGAAGAAGCCCCCGACGAGTGGGGCGAAGCCATCACCCCCGAGCAAATCGTGGCGCAGGCCAAACGCATGATCGACATGTATGGCTTCGGCTCGATCAAGCTGAAAGCAGGCACCCTGCCCCCCGAGGTGGAAATCGCCAGCATCGAAGCCCTGTCCAAAGCCTTCCCCGGCTTGCCGCTGCGCATCGACCCCAATGGCGCCTGGTCGATGCAAACCGCGCTGGATGCCGCGCAAAAGCTGGGGCCGCTGATCGAATATTACGAAGACCCAGTGGCCGGGCTGGACGGCATGGCGCAGCTTCATCGCGAAACCGGCCTGCCGCTGGCGACCAATATGGTGGTCATCAGCTTCGACGGCTTCCGTGAGAGCATCAAACGCAATTCGGTGCAGATCGTCCTGTCCGACCACCATTATTGGGGCGGGCTGCGCGCCACGCAGCATCTGGCAACGATGTGCAACACCTTCAATCTGGGCCTGTCGATGCATTCCAACTCGCATCTGGGGATCAGCCTGATGGCCATGGCGCATCTGGCCGCCGCCACACCCAACCTCTCCTATGCCTGCGACACGCATTATCCATGGGTTGAGGATGCCGATGAGGTCGTGGTGGGCGGCAAGGTGGCAATCAGCGGCGGCTGCGTGCGTGTCGGCGATACGCCGGGCCTTGGCGTGGAACTGGACCGCGCAAGGCTCGCCCGCGCCCATGCCACTTTCAACCGCATCTCCATCCGCACCCGCGACGATCTGGGCCAGATGCGCAAATACGATCCCGATTTTTCCGGCAAACAGCCCAGATATTGAGACATATGCCCCTTCCCCATACCGGCAATACCATCCGAAAGGCTTGTATCCTGCCCGCGCTTGGCCGATGGTGTTCCAAAGGGTGAGGAAGGGGCGCATGTGTTTGAACTGATCCAGCTCCGCTGCTTTGTGGCAGTGGCGGAAGAATTGCATTTCGGGCGCGCCTCGCAGCGGCTCAACATGACCCAGCCGCCGCTCTCGCGCCATATTCAGGTGCTGGAGCGGATCATGAAGGTGGAGCTGTTCCACCGCTCCAGCCGTTCGGTGAAGCTGACGGCGGCGGGCATGGCCTTTCTGCCCGAAGCGCGCCGCGTGGTCCATCTGGCCGACAGCGCCATCGCCACCGCCCGCGCCGCCGCGGAGGGCAAGCAGGGGCTGGTCAGCCTGGGCTTCACCGCCGCTTCGGGCTACAGCTTCCTGCCGCGCTTTATCGCCAATGCCCAGCAGGCAGCGCCCGATGTGCGCTTTGTGCTGAAGGAAATGGTCTCGGGCGAGCAGCTTGACAGCCTGCTGGCCGGGCGCATCGACCTGGGCTTCCTGCGCCCGCCCGTGCGCCACCCCGATCTGCAATCGCTGCCGGTGCTGCGTGAGCGCTTTATCGTCTGCTCCCCCGCCAGCGTGCCCGAGGCCGACCGCCCCCGCCGCCTCGCCGATTTCGACAATCTGCCCTTCATCATGTATGCGCCCGACAAGGCGCGCTATTTCCACGATCTGCTGGTGGGCCTGTTCACCGGCGCAAGGGCCGAGCCGCGCCATGTGCAATATCTGGCGCAAATCCACACGATCCTGATGCTGGTGGGCGCGGGCCATGGCTATGCGCTGGTGCCCGAAAGCTCTCGCCGCCTGCATCCCGATGGCGTGGTCTTCTCCGAGATGGAGGAGGCCGAGCCGGTGGTGGAACTCCACGCCGCCTGGACCCGCGATGCCGACAATCCCGCCCTACTGGCGCTGGTGCCCAGGCTGGAGGAACTTTGCTCCTCTGACTGATCGATAGCGCAGCCGCATCGCTTCATGCCCAGTCGCGATTGTTGGCGCGCGCCGCGTCGACCTAAAGTCCTCCCATCAAAACAGGAGAGGACTGATGGATCGACGCGACTTTCTGGCCGGCATCGGCGCGGGAGCAGCCGCCGGCAGCGCCGTGGGCGCGGGCCTGCCCGCTTATGCGGCCACCGCTGTAAAGCATGCCCCCCCCGGCGCCCGCCCCAAACTGCTGATGAAGCTGGGCTGCCAGAGCAGCCCTTCCACCGACGAGCACTTCGCCTTTCTCGCCCGCTATGGCGTCACCCATATCGCGGCGGAAGGGGAACGCTCGCAAGGCCGCCTCTATTCCACCGCCGATGAGGTGAAAGCGGTACGCGAGATGGCCGAAAAGCACAGGCTGACCCTGGCCATCTTCCACCCGCTGCTGCTGCCATCCAGCCATATCGACAAGGAGGCCCATGGCGGCATCATGCTGGCCAGCAGCCCCGAGCGCGAGCGCGAGGTGGAAGCCTTCCAGAACCAGATCCGCGCCTGCGCCGCAGCGGGCGTGCCCTGCATCAAATACAACATGAGCCTGCTGGGCGTGCTGCGTAACCACCACGAGCAGGGGCGGGGCGACGCCATGTTTTCCGCCTGGGACGAGGCCAGCGCCAAGCCCCAGCCGCCCCTCACCCGCGCCGGCCCCGTCAATGCCGAGCAGTTCTGGGAGCGGATCACCTGGTTCCTCGACCACGTCGTGCCCGTCGCCAATGAGTACAAGGTGCGCATCGCCTGCCACCCGCAAGACCCCGGCGTGGGACCCCAAGGCTACCAGAGCATCAACCGCGTGCTGGGCACGGTGGAAGGCCTCAAGCATTTCATCTCGATCCGCGAAAGCGCCTATCACGGCCTCAACTTCTGCCAGGGCACCGTCAGCGAGGATCTGGAACGCCCCGCCGAGCAGATCTTCGACGTGATCCGCTATTTCGGCACCCGCAAGAAGATCTTCAACGTCCACTTCCGCAACATCGTGGGCCATCGCGGCCACTTCCGCGAGGCCTTCCCCGACGAGGGCGATGTCGATCTCTACAAGGCGCTGATGACCTATGCCGAAGTGGGCTACGACGGCATGCTGATGCCCGATCACGTCCCCGAAGTCCCCGGCCACCCCGAGGCCGCGCTGCAAAGCTTCGCCTTTGCCTATGGTCATATTCGCGGGTTGATGCAGGCCGCGCAGCACGCGTAAAAAGACGGGCTGGAGGCCGGGAAGGCTTCCAGCCCGAAGGCAGGGTTTGGAACTTGTTAGAAGAAGGGAAGGTGCGAGGGGGTTACCCCCTCGCGCTCCCATGACGTCTTCCGACGAAGCGGCAGTGGCGCCCGTTCGTTGCGCCCCGCCTCTCCACCTGCGCCACCTAAGGCGCCGCAGGCTCTCAATCCGCCAGCACTGCGCGGGGAATACTGCCTGCGGCGCCGCAACCTTAGCGCTTTGGCCGAACCCTGTACGCAACGTAGACATTAATGGGAGCGCGAGGGTGTAACACCCTCGCACTTTCCCTTCCTAAAACCTTCAACGCACCAAAGCCGGCTTCTTGTTATCGAAGGTCCAGCCCGGAATCAGATATTGCATCGCCGCCGCATCGTCGCGCGCGCCGAGGCCATGGCGCTGATACAGCTCATGCGCTGCTTCCAATCGATCTTCATCCAGCACCAGACCGAGGCCCGGCTTCGCAGACAGATCGACATGACCATCGACGATCTTCGGCGGCTCCTGCGTCAGGGCCGCGCCATCCTGCCAGATCCAGTGCGTATCGATGGCGGTCACCTTGCTGGGCGCGGCCGCCGCGCAATGGGTGAACATCGCCAGCGAAATGTCGAAGTGATTGTTCGAGTGGCTGCCCCAGGTCAGGCCGAAGGCATCGCAGATATGGGCGACGCGCACCGCGCCTTCCATCGTCCAGAAATGCGGATCGGCCAGCGGGATGTCCACCGATTGCAGAGACAGCGAATGCGCCATTTGCCGCCAGTCCGTGGCGATCATGTTGGTCGCGGTGGGCAGGCCGGTGGCGCGGCGGAACTCGGCCATCACCTCGCGGCCGGAGAAGCCGTTCTCCGCGCCGCAGGGGTCTTCGGCATAGGCCAGCACATCGCCCAGCGGCTTCATCAGCCGCACAGCCTCGGCCAGAGACCATGCGCCATTGGGGTCCAGCGTGATGCGTGCCTCAGGGAAGGCCTCTTTCAGGGCCCGCACCGCCAGCACTTCCTCATCGCCGGGCAGAGCGCCGCCCTTCAGCTTGAAATCCCGGAAGCCATAGCGCGCCTGAGCCGCCTTGGCCAAAGCCACCACGCCCTCGGGCGTCACGGCCTCGCGGTTGCGCAGGCGGTCCCACGCATCGGCGCTGCCGCTTTCGTCGCGATAGGCCAGATCGGTCTTCTTGGGGTCCGCAACGTAGAACAGATAGCCCAGCATCTCGACGCGATCACGATGGCGTCCAGTGCCCAGCAGATCGGCCACCGCCACGCCCACATGCTGACCCAGCAGGTCGAGCATCGCCGCCTCGATGGCGGTCTGGGCGTGGATCGTCGTGCGCAGATCGAAGGTCTGAAGGCCGCGCCCGCCCGCATCACGGCTGGCGAAGGTTTTGCCCACCTGCGCCACCACGCTGGCATGGGTGCCCAGCGGCCTGCCCACCACCAGCGGGCGCGCGTCTTCCAGCGTCTGGCGGATCGCCTCGCCGCCGGGGACTTCGCCAAGGCCGGTGCGCCCGTCGCTGTCGGTCAGGATCACGATGTTGCGCGTGAAGAAAGGCCCGTGAGCCCCCGACAGGTTGAGCAACATCGAATCCTGCCCCGCCACGGGCACGACACGCATGGCAGCAATAACGGGCGCAGTACCCATCAGACCGAAGCCCGCGCCTTGCTGACCAGTTCGGCCAACTGATCCATTTCCTCGGGCAGCAGCCCGGTCAGCGGCGGACGCAGCGGACCGGCGGGGCGACCCACCACATCCATACCCGCCTTCACGATGGAGACGGCATAGCCACGGCCCTTGTCGCGCAGGGCGATGTAGGGCAGCACGAAATTGCGCAGCATGTCATGCACCAGCGCGTGATCGCGGGCGCGCACCGCCTTGTAGAACTTCACCGCCCATTCCGGCATGAAGTTGTAGATCGCCGAGGAATAGGTCGTCACGCCCATTTCCAGATAAGGCAGAGCAAAGGTCTCTGCCGTGGGCAGGCCGCCGACATAGGTCAGGCGATCACCCAGCTTGTTGTAGATCCGCATCATCAATTCCACGTCACCGACGCCATCCTTGTAGCCGATGAGGTTGGGATTGCGATCGCAAAGACCGGCCAGCGTATCCTCGTTCACCGTGGCGGTGCCACGGTTGTAGACGATCACACCCAGATTGGTCGCCTTGCAGACGGACTCGATATGCGCGGCCAGGCCTTCCTGCTTGCCGCCCACCAGATAGGGCGGCAGCAGCAGCAGGCCATCGGCGCCGGCCTTCTCTGCCCCGCGCGCGATCTCCAGAGCGATGGCCGAACCATAGCCGCAACCGGCGATCACCGGCACGCGGCCAGCGGTTTCCTCGGCCGCCGCGCGGGTGACATCGAGGATCTCCTGAGGGCTCAGGGCAAAGATCTCGCCCGTGCCGCCCGCCGCGAACAGCGCCACAACCTCATGCTCAAGCATATAGGCGCAATGATCGCGATAGGGCGCTTCCTGAAACTGCAGTTCGGAATCGAAATGCGTGACGGGGAAAGACAACAGCCCCGAACCGATTTTTGCGGCCAATTCCTCCAGGCCCACTTTACCTGCCGAAGTCATCGCTTCTTCCCATTCCTGTGATGTAATCCTGATCCTGTAGCTAGTCGTCCGGTTCGCCCCGGTCCAAGTCCGTTCCGGTTTCAAGTCATGTCAGTTCAGCATCGCCGGGATGAATGAGAGGTATAAGAAGGAAGATGCGAGGGGGTTACCCCCTCGCGCTCCCATTCCATCTCCCGACGATGCGGCAGTGGCGCCGCAGGCAGCTCCATTTATGTTGCAGCCTGCGGCGCAGCAAATCTAGCGCTTCGGCTGAACCCTGAGCACAACGTAGACAGTAAAGGGAGCGCGAGGGTGATAACCCTCGCATTAACCTTCTTCCCCTTTCCCGAACCCACGTCCAGCCGCACACAAACCACAAAGGTTCCCTCCCCGGCGACGGAATGCCCGAACAACAAGACGAGCCGCGACGGCTGATCGCAATCGATTTGCACATTGCCCCGATGCCTTGATAATCGGCCCTCAGATCTGCATGGGGGTTTCTTAACGTGAAAAAGGCTTTTCTGCTGGGCATGGTTCTGGCCACGGTGGCGCTGCCCGGCGTGGCTCTGGCCGATGACCCCAACGATCCGGCGATGCGCAGCTCGGCCGCCCGCGCGCGGGACCGGGAGGCGATCCGCCAGCTCAATCTGCGCGAGGCCGCAAGGGTGCGCGAGCGCGACGCCCGCTACGCCCAGGGCTGGGCCGACACGCGGGCCTATGGTGCCGGATCGCGCGGCGGCTATGACGATGACGGCGGCGCCAATGCCAGCTACGCCCGCAGCCGCGCACAATATGAGCGCGAACTGGCAAGCTGGCGCCATGCCGTGGCCGCCTGCCAGGCCGGTAATTACGACTATTGCGCGCGCTGATCCCCACTTCGGGCTGACATCATCATCGACGCCCCGATCGCCCTGCGGTCGGGGCGTTGTGCTGCCCCCTCACTCCATTTAGCAACATTACATCCATCCATAGGCCACCCCTATGGATAGCCCAAATATGGCGATTTGACCGCCCCGCCCCCCTGCCTATCCTGCCCGCCAAGCCGCGCGACAAGCCAAGCGGCATCGGTCGAGAGGCAAGCATGCAAGCCTATATCCTTCGCGAAACCATCATCAGCATGGTGATCAACAGCGGCTTTTCGCTGGCATTTTTCCTGCTGGTCTTCGGCCATGCCTCGGCGGTGCCGGTGTGGGGCATCGGCGCCTATGCCTTTGACGCCCTGCCGCAAAGCATCGCCATCGCCGTGATGAGCACGCTGGTGCCCGGCGCCATCACCATCAAGCGCCTGCGCAGCGGCAGCATTGCCGCCCCCGCGCAGGTCGCCCTGCTCTCGGGCCCCATTCTGCCGCGCAACATCTGGCTCAGGGCTGTGGTCATGGCGATGCTGGCGGCCGTTCTGGGCGGTCTTTTCAGCAGCACCATCCTGCTGGTGCTGGGGCAGGAGAGCCTGCCCTGGTGGCCCGCGCTGCTGGGCAAGCTGGCCTATGGCGCGGCGCTGGCGGGCCTTGTCACCCCGCCTGCCCTGAGGGCCGCCCTGCGCGGCTGACCGCCTCGACACCCCATATGCTGAGACGATAGAATATTATCTGAAAAACAGATGCCTATTGCGGCATCAACCCATGTATGACCGCTTCACAATCGCTTTCCGGGAGACCCTGATCCATGTCCCTCCGCTCTTCGGCTCGCCTGCTGCGCTGGGCCCTGTGCGGCGCCAGCGCCCTCACCGCACTGCCCGCCCTCGCCCAGACCGCGACCGATACGTCCGCGGCGCCCGCCTCCCCCTCCAGCCTTGAGCAGCAGTTCCGCGATCCACCGCAATCGGCCCGCCCGCGCGTGTGGTGGCACTGGATGAACGGCAACATCACCAAGGACGGCATCGCCAAGGATCTGGCCTGGATGAAGTCGGTGGGCATCGGCGGCGCGCAGACCTTCGACGTCAATCTGATGACGCCGACCATCGTGCAAAAGCGCCTCGCCTATATGACGCCCGAATGGAAGGACGCCTTCCGCTTCGCCGCCAGCGAGGCGGACAGGCTGGGGCTGGAGCTGGGCATCGCCTCCTCGCCGGGCTGGTCGGAGACGGGCGGGCCATGGGTCAAGCCCGAGGATGGCCTGAAAAAGCTGGTGTGGAGCGAGACGCGCATCGCGGGAGGCAAGCCCTTCACCGGCAAGATCGCCGCGCCGCCCTCGATCACCGGGCCGTTCCAGTCGCTGGCCAAGCCCATGGGGCTGGACGATGTGGTCACCACCGGAAAGAAGGCCGGGGAAGGCCCGCATCTCTATGGCGATATCGCCGTGCTGGCGGTGCCCGATCAGGCCCCGGCCGATGCGATGCCCAAGGCCTCTGTCACCGGCGGCGCGGCGGTGGATGCCGCCCCCTTCCTCGACGAGGATCTGATGAGCGGCGGCGCCGTGCCGCGCGGCTCGGCGGAGGCGCCCGGCGCGCTGATCTACAGCTATGACCAGCCGCAGACCATCCGCAGCGCCAGCCTCTTCCTGCCCGGCGCCAAGGTGATGTTCCGTGGCCCCAGCGTGGCCCCGGTGCTGGAATCCAGCAGCGATGGCACCAACTGGCAGCGCGTGGCCGATATTCCGGCCTCCGACACGCTTTCCACCGTCAGCTTCGCGCCCGTCACGGCGCGCTGGTTCCGCGTGGTGCTGCATCCGCTGCCGCCCACCGCCAGCAATATGGGTGAGCCCGGCGCGGGCACGGTGATCCCCGATCTCTTCGGCAAGATGGAGGCCGATCCCAGCAAGCCGTGGCAGGTCAACAGCTTCCGCCTCTCCGGCGAGGCGATGGTCGACAAGTTCGAGACCAAGGCCGGTTTCAATCTGGCGCTCGACTATTTCAAGCTGGCCGCGCCCGAGGATGGCGCCAAGGGCCCCGCGCCCGCGCAGGTCATCAATCTGACGGACAAGCTGCGCCCCGATGGCTCGCTGGACTGGACGCCTCCGAAGGGCAACTGGCGCGTCATCCGTCTGGGCTATTCGCTGCTGGGCACCACCAACCACCCCGCCCCCGCCGAAGCGACCGGGCTTGAGGTCGACAAGTTCGACGGCGATGCGGTGCGCCGCTATCTCGACCATTATCTGGCGATGTATGACGATGCCGCCGGGCCCGGCATGATCGGCAAGAAGGGCGTGCGCGCGCTGTTGACCGATTCCATCGAGGTCGGTGCCGCCAACTGGACGCCAAGGCTGATCGAGCAGTTCAAATCCTTGCGCGGTTACGATCCCACGCCTTGGCTGCCTACGCTGGCGGGCGTGCTGGTGGGCAGCCGCGCCGATGCCGACAGGTTCCTCTTCGACTGGCGCCGCACGCTGGGTGATCTGATGGCCTCGCAGCATTACGGCACGGTGGCCAAGGTGGCGCATGAGCGCGGACTGACGCTCTATGGCGAGGCGCTGGAGGATCATCGCCCCTCGCTGGGTGACGATATGGCGATGCGCAGCCACACCGATATCCCGATGTCGGCGATGTGGACCTTCGGGCAGAAGGCGGGGCCCAATCCCTCCTACATCGCCGATATCAAGGGCGCGGCCTCGGTGGCGCATATCTATGGGCAGAACCTCGTGGCGGCCGAGAGCATGACTTCGGCATTGAATTATTGGGGGGATTCGCCGCGCACCCTCAAGCATGTGATCGATCTGGAGTTCGTCACCGGCGTCAACCGCCCGGTGGTGCACACCAGCGTGCATCAGCCGGTGGACGACAAGGTGCCCGGCCTGTCACTGATGATCTTCGGCCAGTTCTTCAACCGGCATGAGGCATGGGCGCCGCTGGCCAAGGCCTGGGTCGATTATCTGGCGCGCAATGCGCTGATGCTGCAGCAGGGCCGCAACATCGCCGATGTCGGCTATGTCTATGGCGAGGAAGCGCCGCTGACGGGCCTCTATGGCGACAAGCCGGTGTCCGATGCCCCCCGCACCCACGCCTATGATTTCGTGAACAATGCCGCTCTGACCGGCGCCTTGAGCAACGATGGCGCCGAGGTGGTGACGCCGGGCGGCGCGCGTTATCAGGCGCTCTATCTGGGCGGATCGAGCCGACATATGACCCTGCCCACCTTGCGCAAGCTGGCCGCTCTGGTCGAGGGCGGTGCCAATGTGGTGGGTCTGCCCCCGCTGGCAGACCCCGGCCTTGGCGACAATGCGGGCGAATATCGCGCGCTGGTCGCGAAACTGTGGCCGGGCAGTGGCGATGCTCGCGTGGGCAAGGGCCGCGTGATCGCTTCGGACAAAATTGAAAGCGCGCTGGAAACGCTGGGGCTGGCCTCTGACTTCCGGATGGTCGATGGCGCGGCGGATGCCGAGGTGCCGTTTATCCATCGGCGCTGGGCGGAAGGCGATGACTATTTCCTCGTCAACCGCAAGACCCGGCCCGAGCGTTTCGAGGCGCATTTCCGCGTCACTGGCAAGCTGCCCGAACTGTGGCATGCTGAAACCGGTACCTTCGAGCGCGTCAGCTATCGCATCGTGAACGGCGAAACCGTGGTGCAGATGGCGATGGAGCCGGAGGACGCGGTGCATGTCGTCTTCCGCCAGCCTGCCCCGGCCGATGCGATGATGCTCAAGAAACTCGTCCCCACCCCCATCGCCACCGTCGATGGCGCATGGCAGGTCGCCTTCCAGAGCGGACGCGGGGCGCCGGCCAGCACGACCCTGCCCAGCCTCCAGCCGCTGAACGAAAATGCCAACCCCGGCATCCGCTATTTCTCGGGCCTGGCGACCTACACCAAGGATATCGCCGTGCCCAAGACCTGGCGCGCCGGGCAGAAGCTGTGGATCGATCTGGGGCAGGTCAATGAAGTGGCGCAGGTCACCGTCAACGGCAAGGTCGTGGGCACGGCATGGCATGCGCCTTACCGCGTGGACGTGTCGGATGCCGTGCATGCCGGGACCAACCGCGTCGAGATCAAGGTGGCCAATCTGTGGATCAACCGCCTGATCGGCGATGCCCAACCGGATATGCAAAAACCGGGGGCCCAGAAGGTGACCTTCACCGCCCTGCCCACCTATCGCGCCGATGCGCCTTTGCGCCCCTCGGGCCTGATCGGTCCGGTGGTGCTGGAAGGAGCGGGCAAATAAGGCTAAACTCTTGACGATGATCGATCCGCGCGCCCTCCGCACCTTCCATCAGGTCTGCCAGACAGGCTCGATCAGCGGGGCGGCGCGCAGTCTCAACATTTCCCAACCCTCCGTATCCGCCGCCATCGCGCAGCTCGAAACCAGGCTGGGGGCCAAGCTGTTCGAGCGCACCCGCGCCGGCATCGTGCTGACCCCGGCCGGCGAGGCGCTGGAAGCGCGCGCGCGCATGCTCGACCATCTGCTGCGCGATGCCGAGCATGAGGTGATCGCCGCGCAAAAGGGCCTTGGCGCGCCCCTGCGCGTGGGCGGCACACCGGGCGCGCTGGTCAGCCTTTTGCCGCGCGCGCTGAGCGTGATGGAGATGCATCAGCCGCATCTCACCCTCAATGTGGTGGAGAGGCCCGACCGCGAGCTGATCGCCATGCTGCGCGATGGAGAAATCGATCTGGCCTTCGTCACCACCGCCATCGAGGCACCGCCCGCCGATATCGATGAGCAGACGCTGGGTCGCGACCCCTTCGCGCTGATCGTGGGGCGGGCCAACAACAGCCTGCCCGATCATTTTTCCCTGAAGGATGCCGCCCGCCTGCGCTGGGTTCTGCCCGAAGCGCAGGGAGCGTTTCGCCGTCAGGTCGATGCGCTGTTTCTGGCGGCTGGCGCGGCGGTACCGTCCGATGCGATCCGCTGCGACTCCCTGCTGACCACCAAGGCCATTGTGCGCGGCGGCACGCGCGTCACCATTCTGCCGATGCAGGTGGCGGCGGCGGAACTGTCGATCGGGGTGCTGCGCGCGATCCCGCTGCGGGAAGCGAGCTTTGAACGCTCGATCGGCGCGCGCTGGGTGAAGGGGCGCCCGCTGCATCCGCTGGCCTCCATGCTGCTGGAGCAATTGGCTCCCTGATCCATAGGCCTGCCCTATGCATACCCCAAAAACGCATATTTTACCTGATGCAAAAAAGGCGTCAGAACCGTCTTCAAGACAGAGCGCCGCCGATCAGGGTCGCGCCGCAAACCAGTCCTTGGGAGAGGCTTCGTGAGCACGCTTTTTCACAACATCCGCGTCTTTGACGGCACCCCCAATCCGGCCCGCGAAGGCAGCGTGCTGGTCGACGGCAACACCATCGCCAAAGTCGCCTATGCGCCCGAAACCATCAACGCCAGCGAAGCCGACACCGTCATCGACGGTCAGGGCGGCACGCTGATGCCCGGCATGGTCGAGGCGCATACCCATCTCACCTGGGCCTCCAGCGTCGAGAAGATCTATCACCAGTTCATCCTGCCGCCCGAGGAACTGGAAGTGGCCGCCACGCGCAATGCCCGCGTGCTGCTCGATCACGGTTTCACCAGCGCCTATTCCGCTGGCGCATTGGGCGACGGCATCGAGGCCCGCCTCAACCCCAAGATCCTGGCTGGCGAAGTGCCCGGCCCCCGCCTGATCCCCTCCACGCTGGAGCGCAGCCCCGATGGCGACGACACCGGCGATGTCTTCAACGGCCGCGGGCCGGAGGCGATGCGCGCCTTCGTGACATATTGCGCCGATCAGGGTCTGGGCTCGATCAAGCTGGTGATTTCGGGCGAAAGCGCGCTCAAGCCCGGCAGCCATGGCGAAGTCCTCTACACCGAAGAGGAAATGGACGCCGCGCGCGAGGCCACCCGCGAACACGGCCTGTGGATCGCCTGCCACGCCTACACCGATGCGGCGGTGGATCTGGCTCTGCGCGCTGGGGCCCGCATCATCTACCACGGCAGCTACATCAGCGACGCCATGGTTGAAAAGCTGGCCGCCCATAAGGACGAGATCTTTTACGGCCCCGGCTGCGGTGTGTCTGTCGCCGCGCTGGAGGCCACCCCGCCCCCGCATATCGACATGAGTTCGATGAAGAACTCCGCTGCCGAGCGCATGGAGCTGGAAACCGTGCTGGTCCCCAAGATGAAGGCTGCGGGTCTGCGCATCCTGATCGGTGGCGACTATGGCTTCCCCTTCAACCCCAATGGCCGCAACGCCCGCGATCTTTCGCATTTTGTGCAGTATTTCGGCTTCTCTCCGGTGGAGGCGCTGAACGCCGCCACCGCGCTGGGCGGCGAATTGATGGGCCTGAAGGTGGGCCAGGTGAAGGAAGGCTATCTGGCCGACCTGCTGCTGGTCTCCGGCGATCCCACGCAGGATGTCGCCATCCTTCAGGACAAGGACCGGCTGACCGCAATCATGAAGGATGGCCAGTTCCACAAGGCGCCTGCCGAGGCCGCCGTGGCGTAAAACAAACCGCATACAGGCCGGGCGCCGGGGACAGGCGCCCGCCAACAGGGATAGAAACATGTTTGACGTGGCAATCATTGGCTGCGGGCCTGTCGGCGCGCTGGCGGCGAACCTGCTTGGCCGCGAGGGGCTGAGCGTGGTGGCGCTGGAAAAGGAGCTGGCGCATTACCCGCTGCCGCGCGCGGTGCATCTCGATCACGAGATGATGCGGCTGTTCCAGTCGGCGGGCGTGATCGACCGGGTGCTGGGCGATATGGCCGATACCGACGGGCATCTGCATGTCGGTGCCTCGGCTCAGGTCATCCGCTATATGGGCACGGTGGGCATGGCCCGGCCCTTCGGCTGGTCCAACGATTACTTCTTCTATCAGCCCGAGCTGGAAGCCCATCTGCGCGCGGGCTTTGCGGGCATGCGCCATGTCGAGCTGAAGCTGGGCGCGGAATTTACCGGCCTGACTCAGGAGGATGGCGTCGTCCACATCGCCTACACGCAGGGCGGCAAGCCCCAGACCTTGTCGGCCCGCTGGGTGATCGCCTGCGACGGTTCGCGCAGCCCGGTGCGCAAAGCCTTGGGCGTGGCGCTCGACGATCTCGATTTCGAGGAACCCTGGCTGGTGGTCGATGCCGAGGTCGAGGGGCCGGTCAGCTTCCCCGCGATCAGCGGCGTGCCTGCCGCTGCCGATCTCCAGCGCCTGTCGGTGATGATGTGCGATCCCAAACGCCCCGCCACGGTGGTGCCCGGTCGCGGCAATCACCGCCGCTGGGAATTCATGCTGCTGCCCGGCGAGGATGACAGTGCCATGATGCAGCCCGAGGCTGTCTCCGCGCTGGTCGAGCCCTGGATGCAGGGCGTGCCGCACAAGGTGGTGCGCGCCGCCACCTATCGCTTCCACGGGCTGGTGGCGCATCAGTGGCAGGTCGGGAATGTCTTCCTGGCGGGCGATGCCGCGCATCAGACCCCGCCCTTCTTCGGGCAGGGCATGTGCCATGGGCTGCGCGATGTCGCCAATCTGGCGTGGAAGATGGCCGCCATCGCCAGGCAGGGCGCGGACGCCGCGATCCTCGACACCTATCAGCCCGAGCGTGACCCGCATGTGCGCGGCGTGATCGGCGCGGCGGTGAATGTGGGGCGCTATATCTGCCAGCTCGATCCCGCTCTGGCGGCGCAGCGCGATGCGGAGATGGCCCTCCGCGCGGCTTCTGCAACCAAGGAAACCGCCGCCGATCTGATCCCGGCGATCAGCACCGGCCTCATCGCAGAAGGCACCCAAGGCGCGGGCGAGCGCTTTATCCAGCCCGTGCTGGCCGATGGCAGCAAGCTGGACGATGTGACCGGCGATGGCTGGCGGCTCTTCGCACAGGGCGCGGAGCCGGTGGCGGGCGTCAATGTCGTGGATCTCGCCACGCTCGGGGACAAGGGCGCCATTGCCGCATGGCTGACCGCTCGCGATGCCCCCGCCGTGCTGGTCCGCCCCGATCACTATGTCTTCGGCACCGGTTCGGCGGAAAGCCTGATTGCCCGGCGCGCCCAACTGCTGGGCCTCACCATGGAGAAAGCCGCATGAGCGCCCTCACTCTTGCCCAGGCTCAGGCGATCCTCGCCGGGGCGCTGGCCGATGCCCGCGCGCAAAGTCTCAAACCGCTGGCCGTCATCGTGCTGGACAAGGGCGGCCACCCCATCGCCTTCGCGCGGGAGGATGGCGCCAGCTTCGCCCGGCTCGACATCGCCCGCGCGAAAGCCGCCGGCGCTCTGGCCATGGATGCCGACACCTCGGTTCTGGCCGAGCGCGCCAAGGGCAATCCCGTATTCTTCCAGAGTGTTAGCGTTGTGCTGGATGGGCGTATCGCCTTCTCGCCGGGCGGCGTGCTGGTGAAGACCGGTGGAGAGATCGTGGGCGCCGTGGGGATCAGCGGCGACACGGGTGAACATGACGACGTGGCGGCCAAGGCGGGCATCGCCGCCGCCGGTTTTTGAGGGACACAGTGATGATGAAACTTCGCAGCATCGAACTGGCCCTGCCTGACGCGGCACATGCCCATCAGTGGATGATCGACATCTGGGGTTGCGCCGATGGTGGCCAGCAGGATGGTACCTACTATCTGCGCGGCAGCGGGACCTTCCCCTATCTGGTCTCCTTCAGCGAAAACGCAGAACGTTTTGTGCGCTCCACCACCTTCGTCTGCTCGCAGGACCGGCTCGAGCAGATCGCGCATGTCGCCGCAGAAAAGGGCCTGAACGCCGCCCCCACCATCAGCCGCGATCCGGGCGGCGGCGCGGGTCTGGTGGTCGAACTGGCCGAGGGCGAATTGCTGCGCTTCCTCGTCGGCGCCACCGAGGTCGAGCCGCTGGCCAGCCACCCCGCCTATGCCCTGCGCGATGTGCCGGTGAAACTGACCCATGTGGTCTTCAACGCCGCCGATGCCGAGGCCAGCGGCCATCTGGTGGAGGATGTGCTGGGCTTCCGCGTTTCGGACCGCACCAAGGGCATGGTCTTCGTGCGCTGCAACGATGCGCATCACTCCACCGCCTTTGCCCGCGCCGGTTTCTCCAGCCTCAACCATATCGCCTTCGAGATGGAGGATCTGGATGCGGTGATGCGCGGCATCGGCCGCATGCGCGACCACAAGTTCGCCCCGGCATGGGGCCCCGGTCGCCATGGTCCGGGCGACAATGTCTATGCCTATTACATCGCGCCCTTTGGCCCGGTGATCGAATACTCCACCCCGGTCAACAAGGTGGACGAGACCTATCCCACCGGCGCGCCCGACGACTGGACCTGGCCGGAGAACCGCATCGACCAGTGGGGCATCTCCGACAAGGATTTTGCAGGCCTGCGCACCGCCGAGGAGGCCTTCCGCTTCCGCCGCGAATGGGAACCGGCCCCGATCCTCTCCGCCTGATCGCCAGCTTCGAACGAAAGAACAGACCCATGCGTTACATCAGCTTCCGCCGCCCCGATGGCACTCCCTCCTACGGTCGTCTTGAAGGCGAGACCGTGGTCGATCTGGCCAGCGCCGCCACGCCTGATCTGAGGGCAGCCCTCGCCCAGAACGCGCTCGCCTCGCTCAAGGATGGCGCCAGTTATCCGCTCAAGGATGTGGTGCTGCTGCCCGTCATCCCCAATCCCGACAAGGTTCTGTGCGTCGGCCTCAACTACGCCAGCCATGTCAAGGAAACCGGGCGCGAACAGAAGGAGCATCCCGCGATCTTCCACCGCTGGAATGACTCGCTGATCGCCGATGGCCAGCCGATGGTCCGCCCGCCCGAAAGCATCCGCTTCGACTATGAGGGCGAACTGGCCGTCATCATCGGCAAGCCGGGCCGCCGCATCGCCAAGGAAAACGCGTGGGATCATGTCGCGGGCTATGCCGCCTTCAACGATGGCAGCGTGCGCGACTGGCAGCGCCACAACATCCAGTTCCTGCCCGGCAAGACCTGGCCCGGCACCGGCGCTTTCGGCCCCGCGCTGGTCACCCCCGACGAGATCGAGGATCTGGGCGCGATCCGCGTGCAGACCCGCCTCAATGGCGAGCTGGTGCAGGACCAGCCGGTCTCCGACATGATCTGGGATATCCCCACGGTCATCGCCTATTGCTCCACCTTCACCCAGCTCAACCCCGGTGACGTGATCGCCACCGGGACGCCGGGCGGTGTCGGCGATAAGCGCAATCCCCCCCTCTACATGAAGGCGGGCGACATCGTGGACATCTCCTGCGGTGTCATCGGCACCATCACCAACCGCGTCATCGACGAAATCTGAGACCTGCGCGGAGGCGCTCTTCCGCAGCGCCTCCACCTGCCCAACGACAAAAATTCAAGGGAGAGACCTATGATCACCATCAAGCATGCCGCCATGCTGTCGAGCGTCGCACTGAGCGCGTTTGCCCTGCCCGCCATGGCCCAGAACGCTGCCGCCCCTCAGGCCGCCGACACCCCCAGCCTGGGCGAGATCGTCGTGACCGCCCAGCGCCGCTCGGAAAGCGTGACCAAGGTGCCGATCTCGATCACCGTGGCCGATTCCAAGCAGTTGGAGCGCCAGCAGGTCAACACCATCACCGATCTCAGCCGCATCGCCCCCAGCCTCGAAATTCAGGCCGCGCCCGGCCAGAACACCGGCGGCGGCGGCTCGATCCGCGGCATCGGCACCCAGACCTTCTCGGCGGGCGCGGTGGCCTCGGTGGGCGTCGTGGTCGATCAGGTCAGCCAGGGCAATGCCAACATCTCCAACCTGTTCGACGTGGCGCGGGTGGAAGTGCTCAAGGGGCCGCAGGGCACGCTCTTCGGTCTGACGACCTCGGCGGGCGTCATCAACATCACCACCAACAAGCCCGAGTTCGACAAGGTGAGCGTGCGCGTCCGCACCGAACTGTCGAACGCCGGAACCGCCGGATCGAAGTCGGGCAATCAGGTGATGCAGGGCGTGGTCAACCTGCCGCTGGCCAGCAATGCCGCGATCCGCATCGCCGGTTTCGGCAATCTGCGTCAGGGGCCGGACTACAACCTCACCAGCGCCAAATACACCGCCAATGACACCTGGGGCACGCGCGGCCACCTGCTGTGGCAGCCCACCGAACGGCTGACCGTCAATCTGATCGGCGACTACACCCAGAGCCGCGTCACCAATGGCGGCGACTTCTTCACCTTCGTGAAAGCCAGCGGCGCGGCACCATTCCCGCTGGCGGCGGGCGTGCCCGACAATGTCTCGGCCAATCTGGCGAGCTGCGGCATCACCGCGGCGGAAGGCAACCGCAACTTCTGCACCAGCGCCAACTATGTCGATCACACCTACAGCGGCGGCGCCTCGCTGCAGGTCGACTATCAGGCCGATCCCTTCACGATCACCTCGATCAGCGCCTATCGCAAGAGCCTGGAATCGGGCAGCGCGGCAGCCACCAGCGTGTTCCGCGCCGACCCGCTGCTGCTGCAGGTGGCCAATGGCGACGTGCACCGCCCGATCGACCTGTTCACGCAGGAACTGCGCATCTCCTCGCCCTCGGGCCAGACGGTGGAATACACCGGCGGCCTGTTCTACTCGAACCAGATCCAGAGCCGCACGCCCGAGCCGCTGACCGTCTCGATCCATCCGGCGCCCGGCGTGTTCATTCCCGTGGCTTCGGGTGGCACGGGGGCCTTCCGCGTCACCGACACTTCGATGGCGATCTATGGCCAGACCACGATCCATGCCAGCGACAAGCTGCGCCTGATCGCGGGCGGCCGCTTCACCTGGGACGGGCTGAAGCTGGACACCTGGGCGGGCAATGTGGCCGGTTCGCTCAACAGCCACACCGGGCTCGATGTGAACCGCTTCTCGTGGAAGGCGGGCGCGCAATATGATCTGGCCCGCAAGACGATGGTCTATGCCACCGCTTCGCAAGGCTTCAAGGGTGGCCAGATCGCCACGCCGACCGGCGCCGCGCCCTATGTGGTGCAGCCCGAAATCCCCACCTCCTACGAGTTGGGCCTCAAGAGCACGCTGCTGGGCGGCTGGGTGCTGGACACCAGCCTGTTCTACTCCACCATCAAGAACTTCCAGGCGCAGCAGTGCACCACCTCCAACCTGGGCTCGATCTCCTGCGTGCAGACCAACATCGACGGCGTGAAATCGCGCGGCGCGGAAATCAACCTGTTCGGCAAGGTGACGCAGAACCTGTCGCTCAACACCGGTTTCATCTGGGCCAAGGCGACCTATCCCAAGGGCTATCTCGGCACCGACGGCACCAACATCGGCGGCACGCAGTTGGCCTATGCGCCCGAATACAAGTTCACTTTGTCGGGCGAATACACCCAGAAGCTGACCGAGAACGTCAACGGCTTCTTCGCTCTGGATACGGTGTGGAAGTCGCGTCTGCGCTATGAGGCGAACTCGTTCACCGAAAGCACCTTCCGTCCGCACTGGACGGTGGGTGGCCGCGTGGGCGTGCGCACCGCCGACGATCGCTTCACCGTGGCCGTCTTCGCGCGCAACCTGTTCAACGTGCATGAGCCCGCGCTGATGCAGACCAGCTTCCCCTACAGCAACGGCGCCAATGTCGGCGCGATCTATGGGCCGCAGTCCTTCCGCTCGGTGGGTCTGTCGCTCGACGGCAAATTCTGATGAAACGGGGCGGAGTGCGGCAAGCGCTCCGCCCTTTTGCCGAATGACAGGATGCCAAGCCATGAGCCAGCGTGACATTGCCCAAGCCATCACCGCCATGGGGACGGGACTGGGCCCCGATGTGCTGACCGCCTGCCGCGCGCTGTTCGATGCGGAGCAGCGCGCGGGGGCGGTGGCGCCCAGTGCCGGCGATATCGCCTATGGCCCGCATGAAAGGCACAGGCTGGATATCTATGGGGCGCAGGACGGGGCTTTGAAGCCCGTGCTGCTGTTCGTCCATGGCGGCGGCTTTGTCTTGGGTGACAAGGGCTGGAAGGAGCCCGGTGACTGGCCCAATGCCGCTGTCGGCATGATGGCCGCGAAGCTGGGTATGGTGGGCGCGGTGATGAACTATCGCCTCGCCCCCGATCATCCCTGGCCTGCGGGCAGCGAGGACGTGGGGGCCGCCGTCGATTGGCTGCGCGCCCATGCTGCGCAGCATGGCGGCGATCCGCAGCGGATCGTGCTGCTCGGCACCTCGGCGGGAGCGGTGCATGTCGCGGGCTTTTTGCGGCTGAGGCCCGATCATGGCGAGCTGGTTCGCGGGGCTGTGCTGCTCTCGGGACTCTATGGCTATACATCGCTCGATCCCAGGGATGAGCGCTATTATGGCAGCCCCGAGGATTACGCCGACAGAATGCCGCGCGAGGCCGTTGCCGGCACCGCCCTGCCCCTGCTGCTGGCCTGCGCTCAGTTCGACCCACCGCGTTTTCAGGCCGAATTTCTGGGCCTGATGGGGGAAAGGCTGAAGCGCCATGGCGCGATGCCGCGCTCGGTTACGCTTTCGGGCCATAATCATTACACCATGGCGATGCATCTGGGCACGGCGGACCGCCGTCTGGCCGATGAGATCGCCGGTTTCGTCGAGGATATCACATGATTGACCGCCGTACCTTGATCGCCAGCGCTGCCGCTCTGGCCGCCACGCCTGCCTTTGCCGCCACCACCAAACTGCCCGGCAAGGCTTTTCCCAAAGGCTTTCTGTGGGGCGCCGCTACCGCCGGTCACCAGATCGAGGGCAACAACACCAACTCGGATCAATGGCTGCTGGAGAATGTCCAGCCCACCATCACCGGAGCGCCCTCGGGTGATGCGGTGAACAGCTTCGATCTGTGGCGCGACGATCTCGATCTGGTGAAGAGCATCGGCCTCAACGCCTTCCGCTTCAGCCTTGAGTGGGCGCGGATCGAGCCCGAGCCCGGCATGTTCTCCCGCGCGATGCTGGACCACTACAAGGCGATCATCGATGGCTGCCATGCGCGCGGCATCGCGCCGGTTGTCACCTTCAACCATTACACCACGCCGCGCTGGTTCGCCGCGCAGGGCGGCTGGCTGCATCCTCAGGCCGCCGACCTCTTCACCCGCTTTTGCGACCATGCCGCCAAGCATCTGGCGGGCGGCATGGCCATTGCCCTGACACTGAACGAGCCCAATCTGCCGCGCCTGCTGCCCTTTGTGCTGCCGCCGCAGTTCATCGGCGGGCTGCGCGCCAATCTGGCGGCGGCGGCCAAGGCGGCGGGCGTGCCTCGCTATGTGGTGGCCAACACCGTGCTGCCGGAAGACGTACCGGCCCTCACCGCCGCGATGATCAAGGGCCACCATGCCGCGCGCGCGGCCATCAAGGCGGTGCGTCCCGATCTGCCGGTGGGCTTCAGCCTGTCGATCGCCGACGATCAGGCGGTGGGCGAAGGCTCGATCCGCGACAAGATGCGCGGTGAACTCTACGGCGAATGGCTGGAGGTTGCGCGCGGCGACGATTTCGTGGCCATCCAGAACTATGAGCGCATCCTGTGGGGCAAGGATGGCCGCCTGCCCGCGCCCGAGGGATCGGTGCGCAATTTCCGGGGCGCGGAGGTCTATGCTCCCTCGCTGGCGGGCGCGGCGCGCTACGCGCATCAGGTGACGGGCAAGCCGGTGCTCATCACCGAACATGGCGTTGGCACCGACGATGACACCATCCGCGCCAACCTCATCCGCGATGGGCTGCGCGATCTGCGTCAGGCCATGGCCGAGGGTCTGCCGGTGCAGGGTTATATCCACTGGTCGCTGATGGACAATTATGAGTGGGGCGCCGGTGTCGGCCATGCCAACTTCGGTCTGGCCAGCGTCGATCCGGTGACCTTCAAGCGCAGCCCCAAGCCCAGCGCCGCCGTGCTGGGCGCCATTGCTCGCAACAATTCGCTGTAAGCTGCAGACCAAGATGGATCAGGGGGCGGAGGAGATGATCCTTCCGCCCCCTTTTTCTTCCGGCGGCGCGCAGGTTCTCCGAGGAAAGCTGCGCCGACTCGATGCGCCACATTGTCATATGATGAACATATATTTCACCATGAGACCTTTTCATAAAAGGTCAGCATAGGCCTTTCGTCGCCTTTGCGCTGCGCTTGACCCCATCCGCAACAACATCACAAAGACCTGAAAATATACACTTAAGTCAGGCGCGATGCATCACCCATGCGCGCCCTTTCGCGTGTCATCTCCCGGTCGCCACCGCTTGGCGCGCGCAACACCCAGTGCTCTTGCCAATCTCCATCCGGCTTGATAGAAGTTCACAAATAGAATGTTGGTCTCATATATTGATACATCAAGATGAGACATGTCAGGGGATGGGACTGAAAGAATGAGACTGGGAACCTTTGTCCGCAGCGCCGGCGCATCGACGATGGCCATGGGGGTCGCGCTGCTTTGCCACGCCCCCGCTTTCGCGCAATCGGCCCCGGCCGCTCAGCCCCAGACCAATGTGTCCGACAAGGACATCATGGTCACCGGCATCCGCCAGAGCCTGGCCAATGCGCTCAACGCCAAGCGCAGCTCCGATCAGGTGATCGACGCCATTTCGGCTGAAGATGTCGGCAAATTCCCCGACAAGAACGTCGGCGAAGCGCTGCAGCGCGTGACGGGCGTGCAGATCGGCCGCGCGGGCGGCGAAGGTTCGTCGGTCTCGATCCGCGGCGTCGATCCGGGTCTGGTGCGCGTCGAGGTCAACGGGCAGTCGATGCTCTCGACCTTCGCTGCCGCCGCCAATGGCGCGGCGACCAATCCGGCGGTCGAATTCCGCGACATTCCGGCCGAATTCATCAGCCGCCTCGAGGTCGTCAAATCCGCTACCGCCGACATGACCGAGGGCGGCCTGGGCGGCACGGTGCGCATCATCACCCGCCGGCCTTTCGACAGCAAGAAGGACTATCTGGCCGGCTCGATCCAGGGCGTTTACGGCACCACGGCGGGCAAGGTGGACCCCAAGGCCTCGCTGATCGCCAGCCATCTTTTCGCGGATGGCACGCTGGGCGTGCTGGTGTCTGGCACCTATGAAAAGCGCAGCATGTGGTACGATCAGGCCAAGACCACCGGCTGGCGCCAGATCAAGAAAAGTGCCACCTCCACCTGCACCAACCTCGTGCAGAGCGGCTGCGTCGATCTGAACGGCGATGGCGTGGGCGATTTCTATCCCGACATTCCGCGCTATGCGATGTATCGCGAAACCACCCAGCGCTATGCGGTGAACAGCATCATCGAATGGCGCCCCTCCAGCACGTTCAAGCTCTATCTGGACACGACCTACACCCGTGGCCGCCAGACCGAGAACGACCAGTTCATGCAGATCACCACGTCATCTGCCCTGAGCCCGACGTCTTCGCTCGGCAGTGACACCGCTATCAATGCCGGCAATGCGGCCAGCAACGTCACCTTTCTGCAGCCCGCCACCACCAACCCCACCAGCGCCAGCGGCCTCGGCGTCACCTATCGCAACGTGCTGGGCACCATTGACCGCCAGACCTTCACCGGCGTCTTCGGCGGCGAGTGGCAGGCCAGCAGCCGCCTGAACATCAAGGCGCGCGCGGGCTATTCTTGGGCCAAGGCCTACAATGACGAAATCGATGCGGTGGCCAACCAGTATGGCCTCACCTCGGTCGGCGTGAATTACAACAACTCCTCGGGCGCGCCCAACATCACCATCTCGGGCGACCCGACCAACCCTGCGGGCATCAACAACTTCCAGATCCAGCACAAGCCGCTGGTCAACACCCAGACCGAGAAGAACTTCCAGCTCGACGGCCAGTATGACGTCGGCGGCATCCTGCAATTCATCAAATTCGGCGTGCAGCGCCGCCTGCAACGCCAGAGCTCGATCTTCCACGACGCCACCATCACCTATGACGGCTATGGCACCACGCCGGGCATCGGCGACATCAAGACCCGCAGCTATGTGACCGGCACCGGGGTCGACAACATCACCTCGACCGCCAGCAATGCCGCGATCCTCTCGCAGATCCAGTCGATCGTCAGCCATTACGACATGGGTGACCACAACTTCTTCAGCACCGGTAATCTTGGCTTCACCGCCTATCCGCGCTGGATGAACATGGGCATGGCCGTGGCGCAGGCGGCGGGCATTCCCGATGCCACCACCGCATCGAGCTGGTCGCCGGGCAACACCTATGATGTGCGGCTGAAGAACTGGGCCGGTTACGTGTCTACCAAGTGGCAGCTCCACCCCTTCAGCCATGATCTGGACATTGTGGCAGGCGTGCGCGTGGTGCAGATGAAGACCGTTTCCTCGGGCTACAGCATCAACACGGCGGCGGGCACCTTCTCGCCCGTCACCTATTACGGCAGCAACACCTTCGCCCTGCCAACGGCCAACCTGCGCTACGATCTGGTGCACAACAAGGTGCTGCTGCGCGCCACGGCCACCAAGGTCGCCGCCCAGCCCGATCTGTCGAAGGTGGCGCCCTATATGTCGCTCAACTCGACCTCGCTGACCGGCTCGGTGGGCAACCCCAACCTCAAGCCCTACACCGGCCAGCAGTATGACCTTGGCGCAGAATGGTATCTCTCCAAGATCAACTATCTGTCGGCCACGCTGTGGCGCAAGGATATCACCGGCTTCCCGCAGAAGATCGCCACCACGCAGAACTTCTTCGGGCAGGACTATGTGATGACGACCTATGTCAACAGCCCCGCCCCGGTGCATATCACCGGCTTCGAGGCCGGTTCGCAGTTCGGCTTCAGCTTCCTGCCGGGCAAGCTGAAGAATCTGGGCATGCTGGCCAACTACACCTACGCCAAGGACAGCGGCTATTCGGTGACGGGCTATTTCTCGGGCGCCAAGCTGGGCTTCCCGGGCCTGTCGCGCCACAGCGTCAATGGCTCGCTCTACTATGAGGACAGCAAGCTTTCGGCGCGCATTTCGTACAACTGGCGCTCGCGCTACAACATCGGGCCGGATCGCGACAACCTCAACGCCTTTGGCGAGGCCTTCGGCCAATGGGATGGATCGTTCAGCTACAAGTTCAACGACCATGTCAGCGTGTTCCTGGAGGGCGTGAACCTGTTCAACGCCCAGCGCAAGGAGGACGAGGAAAGCCTCTATCGCGTCAGCACGGTGGAAACCTATGGCCGCCGCATCTACTTCGGCGTGCGCGGCAAGATGTGATTGCGGTTACGGGAGGACGGGGCATGTCACCGTGGCGACTGATGCTGATGGCCCCCGTCCTGCTGGTGGCTTTGCCCGCCAGCGCCGCCCCGCCCAAAGGCTGGGTGGTCGAAGCGGAAGACCCAAACGCCACAGTCAGCGTAACCCACGGCGTGATCGATATCGACAGCGCCAAGGGCATCACTCTGTGGTCGCCCCAAAAACTGTCAGGCCCCACCACCATCCGTTTCGAGACGATGGCGGTGGCGGCAGGCGGGCCCAACGACAATGTCAGCGATCTCAATGCTTTCTGGATGGCACATGAGAAGGACGGCATGTCCCCTCTCGCGCACCGCTCGGGCAAGTTCGAGGATTATGACACGCTGGCGATGTATTATGTCGGCATCGGCGGCAACCGCAACACCACCACCCGCCTGCGCCGCTATGTCGGGCAGCCGGGCGTGCGCCCCCTGCTCCCCCAGCACGACCGCGCCGACGCCCCCGCCATGCTGCGCCCCAACATCTGGACAAGCATCACCCTGACCGCCGATGGCCAGCACATCACCGTACTGCGCGACGGCCAGATGCTCTTCACGCTCGACGATCCGGCGCCCTACACCAGCGGCTGGTTCGGCCTGCGCACCACCTTCAGCCATCTGCGCATCCGCAGGCTCACCATCTCAACCGGGACCCCTCGCCCATGATCCTTTCCCGCCGCGATACGCTGAAACTCTCCAGCCTGCTGCCCGCCGCCGCAGCCGCGCCTTCCGTCGCATGGAGCGCCCCCGCCAAAACCCCCGCCCCCGTCGCGCTGCACTGGCTGGAGGGCACACCGCACATGGATCTGGGCCAGACCCTGGGCGTGGCTTGGCCGCGCGGCGCACTGCCCCGCAACACCGGCTTTGCGGTGCAGGCCAACGGCACGCCCATCCCCGCGCAAAGCTGGGTGACGGCGACATGGCCCGATGGCTCGGTCAAATGGACCGCCCATGCCCTGCCGATCCCACAAGGCCCCACACCCGATGGCCTGCAAGTGGTCCCCGCTGCCCGCCCGGCAGCGCCGGTCGAGCGCGTGGTGGTCGAACAGCATGCGCAAGGCGCCCGCGTCACCTGCGGCGGCGTGGTCTGGGACTTCGCCACCAGTGGACAGGCGCTGATCCGCTCGGCCAGCATCGGCGGCAAGCAGGTTCTGGGCCCGCTGACACTGGTCGGCGCCATGGCGGAGGGCCCGGATGGCCCACGCACGCCCTTCACCGGCACCGTCACCCGGCTGACCGTGGAACAGAGCGGCCCCATCCGCGCAGTGATCAAAGTCGAGGGCCTGCACCGCCCGGATGCCAAGGCCACCCTGCCCTTCACCCTGCGCTTCTACGCCTATGCCGGGGCGCAGCATCTGCGCATCGTCCATAGCTTCATCTACGACGGCCTGCCCGCGTCCGACGCCATCGCGGGCCTTGGCCTCTCTGCCGCCGTGCCGATGCATGACGCGCCGCATGACCGCCATATCCGCATTGCAACAGATGGGGCCACCGATGGCGCGCTGTTCGCCGAAGCCGTCCGCCCGCTGACGGGCCTGCGCCGCGACCCCGGCGCCGCATTCCGCCATGCGCAGACCCATGGCCAACCCGTCCCGCCGCTCGCCCAGATGAGCGCCGCCGTGCGCGACAAGCTGCAGTACATCCCGACATGGTCGGACTTCCGCCTCGAACAGGCGAGCGCCCATGGCTACACCATCGAAAAGCGCACCGAGCCGGGCCATGCCTGGGTCGGCTCGCAGGAAGGTGGCCGCGCGCCCGGCCTTGCCTATGTCGGGGGAGCCAGCGGAGGCGCCGCCATCGCAAGGCGCTGGTTCTGGGAAACCTATCCCTCGGCCTTAGCCGTCGAGCATGCCGCCAGCGACACCGCTACCCTCACCGCATGGCTGTGGAGCCCGCAGGCCGCCCCCATGGACCTGCGCCCCTGGCGCGGCGTCAACGGCATGGAGGGCTATGACGCGCAAAACGCCGGGCTCGATATCACCTATGAGGATTACGAACCGGGCTGGGACAGCGCCACCGGCATCGCCCGCACTGCCGAGCTGACGCTTTGGGCCTGCGCCGCCACGCCTGCGAGCGACACCATTGTGGCGATGGCGCAAGCCAACGCCGCCTCGCCTCGGCTGATGGCCGATCCGGCGGCTCTGCACGCGGCGCAGGTCTTTGGCGACTGGTCGCTGCCCGACCGTTCCGGCCCCAACCGCACCGCCATCGAAAACCAGCTCGCCAATCTGGTCGATTTCTACAGCGGAGAGGTCGATCGCCGCTCGTGGTATGGGTTCTGGAACTTCGGCGATGTGATGCACACCTATGACAGCGACCGGCATGTCTGGCGCTATGACATCGGCGGCTTTGCCTGGGACAATTCGGAACTCTCGCCGGACCTGTGGCTGTGGACGCAGGCTTTGCGCACCGGCGCCGCGCAACCATGGCGCCTGGCCGAGGCGATGACCCGCCACACCAGCGAGGTCGATACCTATCATCTGGGCCGCTTCGTGGGCCTTGGCACCCGCCACGGTGTGCAGCATTGGGGCGACAGTTCGAAACAGCCGCGCGTTTCCAACGCCATCTATCGCCGGATCTATTACTACCTCACCGCCGATGAGCGCGTGGGCGATCTGATCGCCGATATGGCCGATTCAGACCACACGCTCGATCATGTCGATATCGGTCGCAAGGTGCCCGGCGCCAAGGCCTACAGCGGCCCGGCAGGCACCTTCGACATGGGCTTCGGCCCCAGCTGGACGGCGGTGGCCGGAAGCTGGCTCACCATGTGGGAGCGCACCGGGGACAAGCAGTGGCGCGACCGTCTGGTGGCGGGCATGAGCAGCATCGCCGCGCTGAAATTCGGCTGGATGGCGGGCGGCGCGCCCTATGATCCGAAAACGCATAAGTTTTCCGGCCCCGGCGACCATATCGCGCTCCAGCATCTGTCCGCCGTCTTCGGCGCGGTGGAGGTCAATGCCGAGCTGATCCAGCTCATCGACCTGCCCGCCTACAAACAGGCCTGGGTCGATTTCTGCCAGTGGTACAATGCGCCCAAGGAAGAGTTTCTCGCCAAATTCGGGCCTCCGTTTGGCGCCCGCAACCTGCGTGAGGCCTATGCCCGCATGACGGCCTATGCCGCGCGCGCCAGCGGTAGCAAGGCGCTGATGCAGCGCGCGGTGGCAGAGTTCTACTCCGGCGATCAGGGGCTGGGCACATGGGATCACGATCCGCGCCATATGGTGGACGGCGTGCTGGAATGGCCGCAGGTGTCCACCAATGCCTCGGCGCAATGGGGGCTGGCGGCGATCCAGATGCTCGCCATCGCCCCGCAGGAGCTGGAGGCGATGGCCATCCCGCCGCATCATTCCAGCGCTCAGGAACCGCGCCACTGATGGCAAGCCCTGTCGGCCTCGCACTGGCCGGCAGGGCCTCACGCTTAACGCAGCAGGTTGAGCGGCACGGCCTTGGCCATGGCGGTAAAGCCCACATCATTGGGATGCAGATGGTCGCCCGAGTCATAGGCCGGGGCAAAGGCCTGCGGGTCAGCCGGATTGCGCACCGCCGCATCGAAATCGACCACGCCATCCGCCTCCTTCTGGCTGCGGATCCAGGCATTGACCTTGGCGCGCTGCTCCTCGCCCCAGGCCGACCAGTAACCCGCGCCCTTGTAGGGCAGGATGGTGGCCAGCAGCACTTTCACCCCATGGTCATGCGCGCGCAGCACCATCTGGCGATAGGCGTTGATCAGCCCCACCGTGTCGAAACTGGCCTGCTGGTTATCGCGCGAGGCGCCGCCGATATCGTTGACCCCCTCCAGCACGATCACATGGCTGACGCCCGGCACGCCCAGCACATCGCGGTCGAACCGCGCCAGAGCGCTGATCCCCACGCCATCCTGAAGCACCTTGTTGGCCGAGATGCCCTGATTGGTCACGCCGACCTGAACCATCCCCGCCTGCTGCAGCCGACCGGCGAGCTGGTCGGGCCAGCGGCGATCCGAGTCCACCGTGGCGCGCACACCATCGGTGATCGAGTCGCCCAGCGTCACCACGCTGCGCAGCGGCCGGGCCGAGGTGACATCGATGCCCGAGACCAGAAAGCGCCGCTGCATCGCGTTCACGCTGGTCATGTCCGGCGCGGTGGTCTGGTCGCCGGGGGCCAGCAGCGTGTTGGCGGCGGCATAGCCATGGAAGGACCAGGGCTGCTGCCCGGCCGCCAGATGGATCGAGATCGCCACGCGCGCCAGCGGCGCCACCACCATCTTCACAGGGTCGCTGACCATCGGCGCATGGGCCGGGATCACCACCGCCGGGCGGTCGCCCACGGTCACGCGCTGGCTGGTGCCCGGCAGGATGCGCCCGGCGGCATCGACCTGCGCCACCTCAATATGGTCGATCAGCAGCGGACCCGGCGAATCGCTGTTGTCGAAGGTGAGGCGCAGGCTGTCGCCACCAATGGACAGGCGCATGATCTGGCGGATGGTCGTATCGCCCAGCGGCGGCAGCGACGAAGCCCCGTTCACGGCGGGAACTGCCTGCATGGCCGCGCCCCAGCTGCGCGCGGTCCCGGCCAGCGCGGGATTGGCGACAGCCAAAAGAGCCATTGTTGTCAGAGTGGTGGTGATGCTGCGCATGGGTTTTCGTCTCTCCTGTGCGGGGGCACTTGCGTGGCCTCTTGTGCCGCATCGGGCCTTTACCCGCAAAGCATATCCCGCAAGATGTTGACGGAACCCGATGTATCATATATCGCAACAACGTATCACATATAACAATAACGATCCAACCCCACCGGCGGATCGCGCATCGATCATACCAGGCCAGGAGCTTCCCTCATCGTGACGCAAGAGAGTTTGAACCGCCCCCATCTGGTCGGCCTGATCGACCGGTTGATGGACAATCTGGTGTCGATCGAGGACACGACCGGAGAGTTCCTGCTGCGGCTGGAAGACGGGCGGATCATCGATACCAAGGGCTGGAACGGCTGGGAATGGACCCATGGTATCGGCCTGTTCGGCATGTGGCGCTATGTGGAACAGACAGGCGATGAAAAGGCGCTGGGCATCATCCATCAGTGGTTCGCCGACCAGCTTCCGCGCGGCACCACCAAGAACATCAACACCGTCTCGCCCTTCCTGACGCTGGCCTATCTCTACGAGCGCGATCCCCGCCCGGAATGGCGCGCGCATCTGGAGGAATGGGCCGCCTGGCTGATGGCGCCCGACGGCCTGCCCAAGACCGAGGATGGCGGCTTCCAACACATCGTCTACAATGACGAGAACCCCGGCGAGCTGTGGGACGACACGCTGATGATGAGCGTGCTGCCGCTGGCCCGCATCGGCCTGCTGCTCAACAAGCCCGACTATGTGGAAGAGGCGCGCCGCCAGTTCCTCGTGCACATCAAGTATCTCTTCGACACCAGGACCGGCATGTGGTTCCACGGCTGGGACTTTGGCGGGCGGCACAATTTCGCCCGCGCGCTGTGGGCGCGCGGCAATTGCTGGATCACGGTGGCCATCCCCGAGATCATCGAGATGCTGGCCCTGCCCGAGGGCGATGCGTTCCGCACGTTCCTCGTCGATACGCTGGCGGCGCAGGTGCGCACGCTGGCCGCCACGCAGGATGAGGCAAGCGGGCTGTGGCACACGCTGGTCGACGACCCGACCTCCTATCTGGAGGCCTCGGCCACGGCGGGCTTTGCCTATGGTATCCTGAAGGCGGTGCGTCTGGGACTGCTGCCGGGCTCGTATGAGGCTGTCGGGCTAAAGGCCGTGCAGGGCGTGATCGACCATATCAACGAGGCGGGGGAGCTGACCCAGGTCAGCTTCGGCACAGCGATGGGGGATAGTCTGCAGTTCTACAAGGATATCGCTTTGACCTCGATGCCTTATGGGCAGTCGCTGGCGATTTGCGCCTTGGCCGAGGCGCTGCATCGGGTTTGAGGAAAGAAGAGCAGGTGCGAGGGGGTTACCCCCTCGCGCTCCCATGAATGTCGGCGTTGCGCTGCGGCTTGCGGCGTCAGAACACTGGCTCGGGAAAGCCTGAAAAAGGCTGTTTGGCGCAACCGGCGCCGGTGAAGGCCGAAAAAGCGGCATTCTGCTGCTTGAAACCATAGGATCCGTTGACCCGGTTGATGAAGCGATAGCGCTTGTTGTCCTTCTCGTTAAAGCGATCATTTTGCTTCTCGAGCACAATGAAATAAGGCGAAACGTGCTTGATATGGGCGACATACCGGCACGCCTGCCCCTTCTCATACAAGCACCATTGTTTGTGCTTGAGATCGAGAATGATGGTTGCTTCGAAAGCTGCCCGGCCAGGCTTCGCCCCGGACAAAGTGTCGGCGTAACCGGAACAGACCAGATTGAACATAAGCGCCGCTGAAACTGCCGCCGACATCAGAACATCCCAAGACAATGCCTCCCGGCAGCCTATCACGTTGCTGACTTTTCCGCGAAGCGGCTTTCAACAATTTTACAGGCCAAAGCCCTCTCCAGCACAAGACAAAAAAAAGGATTGCAAAGGGTGATGACCCTTTGCCCGCCGGAGGCAAAACCTCCTTCGCTTGACCACCTTCCCTTTCACACGTTACGGCTCATGCCCCCTTCCTTGCGAGCCGACATGCCATGGGCCAAGCCGATACGATCGTTGCCATCATCGCCATGCTTGGCTCGCTGTTTCTGGTGACGCGCGGCACGCGGTTTCGCGGCATTTCGCTCGACAGGCGGATCAAGCTCGCGCTGGTCTGGGGGGTGATCTTTCTCGCGGTGATCCTGCTGGTGCGTGTCATCGGCCTGCATGACCCCAGGCCGTAAAGGACAGACCGTGCCCCGCCAGAGCCCCGAGCTGCTGACCCTCGACCGGATGGAGACGCCCATCGGCACCGCTTTGCTGGCGGTGGATGCCGGGGGCTATCTGCGCGCTTTCGACTGGGCCGATTATGCCGATCGCCAGCTTGCCCTGCTGAAGCGCTTCACCGGCGCATTCGAACTGGTCCCCGGCACCGCGCCCGAGGCGATGCGACGCGCGGTCGACGCCTATTTCGCGGGCGATCTGGCGGCGATTGACACGATCCCCTGGCGGACGGGCGGCACGGCGTTTCAGCTCGAATGCTGGCATGCCCTTTGCGCCATTCCCGCCGGCGGCACCTCGACCTATGCGCGGCAGGCGATCGCCATCGAGCGGCCCAAGGCGGTGCGCGCGGTGGGGCTGGCCAATGGCGCCAATCCGGTGGGCGTGATCGTGCCCTGCCATCGGGTGATCGGGGCGGATGGGTCGCTCACCGGCTATGGCGGCGGGCTGTGGCGCAAGCGCTGGTTGCTGCGTCATGAGGGGGTGACCGGTTTTCAGGACCATGGCGACCTGTTCGATTTCGCCGAAGATCTGGAGCGCGCCCGCGCTGCGGGATAGGCCGGTCACGGCATGCCCGGTTGACAGCAAATCTTTCGGAAAACCACGCATGTATTACGGCAAAACCCGCAGCCGCCGCTGATTTGGCAGGCATTTTTTGTGAAAATATCCTTAAATATAACCGCTTTGGCGTTACTTTCGATCAAGCAATAAACTTGAGACGAGATGCCCGCATGCTACGATAAGGCGCATAACATAAGAGGATTTCGAAAGGTACCGATCTCGACGCCGTCATGTCCGTTTCAGGAGCAAAACCATGCGCATTCGCCGGATCATCGAATCTCTGCTTGCCATCGCCCTGTCCTTTCCTCTTGTCGCCGCATCCGCCGCGGGTGAAGACCTTCCCAAGCTTGGTGCCGATGCGAAACGGGTCTCTATTTCGGGACTGTCGTCCGGGGCCTTTATGGCGGTCCAGTATGATGTCGCCTTTTCCGCCAGCACCATCGGGGTGGGCGTGGTGGCGGGCGGCCCCTACAATTGCAGCTATGTCAATATGGGCGGCATCACCACCTGCATGCAGGGCAGCCCGCTGGGCGCGGCATCCTACAATGCGGCCATCGGTTTTCAGACTTTGGGCAAGATCGACCCGATTGCCCATGTCGCGAAACAGAAGGTCTATCTCTTCAGCGGCACCAGCGACAGTGTGGTGAAGCAGAGCGTGATGGATGCGGTGCGCGACTTCTATCAGATGCTCAAGGTGCCTGCCGCCAGCCTGATCTATGTGAACACCACCGATGCCGGGCATGCCTTTATCTCGCAGGATTTCGGCAATGGCTGCAACACCAATCAGGCGCCCTATGTGAATGAGTGCTCGGTGGGAGGGGCGCTTTACGATCAGCCCGCGGCGATCCTCGGCCATATTTACGGCACGCTGAAACCCAAGGCCAATGCGCTGTCAGCCCAACCCATCGCCTTCGATCAGACGCCCTATGCGGGGCCGACGAGCAGCATGGCATCGACGGGTTATCTCTATGTCCCCGCCGCCTGCCGGGGTGCGGGCGCGAAATGCGCGGTGCATGTGGTGTTCCACGGCTGCCTGCAGAGCGCGGAAAGCGTGGGCGATGCGGTCTATGCCAAGCTGGGCTACAATGAATGGGCCGACACCAACGGGATCATCGTGCTCTATCCGCAGGTGAACAAGAATGTGGTGCCGGTGAACCCCAATGGCTGCTGGGACTGGTGGGGCTATAGCGGGCTGGATTTCCAGACACGCAGCGGCACGCAGATTGCCGCCATCCACGCGATGGTAAAGACACTGACCAGCCAGTAATCACGCAACGTTCCGGCACAAGCTGCCTTACCGCCGGGAGACGTCATGGGAGCGCGAGGGTGTAACACCCTCGCACTTTCCTTGCTTTTTAATGACAGGCGTAAGTCCCCAAAGCCGCCTTCCGCTCCAGATCCGGCCTCTGAGCCATGACCAGAGAGGCCGCCGGAACACTGAGCCCAGCCAGTTGCTCGGCCACCAGATTGGCCATGGCGCGGGCGCCCAACTCGTTGAAATGGGTGTCGTCATGCTGGCCCTGCGGGAAGGCGGGATAGGCGCCGACGGCAAGGTTCATGTAGAACTTGCGCGCACCCTCAGGGCCCATGCGATCGATCATGTTGCGGGATGCGCCTTCCAGATCGATCAGCGGCGTGTTGGTGCTGGCGGCCAGTTCGCGCATCACGGCGGAATAGTCGGCGAAATCGGCTTTCGACTTGCCTGCCTCGTCGAAATTGCGGCGGGCGACGGGGGTCACCAGCACCGGGTTTGCCCCGGCCCCGCGTGACTGCCAGATCATGCGCAGCAGATTGTCGCGGAACATCGCCGGGTCGGCAAAGCGCTCGGGCTTGGCCTTGGTGGCGTCATTGTGGCCGAACTGGATCAGCACTGTGTCGCCGGGCTTGATCTCGGCCATCAGGCGGTCCCAGCGGCCCTCGGCGATAAAGCTCTTGGTCGAGCGCCCGCCGATGGCACGGTTGAGCACCACGGCGCCCGGCTTCATCCCGCAGGCGAGGAACTGGCCCCATCCCGCTTGCGGATAATGCACCACATCATAGGTCTGCACCGTGGAATCGCCCGCGACCAGAATGCGCGGGGGCGCGGCCTCCTGAGGTGTTGTTTGTGCTTGCGCAGTACTTGCCAACAGCGCCAGAGCGCCAAGCCAGATCCTCATACTTTCACCTCATTTTTGCCCCATAGCTGGTCATAGGACCAGCCGGAGAGATCCTCGACGATATCCCGGCTTTCCGGGCTGATCGGTTCGCGATGACCACTGCGCAGATGTTCGATTTCCTCCATCAGCACGGCATGGGTCGCGCGGCTGAGGCGGAAGCGGCGCGAGATCACCACCCCCAGCACCAGCATCGCCCATGTGCCCAGCGCCATCACCAGCACCACGGTGAGGACGGCGCCCGGCGTCTGCACATCGGCCTTGGGTGCAAAGCCGCCCCAGTCCATCAGCAGGCCGACAAAGGCGACGGCGGCGGCTTGGGTGGCCTTGCGGATAAAGGTCATCACACCGGCAAAGGCGCCCTCGCGGCGGCGGCCCGTGACGATTTCATCGACATCCGCCATATAGTTGTAAGTGGCCCATGGGATGTAATTGAGCGCCCCGCGCCCCAGCCCGACCAGCCCCATGCCAATCCAGATCCAGCCCGAGGTGGCGGGCAGTCCGGCGCGCCACAGCAGCACCAATGCGCCCACGCCCAAAGCAAAGCTGAGCGCGGCGATCCGGTAAGCTCCGGCAGGTGTGGCGCGCAGGGCCATGCGGATCGCCATCAGCACCGCCACAAGCTGCACGATATACATCGTGCCCAGCAGCGCCGAGGCCGTCTGCGTGCTGCCCGCCAGAGCGAAGATCACAAAGAAGGTGAAGGCCGCGTTGAAGATGTCCTGGCTGATATAGCCGCCCAGATACATGCCCAGATGCAGGCGAAAGGCGCGGATGCGCAAAGTAGAGGTGAGGTTCTTCCACAAGCTGGGGCGGGCCGTCACCACGCGGGCGCTTTCGGGGCGATGCCGCTCCCAACTGAAGGCATAGAGGAATCCCGCCGCCGCCATAAACAGCAGGGAGAACAGCCCCCCCATGGCAAAGAAGGTCATCGGGCTGTCGCGCCCCAGCCAGTTGATCAGCCACAGCGGGAGAAATCCCGCTAAAATCGCAGATCCCTGCGCGAACAGGATGCGGATGCCCGCGAATTTGGCCTTGGTGGCAAAGTCGCTCGACATTTCGGCGGCCAGCGTCTCGTAAGGGATCACCTCCAGCGCATAGGTCAGCTCGAAGAGCACATAGGAGACGAGGTAGAACCAGAAATTCTGCCCCGGCCACCACATCAGCGCAAAGGAGGGCAGCAGCGGAATCGCCGCCAGAATGAAGAAGCGCCGCCGCCCGAATTTCTGCCCCAGCCAGAAGCGGTCGAAGCTGTCCGACAGATGGCCGATGGTGGGCGAGGCAAAGGCATCCAGCACCCGCGCCACGGCGAAGATCAGCGCCGCCTCGCCCGCGCTCAAGCCGCAGAATTTGGTGTAGAAGATCAGCACCCAGGCGGAGATCACCGCCATCGATCCCGCGCCCAGCACGTCATTGGCACCATAGGCCAGATAGTTGACGGTCTTCACCTGTCTGGGGGTGGGTCCACCCATGCTGCTCGATCCTCTTGCCCGTGGCTTGGTCTGCGACAGCATTGCGTCGCAGGTCTGTGACATTTTTCACATTGAGGGATCAATACATACTATGTAAAACAAAACCGACAAGCGGCAAATGACGTGCGAACCGCTTTCTAAGGGAGATGACCGAATGCGTTTCAGTTCCTTGGGTAAATCTCTGATGGTCAGGGCCCTTCTTGCGGGCAGCGTCCTGCTGGCCACCCCTGCCCTCGCCAAGCCCCAGCGCGAATGGATCGATCCGCTGACGCATCACCGCGTGCTGCGCATCAGCGATATGCCCGGCACCTCCAGCCTCTATTTCACCCAGAGCGCCTTCACGCCGCAAGGCGACAAGATGGTGATGAAAACCCCGCAAGGCATCGCGGTCGTCACGCTGAAGGACTGGAGCGTCAAGCTGCTGGTGCCCGGCCCGCAGCTCAACCTGCTGTTTACCGGCCACAAAAGCCGCAACGTCTATTACGCCAGCCGCGCGCGCGACGATGCCGGGCAGACGTTCCAGGTCTATGCCGCCGATGTCGACACCGGCAAGGTGAAGAAGGTGGCCGATGTGGCGGGCGGCTCGATCGGCTCGATCAACGCCGATGAGACGATGCTGCTGGGCCAATACACGCTGCCCCCCGCCAATGTGAACCCGGATGGCACGCTGAAACACCCCGCGCAAAAGGGCGGCAATGAGACCCCCGGCGGCTACACCTATGCCGAAAACCGCCCGGACGGCACCCCCTACACCTATGCCGACGCCAAGACGCGCGCCCTGCACCGCCGCCTGATCGCCAACATCCCGATGGAGATCTTCACCCACAATCTGGTCACCGGCGAGCGCAAGGTGATCGTGGCGTCGAGCGACTGGCTCAACCATGTGCAGTTCTCGCCCACAGATCCGGGGCTGATCATGTATTGCCACGAAGGCCCGTGGCATGAGGTCGATCGCATCTGGACCATCCGCACCGATGGCACCGGCAAGAAGCTGGTCCACACCCGCACCATGAACAACGAGATCGCGGGCCATGAGTTCTTCTCGCCCGATGGCCACACCATCTGGTACGATCTGCAAACCCCGCGCGGCGAGGTCTTCTGGCTGGCCGGTTACGATATCAACAGCGGCAAGCGCACATGGTACAAGGTCGATCGCAACCAGTGGTCGGTGCATTACAACCAGTCGAACGATCTGAAGCTGTTCACCGGCGATGGCGGTGACAGCGAGATGGTCGCCCATGCGCCGGATGGCAAATATCTCTACCTCTTCACGCCCAAGCCCATCCCCGACGATGCCGAAATTCCCACGGCGGATGCGGAGAAGCTGATCGTGCCGGGCACCTTTGCGCAAGAGAAGCTGGTCGATATGCGCAAGCACAATTACAAGACCGAGCCGAACATGACTTTCACGCCCGATGGCAAATGGATCATCTTCCGCGGCCATTTCGAGAATGACCCGGATGAACACGGCACGCATGTCTATGCCGTGGAGGTGGCCAAGGCGCAGTAACAACAAAGGGGCGGCTCGGCAGGCCGCCCCTTTTCACATCAAGGCGTTGGAGGCAGGCTGGCCGGAGCCTCGACCATCCGCACCGGCAAACCGCCCAGCCGGTTCTGCATCGTCACCAGCCTGACCGGCTCGGGCGCATTAGCCGCCTGCCCATCACTGGTCACCGCCAGAGCGATCACATTCGCCCCATGGTGATTGAGAATGCCTTCCGGGATAGGGAAGGTGCGCTGCGGGCCGACATGGGCGATAAACTGCCCCATATTCCAGCCATTGACGAAGATCAGCGCGCGATAATGCTGCGCGGAACGCGGCGTGGACGGATCGCCCATCTGCACCCCGATGGTGGCGTCCTGCCCCCTGGGCACATTCAGGGTAAAGCTGCTGCGATACCAGTTGGTGCCCGCCGGGCCCTGAGCCAGACCCTGCACGCTCTTCCATGCCGCATCGTTGAAGGCAGGCAAATGCCAGCCCATCCTCTCGCCATATTGCCCACCATTGTTGGCAACGCCGCGCGCGCGATCGACGAAATCCTCGCCCCCGGCGCGGCCCTGAATGCGCCATGTGATCGGCACCGAGAAAGACGGCCCGGTCAAAGGCTCGACCGAAGCGGCGATCAGCCCGCGCGCCTCCTTATGCTCATCCGAGGCGGTCAGGTCCCAATTGTGCCCATTGTTGCGCACCATTACCGCCAGCACATGATCACCCGGCGTGCGGGCGCTGTCAGGCAGGTTCAGCGTCAGGCTGCCGGTGGTGATCGGGCGCGGCATGCCCGCAGGCAATTCGCCCTGCCCGATCAGCGCCCCATCGAGGAAGACCTGAGCCATCCCCGCCCCGCCCGCGCCATAGGCCAGCGTGATCTTCTGCGCTTTCGCATCGCCTGCAAAACGCCCGCGATACCAGACATCGCCCTCATGGAAGCCATAGGGGTCCATGGTCATGGTGGGCTGGCCATCGGGCTTTTGCGACTGGGTAGCGTCGCGGCGGTGGTCGATGGTCTGCCAGTGGCTGTCGTCGAAACTGGGCGAGGCCTCGGGAGAACCCGCCATGCTGCGCCATGCCAGTTGCGGCAAAGCCACCGGCGCCGGGCCCGGCAGGCTCCCGACCAGCGCCCCATCCTGCACCTTCATCGCCACCGGGGCGCCATTCCATGTCACCCGCGAGGCCTCGCCCCAGACCCGCAAAGGCCCAGCCGCAATGGTATCGCCCGTCAGCGCCAAAGTGCCGCCCTTCGCCGCCGCATGGCGCACGAGGTTCGGCCCGCAGGCCAGCACGCCATCGGCGTTCCAGCAGGAAGCCCCCACCGCGTCATCGCCCAGCAGCAGGGTCAGCGGCGGGCGGCCGCCTCCGCTGATCTCCACGCTGGCCAGAGCGCCATGGGTGTAATCCAGCACCAGATCGCCACGCGCGGCATCGAAATGGCTCTCCGCACTGCCGTTTACCTTCACCTGAGGCGCGCTGGCATAGCGCAGCACGGTGCGCCCGGTCTCGCCCTTGCGGCCCACCATCAGCAGCAAATCACGCGCGCCTTGATGGATATGGCTCTGGATTTCACTGGTGGCATAGACCAGCCGTTGACCGCCAAGATTCACCCCCGCCACCAGCCATTTGGCATCGTAACCGTTCAACCGCATCTGCGGGACCTGATAGTGCCCATCGGGCAGATCGGCGCTGAAGGTGAAAGGCGTGTCCTCGGTGAGATGACCCTCGGCATGGGCCACCAGCAGGAAGCGCGCATCGCTCTTGGGATTGCGGTTGTGATAGAGGCGGATCGCCTCGGAACTGGTCTTGATCGGCGTGGCCGGAACCATCCCCGCCAGATCTGGCACAGCGGCAATCGTGCCGCCGATCAGCTTCAGCTCGGAAGCCTTGTCGCGCAGAGACCGATCCTCGGCAATGGCCGCGCCATAGTCATAGCTGGTGAAGACCACCGGCGCGGGCAGCCAGCCCCAGCTCGTGCCGCCATAGCCCATATAGATGCTCTGCAGGCTGATGCCGTTGGCCAGATTGGTGCCGTAGAACAGCTTCTGATAGCCAAGCCCACGCTGCACCGCATTGCAGGCATAGTTCCCGTTCGAGCCCCAGTAATCGAACCAGCCCCCGCCGATCTCGGCCAGAAAGCCCGGCGTGTCCGGAGAGGCCGAGGCGCCGCCTTTCGCCCCGCCCTCGCCATAAAAGCCCCAGTCGGGCGCGGGACTGCTGCGCACCACATGGCCATCCGCGGTGCAGGCGCCGCCCGGATAGGCATCGAAGGCATACATATCGTTGGGGCCATGCACCACGCCCGGCACGGGGCTGGCATCGGGCACCCAGCGGCCCTGCCGGCCCGGATCATTGTGAAAGATCGGCACATTGATGCCATCGGCCCGCGTCTTGGCGTAAAGGTGATCCATATAGCGCCGATGCACCGCCGAGGTCTGCGACAGCTCATTCTCGATCTGGTGCAGGATGACGTTGCCCTTGTGGCCCTTCCCATCGCCATTGATCTGATGGCGCGCGACGATGGCATCGATGGCGGTCAGCCACTCATCAGCGGCGGCCATATACTCCCGGTCATCGGTGCGGGCCTGGGCGCGCTGGTTCTGCAACCATCCCGGAAAGCCCCCGCGCGCCAATTCGGCGTTCACATAGGGTCCGACGCGGGTGATGACATAGAGCCCCTCCTCATCGGCCATGGTCAGCAGACGGTCCATATCGCGGATGCCGCTGAAATCCTCCACGCCCTGCTTGGGGCTGTGGTAATTCCAGTCGAAATAGAAGGTGACGGTGTTGAAGCCGCTGGCCTTCATCTTCTGCAGGATATCGCGCCAGAGATCGGGGCTCGGCAGGCGGAAGGGATGGAATTCGGAGGCCCAGATCAGCTTGCGCTGCCCGTCGATCATCAACGAATGGCCATCGAAGGAGACGCGGCCAAAGGTCTTGACCGGAGCCTTGTCATTGACGGTCGGCCTGGCCTGTTGAGCAGCGGCGGGCGAGGCGATCAGGGCCAGAGCGGCGGCTGTCGTCATCAGAATGTTGCGCAAGGTTTTGCCTCCTAGCGAGGGTCAAAAAGAGGGGAAGCAGCGATGGAGAGGCCTTCAACATCGCTTTGGATCAAAGCCGGGCGGGCGTCTGGCGTGGCGTGGCCGGCGTGGAAGCTCTCGATGGTCAGGCCGCGCACATGCCGCAGCCACAGCGCCCATGCGGGTAGCGTGCCGAACATGCTGGGTTCGGGATAGGCATCGGGCACCTCGGGGGGCTGGCGCCGGGCATCTTCAGTGGTGCCGCCGCCCTGATAGGTGAGATGGATGTTGCGCATCGTCACCTCTTCCACCGGATGGCCGGGCAAGCCGGCGATGGCGGCGGGAAAATGGTGATTGATCCCGCTCGCGGTGATCCCGTCCAGCAGGATGCGCCGCATCGCGCCCACTTTGGTGCCCGCAGGCCCGCGCAGCCTTGCCCCCAGCCGCAGGAAGATCGGCGCGGTGGTGACCTCTTCCATGGTCAGGCGGCGGGCGGCGATGTCCTCCACCACGGCGCCGTCGACGCTTTCGATGGCGAGGCCCCGGCTACGCTGGAAGTGGCAGTCCTCGATGCGCACGCGCCGGATATCGCCGTTGGTTTCGGTGCCGATCTTGATGCGGCCTGTCACATGGTCCTGATCGGGTGCCAGTTCCTGCGTGCGCCCATGCGAGCCATCCAGCATCGTGCCCGGATCGAAGCCGGACACCGTGCAATGGCGCACCGCAATATCCTCGCTGGGCATGATCCGCCCAAGGCCAAGGCTGGTCTTGATGACGATGGCATCGTCATTGGGGCTGTTGACGCGGCAATGCTCCACCACGCAGCGCTGCACGCAGTCCAGATCGATGCCGTCGCGCTGGGTGTCGATGGTCAGGTCGCGCAGCACCATATCACTGCAGCCGGTGGCCAGAATGGCGAAATGGCCGCCCCGGTCGATGGTGAAATCCGAGAGCGTCACCTGTCGACATGCGCGCAGAGCGATCGCCTTGTTGCCCAGCCCGACCATCCCGGCGTGGTCCGTTTCCAGAGCGGCGACCTGCGTATCGCTCATGCCCTGCATCGAGAGGGGCCGCTCACCCGACTGCGCCCGCCAGCGCGATCCGGGGCCGTTGCGGGTCAGCCCCTTGCCCTCGATACGACCCGGCCCGGTGATGGCGATCTGAGTGAGGTTGTCGCCCCAGATCAGGCTGTTGTGCCAATGGCTGTGGCCAAAGTCCTGATAGAGCTGCTCCCCATTGTCCTCGGGCCGATCGTAAGCGCCGCCATGCTGCGCGGGATCGGCAGCCTCGATCACCGCGCCCGCCTCCAGATGCAGCGTCACCCCGCTGGCCAGCCGGATCGAGAAGCAGAGGTAGCGCCCCGCAGGCACCACCACCACGCCCCCGCCCGCCTCATGCGCGGCGCGGATCGCGGTGTTGATACCCTGATGCGCCAGGCTCTGCCCATGGTTGGCAGCGCCATAAGCGGTGACATCGAAGCGCTTCATCAGCGCAGATCCAGCACCACCAGCGCCTTGGACGGAACATCCAGCGAGAGCTTGCCATCGCGGATCGTCGCCCCAGTGAAGGCGGCGGGCGCAACACGCGCAGGGGTGCTGAAATCATTCACATCCTGCACCCGCCCGGCGGTAAGAATGCGCCCGGAAACCTGCGCGGCATTCACGCCGGTCAGCGCGATCTCAAGATGGTGCGGCTGGCTGGGATCGATGTTGACCAGCGCCACATGCACCGCGCCATCCTTGCCGCGCACCGCAGAGCCCGTCACGGCGGGCGCCGTCCATTCCTCGCGGTTGTACCATGTCTTGGGCAGGTCGAGCGGCAGGGCCGTGCCATCCTGCCATGGGCGGTAGAGGTCGAAGGCGTGATAGGTTGGGGTCAGCACCATCTTGCCCCCATCGGTCAGGATCATCGACTGGAGGACGTTCACCATCTGGGCGATGTTGGTAATCCGCACGCGCTCGGCATGGTGGACGAAGATGTTGATGTTCACCGCCGCCAGCAGGGCATCGCGCAAGGAGTTCTGCTGATAGAGGAAACCGGGATTGGTGCCGGGCTCCACATCAGTCCAGATGCCCCATTCGTCCACCGCCAGATTGACGCGGCGGGCCGGATCATACTTGTCCATGACGGCGGAATGCGTGGTGAGCAGTTCCTCCATCTTCCATGTCTTGGCCATGGTGGCGGCATAGTCAGTCTCGGTAAAGGCCGTGGCCGAGCGCGAGCCCTTGGGCCCCGCCGGCACGGTGTAGTAATGCAGGCCGATGCCGTCGATCTGCTTGCCGGCCTCGCGCATCATCACTTCGGTCCAGTTGGTGTCGGGGCCGTTGGCGCCGCTGGCCACCTTCTGGATCTTCACCCCATAGGGCGCCTTCACAAAGGTGGCATAGCGCCGCGTGATCCCGGCGGCATCGTCGGGCCGCATATTGCCGCCGCAGCCCCACAGCTCATTGCCGATGCCAAAATAGGGCAGCTTCCATGGCTCCTTGCGGCCATTCTTCGCCCGCTCCTGCGCCAGAGCGCCTTCGGGAGCCGTGATGTATTGCACCCACTCCTCCATGGCCGAGGGTGCATCGCTGCCGACATTGCCCGAGACATAGGCGTCGGCCCCGATCAGCTCGGCAAAGTCCATGAATTCATGGGTGCCGAAGCTGTTGGGCTCGGTCACGCCGCCCCAATGGGTGTTGATGCGGACCGGGCGGTTGGCACGCGGGCCGATGCCGTCGCGCCAGTGATATTCGTCGGCAAAGCAGCCGCCCGGCCAGCGCACCAGCGGCACATGCAGCGCGCGCAAGGCCTCGACCACATCCTTGCGGTAGCCTTTGATGTTGGGGATCTTCGAATTGGGGCCGACCCAGATGCCGCCATAGATGCCATAGCCCAGATGCTCGGCAAACTGGCTGAAGATATGGCGGTCCACCACCGGGCCCGGCGTATCGGCGTGGAGCGTGGCGGTGGTCTCGCTCTGCGCCTGGGCCGTGGAGGCCAGAGCGCTGCCACCCAGCATCAAGGCCATGGCAAGGCGCGCCATCCAGCGTGAGGCAGGACGAATCATGGGGTTCCCCTCTCCAGGATTTATTTTCATATATAGGTATGCTGTCACGTATATTGAAAATCAAGTGTATGTATTGCATAGTCATCGCATGACCTTGACCCGCAAGCTCGCCACAGGAATGATGACGGCCATGCTGTCGATCACTGCCACATCGCTGCATGCCCAGACGCCGCCGCGCCTCTGGCGACTGGACGGCCCGGCCAAGCCCGGCGAGCAGGCGATTGCGCCCGCCGCGCCATGGAACGCGGCGACCGGAGGGTACGAAAGCGATGGCGCGCTCTCCCTGCCGGTGGCGGAGGGCAATTGGCTGGTCACGGTGGATATCGGCAGCGATGCCCATGCGGGCACCACCACCATCAAGGCCGAAAACCGCCGCCTGATGCTCGACCGCATTGCCAGCACCAAGGGCCAGCATGTGGTGAGGCGCTTTGTGGTGCATGTGCATAATGCCACGCTCGGCGCGGTGCCGCTTAATGCGCCGGGCGGGGATCATGTGCGGCTCACCCCGGCGCAGGCCGCGCAGCGCAATTGGGACGACAGGTTGACGCTTGAAGTGCTGGGTCCCGGCGCGGCGGTCCGCTCGGTGAAGGTGGAACCGGCGCAGGTGCCCACCATCTTCACCGTAGGCGACTCCATGGTGGCCGACCATCCCACCGAGCCCACCGGCAGTTGGGCGCAGTTCCTGCCCGCCATGCTGGATGACGGGATCGCCGTCGCCAACTATGCCGAGAGCGGGGCGACGCTCAAATCCTTCCTTGCCGATCTGCGGCTGGACAAAGCGCTCAGCCTGATGAAGCCGGGCGATGTGCTGATGATCCAGTTCGGCCATAACGATCAGAAGGCCAACTGGCCCCAGACCTATGCCGAGGCGGGCACCACCTATCGCGCTTACCTCGCCGCCTATATCGCCGAGGCGCGACGGCGCGGCGTGTCGCCTGTGCTTGTCACCAGCCCGGAGCGGCGCAATTTCGATGCGCAGGGCCATATCGTGCCCTCGCTGGGCGATTACCCCAGGATGATGCGCGAGTTGGCGAAAGAGCAGAACATTCCGCTGGTCGATCTCAACCGCGCCAGCGTCATTTTGTACGAGGCTCTGGGGCCGGAACACGCGCCCGCCATGTTCAACGACGAAGGCCGCGACAAGACCCATTACGACAATTGGGGCGCATGGATGGCCGCGCGCATCGTGGCCGATCAGTTGCGCGGTGCCCTGCCCGCTCTGGCGCGGCATATCACTTCGGCGCCTTTCGATCCGGCGCATCCCGAACAGGCCGATATCGCGCCCAGCGCCGCGCATTCCAGCCAACGCCCTCTCGGCAACTGACGACAAAAAACCGCCGGGAGTTGCCTCCCGGCGGCATAGTTCCACGCAGGGAGCGTGATCTTAGAACTTGGCGTTCACACCAAAGGTAATGGTGCGACCGGTGCGCGTGTCGAACAGCGGGTCCTGACGGCCGCTGTCGATGTAGAGCACGTTATGCGTGTCGGTGATGTTCTGGACATCGACCGTCAGCTTCACGATCTTGTTGAGATTAAAGCTGGCCGAGGCGTCGATATAGGTCGTGCCATGGTTGCCCAGAATGTCGCTGTCATTGGCGCCCGAGGGGATCTGGCGAATGAAGGGCCCACGATAGCTGACCGTGCCGCGAATGCTGAACAGCTTGTTTTCATAGAACAAGGTGCCGCTGGCCGTATCGGGCGACATGTTGACCAGATTGGCGGTGGTCGAGAGCGTCGATGTGGCGCTGCTCTGCAGCACGTAATTCACCCGCGAGGCGACATGGGTGTAATTGGCCAGCAGGCCGAAGTTCCTCGCAAAGCCCTTCAGGAAGGTGAAGGGCAGTTGCAGATTGGCCTCGACACCGTTCAGCGGCCCGCCCGGCGTGTTGACCGAACGCGTCACGGTGAACAGATCGGTCGGCAGCGTGTTGGAATTGAGCAGCAGCGTGTTGGGCAGACCCAGTTGGGTATAGGGCACCAGCGTGTTGACCGACTGGATATAGGTGCTGATCTGCTTGTGGAAATAGGCCACCGACAGCAGCGATCCGGGGCGGAAATACCATTCCAGCGCGGCATCGAAGGTCGTCGCACGGATCGGATCGAGATAGGGGTTGCCGATGCTCGCCGTGCGCGTCGTGGCATTGACCGAACCGCCCGAGGGCAGCACCGCCAGTTCGGGGCGGCTCATCACCTTGGCGGCCGACAGGCGCATCAGCAGGCTGGGGCGCAGCTCCAGCACGATGTTGGCCGAGGGCAGCCAGTCGGAGTACTGCCGGTCGACGATCGCCGGGATCGCCACGGTGGGATAGGCCCCGCCGGTGGTGGCGGTGGGAATATAGCCCACCGTATGCTGGCGCGTGTTGACGAAGCGCACGCCCACATCGCCGCGGATGGGAATGGGCAGACTGTCAGGCAGGTCGAACTGCTGCATCACGAAGGCGCCCAGCTCCTGCTCGCGCACCTCGGGCGAGCCATTGCCGCATTCGATGCCGCAGAAGGTGAAACTGTTGTAGCCGACCGCCTGCTTCCACTTCTCGATATCGGTGGCGGTGAAGCTGGAGAGCGCGCCGGGATTGAGCAGCGTGTTGAGCCCGGTGATCTGATAGGTGAAGGCCGAGGTGCTGACGCCCGCCGGCAGCGCCGTGGTCGCCTGATTGGCGGGCGCAATGCCCAGCACGCGGTTCTTGAAGGCGCTTTCGCGGAACTGGCCGCCGAACTTCAGCTTGAAATGGTCGCTCCAGGCCCAGGTGAAGCTGGTGTCATAGGTCAGGTTTCGGGTGGTGACGTACCAGTTGCGGGTGTTGAAATTGCCCAGCACCGTGCCGTCGGCCTTGCCCGGCGCATAGGAGAAATTGGCCGGGTTCGAGACATCGATGCCGTACTTCAGCACCGGGATGGAGCCACCGCCCCGGAAATCGATCGAGAAGGGCGCGTCGATGGCGTCGAGGTTCACCGTCAGTCGCTCGGGATTGTCGAAGATCGACTTGGACCAGCCGCCCATCACATCGACGGTCAGCCTGTCGCTCAACTGATGATGCAGCGTGATGTTGGCCTGACCGAAGGTGGTGGTGAAGCGGTCCACCAGACTCTCGGAACGCAGATCGACGCCATTGAACGCGCCATAGAGCAGCGAGCCGTTCGACTTGAGCTGAATGTCCGTCACCGAGGTCATCGGCTGGCCATTGTTGCTGCCGTTGCGCGCGAAGGAGAGCGCATCGATGTAATTGTCGTGCCGCGTGACCTTGTAGCGGCTGAACAGACCGTCGATGACGATCTCGGTGCGGTCATCGGGTTTCCACTGCAGCGAGAGCGATCCGCCCATGCGCGTGGCATCCTGCACCGAGTTCAGATAGCGCGGAATGCGCGGCAAGAACACGCCGCCGCCCGGCAAGCCCGAAGGCCCCGTCAGCGACTGGATCTGATTGTAGGCCGAAACGCTGCCAGTGCGCGGATTGCCGGTGGAGCAATTGGCGGCATCGGTGCCCTTGAGCGCGCTGGTCGCCGGGTTCTGCGGGGTGACGCCGATGGGCGAGCAGAAGCCGCCGTTCACATAGGTCGGCAGGATGTTCACCGCCGAATAGCCGACCTCGCGGATGTTGCGGTGGCTGTAGGAGAAGGTGCCCAGAATGCCCAGCGTGCCATCGCTGTTCTGCTTGGAGATCAGCAGCGAGACGCGCGGATCGACCTTGCGGCTCACCTCGTTCCACACGCCCTTGGCCGAGATGGTGGCGACGAAGCTCTTGTGGAAGTCGAGCGGATGCGGGGCCTTCAGATCGACCGTGGCACCCAGCGAGCCTTCTTCCACGTCGGCCGAGGGCGTCTTGCGCACCGCCAGTTCGGAGAAGATTTCGGTGGGGAAGACGTTGAAGTCGAAGCTGCGCCCGGTGTTGCCCGCGCCGTAAATGTCCGAGGAGCCGGTCTGCGCCGTGCCCTCCATGCCGTTGAGGCGCACGCGGGTGAAGGCGGCGCCAAGACCGCGCACGGCGATGTTCTTGCCCTCGCCGCCGTCGCCGCGGGCCAGAGCGATGCCCGGCACGCGCTGCATCGATTCAGCAAGGTTGGAATCGGGGAACTTGCCGACATCCTCGGCCTTGATCGCATCGATGGCGGCGGCCGACGCGCGCTTTTCCTGAAGCGCGGCGGTCAGCGAGGAGCGGAAGCCGGTGACGACGATATCACGGTCGCTCACCGTGGAGGGCGCCGTGGCCGGAGCCTGCGCTTCGGCCTTGTCCTGCGCCATGGCCGGTGCGGCCAGCACGGTGCTGCCGGCCAGCCCGGCGATCACCAGTGCGATGCGTGAAATGGGCGCCATACGGGAAATCGTCAGGCCTGTCATGGCCCGGCGGCCGGTGGATGGACGGAATCCCCCCTGTGTCGATTGCCCCAAAACATCCTCCATTTTTATGGCCTCTTTTATGGCCTTGCCCCCGGCGCGTACCCCCCTGTTGAGTCGCGTCCGGCAGTCCGGCATCACCATGAATAGGTATGAAAATCTGGCGATGTCAACGCATATGTTGCAACATGATTTCACATTGAGGAACGCAAATGTGAAACTGTTGACGTTGCAGGAGATATTTTTTGCCTCCTTTGCGTGACAGCATTTCACATAGCGCGCACCGCCGCATTTTCAGCCCGATTGCCGTCCCCGCAGAAACGCCCTATATCCGCCACCATGAGCGACAAAGACATCTCCCCCCAGTCTGAGGCCGGGGACAGCAGCGAAACCACCATCAAGGGCGCCCAGACGCTGATGCGCGCCCTCGACATTCTCGACGAGGTGATCGACAAGCCGATCCGCGCCGCCGATCTGGCGCGCAAGCTGAACATGAACCGCACCACCGCGCATCGCCTGGCCCATGCGCTGCGCATGCGCGATTACCTGTCTGTCACGCCCGAGGGCTTCACGCTGGGGCCCAAGCTGCTGCAACTGGGCGCCTCGGCCAGCGAGCAGACCGATTATGTCCGCATCGCCCGCCCCCGCATGGAGGCGCTGTCGAACAGCACCGGCTTCTGCGTCTTCATCGGCAACCGCGAGGGCAACTGGTCGCGCCATCTCGACCGCATCACCGGGCGCCAGCGATTGCGCGTGGCAACGGCGCCGGGCGACCGCCGCCCCATCGCGGAAACGGGTCTGGGCAAGGCGCTGCTGCTCGACGACACCGAGGCGAGTTGGAAGAAGCTGTGGAAGCAGGCCCATGCCGATGCCGTCAGCGACGAGCAGATCGCCGATTTTCTGGAGCGCATGCGCCGCTACAAGGCCGACGAACTGGTCCGCCATGACAGCGAGCTGGGCGATGGCGTGCGCTCGATCGCGGCGCCGGTGCGCAATGCGCGCGGGGCGATCGTGGTGGCGATCAGCATCGCCAGCGCCGCGACCTATCTCACCGACGACATTGCCGAGGATCTGGCCGAAGGCGTGCGGCAATGCGCTCAGGAGGTGAGTGCGGCGATCGGCTGGCGCCCCGACCGCTGAACCGGGCCCTGCCCTGTTTCGAACGGTTTTTGAATATCTTGCGGGGTGGATCGATGATCTCCCCGCTTGCCTCGCGCCGATAAGGGGCGCACACCTCTGCGCATCAAGCGTTGCCAGACCGGGGGAATCACCCGGCCACCCATGGCAACGCGATAAAACACATATGTGAAACGACGCGAGCGGAGAGGAGCCACATGCGTTTCATCGATCATCTGATCGCCGGGGGTACACCCGGCGAGGGCGCCGTGCATGGCGCCAACGACAAAGCCGCCGTGCATGGCGCAAACACCACGGCCACGCGCAAGGGCCCGGTCTTCAACCCCTCGACCGGGGCGCTGCAAGCGCAGGTCGCGCTGGGCGATGCCAAGCTGCTGGACCATGCCGTCAAGCAGGCTTTGGCGGCGCAACCCGCCTGGGCCGCCACCAACCCGCAACGCCGCGCCCGCGTGATGTTCGCCTTCAAGCAACTCATCGAGCGCGACATGCAGTCGCTCGCCGAATTGCTGGCCAGCGAGCATGGCAAGGTCGTCGCCGACGCCAAGGGCGACATCCAGCGCGGCCTTGAGGTGGTGGAGTTCGCCTGCGGCATCCCCCATGCGCTGAAGGGCGAATACACGCAGGGAGCCGGGCCGGGCATCGATGTCTATTCCATGCGCCAGCCCGTCGGCATCGGCGCTGGGATCACGCCCTTCAACTTCCCCGCGATGATCCCGATGTGGATGTTCGCCCCCGCCATCGCCTGCGGCAATGCCTTTATCCTCAAACCCAGCGAGCGCGATCCCTCGGTCCCCGTGCGCCTCGCCGAGCTGATGCTGGAGGCCGGCTTGCCCGAGGGCATCCTGCAGGTGGTGCATGGCGACAAGGAGATGGTCGATGCCATCCTCGACCATCCCGCCATCGGCGCGGTCAGCTTCGTGGGCTCCTCCGATATCGCGCATTACGTCTACGAACGCGGCGCGCATAATGGCAAGCGCGTGCAGGCGATGGGCGGCGCCAAGAACCACGGCATCATCATGCCCGACGCCGATCTGCCCCGCGCGGTGGACGATATCGTCGGCGCGGCTTTCGGCTCGGCGGGCGAGCGCTGCATGGCGCTGCCCGTGGTGGTGCCGGTGGGCGCAGGCACCGCCGAAAGGTTGATCGACACGCTGCTGCCCGCCATCGAGGGGCTGAAGATCGGCACCAGCCTCGACCCTGCCGCCCATTACGGTCCGGTGGTCTCCGCCCAGCACAAGGGCAAGATCGAGGACTGGATCGAGCGCAGCGCGGCAGAAGGCGCGAAGATCATCGTCGATGGGCGCGGCTTTACCCTGCAGGGGCATGAGGAAGGCTTCTACCTCGGCCCGACGCTGATCGACCATGTGACGCCCGACATGGACTCCTATCACAATGAGATCTTCGGCCCCGTGCTGCAGATCGTGCGTGCGCCCGATTTCGAGAGCGCTCTGGCCCTGCCCAGCCGCCACCAATATGGCAATGGCGTGGCGATCTTCACCCGCAACGGCCATGCCGCGCGCGAATTCGCCGCCAGGGTGAATGTCGGCATGGTGGGCATCAACGTCCCGATCCCGGTGCCGGTGGCCTATCACACCTTCGGCGGCTGGAAGCGCAGCGCCTTTGGCGACACCAACCAGCACGGCATGGAAGGCGTGCGCTTCTGGACGAAAATCAAGACCGTCACCGCGCGCTGGCCCGACAGCACGCCCGAGGGCGGCAACGCCTTCATCATCCCCACCATGAGCTAAGGAGAACCATCATGCGGATCGGTTTTATCGGCCTTGGCAATATGGGCGGAGGGATGGCGGCCAATCTGGTGAAGGCAGGGCATGAGGTTCATGCCTTCGACCTTTCGCAGGCGGCGCTGGATCATGCGCATCAATCGGGCTGCATTGTCGCGGCCAGCACGCGCGAGGCGGTGGCTCAGGCCGATGCGGTGGTCACCATGCTGACCAATGGCGCGACGGTCAGCGCGGTCTATGGCGCCGACATCATCGGCCATGCGCCGACCAGCGCGCTGCTGATCGACTGCTCGACCATCGATGTCGCCGCCGCGCGCGAGGTGGCCAGGCAGGCGCGGGAGACCGGCTATGCCATGATCGACGCGCCGGTTTCGGGCGGGATCGCCGGGGCTCAGGCAGGCACGCTGACCTTTATGGTCGGCGGGGATGAAGAGGCTTTCGCCGTCGCCTCCCCCCTGCTGAACGCCATGGGCAAGACGGTGATCCATGCTGGAGACAGCGGCACCGGCCAGGCCGCGAAGATCTGCAACAACCTGTTGCTGGGCGCCAGCATGGCCGCCACCTGCGAGACTCTGGCGCTGGCCGCAAAGCTGGGGCTGGATCTGCAGACCTTCTTCGACATTGCCTCGAAGGCGTCTGGCCAGTGCTGGTCGCTCACCACCTATTGCCCGGTGCCGGGCGTGGGGCCGGTGACGCCTGCGGACCGGGACTATCAGGGCGGCTTTGCCAGCGCGCTGATGCTCAAGGATCTGCGGCTGGCCCTGGCGGCGGCGCAGGATGCGGGCTCCAGCGTCCCCATGGGACAAAAGGCCGAGGCGCTTTACGCCGCCTTTGCCGAAGGCGGCCATGGCGGCGAGGATTTTTCGGCGCTGATCAAGACCTTCTGAGAAGGTAGCGCCGAAAACCATCGCTTTCCCTTGCTCGATACCCCGAGTCATGCAACACAATGTGAGATAGTATTTCACATTGTGTTGCATTCGGCACATATGCCGGAGCGGGGAGAACAAGGCGATGCCGACATTCGACAAGCGCTCCCTGCTGCTGGGCTCCGCCGCGACGGGGCTGTCGCTGGCCCTGCCGGGACGGGCATGGCCTGCCGTCTTTAAACCCCACACCTATGGCCTCGGCAAGGATGGCGCGCCTGCGCTCAATCTGATCAGCCCTCCCGCCGCCCAGACTGCCGACAGCATCGCCCTGCTGTGGGACAAGCCTGCCGGGCTGTCGGTCGAGAGCTATGAGGTCCATCTGGGCCCAAGGCTGGTGGCGACCACACCCCATACCGATCACACGCTGCATGGGCTGGAGCCGGGCAAGCTCCATGATTTCCAGATCCGCGCCCGCCTTGCCTCGGGCAGCGTGCTGCGCAGCGATGTGCTGCAACTGGCAACGAAACCCAAGCCCATCACGCTCGACATCACCCGCTTCGGCGCCATCGGCGATGGCAAGACCCTCAACACCAAGGCCATCCAGCAGGCGATCGATGCCTGCCCGCAAGGTGGCGTGGTGAGGATCCCCGCTGGCACCTTCCTCTCCGGCGCGCTCTTCCTCAAAAGCGCGATGACGCTGCATCTCGACAAGGGCGCCCTGCTGCTGGGCAGCCCGGAGGCGAGCCATTATCCGATCATCACCTACCGCTATGAAGGCATCGAGAGACCCTGCCACGCCAGCCTGATCGGCACGCCCGAGGCCAAGGGGCAGCGCTGGCACGACATCGCAATCACCGGCGAAGGCACCATCGACGGCAACGGCATCGCCCTGAGGCAAAGCCAGAACGCAGCCCAGCAAGGCGGGAAAGGCCGCGTCATCTCCATCCGCGACACCGATGGCGTCTATCTGCAAGGCGTCACCGTGAGGCAGTCGCCCTTCTGGTGCGTCCATCCGGTCTATTGCACCGGCCTCACCGTCAACGGTGTGAGCATCCATACCAAATATGACGCCTCGGGCACGCCCTACCCCGGCATGGTCAATGGCGACGGGCTGGACCCGGATTCCTGCCGCGACGTGTTCATTGTCAATTGCCATATCGCCAGTCAGGACGATGGCATCGCGCTCAAATCGGGCCGTGATGCGCCGGGGCGCGCAGTGGGCATCCCCACGCAGAACGTCCGCATCAGCCATTGCCGCTTCACCAGCGGCTTCGGCGTGGCGATGGGCAGCGAGATGGCGGGCGGCCTGCGCGACGTGCTGGTCGAGGATTGCCAATTCGAGAACACCTTCAGCATCGCCAGCGTGAAGGCCCCTCGCCCGCGCGGCAATGTGATCGAGAACATCACCTATCGCGACTGCACCCTGGTCAACCACAGCACCGAGCATCACGATGGCCGCTATTTCCGCGGCGCGCTCTATGTCGACCAGTTCTACGGCGTGGCCGAGCCCGACCTCCACACGCCCCAGCCCATCGACGAGGGCACGGCACTGATCCGCAATGTGCTGTTCCAGAACATCACGCTGGAGACGGTGGGCGGCCATGCCATCTATCTGGCGGGCCTGCCCGAACGCCCGCTGGAGGGCATCAGGCTGGAGAATGTCACCGCCAAGGGGGTCTATGGCCTCTTCGCCTGCAACATCCGTGGGCTGAAGCTGGACAAGGTCTCGGTCGAACCGCGCTTTGGTCAGGCGATGCAGATGATCAATGTGGAAAGCTGACCTTCACGCATCTCTCAGCCGGATCGTGTTGCGCCCCCCGCTCTTGGCTTCATACAGCGCGATATCCGCGCTGCCGAGCAACTGGGTCCAGCCTTCCGGTTCGGGGATGGCGGTCCAGCTTGCCCCGATGCTGACGGTCACCCGCCCGCTCGGAGCAGGGGATGGCAGGTCGAGGTTGAAGACGGCGGTGCGCATGATCTCGGCCAGACGCCCGGCCTGAGCAGCATCGCTGGCGGGCAGGATCGCCACGAACTCCTCGCCGCCATAACGCGCCACCAGATCGGAGGCACGGGTCGCGCAGCCCGCCAGGGCACGCGCCACCTCGCGCAGGCGACGGTCGCCTTCGGGATGGCCCAGCGTGTCGTTGAGCAGCTTGAAATGGTCGATGTCGATCATCAGCAGCGCCAGACCATAATTCATGCGCCGCGCCCGCGCCCATTCGCGCTGCAGTGTCTCGTCGAACAGGCGACGGTTGGGCAGACCGGTCAGCGCGTCGATCTGCGCCAGATTTTCCAGCCGGTCGCGCTCCTCCAGATTGCGCAGATGGGCCAGCACATTGCGCAGGCCATAAACCAGCGTGGCCATGGCAAAGCCCGCCACCGCCCAGTCCGAATGCCGCCGCAGCAGCGCCGAGGCCACCGCCAGCAGCATCGCGGGCAGCATCAGCGGGCTGAGCGCATGGACGATCCGCTCCAGCCGCAGCGGCACTTCGGCGTTGCGGCCCGGACGCCGCCGGATATGCGCCACGGTCAGCATCAGCCCCACGAAGGGCAGATCAATCACCAGATCGGCCAGCCCGCCATATTCGGCGCTTTCCTGCGTGTGATTGATAAAGCCCGCCGCCGCCATATAGAGGAAGGCAAAGAGGGTCAGCGCCCCGAAAATCTCGCGCTCGGCAGCGCGGCGGCTGGCACAGAAACGGGCCAGAGCAAAGAGCGCGATAAACAGATTTTCCAGATCGAGGATCAGCAGCAGGCTGGCCAGCCCTTCCGGATTGGTGCCCGCCATGGTGGCGACATTGAAGATATAGGCAAAGAACAGCAGCCCCAGCGACAGCGCCAGCGCCGCATCGACCAGCCGCACCGGCCAGCTTTCATCGGCGGGGCTGGCGGTGACGAAGATCAGCGGCACGCCATACAGCACGAAGCACAGCAGGCTCAGGCTGGATTCGTCATTGGCATGGCCCAGCATCAGGCGAACCAGCAGATTGCTGAGCATGCCGCAAGACCACAGCATCAGCCCCGCTGCGAAGATCATCCAGCGCCGCGTGCCGCTCTCCCGCGCGCGCTTCACGCAGACAAGGGCTGTCACCAGAGGGATCAACATCAGAAAGGCCAGCGAGATCGTCTCGCCGCGTGACGGGAAGAGCTGCGACAGCAGGCCATGGCCCAGCAGCAGCAACGCCGGAAGGCACCATTCGGCCGATCGGCTTCGGAGCACCGATCCGGCACCGTCATGGATCAGCGGTGAAGATACATCCATGCCTGCAGCCTATCCCGTCCCCTGTCTGCCTCGACTAGCAGCAAGGGGTAACGAAAAGGTGCATGGGCCATGGGGCCTTTGCCCGCCCCTGCGCCGCTCAGGGCTTGAATCGCATGGCTTTGAGCGCGGCGGGGTCCTCCGGCAGAGGGCGCGGCCCGGCAGGCTCGCCATTGGCCTGAAGGAGATAGGCGACGATAGCGATATTGTCCGCCGCGCTCAGCGAACCGGGCGCGAAAGCGGGCATGGCGCGATGGAGGTAACCGGCAAGGCTGGCCAGATCGCCCCCAGCCCAGTTGCGTGCAAAGCGCCCCACCAGCGCGGGCGTATCGAAATCCCCCGCCAGATCAGCCTTGTGGCACATGGCACAGGCCTGAGCATAGACCTGAGCGCCATGCGCGGCCTGCTCGGCAGTATAGCGCCCCGGTTGCGTGTCCGGCCCCGCCATCACCGCCCCTGCCCCCATCAGTCCGGCCAAGGCGGCCACGATCATCATGCCCTGTCGCATCGCGCTCACCCTTGCCTGAAGCCTGCGAAGGCCTTGCGGATCACCTCGACGGCGGCCTCGCTTTCGGCGCGATCGGGCAGTTCGGAGCTGTTGCCCAGCCCTTCCATATCGCCCAGCCCGTGGAAGGCCTGGATCATCAGCCCATCACTCTTCGAGAGCGCCGAGACATTGTTGGTGTAGAGGCCGTAATGCACCTCGGCCTGAGGGATCAGCCATGCCGTCTGGCCGCGCACCGGGATCAGCGTGGCATCGCGCCACCAGTCGCGCGCGGCATAGCCGGGGCAGTTGATCACCACCTTTTCCTTCAACTGCGCCAGTTCGCCGGGCTCGTGGAATTCGCGGATTTCGATCCTGCCGCCGTTCTCCAGAAACTCCTGCATCAGATAATGGCCATAGCTGGCGAAGTTGAAGAACATGTTCGAGCCCCGCCGCACATAGGGCGCGGCAAAGGGCGTGCTGCCCGGCTCCATGGTTTCGACGGCGGGGGTGATGTCCTCGATCCGATCAGAGTAGCTGGCGAACTCGCTGCTGTCCTGAGGCATGCCGGTGGAGGCGTAATCGCCCTTGCCCGGTGGCGGCGCTTCCTCCTCATGGGCGACATGCGGCCTGTCTGACAGGCGGTAATTGTCGGAAAAATCGACCGGATTGCCCGGCAGGCCGAGATAGGAGCGGAAGCTCTTCCAGGAAAAACGCGCCATCCGCTCCCACAGCGGGCCGAAATTCTCTCCGGCAGGCTTGGTCAGCGCGATGCGCGAATCCGGCGTCCAGCTGCCATTGGCCCGCACCGAGCGGGTGCGCGAGAAGACCTCCTTGGTGTAGATCGTCACCTGCATGCCCGCGCGTTGCGCCATCACCGCGCTGGTGAGGCCGATGATACCGCAGCCCACCACCGCGACACGATCCGGCAAAGCCGCAGCCGCCTTGGCCACGGCCACCTCCGCCGATCCCCAAGACAGCGACCAGCCGCTGCCGCCATGGCCGTAATTGTGGATGACCAAAGTGTCGCCCAGCCGCTCGGCATCCAGACGCGGCCCCTGCGGGCGGAAGGGGCGCAGGCAGACCTTGATGTCGGTGATGCGGTCGACGCTGGCGCGCATCGGCATCAGCACCTCGCGCCCGCCGATGACTCTGGCCGTGGCGAGACCCGGCCCCGCCCCGGCACAGCCCGACAGCGACATCAGCCCTCCCGCCGCCAGAGAATGCCCCAGAAGGCGGCGGCGATCGAAGGGCCTGTCGAAGGGCATCGGCATCCTGCTTTTCATGAGCGTCCCCTGTGGCCGCTCCGCCGGTATAGTGCCCATTTGCATGATGGGCAGCAAGGGACGGAATACTTATAATTATTCCGCCGCCTCGACCTCCAGCAACATCGAAAGCTGCGCCTCATCCATATGCTGCGGATTGGCGCCGCGCATGCGCTGGCGGGCCAGCGGCTTGATGGTGACGCTTTCGGCGCTGGCGCTGTCGCCATAGCGGAAGACGTCGATCACACTGTCGAGATTCTCATAGACCACCGCCCGCTTTTCCGATGGCGCGGCAATCACCACCTGCAGGCCGATGTCCTCATAGAATTTGAGCAAGGTGCGCTGGTTGGGCCCGTCCATCTTGCTGAAGGCCTCGTCGAAGACGGCAAGGCCCAGACCCAGTTCCTCGGGCTCATACTGGCGGCGCGCGCCGTGATAGATGCTGGCCAGCGCCGCGCCGATGATGACGTAATAGGGCACCTGCCGCTCGGCGCCGCTGGCCGTGCCCTTGCGCCGGTCATAGCTGGTCTGGCGGCCCGAGGTCTGATCCTCCATCCGCAGATCGAAGGTGAAATAGTTGCGGTAATCCTGCCATGCGCTGAAATCGAGCGTCTCGTCGCTCAGCAGCCTTTCGACCTCGGCCAGGGCGCTGGCATGCTCGGCATCGCGCGGGGCGGCGCGGCCGAAGAGCGCGCCCAGCAGCGTGTCATCCTCCTCGCTCTCGCGCGCCAGACGGTGGAGCGCGGCGAACTCCTCGCGCGGGGAGGCCTTGAGCGTGTAGATCTCATTGTGCAGCGGGCGGTTGCGCAGGGCCAGAGACAGCGTCTCAAGTTCGGCGCGCAAGCTGTTGAAACGCGCGTTGAGTTCATGGATGAAGGCGGTGCGGAACAGGCGCCCGATCTGGTCCGCCGCCTCATCGGCCTGACGGCGGTACTGGATCAGCTCATTGTCCTCCAGCGCGGCGACATTGGCCTCGACCCAGGGCTGCACCTCGCTGAGGATGGTGCTTTGCGTGCCCAGCGGGGCGGTGCCGTCGAAGCTCACGCGATAATGGCCCAGCGCCTCGCGGATCTCGCCCTCGCGGCCGCGCCAGGCGTCGCGGGTTTCGTCGGCCTGCGCGGCCATATCCTGCATGATGCGGCCCGGCGCGCGGCCCTTCTGAGTGCGATAGGCGGCGCGCAGCTTGGGCAGCGATGCGGCAAGACCCACCCTCTCGCGGAAGGCGCGGCGGCGGAAGGACAGGCAGGCCCATGATCCGGGCGCGCCCTCGGCGGCGGCCAGGCGACGGTCGATTTCCAGCGCGACGCGGCGCAGATCGCCTTCGCTCTTGGCCAGATCGATGCGGCTTTCCTGAATCTCGCGCAGTTGCAGCCGCACCGCATCGAGCCGCTTGCCGATCGCCGGATCGACGGTGGCGGCGATGCGCTCCAGACCGGCGCGCAGATCGGCGCGCTGCTGGTCGAGCCGGTCGAGGGCATCGACCAGCAGATCGAGCCGCACCTCCGGCGCGGGTTCCTCGGCCAGCAGCGGCTCAAGCTGGCGCAGCATGGTCTGGTGGAAGGTCTGATGGTCGGCCTGCGCATCGCGCCATTGGCGCAGCTCGGCGATGCGCGCTTCCAGCTCGGCCTGCATCAAGGGGGCGGCGGCGCGGCCGATCTTCATATCGCGGCTGCGCAGCACCTCGACGATGAGGCCGCTGTTGTAGGCGCCGTCGCGCATGATGGCGCGCCCGCCCTCCAGCAATTGCGCCTGCGTGTCGGCCAGCCGCACCTGCCCGGTGCGGAACTGGATGAAGGCCAGCGCCAGATCGTCGCTGCTGGCAAAGACGCTGGCGAGCGTATCCGCCGCGCCCCCCTGCCCCTGAGTGCCAAGACGGCGGGTGTTGACCACACGGCAGCCACGATAGGCATCGCGTTCGCGCCGCAGGATCTCCACCGCGCGGGCGGCGTGCTGCGGATCGACCAGAATCGCCTCGCGGTCGCGGCCCAGCAGCGCCTCGGCGGCCTCGCGCCAGTCGGGTTGGGTGATTTCGGCGACCTGACAGAGGGCGCGCGGGTTCATGCCTTCGGCGCGCAGCACCTCCATCAGGGCGGCCACCCGCGTATCGAGCCTCACCTGCCCGGCGCGGGCCTGTTGCAGCCTGTCGCTTTCGGCGGCGATCTCGCCTTCCAGCCGGATACGCTCGGCGATGGCGGTTTCCAGGCGGGCGCGGATCTTGTCGGCGGCGGGCGTGGCGGCCTTGCGCGCCGATGCGATCAGCCCTTCCATGGCGACGGGGTCGCGCGGCCATTCCGGTGGGGTTGCGCCATTGCTGGCGTCGGCGATCTCGTCGAGCGCATGGAAGAAGACGCCCAGCTTCAGGGGCGCCAGCCGCTCGCGGTGATCGAGCAGCCCGGCGGCCAGAGCGATGGTGGAAAAGCGCCCCTCAAGCTGGCGCACCACGCGCTGGCGGTCCTGCTCGGTGCCCTTGAGCTGGCCTTCGACCACGGCGCGACGGCTGGCGGCATCCTGCGCCGCGAGTTGCGCCAGAAGGTTGCCCTCTTCCTCGCGCAGGGTCAGGCTTTCGGCATCGTGGCGGGCGATATCGGCCTTCACATCCTCCAAAGCCTGCGCCGTCTCGCGCTTTTCGCGCAGATTGGCGAAGAGCGCCCCGCCCGCCTCGACCAGCGCGGCCAGACGCGAGACACCGCGCGCGGTCTCCTCGCGCTCCAGCAGGGCAACGAAATCCTGCACCAGCAGGGCCAGAGCGCGCAGCATCTCCAGCCGCTTTTCCAGCTCGTGAATGTCCTTCTGCACATCGCGGTAGCGCTGGATCGAATCGCGCAATTCGCCGATGTCGATGTCGTTCTTCGCCAGCAGGAAGTTGTGCACGAAGCCCTCGACCGAGCGCATATCCTCGAAGGACAGCGCCATGACGAAGGCGCGGATAAAGCGCTCCGGATCGCTGAAGCGCCGCCCGGTGAAGAGATGCCGCATATAGTCGCGGATATGGTTGCGCGGGCCATCGGGGCGCAGCACTTCGCTGCCCTCCGCCGCGCAGGCCTCTTCCAGCCGCTGACGCACCAGCGACCATGGCGCCGAACGACGGGCGCCTTCACCCAGTTCCTCCACCAGCATCTGCGTGGTGACGCGGATGCCCGGCGCGACATAGCGCCCCACGACCTGCGCATCTTCGCCGACCGAAGCCTCGATGCACAGGCCCACGCTGACGGGTGGACGGGCGCCGGTGGGGTCCTCGAAGGTCAGGGCGATATGGGTGACGGCCTCGCGGCGCAGATACTCATCCTCGCTGAGCTGGCCGAGGCAATAGCCGCGCAGGGTGCGCTCCGACTTGCTGCCGCCCGTCTCGCCCGCCGAACGGTTAAAGCGATACCAGCGGCTGGAACCGCCCGCCATCACCGCCTGAACAAGGTCGATCAGCGTCGACTTGCCCGAGCGATTCTGCCCCAGCACCGCCGTATCGCCATGGATCGCCAGATCCTCCGCGGCGAAAAGATGCCATTGCACCAGCGCGATATGGGCCAGCTGCATCATGCGGCGATCTCCTCGTCCTGCGTTTCGTCCTCGGCTTCGGCGCCATCCTGCTGGCTGAGCAACTGTTCCAGATGGGCCAGCACATCGTCGCCCGTCACCGTGACGATCAGCGCGCGGATGGTGAGCGGAATGTCCTCCAGCTCCTCATCGGGTTCGCCCAGACGGACCAGCGCGCGGCGCTGCATGGTCAGCAGCAGCGCACGGAACTCGGCGATGGACAGCGCGGGGCGCCGGGCGCGGGCCACCATCTCCTGATAGGCATCATAGGCCGCGTTGAGCGAGAGCAGCACGCTGCCATAGCGCTCGACATGGCCTTCCTGCACCATCTCCTCCCACAGGCGGCGCAGCAGGAGCAGCATCAACGTTTCATCGAGGCGCATGCGCGGCAGGCGGATTTCCTCCAGATCGGGCAGGATGCCCGCCCAGCCCTCGGCCTCGCGCACAACCAGATGGTATCCGGCGACCGCGAAATAGTCGGAGAGCAGCTTTTCGATTGGCCCCTGGGCCAGCAGCTCGAACAGATTGGCCGAGCCGCGATCCTCGACATGCAGGAATTGATGGCGCAGCAGATGGTTGATGATCTGCGTCACGCGCTGGCGATGGCGCGGGTTGCGCGCTTCGAGCGCCTCGAATTCAGCGAGCATGGGTCTCTCCGCCGGAGGTCCGGCCAGTTTTGCGGGTCACCTGAAAATCGCTGCAGGTGAGCCAGTCATTGTCGATCCGCCGCCCAGGCAGCGCCGCAAAGGCGAAGTCCGGGGCCAGATGGCGGGATAGGGGGTTCTGGCGCTGGGCTGGCGTGATGCCGGAAAACACCGCGAGGCGCAGCGCCTCGAAGGCAAGGAAATCCTCGACCGTCGCGATGGTAAAGTCGCGGGCATCGGCCTGCGCGCCGGGCGCGATGCGCGCTTCGAGAAAGGCGCGCACCTGCTCGGGCTTGACCGCCAGCAGGTCGAGATAGCCCTTCTCCAGCCGCTTGCGCAGCTCCCGCAGGGGATCGGGCGGGGGCAGCACCAGCACATCGCCCGCCACGATGGGGCGGCGGTGGCGCGGGCGGGTCAGCAGAGCCGCGCAGATCGGCGCGGGGCGATCCTCCAGCAGGCCGTCCACCTCAAGCGGTTGCAACAGCAGCTTGTCCAGCTTCAGCAGCAAAGGCGCGCTGCGCTGAAGGAAGCCGCCGCTGCGCCGCCCGGCATAGCGCACCGTGTTGCGCAGCCGCGTCTCCAGCCGCGAGCGGTGCTGCTGGATACGCTCGAAAGCGTCCTCGATCTGGTCGAAGACACGGCGGATCTTGGAGAGATCATCGTAAACACTATCGCGCGCGCCGTGTGCATCCGCTGCCAGATGCGCCTCGACATAGGCCTCGGCGATCGCCTCGACGTCGCTCAGCGATTCCTCGATGGCGCCGATCGTGCCCAGAATGCGGTGGCGGAAGCGATAGGGATGCGAAGTGGTCGTAATCGCCACATAGTCCTGAAGCAGCAAGCGCTCGACGAAATCCTCGAAATAATGGCGCAGCCGCTCGCCCACGCTTGCGGCATCGACGACCTGCTTGTCGATCTCGCGCAGGGCGCTCAGCACGCTGCGCAAGTATCGCCCGAAGGTCGCGGCATCACGCGCCGCCTTGTGCAGCCCCAGCGCATTGTCGCGCGCATCGCGCTGCAGCGCCTCCAGCCCGTTCTTGATCTGGATGACGATGCCGCCGATCTGCTCGGAGACGCCCTCACGCAGGCCGCACAGGAACTCCACCAGCCGCATCGCGCCCGACGGCATATCGACGGTGACCTTCAGCCCGTAATGGCTTTCCTCCAGCCAGCCGGTGGCGTTGAGCCGGTTGTAGATATGGCGTGCACGGGCCATCGCCTCACCGGTGGCCTGGCTGTCGGCGGCCTCATGCCCCTTGCGGCGGATGCGGCGCCCACGGCGGGTGGAGAGTTCGTCCAGCACCACCGCGCTTTCATCCTCGCGCCACAGATCGGGGTGGTTGGCCAGTTCCTCATAGATGCGCCCGACGACATCGTTCTCGCCCGGAAAATGCAGGTCGGAGCGGAAGAAACCCTCATAGATGCCTACCAGCACCCGCTCGTAGAGAAAGCGGTTGGAGCCGGAAAACAGCGTGAAAGCATCGGGATGGAGCTGGCCGAACAGCATCAGGCCATAACCTGCGCCCGGCGGGATTTTCGCTTTACGACATGCACCTGAATAACGACCTTGACCGAGCCTTCCAGACCAACCCACGCACCGGGGTCAGCGGGGGCGGCGCCTTAGGCCCGCTGCATTTGGCCCCGCAAGCACGCCCTGGTTTTGATCCACAGGATTGATGCGCGCCTGCCCGCCCGGCACGACGAGCCGATGGTTGCGCCGGTCCGGCAGCGATCTATACCGTCCCGTATGAAGCCTTTGCTCCTTGCGCTCGCCATGCTCGCCGCCGACCCCGCGCCGGAGCCCGATCCCGCCGCCATCGATGTGGCCGATGCCATCGCCTGCAAACTGGATGCGCCGACCTACACCGGCTTTGCGCTGGCGCTGGCCAGCGGCGGGCCGGATGCGCCCGACGCGAAAAAGGGATGGCACAAGGTGGACTCGCACAATCCCTATATGAATGAATATGCCCTGCCCGCGCCGATCACCGTGGCGGGGCATTACAGCACCTCCCATATCGGCTTTACCGCCTCGGGGGTGGTGGCCATCCTCGATCTGCCCGACCCTGCGGTGATCGCGCAAGAGGAAGGCATCGCCAATTCCATGGACGCCGAGCCGCTGATCGACAGCCTGGTCGCCGCCGGCAAGGGCACCCGCGCCGAGATCGAGAAAAAGCTGACCTTCCGCAAATTCCTCGGCAACAAGGTGGTGGCCGAGCACCGCATCCCGCCCGCCGCCGGGGAAAGCTTCGGCCTGCACACCACCATCACGCGCGAGATTTCCAACGTCAGCACCGCGCCGGGCAAGACGCTCTATGGCTGTTCCTACAGTCAGGAGATCACCGACAAGGACGGCAAGCCGCTCTAAAACCGGCTGAGCCTTCGATCGGCCATGGCCGCGCGCAAAATGGCCTTTGCCAACGTTAGCAGCTTGTGCCAATCGCCCGAAGATTGTATATGACACCGCATGACAGAAACGGCTCAGGCGGCGATCCCGCAGTTTTTCAGAGTGGCTCAAGAAGATGACGTGGCCGTCGCGCTGACCGCGCTGGACAGCGGCCAGAGCGTCGAAATCGACGGGCAGGCCATCACCCTGCGCGATGCAATTCCGCGCGGACACAAATTCGCGCTCCACCCCATCGCCGCCGGGGAGCGGGTGCATCGCTATCGCGCGCCCATCGGCCTTGCCACCGCCCCCATCGCCACGGGCGAGCATGTGCACAGCCACAATCTGCGCACCGGCCTCTCGGGCGAGGTCACCTACACCGCCAGCGACCACCCCGCCGCCCGCCATGCGACTGCCCCTGTGGTGAAGCGCACATTCGAAGGCTATCTGCGCCCGGATGGCCGCGTGGGCACCCGCAACGAGATCTGGATTCTCCCCACCGTCGGCTGCGTCGGTCGCCTGGGCGAGCGGCTGGCCAGCAAGGGCGAGGCGCTGTTCGCGGGCCGCATCGATGGCATCAACGCCTTCAACCACCCCTTCGGCTGCTCGCAGCTTGGCGCGGATCTCGACGGGACGGCGGCCATTCTGGCGGCTCTGGCGCAGAACCCCAATGCGGGCGGCGTGCTGCTGCTGGGGCTGGGCTGCGAGTCGAACCAGCTCGACGGCATGCTGGCACGCATCCCCCCCGAGCGCCGCGAGCGCCTGCGGGTCTTGCGCGCCCAGAGCGAGAGCGACGAGTTCACCGCTGGCATGGCGCTGCTGTCTGAACTGGTCGATCTGGCTGCTAACGACAAACGCCAGAGCGTGCCCCTGTCCGCCCTGCGCCTCGGCGTGAAATGCGGCGGATCGGATGCGATGAGCGGCCTCACCGCCAATGCGCTGATCGGGCGGATGGCCGATGCCGTCACCAATGCCGGCGGCACCGCGATCCTCACCGAAATCCCGGAAATCTTCGGCGCCGAGCAATTCCTGATGGAACGCGCCGACAATGCGGAGGTGTTCAACCGCCTCGCTGAAGTCACCAACCGCTTCAAACGCTACTTCCTCGAACATGGCGAGCCGGTCTCGGAAAACCCCAGCCCCGGCAACATCGCGGGCGGCATCACCACGCTAGAGGAAAAGTCGCTCGGCGCGATCCAGAAGGGCGGCCTCGCCACGGTGATGGATGTCATCGACTATGGCGAGCAGACCCGCGTGAACGGCCTCACCGTGCTGGAGGCGCCGGGCAATGATGCCGTCTCGACCACCGCTCTGGCGGCGGCGGGGGCGACGATCACGCTGTTCTCCACCGGGCGCGGCACACCGCTGGGCAGCCCGGTGCCCACACTCAAGATTGCCTCCAATTCGGCGCTGGCCACCAACAAGCCGGGCTGGATCGATTACGATGCGGGCCAGGTCTTCGAAACGGGCATGGAGGCCTGCGCGGATGACCTGCTCGACCTCATCATCGCCACCGCCAGCGGCAAACAGGCCCGCAATGAGGTGAATGAGGAACGCGCCATCGGCATCTGGAAACGCGGCGTGACGCTTTAATCCCCCTCACCCAAGATCCCAACCTTCCACAGCAGGTATCCACGATGCGCAAACTTGCCCTGAATCCTGACCGTCTGTTCTCCAGCGACCCCACGCAGCGCGCCATCGCGCGCGAGCTTTACGGCAGCATCGCCGACCTGCCGATCATCAGCCCGCACGGCCATACCGATCCGCTGTGGTTTGCCGACAACCACAATTGGACCAACGCCACCGAGCTGTTCCTGGCGCCCGACCATTACGTCTACCGCATGCTCTACAGCCAGGGCATCGCGTTGGACGATCTGGCCATTCCGCACCGCCAGGGCGTGCCCGCCACCGATCCGCGCAAGGCGTGGAACCTGTTCGCCGCCAATTATCACCTGTTTCGCGGCACGCCCTCGCGCCTGTGGCTCGACCATGTCTTCGCTTCGGTCTTCGGGATCGAGGTGGCGCTGGAGGCCGCTTCCGCCGACCTTTATTTCGACACGATCAACGAGGCGCTGGCGACCGAGGCCTTCCGCCCCCGCGCCCTGTTCGACCGCTTCAAGATCGACTTCCTCGCCACCACCGAGGGCCCTCAGGACGACCTTTCGGCGCATCATCGCATCCATCAGTCGGGCTGGAAGGGCCGCGTGGTCACCACCTATCGCCCCGATGCGGTGATCGATGTCGAGCATGAGAAATTCGCCAAATCGATGGCCCGTTTCGCCGACCTCACCGGCGAGGATGTCTGGAGCTGGAAGGGTTATCTGGCCGCCCATCGCAAGCGCCGCGCCGATTTCCGCGCGGCGGGCGCCACCGCCACCGACCACGGCCACCCCACCGCGCTGACCGCCAACCTCTCCCCCGCCGAAGCCGAGGCGCTGTTCGCCAAGGTGACCAAGGGCGACTGGACGCCAGCCGATGCCGAACTCTTCCGCGCCCAGATGCTCACCGAAATGGCGGGCATGTCGGCGGAGGACGGCATGGTGATGCAGATCCACCCCGGCGCCTGCCGCAACCACAATGACGGCCTGTTCCACAGCCATGGCCGCGACAAGGGCGCCGACATTCCCACCCGCACCGATTACGTCCATGCGTTGAAGCCCCTGCTCGACCGGCATGGCAACAATCCGGACCTGTCGATCATCCTCTTCACGCTGGATGAAAGCGTCTATGCCCGCGAACTGGCGCCGTTGGCCGGGCATTACCCCTGCCTCAAGCTGGGCCCGGCATGGTGGTTCCATGACAGCCCGGAAGGCATGCGCCGCTTCCGCGAAACAACCACCGAGACGGCGGGCTTCTACAACACCGTAGGCTTCAACGATGACACGCGGGCGTTCCTGTCGATCCCCTCGCGCCATGATGTCGCGCGGCGGGTCGATTGCGCCTTCCTCGCCCGTCTGGTGGCCGAGCACCGCCTTGAGGACTGGGAAGCCGCCGAGCTGGCCCATGACATGACCAACGGGCTGGTCAAGCAGGCCTATCGCATCGAGGAGCCGCTGAGCGACAGCAAGGCCGCCTGAGCGTCTGTTTGAAAATCCGGCAGAAGAGCCGGATTTTGCGGCACCAGCCCTCTTCCCCGCCCGGCCACCCACAGGATACTGCCGATGAGTGGCCGGGCGGGGAAATGGGCAGGCACCGCCAAGACAATGCCTCCCTTCTCAGTCACCCGAAAGCACGACCATGACGGCCATCTTCCAGTTCGGCACCAGCCGCTTCCTGCAGGCGCATGTGGACCTCTTCGCATCGCAGGCGCGCGAGGCGGGGCAGAGCGTGCCCCCCATCACCGTCGTGCAGACCACGATGGACCCGCAGCGCGCGCGCCGCGTGGCCGCTTTCGGCGCGCCCGAGGGCTATCCCGTCATCCTGCGCGGCCTTGCCGAGGATCACACCCCCGTCGAGCAGACGGTCACCGTGCGCAGCGTGGCGGCAGGTCTCGCGGCCTCCACGCAATGGGAGGCTTTGAAGGCCCGTTTCGGGCAGGAGGCGACCTATGTCATCTCCAACACCGGCGATCAGGGCTACAGGCTGGCCGACGAGGACCGCCAGCTTGACCTGAACAGCGACACCCGCCCGCACAGCTTCCCCGCCATGCTGCTGGCGCTGCTGCATCACCGCTGGCAAGATGGCGGCTCGCCGGTCACGATCCTTCCCTGCGAGCTGGTGCGCCGCAATGGTGAGGTGCTGCGCGGCATCATCGGCGATCTGGCCAGGCAGGCCGGAGCCGAACAGGCCTTCCTGACGTGGCTGCTGGAGGATTGCCTCTGGATCAACACGCTGGTCGACCGCATTGTCTCGGAACCCATCGAACCGATCGGCGCCATTGCCGAACCCTATGCGCTCTGGGCGGTGGAGCGCCAACCGGGGCTGGCCATGCCCTTCACCCACCCCGATGTCGTGCTGACCGACGATCTTGAGCCTTACGAGAGGCTCAAGCTGCATATCCTCAATCTGGGCCACACATGGATGGCGCAGCGCTGGCTCGATGCGGGCAGCCCAGCCGGGCAGACAGTGCGCGAGGTGATGCAGGACCCGCAAACGCTCGCCGCACTCAAAGCCCTTTACGCGCAGGAAGTCGTGCCCGGCTTTACCGCCCATGGTCTGGGCGATCAGGCGGCAGCCTATGTCGAGACGACGCTGGCGCGTTTTGCCAATCCCACGCTCGATCACCGCCTTGCCGACATTGCCTCAGGCCATGCGGCCAAGCTGGACAAGCGCGTCGCGGGGTTCATCGACTGGGTCAGCGAACGCGACCCCGCCCTCGCCCTGCCCCGATTGCGCCATCTGAGCGGGGAGAATATTTCCGCCTGAAAAGGCTTGCTCCTGACGCCGCCCTCATCTAGTTAAGAATCAATCGCAACAAGCGACATTCACACAGCATGAGGGCTGCTCAGGAAGGACCATCCATGACCCGTCACGTCTCGCCGCCGATCCACCAGACCACCGCGCCCACCCCCATGCTGGTCGACGCGATCCGCTGCTGGAGCGAGGCGCGGCTGACCGGTCAGGCGGTGCAGCCCAGCCTGACACGCGTGCTGGGCGACCATGACTGCATCATGCTGACCCCGGTGCTGGACAGCCTGATCCATCTCTATGAGATCGGCCTTGGCCGCCCGCTGCGCGCCGGGGACGGCCCGGATATCTCCGAGGACGAGCATCTGCTGCTCGACCTGATCGATGGACGCTTTTCGCGCAAGGCCTGCCTCTCCTGCGACAAGGAGATCGCCAGCGCGCTGGATTGCGCGATCTGCTCGACACGGATCATGATGGCGCTGAGCATTCCGGCGCATCGGCCTGCGCCGTCGCTGCTGCTGCAGTAGCGCTGCCCGGCACCAGTCCGCTTCCTCGCCCGGTCACGCATCGGTCGTATCCTGTGGGTGGCCGGGCGGGGGAGCGGGCTGGTGCCGCAAAATCCGGCTCTTCCGCCGGATTTTCAAACAGACTCGCCCTAACGCGCCCGCGCCGACGTTGCCCATTGCATAATCGCGGCGCTCAGCGCATCGGCCAGCGGATGGTGCCCGCCCGGCCCGATCATCACGAACTCCACCATCGGCAGGGCGGGCAGCCCGGCCAGCACCACCGCCAGCCCCGGCGGCATCAGCCGCGCCGAATGCGGCATCACCCCGATCCCGGCGCGCGCCGCCGCCGTCAGCCCGGCCAGGCTCGCGCTGGTGAGCGCGATATGCCAGGGTTGTCCGATGCGCTCCAGCACCTCCAGCGCGCGGGCGCGGGTCACGCTGGGCGGCGGATAGAGCAGCAGCGGCAGAGGTTCGCCAACCGGCGGGCGGTAATCGGGGCGGCCCACCCAGACGATGGGCTCGCTCCACACAGTGGTGCCGCGCGTATCGCCCCGGCTGCGTTTGACCAGCAGCACATCGAGCAGCCCAGCATCGAACTGCTCATAAAGCGTCTCGCTCAAACCGGCGGTCAGCTCCAGCGTGACCTCGGGCGAGCGCCGCACGAAATCGGCCAGCACATCGGGCAAAGCTGAGAGCACGAAATCCTCCGAAGCGCCGATCCGCAGCCGCCCGCGCAGCCGTGTTCCCGACAGGTAACGCCCCATCCGCTCATGCGCATCGAGCACACGGCGGGCATGGTCGAGCATCGCCTCGCCCTGCGCCGTCACGCTGACACGATGGGTATCGCGGTCGAAAAGGCGGCGGCCGGTCAGTTCCTCCAACCGCTTGATCTGCTGGCTGATCGTCGACTGGCGCAAGCCCAACGCGCGCGCGGCACCGGTAAAGGTGCCCGCCTGAGCTACGGCGACGAGCGCACGCAGCAGGTCGGGCGGGATCATTCCGCTCTGGTTATCATAATCCATGATGACTGTTACCACGGTCACCAGAATTGTGCATCACCCTTTGCAGGCCTAATTTCCGAAGCAACCAACAGGGAGTTTCGCCATGATATCCACCCTCCGCAACATGATCGCCCGCCTGCCGATCGATCCCTATCTGCTGCTGCTCATCGGCACGGTGGGTCTGGCCGCACTGCTGCCCGCGCAAGGCTCCGGCAAGGTGATTGCCGATGCGGCGGTCAACGTGGCGGTGGCGCTGCTGTTCTTCCTCTATGGCGCGCGGCTTTCGCCTCAGGCGGTGTGGTCGGGGCTGGCGAACTGGCGGCTGCAGGGGCTGACCTTTGCCAGCACCTTTATCCTCTTCCCGCTGATCGGCCTTGCGCTGCAAGGCACGCTGCGCCCCTTCCTGCCGCATGATCTGCTGGTGGGGATGCTCTATCTCTGCCTGCTGCCCTCCACGGTGCAAAGCTCGATCGCCTTCACCTCGATCGCGCGCGGCAATGTGCCCGCCGCTTTGTGCAGCGCCTCTGTGTCCAACCTGCTGGGGGTGGTGATCACCCCGCTGCTGGTCTCGCTGCTGCTGCCCGGATCGAGCGTGGGCTTTTCCACCAAGGCGCTGGAGGACATCGGCATGCAGATCCTGCTGCCCTTCGTGGTGGGTCAGGCCGCGCGCCCGCTGATCGGCGACTGGCTGCTGCGCCATCGCACACTGACCTCGGTTGTGGATCGCGGATCGGTGCTGCTGGTGGTCTATGCCGCCTTCAGCGCGGGCATGGTGGCGGGCGTGTGGTCACAGCTTTCGGCCTGGGATCTGGCGGTGGTGCTGGGGCTGTGCCTGCTGGTGCTGGCGCTGGTGATCGGCGCCACGACATGGGCCAGCCGCCGCTTCGGCTTCGACATTCCCGACGAGATCGCCATCGTCTTCTGCGGTTCGAAGAAGAGCATGGCGGGCGGCCTGCCGATGGCGACCATCCTGTTCCCCGGCCATGCGGTGGGCATGATCGTGCTGCCGCTGATGCTGTTCCATCAGGCCCAGCTTTTCGTCTGCGCCACGCTGGCCCGGCGCTATGGCGCCCGCGACCAGCAAGCCGCCGCCATGCCCGGCAACGCCCTGAACGCCTAAATAACCCCGCCTTCCGCCACGCAGCGATAGAGTTCTGCGGGGCGGAAGGCGGTTTCGACCTCGCGCTCACCGGTGGGTGCGATCCAGCCGCTGTCCAGCATGCGGCGGCGGAAAGCGGGCTTGTTGAGCGAGGTGCCCAGAATGGCCTCATGCACCGCCTGCAGATCGCGCAGGGTGAAAAGCGCGGGCAGCAGGGCGAAGGCCAGCGGCGTATAGTCCAGCTTGCCCTTCAACCTTTCATGGGCCAGCGCGACGATCCCAACGTGGTCGAAGGCAAGCGCCTCCTCCATCGCGGCCAGCGGCATCTGCACCAGCCCCTGCCCCGCCGCCACGGCCTCCGCCAGTTCTCCCGCAGGCAGAAGCGCGAAATAGGCCACGCTGACGATACGCATGCGCGGATCGCGCGCGGGGGCGCCAAAGGTGTAGAGCTGCTCCAGCCATGCCTGCTTCCCGCCGAAACCGGCCTTGCTGGAAAGCACCCGCGCGGCGGCCTCACCCAGCCCTTCCGCCGGGCCGACGAAGCCGCCCGGCAGCGCCAGAACGCCCGCGAAAGGCGGCTGGTCGCGCCGCTGGAGCAGCACCGTCAACTGCCCTTCCACCACGCTCATCAGCACCAGATCGACGGTGACGGCCATGGGCGGATAGGCTGAAGGATCATAGGCTTGAAGGTCATGCTGGGTCATAGGCAAAACTTATGTCTTGACTGGATATATGTCAAATGGATATAAGGTCCCTACAGCGAGTCGGGGAGTCCGCCTCGCATCAGCTTTCGAGGGAGCCTCGGATATGAACGACACCATCGATTTCGGCGTCTTTATCGGCCGCTTTCAGCCGCTGCACATCGGCCATGAACATGTCATCACCCATGCGCTGGAGCGGGTCAATCGCCTGATCGTGCTGGTGGGCTCGGCCAATATGGCGCGCGATCCCCGCAACCCCTTCACCTATGCCGAGCGCGAGACCATGCTGCGCGCCGCCTTCCGCCATGAAGTGGCCGAGGGCCGCCTGATCATCGCCCCGCTCGACGATCACCTCTATTCCGACACCGCCTGGGTGACGCAGGTGCAGCGCACCGTGCGGGCCATCGTGCTGGATCACGGCAACCACCATGGGTTCCAGAGCCACGGCCTCAGCGATTTCCGTGTGGCGCTGGCGGGCTATGGCAAGGATGCCTCGTCCTATTATCTCAAGCTCTTCCCGGAATGGGAGAATCTGCAGATCGACAGCCAATACGGCACCTTTTCCTCCAGCGATGTGCGCCAGCGCTATTTTCAGCGCATTCCCGATGTCGCAGGCTCGATCCTCTCGACCGGCGTGGCGGAGTTCCTGCGCCATTTCATGCTGGGCGACACCTTCCGCGCCCTGCTGGAAGAGGCCGAGTTCCTCGCCGCCTATCCCGCGCAATGGGGCAAGGGGCCTTTCGTCACGGCGGATGCGGTGGTGGTGCAATCGGGCCATATCCTGCTGGTCGAGCGGGGCCGCGCCCCCGGCAAGGGCCTGCTCGCCCTGCCCGGCGGCTTCGTGAACCCGGCCGAGCGCATCCGTGACGCCGCGATCCGCGAATTGCGCGAGGAAACCTCGATCAGCGACGGCAAGGGGCAGATCCCCCCCGCCATGCTGGCCAGCTTTATCGAGGACTCGCGCAGCCGCGTTTTCGATGCGCCGAACCGGTCCTTGCGTGGGCGGATCATTACGCACGCCTTCCTCTTCCGCCTGCCCGAACGGCGCAAGCTGTTCAGCGTGAAGGGCGGCGACGATGCCGCCCATGCCCGCTGGTATCGCTTCGGCGACCTCAGCCCCGAGATGCTCTTCGAGGACCACTGGTCGATCATCGAGGAGATGGCGGACCTTTAACCCGCCCCTGACTGCCCAAAACTGAAAGAGGTCTGCCGCGCAGGGGAGCCCTGCGTCCGGCGTCACTGTGAGGAGTTCACATCATGACCAATCTCATCCTGGCCACCGACAGCTACAAGCACAGCCACTTCCTGCAATATCCGCCCGAGGCCCGCGCGATCAGCGCCTATGTCGAGGCGCGGCCCAATGACTTCGCCGATGAGGTGCTGTTCATGGGCCTGCAGCCCTTCCTGATCGACCTGCTGGCCCGCCCGATCACCAACGCGGACATCGACGAGGCCGAGGCCATCTGCACCGCCCATGGCGTGCCCTTCAATCGCGCGGGCTGGCAGATGATCGTGGATGACCACAAGGGCTTCCTCCCTATCGAGATCCGCGCTCTGCCCGAGGGGATGATGGTGCCCACCGGCGTCCCTCTGCTGCAGGTCGAGACCACCGATCCGCGCCTGCCCTGGCTGGCCACCTTTGTCGAAACCGCCCTGCTGCGCGCCATCTGGTACCCGACCACGGTCGCCACGCTGAGCTGGCAGTGCCGCCAGATCATCCGCGCCGGGCTGGAACGCACCAGCGACGATGTCGCGGGCCAACTGCCTTTCAAGCTGCACGACTTCGGCGCGCGCGGCGTCAGCAGCGGGGAAAGCGCCGCGCTGGGCGGCATGGCCCATCTGGTGAATTTCATGGGCACCGACACGATGGAGGCCCTGCTTGCCGCCCGCCGCTATTATGGCGCGGATATGGCGGGCTTCTCGATCCCCGCTGCCGAGCACAGCACGATCACAAGCTGGGGCCGGGCCCGCGAACAGGACGCCTATGCCAATATGCTCGACGCCTTCGAGGGCGAAGGGCGTCTGGTGGCAGTCGTCTCGGACAGCTACGATCTGGATGCGGCCATCACCGGCATCTGGGGCGGCGCGCTGCGCGAGAAGGTGCTGACGCGCAAGGGCACGCTGGTCGTCCGCCCCGACAGCGGCGATCCGGTCGAAACCCCGATCCGCGCGATCAAAACGCTGTGGGAGGCCTTTGGCGGCACGATCAATGGCAAGGGCTTTCGGGTGCTCGATCCGCATGTCCGGGTGATCCAGGGCGACGGCATGACCATCAAAAGCATCGCCCGCCTGATCGACCGTCTGGGGGAGGAAGGTTTTGCCATCGACAACATCGCTTTCGGCATGGGTGGCGGACTGCTTCAGCAGGTCAACCGCGACACGCTGCGCTTTGCGATGAAGGCCAATGCCATGCGCGATGCCGATGGCCTGTGGCGCGATGTGAACAAGCAGCCCGCCACCGATCTCGCCAAAGCCAGCAAGGCGGGCCGTCAGGCCGTGGTGAGGCGCGATGGCAGACTGGTCGCCGCGCGGCTCGATACGGTGGAAGCGCAGGAGGATCTGCTGGTGCCGGTGTGGCGCGACGGGCAGATGCTGGTGCGCCACAGCTTTGCCGATCTGCGCGCCAGAGCGGCGGGTGAAGCGGTTCTGCCCGCCACGCTGGAAACGGCTGCGGCCTGACGAAAGGATGATCCCATGATCGATCTGCAAACACAGGACCGTGCGCTGGGCGCCTTGCTCGGCCTTGCCACCGGCGATGCTCTGGGCACCACGCTGGAGTTTTCCACCCGCGACAGCCTGCCGCCGCTCACCGATATCGTCGGCGGCGGCCCGTTCCAGCTTGAGGCCGGGGTCTGGACGGATGACACCTCCATGGCGCTGGCTCTGGCCGAAAGTCTGGCGCAGCGCGGCTCGCTCGATCCGGGCGACCTGATGCGGCGCTTCGTCAACTGGTGGCGTTGGGGCGTCTACAGCGCCACGGGTGAATGCTTCGATATCGGCACGGCCACGCGGCAGGCCCTCGCCCGCTTCGAGGCGGATGGGAACCCCATCGCCGGTTCGACCGATCCCTTCAGCGCGGGCAATGGCTCGCTGATGCGCCTCGCGCCCGTCGCCATCTGGGGCGTGAAGCATGGCGAACAGGCGATGCGTGACGCCGCCCGCCTGCAAAGCGCAACCACCCATGGCGCAGAGGCCTGTCTGGATGCCTGCGAAGGCTATGCGCTGATCCTGCATGCCGCCATTCTTGGCGCTGATTTCGAAACAGCGGTCAAGGCAGTCGAGGGCATCGGCGGCGATCCTATCGCCGCCATTCTCGCCGGAGGATGGCGCGGCAAGGATCGGGTCGCGATCCGGTCCTCAGGCTATGTCGCGCATAGTCTGGAGGCGGCCCTGTGGTGCGTCGACCAGACCGGAAGCTACCGCGATGCCGTGCTGCTGGCCGCCAATCTGGGCGACGATGCCGACACCACGGCCGCCATCACCGGCCAACTGGCCGGAGCGCTTTACGGCATGAGCGGCATTCCGGCAGAATGGCTGGCCACACTGGCCTGGCGGGACCGCATCGCCGAGATGGCGCAAGCTTTGCTCACCCCGTAACTTTGACGGCGCTATCGCGGCTAGATATCCCCCAGCCCCTCCAGCTCGCGATCATGCGCGCCCAGTTGCACGAACTGGTCAAGCAGCCATGAGGCAGCGGGGCCCGGCGGCGTATCGCGCCGCCACACACCCGCGAAGCGATAGGTGCCGCCCGGATGATCGGGCATATGCAGCTTGACCAGAGTGCCCGCCGCCAGATCGCCCTCGATCATATGCTGCGGCATATTGCCCCAGCCGATCCCCTCGCGCAGCAGGGCATGCTTGGCGCCCAGATCGGCCAGACGCCAGGTGCGCGGGCTCATCACCGAGAAATCCTGCCCTTCGGTAAAGCGTGAACGGTCAGTCAGCACAAGCTGCACATAGTCACGCCCCGCCCCCGGAGTGATCCGCTCCATGCAGCCGAGCGGATGATCGGGCGCGGCCACCGGCACCATCGGCACCGATCCGGCGCTCAAGGCCTCGATGCCCTTGACCCCTGCCGCCAGAGGCCCGGAAATCCCCACCACCGCGATGCGGTCCAGCACCATCGAGGGCACCGCCCCCAGCGCCTCGGTATGCAGGCGCAACTGCACGGTGGGATAGGTCTGGCGGAACTCGCGCAGCACGCGTCCCAGCCTTTCGGCGGGCAGCATCACGTCCACGGCCAGATCGACCTCGGCCTCCAGCCCATCGAGCAGGCCCTTCACCTTGGCGCGCAGCCCGTCCATGCCCTGATGGATGGCGCGGGCCTCGGCCAGCAGGGCGCGGCCTGCCGTGGTCAGCACCGGCTTGCGCGATCCCTCGCGCTCGAAGAGCATCACGCCGAGCTGGGTTTCCAGATTGACCACGCCATAGCTGATCACCGAGACCGCCCGGCCCAGTTGACGCCCGGCGGCGGCAAAGCTGCCCGTATCGACCACAGCCAGAAAGATGCGCAACTGATCGAAGGTGGGGGTGCCGGGATTGCTCATGCGTATCGGCCTATCCAGCGGGTTGGAAAGGGTCAATCCGCTTTCGGGCCAGCTTTCGGGTCAGAGCCATCCCCGCCCAGCATCCAGGCGCGGGGCATGCGCTTGCCCTTGATGCGCCCGGTCAGGTGAAAGCACCGGCAACGGTCGCAAAGGTAGGGGCGCAGGGGAAAGGGCGCGCCAAGAGCGGCCTGCAGGGCCTCCTCCTGCGTGGCATAGCGGATTTTTCTGAGGCAGATGCTCAGGCGGGTTCTCATGAAGACGGTTCTGGCGGCAAGGCCCTGCGCGGGCAAGAGATTTGGGATCGCAGGCCCGGAAATCTGGTGTATCAGCCGGGGGATTTTCCGCCGCAACCTCGGGATAATTTGGGTCTGTCATGGCAAGAACCGCATTGATCGCCGCCGCCGTTCTGGCCCTGACAGCATCACCGGGGCAGGCACAGACCGCCGCGCCCACCCCTATATCCACTATCGCCAACCGGGTGCTCATGCAGCTTGAGGAAGCGCTGTTCCCCACGCTCCGCACCCGGCCGGTGCAAAACGCCCTGCGCCCGGTGATCGAGACGCGCAACGCCCGCTATGACGCCTGCGGCAATGCTGCCCCCTGCCGGATCGAGAGCGCGCTCTGGACGCCCGAGGAGCTGGCACAGGCCACATCGGGGGCCAGTCATGGCGATGCCCTGACGCGCGAGCTGGCCGGGCTCAACGGCATCATCCATGTCTATGGGCAGGGTCAGCCGCCCGCCTCTCCCGCCATCGACGGGCCCGATCCCAAGGCCACATTGAGCAATCAGGACACCATCAGCGCCGCACTGGAACGGGTCGATCTGCTCAAACAGCAGGCGCCCGCCGCCGATCGCGGCCTGTTGCTGGCCCTCACCCTGCTCGATGGCGCCGACCGGCTCGATGCCATCCGCTTCGGCCCCTTGGCGCGCACCGAGAATGCCGCCGCCTTTGCCCGCGCCCGCCGCATGAACTGGGCGCGCTATCGCTACACCGCGCTGATCGTGCCGGGCATCGGGCCGGAGGATCTGGTCACCCCGCTCAGCGCCAGCGGCAAGGCCAATGTCGATCTGGCGGCGGCGCGCTATCGCGCGGGGCTGGCGCCCTTCATCATCCTGAGCGGAGCCTCGGTCCATCCGCGCGGCACGCGCCGCGTCGAGGCCATCGAAATGCGGCAGGCGCTGATCGAGCGCTATGGCATTCCTGCCGACGCTCTGGTGATCGATCCCTATGCGCGGCACACCACCACCAATCTGCGCAATGCTTCGCGCCTGCTGATCGCGATGAAGGCGCCGGTGACGCGGCCCGCGCTGATCGTGACGCATGACTATCAGTCGACCTATGTCGTCACCGAAGCCTTTGCCAGGCGCAATCAGGCCCAGCTCGGCTATCAGCCCATGGTGCTGGAGAAGGCGACGGTCCGCAACGAAATCCCCGCCCGGCCCGACCGCCAGTCGCTGCAGGTCGATCCGCGCGACCCACTGGACCCTTAACCGACCAAACCGGCACCGGCCCACTCCTCCGCCCGGCTACCCTGCGGTGGTATCCTCTGGGTGGCCGGGCGGGGGAGCGGGCCGGTGCCGCAAAATCCGGCTCTTTCGCCGGATTTTCCTAGAGCGCACCCTCGGGCACATGGTCGACGATGGCGGCGTTGCGATAGCGCCGGTCGCCGGTCACCTCGCGCCCGATCCAGTCGGGCAGATCCACGCGCTGGCCCACCTCGGTCAGCTCGACCTCGGCCATGATCAGCCCTTGCGCATGGCCCGCAAAGACATCGACCTCCCACACCAGCCCGCGATAGGGCACGCGGTAACGGGTCTTGTCCAGCACCGGCCGGGCGCAGAGCCGGTCGAGCAGATCCTGTGCTTCCTCGACAGGGATGGCATATTCGAACTCGAGCCGCGCCGGGCCGGCATCGCCGCCCTTCACCGTCAGCCACGCGCGGTCGCTGGCCAGTCGCACGCGCACGCTGCTGTCGTCACTGCGCGAGATATAGCCCTGGCAGAAACGCTGCCCCGGCTCCGCATCGTGGCGCCACCGGTCATCCGCGACCAGAAATTTCCGCTCGATCTCGATGGGCATAAAAGCTCTGGATGGCGTGCTCCGGGGAGTGAAGCGCCTGCCGATAATCCCACAGCTCAGCGAGGCTGTCAAAGCACGATCCGACGAAGCGCCGCTTTTGCCTGACCGAAACATGCATAATGGCTGGAGCATCGTGCGAAAAAGCGGGAACCGGCTTTTGCATAAAACGATGCGACAACAAAAAGTTAGAGCATGCGGCGTGATTTCTGAATCACGCCGCATGCTCTAGGTAATCGCGTGTAAGCTGACATCAGCGTTTTTTGACCCGGCTGCTCTATCACAGGCCCGCAAACGGCATGAGGGACCCGAGACCATGTTCTGGAGACGGCGCAAGGAGGAAGCATGGCAAGAGGATCCGTCGCCATCCTTCGGCGCATCGCCCGAGGACGAGTTCCCCTCCGCCGCCAAAGCCGAACCGGCCACCATGCGGGTGATCCGCAGCGACGCCTCGCTGGGCAATCTTTCGCCCGAAAGCTTCCGCTTTGCCGGGGCTCCGGCGATGCTGGTGATCGCCTATGTCTCGCCCCATGTCGATTTCCGACAGGTGGTCGCCCGGCTGCGGCTGCTGAGCGCACCGGCAAGGCTGATCGCGGTCACCACCGCGGGCGAGCTGTGTGATCCGGGCGACAGCAGCGGCCATGCGCCATCCCAGCTCTATTGCTCCGCCGATGGCGACTGGAACAATCTGGTCGTGCAGATCTTCGGCGCCGATCTGCTCAGCGCCGTCAGCGTCCACAGCGTGCCGCTGGCCAATGAGGACATTCGCGCGGGCCATCCCCAAAAATCGATCCACCAGCGACTGGAGGAAATCTCCGCCCATCTGGCGAGGGTGACCCCGCCCTTCCCCATTCATCACGAGGATACGCTGGCGCTCACGCTAATCGATGGCCTGTCAGCCTCGGAAAACTTCTTCATGGAAGCGGTGTATCAGAGTCAGCGCTTCCCCTGCATCTTCATCGGCGGCTCCTCGGCGACCGAGACCGGTGCGAAATTCCGGCGGCAGGACGGCACGTGGCTGTTCGACGGCAGCGATTTTGTGCAGCATTGCGCGCTGGTCGCCTTTGTGAAGATGCAGGAAGGCGCCCGCTTCGGCATCTTCAAGACCCAGAATGTCGCGCCGGTCGGCAAAAGCCTGGTGGTGATGGAAGGCACGGTGGAAACCAGGCAGGTCACCTCCGTGGCGCAGGAGGGCACGGTGGACATCGTGCCGGTGATCGATGCCATGTGCGAGATGATGCAATGCCGCCCTCACGAGCTGAAGGCGCGCATGAAACACCATGATTTCGCGATCATCATGAATGGCGAGCTGTTCGTCCGCTCGGCCTCGAACATCGATGTCGAGCGCGGGGTCGTCACCTTCTATTGCGAGGTCAATGCCGGCGACGTGCTGCATCTGGTGCGCACCACGGATTTCCTCCGCCAGACGCGGCAGGATCTGACCGCCTTCCTGCAGGGCAAACCCGATCCGGTGGGCGTGGTGCTCAACGATTGCGTGCAACGCCGCACCAAGAACCCGGAGCGGCTGCGCGACCTCGACGGGCTGTGGGGCGACGCGCCGGCGGCGGGCTTTTCCACCTTCGGCGAATTGCTGGGCATCAACCTCAATCTGACGCTGACGGCGGCGGTGTTCTTCCGTGTGGCGCCGGGCGAGGCCTTCCACGATCCCTATATCGACCACTTCCCGATCTATTACGCCGGTTTCGCGCGTTATTTCGTGGAGACGCGGCTCAACCAGCAGCGGCTGGTCAATGCGCTGCGCCAGAAGCTGATCGGCGGCCTCATCGATTTCGTCACCCGCGCCAGCCGCCTGACGCTGGAGCTGGATCAGGCCGTCAGCGGCACCGATGAGGCGCGCCGCAATGTCGAGAGCATGCGGGTGCAGGCGCAGGCGCAGATCCATGAGATGGCGCAGAACGACCGCACCGGCTTGCTCGATGCCGAGTTCCGCAAGGTTTCGGCCACCACGCGGCGCCTGCGCGAGATCGTCGAGGTGATCGACAACATCAACATGCAGACCAATCTTCTGTCCCTGAACGCGGGGATCGAGGCGGCGCGCGCGGGCGAAGCGGGCCGCGCCTTTGCCGTGGTGGCCAATGAGGTGCGCAATCTGGCCAATGTCACCAGCACCACGCTGGACCAGAGCAAGGGCTCATTGGGCGAGGTCGAGGAGTCGATGCGGCGGCTGGGCGACCATGTCGCGGAATCGGAGAGCAAGCTGCTGGGCGCGCGCGACGGGCTGAGCGTGATCGCCGGTTCGCTCGACGAGATGTTCGGATCGTTCCAGAGCATCACGGCCCTGCTGGGCATGGTGGAGCAGATGGCGCAGCAGCAAAGGACGATGATGAACCGCATCGAGCAGGACACCGAAAGGCTGCGGCATATCGAAAGGTAAAGGGTTCAGCGCCCCGCTGTCGGCAGGTTCCAGCCGTAATGCACCGAAACCATGCGCAGGGTGAAACAGGCCAGCCCGCCCGCCAGCGCCACCAGACGCGGATCGAGCTTCATCGCCCGCCCGGCCACCACCACCAGCGCGCCCAGCAGTGCCGCCACGGCATAGATATCGGTGCGCAGCACGCGCGGCACCTCATTGAGCACCAGATCGCGCATCGCTCCGCCGCCCACGCCGCTCAGCGTGCCGAGGAAGATCGCGGGGACGGCATGGACGCGGTGCTCCAGCGCCTTTTGCGTGCCCGCCACCGCCGCCAGCGCCAGACCCGCGGCGTCCAGCGCCACCACCAGCGGCATCGCGCCCTGCCTGAGGGCGGTATGCAGGAACCATGCCGCCAGCGCCGCCGCGATCACCACAAAGCTGTAATGGCCGTCGCTGACCGCCGCCGGTCGGCCCGAAGCAAGCAGCAGATCGCGCAGCAGGCCTCCGCCAAGGCCCGTGAGGAAGGCCACCACCAGCAGGCCGACCGGATCGAGCCCCGCCGCGACACCGGCCAGCGCGCCTTCAGCGGCGAACACAAAGGTCGCGCCAAGATCGGCGCTGCGGACGACGCCGCGAATAAGTGTCGATTGCTTGGTCATGGGCGTGGCCGATCCGGAGTTTGCGCCAACCTTCTAAAGCAGTTGCGCCAGCAGGTTAAGCCTGTGCCCCACACAGCACAAAGGCCGGACCCGAAGGCCCGGCCTTTTCCGATCACCCAGCCGGTTCTTACCAGCAACCGTGCCAGCGGCACCATTCGTGGCGGCGCCATTCGTGGTCGCGACGCCAGTCCTGCTCGCGGCGCCATTCCCAATAGCGGTGGCGCTGCCAGTCATCGTCGTAACGCGGCGGCGGCGGCGGGGGATAATCCCGGCCCCAACCCGGCGGCGGAGGCGGCGGCGGGCCGCCCCACTCCTGAGCGCTGGCGGGCGTTGCCGCCAGCGATGCGAAAACGGTGCCAATCCCCATGGCTGCAATCCAGAACCTGCGCATGATGAACCTCCAATTCCATCAAACTGTGCAGTGGGATGTGCCATGGCGGGACTGAATGCATGGTGGCTTTGCCGATGCCCAAGGTTCAGCTTGGTTGGGCATCGGCAAGGTTACGCAGGTCAGAATTTGGTGCGCAGGGTTACGCCATAGGTGCGCGGATCACCCAGAGTGGCGCGCTGCGCACCGAAATTATCGGCCGATAGCGTGAGAAAATAGGTCTTGTTGGTGATGTTGCGCCCCCAGAACTGGATATCATAGCGCCCATCCCCCGCCCGGATGCCGAAGCGCAGATTGAGCAGGCCGTAAGCCGGGATCAGCGAATAGATCGAATCATTGGCCGTGGTGTAAATGGACGAACGATACGAATAATCCGCCCCCAGATAGCCTTCCGTATCATGGCCGAAGTTGCGGCCCAGCGGGGCATGCGCCTCGCCGCCGACAGAGCCGGCCCATTTCGACACGCCGGGCAATTGGCGCCCGCTCATGTTGCACAGCGTCTGGCCGGTCACCTCGATGGGGCACGGCGAATTGGCGTAGGAGACATATTTGGCATCGTCATAGGTGCCCGAGGCATAGAGCGAGAGCCAGTCGCCCACCGTCCCGCGCAGATCGGCCTCGACCCCGCGCGAGCGCACCTTGCCGACATTGGTGAAATAGCTCTGATTGTTGCGCGTCACATCGACGATGGTGGTCTGGAAATTGCTGTCGTCGGTCCAGAAGCCGTCGATGTTGGCGACCAGATGGCCGCGCAGCCAACTCGTTTTCAGCCCCACCTCATAGCTGTTGATCGTCTCGGGCCCGATCACCGGATTGGCGGCATAGGCCCCGGTGGTGACGATGTTGGCCAGATTGAGCCCGCCAAACTTGTTGCCGCGCGAATAGGTGGCATAGGTCAGCACATCGGGCGTGATCTTCCACGAGAGCGTCGCCTGTCCCGACAGGCGCCCGGCGCTGGTGCGCGCCGTGAAAGAATTGGCCACACCATAACGCGCGCGCAGGGTCTGGGCGATGGTCTGCTGCGCGAGGGTGAGGCCCGAGAGATCGGCGCCGCTGGCGGTCTGGTCGAACCAGCCGGTCTTGGTCTCATAGGTGTAGCGCAGGCCGGTGGTCAGATCGACATTGGGCACCACATGCCACACCGTCTGGGCGAAAGCCGCGTAAGAGTTGGTGACCGGCGAGGAATGGCTCAAGATGGTGTAATTGTTCAGCCCCGCCGCTGCGGCTTGTTGATCGCTGGTCGGCGCATACCATGCACCCGCCTGCGCGCCATAGGCGTTCAGCGCCTCGGCCTTGATCTGCTGATAGAGGTAATAGACCCCCGCGACATAATCCAAGCGATGCGCGCCTGCAGAAGCAATGCGCAGTTCCTGACTGAACTGCTTCTGGTTGTTGCTCTGGTGGAAATCGCGCCCGGCATCGAGGCTGGTGTTGTCGCCATCATTGTGCGGATACCAGTTCCACGCGCGATAGGCGGTGACCGAGGTGATGGTCGCATTGTTCAGGCTGAGATCGGCGGTGGCCGACACGCCATGCTGGTTCATCCGGTAATTCTGTAGCCCGTCATTGTCGACCAGCCGCGCGGAAGGGTCTGCGGTGATCGGGCTGTAGCCCACCGCCTTCGCCCGGTCGGTGAAGTTGTTCGCGAAATTGGTGCCGTTGGTGTAGCTGCGGATCACCCCGGTCAGCACGCTGGCGGCGGTGTTGCTGTGCTGGTTGCCATAGTCGCCGATGATGCGCAGCTTGAAGTTATCGCTCGGCGTGAAGAGCAACTGCCCGCGCAGGCTGAAATCGTGATAATCCTGCCCATGGCTGCCGTCATGAATGTTGGTCGTGTAGCCATCACGGTCGGTCTTCGACACGAACAGCCGCGCGGCCAACTTATCGGCAATCAGCGGCCCGCTCAGATAGGCATGGACCTGCGTGTAATCGTAATTGCCCCGGCTGACATCGCCGCCCGCCTCGGTTTTGAACGTCGGCGCCTTGGTGTTGATCACCACCGCCCCCGCCGAGGTGTTCTTGCCGAACAGCGTTCCCTGCGGCCCGCGCAGCACCTCGATATGGTCGAGGTCGGCCATATCGAACACCGCCTGCCCCGGGCGCGCCAGATAGACGCCATCCTGATAGACGCCGACGGCCGGCTCCAGCCCGTCATTGTAGACCGAGACATTGTTGCCCAGCCCGCGAATGTTGATGCTGGTGTTGCGCGGATTGGTGACGGTGACCACCAGGCTGGGGGTCAGCGATTGCAGATCGCGCAGATTGTAGGTGCGGGTCGCCTCGATCTGCTTGTTGGAAAAGGCGCTGATCGCGACGGGCACGTCCTGGCTCTTTTCGTTGCGGCGGCGCGCGGTGACCAGAATGTCATCCACCGGCGCGGCGGCATCGGCCTCAGCGGGCGCAACAGGCGCGGTGTCCGCATGGGTCAGCACCGGCACCAGCAGCGCGGGCAGCACACAGGCGGCCAGCGCCAGACGCGACAGATCGCCCCGGCAGCGGGCGTGAAAAGCATTCTTGGCCATGATCCCTCATTCTCGGCTTTGTCTCTATGGCCAAATGCCTATGGATTTTATGAGGCATGGAACAACATATAAAATCTACCAATATGGTGGAGTTTTCCTGTCTTGCCCCTTGACCGGGCGACAACGCATACGGGCGCATCCCTGAACGGAGCGAACGGAGCATCCGGTGACATCACGCAGATCCCTCAAATCCCTGGCGCTGACCCTGCTGGCCGCCTCCAGCCTGAGCGTTGCTGTCGGCGCCGCCCCCGCGCTGGCCCAGGCGCCGGTCAGCCCCGCCGCGCCAGCGCCCGCACCGCAGGCGCAGGCCCGACCCAACTTTCTGGTGATCGTCGCCGACGATATCGGCTGGTCGGACCTTGGCGCTTTCGGGGGCGAGATCCGCACCCCCAATCTCGATGCGCTGGCCAATGCGGGCGTGCGCTTCACCGGCTTCCACACCGCGCCGACCTGCTCGCCCACGCGTTCTGAACTGCTCTCGGGGGTGGACAATCACGAGGCCGGGCTCGGCTCGATGGCCGAGTTGCTCGACGAGCATCAACGCGGGCATGACGGCTATGAGGGCGTGCTCAACACCCGCGTCGCCTCGATCGCCGAGCTGCTGAAAGCGGGCGGCTATCACACGCTGATGGCGGGCAAATGGCATCTGGGCCTGACCGAGGCGACCAGCCCGGCGGCGCGCGGTTTCGAGCAGTCCTATGCGCTGCTTCAGGGGCTGAGCAACCATTTCGGCAAGGACCAGACCGAGGCCTGGGGCAAGGCGGGCGAACGCTCGACCTGGCGCGAAGGGCTCAAGGAAGTCCATTATCCCGAGGGCAAATATGTCGACGACCAGTTCGGCGACCGGCTGATCGACTTCCTCGGCCAGAGCGCCAAGGCGGGCGACACGCGCCCCTTCTTCGCCTATCTCACCTTCACCGGCCCGCACTGGCCGATGCAGGCCCCGCCCGAGGATATCGCGCGCTACAAGGGCCGCTATGACGCGGGCTACGATGTGCTGCGCGCCGAGCGCCTCGCCCGGCAGAAGGTGCTGGGTCTGGTCCCGCAGGACGCCATCGCCCATGCCCATGAGCTGGCCAAGCCGTGGGACCAGCTGACGCCGGAAGAAAAGGCCCTCGAATCCCGCAAGATGGAGGTCTATGCCGCGATGGTCGACCGGCTCGACCAGAATGTCGGCCGCGTGGTGGCCGAGCTGAAGCGCACGGGCCGCTATGACAACACCGTCATCATCTTCCTGGGCGACAATGGCCCCGAGGGCAACACGATCAACGGGCCCAAGGGCGGCAGCTTCAATGCCTCGCTGAAGATCGACAACTCGCTCGGCAACATCGGCAAGGCCAATTCCTATGTCGGCTACGGCCCCGGCTGGGCCGAGGCCAATGCCACCCCCTCGCGTCTGGTGAAGTCCTATCCCACCGAGGGCGGCATCCGCACCACCGCTTTCGCCACGGGCTTCGGCGTGAAGGGCGGACGCATTTCGGGGGCCAATCTCAGTGTCACCGACATCGCCCCCACCCTGCTGCAACTGGCCGGCGTGACCCAGCCCGCCAGCTTCAACGGCCACCCCATCCTGCCCCATGAGGGCCATAGCTGGAGCGCGCTGCTGGCCGGCACCGCGCAGACCGTGCGTTCGCCCGAGGAGCCGCTGGGCTATGAGCTGTTCTACCGCCGGGGCCTGCGCAAGGGCGACTGGAAGCTGGTCTATCTGCCCGCCATCAAGCCCGAGGGCGCGGCCTATCTCAAGGCCGGTGTGGGCGACAATCAGTGGCGCCTCTACAATCTGGCGCGCGATCCGGGCGAGACCACCGATCTGGCCGCCAGCGAGCCCGCCAAACTGAAGGAGCTGCTGGCCGATTGGGATGTCTACGCCAAGCAGAAGGGCGTGATCCCGCTGGCCCAGAAGTAAGGCGAACCATGCCGCATCGCGCCCCGGCGGGGTGCGGCATGGTTTTCGTCAGGCGCGGCTCAGCAGCTTTGTCGCCTGCACGAGATGCGGGCGATCGACCATCCGCCCATCCAGCGACAACACCCCCGCATCGGGCTGCGCGGCAAAGGCATCGACGATGCGCTGTGCCTCGTCGATTTCTTCGCCGGTGGGCGTAAATCCGGCATTGATGATAGCGATCTGCGCAGGATGCAGCGCCAGCATGCCGGTAAAGCCATCCCGCCGCGCCCGCGCCACATAGGCCGCCAGCCCCGCCTCATCACGGATCGCCGGAAACACCGTTTCGATGGCAGCGGTTTCGGCGGCATGCGCGGCAAACAAAGTGAGCCCGCGCAGCATCTCGTAAGGCGGGGTGTAGCGACCATCTTCCTCGCGCGAGGTGGCGGCCCCGATGGCGGCGGGCAGATCCTCCGCTCCCCATGTCAGCCCCAGCAGATGCTTGGCGACCGCACCATAGGTCCCAAGCTGGAACACCGCAGCCGGGGTTTCCGTGGCGATGGGCAGCACGGGCACGGCGCCCTCCCCCATGGCCTCGATCAGAGCCGCAAGGCTGGCCGCGCCTTCTGCCTTGGGCAGTACAATGCCATCGGGGCGGGCGGACAACACCGCTGCCAGATCGGCCGCAGCCATGGCCGTCGCCAGCGGATTGATCCGCACCAGCACCGGCAGATTGCGCGGCCCGGCCAGATAGTCCGCCACCGCCGCGCGTGCCCTTGCCTTGGCGCTTAACCCCACCGAATCCTCCAGATCGAGGATCACCGCATCGGCCCCGCTCGCCGCCGCCTTGGCGAAGCGTTCGGGCTGGTCGCCGGGGACGAAGAGCAGCGAGCGCAACCTCATGCCGCGCGCCTCTGGATCAGCGCGCTGCGCTGGCAGGAGAGCACCGTCTCGCCGCGCTGGTTGGTCAGCCAGTGGCGGAAGATGACGATCCCGGCCTGCGGGCGCGATTTCGATTCACGCAGTTCCAGAATTTCGCTGTGGCAGGTCAGCGTGTCGCCGATAAAGGTCGGCAGCGGGGTGACCACCTTGTCGAAACCCAGATTGGCGACCAGCGTGCCCACCGTGGTATCCCCCACCGACAGCCCGACGCACAGGCTGAAGGTGAAGGTGGAGTTGACCAGAATCCGCCCGAACTCGCTGGCCCTGGCCGCCTCGGCATCGAGATGCAGCGGCTGGGTGTTATGCGTCATGGCCGAGAAGAGCAGATTGTCGGTCTCGGTCACGGTGCGGCTGGGCTGGTGAGTCAGCGTGTCGCCCACCTGCCAATCCTCGAAACAGCGTCCACCCATCAGGCTTCTCCCTCGGCTTTGACCTCGATGCGCGCCAGCAAGGCATCGGCGGCGACCTGCTGCCCCACGCGGGCGGACAGGGCCGTCACCACGCCATCGAAGGGCGCCAGCAGAGCCTGTTCCATCTTCATCGCCTCCAGCGTCAAGAGCTTCTGCCCCTTGCGCACCGTTTCGCCGGGGCTGACAAACACACCGATCACCAGACCGGGCATCGGCGCCTCGATCGCGCCGGAGCCTGCCGCCCCCTCGCCCGCTGCCGGGCGCCATGGGGTGAGATGAAACGTCTCGCCCCCCTCGCTGACCAGCCAACCACTGCCCTGTTTCAGCACCGGCATGGCAGGCTGCCGCGACGACAGCGTCACCGGATAAAGCCGGTCCCCCTGCGCCAGACGGACCACGGTGGGCGCTGGCTCTGCATTGGCGCGCAGCCCCCGCACCTGCCAGGCCCCCGGCAACAGCGGCCCCGTCAGTGTCATGCGGGCCACGGCCTGCAGCGCCGCCTCGGAAGGTTCGCCCGAGGGCATCCATGCCTCCCCCTTGCGCGCGATGAGGCCGGTATCGACCTGCCCTGCGGCGAAATCCTCATCCGCCAGCGCCCTGGTCAGGAAGGCGGCATTGGTCTTCACCGGCCAGCATTCGACCTTGGCCACCATATCCTCCAGCCTTGTCCGCGCAGCATTGCGCGTCGGAGCATGGGCGATCAGCTTGGCGATCATCGGATCGTAATGCGGGCTGACCGCCAGCCCCTGCGCCACGCCAGTGTCCACCCGCCCCTGATTGTCAGGCAGGGCAAGCCGCGTCAAAGGCCCGGTGCTGCGGCAGGAAGCCGCGCGACGGATCCTCGGCGTAGAGGCGCGCCTCGATCGCATGGCCGGTGATGGCCAGTTCATCCTGCCGCAGCGGCAGCGGCTCGCCGCTCGGCGACGCGCAGCTGCCATTCGACCAGGTCCTGGCCGGTGATCACCTCGGTGACCGGGTGTTCGACCTGCAGGCGGGTGTTCATCTCCATGAAGTAGAAGCGGTCATGCCCTCGCCGGGATGAACTCGACGGTGCCGGCGCCCACGTAGTTGACCGAAGCCGCGGCCTTCACCGCCGCCTCGCCCATGGCGCGGCGCAGGTCGCCATCCAGCACCGGCGCGGGGGCTTCCTCGATGACCTTCTGGTGGCGGCGCTGCACCGAGCAGTCGCGTTCGAAGAGGTAGAGCGAGGTTGCCGTGGCGGTCGCCGAACACCTGGATCTCGACATGGCGCGGGCGCGCAACGTATTTCTCGATCAGCACGTGGTCGTTGCCGAAGGACTTTTCCGCCTCGCGCTGGCAGGATGGCCAGGGCATCGGCGAAATCTTCCGGCTTTTCGACCAGGCGCATGCCCTTGCCGCCGCCGCCCGCCCCCGCCTTGATCAGCACCGGGTAGCCGATGGCCTCCGCCTGCTGGGCGCAGGAAAGCCGCATCCTGCTGGTCGCCCTGATAGCCGGGGGTGACGGGCACGCCGGCCTTGGCCATCAGCGCCTTGGCGGCATCTTTCAGCCCCATGGCGGCGATGCTGGCGGGATCGGGGCCAATCCAGACCAGCCCCGCCTCGGTCACGGCCTCGGCGAAGTCCGCATTCTCCGAAAGGAAGCCGTAGCCGGGATGGATCGCCTGCGCGCCGGTGGCCAGCGCCGCCGCGATGATGCGGTCGCCGCGCAGATAGGAATCACGCGCGGGCGCCGGGCCGATGGCGACGGCTTCGTCGGCCTGACGGACATGCAGCGCCTGAGCGGTCGGCCTCGGAATAGACCGCCACGGTGGCGATGCCCAGGCGGCGCGCAGGTGCGGATGACGCGGCAGGCGATTTCGCCGCGGTTGGCGATCAGGATCTTGCTGAACATGGCCATCACATCCTGAACACGCCAAAGCGGGTGGCTTCGGGCGCAGGCCCTTCCATGCAGACGCCCAGCGCCAGGCCGAGCACGTCGCGGGTCTGCGCCGGGTCGATCACGCCGTCGTCCCACAGGCGGGCGCTGGCGTAGTAGGGATGGCCCTGGCGCTCGTACTGCTCGCGGATCGGCGCCTTGAAGGCCTCGGCTTCTTCCGCCGCGGCTGGCCAGCTCCTCGGGGCCGCCGCCTGCTCGCGCTTGACCGTGGCCAGCACGCCGGCGGCCTGCTCGCCGCCCATCACGCCGATGCGCGCGTTCGGCCACATCCACAGGAAGCGCGGGTGAGTAGGCGCGGCCGCACATGCCGTAGTTGCCGGCGCCGAAGCTGCCGCCGATCAGCACGGTGAACTTGGGCACCTTGGCGCGCAGGCCACCGCGGTCACCAGCTTGGCGCCGTGCTTGGCGATGCCACCGGCCTCGTACTTGCGGCCGACCATGAAGCCGGTGATGTTCTGCAGGAACAGCAGCGGGATGCCGCGCTGGCAGGCCAGTTCGATGAAGTGCGCGCCCTTCTGCGCGGCCTCGGCGAAGAGGATGCCGTTGTTGGCCAGGATGGCCACCGGATAGCCGTGCAGGTGGGCGAAGCCGCAGACCAGGGTGGTGCCGAACAGCGCCTTGAACTCGTCGAACTCGCAGCCGTCGACCAGGCGGGCGATCACCTCGCGCACGTCGTAGGGCTGCTTGCTGTCGGCGGGAATCACCCCGTACAGCTCCTCGGCGGGGTAGAGCGGTTCGGCCACATCCTGCGGCGGGGTGTGGGGCTTTTGCTGCGGCCCCAGTTGAGGTTGGCGATGCAGCGGCGGGCGATGGCCAGGGCATGGTCGTCGTCCTCGGCATAGATGGTCGGCCACGCCCGAGCGGCGGGCAGTGCACGTCGGCGCCGCCCAGTTCCTCGGCGCTGACCACCTCGCCGGTGGCGGCCTTCACCAGCGGCGGGCCGGCGAGGAAGATGGTGGCCTGTTCGCGCACGATCACGGTCTCGTCGCTCATCGCCGGCACGTAGGCCCCGCCGGCGGTGCAGGAGCCCATCACCACGGCGATCTGCGGGATGCCCTGGGCCGACATGTTGGCCTGGTTGAAGAAGATGCGGCCGAAGTGCTCGCGGTCGGGGAACACCTCGTCCTGGTGCGGCAGGTTGGCGCCGCCCGAGTCCACCAGGTAGATGCAGGGCAGGCGGTTTTCCTCGGCGATGTCCTGGGCGCGCAGGTGCTTCTTCACGGTCAGCGGGAAAGTAGGTGCCGCCCTTCACCGTGGCATCGTTGCCCAGGACCATCGCCAGACGGCCAGAAACGCGGCCGATGCCGGCGATGACGCCGGCGCCGGGCACGGCATCGTCGTACATGCCGTCGGCGGCCAGTTGGCGGAAAGCTCCAGGAAGGGCGAGCCGGGGTCGAGCAGGCGCTCGATGCGGTCGCGCGGCAGCAGCTTGCCGCGCGCGCTGTGCTTGTCGCGGGCCTTCTCGCCGCCGCCCAGCGCGGCCTTGGCGACGCGGTCGCGTAGATCCTGCGCCAGAGCACGGTTGTGCGCCTCACGCGCCTGTGTCTGCGGATCGTTGCGATCGAGCAGCGTCGGGAGGATGGGGCCGGTCATGCGCCCAGCGAACAGTTCGCGGCCGATCAGCATGCGGCGGATCTCGCTGGTGCCGGCGCCGATCTCGTAGCAGCTTGGCGTCGCGCAGACAGCGGCCGGCCGGGAACTCGTTGATGTAGCCGTTGCCGCCGAGGATCTGGATCGCCTCCCCGGCCACGCGGGTGGCGTTCTCGCTGGCCAGCAGGATCGCGCCCGCCGCATCGAAACGCGTGGTCTGCCCGGCATCGCAAGCCCGCGCCACAGCGTAGACATAGGCCCGCGCCGATTGCAGAGCGACGTACATGTCGGCCACCTTGCCCTGGATCAGCTGGAATTCGCCGATGGTCTGGCCGAACTGCTGGCGGTCGTGGATGTAGGGCACCACCACGTCCATGCAGGCCTGCATGATGCCCAGTGGGCCGCCCGGCGAGCACCACGCGCTCGTAGTCGAGGCCGCTCATCAGCACCTTCACCCCGCCGTTGACCGCGCCCAGGACGTTCTCCTCGGGCACCTCGACGTCCTGGAACACCAGTTCGCAGGTTGGGTTCGAGCCGCGCATGCCCAGCTTGTCGAGCTTCTGGCCGATGGAGAAACCGGGGAAGCCCTTCTCGATCAGATGAAGGCGGTGATGCCCTTGCGCCCGGCCGTCCGGGTCGGTCTTGGCATAGACCACCAGCGTGTCGGCATCCGGGGGCCGTTGGTGATCCACATCTTGCTGCCGTTGAGCACGTAAGCGGTCGCCGACCCGCTTGTCGGCGCGCAGCTTCATCGAGACCACGTCGGAGCCGGCGTCCGGCTCGCTCATCGCCAGCGCGCCGATGTGCTCGCCGCTGATCCAGGGCCGGCAGGTAGCGGGCCTTCTGTTCGGCGTTGCCGTTGCGCTTGATCTGGTTGACGCACAGGTTGGAATGCGCGCCATAGGACAGGCCCACCGAGGCCGAGGCGCGCCCCACCTCCTCCACCGCGATCACATGCTCCAGATAGCCGAGGCCAAGCCCGCCATCTTCTTCCTCAACCGTGATGCCATGCAGGCCAAGCTCGCCCATCTGCGGCCAGAGCTCGCTGGGGAAGCGGTCCTCGGCATCGATGGCGGCGGCCAGCGGCGCGATTTTCTGGTCGGCGAAACGCGCCACGCTTTCGCGGATCATCAGCGCGCTCTCGCTCAGGGCGAAGTCGAAATCGGGGGTCGCCTTCATGCTGTCCTCTCATCTTTTGCCGGGAGGATAAGCCAGAGACGTTAATATGAAAAATTGAAAACTATCGCCTTTCAGGATAGATTTTTTCTATGATCAAGCGCAACCATATCCGCCACTTTCTGGCGCTGGCCGATGCGGGGAGCTTTGCTCAGGCCGCAGCCCGGCTGCATATCACCCAGCCCACGCTTTCCTCAGGCATCGCCGAGTTGGAGCGGCTGGTGGGCACGCGCCTGTTCCTGCGCGACCGGCGCCATGTCCGCCTGACCGAGACCGGGGGCGCCTTCCTGCCCATCGCCCGCGATCTGGAGCGCGGCTTTCGCGTCGCCGACAGTTTCGGCGCGGCGCCCGCCGTCGAATGGCCAACCCTGCGCCTTGGCGTGCTGCGCACCGTGGCGAACCGCGATCTGGGGCGGATCGTGGCGGCGCTGGGCGCCCATTACGGCATCGAAGTGATCGAGGGCACGGACTATGACCTGCGCGCCGCGCTGACGGGCGGGCGCATCCATCTGGCGCTCACCCTGCTGCGCGAGGCCGAGCATGATCTGGTCGCCCATCCGCTCTGGGAGGAGGCCTATACGATGCTGGTGCCGCAAAACCACCCGCTGGCCGGTCGCGACCATGTGGCGCCCGAGGATCTGGCCGGAGAGATCATGATCGCCCGCCGTTCCTGCGAAATTCTGGAGGACACCAGCCGCTTCTTCACCGGCGCCGGGGTCCGCCCGCGCTTCGCCCTGCGGTCGGAGAGCGATGAGCGCTGTCTGGCGATGGTCGCGGCGGGGCTGGGCATCACCACCGCCCCCGCCTCGCTGGCAATTGATGGAACCGTGCCGCTGGCGGTCGATGGCTATGCGTTCCGGCGCAGGATCGGCCTGCTGCATGATCGCCAATGGTCGCCGGGTGGCGGCATGACGCTGGATCAACTGATCGACCCCGCCCGTCTCAGCAGCGCCACGCCTTAACCTTTCGACAACGGCCTGCCGCAAACGCCCCTTAACCCCTTGCTCCCGCCACCGTCCTGCCTGTGTGGACGGGTATTACGTCGCATTGGAGAGCAGTGATGAGCATTCAGATTGGCGCCGTTGGTTCCAGCACCGCCGCCGCCTGGCAGGCACAGTTGCAGGCCTCGCCTCCCGCCGCCCCCGCGATTGCCGCAAATGCCGCCGCGGAACAGCAAGTCGCCACCGCCTCGGCCGCGATGGCCACGGGTAGCACCTTTTCCATCATGGCCTGACCCAAAGGCTACGAGTTTCGGCTCGCCGGTCTTGCGTGTCCTGCCCGACTGGGGTCCGGCAGGAGCATCTTGCGCCCTAACCCTGCCGGTCTTTGCTCTCACGCAAAGGCCGGCATCCCTGCGTCTGCGTCAGTCCTCGCCGCCATGGTCGGGCCCGGCATAGCCCGGCAGATAGGCGGCCTCGGGGATGCGCGCCAGTTCCACGCCCTTCACCAGCGCCTTGTCGAACTTGTCCGCGATCTGGCCGCGCTTGATGCGGCTGCGGAAGTAATCGGCCCAGAGGAACTCGGTGTAGGGCGTCACGCTTTTGGCATAGCCGCCCGCGCGCCTCACTTCGCCTGCCAGCGAGCGATAGGGGTCATCCTCCAGCTTGCCGACGTGGCGGGGCAGGTCCTTCCAGTCGCGGCGCTCACCCTCGCCATCATAGGGATGCAGCCAGTTGTGGCTGTCCATAAAGGCGAAGAAGCGCTTCTTGGGCAGATGCTGCAGCTTGGCGATCACCGAAACCAGCACCTTTTCCTCCCCTGCCTCATGCAGCGCGAGCGCCAGATGATGGTGGTCGACCAGCCAGTGCAGCCCGTCCGGCCCCAGCACCGTGGGGATCATATGGGTGCCCAGAAAGGCGCCGCCCTTGCCTTCCGCATTGGCTTTCAGCTTCTCCCACGCGTCGCGCTTGCGGCGCACCTCATGCATGCCCACCGTCATTTGCGTCGGGCGCAGATCCTTGATCGGCACGGCGTGAAGGACGGGTTCGATCGGATGAGACAAGGCCATTGGGTCATTCCCCCTCAGTTTTGACGAGCTTGCAGCACGGCATCGGCCACGCTGTGCGTTGAATGCACCGCCAGATCGCCCATACCGGCGGCGACCAGCACATCGCGCACCCGGTCATGCGCGCGGGCCAGCACCAACTGCTTGCCGATAGCGGTCAGCCCTTGCGCGAACTCGGCCAGCGCATCGATGGCGGTGCTGTCGAGGTCATTGCTTTCCTCAAGGCTGAGCACCACCAGCGGCGCGGCACTGGCGCGGGCCAGCGTATCGATGGCGCGCAGGGCGGTTTCGGCATTGGCGAAGATCAGCGGCGCATTGGGGCGGAAGATGGCGACCTGCGGCAACGCCTGCGCATCGGGATGCCGGGCGATATCGACGAAATCATGGCTCTGCCCGATGCGCCCCAGCGCGCTGATCGAGGGATGCGCCAGCACATAGAGCAGATGCGCCACCGACAGGGCAATCGCCGCCAGCATGCCATTGAGCACCCCCAGCCCCAGCACCCCCAGAGCGGCGACCAGAGCAATCCAGCCATCGCGCTGAATATGGAAAAGGCGCAGCAGCGGCGCGGGCGACAGCGCATGGGTCAGCGCCGCAATCACCACGGCGGCCAGCACAGGCTCGGGTATGCGCGCGATCCAACCCGCCGCAAACAGCGCCAGCAGCAGCACCGCAAGCGCGGCCATGGCGGCGGCGGCGCGACTGGTGGCGCCCGCCGCCTCATTGGCGGAGCCTGCTGAAAAGCCCGCCCCCACCGGCATGCCCTGCGCCACGGCGGCGGCAATGTTGGCCACGCCCAGTGCGCCCAGCTCGCGGTTGGCATCGATCGCATCGCCATGCTTGAGCGCCAGCGAGCGCATCGTCCCCCAGCTTTCGGCAAAGAGGATCAGCGCAATCGGCGCGGCCAGCTGGAACAGGCGCGGCAACAGCGCCAGCGGCGGCAGATCGAGCCTGGGCATGCCGAGCGTCACCGGCCCGGCCAGCGCCACATGCCACAATTCCGGCGCGGCGGTGGAGCCCAGCGCAATCCCCCCCACGATCACCAACAGAGCTCCCGGCACCTGAGGCATGCGCCGTAACGCAAGAATGGCGCCCAGCGCGATCAGGCCGATGGCGGCGCTGGGCCAATTGGCGCGCGGCAGAGCCTCGACCAGATGCGGCAAAGCGGTCCAGATCGGGCCGCTGATGCCAGAGATGCCGAGCAGCGGCGGGATCTGTTTCAGGATGATGGTGATCGCCAGCCCGAAAGCAAAGCCATGCAGCACCGGGCGCGAGATAAAGGCCGAAAGGCTGCCCAGCCGGAACGCCGACAGCCCCAGAAAAATCACCCCGACCAGCGCCACCAGCATGGTCGCCAGCGCATCGCGATCGACGCCGCTGGCCAGCTCATTGGTGGCAAGGCCGCCGATGGCCGCCGCCAGAATCGCCGCCGAGGAGGAAGTGGGCGAGACCACGGCAAACCGGCTGCGCCCGGCCAGAGCATAGGCGAGGCCTCCCGCGATCCCCGCCTCCAGAGCGCGGCCCGGCGGCAATCCGGCAAGCCCGGCATAGGCCACGCCTTCCGGCAACATCAGCCCGGCCACCGCCAGAGCGGTCAGCAGATTGCGCGGATCGAAGCGGATAGCCCCCTCCCCCTTTTGCCCTGACGCGCCCTAATCGCGCCGAGCCCGCCACTGTGGCGCCAAACCGCCGCCAAGCCAAGCCCTGATCAGGCGGCGATAAAGCGGCGCCCCAGCAGGGTCGTCAGGCCGGTGATGGTCAGGCCGGCGGCCAGATGCATCACGAAATCCATCGGATGCAGCGTGCCGGGATGGCAAAAGCCCAGCAGCCCGGCGACGGAAAAGGCAATGCCTCCCCCCGCCAGCGCCAGCACCCGTCCGGGGCGCAGCGCGCGCGTGCGGCGCAGCGCCAGAATGACCATCGGCATGATCGGCGCACTGGCCAGCATCATGAAGGTGTAGCAATACATCCCCGCTCCGGGCCGGATGGGATGCGGCGGCGACTGCGCGATTTTGGCAAGGCTGATCGCCAACCAGACCAGCGCCAGAGCCGCAGGCAGGCGCAACCCGCGTGTATCGCGCCCCGGAATGCTGCCCGCAAAGGCCTGCACCATCACCGTCAGCCCCACGCCCAGCGCCAGTGCGATCTCCACCATGGGCCAGACCATGCCGGGCGCGCTCCAGTCGGGCTGGTAATGCGGGATCAGGCGGGTCATCAGAAAGCCGCAGGGCAGCGCCAGCGCCATCCAGCCCAGCGCGCGCAAACCCGCAGGCCGGGGCCGCTGCACCGGCGCCAGCGAGGCGCTAAGCTGGTCGATCAGCAGGTCGTGATCAGCCATTGTCGCCCACCCCCTTCTCCTGACGCAGCCGGGCAAAGGCCCGATGCAGCAAGGCTTTCAAGGCAGGCACCGACTGGCTAGTGGCCTGAGCGGCGGAATCGAGACTCATCTGTTGCAGCTTGACCATCTCCACGGCCTGACGTTGCCGGGCAGGCAGGCAGGCGAGCAACTGGCTCACCTCGCCCTCCACGGCGAAATCCTCCATGCGGTGGGTGGCATCGGGGTCCAGCTCCATCGCCAGCACGGTTTCATCCCATATTTCACGGCGCTGGATGCGCCCTTGCCGACGTAGGCCATCGATGGCGCGGGTGGCGGCAATCGCCGCGATCCACGGCATGATCGGCCGCGCCGGATCATAGGTGTGGCGCACGCGGTGCAGCGTCATCAGCGTATCCTGCACCACATCCTCGGCCAGCGCCTCGTCGAAGACGCGGCGGCGCACCAGCGACTGGATCGCGGGCGTGATGCTGCCCAGCAGCAGGCGATAGGCCTGCCCGTCGCCATCCTGCGCCTTTTGCATCAGAGCGGGCCACAGGGCAGGTTCGACCCTTGCGGTGCGCGGCGGTGCGGCCCTGCCATGTCCTGCGTCATTTCGTGCCGACACTTTGCCCATCCTGCCCAGCCGCCCGGTCGGAGCATCTGCGGCAAGTCGCAGGGCTGATGCAAGCGCCATCTGAACTCACGCCTTTCCGGAGGCCTTGTCCAGCGCCTCGACCAGCAAGCCCTTGCTCAGGACCTGAGGCAGGATCACCGGCTCCTTGCCATCGGCGGGATAGATCACCGTCAGCGGCAGGCTGTCGCGGCCATAGGCGGCCATGGCATCCTGAATTTTCGCGTCGAATTTGGTGGAATCGGCCACCAGAAAGGTCGTGCCGGTGCGGGCCAGAGCGGTCTTCACCTCCTGCGTGGACAGGGTGGTCTTTTCATTGACCTGACAGGTGATGCACCAGCTTGCGGAAAAATCGATCAGGATCGGCTTGCCCTGCTTGCGCAGCGCCGCGACCTTTTCGGGCGACCATGCGCTGGGCGCGGCATCGGCCAGCGAAGGCGCCGCCTCGGCATGGACGGGAATGCCGCCCGCCGGGCGCAGGATGGCCACGGCGATCAGCGCAGCGACCGCGCCCGCAGCGCCATAGAAGCCGCCAAAGCCCTGCCCCATCATGCGGCGCTTCTGCCCCAGCCCATAGAGCCAGGCCGCAAAGCCCAGCGCCACAAAGCTGGCCAGCAGCACCGCCAGCCCGCCATTGCCAGCCTGCTGGGCCAGCACCCAGGTCAGCCAGGCCGCCGCGCCGAACATCGGGAAAGCCATCACGGTCTTGACCGTGCCCATCCACGCGCCGGGCTTGGGCAGGCGCCTGGCCAGAGCGGGAACGAAGGAAATCAGCGTGAAAGGCGCGGCAAAGCCCAGCCCCAGCGCGGCAAAGATCGCCAAAGCAACCAGCGGCGGCTGCACCAGCGCATAGCCCAGCGCGCCCGCCATAAAGGGCCCGGAACAGGGCGTGGCGACCACGATCGCCAGCACGCCGGTCAGCGCCGCGCCCAGCGGGCCGGACGCCTTGCCGCCGCTCTGGCCAATGCGCTGGATTGCGAGGCCAAACTCGAACAGGCCCGCCAGATTGAGACCCGCTCCCAGCATCACCAAAGCCAGCACCGCGATGACCAGCGGCGACTGGAGCTGAAAGCCCCAGCCCACCGCAGCGCCGCCCGCACGCGCCGCGATCAGCGCGCCCGACAGCGCCAGCATGGCCACCATCACGCCTGCAAAAAAGGCAAGCCCCTCGGCCCGCAACTGTCCGGGATGCTCGTCACCATGGCGCACCAGCCCCATGATCTTGAGCGAAATCACCGGAAACACGCAGGGCATCAGATTGAGGATCAATCCGCCCAGAAACGCGGACAACAGAGCGATAAGCATAGGGGCCTGCCTTCTTTACCAACCGGGCCTGGAGTCTGATTGGACATGCGCAAAGCGCATGTCCTGGGCGGCGCCAGCCCTCTCCCCCACCCGGCCACCCATATGATACTGCCGTTGGGTGGCCGGGTGGGGGAGAGGGCTGGCGCCGCAAATCCGGCTTCGCCGGATTTGCAAACGAACTCTTACGAGTGCTTCGCGCGCCAGGCCTTCACGGCTTCGAGCGACTTGGTGATGTGCTGCTCGGGATTGCGGTCGGAGTAGGCCATCAGGATCTTGCCATCGGGCGCGATCACGTAAGAGGTGCGGTCCGACAGGGTCTTGCCCATCGCCTGCATCTGGTTCTTGTATTCACCGGCGATCTTGGCGTCGGGATCGGCGGCCACGGCAAACTTGTTGCGGCATTCCACCTTGGAGAATTCGGCCACGCGGTCGATGTTGCCCGAGGTGACGCCGATCACCGTGGCATGCAGCTTGTTGAAGCTGTCGGTCGCCTCGGCGAAGGAATGAGCCTCGATGGTGCAGCCGGGGGTGAAGGCGGCCGGGAAGAAATAGAGCACCACAGGGCCCTTCTTGAGCGCCTGCTTGAGCGAGAAAGGCATTTCCTTGCCGCCCAGCGCGGCCTTCAGCGTGAAATCGGGGGCCTTTTCGCCAACCTGCAGCGCGGCCGAGGCAGGCATGGCAGCCAGCAGCGCCAGCGAACCACCCAGAGCCAGAGCGAAACCACGGGCCATTTTGGCGCGATTGAAACCTGTCATCACGTGTGCTCCCATCAAGCGGATGGGGCCGGCATCGCGCCGGCCCCCATTTCCGTTTTCGATGGCAGCGCGGGAAAAGTTGCGCGCCCGATGGAATTTTTTCGCGCGCGGCGCGCTTTTATCCCTGAGCCGCCTTGATGGCGTGGAAAGCACCGCCCATCAGGCGGGTCACTTCCTCGCTGCTCAGCACATAATGCGGCTCATAGTTGAGGCCGAGGCGCGCGGCATGCTTCCACAGATCGACGAACAGCGCCTTGCCGGGGCCGAACGCCAGATCGACATGGCGCGACAGCACGGCAGGCCCCTCCGCCGAATAGGCGAGGCGGAACAGCGCGATATCGATGATGATATCACCCACCATCAGCCAGACATGGCCGTTGAAACGCGGTGCCTCCCCGGCAAAGGCAATGGCCGGGTCGAAAGCCCTGCGATCCCCCAGCACCGGCGTGCCCTCCACCGCCAGCGTCCCGGCCACGACATAGGCAGGTGCAGAAAGCGCACCTTCCAGACGCACCGCCAGAGCCGCGCTCATCAGCGGCGCCTCATCGGGCGAGGCCGGGAAGACGCGCAGCAGGTCAAGGCCCGCTTTCGACACCGCCACCCCGTCATCATGGGTCATGGTCGAGGATTTGAAGGCTTTGGCGGCGGCCCAGCCGTGGTTCTGGGCGACAAGTTTGCCCATTTGGGCGAGGTCTCGGGCGATCGGGGCTTTGTTCATGGCGCGGGGCTCTAGCGTCCCTCCCCGCATGACGCCAGAGCCTCTCTGCCCGGCCCGGCCCCTTGTTCCGATTTGCGCATCGACTGTTTCGTTTTTCGCATTTGCAACATCCATGCTGCGCTGCAATAAGAAACTCGCCTTTCAGGCATCCTCTCCCAAACTTTCCAAGGCCCGGTCTCACGATCGGGCTTTTTTTTGGCCATCGACAGAGGCGAAGGCCTGAGGCATGCGGCCCGCTCGCTCTCAAAGAAAAGGCCCGGCTCATGAGTTTCTGCGACACCATCTGGCAAGAGCTGGCCCCGCTGCGCCGCGCCATCCTCGCCCAGCCGTTCCTGAGCGAACTGGCCGATGGCACGCTCAGCCCCGACAGCTTCCGCCATTACATCCTGCAGGACAGCCTCTATCTGGCCGAATATGCCCGTGTGCTGGCCATCGCCGCGGCCCGCGCGCCCTCATCCGCCGGGCGGCTGGAGTTTTCCGACGGCGCCAAGGTGGCCGTGCAGGTCGAGGAAATCCTCCATCAGGGCTTTTTCGCGCAATTCGGTGTCACCCCTGCCATGGTTCAGGTCGCAGAGCCCTCGCCCGCTTGTCTGGGCTACACCGGTTATCTGGCGGGTCTGGCCGCCACACGCAGCTATGAGGAGCTGATCGCGGGCATCCTGCCCTGCTTCTGGGTCTATTGGGAGGTCGGTTGCGCGATCAAGCCGCAGGCTGTCTCGCCCAATCCCTATGCGGCATGGATCGACACCTATGCCGCCCCCGACTTTGGCGCGGCCACGGATCGCGTGCGGGCTCTGGTCGATGAAGCCGCCGCGCAGGCCTCGCCCGCGATTCGGCAAGGCATGGCCACCGCCTTCCGCAATGCGACGCGCTTTGAATGGATGTTCTGGGATTCGGCCTATCGCCAGGCAGAGTGGCCGGTAGGGTTTAATTGAAGAAAGACAGGTGCGAGGGGGTTACCCCCTCGCGCTCCCATAACGTCTCCCGACGATAACACATTGTTTCCCGAAGGTTGTGCCGGAACTCTCCAACTGCGCTTAAATCAGGCGACTCGCTTGCTCTCGCCATCATCCACAGCGTAGAGCCGGAAGAACAGATCCGCGATCTTCTCGGGCGGCGGCGGCTGCATCATGCCCTGCGGGCAATTGAGCCCCAGCAGCACCCGCTGATGCGAAATGCCAGTGCACAGCGAGATCAGCACCTGCGCCATTTCCAGCGCCGTGCCGCCGCTCAACCGCCCGGCCTCGACATGGCTGCCCAGAAAACCCACCAGCAGCGCCTGCACCACGCCGGGGCCGCGCTCATAGAAGATGCGACTCGCCTCTGGAGCCCGCGTGCCCTCGCCGCACAGCAGTTGATAGAGCGCCACCGATTGAGGCTCGCGGATCTTGGCCATGAAGCGGCGGCAGAACCCCTCGATCGCGGTGCGCAAGGGCGCGCCTGAATTGAGCACCTGCACCAGTTCGGTGCGGAACAGCTCGGTCTTTTCCTCGACACAGGCCGCAAACAGCTCTTCTTTCGAGGAAAAATAGCTCCACAGCGTGCCCTTGGAACCGCCCAGACGGGCCGCCACGGCAGACATGGTGGTGCCCGCATAGCCGTGTTCAAAGAAGCACTTGCCCGCGATCTCCAGAATGGTGGCGCGCCGTTCACCCCGGCGCTCTTCTCTCTTGCTCATGCCATTATCCATACACTCAATATGTCGTACTGTACAGTATGGTAATGGGTTGACAAGACCCTTCTACAAGGCGATATGCAGCGTACCCAACAGTACGGTAAAAATTATGAAGCACCCCCCACTTCGCACCACGACCATCCTAGCCGCCCTGCTGCCCGTGCTGCTGGCCGGCTGTGTCAGCCCCCCGCCGCTCGGCCCCAAGCCCACCCCGACCGCCGTATCCGACTATGCCTCTCAGCAAACGCTGGGCGCCGCCACGCGTTCCGATGCGGCATGGCCCACGCAGGACTGGTGGCATGCCTATGGCGACCCCCAGCTCGACGCGCTGATTGCGGAAGGGCTGTCCGGCTCCCCCGATGTCGCGACCGCCGTTGCCCGCCTGCATCAGGCGCAAGGCTATCAGCAGCAGCAGCACGCCCCCCTGCTGCCCAAGCTGGACGGCCGCATCATCGGTCAGGAAACCTATGCCAAGGACTTCCCCGGCGGGATCCTGTCCGACGGCTGGAGCGGCGTTGGCGCCGATGTGCTCCAGCTCAGCTTCGATCTTGACCTCTGGGGCAAGAACCGCGCCGCCCTGCGCGCCGCCAAGCTGGAAAGCACCGCGGCCGAGCTGGATGTGGCGCAGGCCCGCCTGACGCTTTCGACCGCCATCGCCAGCTCCTACGCCGATCTCGCCCGTCTCTATGCCGAGCGCGATGTGCAGGAGGCCTCGATCAGGCTGAAGGAAACGCAGGCCCAGCTCACCAGCGAGCGCGTCACCAACGGCCTCGATACGCAGGCGGAGCTGAAGCAGGCGCAGGCCGCCGTGCCCGCCGCCCGCGAGCAAATGCTGCAGATCGACGAGAACATTGCCCTCACCCGCAATGCTCTGGCCGCGCTGCTCGGCAAGGGTCCGGATCGTGGCCTGTCCATCGCCCGCCCCACGGTGCAGATCGCCGCGCGCGGCCTGCCCGAGGGCGTCACCACCGATCTGATCGCCCATCGCCCCGATGTCGCGGCCGCTCTGGCCCGCGTGAAGGCCGATGACGAGCAGATCAAGGTCGCCCGCGCCGGTTTCTATCCGGCCGTATCGATCTCGGCACTGGCGGCGCATCCCGCGATCGGGCTGGAGAACCTCGTGCAGGGCAGCACCGTGCTGGCCGGCATCGGCCCGTCGATCTCCATGCCGATCTTCCATGCCGGAGAGATCAAGGGCAAGTACCGCTCGGCCCGCTCGACCTTCGACGAGGCGGTCGCCGCCTATGACAAGACTGTCGCGGGCGCCTTCCATGACGTGGCCGACGCCGCCGCCAGCCAGTCGATGCTGACCCAGCGGCTGGAACAGAGCGGCCAGGCCCTCACCCAGTCCGAGGCGGCCTATGAGATCGCCAACATGCGCTACAAGGGCGGGCTCTCCACCTATCTCAATGTGCTTTCGGCGCAGGAGGCCGTGCTGACCGCGCGGCGCACCCATGCCGATCTTCAGGCGCGTGCCTTCACGCTGGATGTCGCGCTGGTGCGCGCTCTGGGCGGCGGGCTGAGTGCCTCTGTCGCCAACAACACCCCCCCTTCAGCGGCCGCAGCCGCAAATGCCCCCAAGGATGCAACCCATGGCTGAAGCCGATCTCAACTCCGTTTCGCAGTCGCAGGAAGACGCGACCCGCTCGAACCGCCGCAAGAAGCTGCTCACCGGCATCGCCATTGCCGTCGTCGCGGCAGGCGTGGTGGCCGGGGGCTGGTATGTGCTGATCGGCAGCCGCCATGTCACCACCGACAACGCCTATGTCGGCGCTGACACCGCCACCATCACGCCGATGGTCGCCGGGCAGATCGCCGAGGTCGATGTGCAGGATACGCAGGTCGTCCACAAGGGCGACGTGCTGGTCCGCATCGACCCGCGCGACGCCCAGATCGCCCTCAACCAGGCCGAGGCGGATCTGGCCAAGGCCAAGCGCCAGTATGGCCAGACCACCTTTGCCGGCAAGGCGCTGGCCACGCAGATCAAGGCCCGTCAGGCCATGATCGTCAGCGCTCAGGCCCAGCTCTCTTCGGCGCAGGCCGCCTATGACAAGGCCAAGATCGATCTGGATCGCCGCCGCACGCTGGCCCCGCATGGCGCCGTCTCGGGCGACGAGCTGACCTCCGCGACCAACGCCTTCGCCGCCGCGCGCGCCAGCCTCGAACAGGCCCGCGCCTCGGTCATGCAGGCCGGATCGGACAAGGGCGTGGCTCAGGGCAACTTCTCGGCCACCGATGCGCTGATCGCGGGCACCACCGTCACCAACAACCCCGATGTGCTGGCCGCGCAGGCCAGGGTCGATCAGGCGAAGCTGGATCTGGAACGCACCGTCATCCGCGCGCCGGTCGATGGCGTGGTCTCGGGCCGCAGCGTGCAGGTCGGTCAGCGCGTGGCCGCGGGCAACACGCTGATGCGCGTGGTGCCGGTGGGCGCGCTCTATGTCGATGCCAATTACAAGGAAAGCCAGCTCCAGAAGGTCAAGGTCGGCCAGAGCGTGGAACTGACCTCCGATCTCTACGGCAGCGGCGTGGTGTTCCATGGCAAGGTCGCCGGTTTCTCGGGCGGCACCGGCAGCGCCTTCGCGCTGATCCCGGCGCAGAACGCCACCGGCAACTGGATCAAGATCGTGCAGCGCCTGCCCGTGCGCGTGAAACTCGATCCCAAGGAGCTGGCCGATCACCCGCTGCGCGTCGGCCTGTCGATGGATGCTGACATCAACCTCTCCAGCGGGGACTGACCATGGCTGAACCGGCTTCCAAGAAGCCGGCGCTGCCGCCCGATCAGGTTCTACAGGGCACATCCCTGCTGATCGCGGCCTTCGCGCTGGCCCTGAGCAACTTCATGGTGGTGCTCGACACCACCATCGCCAACGTCTCGGTGGAGCATATCGCGGGTGGCCTCGCGATTTCCGCAAGCCAGGGCACCTGGATCATCACCTCCTATTCGGTGGCCGAGGCGGTCTGCGTGCCGCTGACGGGCTTCCTGTCGCTGCGCTATGGCGCGGTGAAGACCTTCATCATGGGCATGGCGGGCTTTGCCATCTTTTCCGCGCTGTGCGGCATGTCCACCAACCTGCCCATGCTGGTGATCTGCCGCCTTGGCCAAGGCTTCTGCGGCGGCCCGCTGATGCCGCTGACCCAGACCCTGCTGCTGCGCATCTTCCCCAAGGAGAAGCACGGCGCGGCCATGGGCATGTGGGCGATGACCACGGTGACGGCGCCGATTCTGGGCCCGATCCTTGGCGGCACCATCTCCGACAACTGGTCATGGCACTGGATCTTCTTCATCAACCTGCCCGTGGCGGCGGTCTGCCTGTTCATTTCCATGCGCTATCTGCGTGCGGCCGAAACGCCCACCAGCCAGCCGCGCATCGATGTGGTGGGTCTGGGCCTGCTGGTGGGCTGGGTGGCCTGCCTGCAGCTCATGCTCGACCTTGGGCATGACCGCGACTGGTTCAACAACAACTTCATCCTCGCCCTGGGCATTCTGGCGGCGATCGGCTTTCTGGTCTTCTGCGCCTGGGAGTTCACCGACGCCCATCCGGTGGTCGATCTGCGGGTGCTGCGCCATCGCGGCTTCACCGTGGCGACGCTGGCCATGGCGGCCTGTTTCGGCACCTACTTCACCTCGGCGGTGATCATTCCGCAGTGGCTGCAATCCTCTCAGGGCTACACCGCGACCTATGCCGGTTACGTAACTGCCTTCTCGGGCATGTCGGCAGTGGTGATGTCACCCTTCGTGGCGCGCTGGGTGACGCGGGTCGATCCGCGCCTGCTGGTGTTCCTGGGCATCACCTGGCTGGGCGTCACCACGCTGATGCGCGCCCATTGGAACAGCGGCGGCGATTTCTGGACCTTCGCCTTCCCGCAATTGCTGCAGGGCATCGGTCTGCCGCTGTTCTTCGTGCCGGTGACGACCATTGCGCTGGGCGCGGTGAGCCCGGAGGAAACCGCCTCGGCCGCCGGTGTGATGAGCTTCCTGCGCACGCTGTCGGGCGCGGTGGCGACCTCCATCGTCACCACGGCATGGGACAGTGACTCGCGCATTTCGCGCAACGAGCTGGTCTCCCAGATGAACACCGGCCCGACGCGTGACGCGCTGGATACGGCAGGCTTCTCGCTCGGCCAGATCCGCGGCGTGATCGAGCAGCAGATCGCGACGCAAAGCACGGCGGTGGCCACGACGCATATCTTCCTGGCCTCCTCCTTCCTGTTCTTCGCCTCGGCGCTGATCATCTGGCTGGCCCCGCGTCCGCGCGGCAAGGTGGACACCAGCGCGGCGCATTAACCCAAACAAACAGCCCCCCCGCGTCAGGCCCGGTTCCGCATCTGCGGTGCCGGGCCTGATTGCGTTAAGCTGTGCGGAACTTCTCCCCGCCTCCGTTCGTACTTGAAGGAGCAAGCGGACCACCGCAGCCACCGGGATGCCTCGGCCTCCCCAAGCAGAAAGCGCATGGCATGCCCGATCTGATCGACGTCCTCTCCCAAGACACCGCTCTCCAGATCCGGCCTGACCATCCTGCCCCCCCGCCCGCCCCCTTCCTCGAAGCGCTGCTCGCTGGCCTGTCCCGCCCGGACAAGGCGATCCCCTGCCGTTTCCTCTATGACGCGGCCGGATCGAAGCTGTTCGACGCGATCTGCGAGCTGCCCGAATATTACCCCACCCGCACCGAGATGGCGCTGCTGCGCGCGCATGCCCCGCAGATGGCGCGGCGCATCGGCGCCAATGCCCGCTTTATCGAGCTGGGCGCGGGGTCTGGCGGCAAGGCGGAGTTCCTGCTCGACGCGCTGATGGCGCAGGGCCTGCCGCCGGCGGGCTATGTCTGTCTCGATATCTCGCCGGTGCCGCTGGCGGCGACCGCCGAGGCGATCGAGCAGCGCTATCCGCACCTTGCCGTCACGGCGGTCTGCGGCAATTATCTGGGCGATGTCGATCTGCCGCCCTCAACCGCCCGCGATGTCTGCTTCTTCCCCGGATCAACCATCGGCAATTTCGAGCGGCATGAGGCGCGTGCTTTCCTCGCCCAGTGGCGGCAACGCCTCTCGCATTTTGACGAAAGGGGCGCCATGATGCTGATCGGCGTCGATCTGAAGAAGGACGTCCCCACGCTGGAGCGCGCCTATGACGATGCGCAAGGCGTCACCGCGCAATTCAGCCTGAATGTGCTGACCCGCGCCAACCGCGAGCTGGGCGCCGACTTCAACATCGACCAGTTCCGTCACCGCGCCCGCTTCGTGCATGACCCCGGCCATATCGAAATCTCGCTGGTCAGCCAGAGCGACCAGACCGTCACCGTCGATGGCCAGCGCTTCCACTTCGCGGCGGGCGAGGCGCTGCATATCGAAAACTCGCACAAATACAGCCTGAGCGAATTTGCCGCTCTGGCCGCCGATGCGGGCTTCAGCGTGGATACGGTGTGGACCGATCCGCGCCGCTGGTTCAGCCTGAACCTGCTGCGGGCGGAACGCTGACCCCATGGCCTCGACCCTGCCGCGCCCGGCAACGGCCCCGCTCCACACGGCGGAACTCTATGCGCAGGTCCGCACCCTGACCGAGGCGCTGGCCGCGCCTTTGTCGGATGCCGATGCCACGATCCAGTCGATGGAGGATGCCTCCCCCGCCAAATGGCATCTGGCGCATACGACATGGTTCTTCGAAACCTTCGTGCTGCGCGACCATGTGGCCGACTATCGCCTGCATCACCCCGACTGGCCCTTCCTGTTCAACAGCTATTACGAAGCCGAAGGGGTGCGCCTGTCGCGCGCGGCGCGCGGCATGCTCTCACGCCCCTCGCTGGCGGAGGTGCTGACCTATCGCGCGGCGGTGGATGAGGCGCTGCTGACCGCCCTGCCCACGCTGTCCCCTGCCGCGCTCGATCTGGTGCGGCTGGGCTGCCATCATGAGCAGCAGCATCAGGAACTGCTGCTGACCGACATCCTCCACGCCTTCTCCACCCATCCGCTCGAGCCTGCCTTGTGGCCGCAGGATGCCCCCGCCCCCGGCACCGCCAGACCGCAAGGCTGGATCGCCGGGCGCAGCGGTCTGATCGAGATCGGCCATCTCCCCGCCCCCGAAAGCTTCGCCTTCGACTGCGAGGGGCCGAGCCACACCGCCTTTCTCGCACCCCATGCCCTGGCCGACCGCACCGTCACCAATGGCGAATGGATCGCCTTTATCGAAAGCGGCGGCTATGACGACCCGCGCCTGTGGCTCTCGGACGGCTGGGGCTGGCGCCAGACGCAGGCGATCACCGCCCCCCTCTATTGGCGGCGCGGGGAGGACGGCTGGAGCCAGTTCACGCTGGCGGGACGCAAGTTGCTCGATCCGGCGGCGCCGGTGTGTCATATCAGCTTCTATGAAGCCGACGCCTTCGCCAGTTGGGCCGGAGCCCGCCTGCCCACCGAAGTGGAATGGGAGGCCACAGCCATGGGTGACGATCCGATGAGCGGCCACCAGCTCGACGCGCCCGGCGCGGTACGGCCCGTCGCAGAGCCTAGCCCGGCCTTCTTCGGAAACGTGTGGGAATGGACCGGCAGCGCCTATCGCCCCTATCCCGGTTTTCGGACCGCTCCGGGCGCCGTGGGCGAATACAATGGCAAGTTCATGAGCGGCCAGTTCGTGCTGCGCGGCGGCAGTTGCGCCACACCGCGCGGCCATCTGCGCGCCTCCTACCGCAATTTCTTCCACCCCGAGCAGCGCTGGCAATTCATGGGCCTGCGGCTGGCACGGGATTTGGCGTGAACCCAAAACCTCCGGCCTTATCCCGGCGATCCATGGCGGTGGCGGCGCTCTCCACCGTGGTGGAGTGGTATGATTTCACGCTCTATCTCTATTTCGCGACGATCCTGTCGCGCAGCTTTTTCGGCTCCGGCGCACAGGCCTTGGGCGAGGTGCTGGCGGGCTTTGCCATCGCCTATCTGATGCGGCCTTTGGGCGCGATGGTCTTTGGCCATATGGGCGACCGGCATGGGCGGCGGCAAACCCTGCTGCTTTCGATGGCGATGATGACGCTGGCCATGCTGCTGACGGCCTGCCTGCCCACCCGCGCGCAGGCCGGGCCGCTGGCGGGCGGGCTGCTGCTGGGGCTGCGCTGCGTGATGGGCTTTAGCGTGGGCGGCGAATACACCGGCGTGGTCGCCTATCTGCTGGAGGGCGCGCCCGAACACCGCCGGGGCCTTGTCGCTTCACTGGCGGCGGCGGCCAGCGAGGTCGGCGGCCTGCTGGCGGTGGCGGTCTGCGCAGTGACGGCAGGCGCGATGGATCAGCCCAGCCTCGACGCATGGGGTTGGCGCATCCCCTTCCTGATCGGCGCGCTGCTGGCGGGCGGGGTCTGGCTGGCGCGCTCATCCCTGCCCGAGCCGCCGCTGTTCGAGGAAGCGCGCCGCAAGGGGCAATCCGCAACCTCGCCCCTGCGCCACGCCTTGCGCCATGAGCGGGCCGGGATCGCGCGGGGCTTTGCCATTTCAGCGCTCGGCTCGATCACCTATTACGTGGGCATCACCTATGTCCCGGCCTATCTGGGCAGCGTGGGCTGGCGCCAGGACAGCAGCGCGCTGGGCCTCTCCACCCTCGCCGCCGTGGTGGTGATCGCGGTAACACCGCTGATCGGCCTGCTATCAGACCACTGGGGGCGCAAGCCGGTGCTGCTGACGCTTTGCGCGGGCAGCGTGGTGCTGCCCGCCGCCATGTTCACCCTGATGGCCTCGGGCGACCCGCTTCCCGCCGCTGCCGGCGCCTGCGTGCTGGCGGCGCTGGCAGGCGGGGTCAGCGCGGTGGGCGCCGTCGCCACCGCCGAGCAATTCTCCACCTCAACACGGCTGAGCGGGCTGGCGCTGGGCGCCACCAGCGCCACGGCCCTGTTCGGCGGCGCCGCGCCCTATGCCGCCCATGCGCTGCTGGCCGCCACGCATTGGCCCGCCGTGCCGGGAGCGCTGATCGCTCTGGTCGCGCTGGGGGTGGCGCCGGTGCTGCTGCATGCCCCCGAAACCGCCCGCCGCGCGTCTGGCGGCATGATGAGGACATCGCATGGCTGAGTATGACCTCTATTACTGGCCCGTGCCCTTTCGCGGCCAGTTTATCCGGGCGATCCTGTCCTTTGCGGGCAAGGATTGGCGCGAGCATGACCCCGAAGAGATTGTCACGCTGATGGAACAGGCCCCCGGCGAGCAACCCTGCCCTTTCGTGGGGCCGCCTCTGCTGATTAACCATGTGCATGATGTCGCCCTGGCCCAGATGCCCGCGATCGCGCTCTATCTGGGTGAGACGCTGGGCCTGCTGCCTGCCTCGCCCGCTGGCCGGGCGCTGACGGCCAAGGTGGTCAATGACGCCAATGATGTGCTCGATGAGATGACCCGCGACGGCGGCAGCCAGATGTGGGACCGGGCCTCATGGGATGCCTTTGTGCCGCGCCTGCAGCGCTGGATGGCGATCTTTGCCGCGATCGGTGAGCGCCATGGGCTGAAGAACGATGCAGGCTTCCTGCTGGGCACGCCCGAGGCAGGCGTCGCCGATATCGTCACCGCCACACTCTGGGCGACGATGGGCGAGCGTTTTCCCACGCTGGCCACGATGCTGGAGCAGAGCGCACCGCAGATCGCGGGCCTGACTCGCCGCATGCAGGCCCTGCCCGCGCTGGAGCGCCTCGGCCGGACCAGCCGCGCGCTTTACGGCGATGCCTGGTGCGGCGGCCAGATCGAGGCTTCATTGCGCAAGGTGGTGGGTTAGAGCATCGTGCGAAAAAGTGGGGACCGGAGGCGGGAACAATCTTCGCCGCGATGCGTCTCTTCCCCGGATGCTCTGCATCCATGCGACCCGATCAAGCGAAACCCTGCGTGCCGGGATCTGGCTCAGCGCCACCTCCGGGCACGCTTTTTCCGGTTTTCTTCCGCTTTCGGCTCGGTGCCTCACTCCATCGCGATTCTCCGCTGGCTCTTGCGCAGGCGGCCAAGACCGCACAAAACCGGGCTTGAGCCTGTCAAGCACGGGTTTGGCTTGCATCGCCCCGAGCTGGGCGCATATCGGCAACCGACATCGCCGCGCTGAATCTGCGTGGAACGGGCGATGCGAAGGGAAGAAGCATGTTTGGTTTTCTGAAGCGACTGTTTGCAGGCTGGGCAAAAAGCGACCCCACGCCGCAGGTTCCAGAGCCGACACCGCAGGCCCCCGAGGCCCTGCAACCCCATGACGAGCCGCTGGCCTTCGAGCAGCCCGCTTTCGAGCAGCCTGTCATCGTGCAGCCGGAGCCGGTTCAGCCCGAGCCCATCGCGCCTGCCCCGGTCTTCACCCCGGCGCCGCCCCCGCCCGAAGCAGCGATGCCCGAGGCCGAGTTCCCCGCGCCGCCGGTCTTCACGCCCGCCCCGGCTGCGGCACCCGCGCCCGAACCCCAGCCCGCGATGCTGCTGGGCGCCGACGAACCGCTGCTGCCCGGCGATTCGGAAAGCTTCGGCATGGTGCAGAGCATCGGCAACCCCAACGCCTTCATGATCGGGCTGACCGGCGAGCAGGATCACCAATGGGCCATCAATGCCTTGCGCGAAGGCATCCCCGTCACCCTTGAGCTGGAAGCCGACAATCCGCACGACAATGCGGCCATCGCCGCCGTCGACCTGCATGGCCGCGTGATCGGCTATATCGGGCACGATAGCTGGCTGCGCGAGGCGATCTATGGCTCGGGCGTGGGCTTTACCGCGCGCGTGCTGGCCACCGAAATGGGCTCGCAGGGCTATCGCGAGGTGGTGCTGGAGGTCGAACCCAGCGAGGAGCCGCTGCGCGAAAGGCGTTACCAGCGCCCGCCCCAGCCCTGAGGCGCCGGAGCCCCTTTAGACCGGGGCAACCCCTTCGCGCAGCCATGTCCGCGCCGCGCTGTCCTGCCCTTCGGGGAAATGGCGCAGCTCCATCTTGAGCAGCGGATTGGCGCGTGTCGCCAGCCGCCCCATCCAGTCCGGCCCGCCCACCAGCGCATAACGCGCCACATGGCTGAGCAGCGACAGTTTCAGATCCAGCGTGCGCGGATCGACCAGCAGCGCCGGATCGAAACCGTCGTAACGGCGGATGCGCGCCAGCACCCGCAGCGAGCGATCCGCCAGCGCCAGCCCGGCGATATGGGCGGCAAAGGCCTCGACCGCTTCCGAGGTGATCCGCCCGTCGACCTCGAAGGTGAGGATGCCGTCCGGCTCAGGGCCCGTGATGGTCAGCACCGGCGGGGTGGGCTCGGGCACCTCACCCTTGGCCCAGGCGAGCGCATGGTCGCGCTGCTCGGGCATGTAGACCTGATAGGTGACGAAAGGCAGCAGCATGCTTTCCAGGCGCGAGGTGGCCCTGATCCAGTTCTGGTCGCTGACGATCGCCACCCGCCCGAACTGTTTCAGCCGCGTCAGATAACGAAACCCATGCCCCAGATCGGCGAGCCACGCATCCAGCGGCATGCCGGTAAAGCCCTTCACCTCGACAAAGAGATGGACCTTCCCCCCACGCTCCAGAGCGGCGTCGAGCAGGGCCATCGCCCGCTCGACATCCGCTTTGTCCAGCCCGCCCTCGATCGAGAGGGCAATCAGATCATCCGTTCCGGGCAATTGGGTCAACATGACACGCACCTTTCCTCCACTCCCGAGATGGAGGTCATGCCGGGGCGGGAAGTTCCATAGACCGGCAGCTTTCCCGCCCGGCGCCTACCAGCGCAGACCGAAGCTGGCATAGAGTTGGTCGATCGCCGGGTTGAGCAACCGGGCCGAGGCCAGATCGCGTTTGGCCGCCTCGCCATCGCCCGCCTCACGCCGGGCCAGCGCCCGCATGAAATAATCGACCGCATTGCCGGGCCGCTGGTCAAGCGCCTCGGTGAAATCGGCCACCGCCTCCTTGGCGTGATGCTGGCGCAACTGGATCAGCCCCCGGCTGTTGAGCGGCGCGGCAGTGTTGTTCACGCCAATCTGGATCGCACGGTTGCAATCACCCAGCGCATTGTCGAGATCGACATTGAGCAGCGCCTTCACCCAGCAGCGATCCGCCAGCAGCACCGCATTGCCCGAGCGCCGCTCCAGCGCGCTATCCATCGCCGCCACCGCGCCCGTGGCATCGCCGCGCCGCGCCAGCACCTCGGCCTTGCGGGCGAGATAGAAGGGCTCCTTCTCGCCGCCATTGACCAGCAGGCCGTCGAGCCGCGCCAGCGCCTCATCGGCGCCGCCCGCCCAGGCCTGAATGTAGGACAGGCGGCTGACGGTCACCAGATCCGAAGGGTCGAGATCATAGGCCGATTTCAGGTCGGCGACCGCATGCTGCTTGTCGTCAAGCTGTTCATGAAGAATGGCGCGCTGCAGATAGAACTGCCGGTCGCCTTTCAGCGTCAGCGCCTTGTCGAGATCGGCGATAGCCTTCTGCCGCTCGAAAATCTCGCTGTAGAAAGCGGCGCGCAGGCGATAGCGCTCGGCCTCATCGGGTTTTTCCGCGATCCAGCGGGTCAGCAGCCCCTCGGCGGTGTCGAAGAGATGGTCACGCTTGCCCGACTCGACCGCCTGCCATGGCGCCGGATAGCCCGCATCGGTGCGCAGGCGCGGCAGGCGGGCGATGAAATCGGCATCCTGACGGCGCATGGCGGGAATGTCGGCGGCAGGCATCTCGCCTCCGCCGCGTTGATGCTCCATCGCCAGATGCCATACCCCGTCGCGCAATTCGGCATGGACCCGGCTGCTGCCTCCCGAGGGGAAAGGCCGCTTCACATCGGCCTCGCCCTGCATGACGATGCCCTTGCCCTGGCCGGGCAGCACGAAAGTCTCCTCGGTCAGGCCATATTGCGGCTTGCCCAGCGAGACGGGGATCGCCTGCCAGATGGTGCGCGAGCGGTCGGGAAAGCTGTCGGGCTGCACCAGCCGCGGATCGAAGCTGTAGCGGCTGTCGGCGCGGGTCCAGTTCGAGAGCACCACGCCGCTGGCGGTGATCGTGCCGGTTCCGGCAGCCGCGTCATAGCTGAACTGCGGCTCGACAAAGATACGGCGGCTCTGCGTGTTGCCCTGCACGCCGGTCAGGATGGTGCGCAGGATCTGCGCCCTGCCCTCCTGATCCAGATTGGCCAGCGCCGTGCTGATGACGCCGATCCCGCCGCCGCGCATCACCAGGCTGACCTTGAAGGTTGAAAGCATGCCGATGCCGGAGCGCATGTCGACATCGTAATGCACCTGCGCCGTGGGCCGCGCGGGCGGCCGCGCCGGGGCCTGAAGCAGATCGGCACCCTTGGCGCGCACCGGCAGCACCCAGCCATAGGCGGGCACATCGTCGAGATCGGCCTCGCGGCTGCCCAGCCCGGTGCCGTCGAGCCACAAGGTCGCGCCGCCGACATGGGCCAGCACCATCACATGGTCGAACGCCGTCACGGTGGGCAGGCTGCCCTGGATGCGGTCGCCATTCTGCAGACCGGCCAGGGCCGCCTCCGCCTCGATGCCCAGCTTGTGGAGCACCGCCAGCAGCAACAGCGTCTTGGCCTTGCAGTCGCCATAGCGCAGCGCCCAGCTCTGCTCGGGGGTCTGGGGCACCAGATTGCCGCCATTCATCGAGACCGCGAAATAGCGCACCTTGTCCTGCACCAGTTGCAGCGCCAGAGCCGTGCGGCGGCGCGGATCGGTGCTGGCCGCCGCGATGCGGGCGATTTCCTGATCCAGATCGCCGCCCGGCTTGATCGCGGCGGAGGGCGTGTCGATCCGGTAGAGCGGCGCCATGGTGCGGCTGATGTCCGCCCAATCGGCGAAATCGGTGAAATCGGCGGCGGTCTGGATCTTGTAGCGGTCGGGCGCCTGCGGGGCGGCATCGGGCTGTTTGGCGACGGGCAACGACACCTGCCATTCGTGCCAGCCGGCCCCGTTGTTTTTGATCTCGCTTTCGGTCGGCGTGACGCCTTCCAGATAGGTCTTCCAGCGGACCTTGTCGCCATCCCTCCACAGCACCCGCGCCCGCCCGAAGCCAAGTTGCATCGGCTGAGGCAGCAGTTGCGTCGCCGTGCTGACATGGCCCTGCAGCGCGGCATCCTTCTGGGTGGTGGAGAAGCGGGTCTCGACGATATCGCCCACCTGCAGCCCCTCGATCGAGAGCGTCGCGGTCAGCGTGCCGTCAAGCTGCAGCGATTCCAGCTTCGCCTCACGTCGCAGCACGGTGTAGCGCGCGCCCGAGGCCATCACATCGATCCGCTTGCCCCCGCGCAGGATGGTAACGCCATGGATGATGAGATCGCCATGATCAGGCGACCATTGCAGCTTGGAGGTGCCCATCGAGGCCAGTCCCTCGGGCGTGTCGACATGGAAAGCGGTGACGACATAGGTCCAGACCTCGCCATGATCGATGCGCTTCTGCACATCGAAGGTGCGCAGCGTGGGCTGGCCCGGCGCGGTGCCCGCGGCATCGGCCTGAGGCGTGGGCACCACCCAGTCGGGCGCAGGCTGGTAAAGCGGCTGGTCTCCCGCCCATGCCGCCCCCGCGCCGGACGCCAGCAGCATCGGCAGCAGCGCCATGCGGAAAGCGGATCGTCTGGATCGGGGTGTGGTCTTGGGGAAAGCGGAGGCAGTCGAGGGACGCAAAACCGGCAGGCTCATCGCAAACTCTCCGGGACAAGGCGATGACGGGCCGCACAGCGCCCCACCTATCCCGCGCCGGAGATCATATCATTTCAGAATGTTTTTCAAGTCGTTTCAGAGAATATCATCGAGGTGTGCGGCATCTGTTCATGGTATTAACCAACCGCCGCGCACCGTTTCAGGTCGATAGGCGGGGGACGCCGCATGACGCCCCCGTTTCTGTCAGACCGGCAGGCCCACGTAATTTTCCGCAATCGAGGTCTGCGCCGCCTTGCTGGTGGAGATATAGTCCAACTCGGCCACCTGCATGGCGCGCTCGAAGGGGCCATCCTCGGGGAAGCGGTGCATCAGCTTGGTAAGCGACCAGCTGAACCGCTCCGCCTTCCACACGCGGGCCAGCGCCTTGTCGGAATAGCGCGCCACACCCTCGCCATCCTGCTTGCGGAAGAAGGCGGTCAAGGCCTCGGCGGCGTAATGCACATCGCTGGCGGCCAGATTGAGGCCCTTGGCTCCTGTGGGCGGCACGATATGCGCGGCGTCTCCGCAGAGCAGCAGGCTGCCATGGCGCATCAGCCCGAAGACATAGGAGCGCAACGGGGCGATCGACTTCTCGATGCTCGGGCCGCGCGTCATGCCCGCAGCGGCCTGAGGGCCAAGGCGGGTGGCCAGTTCGTCCCAGAGGCGGTCGTCGGTCCAGTCCTCGACCTTTTCGGTCAGCGGCACATCGACGTAATAGCGGCTGCGCGTCGGGCTGCGCATGCTGGCCAGAGCAAAACCGCGCTCGTGGTTGGCATAGATCAGCTCATGATAGCAGGGCTTCACATCGGCCAGAATGCCCAGCCAGCCGAAGGGATAGACCCGCTCGAACTCCTGCGCGGCGCCGGCCGGAATGGCCTTGCGGCTGGGGCCGTGATAGCCGTCGCAGCCCACGATAAAGCGTGCATCAAGGCGCTTTTCGACGCCGTCTGCCGTGAAAGTGACATAGGGCGCATCGCTGTCGATCCCGTGCAGCGCGACATCGCCGGCCTGATAGATCACCTCCAGCCCGCGCGAGGGGGCCGCTTCCATCAGGTCGCGGGTGATCTCGGTCTGGCCATAGACGGTGACGTGCTTGCCGGTCAGATTGGCAATATCGATGCGGATTAGCCGCTCGCCATCGGCAAGGTTGAAGCCGTCCTCCACCAGACCTTCGGCCTTCAGCCGCTGGTCCAGCCCCAGCCGCTGCATCAGGCTGACGGTGATCTCTTCCAGCACGCCCGCGCGGATGCGCCCCAGCACGTAATCGCCGGTCTGACGCTCCAGCACGACGCAATCGACACCCTCCGCCTTGAGCAGATGGCCCAGCAACATACCGGCGGGCCCCGCGCCAATGATGGCGACCTGGGTCTTCATATCCTCTCTCCTGCCATGCCGCCGTATCGAGGCAGCGCTTGCCCAAAACTTGACACCGCGCAGCCACAGGCAGAAGGGATGAGACAGACATTGTATTGGTACTTTCCGGACATGCGACCAACGTCTCCTCCCATCCCCACCTATGGCCTCTACAGCGACGCGGAAGCGCAAAGCAGCGCCGGTTTCGTGCATATCGAAACGATTGCGATCCGCTCCAGCCTGCATGACTGGGAGATCAAGCCGCACCGCCACGACCATGGAATTCAGGTGCTTATTGTCACAGAGGGCCATGCCGATGTGACGCTGGATGGCGAAGGTTTCGCCCTCTCCCCGCCCGGTTTCGTCACCCTGCCGGTGGGCAGCGTGCATGGCTTCCGCTTCCGCCCCGATACGGTGGGCCATATCATGACGCTCTCGCAGGACTTCCTGGCACGCGCGCATGGCCCGGAGGACCCGCTGCGCCGCTGGCTGACCTCGGGGGGGCATGGCGCCCTGCCCCCCGCCGCCATGGCCCGCATCGCGATGCTGGCGGGCGAGATGCTGGCGCTGATGCAGGACTGGCAGACCCAGCCAGCGCTAATCCACGCCCTGGCCGAGGCGCTGGTGCGCAGCCTCCCCGCCCCCGAGCACGCCGATCCACACAGCCGGGACGACCGCCGTCTGACGCAATTCCGCCATATGATCGAGACCCATCTGCGCGACCATCGCCCGCTGGAGTTCTACACCACCAGCATCGGCTGCACCCCGCGCACCCTCAGCCGCTTGTGCCGGGCGCGGCTGGATTGCAGCCCGCTCGATCTGATCAACCGGCGACTGACGCTGGAGGCCCAGCGCCTGCTGCGCTACACCAGCGCCAGCGTGGAGCAGGTGGCGCAGGAGCTGGGCTTTGGCGACCCCTCCTATTTCTCGCGTTTCTATCTGCGCATGACCGGCCATCGTCCCCGCATGGAGCGCGACAAGCCCGCAGCCGACAGTTCATCGCAAGGCTGAAACAACCCTCGCAAAAAGGGGCTAGGCGCGGCCTTAAATTAAGCTATCAATCATAGCTAAATGAACTCTGGGAGAGTCGAGATGGAATTCACGCGCCTTGATCCGCTGACGGGGGCCGTTGCCTCCACCGCCACGGCGATGACTGCGGCCGATGCCGCCGCCATTGCCGCCAAGGCTGGGGCCGCGCAGCCCGCTTGGGGCGCCATGGGGCCCAACGCCCGCCGCGCCGTGCTGGCCAAGGCCGCCGATGCGCTGCTGGCCCGCAAGGATGCCTTCGTCGAGGCGATGATGGGCGAGATCGGCGCCACCGCCGGTTGGGCCATGTTCAACCTGACCTTGGCCGCCAGCATGGTGCGCGAGGCTGCGGCCCTCACCACTCAGATCCGCGGCGAGGTGATCCCCAGCGACAAGCCCGGCTGTCTCGCCATGGCGCTGAAGGAGCCGGTGGGCGTGATCCTGGGCATCGCGCCGTGGAATGCGCCGATCATCCTTGGCGTGCGCGCCATCGCCACGCCGCTGGCCTGCGGCAATGCGGTGATCCTGAAGGCCAGCGAGATCTGCCCGCGCACCCACGCCCTGATCATCGAGGCCTTTGCCGAAGCCGGTTTCCCCGAGGGCGTGGTCAATGTCGTCACCAATGCGCCTGCTGACGCCGGAGAGATCGTCGGCGCGCTGATCGACGCGCCTGCAGTGAAACGCATCAACTTCACCGGCTCCACCACCGTGGGCCGCATCATCGCCAAGCGCGCCGCCGAGCAGTTGAAGCCTTGCCTGCTCGAACTGGGCGGCAAGGCGCCGCTGCTGGTGCTGGATGACGCCGATCTGGATGAGGCGGTGAAGGCCGCCGCCTTCGGCGCCTTCATGAACCAGGGCCAGATCTGCATGTCCACCGAGCGGATCATCGTGGTGGACGCCATCGCCGATGCCTTTGCCGAGAAATTCGCCACCAAGGTCGCTTCCATGACCACCGGCGATCCGCGCGAGGGCACCACGCCGCTGGGCGCCGTGGTGGACATCAAGACCGTCAACCACGTCAACGCGCTGATCGGGGACGCCACCGCCAAGGGCGCCAAGCTCCTCACCGGCGGCCAGGCCGAGAGCGTGCTGATGCCCGCCACCGTGGTCGATGGCGTGACCGAGGCAATGAACCTCTACCGCGACGAAAGCTTCGGCCCGGTGGTCGCGATGATCCGCGCCCGCGACGAAGCCCATGCCATCGAGATCGCCAATGACAGCGCCTATGGCCTCTCCAGCGCGGTCTTCACCGGAGACGGCGCGCGCGGGCTTCGCGTGGCGCGCCAGATCAAGGCAGGCATCTGCCATATCAACGGCCCCACCGTGCATGACGAGGCGCAGATGCCCTTTGGCGGCGTGGGCGACAGCGGCTATGGCAAGTTCGGCGGCATGCAGGGCATCGACAGCTTCACCGAGACCCGCTGGATCACCATGGAAACCCAGCCCGGCCACTTCCCGATCTGATCCGCGAAAGGACAGCCCCATGAGCAACAGCCTTTCGATGGCCGCCGCCCTGCTGGCCTCATCCGCTGCGGCGGGGGAGCCTGCCCCGCCCCCCGCCCCTCAGCTTGAGTATGCCTTCAGCGCCCAGATCACCCTCGATCCGCCGCTGGAGATGGGCTCGGTCGATGGTGCGCGGCGGCGCTATATCGGCATCACCGGGGGCACGATCACCGGCCCGATGCTGCAGGGCACCGTCCTGCCCGGCGGCGGCGACTGGCAGAGCATCGAGCCCGATGGCCTCACCCATGTCGAGGCGCATTATGCGCTCAAGGCTGCGGACGGCACGGTGATCGAGATCAGCAATCCGGGCGTGCGCGTCGCCAGCCCTGAGGTCAGCGAGAAGCTGGCGCGGGGTGTGGAGGTCGATCCTTCGGCCTATTATTTCCGCACCACGCCGCGCTTTACCGTCAAGCCGGGCCCGCATGACTGGCTGACCCGCCATGCCTTTGTCGCACGCGGCATCCGCCTGCCGCATGAGGTGCGGATCGACGTGTTCGTGGTGCGGTAAGCGGCAAATATCGCTATTGACTATAACATCATGATTGATATCAATCATAGCATTCATAAGCATTCCGGAGAGTCCCCATGACTGAACGCACCGAAGAAGAGACCGTCTCGCTGGTGGTTGAAAACCGCATCGCCTGGGTCTCTTACAACCGCCCCGAAAAGCGCAACTGCATGAGCCCCAAGCTCAACCGCCAGATGATGCGCGTTCTGGAAAGCGTCGAGTTCCGCGAGGATGTCGGCGTGGTGGTGCTGACGGGCGAAGGCAGCGCGTTCAGCGCGGGCATGGATCTGAAGGAATATTTCCGCGAGAACGAGGAAAAGGGCCTGGGCGCCACCCGCGCCGCCCAGCGTGAGGCCTATGGCTGGTGGGAGCGCCTGCGCTGGCTGGAAAAGCCCACCATCGCCATGGTCAATGGCTGGTGCTTTGGCGGCGCCTATGGTCCGCTCTTCGCCTGCGATCTGGCGGTGGCTGCGGAAGACGCCCAGTTCGGCCTGTCGGAAATCAACTGGGGCATTCTGCCCGGCGGCGGCGCCAGCAAGGTGATTGCCGAGCTGACCGGTTTCCGCAACGCCATGTATCACGCCATGATGGGCGAGAATGTCGACGGCAAGAAGGCCGCCGAATGGGGTCTGGTCAATGAGGCCGTGCCCGGCGACAGGCTGAAGGCCCGCGTCACCGAGATGGCCAATGTGCTGCTGGGCAAGAACCCGCATGCCCTGCGCGCCACCAAGTGGGCCGTGCGCCGCGTGCGCGAGATGACCTATGACAATGCCGAGGACTATCTGATCCGCACGCAGGAAGCGGCCAATTACTTCGACAGCGAAGGCCGCAAGGAAGCCACCCGCCAGTTCATCGACGACAAGACCTTCAAGCCGGGCCTTGGCGCTTACGATCTGAACAAGACGCGCGACTGATAGAGACCCTGAGCGCATCCGCCGAAACAGGGATGCGCTCAGGCCCAGGAAACTTGCGCCGCCTCGCCAGAGCGACACAGGCTTCACCGTGCCCAAGAATGCTCGGGAAGGCGGCCATGGGAGAGTTTGGATGAGCACGACCTATCCCGATCGGGAGCATATCGCCCGCCTTCTGCGCCCGGCCAGCGTCGCCGTGGTGGGGGCCAGCGACAAGCCCGGAGCGCTGGGCGCCAGCGTGCTGGGCAATCTGCTGCGCAATGGTTTCGCGGGCAGGATTTACCCGGTGAACCCCAATCGCGAGACGATCGGCGACCTGCCCTGCCTCCCCTCTGTCGATGCCTTGCCCGAGGGCGTGGATGTGGCCGTGCTGGCCATCCCTCAGGCCTTTGTGCTGGATACGGTGCGTGGCCTTGCCGCGCGCAAGGTCGGCGCGGCGATCATCTTTTCGGCGGGCTTTGCCGAGGGCGGCCCCGAGGGTCTGGCCCAGCAGGCCGAGATCGCCCGCATCGGCCGTGAAAGCGGCATGGTGATCGAGGGACCCAACTGCCTTGGTCTGGTCAACCATGTGAACAATGCCGCGCTGACCTTTGTGGAAACCGCGATCACGCCGCCTGCGGGCAAAGCGCTGGCGGTGGTGTCGCAATCGGGCGCGATGGCGGCGGTGCTGTGCACCACCATGCTGGCGCGGCAGGTGCCGGTGTCCTATTCGGTCTCGACCGGCAATGAGGCCGCCAGCGGGGTCGAGCATTACATCGACTGGCTGGTGGAGGACCCGCACACGCAGGTCGTAGCGATGATCGTCGAGCAGTTCCGCGCGCCCGCCGCCTTTCTTGCCGCTGCCCGCGCGCTGCATGCGGTGGGCAAGCGTATCGTGCTGCTTCACCCCGGCAAGTCCAGCGCGGCGCGGGAATCCGCCGCGACGCATACCGGCGCCATGGCGGGCGATTACGCCCTGATGCGTGCCAAGGTGGAGCGCGCCGGTGTGATTTTTGCCGAAACGCTGGAAGAACTGGGCGATATTTCCGAAATCCTGCTGCGCAGCCCCGTACTGGCCTCCCGCGAGGTCGCGGTGCTGGGCGAGAGCGGCGCCTTCAAGGCCCTCACCCTCGATCTGGCCGAGGAACTGGGCCTGCCGCTGGCGCAGTTGCATGATGAGGACAGCCCGGCCCTGCGCGCGGCCTTGCCGGTCTTCGTACCTGTGTCCAATCCGCTGGACATCACCGCGCAGGGCCTGTCGCAGCCCTCGATCTATACCAACACGCTGGGCGCTTTGTTGAACGATGACCGCATCGGCGCCGTGGTCGCCGGGATCATTCAGGGCGATCCGGTCACCGCGAAGATCAAGGTGCCCGCCATCCTCCCCGCGCTGGAAGGTGCCACCAAGCCGGTGATCTTCGCCGGGCTGGACGAAGGCGCCGAGATCCCCGCGCAGTATATTGCCGATCTGCGCGCCGCCGGGGCCACCTATTTCCCCAGCACCGAGCGGGCCCTGCGCGCCCTCACCCGCATCGGCCTTGCCGCCATGCGCGATCTGGCCGACCATACGCCCGCGCCTTTCGCCATCCCCGCGCTGGAGGATGAGGCGGGCGTCATCCCGGAATATCGCTCCAAGGCGCTGCTGGCGCCCTTGGGCCTTGCCTTCCCGCGCGGCGGTTTTGCCGCCAGCGCCGAGGAGGCGGTCAGCGCCGCTCAGGCCGCCGGTTATCCGGTCGCCATGAAGGCGCAGGCCGCCGCGCTCAGCCACAAGAGCGATGCGGGCGGCGTGATCCTCAACCTGCCCGACGATGCCGCCGTGCGCGCCGCATGGGAGCGCATTCATGCCAATGTCGCGGCCTATGACGCGGGCATCGCGCTGGATGGCGTGCTGATCGAGACCATGGGCGCGCGCGGTCTGGAAATGATCGTGGGCGCCAAAAACGATCCCGACTGGGGCCCGGTGGTGCTGGCCGGTTTCGGCGGGGTGACGGCGGAAATCCTGAAGGATGTCGCCCTCATCACCCCCGATCTTGGCGAGGAGCAGATCGTCGCCGCGCTGATGGGGCTGAAGAATGCGCCGCTGCTGGCCGGATGGCGCGGCGCTCCGGCGCTCGATGTGCAGGCTCTGGCCGGTTTGATCCGGCAGGTGGCGGCTGTGATGGTCGCCAATCCGCGCCTGCTTGAACTGGACCTCAATCCTGTCATTCTGGGTCCGAAGGGTCATGGCCTGCTGGCGCTCGACGCGCTGATGCTGGTTGGTTGATACACGATAAAACACGATAGGGTTGAGAGAGTATGATCGACACACAGACCGGCGCCGACCCACGGCGCCTGATGGCCATGGCCTCCATGCGGTGGCAGCAGGTGATGGCTATCGCGGTCTGTGTCGCGCTCAATGCTCTGGACGGTTTCGATGTGCTCTCGATCAGCTTTGCCTCGCCGGGCATCGCCGCCGAATGGGCCATCGACCGCAAAGCGCTGGGCTTTGTGCTCTCGTTCGAGCTGATGGGCATGGCGCTCGGCTCGATCCTGCTGGGCCAGGTGGCCGACAGGATCGGGCGGCGCGCCACGGTGCTGGGCTGTCTGGCGATGATGCTGGCGGGCATGGGCGCCACATCTTTCGTCCATTCCCTGCCAGAGCTGGCGATCACCCGCGTGCTGACGGGCCTTGGCATCGGCGGCATGCTGGCGGTCACCAATGCGCTGGTTGCCGAATATGCCAATGACCGCTGGCGCAGCGCCGCCGTCACGGTGATGGCGGCGGGTTACCCCATGGGCGCCATCGCGGGCGGCTCGATCGCCAGCGCCATGCTGGCCACCCATGGCTGGCGCGATGTGTTCCTGCTGGGCTGCGGCATGACGCTGCTGCTGCTGCCCTTCGTGGCGATCTTCCTGCCCGAGCCCGTCAGCGCCGTGTTGCTGCGACGCGATGCAGGCACGCTGGGGCGCCTCAACCAGTCGCTGCGCAAGCTGGGGCATGACACTGTCTCGGCCCTACCCCCGCAGAGCGAAGCACCGCGCAAGACCACGCTGGCCGATCTGTTCTCGCCCGATCTGCGCCGCCTGACCGTGATGCTGACCATCGCCTATTTCATGCATATCCTCACCTTCTACTTCATCCTGAAATGGGTGCCCAAGGTGGTCAGCGATATGGGCTTCACCCCCTCGGCGGCGGGCGGCGTGCTGGTCTGGGCCAATGTCGGCGGGCTGATCGGCGGACTGGTGTTTGCCGCGCTCAGCAGCGTGCTGCCGCTGCGCAAGCTGATCGTCGGCGCCATGCTGGCCTCGGTGGTGACGGTGACCTGGTTCGGCCAGCCGCACGCGGGCCTGCATGCGCTGGCATGGGCGGCGGCCATCGGCGGCTTCTGCACCAATGCGGGTGTGGTGGGGCTCTATGCGCTGGTCGCCTCTTCCTTCCCCACCGCGACTCGCGCGGGGGGCACGGGCTTTGTGATCGGCGTGGGGCGTGGCGGCGCGGCGCTGGGCCCGGTGATCGGCGGCTTCCTGTTTCAGGCGGGCTTTACCCTGCCGCTGGTCGCCGCGATCATGGCATGCGGGGCGCTGATCGCCGCTCTCGCGCTGACGGTCGGGCCGCGCGGTTTGGCCGATCCGCTGCCGGCCTAAATCTCTTCCAGCCGCCGCGCGTCATAGCGCTGCTGATTGGCACTGACATGGCCCATGCGCGTTTCAGCCCAGTCGATCAGGAACCCAAGCGCATCGAGCAATTCGCGCCCGAGCGGCGTGAGCGTATAGGTCACGCTGACCGGCACGGTGGGCTCGGCATGGCGGGTGACCAGCCCGTCGCGCTCCAGCGAGCGCAGAGTCTGGCTCAGCATCTTTTGCGAAATGCCGTCCACCGCGCGTTTCAACGCGCTGAAACGCTGCGGCCCGTCGCCCAGCAGGCGCAGCAGCAGCACGCTCCATGTGTCGCCGATGCGGTCGAGCAGCTTGCGGGTGGGGCAGTCGCGCGCAAAGGCATTGCCGCGCGGAAAGGCCGACCCGGTTTCATCAGGGTAACCTGGTGAGAAAAAAGTGCCGTCTTGCATGGATCGTTTCCATAGCACACCTGGTTACCAGAAGAAACCACAGGAGGTCTTTATGAAGGTAGCAGTTCTGGGCGCCAGCGGCCGCGCCGGTTCCGAAATCACCAGGGAGCTGGCCAGCCGGGGCCATCAGGTCACCGCCATCGCCCGCAAGCCCGAGGCGATTCCCTCGGCCGAGGGTGTCACCGCCGTGCAGGGCGATGCCAGCGATCCCGCCGCTCTGCCGGGACTGATCGCGGGCAGCGATGCGGTGATCAGCGCTCTGCATTTCGATGTCGGCGCCGCCACCCTGCTCGACGCGCTCAAGCAGGCCGGTGTGCCCCGTCTGCTGGTGACAGGCGGCGCGGCCAGCCTGACCCTGCCCGACGGCAGCCGGGTGATCGACTCGCCCGATTTCCCCGAAGAATGGAAAGGCCCCGCGCAGGGCGGCATCGCCTTTCTCGACGCACTGAAGGGCGAGAGCGAGATCGACTGGACCTTCTTCTCCCCCGCCGCGCTGATTTTCGAAGGGCCGCGCACCGGCCATTACCGCGCGGGCGGCGATGCCCTGGTGCTGGATGACAAGGGCGACAGCAAGATCAGCTTCGCCGATTACGCCATCGCCATGGTCGACGAACTGGAGCAGCACAAGCACAGCCGCGCCCGCTTCACCGCCGCCTATTGAGCTTGAACGCGAAAGCGCCGCCGGGCCTGCCCCGACGGCGCTTTCGCAGGTCCTGCCAAACTCAGGCCCCGACGCGCAGTGCCGCCGCCAGCGCCGTCCAGCGCGCCTGAGAGGCGATCTGGGCGTGAATGACCGGCAGCACTCCGGCCTTGCGCAGTTCCAGAAACACATCGTCACTCAGCGCCTCGACCCTTTCAGGCGAGACGGAGAAGAACTCGAGCGCCAGATGAGGCGTGCTCGCGCCCGGCGAGGTGTGCTGGACGCTCTTGGCTTCGAGCAGGCCATGCGCCTGCAACAGGGTAAGCACCAGAGTGGTGCGCGCCTCCGCCGCCTGATAGCTGCGGCAGAAGCCCACCGCATGGCGCGTCAGATCGGTGACATCGCGGTTCTGGAACAGCGGCACCGCGCCTCCTGCCCCCACCGGCGCCACCCGGCGCGAGGCATGGTCGAGGTAAAGCGCGGGCCCCTCGCGCCCCTGCGCCGGGCCGAAAGCGAAAGGATAGCGCCGCAGATAGCCGGGCACATAGGCATCCACACGATAAACACCGTTGTGGATGAACTGGTTATGCCCCGCCTCCAGCCCGGCCACGGCATAGGGCTGACGTCCGTCACCCAGAAAGACGATGGGATAATCCAGCGAGGCGCGCGGAAATTCATCCGCCGTGAGCGGGATCAGCGGCGCCTTTTCGGCAAAGCTGTAATCCGTCACATGAGCCAGCACCCCCACCCCGCCATGCGAGGCCAGAGCGATGAGATGTGGATTCTGATAAAGGGGAAGGCCGAGCCTGGCGCGCGCAGCCTGTGCTGCCTGCTCGGCCGCGATCCGCGCTGCCACCTGCGACGCGACGACTCCTGCTGGAACGCCGCCCGCGCTTGCCACGCGCTGCTGATTGCTGCCGTACTGGTTGTTATCCGCCATCGTGTCCCTGCCAACTGACATGAAAATGCCGCGCCATGACCGCCATGGGCACGGACGCGGGAAGATCAGACAGCAGAAGGATAACACAGCGAATCTGTACCGATGAAAGCAGAGCCCCCTCCGCAAATCACCGTAATCAGCGCGCGCGGGACAAGGCGCGCGCCGTCATGACGAAGTGCCGATCAGTCGGCTTCGTCCTTGACCAGGGCATCGACGATCATCGCGGTCAGGCTTTCTTCGGCACGCAGGCGCGTGTTGTCATCCTTGGCCGCCAGATCATGACGAATCCATTGCGGCGCGCGCTGAAGCACCGCGAGAATAAGCGCACCATGTTCACTGTTCATTCCGCTTATATGATCCATCCATCGCGCCTGTGCAACCGGTCTGCGACGAATGGCCTATATTGATTGCGTCGGCCTTATGAAGATGTGGATCAATCAAGAGGTTGAAGGAATAATCGCAGGGGGGTTACCCCCCTGCACCCCATTTCGTCTCCCGACACTGAGGGCGGACATGAGATCACCTGCAGCGCCAACGTCCCGCCGGGAGACGTTATGGGAGCGCGAGGGCCCGGAGCATTCCTCTTGAGGAATGCGACCAACCAAAAACGCCCCCTCGCATTGTCTTTTGACTGCCAATCAGCCCTTCCGTCCGCGCAACAGATGAATCGCCCCGCCAAGCAGGTTCCAGCACAGGCAGGCGATCAGCGTCTTGGTCGGCAGGTTGAGGAACAGATAGAGGCACCCCGCCACGGCGCCGCTCGCCACCAGCATGCCAGCGGGAACGCGGAACGGGCGAGGCATATCGGGCGCGCGACGCCTCAACACGATCAGGCACAGACCCACGGCGGCAAAGGCGATCAGCGTCCCGGCATTGGCCAGCGCGGCGATCTCGGAGATCGGCAGCACGCCAGCCAGAACGGCGACGATCACCGCCGTCATCGTCGTCACCCGCAGCGGCGTCCCGCGTGAGGACAGCTTTGCCAGCGAAGCGGGCAGGAAGCCGTCACGCGCCATGGCAAGGAAGATGCGGCTCTGGCCATAGAGAAAGCCCAGCAGCACCGTGGGCAGAGCGATAACGGCGGCAATCGCCACGATCCGCGCGATGGAGGCCTGCCCCATTTCGCGCAGGATCAGCGCTAGCGGCTCGGGGCTCTGCGCGAAATGGGTGAAGGGCATGGCGCCGATCGCCGCCGCGGCCACCAGCACATAGACCAGCGTGCAGATCGCCAGCGAGCCGATGATGCCGATCACCAGATCGCGCCCCGGATTGCGCGTCTCCTCGGCGGCGGTGGAAATGGCGTCAAAGCCATAGAAGGCGAAGAAGATGATCGCGGCGGCGGCCATCACCCCGCGCTCGATGCCATCGGGGCTCATATGCTTGCCGAAGCCATAGGGCATGAAGGGCGAGAGGTGCGACGCATCGAAGGCGGGCAGCGCCACCGCCACGAACAGGCTGAGCGTCAGGATCTTGATCAACACCAGAATCGTGTTGATCCGCGCGCTTTCCCGCGTGCCGAAGCTGAGCAGCCCCGCAATCACCGCGATGATGAAGATGGCCGGCAGATTGATGATGCCGCCCAGTTCGGGCCCGTTGGTCAGCGCCTTGGGGAAGCCCACCGCCTGCAGCAGCGGCGTGGCATAGCCCGACCAGCCCACCGCCACGGTAGAGACCACCAGCGAATATTCCAGAATCAGGCTCCAGCCCACGATCCAGCCCACGGTCCGCCCCAGCACCTTGTGGCTGTAGCTGTAGGCGCTGCCCGCCGTTGGCATCATCGCGGAAAGCTCGGCATAGGCCAGAGCGGCGCAGGCGCAGATCGCCCCGGCGATCGCGAAGGACAGCAGCACGGCGGGCCCGGCGCGATCCGCGCCGACGCCGATCAGCGTGAGAATGCCCGTCCCCACGATCGAGCCCACCCCAAGGGCCAGCAAATGAGGCCAGGACAGCGTCCGGGGCAGCGCCGCCGGAGCGGAATTTTCAACAGATGACATGGCCGCTTACTCACTCAACATCATGGTCAGAGGCCTCGCCGAAGCCAGGGATTTCCCGGCGGCAAAGGCTCTGGATCGCCCCGCATAGCGGCAAAGCGGCGCGTGGAACAGAGCCGCGAATGCGCCATGATTCTTGTCCTTTCCGCCGCCCGATCGAGACTGGAGGCAACAGCTCACCGATTACACTGCACTGCACAACGAGACGCTGCGCTGCAGAAATTCTTTGTTACGAAAGCAGAATTTTTCCGAAACGTCCTGTCTCCACAATGGGGTCGAAAGCGCGCCTCCCCCTGCGCATCGATCACAGGAGTTCATTATGGTCCGCCCCCGCACCTTTCAGGCCCGCCGCACGGCGCCCCAGAACCATGCCTCGCAGGAGGCCAGCCACCGGCTGAAAGGCACGATGGCATTGCTCGGCGTGGGTCTGGCCATCCTGGCCTTTCTGGTCGCAATCGACCGCCCGCAATGGTTCCATATCCGCCCGGCCACCGGCACCTCGCTGGCGATGTCGCATGCGATGGGCGGCAAGGCCGCGGACAAGAACCATCAGCCGACAAAACCCGCCACGCCGCGCTGATCCGAAAGCGCGCCAACTCTCCCTTGCTTTCAGGCCCTTTGCAGGACAGTCTGCCGCCCCATGATCGTGATTTCCAAATCGAGCTACCAGACCATCGTCGGCGGCATCAAAGGCCCTTTGCTGCTGCTGTTCGTGTGGGATGTGATCGTCACCGTCACCTATTACCACTTTCCCTTTCAGGCGCCCGGCCTGCCGCTGACCTTGTTCGGCAGCGTGCTGGCGCTGATTCTGGGTTTCCGCAGCACATCGGCCTATCAGCGCTGGTGGGAAGGGCGCGGGCTGTGGGGGTTGATGATCAACGCCAACCGCAATCTGGCACGCGCCGCAGCCAATTTCCTGCCCGAGGGGGCTGATGCTACCGGCCAGAGCCAGGGACTGCGCCGCGCCATCGTGCTGCGCCAGATCGCCTATGTGAATGCGCTGCGCAGCCAATTGCGCCGCACCCCCATCGACACGGCGCTGCTGCCCGATCTGTCACCGGGCGAGGCGGAAACGGCGATGGCCCGCGCCAATGTCGCCAATGCCATTCTGGACGGCACCGGGCGGCTGATTGCCGAGGCGAAGCAGCAGGGGCTGATCGACACCATCCAGCAGACCCATATGGAAGGCATTCTGGTCGATATGGCCAATGCCCAGGGCGGGATGGAGCGGTTGAAGAACACGCCCCTGCCCGCTCAGTTCCGGGTGTTTCCCAAGCTGTTCACCCATCTGTTCTGCCTGCTGCTGCCCTTCGGGCTGGTCGAGGCGCTGGGCGTGGCGACGCCGCTGGGCTCGACGGTGGCGGGCACGATGTTTCTGGCCGTTCTGGCGATCGGTGACGATCTGGTCGATCCCTTCGCCAACACGATCCACGATCTGCCGCTGGAGGCCATGTGCCGCACCATCGAGATCGATCTGACCCAAGGCCTTGGCGATGTCGCCCCGGCCCCGATCACGCCCGACGATGCGGGTGTGCTGTGGTGATTGCCAAAAGGTGAAGGCGGGGGATAGGCCCCCGCCGACTTTTCAAGGGCGCCGCGTGATCCGTCCATGATGCGCGGTGCGGGCATGCAAGGGACGCGGACGAAGCCGCCGCGCCGGACGCGCTGAAACATCCTCGTCCGGCGCCTCGCTCCGATCCAGCACGGTGACCGAGAGCAGCAAGCCACCCACCACCAGAAACACCGAGACCATCCGGACGAACAGGCTCTGCTCCAGCGGGCTGACCAGCAGGCCAGCGACCACCACGCCCAACAGAACCAGCGAAACCCAGCGCCGATGCAATTTGTCGGCGGCCACCCAGGCCGCGATCGTCAGCAGGACCGCGACCAGCAAACTGCCGATCATCAGTGCCGCGCCATCGGCGAAAAGCGAAATCATACCCATCGCAACCCCTTTCAAGCATCCTCTCCGGCGTGCCGATCTATGGTGTCGGTCTTCGCCTGATGCTGATGAAAGACATATCGCAATACGATGTTCCTTGCGAGTCCTTCTTTCTACCCCGCGCAAGGCCCGGTTGATGGAGACATGCCCGCTGCCTGCGGTCAGGCCCCGCCGCGCCGCCTGGCGCGTGTGACCCAGGCCCAGAGGCTGGCTCCCGCCACCAGCACCGCGCCCGGCACGGCCTTGCCCCGCTGGCGCAGGAAGGTCAGGCCCGTCATCGCCATCGCAAAGGGAATGATTCCCGTCTTGCGCAGCGCCTGCGTGCCCACCTGCCCTGTCACCAGTTCGGCCAGTTGTTCAGGAGCACTGTTCTTGGGGTCCTGCGACGCAACGATGGGCTCAGCGACGGCAGGCGGCGGGGCAATCGGGGCGGGAGGCTGCTCCATGGTCCGCCGGGCGCGCAGGTCGAGGGCGGAATTCAGCTCGGCCCCCAGCAGCAGGACATAGCTCGAAAGATAGAGCCAGGTCAGCACCGCCACCATCGCCCCCAGCGAGCCATAGGTGGCGTTATAATGCCCGAAATGAGAGATATAGAGGTCGAAGCCGAGAGACAGCACGAGCCACCCCAGCGCCGTCAGCGTCGATCCGGGGCTGATCCACGCCTCATGCGGGGTGGAGCGCGCCGGGGCATAGCGATAGAGCGTGGCCGCCACCCCCGCCCCGCCCAGCCCGATAAAGAGATAGGACAGAGCCTTGCCCAGAAAGCTCAACCCGGCGGGCATCTGGGGCAGCCAGTGCCCCCAGCTCCCGACAAAGGCCATCGCCGCCAGCGCGACGATCACCACCACCACGCCGCCGCCGGTGACCCCCAGCGCCATGCCATAGACGGCGAAAAATCCTCGCCTTTCCTTCACTTCATAGGCGATGTTGAGAGCCACGATCAGCGATTGCGCACTGTTGCGCGCGCTGAACAGCGCCAGCAGCAGGGCGCCCACCGCGCCAAGCCCCTTCTTGCCGCTGGAGGTGCTCACCACCTCCATCAACTGCTTGCCGACCAGCCTTGCGGCATCCTCGGGCATCACCTCGGCCAGCACGCGGGCGTGATGCAGCACGGTCTCGGGATCGGCCAGCAGGCCATAGCCCAGCACGATCGCACCCAGCAGCGGCACCAGCGCCAGAAAGGCATAGAAGGCCACACCCGCGGCGATCAGCCCGACATTGTCCTCATCGGCCTCACGCCAGGCATAGAGCGCCGCATCCTTGCCATGCGCGCGCAGCATGCCCCAGCGCGAGGGTCCCCAAAGCGAGGATATCTTGCCCGCTCCAGCCGATTTGCTGCCTGTACTCATCCGTGAGGCCCCCGCCGCGCCAGCAACGCATGTCTGGCCTTGTGAAACGGAACGTCGCTGGGCCGGGATAGGTCCGATCAAAGGAGCCGCCACCACCAAATCGCGGATCAACAACGTAAAAACCCGGAGTCACATTTCCCCTAGTCCCACGTCGATTTTTCGGGAACCATCCCGAATGAAGGCCGTTAGTTGGGCAAGACGCTGCGGCTAGCCCGAAGATGTATACATCCTACGGTTGCTTGTGCCGAGCATCATTTTGAGCGCCTGGGCCTGGTAACGCAGCCCAGGCGCTCAATTTGTTTTCAGAACCCTTTATTCATTCTGCATTCAGAATTCTTGACCGCCCGTTAACTTTTGATTTGTTTGATTCACAAAAAAATAAAGCAAGACTCTGATGAATCGAAAAATCTTTTCGGCACTACTCTTAAATTCGTATCCTTAACGCCGTTCTTATCCGAAAATTTACGGAGTTATGGGAAAAACCGTAAAGGCGCTTCGGCTGTTCCGAATGGTCCTTCCGCTACGGATGTGCCGAGCGCCACCCTTCCCCTTACCGGGGACGAGGGGAAACACCTCAGGGCTGGCGCATCAGGCGCGGCGGCTTCTCGGCCAGATCGGCCAGCGGCGTATCCACGCTGACATGCAGCCCTTGCGGCGCATAATCGACGAACAGCCGCCCCGTCACATGCGCCAGCAGCACCCGCTCGATCATCCGGCTGCCAAAACCGCGATGCTGCGGCGGGTGGACCAGCGGCCCGCCCTGCTCCTGCCAGTCGAACAGGAAATGGCGTTGTCCCTCGCGCTCCTCCACCGCCCAGCGCAGGGTGATCGATCCGGCATCATTGCTCAGCGCGCCATATTTGGTGGCATTGGTCGCCAGCTCATGCACCGTCAGCGTCATCGCCAGCGCGGCCTGCGCCCCGATCCGCACCTCGGGCCCTTCCAGCGCGATGCGGTCGCCATAGCCCAGCACGCAGGAGAGGCCCGCCTTGACGATATCGCTCAGGCTCCCTTCTTTCCACGCACCGCCGGTCAGCCCGTCAGTGGCCTGAGCCAGCGCCAGCAGCCGCGAGGCGATCTTGGCCGAGGCATCGCCCAGATCATCGGCATGGCGCAAGGTCTGGCTGACGATCGACTGCGCCAGCGAGAGCAGATTCTTCAACCGGTGGCTCAGTTCGCCATTGAGCATCCGCTGATGCTCCTGCGCGTCGCGGATCTCGGTGTGATCGCGCGAGACCACCAGCACCCGGCTGACCGCCCCGCTCTCGTCATGCAGCGGCGAGGCGGTGACATGCCACCATTTGGTCTGCCCCAACCATGTTCGCCCCTCGCCCTCGAAATGCGACGTCTGCCCCAGCGCCGCCGCCACCAGCGCCGCGCGGGCCAGCTCGCGGCTTTCCGGCGTGGTCATATAGTCGGGCCAGTAACTGCCCTTCACCTGCGCCAGATCGGCGATCTCGGCGGTGCGCATGCCACCCTCGTTGATGTAGGTGAGCGTGCCGTCCAGCTCGATCAGCTTGATGCAATCGCTCGATGCCGCGAGGATCTTCGAGAGCAGCGCCTCGCGCCGGGCCAGCCGCGCCCGTGCCGCCTCGGCCTCGCGCTGGGCCAGCACGCGGGCAGTGACATCGCTGGCCATGCCGAACCATTCGACGATGGCGCCATCGGCATCGAATTGCGGAATGGCGCGGGATGACACCCACCCCTCGCTGCCATCGGCCCGGCGCACGCGATGCTCCAGCGCGAAGGTGCCGCCGCGACGGATCGCGTCCTCGATAGCAGCGCGGATTTGCGGCTGATCCTCGGGGAAGATATAGTCCTCCAGCCAGCGGATGCTGGCGGCGGCGGTGTCGACCAGCATGTCGCGGCCATGGAGCTGGCGCATCTCGCTCCAGTCCGCGCTCATGCTGTAGATGATGTCCGAGCTGGCGCGCAGCAGCGCATGCATCTGCGCCTCGCTGCGGCTGAGCGCTTCCTCGGCCCGGCGGCGCTGGGTGACATCCCGTGTCACGATCAGCACCTGCCCCGGCGCATCCTTCAGCGGCGAGATCGCCATCGCCAGCATCATGCCGTGCGGCGAAACCTCGCGCTCGCAGCGGAAGGGTTTGCCGCTGGCCAGCACGCTGTCGCAATCGGCCTGCCAGTCCTCGCTGGCGCCGGGGAAGGCATCGCGCAGGATCTGGCCGGTCAGATCGCCCAGGCCGAACATCACGCACATGGCCGGGTTCATCGCCAGACAGCGATAGGTGCCTTCAGGCAGTCGCTCGATGATGCAGGCGCCTTCCTCGATCGCGTCGAAAGCGGCGCGCAAACCTGCCGCCGCATCGAGCCCATCGCTGATCCCGGCCGGAACCGGCCGCTTTCCCTCCATCATGCCCGCACTTGTCCCCACAGATCCGATGCAAGCGCGCGGAGTCCATCCCCCCGAGCGCCCCGTTTTACCACTTCGCGTCGGGTGAAGGAAGGTCGAGCCTTGCCAGGGCGCCTCCAAGCAGGATGCGGGCCACGAAACTTGGCGCTTTCCGTCAGCATGCCCAAAACATGCCGGTCACGATGCCTTGGCCCCCGCCCCGGCCTCGCCTATAGCCCTGCCATGAGGAGCGAGGAGCAACGCCGCCTGCTGGGCCAATTCATCCGCTCGCATCGTGAAAGCATGGCGCCCGACATGCCCACGGCGCGCCGCCGCACCCCCGGCCTGCGCCGCGAGGAGCTGGCCGCCCGCGCCGGGATCGGCGCCACATGGTGCGCCTGGATCGAGCAGGGCCGCGACGTCAGCGTCTCGCCCGAGGCGCTGCGCCGCCTCGCCATGGCCCTCGCCCTGACCCCGGCGGAGCGCGCCTATCTCTTCGAACTGGCCGGGCGCCGCGACCCTGACGCGCCAGCGCCAGTGCCCGTGTCGGACGCGCCCGATGCGCTGCAGGCGATGGTCGGCCTGCTGGAACACCCCGCCTATGGGCTCGACCGCCTGTGGAACGCCTGCTGCTGGAACGAGGCCGCGCAAGGGCTCTTCGCCCATTGGCTGGGCGCGAAGGGCCCGAAGAACCTGCTGCGCTACGTCTTCACGGCGGACACCGCCCGCGAGCTGATCCCCGATTGGGAAAACCGAGCCACCCGTCTGCTGGCCGAGTTCCGCGCCGATTACGGTCGCACGCTGGATGATCCGCGCGCTCAGGCGCTGGTGGAAGAGCTGAAAGCGCAAAGCCCCTTTTTCGCGCAAGTGTGGGACCGGCAGGCGGTGACGGCGCGCGAAGGTGGTCTGCGCGGGTTTGTGCATCCTGTGGAGGGGTTGATCGCCTATCGGCAGCACACGCTCCATCCGGCGGAGCGGGGCGATTACAAGCTGGTGGTTTTGGTGCCTTCAGAAGGGGAAGAATAAAAGCAGGGGACGCCCGCGCCCCCTGCACCCCCGGTTACGTCTTCCGACGATCAGGCAGTGGCACCCGATCCTTGTGCCCGGACTATCCACCTGCGCGACGTAAGGCGCCGCAGGTAGAAAAATACAACAAGCATTTAAAGCCTGCGGCGCGGCGAACTCACGCCAAGGCCGAACCCTTTGCGCAAGGCCGACAAAAAATGGGAGCGCGAGGGGGTAACCCCCTCGCACTTTCCCTTTTCCCCTTAATCCTTCCAACGCGCAGCCTTGACCTTCACGGTCACGACCTGCCCCAGAGCCTCGGCGTTCTCGCCCAGAGCAAAGCCATACTCACCGGCAGGCAGCGACCAACCGCCATCCTTCCAGTCAGCCAGCAGACGCTGATCGATCGACACCGCCACCGGAGCCGAAGCCCCCGCCGCCAGATCCACCCGCTTGAACCCGACAAGGCGGCGCAGCGGCTGGCCGTTGCGGCTCACCAGATAGACCTGCCCCACTGTGGCGCCCGCGCGCTGGCCGGTGTTGGCAAGGGTGAAGCTGGCTTTGTGGCCATCGGTCT